>DASXPJ010000040.1:0-2132 GCA_036493675.1 Casimicrobiaceae bacterium
CTGGCGCGGCAGCCTGAGGAGCTCGCGGCGCTGCGGGCGCGGCTTAACGCCAACCGCCGCACCCATCCGCTGTTCGACATGGCCCGCTATACGCAAGACTTCGAAGCGCTGCTGTGGCACACCTGGGAGGAGCGCCATCGCCTCGGTTGAGCCGGCGCGCAATGCGCGCTGTCCGTGCGGCAGCGGCAAGCGCTACAAGGATTGTCACGGTGTCCTGGGAGCGCCGCCGCAGGCCGAGCCGAGCGAGCTGCCGCTGGTGGCCCAGGCGCGTCAGGCGCTGGCCGAAGGCGACACCGAGCGTGCCGCGGCGCTCTGGGACGAGGTGCTGGCGGCCGATCCGAGCGAGCCCGAGGCCTTGTTCCATCGCGGCAATCGGGAACGCGAAGCCGGGCAGTACGAATCTGCCGTGGCCTCTTACCGGCAGGCCTTGCTGCGCGCTCCCGGCCACGCCGGCGTGCTCAACAATCTGGGGCTCGCCTACGAAGCGCAAGGTCGCACCGACCAGGCCGAGGCCTGTTACCGCGAGGTGCTGGCCGCCTCTCCTCACCATCCCGATGCGCTGGCCAACCTGGCCAATATCGAGTTCGGACGAGAAAACTTCTCCGCCGCGGCCGCGACCTACCAGCGCGCCTTCGCCACCCGCCGCGACTTTCCGGCGAGCTTCTGGACCCAGCGCGCCATCGCCCTGCATGCGGTGGGTGCCCTCCCCGACGCCGAACAGAGCTTGCGCGAAGCCTCGCGCCTGGCGCCCGACCTGGCCAAGATCCACGTCGATATCGGTTCGCTTTGCCTCCTGCAGAGCAAGTTTGACGAGGCCGAGGCGGCGTTCGGACGCGTGCTCGAACTCGAACCCGAGCACCGCTATGCCCGCACGATGCAGGTCTACAGCCGCATGCAGCGCTGCGCCTGGAAAGGTCTGGACGAGCGCTTTGCCGCGATTCGCCGAATCTTCGAGCGAAGCGTGGCGCATGGCGCCGGGGATGCCGCCGTCCCATTCCCGTTGCTCGCAATGCCGCTGCCGCCTCGACTGCTGCTGGACGCGGCGCAGGCGTGGTCGGCGCAGTTTGCGCACCGTGCCCGGTCGCGACCGGTCGCCGCCCGACGCCAAGGGTCGCGCTTGCGCGTGGGCTTCGTGTCGGCCGATTTTCGCGATCATCCAACCGCGCATTTGCTGATCGATTGCTGGGAACGAGTCGATCGCGCGCGCATCGAAACCTTCGGCTACGGCTTGTTGCCCATCGACTCAAGTGCGTTGGGCGTCCGTATCGGCCGGGCGCTCGAGCATCTCGCCGCTGTCGATGAAGACACGCCGTCGGTCATTGCGCAGCGGATTCGCGACGACGGCATCGATATCCTGATCGATCTCAACGGCTATACGACCCACGCGCGCCCTGACATCTTCGCACTGCGCCCGGCGCCGGTGCAGATCAACTGGCTGGGCTACCTCGGCACGCTGGGCGCGCCCTGGTACGACTACGTGCTCACCGACCGCTTCGTCACGCCGGAAGACCAACAGGCGTTTTTCACCGAGCGCCTGCTCTTTCTGCCACATTGCCTGTTCCCCAGCGACACGCGCCGCAGCACCGCGGTCCCGGCTCCGTCGCGCGCCGCATGCGGCCTGCCGGAACGCGGCTTCGTCTTCTGCTGCTTCAACACGCCGTACAAGATCCTGCCGCCGGTATTCGACGTCTGGATGCGTCTGCTGACGCATGTACCCGATAGCGTACTGTGGCTTTCACCCGGCTACCCCGTCGCCTGTGCCAACCTCCGGCGCGAAGCCGCGGCGCGCGGCGTCGATCCCGCACGGCTGGTTTTCGCGCCGCGCGTCGAACTGGCAGAACATCTGGCGCGGCACGCACACGCCGACTTGTTCATCGACACGCTACCCTACAATGCGGGCACGACGGCCAACGATGCGCTGTTCATGGGCGTGCCGGTGGTGAGCTGCTGCGGGGAGACGATGGCCTCACGCATCGCCGGGAGCCAGCTGCAGGCGATCGGACTGGCGGAACTGTTGACGACCAGCCTGGCCGAATACGAAGCGCTGGCGCTCCGGCTGGCGCGGCAGCCTGAGGAGCTCGCGGCGCTGCGGGCGCGGCTTAACGCCAACCGCCGCACCCATCCGCTGTTCG
>DASXPJ010000041.1:0-174475 GCA_036493675.1 Casimicrobiaceae bacterium
TACACGCTGTTCGATTCCGAACGCGAGCAGATCACGTTCTATCGCGTGCCGTATGACGCGATGGCCGCGGCTGGCCGCATCCGCGGGGCCGGCTTGCCCGAGTCGCTGGCCCATCGGGTGGAACTCGGCATCTGACCTGCCGGATTTTCGCCCAATCCTTCCCCCAGCCCCATGCGGCAACGTCTGCAGCCAGGCGCGACCATTGACGGCTTTCTTGTCGGGGAATGCATCCACAAGGGAGGGACCGGCTATATCTACCGAGTCACTGCGCCACCGGGAACGGACCCCGGCTTCCCCATCGTAATGAAGGCTCCCGCACTGGGACCGGGTGAACCGACGATCGGCATCGACAGCTTCGAGATCGAGCAGACGATCCTGCCGGCGCTCGCCGGACCGGGTGTGCCGCGCTTCGTGACGGCGGGTGATCTGACCGCAACCCCCTACATCGTGATGGAATGGATCGCAGGTCAGTCGCTGCAGGAGATCGTCGCGCGTGCCCCGCTGCCGCCGGAGGAAGTGGCGCGCATCGGTGCGACCTTAGCCGACGCCGTGCACAGCGTGCACACGCAGCAGGTCATCCACCTGGACCTGAAGCCAGAAAACGTCATCCTGCGTCCCACCGGCGAGGCGGTGCTGCTCGACTTCGGCTTCGCCCATCATGCTCGCTACCCCGACCTCCTCGCCGAGTCGAAGGACTTTGCCGCCGGTTCGGCGGCATACGTCTCGCCCGAACAACTGCAAAACGACCGTAGCGATGCACGCAGCGATCTGTTCGCGCTCGGCGTTCTTCTTTACGAACTGGCCACCGGACGCCAGCCGTTTGGCGAACCGCAAACCTATGCCGGCATGCGCGACCGCTTGTGGCGCGAGCCCCTTCCGCCGCGCGCCGTCAACGATAGGGTGCCTGCCTGGCTGCAAGAGATCATTCTGCGCTGCCTCGAGCACGACGCCGCGATGCGCTACCAGTCGGCTGCTCATATCGCTTTCGATCTGCGTCATCCGGAACAGGTGGCGTTGTCCGAACGCGCGGATCGGACCGAGGGTTCAAAATTGCTTGCGCAATTTGCACGATGGTGGCGATTGAATCGGGACAGGCAGGCAATCGGCGGTCGTCAACGCCGGGTCGCGGTGCGCGCACCGGTGATCATGGTCGCGGTCGATACCGAGCATCCGGACGACGATCGGCACCCTTCGCTCCAGTTGGCGACGCGGCAGCTAGTCGGACTCAATCCCGAGTTTCGTCTGATGTGCGTATCGGTGGTCCGGGCGGCCCCGATCGGTGAAGGTCCCCGTGACAGCGACACGGCCTCCGGCAAGCATCTCGAACACAAGGCCAGGTTGCGGCATTGGGTCGAGCCGCTCAAGCTTCCTTCGTCCCGCGTGTCCTTACATGTCGTCGAGGCGGCCAATGCGACGGGTACACTCCTTGACCTCGCTCGCGCCAATCACGTCGACCTGATGGTGCTGGGGGCGCCGGGACCTTCCGAGCGCGCACTAGCGTGGTGGCGATCGGTTGCCTCGAGCGTCACCGCCAATGCGCCGTGCAGCGTGTATGTGGTGCGGGTCCCGGAGCGTGCCCAGGGCGATGGCCCGGGCTGATCGGGTGAAGCGCAGGGCGACCACCTCGCCATACTCAGGCCAGTCACTTTAGATCACGCGCGAGTAGCGCACGGGCTCCCGTGCGGTGCGCAGGAACCGGTCGAAAACCATCGCCACCGCTCGGACCAGCAAGCGGCCCCGCGCCGTCACGTCGATCTGCCCCGGAGCGATCTCGACCAGGCGATCGGCCGCCAGCGCCGCCAGGGCTTCGAGCTCGACGGCGAAGTAATCGTAAAATTCGATGTTGTGTGCGGACTCGATGGCGTGAATGTCCACCGTGAACTGGCACATCAGCGACTGGATCACCTCGCGACGCAACACGTCGTCGGCGGACAGGTGCCAGCCGCGAAAGCACGGCAGGGCGTGGGCATCGAGTCGGGCGTAGTAGTCTTCCAGGGTCCGCACGTTCTGGCCGTACGTTGCGCCGAGCTTACCGATCGCCGAAATGCCGAACGACAGGAGGTCGCAATCGGCGTGCGTCGAATAGCCCTGGAAATTGCGGTGCAGCTTGCCGGCGCGCTGCGCGATCGTGAGCTCGTCGTCGGGTTTGGCGAAATGGTCCATGCCGATATACACGTATCCGCCGGCGGTCAGCATATCGATCGCCAGCGCCAGTATCGCCAGCTTTTGCTCCGGCGACGGCAACTCGGCCTCGCTGATCTGTCGCTGCGGCTTGAACAGGTGCGGCACGTGGGCGTAGCTGTACAACGCGATCCGGTCCGGCGAGGCGGAGATCACTTTTTCCAGGGTTGACGAGAAGCCGGACACGGTCTGTCGCGGCAGCCCGTAGATCAGGTCGACGTTGAGTGACCGAAATCCGTTCTTTCGCGCGGCGTCGATCACGGCCCGGGTTTCGGCTTCGCTCTGGATCCGATTGACTGCCCGCTGCACGTCGGGATCGAAGTCCTGGACGCCAAGGCTCATCCTGTTGAAACCCAGCTGGCCTAGCAGGGCGACGATCCCGTCGCCGACCTTGCGGGGATCGACTTCGATGGAGCACTCGGCGTCGTCGTCAAAGGAAAAATTGTCGCGAAGCATGCGCATCAGCAGCGTCATTTCGTCCGGCGACAGGAAGGTCGGCGTGCCGCCGCCCCAATGCAGCTGCTTGATCGGTGCCGAGGTATTCGCCAGGGCGGAAACGATGCCGATTTCCTTGCCCACGTAGTCGATGTACTTTGCCGCCCGACGATGGTTCTTGGTGACGACCTTGTTGCACGCGCAGTAGTAGCAGATCGTATTGCAGAACGGGATGTGCACGTAAAGCGACAGCGGTTGCGAGACGCTCGCGGCGACTCGCTCCAGCAGTGCGTGGGTCATGTGCTCGGCAGTGAATGCCTCGCTGAAACGGTCGGCCGTCGGATACGACGTATAGCGAGGCCCCAGGCCGTCGTATTTGCGGACCAGGTCCGCATCGAGCGTCAGTTGCGCGTCCGGCGTCGTTGCGGTGTTGGCAGACATGCGGTGAATGCTCTCAGCCAAAGCCGGTCCGCGCCTTGAGGCAGATCAAATCCGGCGCGCGCGGCGCGCTCGTCGCGTTCACCGCGCCTGGTGGGCGTGTGGGAAATCCCCCTTGGCGATGGCCAGGTGGTGAGGCCTATGGTGCGAGCCGCTGACCAGGATCCCGATGAATCCCAGTCCGCGGATCCGTTGCACTTCCTTGGCATCGGTCGAGGTGACCTTCAGCGCGACGCCATCGGCGAGCGGTTCGGATCGGGCACGCCAGTGGTTCAAGCCGTCGATCTCCTGGACATGCGCCGGCACCATCCGCTGGATGGCGGCGAGCGTGCGTCCCGTACCGGTGACCGCGATGGCAAGGCCGCCGTCGATCGGAGTCGCCACGGCCTCGGCCCTGAGCGTCACCTCGTTCATGTCTATCAGGTGCTGCCGCAACGCCTCGAGATCGACCTTCGACCAATCGGTTGTCGGATCGGCTTCGAGCCCGTCGACGATTTCCTGGATGGCGCCGAACGCATCCTGTCCGGACATCCCCGGTACACCGGCCATCGCGCCGGTGTGATTGCCGTGCATCTCCATCATCATCCGATGGTGATACGGCATCGTCTCCGGCGCTGCGTTGCCGGGCGTGCCCCGCATGTCCGGCATCGTGCCGCCGTGGTGCATGGGCATGTCGGATGTCATGCCGCCGTGCTGCATGGGCACGTCGGATGTCATGCCGCCGCGCGATTGAGTGTCCGGCGTCGCGCTGCCCTGGGTTCCGGACGGATCGTGCCCGGTCATCGCGGGGGTCTCCGCCGCTGCTGCGGTCGGGGGGGCGATCACTGGGTATACGGATGCCAGCGCGGCAAGCACGGTGAGCGCCGCGATGGCTCCGAGCGCTGGGAGACTGCGTACGGTAGCGTTCATCAAATTTCTCCGGGATTCACAAGGACAAAGCCACTCTATTATCGCGGCGACGGGGCGCATATGATCCAGATCATATGCGCTCCCTATCGGCGAATGATGATTTCCGTGGCGGTCCGGCGAATCGTGCCGGCCTTTTCCAGCTCGGCGAGCGTCCGGTACAACGATTCGTGGCTGAGGCCGATCTCCTCTGCCAGTGCGAGCACGGTACCGTCCAGATGCATCGTGCGTCTATCCTCGCCAGCCATCAGCGACAGATGATGCAGTACGCGCTCCCGTGCCGATCGGATATTGCGCTCCTCCAACCGCGCCCGGAGGACGTGGACCTGGTGCGCCAGCAATGCGGTAAAGCGCTCGGCGAGCGCTGCGTCCGCACGAAACGCGGCGAGCAGAGCCGACTTCGGGTAAACCCGAACCACGGAAGCGACCGGCGCGATGGCATCGCAATGGTAAGCATTGGCAAAGAGCGCGGCTTCGGCGAAAAGCTCGCCCGGACGCGCCGAATGCAGGACGACCGGACGATTGTCCACGGTATGGCGGATCAGGCGCAGCCGACCCTGTTGCACGCCGAAGATCGCCGCAGCCTTGTCGCCCTGGCGGAACAGCGTCTCGCCCGCCGCCAGCTTTCGAACCCTCGAGCGCTCCTGAACGTGGCCGGGTAGCCAGTCGAGTGACTGCATCGTCATGGCCGGACGATGCCGCGCCGCTCCCGAATCAGGCTGGCTGCAGCAACTCTTCGAACGCCGTGAGGGCGTCGGCAGCCACCATCAACGAAGGACCGCCGCCCATGTAGACGGCGACGCCCAGCGCCTCCTCGACCTCGGCTCGCGACGCCCCGAGCTTGATAAGCGTTCGAAGATGGAATCCGAGGCAGGCGTCGCAATGGCCGGCGACGCCGAGAGCGAGCGCGATCAATTCCTTGGTCTTGCGGCTTAAGACGCCATCGCGCGTCGCGGCCTCTGCCAACGCACTGAAGGCCTTCATTGTGTCCGGCGAGTCCGCCCGCAGTTTCGCCAGAGACGACGAAACCGACCGGGTGATTGCTCGATATTCCTTGGCCATGGCTTCTCCGGATATTGCCATTGCCATGATGGCCGTGAAAAAGGGCTGGCGCCTTGCGATAGATCAATCCGGAACCGATCCGTATCGCGGCTCGGTGCAAGCGATAAGCAACGGGGTTGACGCAGATCATGACCTTTTGCACCGGCCTTCGTAAGCTGTTGCCGATACTGAACCGGCTTTCCAACGCCGGCACCGATTCACCCGAAGGAGCCACGAGCCATGAGCTTCCAAAGCGTCCGAACGATCGCAGGCTTGTTTGCCGGCCCGGTGCTGGGTGCGGCATTCATGTTTCTTCTTTTTCTCGCGCTGATCAGTCCGCCTGCTGCGGCCGAAGGGGCGTTCCCGTCCGCTGCACACCCATCGTTTGTTGCCGGGAAATGACCGCGCAGCGCAGTCAGCGGTGACATTTGGCGCCGCTTCGATGGATGGCAGGCACCGCTATCCGCTGGACGGCCCGTGGCTGACGAAGCCATCTCGAAACCCCCGCGCCGGTGGTGCGGCGCCTTGGACCAACCTCGCCTCAACAGCGTCGGCCTGCCAACTGCCTCAGCGCGGTCAAGTCGAGGAGCTTCAACACGCGGCCCTGCACTTGGAGCAGTCCCTCTTCCTGGAAGCGCGAAAACAGTCTGCTCACCGTCTCGAGCTGCAATCCGAGATAACTGCCTATTTCTTCCCGCGTCATTCGAAGCACGATCTCGGTCGATGAATAACCGCGCTTGCGGTACCGATCCGACAGGTTGAGGAGAAACACGGCGAGGCGCTCTTCGGCCCGCATACTGCCGAGCATCAGCATCATGTTCTGCTCGCGGCCGATGTCGCGGGAAAGAAATTGGTGGAGGTTATGCTGCAGCGGAGCGACGGCGCGCGCTAGCTCTTCCAGGCGGTCGAAGGGGAGCGTGCAAACCTCGGTATCCTCGAGGGCCACGGCTTCGCAGCCGTGGTGTTCGGTGCCGATGCCGTCCAGCCCGAGGATGTCGCCCATCATGTGATAGCCGGTGATCTGCTCACGGCCGTCCTCAGCGAGAACCGTAGTCTTGCACGAGCCGAGTCGGATCGCGTAGAGGGCCGTAAAGGGGTCGCCCGCGCGATAGAGCTTGCCGCCTTTTTTGATTCGCATTCGGTTGGCGATCGCGGAGTCGAGCTGACGCAGCGCGTCCGCATCCAGCCCGACGGGCAGGCAGAGCTCGCGCATACTGCAGGTGCTGCAGTGCGTCCTTAGGTCACGAATCGAAATCAGCGTCGCCGGCTGAGCGGGCGACGGCATGGGGCTCGCGCCAGTGGCCATAAGGAGGACAAGCCTATTTCGTCAGCAAACAGCGTCGAGTGTAATCCGAAACGGCGCCGGCGCACAGGATTATGGAGGCCGGTCAGTTGCCGGTTGCGATCGATCAGCGCAAACCAAGCCGCACCGCGCCACCCAGGCCGGGCAGCGCGGGTGTGCCTCAAGCGGCAAAATGCAGGCTCCCGGCGCAAGACTGCGCGATGCGTTGCGTGGCCGCTGGATGAAGCGCCCGATACCAACTGACGCGCGTCGATTTTAACGGCTGGCGACGTCGCGCGGGTTTTGGTTAGCGGCGACTGCACTACCGCCACTCAGCGCAGTCGTTGACTCAGATCAACTACGTCCCGTTATGCGCGTTACAAAATTCCTGCACTGGAGCGAGGAGGTCGACGACCGGAATCCGTGCGCGGCCTTAACGCTCGCTCCGCAGCGAGGAGAGCCATGGAAGCCATCCGCATCATCAAGGACGAACACCGGTCGCTCGGCGCCGTGCTGCATGGGATGCTCTATCTCGTGCACCGCACGCGCGACCACGGCGACAGACCCAATTTCGACGTACTTGGCGCGATGGTCTACTACATCGATGCCTTTCCCGAGCGATTCCATCACCCGAAGGAAGACCAATACCTGTTTCGGCTTTTGCGCGTCCGGTGCCCGGATGCATCCGAAGTCCTCGATCGGCTGAAGCAGGAACATCGCTCCGGTGCCGAGAAGATCCGAACGTTGGAGCAGGCGCTTGCCAGGTATCAGCAGGGCGGCGCGGACGAGTTTTCCAATTTCCTCGCGGCCGTGGAGGCGTATGCCGCGTTTCACTGGGCGCACATGAAGACCGAGGAGAATGTGGTATTGCCGCTCGCCCAGAAGCACCTGACTGCTGACGACTGGGAGATGATCGATGCCGCTTTTCTCGGGCATACCGATCCGATTCTCGGGATCGAAGCAGGCGCCAAGTACGATGAACTTTTCCGCCGCATCGCCTGGCTCGCACCTGCGCCCATAGGGCTTGGCCCGACACGGAGCGGGCGCTAATCGATCCGGCGGCGCGGCCATGACCGAGTACGTGAAAGCCTGGCAATGTATCGGCTGCGGGAGACTCGAGGCTCCGCAAACATGCATCGGCGTGTGCCGCGACCAGCGCGTCGACTTCGTCTACGCATCGGACCACGAGGAAGTTCTAACGCAGTTGCACGTTGCGCAGCGAAATTTGCGCCTTGCAACGGCGGTGCTGCGCACGCTGGGATCAACGACGCCGCACGACGACGAATGGAAACGGTCATATTGCGCCCTCCAGGGGCAGGCGCGCGAAGCGCTCGCGGCAATAGACGACGACAAGTTGAACTGACAACCCCCTCGCGTGACCGTTAGGGTTCGCCTGGAAAACACGGCAAGGGGACGCCCCGCAGTGCCCGCGTTCGCGCTGTGGCAGCCCGGCTTTCGCCTTTCTATCAGTCACGGCGGCCCCCCTACTCAGAGTATGGCTGCCGCTGATATGGCCCCAACTCACCATTGCGGCGGTTATGGGCTGCGCGGCCTTATGGTCGATCGCGTATGCGATCTACGCGGTTCATTACTGGCCGGCCCTGACGCGGCCGCGTGTCGATGGAAAGCCTGGCTAATCGAACGTGCTGGCAGTGCGGCGCCTTATAATGCGCCCAGCAAACCATGAAACGCCGAAGCCGATCGCCCTCCAGCGAATCGAGTGGCGGCAGGGAGCTTGTGGCACGAATGATCCGCGGGTGATGACTTGTTCGAGTTGCCTGAGGGCTTCACAGGCCAAGTCCGAGGACAGGCAAGCTCGCGCATCCTGGGCGGCAATGCGCGGCGACCGTATCGCGACAAAGGACGCCTTGCGGCCTGCGACCTTGTTGACCCAGCTCAAATGCGGCCCTCGCTGCCGTTGCGACAATAGGGATGGCACGGCGTAATCGCCAGCGACCCATCCAACCCTTCATTTCACCTGCGCGGAGACCATGGTGCACTACCCAGGAATTGGCCATACAGTGATCGTTGCGCTTGCGGTCTCAGCGCTCGCCCTGAGCAGTTGTGACCGCCCGTCGAACGTCGCACCTGCCCCGCCCGCTACGGCCGCGACAACGGCGGGCGATATCTACGATCCGTCGAAAATGGACTTCAAGCCCGGCTCGGCCAAGCTCTCCTCCGAGCGTCACACGGGCGCCTTCGCCGCCGGCAGCGCCCTCAGTCTGGACGCGACGGTCAAGCCGCTCGTTCCGGACGCCGTCAAGGAGATCCGTCTGGATACGACGCACAAGATCATCGAAATCGCCCCCGGCGTGAAGTTCAGTGCCTGGACCTTCGGCAATCAGGTGCCCGGACCCGTGGTGCGCGTGCGCGTCGGTGATCGAGTCAAGTTTTCGATGACCAACCGCAGCGACGAGCCGGCGCCAGGCCTGCACGTGACCGCCGCGCCGATGATGCACTCGATGGACTTCCACGCGGCCATGGTGTCACCGCAGGACAAGTATCGCTCGATCGCACCGGGGCAGACGATCAGTTTCGAGTTCACGGCCAACTACGCCGGTGTTTACATGTATCACTGTGGCACGCCGATGGTGCTCGAGCACATCGCGTCCGGGATGTACGGCATGGTCATCGTCGAGCCTCGTAACGGTTATCCAACGAAGGTCGATCGCGAATATGCGATCGTCCAGAGCGAGTTCTACACCAGGCTCGATCCACAAAAGCGTAAGATCGACGGCCAGCCGCTGTACGTCCTCGACGGCGATCGCGTACGGACGAAGGCGCCGACGTATACCGTGTTCAACGGACGCTACAACGGGCTGGTCGACAACCCGTTGCCCGCCAAGCCGGGCGAGCGCGTGCGCCTGTTCGTGCTCAACGTCGGTCCTTCCAACACGTCGAGCTTTCACGTCGTCGGCACGATCTTTGATCGCGTATGGCTCGAGGGCAATCCCGACAACCAGTTGCGCGGCTCGCAGACCGTTCTGCTGGGCTCGAGCAACTCGGCGATCGTCGAGTTCATCGTGCCCGAAGCCGGCAGCTACGTGATGGTCGACCATCATTTTGCCAACGCCTCGCAGGGCGCCATCGGGCTGATCGCTGCCGGCGCTTCGGCCGGCGGGGGCGAAAACGAGCACCACAACATTCCGGCCACGTCCGTGCCTACCGACCCGGCTGCGGTCAAAGGCAAGCTGTCGTTCGACTCCAAATGCCTCGCCTGCCACTCGATCGCCGGGGGCGACAAGCTCGGACCCGATCTTTACGGCGTGTCCAAGCGCCGCAACGACACCTGGCTCGCGAAGTGGCTCAAATCGCCCGAGCAGATGCTGCAGTCCGACGGCGACGCCAAGGCCTTGCTCGACAAGTACAAGTTGCCGATGCCGAATCAGAACCTGTCGGACGCGGAGATCGGCGAGTTCATCTCCTACTTCCACTGGGCGGACACCAATCTGCGGCCGCAGGGCCAGGAGCAGCCGCAGCCAGCCGCGCCGGGCACCGCGCGACCGCCCAACCAGACGCTGTCCGGGTCGCCAGCCGCACTACCCGCGGAGGGGCCGCCGAAGGACAAGCGATGAAGCGCGGGTTGATCACACTGGCGATAGCTGTCGCGGCCGGCGCGCCGCCGGCCGTGCTCGCGTGCGGCGCGTGCGTGGAGGACAGGGTCGCGGCCGCCTACGACCACGCGGTAATCGACGCGGCCATCGTCCGGCACCAACAAGTCGTGTTCGTCGCCATCGAGGGGCCGGTGGATGCCGGGCGCATCGGTGCGCGCATCGTCGCCGCGGCGTCCCGGCTGCAGGGCATCCGCGCAGGAACGGTGCGCACGTCGATATCGCCGGCGGCGTTTTCGTTCGCGCTCGATTCGACGCAGTCGCCGCATGCCGCCATGGCAGCCTTCCGCAAAGTCGTCGGCGACCCGGCCGCACGCCTCACCGTCGTGCGAATCATGCGCGACGGCATCCTGCACGAGCCGCGGTAGCGCTCGCGCCAGGCGGTGCACGCAGGGCGATCGGCGATCGCCGCGGTCATGGTCCAGGCGCGTGCGGCGCCTGCTGGCGGTTCCGAGGCAGTATGCCGGCGCAAGCTGGTGTGCCCCTCGCCAGGCGGCTGTCCTATAATGCAGCCCGCCGTATTCCGAACGTCACGCCCGATCGCACGCTCGATAGCCTCACACCGACGCCGCCGCGCCGTCTCGCCCGCGCGCCGGCTCTACGTCGACCGGGCGGGAAAGATCGCTGCCGCGACGCAAATCGCCTCGCCCAACTGCGACGAGCGTCCCGCCGGCGAGCCGATAACGATGCTGGTGATCCATGGCATATCGCTTCCCCCGGGCGAGTTCGGTGGCAACGGCATCATCGACCTCTTCACCAACCGCCTCGATCCCGCGGCACACCCGGACTTCGACACGCTCGCCGCGATGCGCGTCTCGGCGCACTTCCTGGTGCGGCGCGATGGCTCGCTGCTGCAGTTCGTGCCGTGCGCTCTGCGGGCGTGGCATGCCGGGGCCTCGTCGTGGCGCGGGCGCCAGCGGTGCAACGACTTCTCGGTCGGCATCGAGCTCGAGGGGACCGATGAGCTGCCGTATGCCGACGCACAGTACGCGACGCTCGCGCGCCTTACGCGAGCGCTGCAGCGGCGCTATCCGATCCGCGATCTCGCCGGTCACGACCAGATCGCGCGGGGTCGCAAGACCGACCCCGGCGCGGCTTTCGATTGGACCCGTTTCCGGCACTTGGTCGAACCCTCCAGAACATCGATGGGCGGCGACAAGCGTCGAAAGCGGCGGCATTGACGACGGACGGCGCGACTTGGCCGTTATCGCCTTCCGAGGTATAATTAAAGGTTATGCAGTTTCTGGCAGACTACTTTCCGCTGATCCTGTTTTTCGTAGCTTTCAAGCTGCAAGGGATTTTCGTGGCGACCGGCGTCGCAATCGCGGCGTCGATCGCGCAAATTGCCTATTTCCGCTGGCACCGCGGCAAGGTCGCGGCCGTGCACTGGATCAGCTTTGCGATCATCGCGATCTTCGGCGGGGCGACCCTCCTCCTGCACGACGAGACCTTCATCAAATGGAAGCCGACGGTGCTCTACTGGCTGTTCGCGCTTGTCCTGGCGACGGGCCGCATCGCTTTCCGCAAGAATCTGCTCTCCGCGCTGCTCAAGGATCTGACGCTACCCGATCCCGTGTGGTCCCGGCTGACGTGGGCGTGGGTCGTGTTCCTGGCCGCGATGGGACTTGCGAACCTGTATGTCGCATTTAGTCTTGCGCCAGCGGTCTGCGGCACTGCCGATTGCGCTACCAACGTCTGGGTCAACTTCAAGGTTTGGGGCGGCATCGGCTTGTTCATGCTGGCTGCAGTCGGGACGGTGGCGTCCGTCGCACGCTATCTGCCGGGTGAATCGTGACCGACGTCGCGACCACGCTGCGTGCGCGGCTTGCCGACCTCGTCCCGTCGGCGCTGGAGATCCATGACGACAGCGCCGACCATGCCGGTCATGCTGGCGCGGCTGGGGGCGGGGGGCACTTTTCCCTGACGATCGTGTCGAAGGCCTTTTCCGGAGTCCCGAGGCTCGAGCGGCACCAGCAGGTGCTCAATCGCGTCAACGACCTTCTGCCCCACCCGATCCACGCGCTGTCGATCAAGGCATTGGCGCCCGAGGAATTTTCCGAGACACCAACCCCATCTTTCCATCCGACGAACTCCAGCAACGCCTTTTAGATCGACTTACCGACAAGGACCTTTCATTCATGTCACAGACCATTCGACTCGTCACCGCGCTCGTCGCCTCCTCAGTATTGCTCCTGGCGCCGGTGGCATTCGCCCAGGACACCAAGGCCAAGGCGGTGCCGGCCAAGGCCGACTCGGCCAAGGGCAAGGATCTCTATTCGCAAGCCTACTTCGACTTCATGCTCAAGCAGCGGACCGCGCAAGGTCAGCCCGACACGCCGGAGCTGCGCGCAGCCGTCCGCGACGAATTGAACACCCGCGAGCTGCTGGCCCGCGAAGCCAGGAAACAAGGGCTCGACAAGAATCCGACCTTGAAGACCGAGATGGACCTGAGCGCTCAAACCGTGCTGGTTCGCGCCTACATGGCGGATTACTTGAAATCGCATCCGGTGCCCGAGGACGTACTGCGCAAGGAGTACGAAAGCATCAAAGGCCAGATCGGCGACAAGGAATACAAGGTTCGCCACATCCTGGTCGACAAGGAAGAGGACGCGAAGGACATCATCGCGGCATTGCAAAAGGGCGAGAAGTTCGAGAAGCTCGCCGAGAGATCGAAGGACACCGGGTCCAAGGCCAACGGCGGCGATCTCGACTGGAATGCCCCGGCCAATTTCGTCAAGCCGTTCGCCGATGCGATGGTCGCGCTGCCAAAAGGAAAGTTCACGACGACGCCGGTGAAATCGCAGTTTGGCTGGCACGTCATCGAGGTCGATGACGTACGCGATGCCAAGGTGCCGACCTTCGAAGAGGTCAAGCCCCAACTCGCCCAGCGCATGCAGGGTCAAGTCGTCGACAAGTTCCTGCGCGAGCTTCGCGCCAAGAACGGCTACTGAGCGACACGCGTCACAGTCCGGACAAAAGGGCAGGCGGAAACCGCCTGCCCTTTTTGTTGCGCGGCCGCGCGGCGCTGGCGGTCGTTTTCGCCCGGATGGTATTCTTCGCCCTTCGCGAAACTGAACCCGTTCATTCGCAGGGAGCGGATGCGACCGTGCAGATTCCTCGTCCGAAAGACTTCTGTGCAGGCCTCCTTTTCGTCGCGTTCGGCATCGCCGCCATCATCCTTGGACGGGATTATCCGTTGGGCACGGCAGCGCGGATGGGG
Organism: Casimicrobiaceae bacterium; assembly: GCA_036493675.1. Lineage (GTDB taxonomy): Bacteria > Pseudomonadota > Gammaproteobacteria > Burkholderiales > Casimicrobiaceae > PALSA-1003. The sequence goes on from DASXPJ010000041.1 coordinate 13,115, forward strand.
CCCGGATACTTTCCGCGTGTACTCGGGATTTTGCTGATCGCTCTCGGAGCCGCGCTTTCGCTGTCATCGCTGCGCGGCCGCGGTCCGCCGCTGCCGGGGTGGAAATGGCGTCCGGTCACGATCGTCCTGCTGAGCGTGGTGGCGTTCGGCTCGGTGCTGACGCACGCCGGGCTGGTCCTGTCGACGATCGGCCTCATCGTGATCGCAAGCACCGCAAGCCGTGAATTCCGATTCAAGGAATCCCTTATCAGCGGCGTCCTGCTGGCGGCGCTTTCGGTCGGCGTGTTCGTCATCGGCTTGAAGCTTCAGCTGCCCATCTGGCCCGGCAGCGGCTAAGGCTGGATGGACGTCATTGGCCATCTCGCGCTTGGCTTCGGCGTCGCCCTGACGCCGATCAACATCCTGTACGCGCTGGTGGGAGTCCTGGTCGGCACGCTGATCGGTGTCCTGCCGGGTATCGGGCCGGTCGCGACGATCGCGATGCTCTTGCCGACGACCTACGGGCTCGAGCCGGTTTCCGCGCTGATCATGCTCGCCGGCATCTATTACGGCGCGCAGTACGGCGGCTCGACGACATCGATCCTGATCAACATGCCCGGCGAGACATCGTCCGCGGTCACCTGTCTCGACGGCCACCAGATGGCGCTCAAAGGCGAAGCCGGTGCCGCGCTGGCGACAGCCGCCCTGGGTTCGTTTTTTGCGGGGTGCGTCGCCACCGTGATGGTCGCCGCGTTTTCACCTCCGTTGTCTACGCTCGCTCTCAAGTTCGGGCCCGCCGAGTATTGTTCGCTGATGGTGCTGGGACTGATCGGCGCGGTTGTGCTGGCGCATGGCGCCTTGTTGAAGGCGATCGCGATGGTCGTGCTGGGCTTGCTTCTCGGCATCGTCGGCACCGACGTCAATTCCGGCATGGCGCGCTTCGCCTTCGACATCCCCGAGCTCATCGATGGCATTGGCGTGGTCGCGGTGGCGATGGGCCTGTTCGGCTTCGCGGAGATCATCAATAACCTCGAGAGCACGGAAAAGCGCGATATCGTTTCGGCCCGCGTCAAAGGGCTGTGGTTGACCGGCAAGCAGCTGCGCCAGGCGGCGCCCGCCGTGCTGCGCGGCACGGGCATCGGGTCGGTGCTGGGTCTCCTGCCAGGCGGCGGCGCGATGCTCGCCTCGTTCGCCGCGTACTCGGTCGAAAAGAAAATCGCCAGGGATCCGAGCCGCTTCGGCAAGGGCGCCATCGAAGGCGTCGCCGGACCCGAATCGGCCAACAACGCGGGGGCGCAAACCTCGTTCATTCCGCTGCTGACGCTGGGCATCCCGGAGAACGCCGTGATGGCCTTGATGGTCGGTGCGATGACCATACACAACATTCAGCCGGGCCCTCAGGTGATGACCTCGAACCCTTCGCTTTTCTGGGGCCTGGTCGCGTCGATGTGGGTCGGCAACCTCATGCTGGTCGTGCTGAATCTTCCCTTGATCGGCGTCTGGATCAAGCTGCTGCAGGTGCCGTACCGCCTGCTGTATCCGGCAATTCTGCTTTTTTGCGGCATCGGCGTATATTCTACCAACAACGCGAGCTTTGACGTTGTGATGACCGCAATCTTCGGCTTCCTCGGCGTCGTTTTCATGAAACTCGAATGCGAGCCGGCGCCGCTGCTCCTGGGCTTCGTGCTCGGCCCGTTGATGGAGGAAAATCTGCGGCGCGCGATGCTGCTTTCGCGGGGCGATCCTTCCGTCTTTTTCACCCGACCGATTTCGCTGGGGATGCTGATCGCCGCCGGACTGCTGCTTCTCCTGATTATTCTTCCCAACTTCCGCAAGACGCGCGCCGCCGCGTTCCAGGAAGCCGAGACCTGATGCGCGCCGAAAACCCATGACGGACCCGATAGCACCCGAAGCGATCGTTCGCGATCAATGCTCGCAAGACCAGCGATTCGACTGGTCCCTCCCTTACGCGTCGCGCCGGCAGCCGATTTTCGCGCGCAACGTGGTCGCGACGTCGCAGCCACTGGCAACGCAGGCAGGAATCGCGATGTTGCAGGCGGGCGGCAACGCGGTCGATGCGGCGCTCGCCACGGCGATCGCCCTGACGGTCGTCGAGCCCTGCAGCAACGGCCTCGGCAGCGACCTTTTTGCGCTGATATGGGACGGCAGCGCACTGTCGGGACTCAACGCGTCCGGCCGCGCGCCGGCAGCGTGGACGCCTGGCCGCTTCGCGGGCCTTCAGGCGATGCCGCGCACGGGCTGGGATACGATAACCGTCCCCGGAGCGGTGTCCGGATGGATCGCGTTGTCACGCCGATTCGGCAAGCTTCCCTTTGCGGACCTGTTCGCGCCTGCCGTCCGCTACGCCGCCGAAGGCTATGCGGTTTCACCGATCGTCGCCGAAAAATGGGCGAAGGCCGTGCCGATACTCGGTCATGTCGCGGGATTCGCCGAACACTTCATGCCGCGCGGCCGAGCGCCCGCCGTCGGGGAAGTCTTCTCCTCGGCGGCGATGGCGCGATCGCTGCAGAAGATCGCAGCCAGCGGGGGCGAAGCATTTTACCGCGGTGAACTGGCCGAGGCGATGGTCGCGCACGCGCGCGCACACGGGGGCGCCCACACGCTTGCCGATTTCGATACGCATCGCAGTGATTGGGTGACGCCCCTGGCGCACGACTACCACGGCCACACGATCCACGAGATCCCGCCCAACGGACAGGGCATCGCCGCTTTGATGGCGCTCGGCATCCTGGAAACCTTCGAAGTGGGCAGGGAACCGGCCGACGCTGTCCTGACGCAGCACCTCGAAATCGAGGCGATGAAGCTCGCTTTTGCGGATGTCTACCACTACGTGAGCGACCCGAGGACGATGCGCGTCACACCTGAGCAGCTTCTCGATCGCGCCTACCTCGCGGCACGCGCGCGCCTGATCGACCCCGCCCGAGCGCGGGATTTCGGTCACGGCACCCCGCCGCCCGGCGGCACCGTCTATCTCGCGGCCGCGGACCAGCACGGCATGATGGCGTCGGTGATCCAATCGAATTACATGGGGTTTGGGTCGGGAGTCGTCGTTCCGGGGACGGGAATCAGTCTGCAGAACCGCGGCACCGGCTTTTCGCTGCAGCCGGACCATCCGAACTTCGTCGGCGGCGGGAAGCGGCCCTTCCACACCATCATCCCGGGCTTCGCTACGCGTGACGGCGCGCCGTATGCGGCCTTTGGCGTGATGGGCGGTCCGATTCAGCCGCAGGCGCATCTGCAGACGCTGGTGCGGCTCATCGACTACCGCGGGAATCCGCAGGCGGTGCTCGATGCGCCGCGATGGAAGGTCAACGGCGGCCTATCCATCGATCTCGAAGCCGCTGCGGCAACATCGTTACGCGATGGCCTGCGTAAGCTCGGACACTCGTTCGCGTCGATCCCCGATTCGTATATGGACTTCGGCGCAGGCCAGTTCGTGGTCCGCGCCGAGCACGGCTACGTCGCCGGGTCGGACCCCCGGCGCGACGGCCAAGCCGCAGGCTACTGAGCCAGCGACGAGCGTTTAGCCTTCGCCGCGCGCCTTCACTGCGGATAACGGCAGCAATTCGGGCAGCTCGATGCGCGGGCGCCCCGGCTCGATCGCCGCGAGCGCTTCAGTTTCGATCATCGTCGCCAGGCTGCGGCGTGTGAGCTCCTGATAGCTCTGCGTTCCCTCAACCTTCCAGGCCAGCTCCTGCTCGGTCAGCCCGCGCACGATTCTAGCCGGCACGCCCGCGACGAGCATGCGTGGCGGAACGACCATGCCGGCCTTGACGAAGGCCATCGCCGCGACGATGGCCGACTCGCCGATCACGGCGTTATCGTTGATCACGGCATTCATGCCGACCAATGCATTAGTCTTGACGACGCAGCCGTGCAGAATCGCACCGTGCCCGATATGGCCGTTTTCCTCGACGATAGTATCGCTGCTGGGAAAACCGTGCATCACGCACGTATCCTGTACGTTCGAGCCGGCGCGCAGTTCGATGCGGCCGAAGTCGCCGCGCAGCGACGCTCCGGGACCGATGTAGCAACCCGCGCCGACGATCACGTCCCCGATCAGCACCGCGCTCGCATGCACGAATGCGCTCGGATCGATGACCGGAGTGACGCCATTGATCGACCAAACTTTCACTTGTCGTGTGTCCTTCGCGAGCGGCGCCGTCCGGCGAGTTTCATGCCGACAGTTCAGCCGATCCAGCGACGGGCGTTGCGAAACATGCGCATCCATGGCGAGTCCTCGCCCCATTCCTCGGGATGCCACGACATTTGCACGCTGCGGAATACACGCTCGGGATGCGGCATCAGTATCGAAAAGCGACCGTCACTGGTCGTCAGGCCGGTGATACCCTCCGGCGATCCATTGGGATTGTACGGATAGCGCTCGGTCACCACACCGCGATTATCGACGAAGCGCAATGTCACCAGCCCCTGCGAGGCGGCAAGTTGCGCCGGATCGCGGAATTCGGCAAAGCCTTCGCCATGTGCCAGCGCAACCGGGATGCGGCTGCCGTGCATCCCGGCGAAGAACAGCGAGGGCGAGGGCTGTACTTCCAGCAGGACCAGACGAGCCTCGAACTGTTCCGATGCATTTCGCACGAAGTGCGGCCAGCTAGCGCTGCCCGGAATCAGCTCGCGCAGATTGCTCATCATCTGGCATCCGTTGCAGATGCCGACGGCAAAGGTGTCGCCTCGCGCGAAGAACGCAGCTAAGGCATCACGCGCGCGGTGATTGAACAGGATCGACTTGGCCCAGCCTTCCCCCGCCCCCAGAACGTCGCCGTAAGAGAACCCGCCACCGGCCGCGAGACCGACAAATCCCGCAAGCGTCTCGCGTCCGCCGATGATGTCGCTCATATGAATGTCGTACGCCGCGAAACCGGCGCGATCGAACGCGGCGGCGAGCTCGACCTGGCCATTGACCCCCTGCTCGCGCAGCACCGCGACGCGCGGTCGCACGCCGGTCGCGACAAACCGCGCGGCGATATCCTCCGCCGGATCGAAGGACAGCATCGGCGAGAGGCCTGGATCTTCGGCATCGGCGATTCGCTCATATTCCTGATCGGCCGACACCGGATTGTCACGCAGACGCTGCAGCGCATGCGTTGTCGCAGACCATGCGCGGTGCAGCTCCTCCCGCGTCCCGTCGAACAATGTCGCCCCTTCTCTGACGACGCGAATGTGTCCATCGGTCGTCGGCTCGGCGACGCAGACGCAACGCAGTCCCTCCGCCTCGAACGCGGCCACGACGTCGTGTCTGTCGCCGGCACGCACCTGAAGCACCGCGCCGAGCTCCTCATTGAACAGCGCCTCTACGGCAGGGCCCGGCAACTCATCGATGACGACGGACAGACCGCAGCGGCTGGCGGCCGCCATCTCGAATAGCGTCGTGAACAGGCCACCGTCCGAACGGTCGTGATACGCCAGCAGCTTGTGCTGCGCGTGCAGCGCCTGCACAGCGCCGAAGAAAGCGGCGAGCGCCGCCGCATCGTCGACATCGGGTGCGGTATCGCCGAGCTGGCCGTACACCTGCGCCAGCGCCGAGCCGCCCATGCGGTTTCGCCCGTTGCCGAGATCGACCAGCAGGAGTACAGAGGCAGCATCGGTACGAAGCTGCGGCGTCAGCACCCGTCGTGCGTCGGCAATGGAGGCGAAAGCCGAGACGACCAGCGATACAGGGGCGGTAACCGCCTTGTCGACGTCCCCGTCGCGCCATGCGGTCCTCATCGACATCGAATCCTTGCCGACCGGAATGCTGATTCCCAGCGCCGGGCACAGGTCGAGCGCCACAGCCCGCACGGTGTCGTACAGCGCAGCATCCTCGCCCGGGTAGCCCGCCGGCGCCATCCAATTGGCTGACAGCTTGACGTCGGGCAAGCGCCCGACGGCGACCGCCGCGATATTGGTCAAGGCCTCGCCGATCGCCATGCGTCCCGACGCGGGTGCGTCGATCAATGCCAGCGGCGCGCGTTCGCCGATGGCCATCGCTTCGCCGGCATATCCGTCGAAGTCGAGCAGCGTCGCAGCGGCGTCCGCCACCGGCACCTGCCACGGACCTACCATCGGGTCGCGGGCGCACAGACCGCCGACCGTCCGGTCTCCGATCGTCACCAGGAAGGTCTTGTCCGCGACGCACGGCAGCTGCATAACGCGGAACACTGCGTCGGCGAGTTCGATATGACGGGCATCGAAGGGTGGCAGCTCACGCCTGACATGCACGGCGTCGCGCGTCATGCGCGGCGGCTTGCCCAGGAGCACCGCCAGCTCCATGTCGACGGGTTCGTTGCCGAAGACACTGTCCGCCACCACCAGCCTTGGCCGCGCTGTCGTGTGGCCGACGACGGCGAAGGGGCAACGCTCACGCTCGCACAGTGCGCGAAAGCGATCGAGCGACTGCGGCGCAATCGCGACCACGTAGCGCTCCTGCGCTTCGTTGCACCAGATCTCGCGCGGCGACATGCCGGGTTCCTCGGAAGGAATCGCACGCAGATCGACGCGCGCGCCCCGCGGCTCCGTGCCCGGGCCGCCGTGCACGAGCTCCGGTAGCGCATTGGACAGACCGCCCGCGCCGACGTCATGAATCGACAGGATCGGGTTGTCGTCGCCGAGCTGCCAGCAGCGGTCGATGACTTCTTGCGCGCGGCGCTCGATCTCGGCGTTGCCGCGCTGCACCGAATCGAAATCGAGATCGGCGGTGTTCTCGCCCGCTGACATCGATGATGCGGCGCCTCCACCCAGACCGATACGCATGCCGGGACCGCCGAGCTGAATCAGTACGGCGTCGTCGGGTAGCGGAAGCTTATGCGCATCGTGCGCGGCAATATTGCCGATTCCTCCGGCAATCATGATCGGTTTGTGATAGCCGCGCATCTCGCCGGCCACCTGCTGCTCGAACGTGCGGAAATACCCGAGCAGGTTCGGTCTACCGAACTCGTTGTTGAACGATGCGCCGCCGATCGGCCCGTCGAGCATGATCGACAGCGCGGAGGCGATACGCCCGGGCTTGCCGTATTCGGCTTCCCAGGGCTGCGGCAGTGAAGGAATCCGGAGGTTGGACACGGCAAATCCGGTCAGACCCGCCTTGGGTTTAGCACCGATGCCCGTCGCGCCCTCGTCCCGGATTTCGCCGCCCGAGCCCGTCGCCGCTCCGGGAAATGGTGCGATCGCCGTCGGATGGTTGTGCGTTTCGACCTTCATCAGCACGTGAGTCAGCTCAGCATGTGCGCCATAGTGACCGTCCACCCCGGGATAGAAGCGCCGAGCCGTTGCGCCTTCCATCACTGCCGCGTTGTCCACGTACGCGACGATCGTGCCTTCCGGATTGGCTTCGTGGGTGCGCCGGATCATCGCGAACAGCGACATCGGCTGGCGCTTGCCGTCGATCGTCCAGTCTGCATTGAATATCTTGTGTCGACAATGTTCGGAATTGGCCTGGGCGAACATCATCAGCTCGACATCGGTAGGATTGCGCCCCGCCCCGCGAAAGCTCGCCACCAGATAGTCGACCTCGTCGTCGGAAAGAGCCAGGCCCAGTCTTGCATTCGCGTCGACGATCGCCTCCCGTCCTCGCTTCAGCAAGTCGATCGTTATCACCGGTTGCGGCTCGACCGTCGCGAAAAGGCGCGCCGCGTCGGCCAACGATCCGAACACGGCCTCGGTCATGCGATCGTGCAGCAGCGGAAGCAGCGTCTGACGATCGGCGGAGCTGAGCGCTGCGTCGTCGCGTGTCGCGATTCGGTAGGCTACGCCGCGCTCGATGCGCTCGACGGTGGCGAGACCGCAGTTGTGGGCGATGTCGGTGGCTTTCGACGCCCAGGGCGAAATCGTGCCGGGACGCGGCAACACCAGAAGCATCTCGCCACGCTCGCTGCCGCTCTCCCCGCGAGGGCCGTAGGTCAGCAGGCGCTCGAGCGTAGCCCGCTCGGTGGCGGTCAATTCACGCGATGTTCGGACAAAATGCCAATAGACGGACGCAACCGCGGCTACGCGGGTTCCGGTCAGCGAAGACAGCAGCTTGGCAACGCGAAAGGATGACAGGGCATTGCGCCCGTGGAGCGAAAGAAGCTCGGCCATCGAGACGGGGATGGGCGTAAAACGGAATTATACGCTGCTCGCCGCGTCCCGCCTGCCAGGGCGGCGACGCCGGGCGCCCGAACGACGGCGTCTGGCCGGCAGCTCGAATCGGTCAGTGTTGTAGGATCTTCGACAGGAACAGTTGCGCGCGCTCCGAGCGAGGTTTGCCGAAGAAGTCGTCCTTGCTGGCATCCTCGACGATCCGTCCCTGGTCCATGAAGATGACGCGATGCGCGACCTTGCGGGCGAACCCCATCTCGTGTGTGACGACCATCATCGTCATGCCTTCCTTGGCGAGTCCAACCATGACGTCGAGAACCTCATTGACCATCTCGGGATCGAGCGCCGATGTAGGCTCGTCGAAGAGCATGCAGATCGGGTCCATCGACAATGCTCGCGCGATCGCTACGCGCTGTTGCTGACCTCCGGACAACTGGCCTGGATACTTGTCCTTCTGCTCGATCAAGCCGACCCGGTCCAGGTACTTCAGTCCGCGTTCAATCGCCTTGTCGGGCTTACGATTGAGCACCTTGACCTGACCGATCGTCAGATTCTGCGTGATCGTCATATGCGGAAACAGCTCGAAGTTCTGGAACACCATGCCGACGCGCGCGCGCAACTTGGGCAGATTCGTCCTGGCGGCGTTGACCTTCGTTCCGTCGACGACAATATTGCCCTTCTGGAAAGGCTCGAGCGCATTGACTGTCTTGATCAGCGTCGACTTGCCAGAGCCCGATGGACCGCAGACGACGATCACTTCGCCCTTTTCGACCTTGGTCGTGCAGTCGGTCAGGACTTGGAACTTGCCGTACCACTTGGAAACGTCATTGATCTCGATCATCGCCATGGCGCGAATCTCCCGGACATCGTCTTCAGCGGATGATGGCGATGCGTAGCTGCAGCCGCTTCACCAGGTTCGACAGTACGTAGCTGACAATGAAATAAACCAGCGCGGCGAACAGGTACATCTCGACCAGCCGGCCGTCGCGCTGGGCGATCTTGGAGGCGGCGCCCAGAAAGTCGGTGATCGACAGCACGTAGACGAGCGAGGTGTCCTGAAACAGAATGATCGTCTGCGTCAGCAGGATCGGCACCATGTTGCGGAACGCCTGCGGCAACACGATCTGCTTCATCGTCTGCCAATAGTTGAGTCCGAGCGCGAGGCCGGCCCACACCTGGCCGCGCGCGATCGACTGGATGCCGGCGCGCATGATCTCCGAGTAGTACGCCGCTTCGAACAGCATGAAGGTGACCACCGACGAGGTGAATGCGCCGACCTTGACCGGCTGCGACGCGCCGGTTACCCACGCACCGATGTAGGGAACCAGGAAATAGAACCAGAAGATGACCAGCAGCAGCGGGATCGATCGCATCAGATTGACGTAGGCGGTTGCCGGCAGCGACAGCCATTTGTGCGACGAAAGCCGCATCATCGCGAGCAGCGTACCGAAAAAGATTCCACCGGCAGCGGCGATCCCGGTCAACGTCAGCGTAAAGGTCATCCCCTCCCGGAACAGGTAGCCGAGCGAGCGCTGGATGACGCCGAAATCGAACTCGCCCACGTCAATGCCCTCCGCCGCCGACGGCCGGACCGATGAATCCGGGCACGGCGATGCGTCGCTCCAGCCAGCGCATCAGGTTGACAGCGATCAGGTTGACGACGATGTAGATGACGGTCGCGGCAGTGAACGCCTCGAACACCTGGAACGTGAATTCCTGCATCGAGCGCGCAGCCGCGGTCAGCTCGATCAGGCCGATCGTCAACGCCACCGACGTGTTCTTGATCAGATTCATCGTCTCGGAGGTCAGCGGCGGCATGATGATCCGGAACGCCATCGGCAGAAGCACGCTGCGATAGGTCTGCGCCAGGGTGAGACCCAGCGCGGTGCCGGCCATGCCCTGGCCGCGCGCGAGCGCCTGGATGCCAGCCCGGACCTGCTCGGCCACGCGCGCGGCAGTGAACAGCCCGAGCCCTATCACCGCGGGAACGAACGACGCCCATGGCGGGTTCATTTGCTTGATCGAGTTTCCGAGCGACGTAGGCAGGAGCTCGGGCAGGACGAAGAACCAGATGAACAGCTGGACCAGCAGCGGAATATTGCGAAACAGCTCGACGTAGGCATTGCCGATGCGCACCGCCCACCGGATCGGCATCGTGCGCACGACGCCGATGAACGAACCGAGGATGAAAGCGATGACGCCGGCGCAAAAGGCCGTGGCGAGCGTCCAGCCCAGGCCCACGATCAAGGTCATGAACCAGGTGTGCCGGCCGTCGGCCGACAGCTCCCAGAAGATGCCCCAGTTCCAGTTGTAATTCATTGCGCGCCGAGGCGGGCGAGCTCGATCGTCATCTGCCATGCCCGGACCCTGACCGGGAGCATGCGCTCCCGGTCAGGGTCCGGGCAGCAGCCGCTACTGATAGACAGCGGGATCGCCGCTGCTGGTGGGGTTGGCCAGCGCTTTCTTCAGCTGCGGGCTCTCTGGCAGGTTCAGGTTGATGCCCTTCGGCGGGATCGGCTTGAGGAACCATTTGGCATAGATCGCATGGATCTCGCCGCTCTTGTACAGGTTCGCGGTCGCGGTATCGACGACCTTGCGGAATTCCGCGTCGTCCTTGGGCATCATCGCGGCGTACGGCTCGACGCTGTAGGCTTCGCTGCCGATCACATAGTCGCCCGGCGTCTTGGCGCTCGCCACGAGGCTTGACAGCAGGATGTCATCCATGAAAAACGCCGCCGCACGGCCGGTCTCGACCATCAGGAACGCTTCGGCATGATCCTTGGCCGGGAGGATGCTCATGCCCATGTTCTGCTTGCCATTTTCTTCGGTCAGCCACTTGATGTTCGTCGTTCCCGCCGTCGAGACGACCGTCTTGCCTTTCAGGTCGGCCAGCGTCTTGACGTTCGACGCCTTCTTCACGACGTAGCGGTTGGCGGTCACGAAATAGGTGTTCGTGAAGCCGACCTGCTTTTCGCGCTCGAGGTTGTTGGTCGTCGAACCGCATTCGAGATCGATCGTGCCGTTGGCGATCAGTGGGATCCGGGTCGCCGATGTGACCGGATTGAGTGCCACCTTCAGGTTCGGCATGTTGAGCTTGGCCTTGACCGCATCGACGACCTTCATGCAGATGTCCATCGCGTAGCCGACGACCTTCTGATTTTCGTCGTAATAGGAGAAGGGGATGGACGAATCGCGGTGTCCGATGGTGATCGTTCCCGAGTCCTTGATCTTTTTCAGCGTGCCGGTCAGTTCCTGTGCCCATACCGTCGAGGCGATACCGAGCGCCAGCAGACCGAGCAGAATTCTTGTGACGTACTGCGACATGGCTTCCTCCCATTTGTGGATCGTGTATCGCCGCATGGTCTTCGTTCAGGGACCGTCCGCGCCTGTAATCGAGAGCGCAATGGGCAGGTCCGAGCGGCTCAGGCCGCTAGTGTATCGACTGGTTTCGCCCCTGTCTAATAACCTGCCCCGCCAAGTCGGGTTGCTGGCTATCAATCCGGGATGCGAAACGATGCTTATAATCGACCGATGCGTGCCGATCCGATCTATCGCGTCGCGGACGTTCGCGCCATCGAGGCTCGGTCGACCGGCTTGCCGCTGATGGAGCGCGCCGGGCTGGCGGCAGCCGGCATCGCCCGCGACATGCTGGCAAACCGTCGAGCCCGCGTGCTCGTATTGGCCGGACCGGGCAATAACGGCGGCGACGCGTTCGTGATCGCCCGCCATCTCGCCTCGTGGTTCTACGAGGTCGTCGTGTGCGCGAAGGACATTGCGGCGCGCGTGTCGCCGGAGGCGGCGGCGGCGCGTGACGCATGGCGGCGGCGCGGAGGCACCATCGTTCCGGAGTGGACCTCCGATCGCGATTTCGGTCTCATCGTCGATGGCCTTTTCGGCATCGGCCTGACTCGAGCCATCGATGAACTGCATGCCCGATGGATCGTGCAGGCAGACGAAAGCCGTATTCCAATCCTCGCGCTCGATGTGCCGAGCGGTCTCGACGCCGACACAGGTGTGGCGCACACGCCTACGATCCACGCCCGCGCGACGGCGACCTTCATCGGGCTGAAGCCCGGTCTGCTGACGTTGGACGGCCCCGACCATTGCGGCGCGGTCACCGTACACCCTCTCGACGTGACGCTGCCGCAGGCGACGGCGGGCACTCGTCTCGAGTGGACGGTCTTGCGCGCCGCGTTGCCGGAAATACTGTTGCGAAGGCGTCGCAACGTGCACAAGGGAACATTCGGCACGGTGGGTATCGTCGGCGGCAGCGATGGGATGGTCGGCGCATCGATCATGGCCGGCCGGGCCGCGCTGCAGCTGGGCGCCGGCAAGGTGCTGGTAGGCCTGGCGGCGAAGGCGCGCCCTGCGATCGATGAGCAGCACCCTGAACTGATGCTGCGCGACCCCGGCGAGGTCATCGAGCATCCGCTCGATGCGCTGGTTATCGGGCCCGGGCTGGGCACCGACGATCGCGCACGACGACTTCTCGACGGCGGGCTGCGCTTGGCTATCCCGCTGGTCATCGACGCCGACGCGCTGAACCTGATCTCGGCCGATGCGGCGCTTGGCACCGCGATCGCCACAAGAGGTGCGCCGACGGTCGTCACGCCGCACCCCGGCGAAGCGGCGCGGCTCGCCGGCATCGATATAGCCCAGATCCAGCGCGACCGTGTACAGGCTGCGCTGAGCTTGGCGAACCGCCTCGAGTCCGCCGTCGTCCTCAAAGGCAGCGGGAGCGTGCTCGCCTATCCCTCGGGAAACTGGGCGATCAACAGTAGCGGCAACCCCGGGCTCGCCTCGGGAGGCACCGGCGACGTACTGGCGGGGATGATCGGCGCGCTGCTCGCACAGCGTATCGCGCGCGATGCGGCCGTGCCGCTCGCCGTGTGCCTGCACGGCGCCGCAGCCGATGCGCTGGTCGCACAAGGCACCGGACCGCTGGGTCTCGCCGCGTCGGAGCTGGCCCCGGTCGCGCGTCGCTTGCTCAACGAAGCGGCAGCCGCCTGACGTCGCAGCGCCGCGTCAGCGCTACGGCACCAGGATCGTCGCGCCGGTCGTCCTGCGTGACTCGAGATCGCGGTGCGCCTGCGCGGCGTCCTTGAGCGCGTAGGTCTGCCGCGGCTCGTTCTTCAGCTTGCCCGACAGGACGAGCGAGAACATGTCCTCGCACATCGCGAGCATCGCGACACGGCTCGCCGTGTACGTCGCCAGCGTCGGACGCGTGACATAGAGCGATCCCTTTTGCGACAGCAGCAGGATATCGAACGCGGCAATCGCCCCGGAGGCGTTGCCGAAGCTTACGAACATGCCCCGCGGCGACAGGCAGTCGAGCGATGCAGGGAACGTGTCCTTGCCCACCCCGTCGTAGACGACCGGCACGCCCTTGCCGCCAGTGATCTGCTTGACTCGCTCGACGAAATTCTCGCGTGTGTAGACGATCGTGTGCGCGCAGCCGTTCGCCTTCGCCAGCGTCGCCTTCTCATCCGAGCCCACGGTACCGATCGTCGTCACGCCCAGAGCGCGCGCCCATTGACAGGCGATCAGGCCGACCCCGCCCGCGGCGGCGTGAAACAGGATCGTCTCGCCGCCCTTCAGAGGAAATGTCTGCCGGAGCAGATACTGGACGGTGAGCCCCTTGAGCATGAGCGTTGCGGCGACCTTGTCGGAAACCCCGTCCGGCAGCTTGACCAGCCGGTCCGCCGGCATCACGCGCAGCTCGGAATAGGCGCCGAGCGGGCCGCCGCTGTACGCGACGCGATCCCCCGGCCGCACGTCCGATACGCCGGGGCCGACCGCTTCGACCACGCCTGCGCCCTCGGTCCCGAGTCCGGAAGGCAGCGCAAGCTTGTACAAGCCGCTGCGGTGATAGGTGTCAATATAGTTGACGCCGACGGCGGTGTGGCGGACCCGGGCCTCACCCGCCCCTGGCTCGCCTACCTCGACGCTTTCCCACTGCAGCACTTCGGGACCGCCGTTGCGGTGAAAGCGAATCGCGTGGGGCATAGCCTGTCCTCGTGTCCGGAGATGCGCTCGAGTTTACCGCACGAGTGGTCGTCGTGCGGCGCGCTTGCGTGGAATCCGATCAGCGATCGCCTTCGATCGTTCCGAATGCAGCCGGAACCCGCGCGTAGAAAATGCTGACGCGCTCCTTCGACAGCAGCGCCAGGAGGGCATCCGCTTCGGCATCGGTCACCACGAATTCGACTTCGACGGTCATCTCGGCCGCCAGCTCGAAAAAATGCTCTTCGTGCAGAATGCCATGGCGGCCGAATCCGGCGACGGCGCGGAATGCCGATCCGCCATGGATGCCCATCTTCTTGGCCTGCTCGAGCAGCCATTCGAACAGAGCGACATGATGATGGATGCGGTTCTCGTGCACGTAGAACCGTAATATCGTCCCGTTCATGGTGCCTCCTCTGCCGCATGCGCGCGTCCGAACCATCCAGCGTCGGCGGTCCGCCTCCCTGGGCAGTCGCATCCCCGCGCGCGGGGGCCTTGGTCCACGCTCCGGCGTGCTACCCCTCCGCCTCCCTCACGCATGCGCGCCCCAGGCGTATAGCATGCGGACCAGCAGCATACCCAGGATCGTCATCGCCAATGAACCGACGACGTGGGATGCGATCGCAATCGATCCCCACAGGTATTCCTTGCGCAGCAGGAGCGTGACGATCTCGGCGGAAAACGTCGAGAACGTCGTCAACCCGCCAAGGAAACCGGTGGTAATCAGCAGCCTCGCTTCCGGCAACACGACGGCGTGGCGCGTCAGCAGTTCCATCGCGAGGCCCATCAGCAGGCCCCCAACGAGATTGGCGGCGAGCGTACCCAGCGGCAGTGTCGGAAGCAGCGGGTTCAGCAGCATGCCCAACCACCAGCGCAGCCACGCGCCGACAGCGGCGCCCCCGCCTACGGCAAGAATTCCACCCCAAGGCATGCAAAGACCCTCCCCGCAAAATATGCGGCATTGGGCAGCGACGCGTAGCGTGGGAATTACCGAGTGAATCGCCTACCGCGCCACCGCAAAACGGGTGCTACGTATAGGCATCATCAGCCTTGCGGCGGTTGGCACGGCGGTTGGTCAAACCGGCGGGAGGAATGCCATCTCCTGTCGGCGAATTATAGTGACGCGCCCCTGTCGCCGCAAGCTGCCGCTACTCGCGCAACGTAGCCACAAGGCGCTTCGGTTTCAGGAGCAGGTCGAGCGCATCGATGACATCGCGCACCAGGATGTCGCTCGCGTGAAGCGCTTCGGCGGCTGCGCCCTCGGCGCCGCAGACGGCGATGCCGAGGGCAGCGTGCTCGAGCATCATGCGGTCGTTCCGGCCGTTGCCGATGGCGGCCACGCGCTCTCCACCCAGCCGCTGCACGAAATCGCGTTTGGCCTCGGCCTGGTTGCGCGCATCAAGCACCGTCAGCGTGCAGTGCAGCTGTTGCAGTTGCTCGGCCGCGCTGCCGAACGTATCGGCAGTCACGACATGCACGCGCAACTGCGTGCTCAGGCGCTGAAGCCGCTCCCGTACACCTTCCAGCAGCAGGCCGTCGGCAGCCAGCGTCCCGTTGTAATCGCAGACCGCGTCGGTGAGCTCGAGCCGACCGAAGCCGGGAATCGTGAGCTCGAGCATCCGCCGATCAGCGAATGAACTCGTCGACGAATTCGGGCCCGAGCCCGGCCGCCGTGTAATGCGCGCGGCACATTTCGATCTTGCTGAACACGTCCTCGTACCCGATCTGTCGACCGGACTCGTCCAGATAGATCATCGCGCCGCCGATGTTGAAAAAGGTGATCATTTCCGCACAATCATCGGGCACGATCAGCGTGTGCGTCTCGCCCGGGGGCTCGTAGACGAAGCTGCCCTCCTCGGCCACCCACGCGTGCTCGAGATAGCGCCAGCGGCCCTTGATGACGTAGCCGACGACCGCCATCGGGTGGCGATGCCGCGACAGGACGCCCGATCGCCGCACGCGCAGCAGGTTGCACCATCCGCCGTTGACCGTATTGAGCAGCAAGGGCCGGAACCAGACGTCCGGCGCCTGCGGCACCCAGACCCGCTCGTCAGCGGGAATCGCCGCGACCGCCAGCTCCGGCACGATGCCTTTCGCCGGCAGAAGCACCGCTGCCGTCACTGCGCCTTTTTAAGCGCCGCGGCCAGCGCGGCAACTTCGCTGTCGACGTCCAGACCCTTGGGAAACGGACGGCCGGCGCGGCGATACCAGTAGCGCGCGTTGCCAAGATCCCCCTCGACGATGTGCACGATGCCGTGCGCCCAGCAGCCGAGCTTGGTTTCATCCTGCTGCGCGATTGCGTGCGCCTTGTCCCACTCGCCTTTTTTGAGGTGTCGAATCGCCGTGCCGAGCTGCATGACCTTCCCCCTTCCCTCTTCCGTTCGCGCCCCGCCTGGCGATGCGATCGCAGCTCGCGCCGCCGGGGGATCTTGTGAACGGTTGCTAGTAGTCCATTATGATACTCACGCGATCAGGTAGCCACCATCGACCGGCAGGACGACGCCGGTGACGAAGGCGGCAGCCGGCGAGCACAGGAAAGCGGCGACCGTCGCCACCTCGTGCGGCTGACCCCAGCGTCCGAGCGGCGTGCGGGCGCGAACCGCCGCATCCTTGTTCGGGTCGTCACGGACCGGCTGCGTCATCGCGGTGGCGATCCAGCCCGGCGCGACGGCGTTCACGCGAATACCGTCCGGCGCATAGGCTGCCGCCAGCGATTTGGTAAGCTGGGCGACGCCGCCCTTGCTGGCCGAATACCCCGGCGCGTGCGCACCGCCGAAAAACGAGTACATCGACGCGGTATTGACGATGCATCCCGCGGTCCTGGTCAACAGCGGCCGAGCCGCCGCCGCCAGTCGCATCGCGCCGGTAAGATTGACGTCGACGACGTCGGCGAAGACCGCGGGATCGTGCTCGGCGTCACGGCGAATGATGCCGGCGCAATTGATCAGCATATCCAGCCGCGGAAATGCACCGACGCAGGTCGTCACGGCGCCGCCGTCGCGAACGTCAAGCCCGATCGCGCGTTCGGCCGCGAAGCCGGCCGTGCGGCGGGCGGCGTCAGCTTCGGCTTCGGAGCCGCTGGTGACCGTGACGCGCGCACCGAGCCGCGCGAAAAGCGTGGCAATGGCCGCGCCAATGCCGCTCGTGCCGCCCGAGACCAGCGCAATCCGGTCCGCAAACAGGCCCTCATGGAAGGTTGGCCCGTCCATCGGCTTCAGCTTCGCCGCAGCGCCTTGAACCCGGCCGCATAGGCCGCTGCCGCCGCGCGCACCGTCTCGACCGGAGCGCCGGGCTTGTACAAGTTCGATCCCGTGCCGAATCCGTCCGCGCCGACAGCCCAGTACGAAGCCATGTTGTCGGGACGGATGCCGCCGACCGGAAACACCAGCGCATCCTTCGGCAGGACGGCACGCCACGCCTTGAGCACCGGAGGTGGAAGTTGCTCGGCCGGAAACATCTTGAGGCCGTCGGCGCCCGCGTCGAGCGCGGCGAACGCTTCGGTTGGCGTCGCCACGCCGGGCAGGCACACGAGCCCCCTGCGCTTCGCCTCGCGCACGATCGCGACGTCGCCGTGCGGCATCACGATCAGACGTCCGCCGGCATCGGCGACACGGGCCACGTCCGCCAGCTTGACGACGGTGCCGGCACCGGTAAGGCAACGTTCGCCGTAGCGGTCGGCCAGGCTTGCAATGCTCGTGAACGGATCGGGCGAATTGAGCGGCACTTCGAGGATGCGAAAGCCGTGCTCGGTCAACGCCGCGCCGATCGCCTCGATCTCCGCAGGCGCGATGCCGCGCAGGACCGCCACCAGTGGCAGCGGGGCAAGGTAGTCGCGCAGCCGGATCGCCGTCATCCGATCAGTCCAGCATGGCGCGCGATCCGCCACAGGCCGCGCGCCGCCGCGTCTTCCGCGGCGATGTCCGCATGCAGTCCGGCCATTGCGAGCGCCATTCGATATCTCTCCACCAGCGCGGGCGCGCCGATCAGCGTCAGCGGCTTCCCCTCCAGGCGCATGCTTTGCAGCCACTGCCGGGCCGCCTTGATCTCCGCGCCCAACAGCAAGCCGGAAAGGTAATCGCCCACGCCCGAAGGTGCAAGCGCATCGGTCAGCGCCAGCGTGCGCGCGCTGAACAAGTCGTGCGTGAGCGCCGCGCGCTCGCGCAGGCTGTGCCCCACGCCGCGCGAGAAAGCCGCATCGTCGCTGCCGGCCGCCCTCAGCCGGCCCAGAATACTGTGTTCGGCAAGCAGCGCGTACATCTCGCCGGTCATGAAGGTGGCAAAAGCCTCGATCCCCGCCGGGCCGGTGATCGCCCACTTGCTGTGCGTGCCGGGCAGCACGACCGCTTGCCGCGCGGCGACGCTATCGCTCAGCGCGCCCAGGATCTGGGTCTCTTCGCCACGCATCACGTCGGCAATGCCATCGTCATCGCGGCAAAGCAGGCCGGGCACGATGGCGAGCTCCGTATCGGGCGCGCGCGTGAGGGCCGCGGCCACCGCGTCAAAATCGGCCGGGCAGTCACAATAAGGTGCTTCGATCCAGCCTTGGCGGCTTCCTATCATCCCGCAGGCGATCGCTGGCACGCCTTCGGTAGCGTCGCCGCACAGCGTGCGCAGCGCTTGCGCGAATTCTCCGTTGACCACGCGTTGCACGCCCAGCGGTGCGCTCCGCACGCTGCGGATTCGACCCTCGCGATCCATGGCATAGGCGCGCGTCGAGGTCGTGCCCCAGTCGATGGCGAGCAACGCGACGTCCTGCATGGCGTGAGGGTTGGAGTGCTGCATTGCGGAAGTCTTTGCGGCCGCAAGGATGGTCGGCCGCAGGCGCAGCGAGTCGCACTCTAGAGCCGAAGCCCCAGAAGGGTCAATAGCGACGGGCGGAGCGCGCGTAACCGAACGAGCGGCCGCGTGTCAACTCACCAGCGCGCGGCGGCTTCGTCGTCGCTGGCGCGCGCTTCGACCCATCGCTCGCCTTCGGGCGTCGATTCCTTTTTCCAGAATGGCGCCCGCGTCTTCAGGTAGTCCATAATGAATTCGCACGCCGCGAAGGCATCGCCACGATGGGCACCGGAGACCGCGACCAGAACGATCTGGTCGCCCGGCGCGAGTTCGCCCACCCGATGAACGACCACCGCGTCGTAAATCGACCAGCGCTTTCGGGCCTCATCGACAATGCCGGCCAGCGCCTTCTCGGTCATCCCCGGATAATGCTCGAGCGTCAGCGTGCGCACGGTCGCCGCATCGTTCTGGTCGCGTACGATGCCGATGAACGATGCCACCGCGCCGACCCGGGCGTCGTTGCCGCGCAACAGCGCAATCTCGCGCGCGATGTCGAAATCCCCGGTCTGCACGCGAACGACCATGCTCCTTAGCCTCCAGTGACGGGCGGAAAGAGCGCGACTTCGTCCCCGGTTCGCACCGGCGTGTCGGCTTGTGCCACGGCGTGGTTGACGGCAACGCGTACCGCGCGCCCCGGCGCGAGTTCCGATGACCATGCTCCGCCACGATCGCGCAGCCACGCGAGCAGCGCACCGACGTTTGCGACCTCGCCGGGCAATACCACTCGTTCGCCGGAAGTCCCGAGGCGATCGCGCAGCCGGGCGAGGTAGACGAGCCGGACCATTTTCGAATGTTAGCGCATTGCCATCGTCGAAGACGAAAACGCCGGCGCGTCCAACGCGCCGGCGTTCAATCGGATTCGAAGCCTAGAACCGGTACTGAACGCCGATGGTCACCTGATCGGTTTCGGGAAGCACTCCGACGCTGCTCGACTCGCCCGCAAACCGGCTGAAGCGCGAATACTCGACGCGCAGTCCGAGCGCTTGGCTCAGTACGTAGCGCAGGCCGACCCCGTAATTGACCCCGTCGCGAACGCGATGCGGATCGCCGGGCACCAGCGACGCGCCGCTGAACAGCGGACGCGAATCGGTTTGTACGTACCCCAGCCGTCCGTAAAGCGAAAAACTGCGGAGGAATTCCCAGCTCGTGTAGACATTCGCGTTCCACGTCCGGGCGGACGCGTCGACCAATCCCAAACCAACCCCCGCCGGGCGGTCGGAGCCGGGCTTCAGGGCGTACTGGTCGCGACTGTTGAATGCGGCTTCGACCGCGATGTCGCTTTTCCACCGGTAGCCGCCGAAAACCAGCGTTTGTTGCGAGGACTCATCGCCGGCCGGGGCGGCAAACCGGTTCCAGGCGAGGCCCGGGCCGCCCAGGCTCAGCCCGCTCGGTGCTCCGTTGCCTTGCAGCAGCGAGACTCCCCCGTAGAAGCCGTTTTGCGCGAGCGCGGGTAACGCAGCAGCCGTGCCGAGGAACGTGGCCACCGCGATCGGAAGTAATTGTTTTTTCACGCGTTTTACCACCAATATTCCGCTGCTCTACAGCCCTGGCCCGCTGGAATGTCCACAGCTTCAACTTACCCCCGAGCCGGGCCCCATGTCAATTTCCGACGGGCTCGCGGGCAAGCCGTCCCGGCGGGCTGTTGCGCGCGCGCCAATGGCGCCATCCGGGCCCTTCCGGCGACCCCGGCTCGCTCGCTGTTGGAGGCCTGCGCCGCTCCCCTAGTTCCGGGGGGTCGGGGCCGGGAAGTTGCGGCGAGCGATAAAGTCGGCTATCCCGGCGACATCGGCGATGTCGAAGCGCGGCAAGGGAGTCGTCAACGCGCCATCCGCGGCGATGGCTACGATATGCGGGTCGCCCGGATGCAACAGCGGCTTGCCCAGGCTTGCCCGATAGATCTCCAGCTTGGGGATCGCCGCTGTCTTGAATCCTTCCACCAGGACGAGATCGCACGGCGACAGCCTCGCGACTGCCTGTGCGAGCGACAGCTCAGGAGCGCCGCGCAGCTCGTGCATCTGCGCCCATCGGACCGCCGACGACACCAGCACCTCCTGGCATCCGGCCGCACGGTGGCGGTACGAATCCTTGCCTGGCTGGTCGACGTCGAATTCGTGATGCGCATGCTTGATCAGCGAGACTGTAAGCCCGAGCTCGCCGAAGCGAGGGATCAGCTGCTCGATCAACGTCGTCTTCCCGCTGCCGGACCAGCCGGCGAATCCGAATACCCGCATTGCCCTTCCCGATTGCCTTGCAGCGCTGTCTTGTACTGGACTTCGTTCGCGCGGGCAAGGACTATTCCCACGGCGTGACGGGCACGCCCGCGTCGGCGGCAAGCGCCGGATGCACGATGGCCCCGTCCCATACTTGCAGTCCCGCGCGCAAGTCCGCGTCGGCGCGAAGTGCGCCCGCGACGCCCAGATCGGCAAGCAGGCGCACGCGCGGCAGCGTGACTTGCGAAAGTGCGAGCGTTGCCGTGCGCGCCACCAGCGCCGGCATGTTCGGCACGCCATAGTGCACGATGCCTTCGTCGACGAAGGTCGGCGCGGAGATCGAGGTCATGCGCGAAGTCTCGCCGATGCCGCCCTGGTCGATGCCGACGTCGATGAAGACCGAACCGGCCCGCATCGCGCGCAGCATCGGGCGCGACACGAGCTTCGGTGACAGGCGGCCGGGGACCAGCACGGCGCCGATCAGCACGTCGGCATCGGCAATCGCGGCGGCCAGGCTCGCCGGATCGCCAAGCGCCGTGCGCAGCCGGCTGGCCGCCGTGGCATCGCAGCTCGCCCGAAGCGCAGCCTGCCGGGTGAGCGTCCGAGCAAACACGGTCACCGTCGTCCCCAGCGCGAGTGCGACGCGCGCCGCTTCGCTACCCACGTTGCCGGCACCGACGATGACCACTCGGCCCGGTGCCACCGCGTCGACACCCGGCAACAGGACGCCGGCGCCGCCGTGGTCGTTCATCAGCAGCGACGCCGCGATCAGCGGCGCGAGCCGCCCCGCGATGCGGGACATCGGAGCAAGGAGCGGCAGGTGCCCGCGGCCATCGCCGACCGTTTCATAGCCGATGATGCCGATGCGCGATGCGAGCACGCCTTCCAGCAGGGCTGGGTCGCGCCCGAGCTGCGCGAACCCGAATACCGTCGTCGACGGTTCCATTAGTCCAATTTCCTCTCGCTGCAGCTCCTTGACCTTCACCATCAGCCGGCAGCCATAAACGGCGGCGACATCCGCGGCCAGCGTTGCTCCGGCGGCGACATAGCTCGCATCGCTGAAACCGCATCGCTCTCCGGCGCCGCGCTCGACCACGACATCGTGACCCGCGCGCGTCAGGACCGCGACGCCGTCCGGCGTCACGGCGACGCGACGTTCGCCGTCCTTACGCTCTCGCGGGACGCCGATGCGCATCGATGCAGTCTGTCAGTGCAGGTTGTGGCCCAGGACGGCGCTGATGAATTCGCCCTTGGCCTGCGTGTAGTCGTTCGAGCTATTGACTCCTGACTGGAGAATCGCCCGCTTCTTCGCCTGGTATGCGTCGCGCAGCGCCGGATCGGCACGAAGGACATCGCGAAAGCGATAAAGCGATCGTGCTTCAGCGGAATCCGCCGCGACGACATGCATATGCAGCCGATAGACCTGGCCACGATGCTCGATCGCGCCGACGCGCATCGGCCGATCCTCCGGGAACGTGTGTCCGGTACGCTGCGGCTGAAAGCCAAGCGCGTCGATGGTGTCGCGCATGTCGTCCAATTGACCTTCGGGATAAAGCGCGACAAGGTCGATGATGCCCTTGCCGGCACAGCCCGGGATCGCCGTGCTCCCGATATGATCGATCTGCGCCCATGGCGCCGCCGCGCCGACCAGGTCGATCACGCGCGAGGCAACGTCGGGTGCACCGGCGTCGTATTCGACGTAGACAGGCGGCAGGATCGCGTAGGGCAGTATCGGCGACATCGCGGGCGCTCGGCTGCTGTTCCGGCGCCGATTGTAACCTTTATACTCGCGTTGTCTCGGTCGCAGTCGCGGCGCGCGGCAACACGCGAGAGCGCCCGTTTTCTTGGAGGTCGTCGATGACCGATCTATCGTCGGTGAGGCCGCTGGTCGTGACGGTGACCGACGCCATCGAGAATATCGTCGCCCGCGTTCCGGTCGCCCGCGAGACGGAAAGCAGCCAGCCGGGAAGTGCCGCGCGCGCATTGGCACGCAAGTCCGCGACGCGGGCGGCAGCGCTGTCCGGGGCGCTGGCACTTCCGCCGGGGATCTTCGGCATGCTGACGGTGCTGCCCGATCTGGTCGCCATCTGGCGCATCCAGGCGCAGATGGTTGCCGACATCGCGGGACTGTACGGGCGAGAACTCGAGCTGACCCGCGCGCACATGGTCTACTGCCTGTTCCGTCACGCTACAAGTCAGCTTGCGCGCGACGTCGCCGTGCGTGCCGGCGAACGGCTGGTGATTCGACAGATATCGGGCGGCGCGCTCAAAAGCGCGCTGACCAGCGTGGGTATGTCGGTAACGCAGCGGGTCGCAGGTACCGCGGCAAGCCGCTGGTTGCCCGTTATCGGCGCGGCCGCCGTCGCGGGCTATGCCTACTACGACACGCTGCAGGTGGCCAAAACCGCGATGGGTCTGCTGGAAACGAGCGAGCGCACCGTGTCCGCCTGACGCGGGAACGGCCTCGCTGACGCACGCCGCGCCGTCAGCGCTGGAAAGCGCGGCCCAGCGCCTCGCCGATGTCTTCGACCACCGTATCCACGGGGCCCCTCCCCGTTTGCGCGCCCGCCGGCGTCTGGCCCAACGCGATGTCGCACGGGCTGGCGCCAGCGCGCGACAGCAACGGCTCCCCCACGAGCGACAGTCCGCCGGTATAAGCCGCCGCGCCGATACGGGCGACGGTGGCGGCAGTGGCGACCGAATCGATCGCCACCGTCGGCGACGCGAACGGCCCGCGGAAACGGACCAAGTCAGCGACCTGCGGGATGTCGAGCGGGATCCCCTGCCGGATCTGCGGCCGGATCGCCAGGTCCAGCGTCTGCGTACGGAAATCGAGCTTGCCGCTCGCCGTGGCGCCGAATTTTTTCGTTTCCATCGCGATGCTGCGCTCGATTTCGGCAACACCGTTGTGCAATGGAAGGCGGACCACGGCGCATTGCAACTCGGTCGAGGGATCGCTGTCGTGGAATGGATTGATCGCGGCGCCCAGATGGTCGAGCGGGGAGCTCAGGTCGATCTTCGTGTTCACCAAAGTCGCGGGACCGACCAGGGCGATCACGGTTCCGCTCATCGTGCTTTCCCATTGCCGAGGCGTGTTTCCTGTGGCCGAGATATCGATCCGGACATCGGTCTTGCCACCACGCACCTCGCGTTTTGCGCCCGATGCCGCAAGCATCGCGCCCAGGTCCAGCCCTTTCATCTGGGCGTGCAGCGCCAGCGCCGGTTCGCGGCTGGCGTCCAAAGTCAGATTGGCGGTGGTCGTGCCGCCGAATGCCGCCGCTTCGAGCTTTGGAATGTCGAGTCGTCCGTCCTGGACCTTGATCTGAAGCAGCAGATGCTCGAGCCGACTGCCGCCGGCGAGCGACAGCTGGCCGATACTGATCTCGCCGTCGGCATCGATCGCCCGCAGCAGCGCGGCCGGTATCGGTTCTTCGCCTATGCCATACGTCGCCGCTGCCGCTTGCGCGGCGGCGACGGTCCTCGATGACGCGCCGGTGCGCGGCAGATCCGCAAGCGCAAAAGACGGTGCCGTGAAACGAAACGTCAGCTTGTTGCGAGGCGTCTGCCGTGCGATCGCTGCCTGGCCGGTCAGCGTACTGGCGCCGGTGTTCACCGTCATCGCGTCCAGGCCGATCCTGGCGCCGTCGATGCTCATCTTCGTGGTCACCGACGTTTTCTGCCCGTCGACTTCGCCCTGCAGCGTCAGCGGATAGGGCCAGCGACGCTGCAACAGCGCGTCCAGCGGGCCCAGGTCACCCTCGACCGAAACGGCGATGTCGTCCACTTTGCCGCGGAATTGGGCGCTGATCGGCGACTGCGCGTCGCGAGCGTGCAGCGACAGCGTGTCGATCGCGATGATTGTCACCTTGCCAGTGCCGCCGTCGCGATAGGTCATCGTGCCGTTGCTGATCGCGAAATCGCCGAACGCGAGTCCGCTGGGAGGGCGGCCGGCAGCGGCCCCCGCCGTCGGTCCGCCGTCGATCTGCCAGTTGCCGTTGCCCTTGCCGTCGGTCTCGAGCGCAATGGTCGGCTCGATCAGTGCGAAGCGAACGATGTCGACGCGACGCCTGAGCAGCGGCAACAGCGCCACCTGTGCTTCGATGCGTTTGGCCGTGAGCATCTGGGGCGACGCGCCCCATGAGGCATTGCCCAGCGTGACGTCGTCGATGACCAGCTTGGGCTCGAGCGAAAGCTTGAGTTCGGCGCCGCCGCGGATCGTGAGTTCGCGTCCGGTGGCATCGCGGACGTGCTGCTGAATCGGGCCGATCAGATCATTGGCGTCGAATTTGCGCAGCGTGATCCCGGCGACGACGATCACCAGCAGCAGCAGACCGCCCAACCCCGCCAGCATTCGCCAGAATAGACGCATCGGCCGATTGTAGCGCGCCCGTGCCGGAAAGAGGCGTCGCCGCCGCCCGACAGCGCAGCCGGGGAGCTAGCGCAGCGTCGCGTTGAATCTTTCGAGCGCGCCCGCGCCGGGAATCAGCTCCGCGGCGCCAAGCTGGCTCAACGGCGTTTCGACCGTGTTCAGCGCGCCGTGCAGATCGCCTGCGTTCGGATCGAGGTACAGGAGTCCCGTGACGATCTCTCCGTCGGCGTGACGTCGCTGCAGGTAATCCATCGCGACGACCCGGTCGCCAGGATCGTAGTCTTCGTGCAGCTTGCGCAGTCGGAGGGTCGAACCGTCGTGCTGGCGCACTTCGCGCACACTGCCGGGGGCATAGTCTGCCGTGATTTCGCTATGCTGCGGCATGAAATCAAGACGGTTGACCGATTCATTGTGCTCGCGCACGAAATCATAGCTCTTCGTCGATCCAGCGTGATTGTTGAAAGCGACGCAGGGGCTGATCACGTCCAGGAAAGCGGACCCCTGATGCTGCACCGCGGCCTTGATCAGCGGGGTCAACTGGGTCTTGTCTCCGGAAAAACTGCGTGCGACGAAGCTCGCACCGAGCTGCAGAGCCAGCATTACCAGGTCGATCGATTGGTCATTGTTGACCGCTCCGCGCTTGCTTTTCGATCCCTTGTCGGCGGTGGCCGAGAACTGACCCTTGGTCAGTCCATAGACGCCGTTGTTTTCGACGATGTAGACCATGTTGACGCCGCGGCGCATCGAGTGTGCAAACTGACCCAAGCCTATCGATGCGGAATCACCATCGCCGGACACGCCCAGATAGATCAGGTCGCGGTTGGCGAGATTGGCGCCGGTGAGCACCGAGGGCATTCGCCCATGCACGCTGTTGAAGCCATGCGAGCTGCCGAGAAAATAGGTCGGCGTCTTCGATGAGCACCCGATGCCGGATAGCTTCGCGACCTTGTGCGGTGCGACGTCGAGCTCGAAGAATGCCTGGATGATCGCGGCCGAGATCGAGTCGTGCCCGCATCCGGCGCACAGCGTCGAGACCGTCCCCTCGTAGTCGCGATGGGTATAGCCGAGCTTGTTCTTCGGCAGGTCGGGGTGGTGGAGCCTGGGTTTGGCCAGATAGGTCATGCATCCTCGATCACGCGAAAATGACCGCTGTCGGCGCACGTCTCACGGCGCCGCCTTTCGCAGCGGTGTTACGTTGAACATAGCGAGTTTTTGGGCGATTTCACGACTGATGAAGCGTGCGGTGATCGGCGTCCCGTCGTAGTGCAACACAGGCATCAGCTTGGCCGGATCGACGACGAGCTCGTTGACCAGCAGCGACTTGAGCTGCGCGTCGCGGTTCTGCTCGACGACGAAAATCTGTTCGTGCGCCGCGATGAAATCGGCGATGCTCTCCGGGAACGGAAAGGCACGCACGCGCAGCGTGTCGAGGTGAGTGCCCTGGACGGAAAGCGTGGCCAGCGCCTCGTCGAGCGCCGGTGCGGTCGAGCCATAATAGATGACACCGAAGCGAGTCGCGTGGCCGGCGTCGCGCCGCACGGGCTTGGGCACGAGGCTCTTGGCCGTCTCGAACTTGCGCAGTAGCCGTTCCATATTGTCGACGTAGGTGGCACCATCCTCGCTGTAACGGGCATACCGATCCTTGGTCGTCCCGCGCGTAAAATACGAGCCGCGGGTTGGGTGCGTGCCCGGATAGGTCCGGTACGTTATGCCGTCGCCGTCGACATCGAGGTAGCGGCCGAATTCCTTGCCCGCCTCGAGCATCTCGTAGTCCATCACCTTGCCGCGGTCGTGCGTGCGCGCGTCGTCCCAGGTCAATGGCTCGCATAGCCAGTCCTGCATGCCGAGGTCCAGATCCAGCATGACGAAGATCGGCGTTTGCAGCCGGTCGGCGAGATCGAACGACAGTGCGGCGAAGTCGAATGCCTCCTTCGGATCCTCGGGGAAGAGCAGCACGTGCTTGGTGTCGCCGTGCGAGGCGTAAGCGCACGAAAGAACGTCGGCCTGCTGCGTCCGCGTCGGCATGCCGGTCGAGGGGCTTCCGCGCTGGACGTCGAACAGCACCGCCGGTATTTCGGCAAAGTAGGCGAGTCCGATGAATTCCTGCATCAGCGAAATGCCCGGCCCCGACGTGCACGTAAACGCCCGCGCGCCATTCCAGGACGCGCCGATTACGATGCCGATCGACGCCAGCTCGTCTTCGGCCTGGACGATCGCGTAACGCGCCTTGCCGCTCGCGGCATCGGTTCGAAATTTCCGGCAGTGGCGCGCGAACGCCTCGGCCATCGACGACGAAGGCGTGATCGGATACCAGGCCGCCACCGTTGCTCCGCCATAGACTGCGCCAAGGGCGGCCGCACTGTTGCCCTCGATAAAAATGCGCTCACCGACCGCGTTGGCGCGCCTTACTTTGATCCCCAGCGGACAGTCGAGATTGTTGATCGCATAGCTTCGCCCGATCGTCATCGCGTGCACGTTGGGCTTGAGCAACGCCTCCTTGCCCTTGTACTGGTCGCCGATCAGGTGAGCGATCTCTTCCGCGTCGATTTCCAGCAGCGCCGAAAGCGCGCCGACATAGATGATGTTCTTGAAGAGCTGCCGCTGCCGCGCATCGGAATATTCGCGGTTGCAGATTTCGGTCAGGGGAACGCCGATCACCGTGACGTCATCGCGGAATTTCGTCTCCGGCAGCGGCTTGGTGGAATCGTAGAAAAGGTAGCCCCCGGGTTCGATCTCTTTCACATCCTGGTCCCAGGTCTGCGGGTTCATCGCCACCATCAGGTCGACGCCCCCGCGCCTGCCGCGCCAGCCCGCCGCGTTGACTCGAACTTCGAACCATGTCGGCAGGCCCTGGATATTCGACGGAAAAATGTTGCGCGGCGCGACGGGGATGCCCATGCGCAGGATCGCCTTGGCAAACAACAGGTTCGCGGAGGCGGAGCCCGACCCGTTGACGTTGGCGAACTTGACGACAAAGTCGTTGACGGCCTGGATCGGGCCGGCTGGAGATTTCATTCCGCGGCCCTCGCGGCGGGCCTGGCGCTCGCTCCGACGGCATTGGCATAGGGCTGATGGCAACGATGATCGGCCTGCGCGATGTCGAAGGCGAATTTCTGCATGTCCCAGGCGCCGGTCGGGCAACGCTCGGCGCACAGGCCGCAGTGCAGGCATACGTCCTCGTCCTTGACCATCACGCGTCCGGTCTTCAGACCGTTCGCGACGTAAAGGTCCTGCGTCAGATTTTGTGACGGCGCGGCGAGCCGCGTCCGGAGGTCGGTTTCGTCGCCGTCATCGGTAAAGGTGATGCAGTCCATCGGACAGATATCGACGCAGGCGTCGCATTCGATGCATGCTTTCGACGTGAATACGGTCTGGACGTCGCAATTAAGGCAACGCTGCGCCTCGGCGAAGGCTTGCGCCGCGTCAAAACCGAGCTCGACCTCGACCTTGATGTTCTTGAGCGCAATCGACACGTCCTTCAACGGAACCCTGAAACGCCGATCGTTCGAAATCGCGTTGTCGTAGCTCCACTCGTGGATCCCCATCTTCTGCGACAGCAGGTTCACCATGGGCGGCGGCCGCTGTCCGACGTCCTCGCCGCGACAGTACCGGTCGATCGAGATCGCGGCATCGTGGCCGTGCGCGACTGCCCAGATAATGTTCTTGGGGCCGAAGGCGGCGTCTCCACCAAAAAACACGCTCGGCAGGGTCGACTGCAGCGTCGTCTTGCCGAGCACCGGCAGCCCGGATTTGTCGAATTCGACGCCCGCGTCGCGCTCGATCCAGGGAAATGCGTTTTCCTGGCCGACGGCGATCAGGACGTCGTCGCAGGCGAAGTGAACGTCGGGGTCCCCGGTCGGAACGAGCCTGCGGCGACCGTCGCCGTCGCGCTGGGCTTCGACCTTCTCGAAGACGACACCTGTCAGCTTGCCATTCGCATGCGTGAACGCCTTGGGCACATGAAAGTTGATGATCGGGATGCCCTCGTGCATCGCGTCTTCCTTCTCCCAAGGCGACGCCTTCATCTCATCGAAGCCGGAGCGCACGATCACCTTGACGTCGGTGCCACCGAGACGACGCGAGCTGCGGCAGCAATCCATCGCCGTGTTGCCGCCGCCGAGCACGATCACGCGCTTGCCGATCTTGTCGATGTGACCGAACGAGACGCTCGATAGCCAATCGATGCCGATGTGGATGTTCGCCGCAGCCTCTCGGCGGCCGGGAATGTCGAGATCGCGCCCGCGAGGCGCACCGCTGCCGATGAACACGGCGTCGTAGCCTTCACCGAGCAGTCGCTTGAGGCTCTCGACGGGCGAGCCGCCGCGGAACTCCATCCCGAGCGCGATGACATAGCCGACTTCCTCGTCGATCACCGATTCGGGCAGGCGAAACTTCGGGATCTGGCTGCGGATCATGCCGCCGGCGCGACCATCCCCGTCGTACAGCACACATTCGTAGCCCAACGGCGCGAGGTCACGAGCGACGGTAAGAGACGCGGGGCCCGCGCCGACGAGCGCGATACGCTTGCCATTCCTGCGGGCCGGCTTGGGCAGACGTTCGCGGATGTCATCCTTAAGATCGGCCGCGACCCGTTTGAGCCGGCAAATCGCGACTGGCTCGGGCCTGATCCTGCTGCCATCGGGTTGGCCCTCCTCGACTCGGCTGCGGCGGCACGCCGGTTCGCAGGGTCGGTCACAGGTACGGCCGAGAATTCCCGGAAAAACGTTCGATTCCCAGTTGATCATGTAGGCATCGCTGTAGCGGCCTGCCGAGATCAGCCGGATGTATTCAGGAACAGGCGTGTGGGCCGGACACGCCCACTGGCAATCGACGACTTTGTGAAAGTAATCGGGGTGCGAGATGTCCGTCGGTTTCAACACTTCTCCTTCGTTCGCGCGCGTCGACGCGCAAGCGACTGCGCCGCGCGTTGGTTTGCCGCCATCGGGTGCGGGCACCAAGTAAGGGGGTCGCTAAGTGGCGCCGATACTACGCCTGTGGAACAGGTATGAAAAGGCCTTTGCTTTCAACTACTAGCCGTATGGCTTTTCATGTTGCCTCTAAACAACGGCGCGGGAGTGCGGCAGCGCGCCGGTCGATTCGGCGCGCGCAATTCAGGTCGAATGGCGTACGCGGCAAGTTGTGTACTACCGGGAACGAAAAGTTTTTCCAGGTCGCGGGTTGCGTTTTGATCAACTCCATGAGAATTGGCGAAGACCATCGTGGCGTTCTGCGTCGTCGAATAAACGACGTCCGGCGCCTGGATCATCGCTACGATTTCATCTACCGGGTATTTTTCATGGGCTCAAGCCCGTTCAGGATGGCCCCGTTGGTCGCAATGATTTTCGAGTAGAGACGGGCGCTGTCCTTGGGTGTCCGATTCTGCGTCACGAAATCGACGTGCACGATGCCGAAGCGCTTCGAATAGCCGAGCGACCATTCGAAATTGTCGAGCAGCGACCAGACGAAATAGCCGCGCAGATCGACGCCGGCCCTGATGGCGCCATGCGCGGCGGCAAGGTGCTTGCGCAGGTAATCGACCCGCAGCGGATCGGCGATGCGCCCGCCTTCGGCCGTCGGAGGATCGAAGAATGCGGCGCCGTTCTCGGTCAGATACAGCGCGGGGTTGCCATAACGCTGCCTGACCCACACCAGGATGTCGGTCAGCCCTTGCGGGAAAACCTCCCACCCGGTTTCGGTGTAAATGGCGCGCTTCTGACGTACCGCCGCGGCTCGCAGCGGCCACGCGTCGCGATCGAATCGCGTCACGCTGCGCGTGTAATAGTTGATACCGACGAAATCGATCGGTTGCTTGATCAGCTCGAGATCCTTGGCAGGCCAGCTTGGCCATGCCTCGCCAAAAATCTCGGCGAGCTCGTCAGGATATCGGCCGAGCAGCATCGGATCGAGAAATTGTCGATTCATGTAGGCGTCCGCGCGCGCCGTGGCGGCGCGGTCCGCCGGGTCGTCGGAGGCCGGATACTTGGGTTCCAGATTGACGACCACACCGATCCGATGCTTGCCTTCGCTGCGATAAGCCTGCACCGCGAGGCCGTGCGCACGCATCAGATGGTGGGCTGCGATCGGCGCCTCGAACCGGTTGCGATGCCCCGGCGCCAGCGCGCCGTGCAAGTAGCCGCCATCGGTGACGACCCACGGCTCGTTGAGCGTCGCCCACAGCTTGACCCGACCGTCCAGCTTGCGGAAGACCACCGTCGCATAGTCGGCAAACCAATGCGCGACATCCGGATTGAGCCACCCCCCGCGATCGTCGAGCGCCGCGGGCAGGTCCCAATGAAACAGCGTGACCATGGGTTCGATGTCGTGCTGCAGCAGCGTGTCGACCAGCCGTTCGTAAAAATCGAGGCCTTTCGTATTGACCGCGCCGCGGCCGCCCGGCAGCACGCGGCTCCATGAAATGCTGAACCGATACGCGTTGAGCCCGAGCTCGCGCATGAGTGCCACGTCGTCCCGGTAGCGCCGATAGTGATCGCAAGCTGTATCGCCAGTGTCACCGTCGCGGACCATGTTCGGCGTGTGGCAGAAACGCTGCCAGATCGACGGGCCCGCGCCGTCGGAAAGAGGAGAGCCTTCGACCTGGTACGCGGAGGTCGCGCTGCCCCACAGGAACTCGGCGGGGAATTCGATTCTCTTGTTCATATTGGGTCCATCGGGCCGTAGCGTCATCGTCCATCGATCAGAACGTTCGCCGGAAGCGCGTCGATGCGAAGCTCATTGCCGGAAAAGAGGGCAAGCTTCCCATTGATGTGCGCCGACCGCGGCGGCTTTTCTCCGGACCAGACGAACGCATATCCGCCCGGCGGCACCGGCCCCGCGGAGATGTGCAGCCTGATCCGATCGCCGGTCCTGCGCACCGTATAGCTCAGGCGGCCGTACGGTGTGCGCAGGTTCGTCACCGCGACTCCGCCCGCATCGAACCATCCCGGCGGGACGCCGGCGGCGAGCACGACAGCGCGGTCGGCCTCCCGTTCATAGGCGAAAAGGTCCAGCGCGGCGCGAATGAAATCGGACGCCACCCAGCCGTGCGGCATGTCGCCGACGAAGCGCGGCCGTCGCGGATCGCGGCCGACGACTTCTGCCCACTGATTCCACGCGAGCGGCCGACGGTCGGCCATAAAGAATGCGAGCAGCGCCTGGGCGCGTTCGCGCCAGCCCAGTCGCACGAATGTGCC
This sequence comes from Casimicrobiaceae bacterium, assembly GCA_036493675.1. Classification (GTDB taxonomy): domain Bacteria; phylum Pseudomonadota; class Gammaproteobacteria; order Burkholderiales; family Casimicrobiaceae; genus PALSA-1003. The sequence continues at coordinate 45,796 of DASXPJ010000041.1, forward strand.
GACCACGCGAAGCTCGTATGGCGTGTACGCGTCCCATGCTGTCTTGCCCTCGCGCCGGGCGACAAACTCGCGCCAGTACCGTTCGTAGGTGGGGCGCACCAGTTCGGGCGGCAGCGCAGCGGTGTCGCCCCGCGGCGCGAAGGCGATCGCAGTCGACGTCGGATCGAAATCACCGAGCTCGGCGGCCCCGGGCAGGTAGCCGATGCCGCGCACGGCTGTGGCGTGGCGCAGCGAATCGAGGACGTCGCGCCGGAAGGCGTCGCGATCGGCGCGCCAGCGTTCCGCTTCCGCAGCGTGTCCCAGGGCGGCCGCGAGGTCGATTGCCCCGTCGTAAGCTTTCAATGCCCAGAAATCGTCCCAGTACGAATGCATCGGTTTTTCGGAGTAGCCCTCATGACTGATCGACGCCGGAAGCAAGCCGTAAAGGCTTCGCCTTTCCGGCGCGAGATTCGCCTCGGTTCGCCCCGAGAGCCGTAGCCTGTCCAGGTAGCGAATCGCGGCCACGACGTGCGGCCACATCGCCGCGCTCAGGGCGCGATCGTGCGTGTAGCGCTGGAGCTCGGCGGCGAGAAAGATGAATTCGCCGGAACTGTCGTTTTCGGGAACGGGATCGGCGCCGCGCGGGTCGACGCAGCACGGGACCTTGCCGCTTTCGAATTGATGCGGCGCGTACCAGCGCAGGTATTCGGCGGCCGCCGGCGCATGACCGAGTCGCAGCAGCGATTCGGACATCATCGCGCCGTCGCGTATCCAGGAACGCGCGTAGGATCTCGTTCCGGGCCGCAGCATCGGGCCATCTCGTGTCATCAGGATATACGCGAGGGAGGTGCGCATCGTGTCGAACAGCGGCTGCGCAACCGCAGGACCGCGCAATGAAACCCGGTTGAGCTTCGTCCTCCACGCTTCGGCGACCGCGCGCTCCTCGCGCGCCATCCACGTCTGCAGCGCCATGCCGTGTGAATCACGGAGTGCCGCATCGCCTGAGACCGGCGCGACCAGGTCGATCGTACGGCTGGCATGCGGTGGCAGCTCGAGCTCGTAGACGAGCGCACCCGAGGCGTAGCCGAATGCGTCGTGCGCGCGGTTCGCCTCGATCCAGGCCGATCGGGCCAGCAGCTTGGGTAAGGCGGCCGGATCGGATGAGAAAGCGCCGACTCGGTCCGGTCTCTGCAGCGCGTAAAGCTTGCGTTCGCCGTTGACGGTAAACGCCGTTCCGTCCCAGGCGATATCGCGTATGGCGCTGACGCCGCCCACGGTATTGAGAAATTGCGTCGGCGGATTGACCTGAAACGGCCGCATCCCGAGCACCAGCTCGAGCGGCAGGCGCGCGGCTGTCCGATTCGTGATTTCGTAGCGCACGGCAAGGCGCGATGATTGGCGGGTTCCCGAAGCGAACGACCGCACGGAAAGCTGCCAGCGCCTGTCGCGCCATCGGACCCCGGGCATCGGCAGGTAGCCGTCGCGCAGGAACGGATGCGGATCGATGTCCGCCCATGTCGTCAGCTTGCCGCCGGCGACGATGAACGGTTCGATCGAGAAGCCGCCCTGCCCGACTTCGACCGCGCCATCGGCGGACATCAGGCCGTTGTCGCTGCCGCCGTCGACGCCGACCAGCGTCCAGTACGCCTGCTCACCCGAAAAGCCGCGCGGAAAATAGCCGCGCGGCGAGTCGTGCGCGACCGCTTCGATGAATGCATTGGGCGATTCGCCGAAATCCGGGTCCTTGATTTCCACTTCCGCAAGCCCGTAGCCGGCCGTGGGTCCGCTTCGCAGCGCCAGCCGCACATACCGGCTCTCCGCTTCGGGCAACGCCAGCGCGTCATTGCCGCCGTTGCCGCCACTGACGCTGCGCACGGTGCGCCATTGCGCGCGGTCATCGGACACCTGCACGTCGTAGCTCGAGGCGTAGCTCCCGTCCAGCCAATGCAGAACGATGCCGCCGAATTCGCGTCGCTGCCCGAAATCGAGCGTGAAGCTTTGTGCGGGTCCAGCGGAAGGATCGCTGCGCCAAGCAGTCGCCAAGCGCCCGTCGACGGCGAGCGCCGGTTCGGCATCCGGCTGCCGGGACGACGCCTCGACCGCCGGCGGCGGCCAAGTCGCCGGCACGGGCGGGAGCTCGCGCACCGCGAGCCGGCTGAACGATACCGATCCGGCGCCACCTGCGCGCCCCGCGGCGACGACGAATTCCAATCGCGCCGCGTGCCGGAGTAGGTGGTCGTGGGTCGGTCCCCAGGCAAACTGGATCTGGCGTTTGCGGATCCTGATCTGCTGCCAGTCGCGAGGGAGCGCAAAGTTCGGCCGATTGAACCACCAGACGTTGTCGCCGCCGGCATCGGTCAGCTTGAACTGGAAATTGTTGACCGGCGCATCGGCGCGCACATAGAAGGAAATCTCGTAGTTCTCGGGCAGGTCCAGCGAGAGAGCGCGCGCGGCGAGCGCGTAGCCAGCCGTACCAGCAAGATCGAAATCGAGGCGAAGTGCTCCGCCATCGACGCCATCTACGGCATGGATCGACGCGGAAACGCCGTCCGAGGCACCGGCGCGCCACGACGAAATCGCGGCGAAATCGTCGACCAGCCGCGGCGCCGATTCCGTGCCTTGCGCGTGCAGCGCCGTCGCGCCGCCGATCGCGGTTGCGATGACCAGCGCGACCACCGCGGGCGCGGCGCTTCTCGCAAGCTGGCGCAGGGCAGTGCCGGACGCGATCACCCCTTGACGCTTCCCGCCAGAAGGCCCTGCATGTAGTAGCGCTGCAGCGCCAGGAACATCAGCAGGACCGGAAGCGTGGTGAGGACCGAGCCTGCCATCATCAGCTCGTTGTCCTGCACGTGCTCGCGCGACAGGCTGGCCAGCGCCACCGGCAAGGTGTAAAGGTCCTTGTCGGTAAGTACGATCAACGGCCACATGAAATCGTTCCATGTCCCGAGGAGGGTGAATACGGCCAGCGTCACCACGATCGGCTTCAACGCCGGCACGACGATCGAGCCGAAGATGCGAAACTCGCTCGCGCCATCGATGCGCGCGGCCTCCAGCAGGTCGTCGGGAATCGACAGCGCGTACTGGCGCACCAGAAAAATCCCAAATATTCCCGCCATCGCGGGAACGATGACGCCGCCGTAGCTGTTGACCAGCCCGAGTTGTTTCAGCAGCAGAAAAAGCGGCACCATCGCGACCTGCGCGGGAATCACCAGTGCGCCGAGCAGCAGCTTGAAGATGCGGTCCCGCCCGGCAAAGCGCAACTTGGCAAACGCGTAGCCGGCCGCGACGTTGAAGACGAGCGAAACGGACGTCACCGCCGTTGCGAGAAAGACGCTGTTGGCCAGATATCTGCCGACGCCGGCGCGGTCGAAGAGCTCGCGATAATTGGCGAGCGTCGCTCGCGCCGGAACGAGCGGCGGCGGATAGCTGCTGGCTTCGCCGGGCGACATCAGCGACACCGAAACCATCCAGAGCAAGGGGAACAGCGTCACCGCCGCCGCCGCGAGCAGCAGTCCGTTGACCAGCGGAGCCTGCAGCCGGCGTGTCATGCGCCCGTCCAGCTTTTACGGCGGAGCTGTAGCGCGGTCACGGCGAAGATCAGCAGGAACAACATGAATGCGACCGCCGAGGCCGATCCCAGGTTCCACCACTTGAAGCCTTCCTCGTACATGAAGTACAGCACACTGACCGTGCTCTGCAGCGGTCCGCCCTGCGTCATGACGTACGGCTCGGCGAACAGCTGAAAATAGCCCGCGATCGTCAGGATGCCGACCAGCAGCACGACGGGCGAGAGCATCGGCAGCGTCACCGAGCTGAACTGCCGCCAGACCGAGGCTCCGTCGATGCGCGCGGCCTCGTAGAGCTCCTGCGGAATGCTCTGCAGTCCGGCGAGAAAGATGATCATGTTGTAGCCGAAGTTCTTCCATACGGCGAAAAGAATGATGGCCGGCATCGCCCAGTGCGGGTCGCCCAGCCAATCGATCGGATCGATGCCGACGCCGCCAAGCACGTAGTTGAGCAAGCCGTAGCGTGTATTGAACAGATACCGCCAGATGACGGCGACGGCGACCAGGGTGGTCACCACCGGGGCGAACAGCGCAGTGCGGAAGAACGGCTTGAATCGCGCGAGCCGGGAATGCAGGAGCAGCGCGGCGGCGAGAGAGGCGCCGATCGACAGAGGCACGCCAAGGCCGACGAAATACAGCGTGTTGCCGAGCGCCTGCCAGAACAGCGGCGTCTCCAGAAGCTTCAGATAGTTGCCGAGCCCGACGAAGCGAAGATTCCCGAGATCGGCCAGCGCGTAGATATCGAAGTCGGTCAGGCTGATCAGGAAGGCGGCGAGGATGGGCAGGAAGAAGAAGACGGCGATGACCAAGAGCGCCGGAGCGACGAACCACCATGCCGCGCGATCGGATCTCAATGAAGATTTCCGCGAGCAAGCATCCAGCGCCGCTTCTCGAGAATATCGTCGGCCCGCGCATCGAGCTCGCGCGCGGCCTGATCGATCGACAGCTCGCCGGACACCGCGCGCTCGGCGACCACCCGCATCTCGTTGGCGATGCGCTCCCACTCGGCGACCTTGGGCGCGGGCCGGGCGCGTTCGAGCTGGTCGCGAAAGGCGCGCGCATACACGTCGTCGACGAGCGGCGCATCGCGCCATGGTCCGCGCCGCGGGGGGAGGTCGCCGGTAAGCTCGTGGAACCGGCGCTGGACGTCGGGGCGGGAAAGGAACTCGATCAACTGCCACGCTTCGGCTTGGGCGTGCGAGCGGCGAAACACCACCAGGCTCGACCCGCCCGCGATCGATGCGCCCGGCCCGGTCGGGCCGGGCAGCGGCGCGGTTGCCCATGCCTCCTGGACGCTTGCGGGCAGGCGACGCTTGAACTCAGCGATGTTCCACGGACCGGAGATGTAGAAGACGAAATAGCCGCGTCCGAACTCGTTCCATACGTTCGAAATGTCCACGCCGTTCAGAGCCGGGGCGAAGCCGCTGCGAAATGCCTCGACGTAGAATCGCAGTGCGCGGCGGAATCCGACGCTTTCGAAATTTCCCCAGCGGCCATCGTCACGAAGCAAGGGCTCGTCCTGTTGCAGCGCCAGCGCCAGCAACGGCTCGAATTCGTTCAGAGGCAGCAGAATGGCGTAACGATCGGGCCCGGCGCGCTGCTTGATGGCCGCCATCATCCGCGTCCAATCCTGCCACGAGGTCGGGGGCGCCGTGAATCCGGCCTGCGCCAGCAGGTCGCGGCGATAGAATAGCAACCGGGTGTCGACGTACCACGGCACGCCGTATAGCGTCCCGCCGACGATATTGGTCTGCCAGATTCCGTCGAAGTAGTCGGCGGCATCGACCTCCCGCGACTCGCCCACGTATCGATCGAGCGGCGCGATCGCACCCAGCGCGACGAACTCGGGTATCCAGGTATTTCCCAGCTGGCAGATGTCCGGCGTGGCGTCGCCCGCAAAGGCGGTGAGCAGCTTTTCATGCGCCGCGGTCCACGGCAGCTGCTGGACGTCGACGCGGATGCCGGGATGCGTGCGCTCGAACTCGGGCAGCAACTGGGTGACGACCTCGCCCTCTCGTCCCATCGCCCAGAATTTGAGAACGGTATCGGCGGACGTCGGCGAGCGACACGATGCCGCAAGCGATGCGGCGGCAAAGGCGAGAAAGAGCACCGCCCCGCGCCATGGCGCGGGTGTGCCCCGGCGAGTCATCGTGATGCGGTCAGCCAGCCGCCCGAGAAGCCGGCGCGCTGCATGCCGCTTCGGACATACGGATTGGTGTGCATCACCTTCCAGATCATGTCGCTGCGGTAATTCTCGATCATCGTGAAGATCGCGCCCTGGTCGATGCCGAGATAGTCGCCGTCGACCCAGCCGAAGCCGGGGATACAGCGGCCGTGCTGCAACGGCCCGTCGAAGTTGAAGCTGAGATTGAACGCGTCGAGAAACCCGTACTTCGCATAGATATAGTTGCCGAAGCGCTTGTTCATTTCGAGGACGGCGGGGATCGCAAGTTCCGGCGCGAACGGCAGCGATGCGACGGCCGCCGTTGGCGCCAGCGTGCAGTCGTCGTGGCTGCCGGCCCCCGAGGCGCCGATGCCGCGCGCGGCGTAACTGCGATACAGACGCATCACTCCGGCGACCTCGAGCTCCATGTCGGCCGGGCCATCGCTCGCGGTTAGCCCCCAGATCATCGCCCCGTAGTCCTTGCACTGCCGCGGATTGGCGACCGCATATGCCTGCTGCGCGTAAACGGCCCGCCGCGTGTTCTGGAAATAATCGAGCCCGCGCCGCCGCATGTAGGCGTCCTGCACGTTGCGGAAGTCGAGCCAGACGTGCGTGTACTGGTGCCCGAACAGGGGCGCGAAGCCCAGATACTCCTGTCCGAACTGCTTGCCCCAGGACTTGTCGTAGGTGCTGGTCCATTCGGCCCATGCCTCGGGTCCGACCGGGAACGTCGGCGAGCCCAGCGCCAGCAGGTACACCAGCATCGCCTCGTTGTAACCGCGCCAGTCGTACTCGAGGAAGCCGTCTTCAGGGGACCAGCCGAGACTGATCGCCGGCGCGCGCGGCTGCGCCCATTGCCAGTCGACACGTCGGTAGATGTCGTCGACCAGCGCGCGAATCTCGACTTCCTCCGGCTCGGATCCGTCGAAATACGATTGGCAGAACAAGGCGCCGGCCAGCAGGATGGACGTGTCGACGGTGGAAAGCTCGCTGTCCTCGAACCGCTCCCCCGTCTTCATGTTCAGGAAGTGATAGAAAAAGCCCTTGTAACCGGCGACGCCGCGCGTGTGCGGGCCTTGCGGGGCATTGCGGAAGAATCGCAGCGTCGCGAGCACGCGTTGGCGCGCCGCCTTGCGCGTGACATACCCGCGCTCGACGCCGACCGGATACGCGGTGAGCGCGAAGCCGACCGCGGCGACGCTCGAGAACGATGGCGTCGGATACCTATCCGGCACGAGGCCGTTCTTGGGGTTCGCGGTATCCCAGAAAAAGCGGAAGGTCCGCTCCTGCAGGTCGATCAGGAAGGGGTCGACGACCGGACTCGCCTGGCGCAACCCCAGCGCGTCGAAACCGAATTTCGGCGCCTCGCTGCCGTGAACCATCGTCACGACCGCGACGATCATCAGCATCGTCGCGACGAGTCGAGCCCAGCGTCCCCGCGACATCGGCACCTCTTTGCGCACTATTGCACGTCCCGTCTCGCCACTGCGGCCAAACTCCCCTCACATCGAACGCTTACGTTGCGCTCGAAATCAAAATCGGGTCGACCCGATGCACTGCCGCCGTAGGATAACGGAATGACGGTCGGCAGCGAAGAGGTGCGGCAACCCGTCCGACAGGACAGAGCTTCCGGCCGACGAGTGTCGAAGGCCGCTGGCCACACCGGTGTACCACAGCTTCGATCCGGCATAGCGACGATGCGGCCCGGAAGCGGCAAGACCCTGGACTGCAAAAGCGTCGCGTTACGACAGCCGCACGCGTGGGTGGTTCTCGGACCGGCCTCCGACGCGGCGACTCCTCGCAACGAGGCCGCTCCCGCGCAGGCGCCGACCCGAGGCTGCCCAGCCTTCGATTAGAATGTCGGGGCGAGCGACGGATGCTCGCAAAGTCAAAGACATACCTTCGGAATGGACACGACTGCGACACCGCGCCTGCGCCTGACCCAATTCAGCCACGGGGGTGGCTGCGGCTGCAAGATCGCCCCGGGGATTCTGCGGGATCTGATCGCGAAATCGTCGCCGGGTCTGTTGCCGAACGACCTTCTGGTCGGCATCGAGACCGCGGACGATGCCGCCGTCTACCGGCTCAACGATCGGCAGGCCGTCGTCGCCACCACCGACTTTTTCATGCCCATCGTCGACGACCCGTTCGATTTCGGCGCGATCGCGGCGACCAACGCGCTGTCCGACCTCTACGCGATGGGCGCGACGCCGTTGTTTGCGCTGGCCCTGGTGGCCATGCCCCTCGATCGCCTGCCGGTAGCGATGATTCGCGAAATCCTCGCCGGCGGAGAGTCCGTCTGCGCCAGGGCGGGTATCCCGATAGCCGGCGGACACACGATCGACTCGGTCGAGCCGATCTACGGGCTGGTTGCGGTCGGGATCGTCGACCCGGCCCGGATCAAGCGCAACGTCGGCGCAAAGCCCGGAGACGCGCTGGTCCTGGGCAAACCTCTCGGCGTAGGCATCCTGGGGACCGCATTGAAAAAACAGCAACTCGGCGATGAGGACTACGCGTCCATGCTCGCACAGGCGACCCAGCTCAACACGCCCGGTATCGCGTTCGGCAGGCTGGACAGCGTGCATGCGCTGACCGATGTCACCGGGTTCGGTCTGCTCGGCCACCTGCTGGAGGTCTGTCGCGGCTCAGACGTAGGGGCGCGGCTCGATTTCGAGCGTGTGCCGCTTCTTCCGGGCGCCATGTCCTTGGCTCGCGCCGGGACCATCACCGAGGCGTCGGCCCGCAACTGGGCCGGTTACGCCAGTGAAGTGACCTTGCAATCTGCGGACAACGCTGTGGTCCAAGCTTTGCTTACCGATCCGCAGACCTCCGGGGGCCTGCTGGTCGCATGCGAGCCCACGGCCATCGACGAAGTGCTCGCCGTATTCCGGAACGAAGGCTTTGGCCATGCTGCCGCGATCGGCGAGATTGTGGCAGGACCGCCAAGAGTCATCGTCGACTGACCCCATGTCCTGGAACGAAGCCTCCATCCGGCAACCGTTGAATCGAAGGAACTTGCCATGACCGAACGACCAAGCCTGCGCGCGATTGCACCGCCGGCAGAAGGCCCGGGCGCGATGCCGCTCGCCGACCGATACCGGAATATCCGCGCGGCGACCGAGTCGCTGGCGGCCCGATTGACGGACGAGGATTGCACGATCCAGTCGATGCCCGATGCGAGCCCCGTGAAATGGCACCTGGCGCATACCAGCTGGTTCTTCGAGACGTTCCTGCTCGAGCCTTCTCTGCCCGGCTACCGGGCGTATGACCCGGCGTTCCGGATTCTTTTCAATTCCTACTACAACGCGGTGGGAGAAAAGCATCCCCGGCCGCAACGCGGCCTGCTTTCCCGGCCATCGCGCCGCCAAATCGGCGCCTACCGCACCCACGTCGACGAGGCCATGGTGCGATTGCTGGCCCGGCGCAATACCGGGGACGATCCGCTCGCGGAACTGGTCGAACTCGGCTTGCAGCACGAGCAACAGCACCAGGAATTGATCCTCACCGATGCATTGCACCTACTGTCGTGCAATCCGTTGCGGCCCGCCTATCTCGCAAGCGCGGACCGCGAGGAGCGCGCCGCGACTCGTCCGCCGGCACCGGTATGGATCGAGTTCGATGGGGGCCTGGCCGAGATCGGGCACGACGGCGCCGGGTTCGCCTTCGACAACGAGCTGCCGCGGCACCGGGAGTTTCTGGCCCCCTTCGCGCTGACCAGCAGGCCGGTCAGCAATGGCGAATACCTGGCGTTCATCGGCGATGATGGGTATCGTCGCCCCGAGCTCTGGCTGTCCGAGGGATGGGACTGGCTCGGCACCCACGGCATCGGATCGCCGTTCTACTGGCGGCGCGACGCCGGCGCGTGGCATCAATTCACCCTGCGCGGGTCGCTGCCGATCGAGCCGGGCGCGCCGGTGTGTCACATCAGCCTGTTCGAGGCCGATGCGTACGCACGCTGGGCTCGCGCGCGCTTGCCCACGGAATCGGAATGGGAGGTCGCCGCGGCGAGCGCTGCGGTCGATGGATCCTTCGTCGAAGACGGCGCCTTGCTGCCTCGGCCATCGGCCGGCGCTCCTGGCGCGTTGACACAAATGTTCGGCGACGTCTGGGAGTGGACACAGAGCGACTATGCCCCCTACCCTGGCTATCATCCCGCCGCCGGCGCGATCGGCGAGTACAATGGCAAGTTCATGTGCAACCAGTACGTGTTGCGCGGCGGCTCCTGCGTCACACCGCGTTCGCACATCCGCGCGACCTATCGAAACTTTTTCCCCGCTGCCGCACGGTGGCAGTTTTCCGGCTTTCGCCTGGCGCGGGATTTGCCGCGGCACGGCTGACGGTGGACACCTGTCGCTGGCGATGACGCGAGGCCGGTATCGCGAGTGCCGATAAAACTTGGCGACGGGGCCTGCGGGGTATGATCGCCAGCGGTTCGATGCCGATCGGAAAGCGGCGCACGCGCGGCGAGCGGCAGCTCGGACTGGTCGCCGGCGTGGTCATGCTCGCGCTGGCGACCTCGGCATTCGGCTTCGGTTTCGACGACGTCGCCAAACTCGCGGCGCAGCGCGCGGCGACCGCGTTCAAGCCGCGTACAGACAAGCTGCCGGAGTCCCTTGCCCGGCTCGACTACGACCATTTCCGCGACATCCGCTTCAAGCCCGAGCGCTCGCTGTGGCGCGCCGAAGGGCTGCCGTTCGAGATCGCGTTCTTTCACGAGGGACTCAACTTCACGGAGCCGGTCCGGGTCAACGAGCTCGTAGGCGACTCGGTACGCGAAGTACGGTTCAACCCGGAGCTTTTCGACTACGGCGCGAACGCCATCGACCCGCGCGAAATGCGCAACCTGGGCTTTTCCGGGTTCCGCGTGCACTACCCGCTCAATTCGCCGAAATACAAGGACGAGGTCCTGGTGTTTCTCGGCGCCAGTTATTTTCGCGCGCTCGGCAAGGGTCAGCGCTACGGGCTGTCGGCGCGCGGCCTTGCCGTCGATACCGCCCTCGCGTCGGGCGAGGAATTTCCGAAATTCGTCGAGTTCTGGCTCAAGCGCCCCTCCCAGGGCGCAACCGAGCTCACCATTTTCGCGCTGCTCGATTCGCGGCGCATGAGCGGGGCCTACAGCTTCGTCGTCAAGCCCGGCACCGACACCGCGGTCGACGTCAAGGCGCGGCTGTACCTGCGCGAATTCGTCAGCAAGCCCGGTTTCGCCCCTCTGACCACGATGTATTTTTTCGGGGAAAACCAGCGCTCTCTCCGCGATGACTACCGGCCCGAGGTGCACGACTCCGACGGCCTCTCGGTCGCCTCGGGGACCGGCGAATGGATCTGGCGGCCGCTGGTCAACCCGAAGCGGCTGCTCGTGACGTCGTTCGCGGCGGCCAATCCCGCAGGGTTCGGTCTTCTGCAACGCGACCGCGATTTCGAACACTACGAGGATCTGGAGGCGCGCTACGATCTTCGCCCCAGCGCGTGGATCGAGCCCAAAGGCTTATGGGGAACCGGTCGCGTCGAGCTTGTGCAGATTCCGAGCCCGGACGAGACCAACGACAATATCGTCGCCTTCTGGGTACCCGACAGGGCGCCGGCCGTGCAGCAGCCGTACGATATCGAGTACCGCATCCTGTGGCAGAAGGACAACTGGACGCGGCCGCCGACCTCATGGGTGACGCAGACGCGGCGCGGTCGCGGCTATGTCCGCAACGACGACGGCAGCATCGGTTTTGTCATCGACTTCGACGGGCCTGCGCTGCGCAAGCTCCCGGCCGACGCCAAGATCGAAGGCATTGCCTCGACCGATGCCAACGGCGAGTTGGTCGAACTGATAGGCCATCGCAACGATGCTGCCGGTGGCTGGCGCCTTGCGCTGCGCGTCAAGCGGCGCGATCAAAGCAAGCCCGTCGAACTGCGCGCCTACCTGCGCGGAGGCAACAACGCGGTGTCGGAAACGTGGAGCTACATCCTGCCCCCCGAGTAGACGGCGCGAGCGAGCTGGCCGGCGGCGTCGTTCGTTACCTCGATCGATTCAAGCTCGCGCCGGAGCAACGCAGGGTATTGGTCGAGCGCAACGGCGAGGATACGACCGCCGGTCGCGACGGCATTCGCGCGAGCATGATGGGGCTGCACCGGAGCCTGGCCGGCGGCCAGATCGACCCGGACAACCCGGCGTTGGCGTCGATCCGCAGGCGCCTCGAGTTTGCCTACGGGCCGACCGATGCCGCGCATCCGCCCCCGCTAACCCGGGATGCGCTGGGACGCGACCGACTGGTCACGGCACCGCCCCTGACGCGCACCTCGATGGTGCCGCGCGCCTGGCCGCGCGGCTTGCTGATGAAGTCGTTCCTGCGCTTCGCCCGACGCGACGAACCGCCTTCGTCCGCGGCAGGCGGGCCACAAGCCGAGGGAGTGAAACCTGCGCGCAGACCCGAACGCCGGCAGGACTGGCGTCGGGCGGCGACGTTCCGGCGCCTGGTGTTGATGGGGCTCATCGTCTCGCAGACTTACATCGCCAGCAATTTCATGGTCGCCGTCCTTCCTTACCACGGCCGTCAGCCGCTTGAGATCGCGATATTGGTGCTGTTCGCGATTCTGTTCGGATGGGTTTCGGCGGGCTTTTGGACGGCGATGGCGGGATTCGTCCTGCTGGTATTCGGTACCGATCGCTATGCGATCACCAGCGGAGGGGCGCATGACGCGCCGCTCGATCCCAAAGCGCGCGTCGCGATCGTCATGCCGATCTGCAACGAAACCGTGTCACGGGTCTTCGCCGGTCTCACCGCAAGCTACGAATCGCTGGCGCGTACCGGCGAGCTCGAGCATTTCGACTTTTTCGTGCTCAGCGACAGCAACAACCCGGACATACGCGTTGCCGAACTCGACGCCTGGGCTACGATGTGCCGGGCCGTCGACGGATTCGGCCGCATTTTCTATCGCTGGCGCCAGCACAGGATCAAGCGCAAGAGCGGCAACATCGCCGACTTCTGCCGGCGTTGGGGAAGTCGTTACCGCTACATGGTCGTACTCGACGCCGACAGCATCATGACCGGGACCTGTCTCACCACGCTGTTGCGACTGATCGAAGGCAATCCCGATGTCGGCATCGTGCAGACGGCGCCGCACGCGGCGGGGCGCGAAACGCTCTATGCCCGTGTCCAGCAGTTCGCGACCAGCGTTTACGGGCCGCTGTTCACCGCCGGCCTCCACTTCTGGCAGCTCGGTGAATCGCACTATTGGGGGCACAACGCCATCATTCGCGTCGCGCCGTTCATGCAGCACTGCGCGCTCGGCCGCCTGCCGGGGCACGGGACGCTGTCCGGCGAGATCCTGTCGCACGATTTCGTCGAGGCGGCGCTGATGCGGCGCGCGGGGTGGCAGGTGATGATCGCCTACGACCTCGCCGGTAGTTACGAAGAAATGCCGCCGAATCTGGTCGACGAGCTGACCCGTGACCGGCGCTGGTGCCGCGGCAATCTGATGAACTTTCGCCTGTTCCTGATGCGTGGGCTGCACGCCGCGCATCGCGCGGTTTTCATGAGCGGGGTCATGGCTTACCTGTCCGCCTTGCTTTGGTTCATCTCGCTGATCCTTTCGACCGCTTTGCTTGCGGTCCATACGTTGAGCACGCCCAGATATTTCACCGAGCCCTTTCAGCTCTTTCCGTTGTGGCCCGAATGGCACCCGGAGTGGGCGATCGCACTTTTCTCGGCAACCGCCATCCTTCTGTTCCTGCCGAAGGTGCTCGGCGCCCTGCTCATCATGGTGCGCGGCGCCGCCGATTATGGAGGCAGTGCTCGTCTCGCCATCGGTCTGCTGGGAGAGTTTTGGATATCTGCTTTGCTTGCTCCGATACGCATGCTCTTCCACTCGCAGTTCGTGGTCGGCGCCTTTGTCGGCTGGGCCATACAATGGAAGTCTCCCGCGCGCGAGGATGCGGAAACCACCTGGCGCGAAGCGTTGCGCCGCCACGGCGCGCACACGCTGCTCGGCGTGCTTTGGGCCGCCGGCGTGTACTGGCTCAATCCGTCGTTTCTCTGGTGGTTATTGCCGATCGTCGGCGCGTTGATGCTTTCCATACCGCTGTCCGTCTACACCAGCCGGTTCGGGCTGGGCCGCCGGCTGCGCGCTGCGAGGCTGTTCCTGATACCCGAGGAAAGCCGGCCACCGGAGGAAATCCGCGCGATGATGCGATCGATCGCTGCAGCGCCGCCGCCGCCGGGCTTCGTCGACGCGGTCGTCGACCCCGCGACCAATGCGCTGGCGTGCGCGGCGGCGGTCGCGCGGTTCACCCGTACCGAGCGCATGCAGAACCATCGCCTGCAAAAGGTCGATCTCGCGCTCGTCGAAGGCCCGGAGGCCTTGAGCGCCGCGTCGAAACTTCGTTTGCTTGGAGACCCGATCGCGTTGTCCCGCCTGCACTGGCGGGTGTGGACCTCGCCCGATGCGCATCCAACGTGGCGCAACGCGATTGCATCGCCGCGCCGCGCCGACGCCGTCGTCGCGCCGCTTCCGCGGCATGCGGTGCGTGGCGACGTCAGCTCGCCGGCCAAGGTCTGAGCACGACGTGATCGATCGCCGTACGACGCAGTGGTCGGGCAACATCGGCCTGTACCACGCCGGCGATTTTCGTCTGACCGATGGCCACTGCGTCGATTGTGGCGTCCTGCCGCAGGCTCTTTGGTATTTCCGCGACGAGACCATCGCCGTGCCGAAGCCGGGCATTCCCGTTTCGGGATTTGCCCGTGGCGTGAACGCATTCGACGACGTCAGGCGCTGGTCGGCGGCCGATGCGCCGGGGACGCCCCCCGATCGTCCTTCGCTGATCTGGATAGGCTCGCCGGCGGAACTTCGCGGCGCGCGGCTCGACGCGAGCGGTTCGCGCATCACCGCGACAGGTGACACGATATCGTTCGAGGTCGTAGATAAAATTCCGCTGAACCGTTCGTATTACAACGCTGCCTCGGTCGCTTTTCTTGCCGCCAGGCCGCTCAAGGTTCGCGGTGACATGGACGACGACACGTTTACCGCACGTTCGATATGGCCCGAGGATTTTCGGCTCGAGGCGAATGCGCCAGACTCCCCCGCGGCCGACGCCGTCGCGGCGACCCCCGAGGGGATACGCGCGCTGTTGCGCGCCGACCCTCGCGGCGGCGCGCTGAGCGGGTTCGCCGCGACAACGCTGTGGGAGCGAACCCCCGGCGCGGCCCGCGATTGCGCCGGGAAGCCCGCGCTGGCGGTCATGCTCAACGGCGCGCAAGGCGACGACGACGAAGCGCACGGCGGCCATTTCGCGGTCGTGACCGGCCGCGTTGGTCCCAACGGCGCGATCGACGACTGGCTCGCCAACAACTTCTATACGCTCGATCTGTTCAGCGAAAAAGGCATCATCGCCGCGCCGGTGCCCCTCGATCGGTATCTGACCGACCTGAACAGCGGCCAGGCGTGGTACCGGCCCTCGCATCTGATGGTCGCCGTCCTGGATCGGGAGAGGACCGCAAGCCACCTGCAAGGGGGGCTCAACCGCGTCTACAACCAGTTCTACCGCCATCAACTCGCCTATGGAAACGTGACGATGAACTGCGCGGGCATCAGCGTCGACGCCCTTCGCACGCTCGGTTGGAATGTTCGTGCGCGGGGGCCGACGAGCCGAACGCTCGCATGGCTGGGGATGCCTTGGTTCGCGATTCACGAGCGGAGCATGGTCAAGGCGCAGCAGACCTTCGATTACTTGAGCGAAGATCGCACGCGCGTGTTTCCGGCTGCGGCTTTCGAGGAGTGCGCGGCGGATCTGCTCGCGCTTGCGACCGGGAAAACGGCACGCGATCTCGCACCGTTCGAGACGATGCTCGTCGAGGACATCGTCGCCATGCTGTGGCTACGTATTCCCCAGTTGCCTTCCAGCCGCGCGTGGGGCGACTACGCCGTGGTCACGAGGCGCGAATACGCCGCGCGGCTGCCCGCCGACCGCAGCGAGGCGAAAATCATCCCGGTGCCGCCACGTCCGTTTCCGCCGGAGCTGCGCGACCCAGACCTTCTGCCCACACGGCGCGGCGCGAGCGCGTGGGCCATGGCCGCCTGGGCAGCCCTGGGTCTGACGGGTGTTCCCTGGCTGATCTGGCGATTGTCAGCAGGCTAGAACAGGCTTGACACTCCTATATGTTTCCATTATTCTGGAAACGTGGAAACGCCTAACGCACTGCGTGCCTTGGCGGCGCTGGCACAAGAAACCCGTCTGCGCATCTATCGCGCGCTGGTCGAGCAGGGACCGGAAGGGCTGGCCGCCGGCGATATCGGCAGGAAGCTCGCCCTGCCGCCGGCCACCCTTTCCTTCCACGTCAAGGAGCTGGCGGGCGCAGGCCTGGTGACGGCGCGACCGCAGGGGCGTTCTATCCGCTACTCCACCGATTTTGGCGTCATGCGCCAGCTCCTCGCCTATTTGAGCGAGAACTGCTGCGGCGCCGGCGGCGCCGATTTCCCGGCCGCTTATTCATCGGATTGCCCACCCGCATGCGCAAGAGGGGTCGCGGTATTCGCCGCGCCCAAGCCGAGCGTACGACCCAAAAGGAGCGTCGCATGAAACGATTTCATGTCCATGTTGCGGTGCCGGACCTGGCTGCAAGCATTGCCTTTTATTCGACCCTGTTCGCGGCCGAACCGACGGTGCGGAAGGCCGATTACGCGAAATGGATGCTGGAAGATCCGCGCCTCAACTTCGCGATCTCGGCACACGCTGGCGGGGGCGGGATCGATCATCTCGGCTTTCAGGTCGACAGCGCCCCCGAGCTCGACGCGATGGAAGCGCAGCTCCAGGCCGCGGACCAGCACCTTGTCGCCGAAAAGAACGCCGACTGCTGTTACGCGCGATCCGACAAGTATTGGGTAACCGACCCGTCGGGCGTCGCCTGGGAGACTTTTCACACCTTGAGTAGCGCTCCCGTAGTCGCCCGCGATGAGCCCGTGCCGGGCTGTGGTTGCTCGCCGCGGGTCGACTCCGGCACCAAGGCCTGCTGCACTTGACGGTCGCGCACCGGCACCGGCCGATGCAGGCGCCAGCGTCGCGACGATGCGCGTCGTCTCCCTCGGTGCCTCGATTGGCGGCGCCGGTCGCTACTGCATGAACCAGCCGTGGCTGACGACCAGCGACTGGCCGGTCAGCGCGTTGGACGGAAACGACGCAAAGAGCAACGCGACCTCGGCGACATCCTGCAAGGTCGTGAACTCGCCGTCGACGGTATCCTTGAGCATGATCTTTCGGATCACGTCCTCTTCGGAGATGCCAAGCGTTCGCGCCTGTTCCGGTATCTGCTTTTCGACCAGCGGCGTACGCACGAAGCCGGGACAAATGACATTGGCTCGCACGCCACGCGTGGCGCCTTCCTTCGCGACGACCTTGGCCAAGCCGATCAGGCCGTGCTTGGCGGTGACGTAGGGCGCCTTGAGCAGCGAAGCTTCCTTCGAGTGCACCGATCCCATGTAGATGATGCTGCCGCCGCGCTTCGACCCATACATGTGCGGCAGGCACGCGCGGGTAGTAAGGAACGCGCCGTCGACATGAATCGCCAGCAGCTTCTTCCACTCGGCGTAGCTGAATTCCTCCAGCGGATGCACGATCTGAATGCCGGCGTTGCTGACCAGTATGTCGACACCACCAAGCGCGGCGACCACCGCCGCCACGCCGTCGTTGACGGCTTGTTCGTCGGTCACATCCATCGCGACCCCGATTGCACGACCTCCTGCCGCGCGGATCGCCTCGGCGCAGGCCTCCGCCGCGACCGGGTTCAGGTCGGCGATGGCGACCTGCGCGCCTTCCCGCGCGAAGGTCGTCGCGATTTCCCTGCCGATTCCGCTGGCCGCACCGGTCACGATCGCGCGCCTTTCCTTGAGTTTCATCTTGGTTCCTCGCCGTGGATGTGATTGATACGTTACGGCACGCGCTCGTGCACACGCCGTAACGGCAGCACCATCGTACCATCGCGACGATCGTGGGACTCCGGCCCGACGGTCACCGACCGGACCCGATCGCGCCACGCAAACTTGCGTAGAATCGCTGACGACAATGCCCGCTGTACAGGCACGATGGCCGCGTCATCACCTTGAAACGCACCGGCTGCCAGGATATGCCCGCGCTTCTCACCGACCAGACCTTCTGGGTCAATGTTTTCTTTGCCGCCGAATGGGCGGTGCGTATCGCGATGATCGTCGTCGTGCCATTCCGACGCTCACCCGAAGCGGCGAAGGGTTGGCTTCTGCTGATTTTCTTCGAGCCTGCCGTCGGCATCGCCTTGTATCTGCTCATCGGCCGGCCGACATTGCCGGCTTGGCGCATCCAGCGCCATGTCGAGTTCACGGCGCTGTCCAAGCCGGCGTACGAGCGCCTCGGTCGCGATCCCAATATTTTCCATCCGCAACTCGGCCCGTCGCTCGACCGCGCGGTGACCCTCGCGGAGAACCTGGGCCGCCTGCCGATCCTCGGCGGCAATTCGGCCGAGATCCTCGCCGACTACGACGGTACGATCGACCGGCTGATCGCCGACATCAATATGGCACGCGATCATGTCCACCTGCTGTTCTATATCGTCGCAGACGATGGCACGACGGCGCGGATCGTCGACGCGCTCGCGCGGGCCGTGGACCGCGGTGTCGTCTGTCGCCTGCTGGCCGATTCGCTCGGGTCACGCCCCGATTTCGGCCGCATGCTGCCGCGGCTCCTCGCGGCGGGCATTCTGGCCGAGGAGACGATGCGCGTCGGCTTCTTCCGTCGCCGTACGGGCCGGATCGATTTGCGTAACCACCGCAAGATCGCGGTGATCGACGGCCGCATCGCATACACCGGTTCGCAGAACCTGGTGGACGCGACTTTCAAGCGTGGACTGACCTACGAGGAACTCAACGTGCGCCTGGGTGGCCCGATCGCGCTCGAGCTGCAGGCGGTATTTGTCGAGGACTGGTATGTCGAGACGGGCGAGGTTCTGGGCGACGTGCGCTACTTTCCCGATCCGAGAATTGCCGGCAACGTAATCGCGCAGACGCTCCCCAGCGGTCCCGGCTATCCCCGTGAAAACACCCAGCGCCTGATCGTGTCGCTGATCCATGCGGCGGGGCATCGCATCGTCATCACGATGCCCTACCTCGTGCCCGACGAGGCGCTGCTGCAGGCTTTGCAGACCGCCGTGCTGCGCGGCATCGAGGTGACGCTGGTCGTCCCGTTGCAGATGGATCAGATCCTCGTCTGCCTGGCGCAGCGCTCCTATTATGAGGAGCTGCTGAGCTCAGGAGTCCGGATCTGCTGCTACGGCAAGCGTTTCTTGCACGCGAAGCACGTGACGATCGACGATAGCATCGCCTGGATCGGCTCGTCGAATCTGGACGTGCGCTCGTTTGCCCTCAACGCCGAGATCGTCGTGCTGCTTTACGACGCCAGCGTGTGTGCCAGCTTGGCACGCGAGCAGTCGCGCTATCTGCGCGAAGGGCAGATGCTCGACCTTTCCGGGTGGTCGCAGCGGCCGGCAGTGTTCAAGGTGGCCGAGAATATGGCCCGCCTGCTGGGGCCGCTGCTCTGAGTCGGCGTCTTTGGGGTGCGCGAACGACGACCTTGCCGCCGCACGGTGTGGTTCAGCGGTGCTTGAAGTTCGGCTTGCGCTTTTCGACGAACGCGCGCATGCCTTCCTTCTGATCGTCGAGCGCGAAGGTCGCGTGGAATTCGCGTCGTTCGGCCAGTAGCCCCTCCGACAGTGAAGATTCGTACGCGCGGTTGATCGCTTCCTTGATCTTGAGCAGCACCGGCAGCGAGTAGCCGGCCATCTTGGTCGCAACGGCCAGCGCCTCGTCGAGTAACTTGTCCGCGGGAACGACGCGGGCGACCAGGCCGGCGCGCTCGGCTTCCTGCGCGTCGATCATGCGCCCGGTGAGACACCAGTCCATCGCTTTGGCCTTGCCCACGGCACGCGGCAATCGCTGCGTTCCGCCCAACCCCGGCATTGTCCCGATGGTTACTTCCGGCTGGCCGAACTTGGCCGTATCCGCGGCGATGATCAGATCGCACATCATCGCCAGCTCGCATCCCCCTCCGAGCGCGTAGCCTGCCACCGCGGCGATCACCGGCTTGCGCGTCGCACGCACCGATTCCCAGCTCATGATGTAGTTGTCGGCATAGACCTTCTGGTAATCCCATTCGGCCATCGCGCCGATGTCGGCGCCAGCGGCGAACGCCTTGTCGTTGCCGGTGATGACGACCACACTGACCGCGGCATCCCTGTCGAACGCGGCGAGTGCGCGACCGAGCTCGGCGGCCAGCGCGTCGTTCAGCGCATTCATCCGTTGCGGCCGGTTGAGGCGGACGATGCCGACCCGGTCCCGCGTCTCGACGACGATGTTCTCGTAGGATTCGCTCATCGGGTCTTCACGGTCTGTCCGGATCGAAATGACGGGCAAGTCCCGCCCAGCAGCGGTAGTACTCGGGCTGGCGTTGTGCCGATTCCAGCGCGTAACGCGTCGGATGGATGACGGTGCGCGTCTCGAACATGAACGCCATGGTGTCGGCAATGCGCTGCGGTTGCGAGGTGTCGGCGCGGGACGCGCGCGCGAAGGTCTCGGCGTCGGGACCGTGTCCGCTCATGCAGTTGTGCAGGCTCGCCCCGCCCGGAAGGAAGCCTTCGGCCTTCGCATCGTAGACGCCCTCGATCAGGCCCATGAACTCGCTGGCGACATTGCGGTGGAACCACGGCGGGCGGAACGTATGCTCCATCGCAAGCCAGCGCGGCGGGAAAATGACGAAGTCGATCTTGTCGACGCCAGGCGTATCGCTTGGCGACTGCAGTACCAGGAAGATCGACGGGTCGGGATGGTCAAAGCTGGTCGACCCGATCGTGTTGAAACGGCGTAGGTCGTATTTGTACGGCGCGTAGTTGCCGTGCCAGGCGACGACATCGAGCGGCGAATGGTCGATCGCGGCGGACCAGAGGTTACCCATGAATTTCGCGATCAGCTCGAAGCGGCCGTCCCGGTCCTCGTACCAGGCGGTAGGCGTCAGAAAGTCGCGTGGATTGGCAAGCCCGTTCGCGCCGATGGGGCCGAGGTCGGGCAGCTTGAACGGCGTCCCGAAATTTTCGCAGACGTAGCCACGTGCCTCGCCTTCGAGCAGCTCGACCCTGAAACGCACGCCGCGCGGAATCACGACGATTTCCTGAGGCGAGACGCAGATGCGCCCGAGCTCGGTGTCGACGCGGAGGCTTCCCTGCTGGGGCACGATCAGCAGCTCGCCATCGGCGTCGTAGAAGAAGCGATCGCGCATCGAGCGGTTGGAGGCGTACAGATGAATGGCGCAGCCGTCCTGTGCGGCCGGCGCACCGTTGCCGGCCATGGTCACGAGACCATCGACGAAGTCGGTCGGCGTCGCGGCGGCAGGCATCGGCAGCGGATCCCAGCGTAGCTGGTCGGGCGGTGTGGGCAATTGATCGAAGCGGCTTTCAATGCGGCCGCCGGCGATGCGGCGGAAAGGCTCGTGCACGGCGGCCGGCCGGATGCGGTACAGCCACGCGCGCCGGTTCGCCGCGCGCGGCGCGGTGAACGCCGTTCCCGATAGCTGCTCGGCGTACAGTCCGTACGGCGCGCGCTGTGGAGAATTCTGGCCCTCGGGCAGTGCGCCCGGCAGCGCTTCGCTGGCGAATTCGTTACCGAAGCCTGTTTGGTAGGCGATAGCGGCATCGGCCAGCGGCGTGCCCACCGCCGGCGCGGTGCCGACGCCGCGGTCTCCGCGTTCGGTGGTCTTGGTCGTCATCCTAGGGCCTGTTAACGCTATGGGCGCATACGCGAACAGGTAGCCTGGGGCGCCAATCGAGGCGCAGGACGAAGCCAAGACTAGAGGTCTTGGTGAGGACGGCAACGATGAGTGGCGCCCCAGGCCACCCGTTCCCTTCGGGTTGCTGCCGAAAACGCCGATCGCGGCGTTGCAAAGTCTCGCCGGGCACCTTGCCCGCCTTCACCTTTGCGCCTTGCGCTCGGCGTTTTCGGCGACGCAACGCGTTTGTGTCCATAGTGTTAACAGGCCCTAGCCTCGCTGCGGCCTTGTCGCGCCGCCTGGACTTTATTTTACCGCGCCCAGGTCGTGGCGTGCCGCGGCGATCGCCTCGCGCAAGGCCGTTCGATCGCCGATGTGATTGGCCAGCAGGAGGATCAATCGCGCATTGAAAATTGCGCTCTGCTCATCGTTCAGATCGCGATGGGCATCGATCAGATCCTGATAGAAGTCGTCGGGCGCCATCAGGTTCGGTTGCGTGTTGAGCGCCGTCATGCCGCTGCCTTCGCCGCTTGCGCAGGCTCGCCGACGGCGCAAGCAATCGCCGCGCGGACTGCACCAAGGTCGAACGCTCGCCAGCGAGCGCAGACGTGCTGGTCGGGCCGCAGCAGGTAACAGGTGCCGGGCCTCGCATCGTAGCGTCCGGCCACCAGGCCTTCCGTGTCTTCGATCAGGCAGGTGCCGGCCGTCGGAGCATCGCCGACCTGGACCACCGTGCAGGGGATGGCGTCCCGGCCGAGCGTTGCGATCGTCTCCCCCGGCGCCGCGGGCCCGAAGCAGAGCAGCGTAAATCCTCGGTCGAGATAGCCGAGGAGCCAGCCGCCGCTCGGGCCGAGCACTGGAGCGTCGATGGCGGCTGCCCCCGGGGCCGGTCCGCCGGCGAAGCCGTCCGCCGCAAGGTCCTGCGTGTTGAGCGGCGATGCCGTCAATGTGGCCGGGAGCGACAGCCGGCCGCTGTTGACAAGCTCTCGCGCGAACGCATGGCGCTTGGCCAGTCCCAGCACGGCGTCGCGAAAGGTCCGGCTGATGTTGCTCTTCGGCGTGATGAAATCGGTGCTTCGTGTCGAATGCCGGATGTTCTCGTCGGCGGCGTAACTGCGCTCGGCATCGTAGCTGTCGAGCAGTCGCTCGGGTGCCTGACCGGACAGCACCATCGCGAGCTTCCAGACGAGATTGTCGGCGTCCTGGACGCCGGAATTCGCGCCGCGCGCGCCGAATGGCGATACCAGGTGAGCCGCGTCGCCGG
Source organism: Casimicrobiaceae bacterium (assembly GCA_036493675.1). Classification (GTDB taxonomy): domain Bacteria; phylum Pseudomonadota; class Gammaproteobacteria; order Burkholderiales; family Casimicrobiaceae; genus PALSA-1003. Next base: position 68,535 of record DASXPJ010000041.1, read on the forward strand.
CGAATAGCGTCCGGCCGTGCCGGAACGAGCGCATGCGCCGGCATTGGAACGTATAGACGCTCGCCCACTCGATCTCGAATGGGACGGATTCGCCCAGCATGGCACGGATCCGCGGAACGATGCGTTCGGGCTGTTTTTCGGCCTCCGGATCGGCGTCCCATCCGAGCTGGAAATCGACTCGCAATACGTCATCGGCCTGGCGATGCAGCAAGGCCGACTGATTGCGGTGGAAGGGCGGATCGAACCAGAATCGCCGCTCGGCCGGAAAGCCGGAGCTCATATGGATGTCGGCTATCAGGAAGCGGTCGTGGAAGACCTGTCCTTCGCATTCGAGCCCGAGCATGCCGCGAATCGGGCTGCGTGCGCCGTCTGCGGCAATCAGCCAGTCGCAGCGCGCCGCGTATTCGCCATCGGGCGCGCTGATGCGCAGCCAAACTCCGTCGTTGCCTTGCTCGACGCCGACGACTCGGCTGCGCCAGCGAACTTCCGCCTGCGCAAGCTCGCCAAGCCGTTCCACCAAAAACTGCTCGACCCAGTACTGCTGCAGGTTGATGAACGCCGGCCGGCGGTGGCCGAGGCCCGGCAGCAGGTTGAATTCATACACCTGCTCGTCGCGAAAGAAGACGCGGCCAACGCACCAGCCGACGCCTTTTTGCACCAGCCGCTCGGCGCAGCCCAGCCGATCGAGAATCTCGAGCGTACGCTTCGACCAGCAGATCGCACGAGAACCGACGCTGACGGTATCGTCTTCGTCGACCAGCAGCACATCAACGCCATGTAGCGCGAGGTCGATCGCGGCGGTCAAGCCGACCGGTCCGGCGCCGGCGACGATCACCGGCCAATGGCGTCTTTCGCCAGCGGCGGCGCGGCCAACATAGGGATACACCGGGTGCGTGTAGGTCTTCACGGCCTCGGGTGACTCGAGCACTAGCCTTCCAGCGCCTCCCACATCTCCTTGTCGCGCTGCGCCGTCCAGACGCGCGGATCGCGGTATCGGGTCGCTTCGTCATAGGCCCGCGTCACGTCGAACGGCATGCAGTGATCGAATATCACCCAGTCGCCGAACTTGGGCTTCAGCGCCGCATAGGTCTCCTTGTAGACCGTGCGCAGATCCTTGCCTCCCGCAGCGCCTGCCTTCACCGCGCTGAACATTTCGGTGATGAAACCCCGCGTGCCGTCGAGACCGGCCGCGACCTGGGCCTCGGTCTGCAGCGCTGCGCCTCGGCCGGGCACGAGCTTCGCCGGCCGCAACGCGGCAATCGCATCGAGCGTCGCCGGCCAGTCGCACAGATAGGCATCACCCGTATAAGGCGTCGTCTGGTATTCCACCAGGTCGCCCGAAAAAAGTATCCGCTCCTGCGGCAGCCAGACGACGATGTCGCCTTTGGTGTGCCCACGCCCCAGTTGCATGATCTCGACCTGCAGCTTGCCGAGCCAGAGCGTCATGCGCTTTTCGAATACCAGCGTCGGCCATGTCAGGCCCGGTACGGATTCGACGGCCTGGAACAGTCGCGGAAAACGCTCGATCTCGCTTTTCATGTCGGCTTCGCCGCGCTCGACGATCAGATCGTAGGTATCGCGGCTGGCGATGACGTGCTCGGCCGCGTAGCCCGATGCGCCCAGCACGCGCACTGCATGGTAGTGGGACAGCACGACGTAGCGGATCGGCTTGTCGCTCACCTTTCGGATGTGGCCGATCACGTCCTGCGCCATCACCGGCGTCGCCTGCGTGTCGATGACCATGATCGCATCGTCGCCGACAACGATTCCGGTATTCGGGTCGCCTTCGGCCGTATATGCGTAGGCATGATCGGAAAGCCTGTCGAAGCTCACCTTCTTGGCTTCCAGGTCGGCCTGGGAAGCGAATTTCTTGTCGTTCATTCGGATTCCTATTTCGGTCTCTTGTCGATGACGCGCTTGGCCTTGCCCAACGAGCGTTCGATGCCGCCACTTTGCACCACCCGCACCGCGGCACTGACGCCGATCAGGCTCTTGATATGGTGCGCCAGCTTCGCGCCGGCTGCGTCACCATCGGCGCCGCCTGCGCCCGGAGCGCGCTCGACCAGAACGGTGAGTTCGTCCAGCGCCTTGGGGCGGCTGATCTCGAGCTGGTAGTGCGGTGCCAGCGCGTCTTCCTTGAGTATCAGCTCCTCGACCTGCGTCGGAAACATATTCACGCCGCGGATGATGATCATGTCATCGGAGCGTCCGGTAATTTTTTCCATCCGCCGCATCGACCGCGCGCTGGCCGGTAGCAGTCGGGTCAGATCGCGCGTTCGGTACCGGACCATCGGCAGCGCTTCCTTGGTGAGCGAGGTCAACACCAGCTCGCCCTTTTCGCCATCCGGCAGGACCCGACCGGTCTCGGGGTCGATGATCTCCGGATAGAAGTGGTCTTCCCAGATCGTCAGGCCGTCCTTGGTTTCGATGCATTCCTGCGCGACGCCCGGCCCCATCACTTCGGACAAGCCGTAGATGTCGATCGCATCCATGTCGAGCTTCGTCTCGATTGCCTGGCGCATGGTCGCCGTCCAGGGCTCGGCGCCGAAAATGCCTATTTCGAGCGACGTTTTCGCCGGGTCGACGCCCTGTCGCTCCATCTCCTCCGCGATCGCGAGCATGTACGACGGCGTCACCATGATGATGTTGGGCTTGAAGTCCTGGATGAGCTGTACCTGCTTCTCCGTCTGTCCACCGGACATCGGAATCACGGTGGCGCCGAGCCGCTCGGCGCCGTAGTGCGCGCCCAGACCGCCGGTGAACAAGCCGTAGCCGTACGAGACATGAATCATGTCGCCGGCGCGGCCGCCCGCGGCACGGATCGAGCGGGCCATCAGGTTCGCCCAGGTGTCGACGTCGTCGCGCGTGTATCCGACAACGGTCGGCTTGCCGGTCGTCCCCGAGGAAGCATGGATGCGGACAACCTGCTCGCGCGGCACGGCGAACATTCCGAAGGGATAATTGTCTCGCAGATCGGTTTTGACGGTGAACGGGAAACGGGAGAGGTCGTCGAGCGACCGGCAGTCGCGCGGATGGACGCCGGCAGCATCGAACGCCTTGCGGTAATGCGCGACATGCTCGTAGGCGTGCGCAAGCGACCAGCGCAGTCGCTCGAGCTGCAGCGCCTGCAACTGGTCGAGGCTCGCCGTTTCGATCGGCTCGAGATCGCCCGGCGCGGGCTTCCTCACGGACATGCCAATCTCCTTTGCTCGCCTCGCTACCCGGCGCCGTCGAGCACGTGACCCTTGATCCGGTACGACTTGCCGCGGAAAAAAGCGATCGCGGTGCCGTTCTGGTCGGTCACTTCGATATCGTACACGCCCGTGCGGCCGCTGGCGCTGCGCTCGCGGGCGACCGCCGTGAGCACGTCGTCCTCGCGCGCGGGCGCGACGAATTCGATCGTGCAGCCCGATGCCACGGTCGTCAGGTTGTAGCTGTTGCAGGCGAAAGCAAAGGCACTGTCGGCCAGCGAGAAAATGAAGCCCCCATGGCAGATGCGGTGTCCGTTGAGCATGTCGCCGCGCACCCGCATACAGAGCTCCGCACGACCCGCCCCGACTCTTACGATGCGGATGCCCAGCGTCCGCGAAGCGACGTCTCTCGCGTACATGACCTCGGCCACGCGGTCCGCCAGGGCCTGCGCCTCCTCGGGGGTCGCCGCGGGATGATGCTCGCCCATCGGCGTCAATCTCCGGTCATTTCCCGACGAATCTCGGCGGACGCTTCGCGGCGAACGCGGCGACGCCTTCGCGATAGTCGGCGCTGCGCCCGAGTTCGCGCTGCAGGTCGCGCTCGAGATCGAGTTGCGTTTCGAGAGTATGGCCAGCGGCGGAATAAATCGCCTGCTTGGTCGCGCCGAGGCCGCGCGTCGGCGCGCTCGCCAATTGCCTGAGCATGGCGTCGACCGCAGCCGGGAATTCGGCGTCGTCGATGCAGCGCCAGATCAAACCCCAGTTCGCCGCCTGCTCCGCCGCCAGCTTGTCCCCGAACAATGCCATGCCCATCGCCCGCGCGGTGCCCGCCAGCCGCGGCAGCAGATAGGTGCCCCCCGAGTCGGGAACCAGTCCGATCTTGCTGAATGCCTGCACGAAGCTGGCCGATTTCGCGGCCACGACGATGTCGCAGGCGAACGCGATGTTTGCCCCAGCCCCCGCCGCGACACCATTCACCGCGCAGACGACGGGCAAGGGCAGCGCGCGCAGCGCAAGCACCAAAGGCTTGTAGTTGCGTTCGATCGACGCGCCGAGATCCACCGGCTCCTGGCCGGGAGCAACGGCGCGGTCAGCCAAGTCCTGCCCGGCACAGAATGCCCGCCCTGCTCCGGTCACCAGCAGCACACGCGTCGAGGGTTCGGCACGCACGCGGCCGATCGCGTCGCGCACCTCGGCATGCATTGCATCGTTGAAGCTATTGAGCCGCTCCGGCCGGTTCAAGGTCAGCCGGGCGATCCCGTCGCCGATCTCGAAAAGGATATGGTCGTAGCTCATTGCGGCGCCGCCGCCACGTGCAACCGGTGCTGCACGACGCGAAAGCGGCCGGCGACGAACGCCGCATCGGTCAGCGCCGCGTTGGCCGCGGGATTGGCGCCCGTGCCGTGGTAATCGGAAAAAGCGGACGACTGATTGACAAACACCCCGCCGGTCAGGTTGATCGACAAGGCCACGCCCGTTTCCTCCGCCAGCGCCACGGTCTCCTCGATCACGTCCGGCCGGTTGGTGTAGAGCGACAAGGTCAGGGCGCCATGGTCCACTACGGCACGCCTGGCGATGTCGAGACTTTGCGCGGTGCCATCGGTAGCGATGACGAACGCTATCGGCCCAAACCATTCCTTGAGGTACTTGGCGTCGTCGGTGGCGTCGAGCTTGACGATGAGCGGCGTCGCGATGCGGGCGTCCGGGAATTGCGGATGGGTGATCGACTGGCTGTCGTGCACGACGGCGCCCAGCGAGCGCGCCGCGTGAATGCGCTCCGCGACGCCATCGTTGACCACGGCACCCAGAATTTCCACCGCGCGCGCCGGGTCGCCGACGAGCTTCTGCACCGCGGCCGCCAGGCCTTGTGCGACGTGGTCGAGCGACAAATGGCCGTCGGCGGTGTCGATGCCTCCCCGGGGTACGTAGATGTTCTGCGGCGCCGTGCACATCTGGCCGGTATAGAGCGTCAGCGAAAAGGCGATATTGCGCGCGACGCCGGCGAAATCGTCGGCGGAGTCGATGACGATCTGGTTGACTCCCGCCTTTTCCGTGAACACCTGCGCCTGCTGCGCGTTGCGTTCCAACCATGCGCCGTGGGCGCTGCTGCCGGTGAAATCGATCAGCTTGACCTCGGGGCGTAACGCGAGCGTTTGCGCGGTATCGTCGTCGGCCTGATGCGCGACCAAGATCACGACGTTCGGATCGAAACCGGCTTCCGTCAGGACTTCGCGTGCAATCTGCACGGTAATCGCCAGCGGCAGGATGGCATTCGGATGCGGCTTGACGATCACCGCATTGCCGGTGGCGAGGCTCGCGAACAAGCCCGGATAGCCGTTCCACGTGGGAAAAGTGTTGCAGCCGATCACCAACCCGACGCCGCGCGGCACGATCGCGTAGCGCTTTTCCATTTTCAACGGCTCGTTCTTTCCCTGGGGCTTTTCCCAATAGGCGCTCGCCGGAATGCGCCGCATCTCGTCCCATGCGTAGGCGACGGCCTCCAACCCTCGATCCTGCGCATGCGGACCGCCGGCCTGGAACGACATCACGAACGCCTGCCCGGTCGTATGCATGACCGCATGCGCGATCTCGAAGCTCTTCTTGTTGATGCGCGTGAGGATCTCCAGCGAAACGCCGACCCAGGCTTCGGGGCCCGCTTTGCGCCACGTCTTTTCCGCGACGGCGATGGCCGCAAACAGCGGGTCGAGATCGACGCGGGGATAGGTAATTCCCAGCTCGATCCCGTACGGCGAGCGTTCGCCCCCGACGCTGCCGATGGTTCCGGGCAAGCTGATCGGATACGGCCTGTTCGCAAGCGCGTCGAACGCCGCCTTGCCGGCGTCGGCGGACCCTTCGCCGTAGACCTTCGGGCTCGGCGACTCGGGAAACGGCGACCAGTAGCCGCGCTCGGCGATCGCCTTCAGCGCCCGTTCCAGCAGCGCGCGGTGGCGCTCGAATAGCGGATGTGACACGGCGTGCTCTCCTGAATTCATTCAACAAAACCGGTGGACCCCGTGCGGGTGCCGTCGCTGCAAGCCTACGCTCCCTGATCGAAGTCGACGACGACCTTGTCGGTGACCGGGTAGCTCTGGCAGCAGAGGATGAATCCGCGCGCGACCTCGTAGTCTTCGAGCGCGAAATTGACGTCCATGTCGACCTCGCCCTCGACCAGCTTGGCGCGGCAGGTCGAGCACACGCCGCCTTTGCAAGAGTACGGCAGCTCAATTCCGCGCTGCAGTGCGGCGTCGAGGATATTCTCCTTGGTTTTCTCGAGTGTGTATTGTCGCACCGAACCGTCGATGATGATCGTCACCTCGCACTCGGCACGGGTCCCCTCCGCCGCCTGCTGGGGCTTGTGCTGGTGCTTGGGAATGCTGGCGGCGAAGAGCTCGATCTTGATCCGCGACCTGGGCATCCCATGCGCCTGCAGCGATTCGGCGACCGCCTGCATCATGCCGTCGGGTCCGCAGACGAATGCCGTGTCGATATCGGCCAGATCGACCCAGTGCTCGATCAGCGCGTCGGCCTTCTTGCGGTCGATGCGGCCGTTGAGGATGTCGATGTCCTGCGGCTCCCGGCTCATCACGTAGATCAGGCTGAATCGGTCGAGGAAGCGGTCCTTGAGATCCGCGAGCTCCTCGCGGAACATGACGGCGCTGGAGGACCGATTGCCGTAGAACAGCGTGAACCGGCTGTGCGGCTCGGTCACCAGCGTCGTCTTCACGATCGACAGCAGCGGGGTGATGCCGCTGCCGGCCGCGAATCCCAGGTAGTGCTTGCGGTTGCTCTCGGCCAGCGGCACGTTGAAATGGCCCAGCGGCGGCATGACTTCGATCGTCTGGCCCACGGCGATCTGCTCGTTGGCCCAGGTCGAGAACACGCCTCCCGGAGCCTTTTTGACGGCCACGCGCAGGCTCCCGTCCTGCACCGCCGAACAGATCGAGTACGAGCGGCGCACGTCGTCGGATCCGATCCGGGTGCGCAGGGTCAGATGCTGACCCGCTTGGAACCGGAACACGTCACGCAAGGCCTGGGGGACGTCGAAGGTCACCGCGATCGCGTCGCGGGTTTCGCGCGCGACCGACGCAATGGTCAGTGGGTGAAATTTGCTCAACGCGAACTCGGCTTACCGGCTGATCGACGTGCCCGCTGCTAGTGCGGCTTGAAGTAATCGAAAGGCTCGAGACAATCGTCGCAACGATGCTGTGCTTTGCACGGCGTTGCACCGAAGCGCGAAAGCTCGCGCGTGCGAATCGAGCCACAGCGCGGGCACGGAATCTGCGGCGCCGGATCGCGGCGACGAAGGCCGGTGATATCGATGGCCTGCGCGCCGGAGCGGGGGCCCGGAGGGGCGATCCCATAGTCCGCAAGCCGCGCTTTCGCCGCGGCTGCGATCCAGTCGGTCGTCCAGGCGGGCGCGAGTCGCGTTTCGATCCGCGCGCCGCGCACTCCCGCCTTGACCAGCGCCGCGGCGACATCCGCGGCGATGACCTCGGTCGCCGGACACCCGGAATAGGTCGGCGTCAGCGTCACGACCAACTCGTCGCCGCGCCACGCGACCTGGCGCACGATACCCAGATCGACGACCGAGATCACGGGGATCTCCGGATCGGGAACCGCGGCGAGCGCAGCCCAGATCGCCTCCATCGTGAGCCGCCCGCCCGCGGCGTCGCTGACGGCGCTCACCATTGCGCTCCGGGGTAGGCGCGCTGCAGCCACTGCATCTGCGCCAGCATCGGGCCGATGTGCTCGGTGTGAACACCTTGCCGTCCGCCGCGTCCGCCGGCGCCTTGCATCCATTCTGCCTGCGGCACGTCAAGCGTCGCCTCACCGAAGACCGCGTCGATGCGCCGCCGCCATGGCGTGGCCAGCGTGCGGATATCGCAGGCGACGCCGGTATCGATCAGCTCGACATCGATCGCGTCCGCCTCGAACATTTCACCGGTGTACATCCAGAATGCATCGACGGCGGCCTGCATCTTCACGTGGCTCTCGTCCGTGCCGTCGCCCAGACGGATGATCCAGTCGGCGCTGCGCTCGGCGTGGTAACGAACTTCCTTCAGTGCCTTCGCCGCAATGTCCGCCATCCGCGCATCCGCCGAGGTCGCCAGTGCCGCGAGCAACAGCTCGTGCCATGCGTCGAAGTAGAACTGCCGTGCCATCGTATCGGCATAATTGCCGTTCGGCTGCTCGACCAGAAGCAGGTTGCGGAATTCGCCAGCATCGCGCAGGAACGCGAGCTCGTCCTCGCTCCGACCCGACCCTGCAAAGCGAGCCTCGACTTCGCCGGCATACGCATACCACAGCCGCGACTGGCCGAGCAGGTCGAGACCGACGTTGGTCGTCGCGATGTCCTCTTCCAGCACCGGTCCATGCCCGACCCATTCGCCCAGGCGCTGTGCCAGGATCAGATCGCTGTCGGCAAGGCGCAGCAGATATTCGAACAGAGTCCGACCGTCGTCCATGTTCAGATGTGCTTGACCTCGTCGGGCATCGGAAAGAACGTCGGATGACGGTACACCTTGCTCGATGCCGGCTCGAACAGCGGCTCTTTGTCGCCTGGCGAGCTGGCCGCGATGTCCGCGGAGCGTACGGCCCAGATGCTTACGCCTTCGTTGCGCCGCGTGTAGACGTCACGCGCGTTCTTGATCGCCATCTCCGCATCGGTCGCATGCAGGCTGCCGACGTGCTTGTGCGCGAGCCCGTGCTGGCTGCGGATGAATACTTCCCACAACGGCCATTCATTCATGTCGGTCTCCGGCTTTCTGCGCAGCGCAGTGTTTCATGCGGCTTGCCTTGTCCTTCGGTCCCGCTGTTTTTCGGCATGGGCGACCGCCGCGTCGCGCACCCAGGCGCCGTTGTCCCAGGCCTCGACGCGGGCGCGCAGACGATCTCGATTGCACGGCCCGTTGCCCTTGACGACCTCGTAGAGCTCGTTCCAGTCGATGGCGCCGAAATCGTAATGACCGCGCTCGGCGTTCCACTTGAGATCCGGATCGGGCATGGTGATGCCGAGAAAATCCGCCTGCGGCACGGTCTGGTCGATGAAGCGCTGCCGCAGCTCGTCGTTCGACAGGATCTTGATCTTCCATTGCGCGGACTGCGCGCTATGCACCGAGCTGGCGTCGGGCGGACCAAACATCATCAGCGACGGCCACCACCACCGGTTGAGCGCGTCCTGCGCCATCGCCTTCTGCTCGGGCGTTCCCCGGCAAAGCTTGATCATGATGTCGAAGCCTTGCCGCTGGTGAAAGCTCTCTTCCTTGCAGACGCGGATCATGGCCCGCGAGTACGGACCGAACGAGCAGCGGCACAGCGGAATCTGATTCATGATCGCCGCGCCGTCCACCAGCCAGCCGATCGCGCCGATGTCCGCCCAGGTAAGCGTCGGATAGTTGAATATGCTCGAGTACTTGGCCTTGCCGGAATGGAGGTCGGCGACCATCTGGTCGCGCGACACGCCCAGCGTCTCGGCGGCACAGTAGAGATACAGACCGTGCCCAGCCTCGTCCTGGACCTTGGCCATGAGGATCGCTTTGCGTTTGAGCGTCGGCGCGCGCGTGATCCAGTTACCCTCCGGCAGCATGCCGACGATCTCCGAATGCGCATGCTGCGAGATCTGCCGGATCAGCGTCTTGCGATACGCCTCGGGCATCCAGTCCTTCGGCTCAATCTTGACGTCCGCGTCGACGCGCTGCTGGAACGCGCGCTCGTCCGGCGTCATCTCTTCGAGTGAGCGAAGCTTTTTCGCACCGGTATCGATCATTTGCGCGTACATCGGATACCTCCTCGCCGCGCCGGATCCCGGTCTGTTCGCGGACGATTTAAAACGATACACTTTTGGCATGATAGTGGCAATTTCTGTATCGAATCGGTGCTCGCGTCCGGGGCCATGAGCGGCCGGCCGAACGCGGCCATCGGGCGCTGGATCAGCCGTGAGCTGGACCGTGCGCCGCCTCGAGCTAAATCGCTGGTCGCCACCGTCTGGGGCGACGCGGTGGCGCCGCACGGTGGATCGGTCTGGCTGTCGGGCCTTATTCGCCTGCTGGCGCCGCTCGGCCTCAACGAGCGGCTGGTGCGCACCAGCGTGTATCGACTCAGTCGCGAGGGCTGGCTCGCCAAGCGGCAGACCGGCCGCCGCAGCCTGTACCGGCTGACTGCGCAGGGTCGGCACCGATTCGAAAACGCCTATCGGCGCATCTATGCGGCCCCCTCGGAGGCGTGGGACGGCAGCTGGGACTTGATCGTCGTTCCGCCGGTTGTCGGGGACGAGCGCGGGAAGTTGCGCCGGGAGCTGGCGTGGGAAGGATTCGGGGCCATTGGCGCCGGCGTCTATGCGCGGCCGGCGCGCACCGGCCAGACCACCGCCGCGGAAATCGTGCGCACCCTCGGCCGCTCACACCGGGTGCTTCTCCTGCGAAGCCGGGAAGTGCAACCCGCGGCGATGCCGCTGGCTGCGCTTCTCAAGCAATGCTGGGACCTAGAAGGTCTCGATGCCGACTACCGGCGGTTTATCGCCCGCTTTCGCCGCGTGGTCGAACTCTTCCGCGACGACTCCACGGGCCCGGACCCGGCACAGTGTTTTGTCGTTCGCACGCTGCTGATCCATGAATTCCGGCGGGTGACCTTGCACGATCCGCAACTGCCGGCGGCCATGCTGCCGCCGCGCTGGCCAGCGCGCGACGCGTATGCGTTATGCCGGGACTTCTACCGCCAGACGCATCGCTGCGCCGAGCAGCATCTGGCGATGATGCTCGAAGCCGGCAGGGGGCCCCTGCCTCCCGCGGCGCCCTATTTCTATCAGCGCTTCGGCGGCCTGGAAACGCGGTGAGGCCGCGGCCCGACGACGGTGTCCTGGCGCGAGCTACCGGCCGCGCGCCGCGGCCTTGCCATGCCAGGGCGAGCCGCGCACCTGACCGTGACCGTGCGAATCGCGCGCGTACGCGCGGGGACTTGCGTTGCCGCGCGGCTTGGCGCGGGATGGCCCTGGCTCCCGCGCTGCGCGAGTCCGGTTGCGCGGCTCGAGTCCCGGGATGACGTGGGCGGCAATCGCGGCGCCGGTATGCCGTTCGATCTGCCGCAAGGTGCCGCGGTCGGCGAACGAGGCGAGCGTGATGGCGACGCCGCTCGCTCCGGCCCGGCCCGTGCGTCCGATGCGATGGACATAGTCGTCGGCCTGCCGCGGCAAATCGAAGTTGATCACATGAGTCACGCCGGCAACATCCAGCCCCCGGGCGGCGACGTCGGTTGCGACCAGCGTGCGCACTCTGCCCCGGCGCATTTCGCCCAAGGTATAGTTCCGTTCGCGCTGTCGCATGTCGCCGTGAAGCGCGGCGGCGGCGTGTCCCTCGCCGCGTAGCCGCGTGGCCAGCGTCTCGGCGTCGCGCTTGGTCGCTATGAACACGATGCTCTGCGTCATCGTGATGTCGGTCAGCAGGTGGTCGAGGATGCGGTGCTTGTGAGCATGGTCGTCGGCGAAATGCACGCGCTGCTCGATGGCGACCGGAGCCGCCGTGCCGGCCACGACCTCGATGCGCACCGGGTCGCGCAGCAATTTGCCGGCCAGCCGGCCGATCGCGCCATCGAGCGTCGCCGAGAAAAGCACCGTCTGGCGCTTCGCCGGCGCACGCGCCGCGATCCGCTCGACGTCCTCGATGAATCCCATGTCGAGCATCCGATCCGCCTCGTCCAGCACCAGCATATCGAGCTGCGACAAATCGATGCGTCCGCGGTCCATGTGATCGAGAAGACGCCCGGGCGTCGCGACCAGGATGTCCACGCCGCGGGCAAGCTGCTTGTTTTGCAACGGATACGGCGCGCCGCCATAGATGCACACGGTCCGGACGCGCAGATGGGCCCCGTAGCGCACCGCCTGGGCGGCGACCTGCTGGGCGAGTTCCCGGGTCGGCGCGAGCACCAGGACGCGCGGGCCATGCCCGAGCTGGCGTTTAGCCGTTGACGCGATGGAACCGGGCTCGACAAAGCGCTGCAGCGCCGGCAGCACGAATGCCGCGGTCTTGCCCGTTCCGGTCTGCGCGGAACCCACGACATCGCGCCCCCGCAGCAGCGGCGGAATCGTCTGCGCCTGGATCGGGGTCGGCTCGGCATAGCCGCAGTCCGCAAGCGCACGCAGTAAAGCTGGCGCGAGCTGCAAGGATTCGAAATTCATCGTTCATCCCATCAAACTTGTCGCGCCGCCATCATGGCGCGACGATCGATACGGCGGCGCCCGCGGTTCGCGGGCAGGCCTAAATTCCGGCAACACGGGGATAGCGACGGATCGTGTGCGTCCGGACGAGGCCGGGCAAACGTCACCGTGCGCGCACGCGGCCGCAACCGGGTCGAGAAACCATCATCTCTAACCGGAACTGGCCGCTCGAAGGAACGAACGAGCGAAGGATTAGAAGGCGATGATCGGACTGCCTCGGTTCGCCCGGAAATCGCTTCCGGCGCGGGGCGGGCAACCCTACGCTTCGAGCAAGCTAACGCTCTCGCAGCGCAGTAAGCAATGAACTATAGCACGAATAGACGCCGCGCGCCGACCATTTCAGACCTCGCCCACTGCTTGTCGGCCTCGTCGTCTTCATCTTCTTCGTCATCGAGGTCTTCGTCGTCATCCGGATCGATATTCCCACCGCCTGAGCCCCCGCCGCGGTCCTCATCGTCGTCGTCCTCGTCTTCGATCGGTGGAATCGGCCCCGGGGTGTGCAAGCGCACGGGGGCCGATATCGGATCGGCGATCGATGCGGACGATTGCTCCGGTACGCTCTCCGGCGCGACGAGCAGAGTCGGTGGCGCATTCATGGACGAGCCTCCTGTAATCACGCCGCAACGGGTATGATCCCGGTCGGGAGCAGGCGTTCGCCGGCTTCGCCCGCACGTCCGCCGGATGCGGCTGCTTCGATTATCCCAAACCTTCGATCGCAATGTCAGCTTCAGCGCATGCCGCTCTACCGTCGGATTGGAAGGCCTCGACCTTGTTGGGCCGCGCGTGGCTCCCCGGTAAATCAGGCGGCCCGTCGCCGATCACGGTACGCCCCGACGGTGCCGTCATCGACCTTGCCGCGATCGCGCCGACGGCCAGCGCCTGGCTCGAGCGTGATGACTTGGCCTCCGCGCTCCGCACGGCCGCTGGACCGGTCGCGGGCAGAATCGACGACCTCGTCGTTCCCGGCCGCAACGATCTCGATCTCGGTGCCGCTCGGCCGCGCCTGCTCGCGCCCTGCGACCTGCAGGCGATCAAGGCAGCCGGTGTCACCTTCGTCGCCAGCACGCTCGAACGGGTCATCGAAGAGCAGGCACGCGGCGATGCCAGTCGTGCCGAAGCAATACGCGCCCGTCTGCAGGGCATTCTCGGCGACGATCTGGCTAACGTGCGGCCGGGCTCCGACGAAGCGGCGCGAATCAAGCAGGTTCTGGTCGAACAAGGTGCCTGGTCGCAATACCTCGAAGTGGGGATCGGCCCCGATGCGGAGATTTTCACCAAGACGCAACCGCTGGCTGCGGTGGGCCATGGCGCGCTGATCGGCGTACATCCGAAATCGACATGGAACAATCCCGAGCCGGAGGTCGTCCTCGCCGTCGACTCGCGCGGCCGCATTCGTGGCGCGACGTTGGGCAACGACGTCAACCTGCGCGACTTCGAGGGGCGCAGTGCCCTGCTTCTGGGCAAGGCCAAGGACAACAACGCGTCGTGCGCGATCGGGCCGTTCATCCGCGTGTTCGACGATGGCTTTACGCTTGACGACGTGCGGCGGGCCGAGATCACGCTCGACGTCCACGGTGCCGACGGTTATCACCTCCGTGGCTCGAGCTCGATGGCGCGGATTAGCCGCGATCCGGAGGATCTGGTCACGCAGGCGATCGGCGCCAACCATCAGTATCCGGACGGGTTCATGCTTTTCCTCGGGACGATGTTCGCGCCGGTCGAGGATCGTGGCGCCCCCGGCATGGGCTTTACCCACAAACCCGGCGATCGTGTCGTGATCGCCGCCGCGCGTCTCGGGGCGCTCGAAAACGAAGTGACGACCAGCGACCTGGCGCCCCCCTGGACGTTCGGGGCAGGCGAGCTGATGCGTAATCTTTCGGCGCGCGGCCTGCTGCCGATCCGATGACGATGAGGAAAAGACGATGACCGAGGTGCACAAAAACTTTATCGCCGGCGAATGGATGCCGGGCGCCGAGACGGCGAAGAACATCAATCCATCGGACCTGAGCGACGTGATTGGCGAGTATGCGCGCGCCGATCGGAGTCAGGCCGACGCGGCGATCGCCGCGGCGCGCGCGGCTTTTCCCGCGTGGGCTGTCTCGTCGGTGCAGGATCGCGCCAATATTCTCGATGCGGTCGGCAACACTATCCTGGCGCGCAAGGACGAACTCGGGCGCCTGCTGTCGCGCGAGGAAGGCAAGACGCTACCCGAGGGGATCGGCGAAGCGACCCGCGCCGGTCAGATCTTCAAGTTCTTCGCGGGCGAGGCGCTGCGTCTTGCCGGTGAGAAAATTCCCTCCGTCCGACCCGGCATCGACGTCGAGGTCACGCGAGAGCCGATCGGCGTCGTCGCCATCATTACGCCGTGGAATTTTCCGATCGCAATTCCCGCCTGGAAGATCGCGCCGGCGCTGGCCTACGGCAACTGCGTCGTATTCAAGCCCGCCGAGCTTGTTCCCGGGTCGGCCTGGGCGCTGTCCGAAATCATCGTCAATGCCGGCGTTCCCAAGGGCGTGTTCAACCTGGTCATGGGACGTGGCAGTATCGTCGGCGAAGCATTCACCGCCGACCGGCGCGTCGACGGTATCAGCTTTACCGGATCGGTGGCGACGGGCCGGGCCATCGCCGCCAAGGCGATTCAACGCATGGCCAAGCTGCAGCTGGAGATGGGCGGCAAGAACCCGCTGGTCGTGCTCGACGATGCCGACCTGGCGGTGGCAATCAATTGTGCGGTCAACGGCGCGTACTTCTCGACGGGGCAGCGCTGCACGGCTTCATCACGGCTGATCGTCGGAACCGGCATCCACGACCGGTTCGTGAGCGCCTTGTCCGAGCGCCTGGCCAAGCTCAAGGTCGACGACGCGCTCGCGCCCGGGACCGATATCGGCCCGGTGGTCGACGAGGCGCAGCTCAAGCAGGACCTCGAGTACATCGGCATCGGACAAAAAGAGGGTGCGACGCTGGTCGCCGGCGGCAAGATCCTCGAGCGCAGCAAAAAAGGACACTATCTCACGCCAGCGTTGCTGACCGGAGCCACCAACGCGATGCGTACCTCGCGCGAGGAGATCTTCGGGCCGGTCGCGAGCGTGATCAAGGTCAAGGATTACGACGAGGCGCTCTCGGTCGCCAACGACACCGACTTCGGGCTGTCGGCTGGGATCGTGACGACATCGCTCAGGCACGCATCGCACTTCAAGCGGGCCAGCGAAGCCGGCATGGTGATGGTCAACCTACCGACCGCTGGAGTCGACTACCACGTGCCCTTCGGCGGCCGTAAAGGCTCGAGCTACGGACCGCGCGAACAGGGACGCTACGCGCGGGAGTTCTTCACCGTCGTCAAGACCGCCTATACGTTGCCTTGATCGATACCGGCGTGACCGCTGCAGCCGGCGCTGGGCCAACGGGTTGGTGTCGACAATTCTTACGGATCATCGCTTAAGCCTATTCAGTCCTCGCTCTAACCGCTTGTACGAGATGCAATAATTGCCCCGCGGTACGGTTGTTGCGTACAGCCTGTCACGTTTGGCGCGCATCGCGCCCCCGGCTGGAGAGACCCATGTTCGCGGTGACCAAGTCTAGGATTTCGACCGCAGCCCGGCTGGCGCTGTGGGCTGCCGCATGCTCGATATGCGCCGCTCCGGCGTTTGCCGGGCCCTTCTTTTTCAGCACCGGCAACCCGGATGGCAAGATCGCCACCGCGTCGAGGCCGGAAAGCCCGGGCATCTTCGAGATCGAATCGGCCGACGACTTCGTTCTTGCCCAGACGACGAGCATCACGAGCGCCACGTTCACGGGTTTGCTGACGGGTGGCGCGACCACCGCGGATATCGGCGAACTGCGTGTCGAGATCTACCGGGTTTTCCCCAAGGATTCCACCGTCCCGCCCAGCGACCGCGTGCCTACGCGGACGAACTCGCCATCCGACGTCGAGTTCGCTGATCGCGACACCGCGGCCGGCAACAGGTCGTTCACGACGACCGACCTTGGCAGTTTCACCGCGCTGAACAGCGTTCAGCCCGGTGGGATACATCCGAAGCCGGGTCAAACCACCGGCGGCGACGGACTGGTCAGCGGCGAAGAAGTCCTTTTCAACATCACGTTTACGATGCCGTTCGACTTGGCGCCCGATCACTACTTCTTCATACCGCAAGTCGAGATCACGGACCCTGCCGGCAATTTCCTGTGGCTCTCGGCACCCAGGCCGATCGTTCCGCCCGGTGCACCCTTCCCTGCGGGCTTCACCGACTTGCAGAGCTGGACTCGCGACGCCTCTCTCGACCCGGACTGGCTGCGTGTCGGCATGGACATCGTCGGCGGCACACCGGCGCCCGCGTTCAACGCGGCCTTTTCGCTTACCGGCCAGGAGATTCCGGAGCCGGCGACCCTGCTGCTCCTCGCGTTGGGCCTAGGCATCCTCTGGTGGGGCTTGAAGCGCAAGCCCTGACTGGGCCCGCGATACGAACCTCAGCGGCCGACCATCGCCAGCACGTCGGCCTTGAGAAAGCGCTCGACGACCAGCATAAAACCGATCGACGGAATCAGCAGCAAGAGCGCGGTGATCGACGCAATCTGATAATTGCCGCCCATGCTGGCGTTGAACATCAGCAAGGGCAGCGTCGTCACGTCCGGAACGCCGACAAAATAGGTGCCGGTGAATTCGTCGAGGGACTCGAGAAACACGAAGATCGCGCTGGCGATCAGCCCGGGCGCAGCGACCGGAAGCGTGACGGTGCGAAAGCAGGTCCAGGCCGAAGCGCCCAGATTGCGCGCCGCTTCTTCGAGCGAAACGTCGACCGACGCGAATGCGGCCGATGCGATCCAGACGGCCAGGACCAGCCCGTGCGAGGCGTGCACGAGCACGACGCCGAGGATCGTGCCATTGAGGCCGATCTGGTAGAAGACCTGCGCGATGTTGACGTACACGGGCAGGTTGGGCACCGCCTGCGGCAGCAGGAAGGCGAGCAGGATTGCGCTTCGCCACGGCAGTTTGAGCCGGGCCAGTGCGTACCCCGCCGGCACCGCGACTGCCAGGCTCACGACGACCGTCAGAACGGCGATCCACACGCTGGTGCCGAGCGAGGCCAGCGCATTGCCGCGTGGCTGGAAGACCCGGTACCAGAACGTGAGTCCGTATTCGAGCGGCAGCTTGCTTGGAAAATACCAGCGCTCGGCGAACGCCCACAGCAGTAGATTCAGCAGCGGCCCGAAGATCGCGAAGGCGAAAAGCGCGAGCACGATCGCGCGCAACGCCGCCTGGACTCCTCCGGGCAGCGCGATCGTACGCCGGCGCGCGGTGCTCATGCGGCTGCCTCTTTGGCCCAGCACCGAATAATTGGCATCACGTGTCGGCAGCCTGCCGCCCTCGCGGGTCGCATCCCCGCACGCGGGGCGGCCCGCGAGGCGGAGCAGGGACCCCATCGGTTCGATGGGGATGCAACCCGAGCGCGGACGCACGAAACCGCATGCGGGCCTATCCCGCCTACGCGGTCAGATCCCCGGCTATTGCCGGGGCCCCTCTTCCGCGCTACGGCGGTTTCTGCTCCGCCGCTCATGCGGCTGCCTCTTTGGCACAGCACCGCATGATTGGCATCACATGTCGGCCGCCTGCCGCCTTCGCGGGTCGAATCCCCGCACGCGGGGCCCCTGCTCCGCCGCTCACGCGGCTACCTCGACTTTGCGCGCGGCATGGCGGAGATAGAACCATGCCCCGCCCGCCGCGAGCAGCAGCGACAGCAGGCACAGGGCGTTGGCGACGGCATAGTCGGCGAAGGTGTTGATCCGGTAGGCGACGTCGACGGTGACCATCGTCGGCGAATTCGGATTGATCATCAGCGGCACGGATAGCACCGAGAGCATCGTCACGAACGACAGGACCAGTCCCACCAGCAGCGTGCCGCGCACCTGGGGCAGCACGATGTCCACGAGCACGCGCAGGCGGCGAGCGCCGAGATTGCGCGCCGCCTCGATGTTCTGCGACTCGAGCGCCGCCATCGCCCCGGCCAGCAGAAGGGTTACGAACGGCGCCTGCTTCCAGACAAAGGCGACGACGATCCCGCGCCAATCGAGCAGGCTTTGCGCCGACAGCGGCTCGATCAGCCCGCTGCCGATCAGGACATGGTTCAGCATCCCGTTCTTGGCGAGAAAGGTGCGCATCACCTGTCCGGCCACGACGAATGGAATGAAAAGCGGCCAACGGTAAAGCCAACGCAGCAAGGCAACCGCACGCGGGTTCTCGCCCAGCGTGAGGTAGCCGGCGATGGCGATCGACACGACACCGATCAGCAAGGTCGACAGCAGCACGATCGCGAGCGTGAACAGCAGGTCTTTCGTGTAGAGATCGAAGGCCTTGCTGAAATGCTCAAAGGTGAGGCCGCCGGTGTTGCCGCGGAATGCGACGACCGCCGACATTGCCAGCGGCGCGATGAAAAATGCCCCGACGACGGCCAGGGCGGGAGCCGCGAGCGCCAGGCCAGGCCATCGCTGCACCGCCGCCGCGTGGTCGTTCATCTTAGGCTGGCGAGCGCGGCGGCCGCGAGTGGCGCCGCGCTCCGTGGCCAAGTTCCAATCGACTCTACTTGAGGACGACCCGCTCGTAGCCTTCGACGATCTCCTTGAAGTAGGGAGACAGCGGGAACGGACGCCCGTACTTTGCGAGATCCTGCGGCGAAACGTCGGTGAAGAGCTTGTTCCACGCAGCCTGATCGAGCTTGGGTTGCACGTACTGTGGGTCGATGCCCGGATACCAGTTGAATTGCTTGATGATCCCATCGGCTTGCACTTCGGGACTTTCCGCCAGCTCGATGAATTTCTTGGCGAGTTGCGCATGCGCGGCCTTGGCGGGAATCACGTAGTACATCGGCTGTCCGGGGAGTCCGGGCGACGGCAGGACCAGCTTCATCTTCGGGCTCATCCGGCCATCGGCCTGCCAGGTGTAGAACATGTCGACCCATACGGGTCCCACCGCAATCTCGCCGCGGTTCAGCATGTCCAGTGTGCCGGCGTTGCCCGGCGTCATCACGACGTACTGGTTGAATTCTTTCAGGCCCGCCAGCGCCTTGTCGATCGCCGGCTGAGCGGACGGGTCATAGGGCCCCTTTTCCAGCTTGTCGCCGATGCCGCTGTAGGCCGACACCCAGCCGGTCACGAAGCCGACGCCGGACATCCCGCCCTTGACGCCGTTGTAGCCGAACTGCTTGGGATTCTTCTTGACCCACTCGTTCAGCTCGCTGAATGATTTCGGCGGAGTTTTCACGAGGTCCGGGTTGTAGGCGAACACGATCTGGCTGTGGAACATCGGCATCACAAAGCCGTCGACGTTCGCGCCCAGCGCGTTCTTGGCCGTATCGCGCGAGACGAGCTTGCCGACCGAAACGTCGCTGCGATACGGCATCAGCAGCTTTTCCTTCACCATCGTGGCCGAGGCGAGCTGGTGAATGACCGCGACGTCGACGTCCCACTCGTTGTTGCCCGCCTTCTGCTGAGCCGACAGCTTCTCGTAGATTTTCTGCGATCCCGAATCGCCGGGCCCGGTGCCGACCGCGCGCACCTTGACGCCGGGATTGGCCGCCTCGAACTTCGGCGCGAGGTAGTTGTTGACGTAGTCGACCATGTTCTGGTCGCCCGCCGTGACGACATTCAGGGTGGTCTGGGCAAACGCGGCGCCCGCGAACGCAAGCGCGAAAGCAAAAATGTAAAAGCGCGATTTCATCGAATCCTCCTTGGCTGTGTTCCGCCGACTTTCGCGACGGACGTCACCATTGCAAATCGGGACGGGCCCACACCGCGGCCGCGGTGCGGTCATTTGAGGACAATACCGCAAATCCTTTCCCGGCGACATCGAGCCGCGGCCCCTAGGCTGCGGGTCGCATCGAGCCCGCGGCGGCGCCATCCCGCGGCGGTGGCGCAAACAGCAGTACCGCCTCGCGTGGGACGACCACGCAGGCCGGGGCTCCTTCGGGCACCCGATCGGCCGCATGGACCCAGACGTCGCCGCCGGCAGTCCGGACGCGATAGCGATAACCGTGACCGACGTAGACGGCTTGCGCGATCGTTCCCGAAAGGACGAGCGCCTCTGCCGCGGACGGCGTACCCGCCGCTCCCAGCCGCGCTGAATCGCTGCGAAAATGCGCGCGGACCCGTCGGTCGGGTCCCGCACCCTCCGCTGCGAGCAAAGTGCCGTCGTCGCGCTGAATGACCTCGATCGCGTTGTCGGCCCCCATGAAACCGGCGACAAAGGCAGAGGTAGGCCGATGGAAGATTTCCTCGGGTGCGCCAACCTGCACGACGCGGCCGGCGTCGATGACCGCGATCCGATCGGACAGGGTCAACGCCTCCTCCCGGTCGTGCGTCACGTAGACCGCGGTGATCCCGATACGCTGCTGCAATGCACGCAGTTCATGTCGCAGTTCCAGCCGCACCTTGTAGTCGAGATTGGACATCGGCTCGTCGAGCAGCAGCAGGTGCGGGTCGATCGCCAACGCGCGGCCCATGGCGACGCGCTGGCGCTGTCCGCCGGAAAGCTGCGTCACCGGGCGCGGTCCGAAGCCCTCGAGTTGCAGGAGCTTCAGCATGTCGACGACGCGCGCCGAAATCGCCGCCTTGGCCCAGCCGCGCATGCGCAGGCCGTAGGCGATGTTGTCGGCGACGTTCATATGTGGCCAAAGCGCGTAGGACTGGAACATCATCGCGGTTTCGCGCGCTTCAGGCGGCAGGTGCGTGATGTCCTTGCCGCCGACCCGGATTGTGCCGGAATCCGGCCGGACAAAGCCGGCGATGGATCTCAGCAGTGTCGTCTTGCCGCAACCGGAGCTGCCCAGCAGCGCGATCATTTCGCCCCGATCGACATCGAGGCTGACGCGATCGAGGACGCGTGTGGGCCCGTACGACACCGTCAGGGCTTCGATCGAGAGGTACGACGGTTTCGCGCTCAAGCGGTCATCGCGATCGCGGCAGTTCGTAGCAGCATTGAATCGCCTCCCGCCCTCATGGCCGGATGCGTCGACGATTGTGGCGCAATCGGAGATGGCCTTCAAGTTGCGGCGAGTCATCGCGGCTGGAATGGGAGTTGCATACAACAGCGTGTCGAAGGCGATGATGCGGAGCGATGCCCGTCGCAACGCAACGCACTCGCTGCGACGCAGGCGTTTCGACTGACGTGGAGCGGCGATAAGCGCCGCACTGGGTCGCTTTCGCGCCGGCCGTGCCGGCCGGGTGATGACCATGTCATAGCCGTCGCCACAGTAAGCATCTGGCGTATGCTATTCGAGCGCCGCCGCGACAAGCCGCCAACAAGGCGAGCGACCGGCTGGCGCAGTTCGGGGGATGGACGACGATGAGAGCGACTATGTTGGGCAGACTATCGATTGCGCTGGCGGCCTTCGCGCTGATTGTGCCCCGCGCGGCAGCGGCGGATTTCGTGTTCTCGATTACCGAGGGCGTCACCTACTATCAGACCAACCGGGAGATCCAGGCCCGGTTCCAGCCGTTGTCCGACCTCCTTGCCAAGGCGCTCAAGCGGCCGGTCCGCATGGTCGTGGTCAGCCCCTACAACGACTTGCGCGAGGGTCTCGCCAAGCAGGAATACGACCTGTCGTTCATCCACCCAGCGCATGTTTCGCTGGCCGCCATCAAGACTGGCCAATATCATTCGGTCGCATGGACAACCGGATTCACCGAGTATTCGGTCTATTTGCTGATCAACAAGGACCAGCCGTTCACGAAGTTCGACGATCTCAAGGGACACACGGTCGTCAGTCCCGATCCGGACTCGATCACGGCGGCGATGTTGCGTGCGATGCTGCGCGACCAGAAGTTCGGTTCGACCGACGTCAAGGTGATCACGACGCGCTATCAGGACGCCGTGCCCTTCTATGTCGAATACGGCTTTGCGCAGGCCGGCGCGACCGCGGCCAAGGCGGTGGCCAAGTCGTGGACGACCAAGGGCGGCAAGATATTGCTGACGTCGCGGCCGACGCCGATCAAGCAGTTCATCGCGTCGTCGAAGCTGTCCGCCGACGACGACGAGAAGGTGCGCACGGTCCTGACGACGCTCGCGCAGAGCGATGCCGGCAAGCATGCGCTGACGACGCTCGGTTATCAGGGTTTCGTGGCGCCCAATCGCGAGGACGAACTGAAGGCGATCGCCTGGCTCGGTTTGTGAGACCGCGCGGCGCGGGACTGCTGCGACCGCTGCATCGGGTCCGGGCCGGGTCGTCGCGAAGATGAAGATGCTCGCGGCGCGGTCGAAGCCGCCCTTGGCGGTGCGGCCATCCGGGACGCATGGCCGCGGCGCATTCGCGACCCGCGCGATACGCAAAGGCGCCCGAATCATCGAATACCGCGGCGCGCGCTCGAGCTGGGAGGTCGCCTGCGAGCGCCCGCCGAGCGATCCGTCCGACCCCTATCACACGCTGCTGTTCGAGCTTGCCGACGGCATGGTGATCGACGCGGGGGTGCGCGGCAACGCGGCGCGCTGGATCAACCACGGCTGCGAGCCGAACTGCGAGGCGATCGAATACGACGACGGGCGCGTGTTCATCCACGCCAAGCGCACGATACGCGCCGGCGAAGAGCTGACCTACGATTATCGGCTGAGCTTCGTCGGATCGATCAGCCGCCGCGCCCGTGACGCGCTTCGCTGCCGCTGCGGGGCCCGCCGCTGCCGCGGCACGCTGCTGCTCAAGCCTCCGCCGCCGCTGAAGCGAGGAATTCGCCGCCGCTGAAGCGTGGCTCGCGCGAGCTGCGTCAGTGTTTGGCCAGCTCGATTTTACCGATCTGGTTGCGATGCACTTCGTCGGGTCCGTCGGCCAGGCGCAGTGTCCGGGCGTGCGCGTATGACTGCGCCAGGCCGAAGTCGTCGCACACGCCGGCCGCGCCATGCGCCTGGATCGCCCAGTCCAGAACCGTGCAGGCCATGGCAGGCGCGGCCACCTTGATCATCGCGATTTCTGCCCTCGCGGCCTTGTTCCCCACCGTGTCCATCATATAGGCGGCCTTGAGCGTCAGCAGGCGCGCCTGGTCGATCATGATGCGCGACTGGGCGATTCGTTCCAGGGTCACCGTTCGTTCCGCCACCGGCTTGCCGAAGGTTGCCCGCGACTTGACCCGGACGCACATCTTTTCCAGCGCGCGCTCGGACAAGCCGATGAGCCGCATGCAATGATGGATGCGGCCCGGTCCCAGGCGACCCTGCGCGATCTCGAATCCCCGGCCCTCGCCAAGCAGCATATTGGCGCTGGGTACCCGCACGTTCTCGAAATCGATTTCCATGTGACCGTGCGGCGCATCGTCGTACCCGAACACGGGCAAATGGCGGACCATCTTCACACCCGGCGCGTCGCGCGGCACCAGCAGCATCGACTGCTGGCTGTACCGCGGCGCCTGCGGGTCGCTTTTCCCCATCACGATGAACACGCGACAACGCGGATCGCCGGCGCCCGAGGACCACCATTTGCGACCATTGATCGCATAGTGATCACCGTCGCGCGCGATCGAGCACGCGATATTGGTCGCATCCGACGATGCGACGTCGGGCTCGGTCATGCAGAAGGCCGAGCGGATGCTCCCGGCCAACAACGGCTCCAGCCATTGCGACTTCTGCGCCGCCGTGCCGTAACGTTCCAGCACCTCCATATTGCCGGTGTCCGGTGCCGAGCAATTGAATACTTCCGCTGCCCAGAGCACGCGTCCCATGATCTCGCACAGCGGCGCGTACTCGGTATTGCTCAGGCCCGCACCGCGGCTCGACTCCGGAAGGAAGAGGTTCCAGAGCCCCGCAGACTTCGCCTTCCCTTTGAGCTCTTCGACCACGCGGGTCGGCTGCCAGCGATCGCCGGCGGCGACTTCCTGCTCGTGACGCCGCTCGTTCGGATAGACGAACTCATCCATGAAGGCCGCCAGACGACCCTGCAATTCGACTACCTTGGGCGAGTAGCTGAAATCCATCATCATCCTTTCGGGCGCCGGTCCGACCCTGCGCGCTCGTCCGCGCCGTGCACGGCACCGGCCTGCACCTGTTTCCAGCCGAGCTCGGCCAGCGGTCGCGCCCGACGCCCGGCTTCGAGCGCACGGTCACTCGCCGCATTGCCCGCCAGCGCACGCGCCAGCACGCCTTGCAGTATGCCTGCCATGCGGAACATGTTGTAGGCCATGTAAAAATCCCACTCTCGCGCCGACGGCCGCGCGATCGCCGCGTTGTCCTGCAAGTACATGTCGACGTACTCGTCTTCGGTGGGGATTCCCAGCGCGGCGAAATCGCAGCCGCGCAAGCCGCGAAAATCGTCGGGTGCGAGCCGCCACGCCATGAGGTGGTACGCGAAATCCGCCAGCGGATCGCCGAGGGTCGACAGCTCCCAGTCGAGTAGCGCCAGGACCTTGGGTTCGCGCCGGTCGAAGATCATATTGTCCAGACGGAAGTCGCCGTGGACGAGCGCGGTGCGATCGGCCGGAGGGATATGACGCGGCAGCCAGTCGATCAGCCGGTCCATCGCATCGATGCGTTCGGTGGCGCTCGCCTGGTACTGGCGGCTCCAGCGGTCGATCTGCCGCGCCAGATAATTACCCGGCCGGCCGTAATCGGCCAGGCCGAGCGCGGCAAAATCGATGCGGTGCAGGCTGGCAATGACGCGATTCATTTCCGCGAAAATCGCGCGCCGTTCCGGTGCCGCCATGCCCGGCAGAAGCGGATCCCAGAAAATTCGGCCGTCGACGAAATCCATGACGTAGAACGGCGTGCCGATCACCGTCTCATCCACGCAAAGACAATGCGTGCGTGCGACCGGGACGTCGCTGCCGGCCAGCGCCCGTGTGACACGATATTCACGATCGACGGCGTGTGCCGACGGCAACAGCCTGCCGGGCGGCTTGCGCCGCAACACATACTGCTTGCCGCCCGCAGTCAGCCGGTAGGTCGGGTTCGATTGCCCGCCCTTGAACTGCTCCACCTCGAGGGGCCCCGCAAAACCCTCGATGTTGGCCGCGAGGTAGCGTTCGAGCGCGGGCACGTCGAAGCGATGCGCGTCGGCAACCGGCCGCGTGCCGGCGAACTCGCTGTAATCGCTCATAGCAACCGGCGAGGCCGGCGTGCTCAGACGGCGGTGACGCCGCCGTCGACTGCGATGATCTGGCCCGTGATGAAGGCGCTCGCCTCGGACGCAAGGAGCACGGTCAAACCCTTCAGGTCCTCCGGACCGCCCAATCGTTTCAGTGGCGCCCTGGCCGCCACCGCATCACCCATCATCTCCAGAATGCCCTTGGTCATCTTGGTCGGGAAAAACCCAGGCGCGATCGCATTGACATTGATGTTGTAGGGTGCCCACTCGGCCGCGAGCGAGCGCGTGAAGCTGACGACGCCCCCCTTGGTCGTGTTGTACGCGATGGTCGCCGGCCGGCCCGGCTCGCCGCCGCCGACCAGCCCGAGGATGGAGGCGATATTGATGATCTTCCCCTGACGTCGCGGCAACATCGAGCGCCGCCCGACCTCCTGGCACATGACGAATAGCGTCGTCAAATTCAGATCGACGACTTTGTGCCACGCCTCAAGCGGATGGTCGACTGTGGCCGCGCCCCAGGTCGTTCCGGCATTGTTGATCAACACGTCGATCGGCCCGAGCGCGGCGATCGTGCGCTCGACGATCGCGGGAATGGCGGCCGGCTTGGACAAGTCGGCGACCAGCGCGATGACTTCGGCGTCCCATTGCTTGCGCAATTGCGCCGCGGCCTCCTCCAGCTCGTCGCTCTTGCGCGCCGTTAAAGCCACCCTGGCACCCATCTCCGCCAGCGCCTCGGCCATTTGCAGCCCAAGGCCGCGCGAGCCGCCGGTGATGAGCGCTGTCTTGCCGGTCAGATCGAAACGCTGCTTGACGCTCATAATCCTCCATCGCTCACGCGCCACAGGTTCGAGCAGTGCGAACAACCGACGGGCAAAGACTGCGACGAGGCGGTCTGCCGTGCTTGCGTCATTCTAAGTTAAGATTCTGCGTCCACGCATCCATCGCCTCGGATGGTCCGGCTGGGGGAAACGGACGAGGCACCGAAACTGCCCAAGCGGAGGCGCGGCTGGCGAAATCGTCAGCGCCGAACCACCCTTGATCCCATCGATCGCGCGGAGTATGTTCCCATCACTGCCGCGTCGGCGCGGCGACGACATTCGATGGACGCCAAATACCGAAGGAGCATCGATGAAAAGAGCGATTGCCTGGCCGATCATCGCACTGATGGCGGTCGCCGGCGCCGTTGCCGCCGCCGAGCTTAAGAACGAGGTCAAGGTCGAGATCCAGAGCGCCGGCCTGCATGCGGACATGGCCCCGGGCATGTACGTCTGTGCGGAAGGTCATTTGCATATCAAGGGCACCGTGCAGAATCTCGCCGCGGTGCCGGTAGGTCCGATCAAGGTCGCCGGCAAGGTCTTCGACGCCGACGGCAAGCTGTTGGGCACGGCGACTGCGTCGACCAAGCGGCCGGTCCTGAATCCCAACGAGACGGCGGACGTCAATCTGGAATTCCTCACCGTCACCGGACCGCGGATCAAGCAGGTCAAGAATCAGACGTTGGAAGTCGTAGCCGTCGGTTCCAAGCCGTAGGCGCGGCTCGAGCGGCTCGCCTTGCGGCAGCTCGAGCCTATGCGATCTCGAACAGACCGGCCGCGCCCATGCCGCCGCCGATGCACATCGTGACCACGACGAACTTGACCCCGCGCCGCTTCCCCTCGAGGAGCGCGTGGCCGGTGAGCCGAGTGCCTGACACGCCGTAAGGGTGGCCGACGGCGATCGCCCCGCCGTCGACATTCAGCCGATCGTCGGGAATGCCCAGCTTGTCGCGGCAGTAGATGACCTGCACGGCGAACGCCTCGTTCAACTCCCACAAGCCGATGTCGTCGAGTTTCACGCCGGTCCGCGCGAGGAGTTTCGGCACCGCGAAAATGGGTCCGATGCCCATTTCGTCGGGCTCGCAGCCGGCGACGGCGAACCCGCGGAATATGCCCAGCGGCTCGATGCCGCGTTCGGCCGCAAGCTTGTCGCTGATGACGACGCAGGCGGCCGCGCCGTCCGAAAACTGGCTGGCATTGCCCGCCGCGACGACGCCTCCCGGCAGCGCAGGCTTGATTCGCGCCAGCGCTTCGTAAGTCGTATCGGCACGGATGCCTTCGTCCGAAGCGAGCGTCGTCTCGCGCGTGTACAGACGATTGGATTCCTTGTCGGCGACGCCCATCGTTACCGTGAGCGGCACGATTTCGCTATCGAACCGGTGAGCTGCAGCGGCGGCGGCCGCACGCTGCTGGCTCTGCGCGCCGTACTCGTCCTGCCTCTGCCGCGAGATGCCATAGCGACGCGCGACGTTCTCGGCAGTCTCGAGCATCGGCCAGTACACGGCCGGTTTGTGCTCGGCCAGCCACGGTTCCCGCAGCATGTGCCTGTTCATTTCGTTTTGCACGCACGAGATCGATTCGACTCCGCCCGCGACGAAGACGTCGGCCTCGCCCGCGATGATGCGCTGCGCGGCTAGCGCGATCGTCTGCAGGCCGGACGAGCAGAAGCGGTTGATCGTCGCGCCTGGCACGCTGACCGGGCAACCGGCGCGGATCGCGATCTGGCGCGCGATGTTGTACCCGGTCGCACCCTCGGGAAACGCGCAACCGATCAGCACGTCGTCGATCTCGTCGGCGGTGAGCCCCGCACGCTCGATCCCGTGTCGGACGACATGCGCACCCATTGTCGCTCCATGGGTCATGTTGAGCGCGCCGCGCCAGGATTTCGCGAGCCCGGTCCGCGCAAACGATGCAACGACGGCGTCGGTCATGGTGGCGCGCCTCAGGAGTTGAAGGTCTTGCCTTCGGC
Organism: Casimicrobiaceae bacterium; assembly: GCA_036493675.1. GTDB lineage: Bacteria > Pseudomonadota > Gammaproteobacteria > Burkholderiales > Casimicrobiaceae > PALSA-1003. Next base: position 96,767 of record DASXPJ010000041.1, read on the forward strand.
GGCAAGACGGGTCAGCAGCGGCGCCGGCTGCCAGAATGCCGGATCGCCATGACCGGCCAAGGCAAACCGGCGCATCGCCCGGACGACCTTGTACAGCCCTACCGTGTCGGCGTAGTACATCGGCCCTCCCCGGTACAGCGGAAATCCATACCCGGTCAGGTAGACGACATCGATATCGGAGGCGCGCGCGGCGATGCCGTCTTCCAGCAGTCGCGCGCCTTCGTTGACCAATGCGAAGATGCAGCGGTCGATGATCTCCTGATCGTCGATTGGACGCGCCGTGATGCCATGCTCGCTCCGGTAGCCCGCTATCAGTGCATCGACGGCGGGATCGGGCAACGCGTCGCGACGACCGGCTTCATATCGGTACCATCCGGCGCCGGTCTTCTGGCCGAATCGCCCGAGCTCGCAGAGCCGGTCGGCGATCCGCGAATAGACGAGCTGCGGCTTTTCCACATACCGCCGCTTGCGGATATACCAGCCGACATCGTTGCCGGCCAGGTCGCTCATGCGGAAAGGCCCCATCGCCATGCCGAATTTTTCCAGGGCCCGATCGACCTGCTGCGGCGAAGCGCCCTCCTCGAGCAGGAAGAATGCCTGGCGCAGATACTGCTCGATCATGCGGTTGCCTATGAAACCGTCGCATACGCCGGAGATCACCGCGGTCTTTCGCATTCGCTTGGCGACGTTCATGACGGTGACCAGAACGTCGCTGCCGGTGCGGGCGCCGCGCACGACTTCGAGGAGCTTCATGACGTTGGCCGGACTGAAAAAATGCATGCCGACCACATTCTGCGGACGAGCGGTAAAGGCTGCAATCCTGTTCAGGTCCAGGGTCGATGTGTTGCTGGCGAGGATCGCGGGCGGTTTCGCTACCGCATCCATACGCTCGAACACCGACTTTTTGACAGCCATGTCCTCGAATACCGCCTCGATGATCAGATCCGCGTCCACCAGGTCGTCATAGACGAGCGTCGGCCGAAGCGATTCCGTCCTGCGCTCGAGCTCGGTGGCGGTGAGCCGGCCCTTGGCGAGCGCCTTACCATAGTGCGCTCGAATCGCGGCAATACCCTTGTCGAGCGCCTCCTGTTTGGTCTCGAGTAGCTTGACCGGGATGCCTGCGTCGAGCAGGCAGATGGCGATGCCGGTGCCCATCGTGCCCGCGCCGATGACCGCTGCCGCATTGACCGGGCGCGGTGAGGTCGCGGGCGGGACATCGGGAATCTTCGCAGCGGCGCGCTCGGCGAAGAATGCGTGCCGCAGTGCCCCCGATTCGGGCGTTTGTACGAGCTGGATGAACAGCTCTCGCTCGTAGCGCAGGCCCTCGTCGAAGGGCTTGGCAACGGCCGCGGCCACCGCGTCGATGCATTTGAGCGGCGCGGGAAAACCTCGCGCAAGGGCACCGACGGTATTGCGCGCGAACTGGAACAGCGCCTCCGCGTTCGGACATCGGATGACGATATCGCGCACGCGCGGCCAGGGCCGCGGTCTCGCGGCGGCGCTCGCGGCGAAAGCCAGCGCCCCCTCCAGAAAATCGCCGTCGATGATCGCGTCGAAGAGTGGCGTGCCGCGAAAGCGCTCGCAAGGAACGCTGGCACCGGAAACGATCATGTTCAGCGCGGCCTCTACACCGATCGCGCGCGGCAGGCGTTGCGTTCCCCCCGCGCCGGGCAGCAGTCCGAGTCGGACCTCCGGCAGCGCGATCTGCGCTTGGGGCGCGCCGACGCGAAAGTTGCAGCCGAGCGCAAGCTCCAGGCCGCCTCCCATGCAATTGCCGTTGATCGCGGCGATGACCGGCTTGCCGCTCGCCTCCAGGATGGAGATGACCGTCGGCAGCGTCGGCTCCGCTCGCGCCAGCGGCGTTGTGAACTCACGGATGTCGGCGCCGCCCGAGAACAGACCTCCCGCGCCGGTGAGCATGATCGCGCTGACCGCCGCATCTGCCTGTGCACGATCGACACCTTCGACAATGGCAGTGCGCAGCGCATGGTTCATGCCGTTGACGGGTGGGTTGTCAAGCGTGATCACCGCCACCGAACCATGCAGCGCGTACCCGGTACTCAATCCCGATCTCTCCCCGCGCGTTGCGACCGCCGCAGCCGCGGTCCGGCCTACACCTGCGCCGCCGCGACATCACCGCTGCCCACGGCGGGATGCTACCGACCCCGCCCAGGACTTACAAGCAGATCGCCCGCTATCGAGCTTCCCCGGGGCCCACGCGGTTGCATCAGGGACTCGATCAAAACAGCAGCATCGCGGTCACCACCAAGGCCATCGCCGCCGTCGCCAGCCATCCGAATATTCGGAGCCAGCGCCGTACGGCGAATTTGCCCAACACGCGAGAGTCGCTGGCGAGCATCATCATCACAAGCATGATGGGCGCCGCGACGACGCCGTTGATCACCGCGGCCCAGAACAGTGCCCGAATCGGATCGATACCGATGAAATCGAGCGTCACGCCGCCAATGGTCGCCAGTGCGACGATCGCATAGAAGCCGCGCGCCTGATGCGGCTTGAGGTCCAGGCCGTGTTTCCAGCGAAAAGTTTCCGCCACGGCGTACGCGGCGGACCCGGCGAGCACCGGAACCGCGAGCATGCCCGTGCCGACGATGCCGAGACAGAACAGAACAAACGCGAACGGTCCGGCGATCGGCCGGAGTGCCTCCGCGGCCTGCGCGGAGGTCTCGATGTGCGTGACTCCGGCCGGATGGAGGGTCGCTGCCGCGCTGACGATAATGGCCAGCGCGACGAGATTCGAGAATGCCATGCCAGCGATCGTGTCGAACTCGATACGCTGTAACTGCCGACCCGTCGACGCGGGACTGCGGCCTTTGCGGGCGGACGAGGCTGCGGCGTCCTCGACCTCCTGCGCGGCCTGCCAAAAGAAGAGGTATGGGCTGATGGTCGTTCCGAAAATCGCGACGATTAGCGTCAACGTTTCAGCCGACAGCGCCAGATGCGGCATCGCGATCCCCTCCAGGACTTCGCGCCAGGGCACATCGACCGACAGCACGACCCCTACGTAGGCGAACAAGGCAAGGGTCAGCCACTTGAGGTAACGGACATACTTCCGGTACGACATGAAGATTTCAAGGGACAAGCACAGCACGCCGAACGCCACGGCATAGACAAGCGTGCTGCCTCCTGCGACCAGGCGCACGCTCTCTGCCATCGCGGCAATGTCCGCCGCCACGTTGATCGTATTCGCGACGAACAGGAGAGCGACGACCGCGTACAGTACCGATGCCGGATAGCGGCGTCGAATATTGCTGGCGAGCCCGTGCCCGGTGACCCTGCCTATCCGTGCGCTGATCATCTGGATGCCGATCATCAGGGGCAAGGTCAGCACGACCGTCCATCCGAGCGCAAAGCCGGCTTCGGCTCCTGCCTGGGAATAGGTGGCGATGCCGCTCGGATCGTCGTCGGCGGCCCCGGTAATCAGTCCCGGGCCCAGTTCACGCAGCCAGCGTTTCGGGTTGGTCTTCATGGTTGTCGCGCTTGTTCGTTAGAGCTCGCAAAAAAGCATCGAGGACGTGCAAGCCGCGTGCCGGGCGCGACGTAGGAATCCGTCCTATAGCGACGGCACGCCTGATGTATGCAAAATCAGACAAACACCGACAGCAGGGCACGGCTGGTTTGTGTACCGTTCGCAATGTTGCCAGGCCGGACAAGGAGAAACGATGAAATCCGTTCTCGACCCGACATTCCGTTACACGCCGAGTATTCATACCGATCTGCGCAAAACCTTTGCGCGTCTGAAGCGCGAGGCGCGCGCCGAGGCAGCGCAGCGCGACGACATCCGACCGCCAGCGAGCAATGTCGCGGTGCTGTTTACCGAACCGAAACTGGCGCACAAGTAAGGTCCGCTTCGCATGCGGCCTACCGTGGGCGACGTCGACGGCAGGCCATTTCATCTCGCGTGATCGACGCGGCCGCGAACGCTCTTGACCGACGGCCGGAGGTCAAAACTGGTCAAATCATCCAACGAGCTTGCTCCGCCGGCGCTGGAAGAGCCGAGACCTCCCTTTGCGGAACAGCATCAACTTTCCCCGGGCCTCGAATCGGGCCTCGACCCACGGCCACGTTATCGCGCCGAACGTTATCGCGCCGCACGCAAGCTCGAGGGCAAGGTCGCGCTGATCACCGGCGGCGATTCGGGCATCGGCCGGGCGGTCGCGCTGCTTTATGCACGCGAAGGCGCCAACGTGGCGATCTGCTATCTGCCGGTCGAGCAACCCGACGCCGACGAGACGCGAGGCGCGGTTGAAGCGGCAGGGACCAAATGCCTGCTGATCCCCGGCGACTTGTCCAACGTGACGGCTTGCGACGCTGCGGTCGAGCGGACGATCGAGGCCTTCGGGCAACTCGACATCCTGGTCGCCAACGCCGCGCATCAGCGCCGCAAGAAATCACTCGCCGAAGTCAGCGACGAGGAGTTCGATACGACGTTCAGGACCAACATGTACGCGTATTTTTGGCTGGCTCGCGCGGCGCTTCGGCACATGCAGCGCGGCGGCGCGATCATCGCCACCAGCTCGGAGACTGGCCTCATGGGCTCGAAAGAATTGCCCGACTACTCGGCAACCAAGGGCGCAATCAACGCGTTCACCAAGACGCTCGCGCTCGAGCTGATCGAGCGCGGTATTCGCGTCAACGCGGTTGCTCCAGGACCGGTCTGGACGCCGCTCAATCCTTCCGATGCAGGCATGACGCCTGGCCGGGTAGCCCGATTCGGACAGGACAATCCGATGGGACGGCCCGCGCAACCGGAAGAGCTTGCGCCCACCTACGTTTTCCTGGCCTCCGAGGCGGACTCGTCGTATATCACCGGAACCGTGCTTCAGGTCATGGGAGGCGAAACGACCGGTGGCTAGAACGCGCGAGTGACGTTACTGCTCGTCACCGCTGCATCGTATGGGGAGCGGAGTGCGCGGCTTGTACGTCTGGCAGCAGCTTCCCGCCGGTACCGGGCCTCACACCTCCTCGCACGCACGATACGAACGCATTGCCGGTCAGCTTTTGGCAGTCCGAATCGACACGGTAGTGCGTGTAGAGGCTTACCCAGCACTGGTCGTGCTGCGCGGCGGGTCCGTTATCGCACGCCGCGCCCGCTTTGTTGTAAGCGGCGATGTCCGCGTCTGTCATGGGGGCGCGCACCGTGCCCGTGGTCGTGCCATAACTGCCCGCCGTCGTGCCCGTGCCAGAGCGGTTTGTCTGAGCATATCCGGTTGCGGCCAGGGCTCCCAGCGAGACAACCACCAGAGCTTGTGCGAGATAACGACGTTTCATGACCTTCCCTTTCGTCGGTTTCCTAAGAGATCAGCGCAAAAGGGAGCGCGATGCGCTCCCGGTATCAGGCCGTTTATTTGCCGGTGCCCTGGTAACCTCCGTGGACGCATGAATCCAATGCATTGCCAGTCAGCTTCTGGCAGGGAGCGGGGATACCCGCGTATTCCTTGTTGAGAGCCGACTGGCATTCGCTGCGCGCCGCCGCAGGTCCCGCTTCGCAATGGGCGCGCGCCTGCTCGTAAGCGCGGATTTTCTCCAATGACATGGGCTTGTTGCCCGTTGGCGTCGTTGTGTTGTAGGTGCCGGTCGTCGCCCCCATGCCGGTGGTGGCGCGCGATCCCGCCGTCGTGCCGGTGCCCGCTGCGGGTGCGGCGGCGCCCGGTGATCCTGGCGTCTGGTCGGTGGGGCTGGGGGTTTCAGCATATCCGGTTGCGGCCAAGGTTCCCAAAGAGGCAACCAGCAGAGCTTGCGCGAGATAACGGCGTTTCATAATTTCTTCCTTTCGTCTTGAGTGACAGTCGAAGGTGACAATCGAAGGCCGGCAAGGCTGCCGTGTGCCGCACGGCTGCGCCGCAACGCTAGCTTAACGCCAGCGCAGATGTCGACATCAACATCATGGCGCGGGTGCCACGGTGCATCTATCAGTGAATTGCTTTTTTGACTCTAGGTGCGGTCGACATCGTCCGTCGGCGCCGGTCTTACGTCGCCTCCGACGTAAAAGAAGGGAGCGCATGGCGCTCCCCTCTTGACGCTGGCGTGTCTACTTGCCGGCGTTATCCGCTGTCGAGTCCTGATGGATACACGCGTCCAGCGCGTTGCCCGTCAACGCCTCGCATTTGGGGCTCACGCCGCGGTACTGGCCGCGCAAAGTCGTCCAACATGGGACCCTCTGCGCCCCGGGGCCCGCCTCGCACTCGCCGCGAGCTTTTTCGTAGGCCCGGATTTCCGCCGAGGTCATCGGAGCACGCATCGCAGGCGTTCCGGCCGTCGCGCCGTAAGTGGTAGTTGCGGGCGTCGTGCCCGTAGTTGCCTGCCCCGTGGCGTTTCCGGTGCCCGCGGCCGGCGCCGCCGCGCCCGGTGAATTCGGCGTCTGGTCGGTGGGGGCAGGCGTTTGGGCGTATCCGGTCGCGGTTAGCGCTCCGAACGAAGCGACCAGCAGAGCTTGCGCGAGGTAACGGCGTTTCATGATGTTCGTCCTTTCGTCTTAATTGGGAGTCGAATGCCGGCAAAGCTTTGACGCGGTGCGCCGCAAGACTCGCGTCGCAACGGGCCGGCTACCCAGGCCGGCATATCGAGCGAATTACAAGCCTGCCCGCAGCTAGTGTCGACGCCAAAATCATGAGCCGCGCGCTGTCCGCCATCTATCGGCGGATTGCTGTTTTGGTTCTAGGCGCGATCCGCGCGCCTCGTCGGTGCCGGTCTTACATCGTCCCTCGTGCGAGTGGCTTCGCACGCCCGGCAAGCGATCCAACGCGGTTGGCGTAGGCGGCGCAGAATTCCGCGCCCAACAGGAATACCTGCGCGGAGTAATAAAACCAGAGCAGCAACACGATCAAGGCCCCGGCAGCCCCATGCATCGATGCGCTTGCGCCATGTGTAAGATAGAAGCCGATCAGCAAACGGCCGACGCTGAACAGCAACGTCGTCGCCATCGCGCCGGCCAGGACGTCGCTCCATGCCAACCGGATGTTGGGCAACCACTTGAATAGGAGCGCGAAGCCGAGCGTGAGCACGACACCCCAGGCAACCACATGGGAGACCGCCAGCAAGACCGGCGATCCCGGCAGAACGGCGATGCCCCGCGCAGCGAGCGCCGATATCGCCGTGCTCGCGACCAGCGAGGCCAGAAACAGAAAGCCGATGCACAGCACCAGGCAAAACGACACCAGTCGCGACCATAACGCGGCCACCAGGCCGCTCGAGCGTCGCGGCGGGGCCCGCCAGATCAGATCGAGGTCATATTGAAGCTCCGTGAGCACCGTCGTCGCGCCGACAATCAGCGCCACCAGGCCCACCGCGCCAGCGAGCCACCCCTTCGCCGCATGCGGCGTCGAGTGCAGCATGAACACGACTCCCTCCGCGGCACGCGGGCCGAGCAGGGCGGCCGCCTGCGCGGCAATGGCTTGCGCGGCGACGTCCGAATCGACCCAGAGCCCGGCGACTGCGATGGCAATCAGCAGCAGCGGCGCCAGCGAAAACACCGTGTAATAGGCGAGCGCCGCGCCAAGGCTCGCCGCCCGGTGATCGATCCATCCCGACAATGCTTCGCGGACCACCAACCAGGTTTGCACGGCTACCGCGACGCCTGCCGGCCGGGACGCAGCGCCCGACTCGCGTCGAACCGAAGCCGGGACGCCTGGCGCGCGGGACGGAGGAAGGTCGATGGTCATGTACTTCGCATGATAATTCGGGCGCGGCGCGATCGGCAGCCCCGTCTACGCTCATCGCCCAGCACGTTCCCGTAGGTGCTAGGCGGTCGGAACAACCGGCGTGGCGTCGATTCCGCCAGCGCGCGAATACCGCCTTGGGTTTGGCATGCGCCTTGCGTTGCTATTACGGAGGCGGGACCGGACCAATCGCAGTCACCGATCTGCCGCGCGCCCACGCGTCGGAGCCAAGCGGCGATAAAAGGCACGCTCAATCGCAGCAAATAAGACACGTCGGATTTGTAAGACTTGCAAAGCTGTCACCGTTGCCGAGACGACATGAGCCGACCCGCCGACCCCATGGCACATCCGTCAGCCCCCGGAGTAGGCACCAGCGAAGGCGCGCCCTCCGGGTTATCCGATTTTGACGTGTTTCTCTTTCGGCAAGGTACGCACAGCAAACTCTATCAGCGGCTGGGGGCGCACCTGCTCGACGATGGGAGCGTCCGTTTCGCCGTCTGGGCACCCAACGCCGCTCGGGTCGCGGTCGTCGGGGATTTCAACGGGTGGCGCGCCGACGCGCATCCGCTGACGCCGCGATTCGATGGCTCCGGGATCTGGGAGGGAAGCGTTGCAAGTGTCGTATCCGGCGCCAATTACAAGTACCGCGTGACGGCGGCCGACGGCGCGGCCGTCGACAAGAGCGATCCCTTCGCCTTCTATTGCGAGGTCCCGCCCCGCACGGCGTCGCGCGTCTGGTCGCTCGATTACCGCTGGAACGACGCCGAATGGATGCGACGGCGATCGGCCGCCAATGCCCTGTCCGCACCGTTGGCTATCTATGAGTTGCATCTGGGATCCTGGCGGCGCTTCGCACCTGATCCGGGCCGCCTGCCCGGATACGGCGAAATTGCCGACGAGCTCACCCGGTACGTTCTGGACATGGGATTCACGCACGTCGAGCTGATGCCGGTTTGCGAGCATCCGTTCTACGGCTCCTGGGGCTACCAGACCACCGGATACTTCGCCCCGACGTCGCGATATGGAACGCCGCAGGATTTCATGCACCTGGTCGATCAGCTTCACCAGAATGGCATCGGCGTGATCCTCGATTGGGTACCTTCGCACTTTCCCAACGATCCACACGGTCTGGCGCGGTTCGACGGCAGCCATCTCTATGAACACGCCGATCCCCGCCAAGGCTTCCATCCGGAGTGGAAGAGCCACATTTTCAACTATGGACGGCACGAGGTCCGCGCCTTCCTGGTCAGCAGCGCCTTGTTCTGGCTCGACCGCTATCACATCGATGGCCTGCGCGTGGATGGCGTGGCTTCGATGCTCTATCTCGACTACGCGCGTGCGGCAGGCGACTGGATTCCGAACGAGTACGGCGGTCGCGAGAACCTTGCCGCCGTGAAATTCCTGCAGGACCTGAACCAGGCCGTGTATCGCGACTTTCCCGATGTGCAGACATTTGCCGAGGAATCGACGGCGTGGCCCGCGGTATCTCGCCCAGTCTACGTAGGCGGTCTCGGATTCGGGCTGAAATGGAACATGGGATGGATGCACGACACGCTGGCCTATGCCGCCACCGATCCGCTGTTCCGTCGCTACCACCACCATCAGCTGACGTTCAGCCTGTGGTACGCGTTCAGCGAGAACTTCGTGCTGCCCCTTTCGCACGACGAGGTCGTTCACGGCAAAGGCTCGCTGCTTGGCAAGATGCCCGGTGACGACTGGCAGCGCTTCGCGACGTTGCGTTGTCTGTTCGGCTACATGTGGACGCACCCGGGGAAGAAGCTGCTGTTCATGGGCGGCGAGTTCGGCCAGCGACGAGAGTGGCAACATGAGGCGGCGCTCGAATGGTTCGTCCTGAAACAGTCTGAACACCGTGGCATCCAGAGTTGGGTTCGGGATCTCAACCACTACTACCGCGCGGCACCAGCACTCTATCAACGCGATTTCGACCCGGCCGGCTTTGCCTGGATCGACGCCGACGATGCCCAGAACAGCGTGGTCGCATTCCTCCGTCTGCCCGCCAGCGGAGGTCGCCCGTTGCTGGCCGTGTGCAACTTCACGCCGGTGCCCCGCCACAACTACGTGCTCGGCGTGCCATCGGACGGATTCTGGCGCGAGGTCCTGAACAGTGATGCGACGGTGTACGGCGGCAGCGGGCAGGGCAATCTCGGCGGTGTCCACGCCGCGCCGCTGCCGTCGCACGGACGACCGTATTCGCTCACGCTGTCGCTGCCGCCGCTGGCGACGATCGTCCTGGAGCAGACGTCGTGACGGCAGTAACCGCTGATGGCCGGCGCCGCACGGTCATTGAGCGCGTCTCCCCCTGCGTCGACGGCGGACGGTTCCCCGCCAAGCGCTGCGCGGGAGACGTCGTGACGGTCGAGGCGGACATCTTTGCCGATGGCCATGACCAATTGCGCGCCGTTCTGCTGGCGCGCAAGCGCGGCGCCGCCGCGTGGACCGAGTCCGAGATGGATGCTCTGCCCAACGATCGCTGGCGCGGCGCTTTTTCCGTGGCGGAGGTGGGAACGTACGAATACACAGTGACCGCCTGGGTCGACCACTTCAAGTCGTGGCGCCATGATCTGGCGCGATGGGTGGCGACCGAAGACATCGCCCTCGCCCTTCAGGCCGGGGCCGCGTTGATCGTTGCGCTGGCGCGTCGCGCCCGCGGCGCCGACGCCAAGGCGCTCCGCGAATGGGCGCGACGCGTCAGAGGCGCCGATCCGGTCGATACGAGGCGCGCCGCGGCGCTGGATGCGGCACTGGCCGAAATCGCCGGTCGCTACGCCGACCGCAGCCTCGCCACCACGTTGGAGCCGGCGCTCAAGCTGGTCGTCGATCCGCCACGCGCCCGGTTTTCGAGCTGGTACGAGATGTTCCCGCGCTCCGCCGGCGACGGTCTGGTGTCGGCGACCTTTGCCGATTGTGAAGCGCGATTGCCGTACATCGTCGATATGGGCTTCGATGTCCTTTACTTTCCGCCGATCCATCCGATCGGCCTGTCCCGTCGCAAAGGCAAGAACAATGCGCTCGTCGCGACCTTAAGCGACTGCGGCAGCCCATGGGCGATCGGAGGCTCCGATGGCGGCCACACGGCAGTGCACCGCGACCTGGGCACGATCGAGGACTTCCGCCAGCTCCTCGCCGCCGCGCACGCCGTCGGCGTCGATATCGCGCTCGATATCGCGTTGCAATGCTCACCGGATCACCCTTACATCGCCGCGCATCCCGAATGGTTCCGGCAGCGTCCCGACGGCACGCTCCAGTTCGCCGAGAACCCGCCAAAAAAGTACGAGGACATCTATCCGTTCGACTTCGAGAACGAGGACTGGCGCGGGCTGTGGCGAGAGGTCAAGGCGATATTCGACTACTGGATCGCACAGGGCGTACGCATCTTCCGTGTCGATAATCCGCACACCAAGCCATTCGCGCTGTGGGAATGGCTGATCGACGAGATCAAGCAGACGCACCCGGACGCGATCTTTCTCGCCGAAGCATTCACCCGCCCGAAGATCATGCATCGCCTGGCGAAGGCGGGCTTCACGCAGTCGTACACCTACTTCAGCTGGCGCAATAGCAAGGCGGAACTCACCGCCTATTTCACCGAGCTCAGCCAGTCGGAGTCACGCGACTATTTCCGTCCCAATGCATGGCCGAACACGCCCGACATTCTGCCCGAGCCGCTACAGATCGGCGGCCGTCCGGCCTTCATCGCGCGGGCCGTGCTGGCGGGCACTCTGGCCGCCAATTTCGGCGTCTACGGCCCCGCCTTCGAATTGCAGGAGCACGTCCCGCGCGAGCCCGGAAGCGAGGAATACCTCGACTCGGAAAAATACCAGCTTCGGCACTGGGATCTGAAGCGGGCGACCAGCCTGGCGCCTCTGCTCACGCGCCTGAACCGGATTCGTCGCGAGCAACCGGCGCTGCAGCAGGATTGGCGTCTCGATTTTCAGGCGACCGACAACGATCAGCTCCTGTGTTATGCCAAGTCGACGCCCGATCTTGCGAACATCGTCATTACCATCGTCAACCTCGACTATCACCATGTGCAGTCGGGTTGGGTGACGCTCGATCTGGAGAGACTCGCCATCGCGGTCGATAAGCCCTTCCAGGTACATGATCTTTTGAACGATGCCCGTTACATCTGGATCGGAGCGCGCAACTACGTCCAGCTCGATCCCGGCTTTTCGCCGGCCCACATCTTCGTCGTGCGCCGGCAGTCGCGCCAGGAACAGAACTTCGACTACTACGCCTAGGCGGCAACATGGACACCTATTCGGAACTCGTCGCCGACACCGCGCCCGCGACAGGCTCGACCCAGCCCAAGCCCTCGCTGGAGGATCCGCTCTGGTACAAGGACGCGATCATCTATCAGGTGCACGTCAAGGCGTTCTACGACAGCAACGGCGATGGCATCGGCGATTTCCGCGGCTTGACCGAAAAGCTCGACTACATCCGGGATCTTGGCGTCAACACGCTCTGGTTGCTGCCCTTCTATCCGTCGCCGCTCAAGGATGACGGTTACGACATTGCCGATTATCACGGCGTGCATCCGGACTACGGCACGCTCACGGATTTTCGCCATTTCATACGCGAGGCGCACCGGCGTCATCTGAAGGTCATCACCGAACTGGTCATCAACCACACCTCGGACCAGCATCCCTGGTTCCAGGCTGCGCGCCGCGCGCCGCCCCACTCGTCGAAACGCAACTACTACGTGTGGAGCGACAGCGACAAGAAGTGGCCGGAGACACGGATCATATTCACCGACACGGAAAAATCGAACTGGACATGGGACCCTGTCGCCGGCGCCTACTACTGGCACCGCTTCTTCTCGCACCAGCCCGATCTTAACTTCGCCAATCCCAATGTCATTCGCGCGGTGGTGCGCGTCATGCGCTACTGGCTCGACATGGGCGTCGACGGCATGCGGCTCGATGCCATTCCCTACCTTTGCGAGCGGGACGGAACCAACAACGAGAACCTGCCGGAGACGCACGAAGTGCTCAAATACATACGGTCCGAGCTCGACGCGCGTTATCAAAACCGATTCCTGCTGGCCGAAGTGAATCAGTGGCCGGAAGACGTCCGCGAATACTTTGGCAACGGTGACGAGTGCCACATGGCCTACCATTTTCCATTGATGCCGCGTATCTATATGGCGGTGGCCGAGGAAGACCGTCACCCGATCGTCGATATCATGTCGCAAACGCCCGACATACCGGACAACTGCCAGTGGGCGATCTTTCTGCGTAATCACGATGAGTTGACGCTCGAGATGGTCACCGAGCGCGAGCGCGACTATATGTACCGCACCTACGCGGCGGACAAGCGCATGCGAGTCAACGTGGGCATACGCCGCCGGCTTACGCCGCTGATGGAGAACAACCGGCGCAAGATCGAGCTTCTCAAAAGCCTTTTGCTTTCGACGATCGGCTCGCCGATTCTGTATTACGGCGACGAGATCGGAATGGGCGACAATGTCTTTCTGGGCGACCGGCACGGCGTGCGTACGCCGATGCAATGGAGTCCGGACCGCAACGCCGGATTCTCGCGCGCCGATCCGCAATCGCTGTATCTGCCGCCGATCATGGATGCGGTCTACGGCTTCCAGTCGGTCAACGTCGAGGCGCAGGGACGCAGCCCTTCGTCGTCGCTGCAGTGGATGCGCCGGCTGATCGCCGTGCGCAGCGCGCACCCGGCATTCGGCCGCGGCAGTCTCCGTTTCATCCACCCGGGCAATCGCAAGATTCTCGCCTACGTGCGCGAATATCAGGACGAGATCATCCTTTGCGTCGCCAACCTCTCTCGCTCGAGCCAGCCGGTCGAGCTCGATCTTCGCGCCTACAAGGGTCGTATTCCGGTGGAGATGCTCGGCCGCACGCCGTTTCCCCCGATCGGCGAGCTCACCTATCTGCTGACCTTGCCGGCGTGGGGCTTCTACTGGTTCGTGCTGGCGACGGACGCCAAAGTGCCGGAGTGGCATGACGAGCGTCCGGTTCGCGTCGAGCTTCCGGTGCTGGTCATCCCGGAAGGATTGCGCGCGCTGTTTGTGTCGGGTTCCGGCGAACCGGGCGATATCCGTGGGCTCATGGCGGCTCGCGTGCGCACGATGCTCGAACGGCAGATCCTGCCCGACTTTCTTGCCGCACGGCGCTGGTTCGCCGGCAAGGGCCGGCCCACCGCGTCGATGCGCATGCCCGCGCAGGACGAATGGCAGACGCCCGACGGTCGCTGGGTGCTGGGCTTTGCTCAAATCGAGTTCGCCGACGGCGAAGTGCAGCGATATACCCTCCCGCTGGCGCTGGCTTGGGAAGACACCGACGCCGACCGTTTTCCGTCGCTGCGCTACTGCACGCTCGCCCAGGTGCGCCAGCACGCGCGCGTGGGAATCGTCTACGACGCTTTCTGGGACAGCGGCTTCTGCCGCAGCATCGTCAAGGGGATGGGTGCCGACCTCGTCCTGCCCTTGCGCACCGGGAAGCTCGTATTCACGCATACCCGCGCCTTCGGTGGGGCCGCCAGCGTCGAAGTGCGCGCCGCCCGCCACCCCTCGTTCGAGCAGACCAATTCGATCGTCATCCTCGACGAAAAACTGGTGCTCAAATGCTATCGGCGGGTACGCGAGGGCATCAATCCGGAAATCGAAGTCGGGCGTTTCCTGACCGACATCTCGCCGTTCCCGCACATCGCACCGGTCCTCGGCGCCCTGCATTACTCCGACGCCGCAGGACAAACGATAGCGCTGGCCGTGTTGCAGCCGTTCGTGCACAACCAGGGTAGCGGCTGGAGCTACGTCGTCGAGTACCTGCAACGCTTCCTCGATCAGCAGCTCACCTTGGCGCCGGACGGCACCGCGAACGGCACTGCCGCGGCGATTGTGGCACCCGGTTCTCCGCCCGTGGACGTCCCTTCCCCGCACGCCCAGTTTCTGGCACTGGTCTCGATGATCGGACAGCGCACGGGAGAACTGCACGTGGCGCTCGCCGTCACCTCCGGCGATCCGGCTTTCGATCCTGAACCGGTCTCGAACGATGACGTGGTCTCCTGGATCGCCGCCGTCCAGGCCGATGTCGATCTGACGTTCGATCAGCTCGCGCTGCGCCAGAACGATCTGGCGTCGCCGGTACGGCCGGCGGCCGAGCGGCTGCTGACCATGCGCCGGGACTTGCGCGACCGGATTGCGGAGCTCACTCCGCGTGCTTCGACATTCACCAAGACCCGCTTTCACGGCGATTTTCATCTCGGGCAGCTGCTGGTCGTCGAGCACGATTTCGTCATCGTCGATTTCGAGGGCGAGCCGTTCCGACCGGTGGAAGAGCGCCGCCGCAAGCATTCGCCGCTACGCGACGTTGCCGGCATGCTGCGTTCGTTCAGCTACGCGGCCGCCGTGGCGCTGGACGAAGCGACCGAGGATCGTCCGGTGGATCGGACGCGAGCGGGCGCGCACTTGACGCGGTGGGAGCGCGAGACGGCCGGGGCGTTCCTGGCGGCCTACGCGCGCGCGGTGCGCGGCGCGAGCTCGTACCCGGTTGACGCCGATGACGTTGCGCGGCTGGTCGAGCTGTTCGTTCTCGAGAAGGCGCTCTATGAGGTGCGTTACGAGCTGGGGTCGCGTCCCGACTGGGTGCGGATCCCGATCGCCGGTCTGCTCGAGCACATGCAAAGCATGACTGTGCCATCGTGAAAGCCGGCGAGCACGCGACGGCCGCGCCGATCAGCGTCTGGCGCGGCAAGCCGCGCCCCCTCGGCGCTACATGGGATGGTGCCGGAGTCAATTTCGCCCTGTATTCGGAAAACGCGGAAGGCGTCGACCTTTGCCTGTTCGACCCAAAGGGTAGGCGGGAAATCGCGCGGATCGACATCCGCGAGCGCACCAATTTCGTCTGGCATTGCTTTTTGCCGGAAGCGCGGCCGGGCCAGCTCTACGGCTACCGCGTGCACGGACCCTATGCGCCGGAGCGCGGCGATCGATTCAATCCGCACAAGCTGCTGCTCGATCCGTACGCGCGCCTGGTGGCCGGGCCGCTGCGCTGGACCGATGCGCACTACGGCTATCGCGTCGGCAGCCGACGCGAAGACCTGAGCTTCGACACGCGGGACAGCGCCTCGGCGATGCCCAAGTGCCGCGTGATCGACTCCGCGTTCACCTGGGGCAACGATATTCGGCCGCAGACACCGTGGGAAGACACGGTCATCTACGAGTTGCACGTCAAGGGATTCACGCAGCTGCACCCCGGAGTCCGCCCGCAGCTTCGCGGTACCTACGCCGGCCTTTCCACCTCCCAGGTCATCGCGCATCTGCAGCGGCTGGGCGTGACCGCCGTCGAGCTGATGCCGGTTCACCAATTCGTCGATGACCAGGCGCTGGTGCAGCGCGGCCTGCGCAACTACTGGGGCTACAACAGCATCGGCTTTTTCGCGCCGGATACGCGCTACGCCGCCGGCGATGCGCTCAACGAGTTCAAGACGATGGTCAAGACGCTGCACGTCGCCGGGATCGAAGTCCTGCTCGACGTCGTCTACAACCATACGGCTGAAGGCAACCACCTCGGTCCGACGCTGTCGTTCCGTGGCATCGACAATCGCGTCTACTACCGGCTGGATCCCGATCATTCACGCTATTACGTCGATTACACCGGCACAGGCAACACATTGAACACCGCGCACCCTGCCGCGCTGCAGCTCGTCATGGACAGCCTGCGCTACTGGGTCAGCGAAATGCACGTCGACGGGTTTCGCTTCGATCTCGCGGCGACGCTCGGCCGCGAGCGGCACCTGGTCGATCCCAACAGCGTCTTCTTCGACTGCGTCCGCCAGGATCCGGTGCTGTCGCAGGTCAAGCTGATCGCCGAACCGTGGGATCTCGGAGAGGACGGCTATCAAGTAGGCAATTTCCCGCCGGGATGGGCTGAATGGAACGGCAGATACCGCGACGCCGTCCGCTCGTACTGGAAAGGCGACGGCGGCGTGATCGGCGAGCTGGCGTCGCGTCTATCGGGTTCGAGCGATCTGTTCCAGGCGGGCGGCCGCGGACCGACCGCAAGCGTCAATTTCGTCACCGCGCACGACGGCTTCACATTACATGATCTCGTCAGCTACAACGAAAAACACAACGAAGCCAACGGTGAGAACGGTCGCGACGGCGAAACGGACAATCGCAGCTGGAACTGCGGTGTCGAGGGCCCGACCGATGATCCGGAGATTCGGGCGCTGCGCGAACGGCAGAAGCGTAATTTCCTCAGCACGCTCCTCCTGTCGCAAGGCGTGCCGATGCTGCTTGCCGGCGACGAGATGGGGCGAACGCAGCAAGGCAACAACAACGCATACTGTCAGGACTCGGAGCTTTCATGGGTCGACTGGAAGCTTGGTCCGGATGCGCAGAACCTGATCGCCTTCACCCACCGGCTGGTCGCGCTGCGCAATGGCCATCCGCTGTTTCGCCGGCGGACCTTCTTCCACGGCCGATCGATCGTCGCGACGAAGGCCAAGGACATCGCATGGCTCAACCCCGATGGCCAGGAAGTCACCGGGGACGACTGGCATCAGGCGTTCGCCCGCTGCCTCGGCGTCTTTCTGTCCGGGCACGGTTTGGCGGAGAGCGATGCCCACGGCGACGCGCTCGATGACGACGATTTGCTGCTGCTGGTCAATGCGCACCACGAATCGATTCCGTTCGTGCTGCCCAAGCCGCGGTTGATCCATTGGCGCGTGCTGATCGATACCGCCGTCGCGGCCGACGCGCCACCCGCCGATCCGTTGTCGTTTGGCGCGGCATATCCGTTGCAAGGCCGGTCGATGGCAGTCTTGTGCAGTACGCCGCGCGATGATGAAACGACGGCATGAAATGGATTTCGGCGCAAAGGTCCTGGATGACGGCGCGGTGCGCTTCCGTCTGTGGGCGCCGGGCGCAAGGCAGGTCGGCTTGTGCCTCGACGGCGCGCCGCACCCGCTGCCTCTGACCGGCATGCCTGGCGGCTGGTTCGAGCTCACGACCCGCGGAGCCGGACACGGGACGCGATACCGCTACCGGATCGATGACGAGCTGCTGGTCCCGGATCCGGCATCGAGGCACAACCCGCATGACGCCGACGGACCGAGCGCGGTCGTCGATCCTTTCGCCTTTGACTGGGACGATGACGACTGGATCGGCCGCCGCTGGGACGAGGCGGTCGTCTACGAGCTGCATGTCGGCACGTTCACGGCCGAAGGAACATTTGCCGCGATCGAAGCGAGGCTGGACTATTTGCGCGACGTCGGCGTGACGGCGCTCGAGCTCATGCCGATCGGGGAGTTCAGCGGCTCGCGCGGCTGGGGCTACGACGGCGTGTTGCCGTTCGCACCCGAGTCGAGCTACGGCGAGCCCGCGGCGCTGAAGCAGCTGGTGGTGGCCGCGCATCGCCGGGGCCTGATGGTATTCCTCGACGTCGTCTATAACCACTTCGGACCGGCAGGCAATTACCTGGCGCGCTACGCGCCGCAGTTCTTCACGTCGCGGCACCGGACGCCATGGGGTCACGCGATCAACTTCGATGGCGAGGACAGCCGTGTCGTGCGCGACTTCTTCATCGACAACGCGCTTTACTGGCTGGAGGAATTCCACTTCGATGGCCTCCGCCTGGACGCCGTACATGCGATTGCTGACGATTCGACGCCGCACTTCCTCGACGAGCTGGCCACGACGGTCCGTCGCCGCTGCGGCGCGAATCGTCACGTGCATCTGGTCCTGGAGAACGACGACAATGCTGCGGCGTTCCTGGCGCGCAGCGCCGACGGCGCCGTCCGTGCCTACACGGCGCAATGGAACGACGACATCCATCACGCGCTGCACACCACGCTGACCGGCCAGCGCGACGGATACTTCGGAGACTATGCGGATGCACCGATCGCGCATCTCGGCCGCTGCCTTGTCGCGGGATTCGCCTATCAGGGCGAGCCATCGGCGCTGCGCGGCCGACCGCGCGGCAGCTCGACTGCCGAGCTGCCGCTGAGCGCATTCGTCTCCTTTCTGCAGAACCACGACCAGGTCGGGAATCGGGCCTTCGGCGAACGGCTGACCATGCTTGCCGACCCGACCGCGCTCGACGCGGCTGTCTCGATCGTTCTGCTCGCCCCCTCGCCGCCGCTGTTGTTCATGGGAGAGGAATTTGGCGCCATGACTCCTTTTCTATATTTCTGCGATTTCGAGCCCGAGCTTGCCGCGGCGGTGCGCGCCGGGCGCGTGCGCGAATTCGCGCGCTTCAAAGGCTTTGGCGAGGGGACCATTCCCGATCCGCAGGCGCCGGCCAGCTTTGCGCGGAGCAAGCTCGACTGGGCCTGCTGCGCGCAACCGGAGCACGCGCGATGGCTCGAGCGTTATCGCTTGTTGCTGCGGATCCGACGTGATGTCGTGGTGCCGATCATGTCGGACGTGGATCCGCGGCGCTGCGGTTTCCGCATCATCGGCGCACGGAGTCTCGCCGTCCGCTGGTCCACAGGCGATGGTCGCCGTCTCGCGCTGCTGGCCAATCTCGGCGGCATCGCCGATGAAACACAGCCGCTGCCGGGCGCGGTCATCTTCACGACGGGCGCGTCGACGAACGATGCGCTGGCCTCGCCGTGGTCCGCGACATGGTTTTGGGCCGACGACGCCCCGGATCCGCCACGTCCATGAACCAACAGCCGACGCTCCAGACCTGGTGCGAACGGTACGGTATCGCGACCGGATACGATGACGCATGGGGCGCCGCGCGCCGGACGCCGGAACAGACCCAGCTCGCGCTGTTGCGGGCCATGGGGATCGACGTCAATGCGGCCGCGAACGACACGTCCGGGGTCGAATCCGAGCGCGGGCCCAGCGCACCGCTCCCGCCGGTTGTCGTCGCCGACGAGCGGGCCGGCCACCTCGCGCTGCAGCTTGCGTCGCCCCGCAACGCGTACGCGTCGCTCGAGTGGCAGATCGACCTGGAGACGGGCGCTGTCCTGAGAGGCGTGGCCGATGTGCAGAAGCCGCAGTCCGACGGCGAGGGTGCCAGCGATGGCGACCGGGCTTGCGTACTCCGGCTCCCGCTGCCGCCAGCCCGGGGGTATCACCGGCTGACGCTGTACGACCGGGCCACCCATCTTGCGCTGGCATCGACGCCTCTGATTATTACACCGTCGCACTGCTACACCCCGCCGCTCCTCGCCGGCGGCGGGCGAATCTGGGGTCTCGCGCTGCAACTCTACGCGCTGCGCTCGCACCGGAATTGGGGCATGGGCGACTTCACCGATTTGCGCAATACCGTGGCCGTCGCCGGGGCGGCGGGCGCCGACTTCGTCGGGCTCAATCCCCTGCACGCGCTGTTCCCCGCCCGGCCCGAAGCGGCGAGCCCCTACAGTCCTTCGAACCGCGCCGCGTTGAACGTTCTCTACCTGGACGTCGAGGCCATCGCCGATTTCGCGTACTGCAAGCCGGCGCGCGCTCGCGTCTATACTCCTGCCTTCCAGGGCGCGCTCGCCCGGCTGCGCGCGGTCGATCACGTCGACTATGCCGAGGTCGCGAAGCTGAAATTCGGGATCCTCGCGCTGTTGTACGAACACTTCCGCGACAGTGAACTCGGGCCGAATCCGGGCGAGCGCGGCCGCGCATTCCGCAGCTTTCAGCGTGAGCGTGCTTCCTCGCTGAGACTGCAAGGGCTGTTCGATGCGCTGCAGGAGCACCTTGCCGCGACGACGGGCGATTCCGGCGGCTGGCCGGCATGGCCCGAGGCGTATCGCCCGCCATCGGCGACGGACGACGAGGAGCTTTACCGCCGGCACGCGGATCGCGCCGAGTACTTTCAGTATCTGCAATGGCAGGCGGAATTGCAGCTCGCCGCTGCGAGCGAACACGCCCGCGAATGCGGCTTGGCGGTCGGCTTGTACGGCGATTTCGCCGTCGGGGCCGACGCGGGCGGCGCCGAAACCTGGAGCCAGGCGGCCGTTTATGCGCCGGAGATGCACATCGGAGCGCCGCCGGACGACTTCAACCTGGGCGGCCAGGACTGGGGCTTGCCGCCCATGCTGCCGCATCGCCTCCAATCGGCCGCCTATGCGCCTTTCATCACGGTGCTGCGGGCAGCGATGCGTCATGTCGGCGCGCTGCGCATCGATCACGTCATGGCATTGATGCGTCTGTTCTGGGTGCCGCAGGGCGCCGCCCCCGTCGACGGCGCGTATGTCGCCTATCCGTTTTCCGAGATGCTGGGAATCGTCGCGCTCGAGAGTCAGCGCAATCGCTGCCTGGTCATCGGCGAAGACCTGGGCACCATTGCGCCCGGCATACGCGCTGCCCTTGCGGCGGCCGGCGTGCTGTCCTACCGGCCGCTGTATTTCGAGCGCACCGCCGAGGGCCGGTTTGCCGCGGCCGACCAGTACCCACGGCAGGCGCTGGTCACCGTCGGAACGCACGATCTGCCGACGCTGACCGCGTTCTGGACCGGTCGCGACATCGCAACGAGAAGGCGGCTGCGTCTCTACCCGGACGATCGGGTCCAGACGGCCCAGGTCACCGCGCGGGCGAGCGATCGCGCGCGACTGCTGGAAGCGCTCGAGAATGCTGGGCTCCTCGCTGCTGTTGATGGATCGCGCCGCATGACCGTCGATCTCATGCTTTCGGTGCATCGGTTCCTCGCGCGAACGCCATCGATGATCATGGCGGTGCAGCTCGAAGACGTGTTCGGCCAGGACACGCAGGTCAACCTTCCCAGCACGACCGAGGACCAATACCCTAACTGGCGACGCAAGCTCAGCGTTCCTGTCGAAGCCTGGGCGTCCAACCGCCGCTTCGCGGCCCTCAGCCGGATGCTGCGCAAGGAACGGCCGCGGCAAAGGCCGGCGGCGCGGCGTGGCGCCGGCCGCTCCGCTGACCACATCGCAGGATGAACGTCCCGCGAGCAACCTATCGCCTGCAGCTTCATCGCGGCTTCGGTTTCGCTGATGCGGGCGCGCTGGTGCCCTATCTGGCCGCCCTGGGCATCAGTCATATCTATCTCTCTCCGTGGCTCAAGGCCAGACCGGGAAGCACGCATGGCTACGACATCGTCGATCATGGACGGCTCAACCCCGAGCTCGGTAGCGACGATGATTTCGCCGCTCTCGCGTCCGCGCTCGATGCTCACGGCATGGGGCAGATGGCCGACATCGTGCCCAATCACATGGGCATCATGGGCGGCGACAATGCGTGGTGGCTCGATGTGCTCGAGAACGGTCGCGCATCGAAGCACGCGGGGTTCTTCGATATCGACTGGACGCCGCCATTGGCGGGGCTCTCGGGCAAGGTGCTGGTTCCCGTTCTGGCCGACAATTATGGAGACGTGCTGCTGCGCGGCGAACTCCAGCTCGAATTCGACCGCGAGTCGGGCGAATTCAGCATCCGCTACGTCAGCCATCGCTTTCCGCTCGATCCGCGTTCGTACGCGGATATCCTTCGCGATGCCGTGCCGCGGGACAACCATGCTGGGGCCGACGCGGCGCGGTTGGGCGATCTGGTGCGACGCTTCGCGAAGTTGCCAGCGAACGACATGGCGGACCCGCGCAGCATCGCCAAGCGCGCGCGCGACAAGGAGCGCCTGAAGAAAAGCCTCGTCGCACTGGTCTCGAGCTCGCCGCAGGTCGGCGAACGCATTACCGCCGCCGTCGCGCGGCTCAACGGACGGCCGGGGGATTCGCCCAGCTTCGACGCGCTGCACGGGCTGCTCGAGACGCAGGCGTTCCGGCTGACGAGCTGGCGCGTCGCGGCGGACGACATCAACTACCGCCGGTTCTTCGACATCAACGAGCTCGCCGCGATTCGCGCCGAGGACCCGGAGGTATTCGCCGACTCGCACCGCCTCGTTTTGCGTCTGGTCGGCGAAGGCAAGGTCGACGCATTGCGCATCGATCATCCCGACGGCTTGTACGACCCGAAAGCCTATCTCGAGCGGCTGCAGACCGCCGTGCGCCAGGCGACGCCGGCGCGTGCCGCCAGGCGAGCGGGCCGCCCCGTGACGCGGGCGCCGGCCGGCGCGGTCTATACCGTCGTCGAAAAGATCCTTGCCGACCACGAGGTCCTGCCCGCCGATTGGCCGGTGCAGGGGACGACCGGCTACCGGTTTCTGAACCTGGTCAACGGGCTATGGGTCAACGGCACGATGCGGTCGCGCTTCGATCGCGCCTACGCGGCCTTCGTCGGCCGACACGTGGACTTCGATCAGATTCTGCACGAGGCAAAGCTGCTGATCATGACCGGTGCGCTGGCTTCCGACTTGAACCTGCTGGCGCACGCGCTGACGCGGATCGCCGAAAGCGACCGCAATACCCGCGACCTGACGTTCAACGGCCTGCGCCGGGCGTTGATGCTCTACACCGCGGCGATGCCGGTCTATCGTACCTACATCGGTGAGCGCGGCGCGAGCGCTGCCGACCTGCGTTACATCGAGCAGGCGATCGATGTCGCGCGGAAGTGGCGGCCGGCACCCGACTCCAGTGCGTTCGAATTTCTTCGCCGCGTGCTGACCGGCGCGTTCGGCGCAGAGGTGCCGCCACTGCGCGCCGAGACCAACCGCTTCGCCCGTCGTGTGCAGCAATTCACCGCGCCGGTGATGGCCAAGGCGATGGAAGACACGACCTTCTACGTTTACAATCGCCTGGTTTCGCTCAACGAAGTCGGCGGCGATCCGCGCCATTTCGGCTTCAGTGTCGCTGCATTTCACGCCGCCGGCCAGGACCGGCAGCGTGGCTGGCCTGGTGAAATGCTGGCGACGTCGACCCACGACAACAAACGATCGGAAGACGTTCGCGCGCGCATCGCCGTTCTGAGCGAGATGCCGGCACCGTGGCGCCTTGCGCTTCGACGGTGGAGCAGGCTGAACAAGCGTCTCGAGACGCGCCTGCGTGACTTGATCGCACCCGATCGAAACGACCAATATCTGTTCTACCAGACTCTGCTCGGCATCTGGCCCCTGACCGCGCCGGATGACATCGGTCTCGACGCGCTGCGCCAGCGCGTCCAGGCTTACATGCGCAAGGTGGTGCGCGAAGCCAAGGTCCACAGCAGCTGGACCACCCCGGATGAGGCTTACGAAGCGGCGCTGGCCTCGTTCATCGACGGTTTGCTCGGCCGCTTCGAACCGAACCCGTTCCTAAAGGAATTTCTGGTGCTGCACGCCGCGGTCGCACGCTGCGGCCTCTACAACAGTCTCGCGCAAACCGTGCTGAAGCTCACGGCACCGGGCGTCCCCGATATCTATCAGGGAAACGAGTTGTGGGACTTCAGCCTCGTCGATCCGGACAATCGCCGGGCGGTCGATTATGACCGTCGGCGCACGACGCTCGAGGCGATGCGGCATGCGTTCGGGCACGACGGCCCGCACGCGGCGCAGGCACGTGCGATGCTCGAATCGCTCGACGACGGCCGCCTCAAGCTCTATGTCATCTGGCGTGCGCTGGCACTGCGCGGGCGCTGGCCGCGGCTGTACGAGCGCGGCCGCTACGTCGCGCTGCCGGTCACCGGCGTGCGTGCGGCTCACATCTGCGCCTTTGCGCGTGTCCATGAGGCCGGCATCGCACTGACGGTCGTGCCGCGCCTCCTGCTCGAGCTTACGTCGGGAGCCACGCGCGCGCCGCTGGGCGGCGCGGTCTGGGAGGACACCCGCGTGATGCTGCCTTTGCCGCCTACCACCTACCGCGATGTCTTTACCGGCGCGATCCGCAGGCCGCACAGCGGAGCCTCCGCGCATTTGACTGTCGCGGATCTGTTCGAAACCCTGCCCGTGGCCCTGCTGGAGGGCTTGCCGGCGCCGAAACGGTTCCCGCAGGGGGCTGGCACGCGGCATGCTTCGATTCGAAAATGAGCGGAAGGCGGACCGCTTGGCATCGGGCGTGAACGGGGTCCATCGGCGTGCTCGAGGGTCGTTGTCCGCCGGCGTTGTCAAAGGACCATCACAGAAAAGGCAGCATCGCACCGACCGAAATCAACCGGAAAAGGGGGCAAGCCATGCGCACGATATTGCTAATAGTGGTCATCATCCTTTTGCTTGGCGCACTCCCCACGTGGCCGTACAGCGCGGGATGGGGCTACTACCCAAGCGGCGGCCTCGGACTGGTCCTGCTGGTCCTGATCATCCTGGCGGTGATGGGACGCATATAGCTCGGCCCGCGCTCGTGGTCGGAGTCTCCCGCGTGAACGCGGCTGACACGCCTTGAAGGCAGCTAGCCCCACCCGGTTTTTCGGAACGCCGCTCGAATTTCTGCTCGATGAGCTCCGCGCCAATCAGCTGATCATCGCCGGTCTGACCACCGACACCTGTGTGATGTTCACCGCGCACGACGCCTACCTTCGCAAGCTGGACGTATGCGTTCCCGCCAACTGCTCGGCAGCGAAGGATCTGCGCGATCATCGCGACGCGCTGCGCCATATCCGGACCGTGCTCAAGGGCCATACCGGGCGTGCTTAGAGACTCGCGCCCTCGTCTGTCCGCGAAGCTGTCTCGGACCCGACGGTTTCTACAATCCAGCGTAAGTTTTGCAAAGCGCGGCGAGCGACAGGTCGCGGCAGGACGGCCGACCGCGGCGCCTTATTGCTCCGCCTGGTCGGTGTGCTCCGCCTGGTCGGTGCCGCACAACGCGATGTGAATTTCCGTCGCTGCCTGGAAAGCTCGCACCGCGTCCTCGTTTTCGTGCAATGCGCGCATCCGGTCGATCTCGGCCGCCACCGCCTGTTCGAGCGCCGCACGAATCGCGCCCGGCTTGGCGGCGCATCGGGCTTCTCGCACAACACAATCGGCACGCCTGCGCGCGTTGAGCTTAAGCGGCTGCGTCAGCTTCTGCCAGCTTCGTTGATTGCGTTTTCTTATTTGTATGGCCATCGCCGGCCCCGCCATGGTTTCCAGCCTCGCAAGGCGCCGGAAAGACTATCGCGGATAGACACGTGCTCGGGTATCGGACAGCTGCTGATTTTTCTGTAAGACAGCGCCTACCTGGCGCGGCACGCTTTCGCGGCCGCGCCGCCAGACGGCGACGTCCAACGAGCCCACGCGCGCTACTTACTTTTCGAAGAAGACTTCCTCTTGCTCGAAGACGGCTTCTTGCGCGAGGAAGACTTCTTGCTCGGGACCCTGCCTCCGGCTTTGCGAGCTTCCGACAATCCGATGGCGATAGCCTGCTTGCGGCTCTTGACTTTTTTCCCGGACCGGCCGCTCTTCAAGGTTCCAGCCTTGCGCTCGTGCATCGCCTTCTTGACCTTGCTTTGCGCTTTCTTGCCATACCTGGCCATGCTTCGATCTCCTTGCTTTATGGTTCGCCCGCCCTACTCATGCACAATTAGATCAGGCTCGCATGCAAAACGTTCGCGATCTGCGATCGATGTCGGGCGGGGCTTTCAATCGCTGCTTTCCGGAAATCGTCGCGGCGCCTGGCGAGTTGTTGGAGGAGCTCATGGCGAGGCGGGTTGGTTCCAGCTCCAGACTGGTGGGCGGCGAAGCTGCAAGCTCGCCGGTTTTGCTTGGCGACACCGGCGCCCGTCCGGTCGCGGCGCGCCGCGCGGAACGCGAGGCCGAACGTGATGACGGAGCACCGCCGCCTCGTCGCGCGGCTGCGGGGGCGCCGGATCGCCGGCCGTCGGCGCGCAAGGTCCAACGATGAAGCGCAAGGTCAGCGCAGGGATCCTCCTGTACCGTGTCCGGGACGACACCGTGCAGGTATTTCTGGTCCATCCCGGAGGCCCGTATTGGGCGCGCAAGGACGAGGGCGCCTGGTCCATTCCCAAGGGGGAGGTCGCGCCGGGCGCTGATCTTTTGGCCACCGCGTTCGCCGAATTTGCGGAGGAGACGGGATACCGGCTGATCGGGCAGCCGGCACCCTTACGGCCACTGAAGCAGGCAGGCGGCAAGCTCGTCCATGCGTGGATGCTCCAAGGCGATGTCGACGCCGCAGCGATCCGCAGCAATTCCTTCGACCTGGTATGGCCGCCGGGGTCGGGCAAGACGCGGCAATTTCCCGAAGTCGATCGTGCCGCATGGTTCGACCTTGCCGCCGCGCGACAAAAACTGCTCGAGGGACAGCGTGGCTTTCTCGACGAGCTCGAGGCGCGGCTCGCCCGGAGCGCAGCACTCCCGGGCCGCGAGCGCGGGTGATCCGCCCGCCGGTTCCGGCGGAAAGCGAGGCCGCACTCTGCTCGCGGCACCCAAGCGGGCGGCTCCAATCCCCACATCCTACCGTCGAATCAGACGGCGTCTGATAGGAACCGGCGAGTGAACCGTCGAATATGCCGCTACGGCCAGGCGCGGCGCTTCGCCCGCCGGAGCGGCCACGTTCAACGACGCACACCGGAGATCGCTATGCCCAGGACTGCCACACGCACAACCCGTTCGACGCCGCGCATGCAAACGGCGCTGGAACTGCTGAAAGCCGACCATGCCGAAGTGAAGAAGCTCTTTCAGCAGTTCGAGAGGTTCAAAAAGAGCGAAGACGATGAAGGCATGCAGCAAGTCGCGCAGAAAGCCTGCAAGGCGCTGCAAGTTCACGCGCAAATCGAAGAAGAAATATTCTATCCGGCATTGCGCGAGGCCGCGGACGCCGATGATGCGCTCGACGAGGCCGACGTCGAGCACAGCCACGTCAAGGAGCTGGTCGAGCAAATCGAAGGAACCGAACCCGGCGACGAACTCTTCGCGGCCCGCGTCAAGGTGCTTTCCGAATATGTGCAGCACCACGTCGATGAAGAAGAGTCCACGATTTTCACCAAAGCCCGAAAGGCGGACTTCGACCTGGTGGCGCTGGGCCAGCAACTGGAAACCAGGAAGGCCGAACTCAGCGGCGAGGAGCCAGCTGCCGATGTGGACGTCAGCGCGCTGGCAGGCAGGGAGCGGTCCCAAAGCAAGCGCAACGGACAGCGCGTGAAGCGCTGATCCGTTTCGAGTGATCGAGGAACGTGTCGTGAAAAAACCGCGCAAGCAGATGCAGTCGGAGTTATCGCCGCCATTTCCCAAGCAGCACCAGGAGGCGCCGGGCCTCGAATCGAAGCTCAAACCGGCGCCACGCTTCATGGCGCCGGACTACCGGCCGGCAGGCAAGCTGGAAGGCAAGGTTGCGCTTATCACCGGGGGAGACTCCGGCATCGGCCGCGCCGTTGCAGTGATCTATGCCCGCGAAGGGGCCGACGTGGCGCTGGTCTATCTGCCGCAGGAAAAGTCGGATGCCGAAGTGACCCAAGAGGTCGTTACCGCGCAAGGCAGAAAATGCCTGATGCTTCCGGGTGACCTGAGCGATCCCGCGTTTTGCAAGGAGGTCATCGAGAAGACCGTAAGCGATTTGGGCGGCATCGATATCCTGGTCTCGAATGCCGCGCACCAGGCCCGAAAAAAAGATCTCGCCGAAGTGACCGATGAGGAATTCGATCGCACTTTCCGCACCAATGTGTACGCGTATTTCTGGCTTGCGCGCGCGGCGACTCCGCACATGAAGCCCGGATCGTCGATCATCGTGACCAGATCGGTCACCGGCCTGCGCGGAGAGAAGGACTTGCCGGACTATTCGGCAACCAAGGGTGCCATCAATGCGTTTACAAAGACGCTGGCGCAGGCGCTGCAGCGCAAGCGCATTCGCGTCAACGCGATTGCACCAGGTCCGGTATGGACGCCGTTGAATCCGTCGGACGCGGGAGCAACACCTGATGACGTCGCGAACTTCGGCAAGGACAACCCCAGCGGCCGGCCCGCGCAACCCGAGGAGCTCGCGCCCGCGTACGTGTTCCTCGCATCGAACGCGGATTCGTCCTATATCACGGGCATTGTGCTGCAGGTGATGGGCGGCGAGACGACCGGCGGCTGAAAAGCCTCGAAAATGGGCCAGGTTCCCGGCGGGCGACTGTCAACGAATTTTACGGTGCGGTTTGCCCGCAGGCGGCCGCTTGACCTAAGTCCTTGAAAGCGTAGTCCCGCGGGGAAGTGGAACAGCTCTTGCGAGTCCGGCAGGCCACGCGCTCATGACACGGCCCGTAGACATACGGGGCCGAGCACGAGGACTACAGACGAAAGCGTTGCCGCCATGCCGCGCCGCGGTTGATTGAGGCGGAAGGAAGTGAGATGGCCGAATACCCGGAGGATGGATTGATCATGTCGCAAATTCGCACGGCCGACTTTGCCCGCATGAGCACCTCCAAGCAACTTTCGCTTTGGGCGATTCTTCGTGCCCAATTGAGCAGCAAGAAGCAGCTCGCGGCCCAATCCCAGCGTACGGCTCAGAAACCCGTTCGCACATCGCCCGAGGGGTGACGCCGATCGCAGGCTGTCCTAGCGCGTGAACAACGCGATCAGAATGATGATCGGTATGGGCACGCCGAGCAGCCACAGCAGAATCGAACGCATGATCGGATCTCCTTGGAAAGTTGGCCCGATGTCCGGGGAATCGATCGTCAATCTCGCGATGCCTTAGGCACGCAGGTCATCGCGCAAGCGCCCGCCGAGGGTCGCGAAATACGTTGCCGAGAACGCGCCCACGAGCATGGCGATGAACATCCACAGCGACGTATAGGTCGCGGCCTTGCGCGCCGCGTCCGCGGCTTCACGAGCCCTGGCGTCGGCTTCGGCTGCCGTCGCCTGGGCCCGCGAATAGACGTCGTTGACCCGCTTGTCCGCGTCTTGCGGGCTCAGGCCCGTTCGCGCAGCGACCAGCTGTGACAGGTACAACCGATCCGACGGTGGGATATCGCCGCTGCGCATTCCGTGGGCAAAGATGCGCCCGACTTCAGCGCGCGTCGCGGCATTTTCCGCAGCGGTCGCTTCGGTGGGGGACCGGAAAAGGCTATCGACGAAATAGGCATTGGGGTCGGTCGGCGCGATTGGGCGCGGCTGCTGTGCGACATTCGATGCCGCCATGCCTGCGGCGCCGGTTGCGGCAACCGGCGCGCCCGCGCCAGCGACCTTCGCCGTGCCTCCGACCAGCGCGCCGGCGGCTGAGGTCAGCAGCGCCGCCGTAAGCACCGTTCCCACCGCCCAGGCCAGAAACCCATGCGCCGTATCGCGGAAGAATACTTCATCGCCGTGGACGTCGACCCAGCGAGTGCGAAGCCGCCCGGCAAGGTACCCGCCGATGGCCGAGGCAATGGCCGACATCAGCAGCAGCCAGATCGCACCCGCGACGCCGATGGCCGTCGCCGACGCACCGGAATTCGACCACGGGGACACAGCGGCGAAGCCCAGACCCGTGCCCAGTGCAATCAGAATCAGCCCCATCGCCGCGGCGGCAAATGCGCCGGCGATGATCGCTGCCCAGGAAACCGCGGATGCGGCGGACTCATTGCCCGTCGTCCCCACCGCGACGACCGTCGTTTCAGGCCGATAAGTCGCGGCGGAAGGAGCTGTAGCTTGCATGACGACCTCCTTTGCACTGGATTTGCGGCGGCTCGCCGCTGGCGTCCAAACAATGCAAGGCGCATGCCACGAGAAATGCGAAGGGGCCCCGGGCGTCAGGCCTTGGGGTCGCGGCGTTCCATGTACCAATTACCGAGCGGACGCACAACGTGCCGGCAACAGTGACAAAGCGCTCACCCGCGCCGCGTCAGGCGGCCGCGCGCATCGCCGGCGAAGGATCGGCCAGTTTGGGCTTCATCTGGCGCGATCGCGGCGTCGCCCCGATCGGTCCAGGCGGTCCGTTGGGTACGCGTTTGGTACTGCGGGCCTGACGTCGCAGGAACACGGGCACGAGGCGCTCGGCGCGGCGTGGCGCGCCGGCGATCTTTTCGCCGATGCCCCTGTGCAGCGCCCCGCTCCGCCATGCGTCAAATACGAGCGGGTTGATGTACGACTTGCGGCATACGGCGGGCGTGTTGCGAAGATCCTTCGCGACCTGCCTGACGGCGTCGACGATGCAGGCGGTCAGTGCCCGCTCGGAGGTCGGTTCCGGCAAGGGCGTCGCGTGCATGATAGCGATCGCGCGCAACGTCGCCCCCCACGTGCGAAAGTCCTTGGCCGTGAAATCGTCACCCATCGCGTCTTTCAGGTACAGGTTTACCTGGTCGGAATCGATCGGCCGCCGTTCTCCGGCTTCGTCGACATACTGAAAGAGGCGCTGTCCCGGCAATTGATGGCAATGGCGCACCAGCCGGGCGAGCCGCTTGTCGTCGACCGCGATCTCGTGTTCCGCCCCGCCCTTGCCGCGAAAGCGAAACAGCAGGCGCCCATCGCGCACGAACTGCACGTGCCGGTTGCGCAGCGTGGTCAGGCCGTAACTGTCATTGTCGCGCGCGTATTCGGCGTTGCCGATGCGCACGCGCGTAGCATCGAGCAGGCTCACGATAACCGCCAGAACCTTCTCCCTCGGCAAACCGGGCAAGGCGAGGTCGCGGCGCAGCCGCCGTCGCAGCCGGGGCAATGCCTCCCCGAACGCCGGCATGCGCTCGAACTTGGCGCCATCGCGCAGCAGGCGCCACTTCGGGTGGTAGCGGTACTGCTTGCGGCCGCGCGCGTCGCGTCCGGTCGCCTGCAGATGTCCCTTCGGATTCCTGCAGATCCACACGTCTTCGTAGGCGGGCGGGATGGCGAGGCTCGCGATGCGCTTGAGCTCGGTTTCGTCTTTCACCTGCTCGTCGCCCAGCAGGTAGATGAACTGGTCTGCCTTGCGAACGCGACGGATGCCGGCGACAGCGTCGGAAACGTAAACGAGGCCGACCGCTGCCAGGATCGCGGCCGACGTCGCGTTGCGTTCGTTCTGCTCACTCATAGGGCTACGGCGAGTAGCGGACCCGCTTGAACATCGAGCGCGTCACGGCCTGCCGGGTCGTGCCGATCCCGGCCCAGGGGTCCTGACGCAGTTCGGCCAGGCGCCCGGGGACGTTGCGGACGTTGAAGTGATCGAAGCGAACGTCGGTGGCGAGCTCTTTCCACGCGATGGGCGTGGACACGGGCGCGTTGGCCCGGGCACGAATGGCGTAGGGCGCGATGGCCGTCGCGCCTTCGGCGTTACGCAGGTAGTCGATGAAAATCCTGCCCTTGCGCCGCGCCTTGGACATCGTCGCAATAAAGCGGTCCGGAAACGTTTCCGCCAGCAAGTCGGCGATCGCTTTGGTGAAACCCTTCGCCTGATCCCAATCGAGCGTGGCGCGGATCGGCACGACCACGTGCAGGCCCTTGCCTCCGGTCGTCTTGAGGAACCCTTCGAGGCCCAGATCGTCGAGCAGCGCACGCAAAACGCCGACCGCGTCGACAATCTGTTTCCATCCGATCCCGTCGTCGGGGTCGAAATCGAAGATCAACCGGTCGGGCCGGTCGAGCCTCGGCGCTCGCGAGCCCCACGGATGCAGCTCAACCACGCCCCACTGCACCAGCGCGACCAGCGCCGGAATAGAATTGGCGGCGAAATAAGTGGCGGTGCCCTCGCCTTCCGGCACCTCGACCCGGGTCACCGCCGCGTTGACGCTCTTGTCGGCATGCTTCTGGAAAAAGCACTGCTTGCTCCAGCCGTCGGGGCAGCGCACCAGCGCCAGAGGCCGGTCGCGCAAATGCGGGAGGATCCAATCTCCGACTTGTGTGAAATAGCGCGCGAGGTCGCGCTTGGCGAGCTTCGCCTCCGGGAAGAGTTGCTTGTCCGGATGCGACAGCTTGATTCCGGCGACCGTGTCGGACGCAGATTCCACCGCGACGACTTGCTTTCGCCCGACCGAGGCGCGGGTCGCGGGACGCGCGGGCGGCGGATCGGCGGCGTCATCGACCTTGGCGGGTGCCGCCTCTTCGCGGACGACGTCGATCGCCTTCTTGTCATCGCGAAGCCCCTGGAAGGACGGATGGCGTAGCGCCCCGTCGTTGCTCCACTCGGTGAACGCGATCTCGGCCACGAGCTGCGGCTTGATCCAGTGCGCACCCTTCGCCTCATAGCCCCGGGGAGGATTGGCGAACGGCGGCGCCGCCTGCTCGAGCTTGCCGAGGATCGGCCGAAGCCGGGTCAGGGTCTGGTCGTCGAAGCCCGTCCCAACCTTGCCGGCATAGCGGAGCTTGCCCGCCTCGTAGATGCCGAGCAGCAGTGCGCCGAATCCGCTGCGGCTGCCCTGCGGATCGGTGAAGCCTCCGATGACCATCTCCTGCCGGCGCCCGCATTTGACCTTGAGCCAGTCCCGCGTGCGCACGCCTTCGCGGTAGACCGATCCGGCGCGCTTGGAGACCGCGCCTTCCAGCTTGAGCGCGCAGGCCTGCTTGAAGAACTCGGACCCCGAACCCTGCACGTCGACGCTGTAGCGCAGCGCCGGATCCGACGATCCGATGAGCGCCCGCAACAGGCGCTTGCGATCGACGAGCGGCACGGCGCGCAGGTCGTACCCGTCCTGATAGAGCAAGTCGAAGACGTAATAGGTGATGTTCTTGGCGCGCGGATCGGACAGCGCGTTCTGCAGCTGCTGAAAGCTGGTCAGGCCCTGGGCGTCCGCGACGGCGATCTCGCCGTCGAGCCATGCCTGGTCCACGTCCAGTCGCCGGAGCGACGAAACCACCGACGGGAGGACGCTCGTCCAGTTCTTGCCGTTGCGAGAATAAACGTGCACGTCGCCGTGGTTGATCCGACAAACCATGCGATAACCATCGAACTTCACTTCGTGGATCCAATCGTCGCCCGGCGGTGCGGCGTCGACCAGTGTGGCCAAGGTCGGTGAGAGAGTCGCCGGAAGCCTCGCTTTTTTTGTGCCGTTCGCCGATGCGGGCGAAAGATCGCTTGCGCCCTCACCGTTGGCGGCGGCGTGCGACCGTGCCGCGCCCCCCGGCTTGGTGGTCGATTTTCGCGACCTCGTCGCGTGGCCGTGGTCGAGCGCGCCGCCGCGAACATTGGCGGCGACCGATCGGTTGGAGTGCCATTCGTTCGTCTTGTCGCGCGCGATCGCCTCGAGGTCACGACCGGAAACCACGCTGTCCGGCTCCCGGTCGACGATGCGCGCGGCATCGCCCTCTTTGGCATGACTGTCGCTGTCCTTGATCAGCAGCCAGGCCTGCTTACCCGAACGGCCGCCGTACTTGCTGCCGGAGGTGCGAATCAGCGTCCACCCTCCCTGGAGCTTTGCGCCGTCGAGCTCGAACTTGAGGTGGCCTTTCGCATAGCCGGCGACGGGATCGCCAAACGGATGCCAGGTGCCCCGGTCCCACACCATGACCGTGCCCGAACCGTACTGTTTCGGCGGAATGATGCCTTCGAAGCCGCCGTACTCAAGCGGATGGTCTTCGACGTGCATCGCCAATCGCTTGTCGTGCGGATCGAGGCTGGGCCCCTTCGGAACCGCCCAGCTCAGCAGCACGCCATTGAGCTCCAGGCGGAAGTCGTAGTGGAGATGGCTCGCCGCGTGCTTCTGGATGACGAAACTGAGTTCCTTCGCCTTGCCGCGACCGACGCGGCCACGCGGCTCGGGCGTCGCCTGGAAGTTCCGTTTCTCGCGGTAGCGCTCCAGTCCCATGCGGGGGAACGACGCCTGTCAGGCCCGCTTCCGCTTGGCCGCGGTCCGGCTCGACCCGCGCGACGCAGCGACTACGCGCAGCGCCGGCTTGCCGGTATCGGCTTCTGAGCGGCGCGGGTCGGCGGTCTTCCGCCGCGGCGAGCCCTTGTCGAGGCTCTGCTTGAGCAGCGCGGCGAGATCGATGATCTTCGCCGAGCGCGGCTCGTCGCCTTCGTCGGCCGATCGCTTGGTGATCTCCTTCGTTTCACCGCTCTTGATCTTTGCGTGGATGCGGCGCATCAGATCTTCGTGATAGGTGTCCTTGAATTCCTCGGGCTTCCAGTGCTCGGTCATATCGTCGACCAGCCGCTTGGCGAGGTCGACCTCCTTGGGGCTCACGCCGGCACTCTTGACGCTTTCCGGGGGCAATTCGAAACCACTTGCGCCGCGCAGTTCGTCGGCGTAGCGCATCGTGAGCAACATCAGAGCGCGGCCCGCGGGAACGACGGCGGCCAAATGCTGTGTCGTGCGAATGACGACCTGGGCGACTGCGACGCGGCTGGTCGCGCGGAGCGTCTCGCGCAGCAGCGCGTAAACCTTTTCGCCCCGATCGGCGGGCGCAAGGTAGTAAGGCGTCTCGTAGTACTGCGCCGGTATTTCCGCGATCGGCACAAACGCCTTGATGTCGATCGTCCGCGAGGCCTTGACGTTCGCCTGCCGAAAATCCTCGTCCGAAAGGACGACGTACTGGTCCTTCTCGTATTCATAGCCTTTGACGATGTTCCCCCACTCAACCTCCTTGCCGCTCTTCTTGCTGTAGCGCTTGTATCCGACCGGCGAAAAGTCGCGCTTGTCCAGCATCGAGAACTGGAATCCCTTGCGCTCTTCGGCGGGGAATAGCTCGACGGGTATGTTGACCAAGCCGAAGGTGATTGCACCTTTCCAGAGCGAGCGAGCCATGATCTACCCTTTCTCCTGCTCGGCGACGTGTACGGCAATGCAGTCAATGCACAGCACGTGCGCAACCGGACGGACGATCAAGATGCCGCAGCCGACGCACGGCAGCAACGGGCTTTCGCCGGAGAGCTCGCATGCCGCCACGCATCCGGCGCGATTGCACCACTGCATGTCGAACGGACATACGAACATCTCATCTCCCGAATTCGAGCTACCGCATTCTGGCAATGGAGGCCGCGGATTGGCCATCGGCGGGCGTCTTGTTCTGCCGTCGGTGCGCAACGGGCATCATGTAGGACGACGTCCGACCGGCTCAGGACGACGCCATCCGGCGCGGCCGCATCCGGCTGGCGTGCTGCGTGCTGCTGGCCGGACTGCGCGATCAGCCGGCGGTGGAAAGCGTGCGGAGGCGCAGGGTGATCGTCCGGTCGTTGCAGGCACATGCTGCGCGGTTCGCCGCAGCGACCGCGATAACGTCGGCGAAGGTCAGAGCGCGATACGAGGTCAATGGCGGGAATGGACTTTTGCGTTCGACCTGCTTGGCCGACAACGTGATGAGCACGTCGTCCCCCGTCGCTTCGGCCAGGACGTGGATATCGGCTGGACCCGGATAGGTGTCGGTCAATGCCAGCACGGCGGTCACCAGCAGTTCCTGAACGACGGGTTTCGAGACATGTGCGTTGCCCGTGCGCACATCGCTCGACGATTGAATCCCGCGCAGCGACCAGTCGTCGCCGGCGACTATCATACATCGCTGCACCGCCTCGGCGACCGT
This sequence comes from Casimicrobiaceae bacterium, assembly GCA_036493675.1. Taxonomy (GTDB): domain Bacteria; phylum Pseudomonadota; class Gammaproteobacteria; order Burkholderiales; family Casimicrobiaceae; genus PALSA-1003. The sequence goes on from DASXPJ010000041.1 coordinate 132,558, forward strand.
CGTCGCCTTGTCCTCCGGCCGCAGCCATTCCACCATCGCACGGCAGCTCGCTACCGCGGCGCGCGTCTGATCGGGCAGCAGCCTGATGCACTCCTCGAGCTTCGTGCTCGCGGCGCCGCTTTCGAGCATCTTCGCGGCGAGTTCCGCGGAAAACTGGATGGTCTGCAGATCTCCCATCAAGGCATGGCGCATGCCCGCCGCGAGCTTGCGCAGCACCGCGTAGCGGATCGCATCGACGTCGTGCCCGCTGGAATCGCTCATTGCGCCGGCCCCTGCGCCGCAGCGGACAAGGGGCCGCCTGCGGGCGCGGTGCCTAGTATCGCAAAAAACGGAAAAGCCGGGCAACTGTCGACCCGCACGCGGTGCCCGCGCGCCCGGTGGTCCTAGGATCAGTGCGCGATCAGTGCGTTTTCTGCCTGGGGCCGCGTCCGCTAATGGACTCTTGCGCATCCCTGCGCAGATCGTCCCTGTCATTCCGGTGGGAGCGGATGGACCATTCGCCGGCGGCGTCCTCGAAGGCGCGTATGGCCTCGTTACGCGCCCCGCGTTCCAGCATATGGGCGGTCTCGCGCACCACGGCGTTTTCGAATACGCGCCGCAGATCCTGGGCCTCGGTCTGCCGCATCAATGCAGCCAGCAGCACCGAAGCCGCCCGCAACTCGGCCTTGAGACGGATCTCTTCTTTCACCGACATCGGCTGACCTTCATTCTCTTTCAGACCGACGGGCGGGGCGAGCAAGGGCTCGCCCAGCCCCGCCTCGGCCAAAATGCGATGCCGCCCGGCCGCCGGACGACACCGCGTTTTTACATCAATAGACCTTCGGCTCTCCCGGAGCGAGGTCGCTGGTCGACCGGCGCTCCCGATACTCACGCTCGTCATCTTCCCAGTAAGGGGTGATGTTGTAGTACGAGTGAATCTCGGCTGCCCAGTTCGAGTCGGCCATGCTGGGCCAGCGATCCTTGTCGAAGCCCTCGGCGTTCTGAAGCTTTTCCTTGCTCACATCGAGGATGAAGCGATGCTCGCGCGCGTCGAGTGTCAGCGCGCCCCACGGAATCGCGAACAGCTTGGCGCCCATACCCAGAAACCCGCCGAAGGACAGCACCGCGTATGCGATACGGCCGGTGGTGACGTCGAGCATGATCGCTTCGACCTTGCCCAGGCTTTCGCCGGCGGCATTGACAACACTGTCGCCCTGCAAGGTCGATGCGTCCATGACCTCGGGACCGGGACCGCTGTTGTCCTGATTGTCGGACGGAATGATCTTCGCGCCGGACCGCGATTCGGCGGTCGAGCCATACGGATTCGCTTGCGTCGCCATAAAAACTCCTGAAAAAATGCTTTTAAGAAAGATACGATTCCGGGACCCGCGCGTGCGGGCGCCTCGCTCTACGTTGTCCGCCGATCGGCAACCGCGCGCTTAATGTCCCTGAAGTCATAGTCGGCCTAAGCGTGGGACACTCCAATCCGTTCGCGTCCGATTTTCGTGTAGGCCGCCGATGTGTACGGCGTAAGACACTCGCTGTCATCCGTTGAAACGCGATGCGCGCCGGCTCGCGCATGGCATCGAGCGCTTCGCCGATTGCCGCCTTGGTTGGCCGGCGCTCAGCCGGCGCGCGAAAGAAAGCCCAGATCCTCGACCAGTGCGGCGAAGGCCTGGTCGAAGTCCTCGCGCGGGACCCGGAGGATCGACGATGGATGCACGGTCACCATCACATGCTCGGCCAGGTCGCTTTTCAGCCACCGGCCGCGATCGACGGTCACCCGCACCGACGGTCCGAGGAGAGCCTTCGCGGCGGTGGCACCGAGGCAGACGATAATCCGCGGCTGCACCATCCGCAACTCGTGGCGGAGCCAATCGAGGCAAGCGGCAACCTCCTGCTGGGTCGGCGTCTTGTGCATTCGCCGCTTGCCGCGCGGAAACCAGCTGAAGTGCTTGACTACGTTGGTGACGTAGACCTGGCGGCGATCGACGCCGGCCTCGGCCAGCGCCTTGTCCAGAAGCTTCCCCGCCGGGCCGACGAAGGGACGGCCCGCCAGATCCTCCTGGTCACCTGGCTGCTCGCCGACCAGCATGATGCGCGCGTGCGCCGCGCCCTCCCCCGGCACGCCCTGCGTCGCGTTCTTCCACAGGTCACAGCGCCGGCAATCGTTGATCGCCTGCGCGAGCCCGGAGAGCGTCGCGGGATCGTCTTGGTTGGAGTCGCCAGGCGAGCGTTTGACCATTGTGGAAAGCGGACGGGAGAGCCGAATGATTAGCAAGACTGGTGCCGGAATTCGGCCGACGATCCTGCGCGGCCGAAAGCGTACCCCGTCGTACGGTAAGGCCGCGCAACGCGGCATGGCGCCCCATTTCGCCGCGAACTATCGAGCGTTTTGCGGGACAGGACCCTAGGTCTTTTGGCCTAGTTGCCCGGCACGCCATTCGGCAATAGTTACATGCATTTTCTACTCTGCCGCGAGTGCTCCGAGAGCCGGTTGAGAATCGCCGGCGGAGCCATTCCTGTAGGAAGTGACAGCTGCCGCGATGCTGGCAACCCGCGTAGCGTGCCTGAACTTGCGTCGATGCGTCGCCGCCATCACGCCGATGATTTTTATCGCGCGGTCTGCTGGCAGCAGCGCAGGACGGCAAACCAGCCGAGCCGGGGGAAACTTGGTGGAGTCGGAGCATTGTCAGGGGATGCGCGTACGACCGAGCGTTGCGGCGCGCGCGGCACTTTGGATCCTGCCGATGCTCTGGTTGCCTGGGCCGATTCCGACCGCGGCAGCGCAAACGAGTCAGACGATCACGTTCAACGCGCTCGGAGGCAAGATATTTGGCGCCGCTGCGTTCACTGTAAGCGCCACCGCTTCGTCCGGCCTCCCTGTCAGTTTTGCTTCGCTTACGAATTCTGTGTGCACGGTCAGCGTTGCCACCGTGACCGTCGCAGCGGCAGGGACGTGCACCGTCCAAGCTTCGCAGCCCGGCAACGCCACCTACGCGGCTGCTCCAAACGTAAGCCAGAGCTTCGTGGTGGCGAAAGCCGCGCAGACGATCTCTTTCGCTGCGCTAGTCGCCAAAACGTACGGCGCGGCACCCTTCACAGTCACCGCAACCGCATCGTCCGCGCTAGCCGTGACTTTTATCTCGACCACCACAACGGTCTGCACCGTAGCCGGGAGTACGGTGACGATCGTTACGGGCGGCACTTGCACGATTCAGGCCCGGCAGGCGGGCAATGGCAATTACAACGCGGCCGCCAATGTGAACCAAAGCTTTGCGGTAGCCAAGGCCGCGCAAACAATCACCTTCGGGGCGCTCACCGGCAGAACCTACGGCAACCCGCCTTTCACGGTGAGCGCGACGGCGTCGTCTGGACTCGCCGTGACATTCTCTTCGAGCACTGTCGCCGTTTGCACCATAAGCGCTAACACGGCAACCATCGTCAGCGGCGGCACGTGCACGATCAATGCCGCGCAGGCGGGCAATACGAGCTACCTCGCGGCCACGACAGTTCCCCAGAGTTTTGCCGTCGCCAAGGCGGTTCAGACAATCACGTTCGGCGTCCTGGCCAACCAGACGTACGGCGTCGCTCCCTTTGCGGTAAGCGCCTCGGCATCATCGGGTTTGGCGGTCACCTTTACCTCGACCACAACCACCGTGTGTACCGTCAGTGGAGGCACGGTCACGATCAGGACAGGCGGAATTTGCACCATCAATGCCGCCCAGTCGGGCAACGCGAGCTATGTCGCGGCCACGACGGTGAGTCGAAGCTTCACCGTGGCGAAGGCGAATCAGACGATCACTTTCGGCGCCCTCGCCAACCAGACATTCGGCGTCTTGCCTTTCACGGTGAGCGCGACGGTTTCATCCGCGCTGGCGACGACGTTTTCTTCGCTCACGACAACCATATGCACGGTAAGCGGCAGCACGGTGACGATAAGGGCGGGCGGGACATGCACGCTCCAGGCTGCGCAGGCGGGCAATACGAGCTACAACGCTGCGCCCAGCATCAGTCAGAGTTTCATTGTAGCCAAGGCGACGCAGACGATCGCCTTCGGCACGCTCTCCGACAAGACCTTCGGTGCGGCTCCGTTCACGGTGAGTGCAACCGCCTCCTCCAGCCTCGCGGTCACCTTCTCATCGCTGACGCCCTCCGTCTGCACGGTAAGCGGTTCGACGGTGACTGCGGTCGCAGCTGGCGTCTGCACCATCCAGGCCGCGCAGGCTGGCAACGGTAACTACAACCCCGCGCCGAATGTCAGCCAGAGCTTCTCTATCGGACCGGGAAGCCAAACCATCAACTTTCCGTCGCCTGGTCCTCAGTTGATCACAGCTTCCCCGCTATCGCTCGCGGCCAGCGCCTCGTCCGGATTGCCTGTAAGCTTCAGTTCACTCACCGCACCCGTATGCACCGCCAGCGGCGCCGTTGCGACGCTGGTGAAGGCCGGCGTCTGCACGATCCAGGCGACGCAAACCGGCAATATCTCGTACGCGGCTGCACCAAGCGTCAGCCAGAGCTTCGCGGTCCTTGGCGTGCCCCAGTTCGTAGCTCCGGTCAGCTACGCTGCGGGTACCTACCCAGGAAGCATTGCGGTCGCGGACTTCAACGGCGACGGCAAAACCGACCTGGCGATCGCCAACGCCTTTTCCGCCACGCTGACCATACTTCTCGGCCGTGGTGATGGCACGTTTGCGCCGGGCGCATCCGTGCAAACCGGCGGCGAACCGCTTGCGGTTGCAGCCGGCGATCTCAATGGCGACGGCAAGGTCGATCTGGCCGTCGCGGATTTCGTCGATAACGTTGTTCTCATCTACATCGGCAACGGGAACGGGACGTTTACGCCGGGCGCCTCGATCAACGCGGGCCCCGCACCGGCAGACATCGCCATCGCGGACTTGAATGGTGATGGCAAGCGCGATCTGGTCGTTGTCAACGGGACGCGCGGATCCACGATCGGCCAGACAGTCACGGTGCTTTCCGGTAACGGCAATGGATCGTTCGGTGCAGCTCTAACCTACGCGACCGGCGCAAGCCCATACCAGGTCACGGTCGCCGACTTCAACGGCGACGGCAAACCGGACCTGGCGATCGCATCCGGAGATACCAACGCGGTTTGGATCCATCTTGGACACGGCGACGGCACGTTTACCTTGGGAGGCAGCTACAGCGTCGGGTCTTACCCTGACGCCGTGGCGGCCGCAGATTTCAACAGCGACGGCAAGCTCGATCTAGCGGTCGGAAACGATTTCAGCAACGACGTTTCGATCTTGCTGGGCCGCGGCGATGGCACGTTTGGCGCCGCCATCGAATTTCCCGCAGGCGCCGGCCCCGCGATGGTATCGGTTGCGGACTTCAACGGCGACGGACTGCCGGATCTTGCGATCGTCAACCGGTTCGACGACACGGTCGCGTTGCTGTTGGGCAACGGCAACGGAACATTTCAGACGCCGATCGCCTATGCGGTCGGTGATCAACCGAAAGCCGCGATCGCGAAAGACCTCAATGGTGATGGCAAGCCCGATCTGGTCGTCACCAGCGCCGCCAACAGCAATGTCTCCGTGCTGTTGCAGATGGGTTCCGCACCTACGCAGGCGCCGTCATTTACCAGTGCCACGCTGCCCGCCGGGCAGATTGCGATCCCGTACTCGTACACCGTCGCTGCTGGTGGAGTCCCCCAGCCGACCTTCGCGGTTACGGCAGGCGGCTTGCCCCCCGGGCTGATGCTCAATGGCGCGACCGGTGCTATCAGCGGAGCACCCACCAGCGCCGGGACATTTAGCGGCGTGCTGACTGCAAGCAACGGCATCGCACCCAACGCCACCCAGGCGTTTGCGGTAACGATCGGCTTGACATCCCAGTCGATTACGTTCGGGCCTTTGAGCAATCAACCCCTCAGCAGTTCACCGCTCGTGGTCGCACCGACCGCAAGCTCCGGGTTAGCCGTAAGCCTCTCATCGCTGACGCCGGCTATCTGCGTCGTCGGTGGAAATGCCGTAGTTCTCCAATCTCTTGGGACCTGCACGATCCGAGCAGCACAAGCCGGAAACGCGACCTACGCGGTGGCGCCAAACGTCGACCGGAGTTTTGCGATCACAGCGGGAGCGCAGACCATCGCCTTTGCCCCGATATCGTCTTTGATGAGCCCGCTGGTAGCAACCGCCTCTTCCGGATTGCCCGTCAGCTTTATTTCCCTGACACCCACGGTTTGCGCGGTGAACGGTGACATCACGACATGGATCAGGGCGGGGACCTGCACTATCCGTGCAGGGCAGGCGGGGAATGCCAGCTACAGTGCGGCACCAAACGTCGACCAAAGCTTCACCCAGGCGTCCAGTCTGGCGTCGCAGACGATCGCCTTTCCGCCGATCGCAGACCGCATGACCACTGCTTCGCCCTTTACCCTGAGCGCCACGGCGTCTTCAAGACTCGCCGTCTCCTTTACGTCGCTTACTCCCACGGTCTGCTCAGTGAGCGGCAACGTGGTTACGCTGACATCGGTAGGGGTTTGCGCGATTCAAGCATCCCAAACCGGAAACGCGACCTACAGTGCGGCGTATTTCGCTCGGCAATTCAACGTCGGCCCGACGCCATTGGCTGTACCGCTGCCTCCGGTCAAAGGCCCCTTCCTCGAGTACGCCACCTATCTCGGCGGCTACGGCATCGACAAGGCGTTCGACGTCGTCGTAACTCCGGACGGGAGTGCATATGTAGGCGGCTCGATCGCATCGACCAATTTTCCGGGCCTGAGCTCTGCAGCGGTTACGAACGCGGGCCTCGATCTGCTGTTCGTCACGAAGATCAATCCCAATGGAGGCGTCGTTGACTTCTCTGCCGTCGTTGGCGGCCGCGCCGCAGACATAACCGGCACGGGCGGCATCTCGTATGTCGGGCTGTCTCCGTCCAATGAGGCGTATGCAGACCGTGTGTTTCTCGGTGGCGGCCAGGTCGAAGCGATGGCAAGCGACGCAGCGGGCAACGTATATGTCGCAGCCTACGCAAATAGTACGGATTTTCCACTACGTGGTCCGACGTATGCCCGAACGGGACCGAAATACATCTACAAGATCAGCGCGACGGGGACCGTGCAGGCGGTGAGTGCATCGATCGATCCCGCGGTCATGACCATACGGGCGATCACCATTGATGCCGCCGGAGCAATTTACTTCACGGGCGTCGCCAGCCCGGGTCTGGCCACGACGGCAGGTGCGTTGTATCCCGCGATGCCGGCCCCGACCGGTTCCTATGCCACCGCGAGCGCGCCGTATGTCATCAAGCTTGCACCTGGCGGAGCGACGACGTCTTTTTCGACCTACGTATCCGTCAGCAGGAGCCGCCCGGGTACCCCGGCCTTGTCGGACGAGTCGCTATTCGATGCTGCAACCACGCCCTATGCGATCGCGGTCGACGCAGCGGGCTACAGCTATCTGGCTGGACAGGCCACGTCGGACGAGTTCCCGCGAACGACAGGTTCGCCGGACACTGCGGACAGTCAACACCGTGACGCCTTTGTCGCCAAGATCAATCCTACCGGTACCGCGCTCGCATTCGTCGCCCGATTGGGCGGCGGCGACGGAGAACGCGCAACGAGTCTCGCCCTCGGTCCCGACGGCACGATCGTGATTGGCGGTAAAACCGCGACTCAACCCTTTGTCGGCACGACCACCGCGTTTCAGGACGTCGTTGTTTTCCGGCCCCACACTCCGTACGTCGAACGTGAAACGGGCTTTATCGCGAAGCTGTCGGCCGACGGATCTCGCTGGGTCTTTGTCGCAGCGTTGGGGACGGATGGCGGCACGCTTGTGCTGGGTAACGAGGGCGTAGGCGATGCGTTGCCGGTCAAGGTTGCGGTGGATGCGAGTGGGTCCATTTATGCAGCCGGAACCGGCTCCCTGTACCGCGACCTGATTCAGCTCGACATTTTTGGCTACATCGTACTCGGAAACCAGGAATTCGAGCTCGAGGATACGTTGCCCGCAGCCAACGATCTCGTCGGAACGCTTGCCAATGGCGCATTCGTCGTAAAAGTGTCCCCCGATGGGCAGCGGTTGATCCATTTCGCGGCGTTAGGCGGCGGCAATGCCTCCGGCCTCGCATTGGACCGCTTTGGCAACGCCTATGTGACGGGGTGGACGAGCTACGGCGTGGGTTTGCCCGTCGTGAACGCCGGTCTGGCCGCGCCGATGTTCGGAGGGAGCCAGCCGACTCCCTTCATTGCCAAGCTGAATGACCGGGTCATGCCGCTTGACTTCACTAGCGGCCGCAATCCTTCGCAGTCGGATCAGGTTGTCGTGCTGCGGGCGGTGGTCGCCGACGCGCGTTATACCGGAAACGTCGAATTCGACGACGGTGCCCAAACACTCGCCAGCGTTCCGGTCGTTGCCGGCGTGGCGACAGCCGCGGTGTCTTTGCCTGCGGGTATCCATCGATTGAAGGCCGTATTTCATGGCAGCGGTCCGTTCAATAACCAGGCGTCGCCTGAAATCATGCAGATCGTCAATCAAGCGCCCGCAGACGACGACTCGTGACAATGAAAACGCTAAGCACATCGCTGGCAATGTTCGTGTTGGGCTTTGGTTACGCGCTTGTCGCGCGCGCAGACGCGCCTGTCCTGGCGATTACCTATCCGATCGCCAATTCAACCATTGTCGAGACCATTACGCCGACGGTTCGGCTGCAAGCAGCTGTGTTGAACAGCGGCCAAACCATCACGTCGATGAGCTTTCTGGTCTGCCCGGGAACCGGAGCCACCTGTACGGAGGGCGCGGTTGTTGCCGGCACGGTGACGTCAGGCACGCTTCAGGTGACGTGGACTCCGCCGCTGGTCCTGTCCGACGTCGCGGTTACGACAAGGTATCTGGTCTGGGTTTCCGCAGTGAACTCATCGAACCAAACAGGCGTGTCCAGCGCGATTCCTTTTGCGGTGCTGCAGCCGCCGCCACTGCCATCCGTGACATTGGTCGCCCCGGGCGGATCGTCGGGTTTTGTCGCCCCGGCCTCGCCCGTGCTTTACGCCAAGGTACAGCCCGGTTCCACTTCGCCGCCCTCGACGATCGCAAAGGTCGATTTTCTGGATGGAACCACGGTCATTGCCACACTGATGGCATCCAACGTCGACGCAACGAGCGGAGGATATGCGTTCGTCTGGTCGAACGCCCCGCTGGGTGCACACCAGATCGCCGCTCGCGTAACCGATTCACTCGGCGACTCGGCGACGTCGCCTTCCGTTCCGATCTACGTTGTGGGCGCCTACGCGCCGCCTCATGTCGCGCTTACGGCACCCCTAAGCGGCCAAATATTCACGCAGACGAGCGCGGTGCCGTTGGCGGCAACGGCAACCAGCAGCCAGCGAACGATCCAGCGCGTCGAGTTTCTTCAAGGTCAGAATGTCGTTGCCTCCTCAACAGTCCCGCCATTTGCCGGCACTTGGGTCAACCCACCAGCGGGTAACATGACGATTGTCGCCCGCGCTTTCGACGACCTGGGCGTTGCCGCCGCCAGCCCTGCCGCCTATGTCCAAGTGTTGGCTACTCCCCGGCCTCCCGTCGTGGTGATGACGTCGCCCGTCCCGGAGAGTGTGATTTCGACCGGCGTACCGCTGCCACTGTCCGCGGCAGCGCTTGCGCCTGACGGCGGCATCGGCCATGTCGATTTTTACGTTGGATCGACCATGATCGGCACGTCGTCGACGCCACCCTACAACTTCACATGGGCCAGTCCGCCGGCAGGCGCGCTATCGCTTACCGCAAAAGCATACGATCTGTTGGGCGTCACCGGCGTCTCCGCGCCGGTCGTGGTGATCAGCGGGAGCCCGCAAGCGCCGACCGTGACGCTGACCAAGCCCGCGGCTGGCGCGGCGTTCGTCGCGCCAGCCACTGTCGCGCTGGCGGCAACCGCCTCCAGCGGATTCAGCGGCGGGTCGATCAACAAAGTCGAGTTCTACGCCAATGGTTCGATCGTCGGCAGCACAGCCAGCCCGCCCTATACGGCAAATTGGTCCAATGTCGCCGCCGGCACGTATGCTCTGACGGCGGTCGCGACGGACAATCTCGGAACGACCAAAGTTTCTAGCACAGTCACGATCACCGTCACGGCGACGCCTCCACCCACTATCGCGCTCACTGCGCCGACGAACAACGCAACTTTCATCGCTCCGGCATCGATTGGCCTCAGCGCCAATGCAACGGCCGGTATTGCCGGCGGATCGATCGCGAAAGTGGAGTTCTATGCGGGCAGCAGCCTCGTCGCAACAGCAAGCACCGCGCCTTTCGCCAAGTCCTGGTCGAACGTGAGGCCGGGTTCGTATGTGCTGACCGCCAAGGCAACCGACAACCTGGGCGGAACGAAAACATCGACGCCGGTCTCGGTCACCGTGACAACTCCTGCGGCGCCGACGATCGTGATAACGGCACCGGCAGCCGGCACGCACTACACCGGCGCGCAGTCGATCGCCATAAGCGCGCAAGCGACTGCACCGGGGCCGACCATAACGCGGGTCGATTTCGCCATGGACGGCGCACTGCTGGGCAGCGTCAATTTTTCCGGCACGACCCAGGCCACGGCCAACTTTGCGTTGAGCGGTGCCAGCAGCGGCCCCCACAGTCTGACCGCTACCGTTGTCACCGCGGGTGCAGGGACCGCCACTTCGCCGCCGATAAGTGTCGTTGTTACGGGATTGACTGTCGCACTGACCGCGCCCGGCACAGCGCAGACTTATGCGGCGGGCTCTCCCATCACGCTGACCGCAACTGCGGCTGAAAGCGGAGGTACGGTGACTCGCGTCGACTTCTATAAAGGCTCAACCTTGCTCGGGAGCTCTTCCGCGGCGCCATATACCTATCTGTGGTCAAATCCCCCCGCCGGGTCTTATCCACTATTCGCGCGGGCGACCGACAGCGGGAACAACGCCGCCGATTCTCCGACGGTGACCGCGACTTTTGCCGGATCGGGGGTGACGATTACGTCACCTCTCGACGGCGCAGCGGTCGCAGCCGATCTTGTACTCGTCAGAGGGACGTTCGTCGCGCCCGCAAACAGCGGCGTGACCGTGAATGGACTGGTCGCTGACAATGACGGCAAAGGCAATTTCATTCTCAACAATTTACCACTCCAGGCCGGAACCAACAGCCTTGTCGTTACGCTAACGATGCCTGATGGCACACAGATCACAAAGACAATCAACATCACGAGCAGTGGGACAGCACCGATGGTCGTAGACGTCGACCCCGGTAGCGACCTCGCCCCCGCCGTCTTTACTCTCACCGTAAAGAATCGTACTGCCAACCAAATCGCGAGCGTCAGCTTTTCGAATCTCGGCGGCGGCCAGGTCGGTCCGGATGCGCCGGATCAAACGACGCTGGGTACGATTACCTATAATTCTCCCGGGATTTATCTGCCAACCGTATCGATCACCGACTCGGCGGGAATCGTATATACACAGAATTTGGCGATTGTCGTGCAGGATCAGACGGCGCTAGATCAGATGCTCACAGCCACGTGGGTGGGTTTTGCGAACGCACTTGCGAGCGGCAACAAACCAGTTGCGATGCAAGCACTCACAGGGCTGGCTCAAGCTAAATTTGGCCCTGTATTTGATGCTTTGATGCCACACTTCCCGGCGATTGTAGCCACTTGGTCCGCACCACAGGCCAGTACCATCGCCCGCGACTACGCGGAATACGGCATTAACAAGACCATCAATGGAATGAACCGCATTTTTCTGATCACCTTCGTCGTCGATAGTGACGGGGTGTGGCGGATGGAGGCAATGTGACTTCCCGACGGAGGAGCATCTTGGACAATCTTTTCGGAGATTGCGGAATGCTCTCGCAATCTGCGGCATCGTCTCTTCGCGAAGGCCAAAGGTCACTCATATGACAGGTCGAACAGTGCTGCGCAGGCTGGTGTGGGGCACGCTCTTGCTCCTCGTTTCAGCCGTCTTGCTCGCCCATCCGATTGTCTATTTCGGCAACGAAGTTCGCGGCGAAGTCGTTGACGATGAGACTGGCGCGCCGTTGGAGGGAACCTCGATTGTCGGAGAATGGCAAATCTACGTAATGGTCATCCAACCCCACTCTGGTGACCGGATCAAGGTCATCGAGACCGAAACGAACAAGGATGGAGATTATGTCCTGCCGGCATGGGGCCCAGTTCCTCGCCCGCCATGGGGCGCTCTACTGGATCGGTCTCCGATGATCATCTTATTTAAGAGCGGCTACTATCCGAAAGTGGTAGTGAACGAGCATAACTCCGATGACATGTATAGAGACTCCGATTTCAACGGTAAGACCATTCGACTAAGGAAATTTGACGGCAATTTTGAATTGTTATCGCAATACCTAGTAATAGCCAGTCCTGCCCAGGGCGGGTGCTGGCGAGAATGTCCACATTACGTTATGGCGCTGGACGCGGAGGCGAGGCGCTTACTTAAGGTTGTGCCCTCGAAGATGTTGTCGTTTGGGCTTCCGCAAACATTAGAGACAATGACGGAGGATGACAGAACCTACTTTGCGGAATTCGGCAAATGAGTACCGGCAAAATCACGATCATCGCGACGGCACTCTTGCTTCTTGGGCCCGCCGTGTCCGCGTATGAGGTGGGTACGCATCAACTTTTATCGAGTGTCGCGGTGGCGCAATCCGCGTTGCCACAGAAAGTGTCGGATTTTGGGTTAAACGATTTGACCCAGACCATCAGCGTCGTTGATACAAATGTGAAGGAGGGCAAGCTTGTATCCTGTATCGCTTCATCTGCACGAAAACTAACGCGCCTGATCGACCTGATAACCCTTGGCTCGCTTTGCGAAGATGCGGCAAGCGGTACGGCACAGCCATGGCGCTTTCGCAACCATTTTTACGACCCCCAACACAATGGTCAGGGCCTTACTTTCTTGGGACCCAACACAGACTCTCTGACTTGGGGAGTGGACCCTACCAATAACCAAACAACGCAGGAATATTCAATCCGACGTGCGAAGGACTACATGATGTTGGCCCTGACTTTGCCGAATGAGGTTGATCGGCAGCAGAACTTGGGGTTGATGTTTCGCACCGTTGGCCACGTGATTCATTTAGTGCAGGATGCGGCACAACCGCAACATACGAGGAACGAGTCACATCCTCTGGTTCACGCGTTTGAAACCTGGGCTGACAAACAAAATGGCGCGCTTACCCTTTCCGGATATCCTTCTGTCGCAGTCTCGACCATGTCCGACTTCTGGCACACAGCTTCAGTTAGTGGCCTTGCAGATTATTCAAGCACAGGCTTCGTAACCTCGGGGGCAAACTTTATTGGAACGCTGACAAGCATTCGGCCCAATCCCACATACCCTTTGCCAAATCCGGCTGGCGCCGTGGTAGTACCGAGACAAATTACCGATCCGGACCTACTTGGGCCAGTGGGTCCAAAGCAGCACCTGACGGGCCAGATTTACTTCATTCGTACTAACGTCTCCGATAACTACACGCAGACCAGTACGCCCAATCCGGCGACAAGCACCTATTCACTCCTCGACGAAGACTTGCAGAACTACGTCGGAATGGACATGCATTTCAGCGTGAATAGCTTCACTTTTCGAGAGGCGGCCAAGCTACTTCTCCCACGCGCCGTTGGCTACTCCGCTGGCCTGATCAACTATTTCTTCCGTGGCAGCATGAGGATTGCACCGCCAGACGAGGGTGTGTATGCCATTGTCGATCACAGCCCCGACGATCCAGCACCGTCCGGGTGTGGCACGCCCTGCGGATTCCGCAAAGTGAAGCTCAAGTTGATGAATACGACGCCCAACCAGAACATGGGATCAGGAAAGGTCATTGTAGTGGCGGCGTATCACCTTAATACCTGTTATCAGTCGGATCTCTCTGGGGAGTTCGGCAGCGCGGCTTACACGGCTAACGCCTGTCGGTCCGCTGAAGAGTTCATTGCATTGTCTGATCCCAGGAACGTGCCACAGGTAAAGACTGATTTTAGTGATCCGGCGTTGGTGTTTACGTTTGCATCACCGATACCAATCAATGCCACCGACCTAAGGTTTCAAGTTATCTTTCAGGGCGCGTTGGGTATGGAGACCGATGCTGTAGCCGTTTCGGCTTTTGACATTCGTGAACCGACGTACCTGATCTTTGGCAACCATAACGACTATCGGGCGGGGTACGACAGTCAAGGGCACTTCGCTCAAATCCAATCCTATCAACAGGCGGGACCATTCTCGCTCAACCTTCAGTTGCGCTTCGCTCCTCCGCCGGAATCTGCTTCGCAGGCCGTCCTGGTCGCTTCATCGGCAAGGCTCGACCCGGGCACCTATCATCGGTTGGCGATTTTATCGGATCAGGCGGCGCTGAAATACACGCTCATCGCCCAATATTTTGAGGACATGGGCGATGAACCCGAGGCCGTTCCCGATGGCGACGAAGCGCTGGAGACATTGAATTTGTCGCTGACGACGAGTATCCATCAAGCCGACGCCCAAGGTAACATGACAGACTTTCCACCGTTCGTGAAACTGCGACGCACTACGGCCGTCGGTTGGAGCTACGAATCGGACATCGACGGCGGCGCAGTCTATTGGGTGCCTTCAACCTTTTGTGTGTCGAACGCCCCCAGCTGTACGCCACTGGACACGACGAGCGGAGGAATCGTGAGAAACTACCCGCCGTTCGCTCAGCCTACTCCTACGCCGATGACGATTTCGTTTTAGGCAATTGGCGCTCGCGATCCAAACCCAGGCGACCCGGCGCGGATCCAATACGGATTGGTATTCGACGATTCCGCGCTCGACCAATTACTTATTCCGGCGCTTCAGGGTCATCGTTGGTCTTTCTCTGCCGGCACCGCGTCCGTGGCGGCTCGGCCTCGACGATCTCGCCGGCGTCGAAGACCTGACCATCGCCGGACACCAACTTCCACGAAGATCCGCCAGCGCTCGTAGATCTCCTGCAGGGGCACCGGTTGAGGAAGTGCAACTTCTCGCGGCCGCGCCACATAGTGACCACTAGGTTCGCCGCCCTCAGCACGCCTGGTTAGCCGATTGCCAACAAAAACAACTTGACGAATATCGATAAATGACTTATCGTTTATCGATATATATACAGCCATTGGGAATAATCGATGCCCCGAAGCTTTCCCGCCGCGCTACCGATCGCGCATCTGGCGCTGCGCATTCTTATCGTGCTGAACTGGCTGTTCGGCGCGGCGATCCTGGCGCTGCTGGTCGCAACCATCGTCGCCGAGCAATGGACGATGCACGCACTCGGCGTCTCTCCGGCGTCCGAGGTTCGCGCACTGATCATGCCGATGCGCGCGATTGCCGTGCTCGGCCTGGTGGCCATCCCGCTCAATGCCGCTGTCCTCAGGCGGCTCCTCGCGATCGTCGAAACGGTGCGCAGTGGCGATCCGTTTGTCGCGGCGAACGCGGACCGTCTGCAAGCCATCGCCTGGGTGCTGCTCGCTCTCCAGCTCATCAGCATAGTCATCGGCGCGATCGGCAAGACGGTATCCACCCCCGCTCACCCGTTGCACCTCGACGCCGGCTTTTCGGTCAGCGGCTGGCTCGCCTTGCTGCTGACATTCATCCTCGCGCGCGTGTTCGCCGAAGGTACGCTGATGCGGGAAGACCTCCAAGGAACCGTGTGATGGCGATCGTCGTCAAGCTCGACGACGTGCTCTATGCGCGGCGGATGACGCTCACCGAGCTCGCGGAGCGCGTCAGCATAACGATCGTGAACCTTTCGATTTTGAAGACCGGAAAGGCCCGCGCAATCCGCTTTTCGACGCTCGATGCAATCTGCACCGCGCTGTCATGCCAGCCAGGCGCCATTCTTGAGTTCCTGCCCGACACGTCGGAGGCAGAGCAACCCACGGCGACTGGGTCGCGGAGGGAGCACGCATGAACATTATCGTGTGGGCGGCGGCGTATCGGGCAGACGTGTCGCGGCCAAGTTAAGGTCGCTCGTCCGTCATCGCTGTTGTCGCTTGGGCGATGCCAAGCAGCACGACAGCCCATTCGGTCGACGTACAACCGAGTTCGCCATACTGCCAACCGCCTTTGCTTGACCCTCCGAGGTCTACGAGGTAGCTTCGCTTGTCCGTTCTCGATATCTAGCGGTGGGTCAAAATGCGGGAGGTGAAATGTTTTCGCTCCGCGGTCTTTGCTATGAGCTTCGCACAAGGTAATCGAGGCATCGGCAGGCCAAAGGTCATCGTCGCATTCGGGCAATCGGTGTGAAGCTTCCGGTCCTGATTTTCGCGCTCGTCGCTGCGACGATGGAACTGGCCTACGGACAAACCCAATCCGATCCGGGACAGGGCCCCGCAAGTATCGGCCCGGCGACGCGGCCTGAAGCCGTGCGTGAAGGTCGCGCACGGTTTTTCGATCCCGAGGATGGGCAGCTCGATCTTAGCTACTTTCTCGAGGATCCTCGGGGCTTTCTTCCCATTCCCATTGTGGTCACCGAACCTGCCGTTGGGTATGGCGGGGGCGCGGCCGGCATGTTCTTGAGGCCTCGCAAGGAGGCGGGTGAAAAAGGCTGGGCGTTCCCGAACATTTCCGCGGCCGGCGGATTCGTGACACAGAACGGGACGTGGGCAGCATTCGGTGGTGACGCGAGCCGCTGGCTGAACGGAAGGCTGCGCACACTGGCGGGTGGCGGCACGGGGCAGGTCAATCTGGACTTCTACGGCCTGGGCTCCGACAGCGCTTCGCTCGATCAGAAGGTGCGCTATTCGCTTCAGTTCACCGGCGTCGTCGCTCAGGCCACTTGGCAGTTGGCGGAAGGCTCTCCCTGGGCGATTGGGGCGCGCTACATATTCGCCGATGTCGATCCGAAACTCCGCGACGAACCCGCCTTTCCTGGACTTGTCGATCGCATCCGCACGACTGTCTCTGCGCCCACGGCTATTGTCGAGTACGATACGCGAGACAATGTCTTCACGCCGACGCGCGGTATCTATGCGGAGACTTCGTATGCTGCTTCGCGCGAAGCTCTTGGAGCGACCGACGATTTCGAGCGCTTCCAGCAGATACTGATGGGCTGGCACACGCTCCCCCACGACGTCACATTCGCGGCCCGAGGCGACTACAAGTGGTCGTCGCACGGCACGCCCTTTTTTCTGCGACCCTTCGTTGCCTTGCGCGGAGTACCCGCCATGCGCTATCAGGGCGATTCCATGGCATCCGTGGAGCTGGAGGCACGCTGGCAGTTCTACGGCCGCTGGAGCGTCGTCGCATTCGGAGGCGCCGGCACGACGCGGACCAACCGCGATGAGTTCTCGGCCAGCCGCAACGTGGGCAGCGGAGGAGTCGGGTTTCGCTACGAGCTGGCGAGCAAGTTCGGGCTCCACGCCGGCATCGACGTTGCACATAGCCCGGGAACGACCGCGGTTTATTTCCAGATCGGTAACGCATGGTTCCGGCCGTGAGACGTGCCGGCGGCTTAGGCGCGCTCCTGCCCGCGAGTTGCCGTTTGCGACGGCGAGTATCGACCCTTATTGACCAACCGACCATCGAAAAGCAGACTTTCAACCGACGCGTCTGGGACGGCTGCTCGCGGGCGCGGGACAGTCGGTGCCAATCGGTACGATAGTCGCGGAGCCCAAGAACTCATGACCACGAAGAATGATGTACCGACGCCACTTGCGCGGCGCGACCTGACGCAAATTGTGCTCGCGGTGCTGCTTATCGCGATACTCATTGCGGGCTCGTTCTGGATTCTGCGACCGTTCCTGCTCGCCATCATCTGGGCGGCGATGATTGTTGTCGCCACATGGCCACTGATGCTACGGGTTCAGGCAAGGCTCCGGCGGCGCACTTTTGCGGTGATCGTGATGAGCGGCATCATGTTGCTCGTGTTCGTCGTGCCCATGGCGCTGGCGATCCTCGCGCTGGTCAACAACATGGACACCATCGTGGCGTGGGTGCAGTCGCTCACCTCCTCGGGGCTTCCCGGACCCCCCGACTGGGTGCAGAAGATCCCAGTGGTCGGTGCGCGAATCGCCGAACGTTGGGCGAGCATTGCGGCAGCAGGAAAAGAGGGGCTCATCGCACAAATCGCGCCCTATTTGGCCGATACCGCGAGGTGGCTGGCGGTGGCATTCGGCAGCTTAGGTGTGTTCGCCATCGAATTCCTTCTCACCGTTCTGATCGCGGCTATCCTGTTTGCGCAGGGCGAAGCGGCGAGGGAGGGCGTTATTCGCTTCGGCCGTCGTCTCGCCGGCGCTCGCGGCGAGAATGTGGTGATCCTCGCCGGTCAGGCGATTCGCGCGGTGGCGCTCGGCGTGGTCGTCACCGCATTGGTGCAGACTGTTCTGGCCGGTCTCGGCCTCGCGGTGGCAGGCGTTCCGTTTGCCGGGGTTCTGACCGCCGTCATTCTGCTGCTCTGTATTGCGCAGATCGGACCGTTTGTCGTACTCATTCCCGCCGTGATCTGGCTCTTCTGGGACGGCCAAACCGTGTGGGGCACCGTGCTCCTGGTATGGAGCATCGCCGTTGGACCGCTGGACAACATCCTGCGTCCGATTCTCATTCGCAGGGGCGCCGACTTGCCGATGCTGCTGATCTTCGCCGGGGTCATCGGAGGCCTCCTCGCGTTCGGCATCATAGGGCTGTTCGTCGGTCCCGTCGTCCTTGCGGTGACTTACACGTTGCTGAAGGAGTGGGTGACTGAGCAGGGCCGCAGTTGACCCTCCGGCAGCGAACATGTGTAAACGGTGCCGCGATCGCGTTACGCTTATTGTCGTCGTGTGACGACGATGGTCTTCAGGACTCGTGGCGTTCAGCCACCAGCCGGCGGCACATCCGGATCGAACATGGGATTGTCCGGCATCTTCTCGACGACCGGATGCGCGGTGATCGACATCCGGTCGCGTGCCGTCTCGCGATGACCCTCTGCGGGGACTTGTCGCGTCGCCCGCGCCAGGCCGAAGGGCGGCATGTTGTTGTAAATACATTCGAGATCGCCCGGCCGCACGCGATACGTCTCGTGCCAGATGCCTACCTCGCCGTTGCTCGCCACCGCGCGGTTGAACGCAGCCCAGGCAGGACGGTGCTCGCGCGACGCATCCTTGGCAAAGCGCTCGAGGTCGTCGAACGAGCGCCAGTATTGCAGCATGATCGTCGGATTACCGAGCCACGACTCGCCGCTGAGGAAGCCGGATTCCGGATCGGCCTGCAGCGCGCGCAACATGCGCGGCATCGCCCGAGCCACCGGCAGCCATTTGTGGATTTTCCAGAAGTTGTTGATGCGCATGCCTATGAGGAAGACGACCACCTCGCCTTCGACTTCCGCCGTCATTCGCTGCGCGATTATCCGGGTCATCGATGTATCTCCGATACAGACATTCGCGTGCGCTGTCTCAGCATGCTGGCCATTATCGCGATATCGCCGCGAACTCGTAGCGCCGCTTGTCCGAGGCGCCTGCGCCGGTAAAGCGAAACCCCGCGTGCTCCAGCACCCGTTGCGAAGCGACATTGTCCGCCGCGACGTGTGCGATGACCCGGCGGACGCCCGGCTGCCGCAGCGCGTGCTGGGCCAGCGCCAGCGCCAGCTCGGTGCCGTATCCGTGGTCGCGGGCCTCGTCGACGATGGAATATCCGACCTCGACCGTGCCTTCGGCATTCGGCGGTCCGAAATAGCCGCCGGCTCCGACCAGCTCCGCGGGGTGCTCGGCCTCTACCCGACGGATGGCGTACCAGCCGTACCATCCGACGGCGGCGGGACCGTGGATTTCATATTGCGACAGGAAAAAGGCAATCGCCTCGCGGTCGTACTCACCCGGAGGCCAGCCCGGCGGCACCTCGGCACCGAGAAGCGGGGCAAGCTGCGCCGGATCGGCGAGCTCGGTGCGCAGATGCGCGAGCTGCGCGGCGACCAGGCGCAGGCGCGCCGTATCGATCAGCAGGGCGTCGTGCGGCACGGTTCCGATGCAGGCGGCTATCGTTCGCCCCGGGATGAAACGCTATTTCGGCGCCATGCGGATGGCGCCGTCGAGCCGTATCGTTTCGCCGTTGAGCATTTCGTTGCGGACGATCTCGCCCACCAGCGAGGCGTATTCCGACGGCCGGCCCAGACGCGGCGGGAACGGCACCATTTTGGCCAGGGATTCCTGCACGTCCTTCGGCAAGCCGCCCATCATGGGCGTCTCGAACAGGCCCGGCGCGATCGCGACGACGCGAATCCCGTGGCGCGCCAGTTCCCGCGCGATCGGCAGCGTCATGCCGACCAGCCCGGCCTTGGACGCGCTGTATGCCGCTTGACCGATCTGCCCGTCGTAGGCTGCAACCGACGCGGTGAACACGATCACGCCGCGCTCGCCGCCCGCACTGGGCGTATTGCGCGAGATCGCATCGGCGGCCAGCCGCGTCATGTTGAACGATCCGACGAGATTGATGTTGACGGTTCGCGCGAAGCCGGCGAGGCCCGGCGGTCCGTCCTTGCCGAGCACTCTCTCGCCCAGAACGACCCCGGCGCAGTTGACGAGCGCATGCAGCGCGCCGAAGGCGCTTTGCGCCGCTTCGACCGCCGCCTTGGCGCTTGCCTCGTCGGTGACATCGGTGCGCACGAAGCGGGCCGACGCGCCGAGCTCGCCTGCGAGTGCGTTACCGTCCCTGTCGTTCACGTCCGCCAGCAGCGCCTTGCCGCCGCCGGCGACTACCATACGCGCCGTCGCGGCGCCAAGCCCCGACGCTCCGCCGGTGATCAAGAAAACGCTGCCGCTGAGTTGCATGCTGTCGCTCCGTCCTGCCGCGGATGTCGGCGCTCGTGCAGCGCGTTGCGACCGGCGCCGCGGCCACGAATGTCGTGCCGCCTATTTTTCCTGTGCCTTGAACACGGTCGTCGCCGTTGCCACCAGCCCCGCAAGGTCGGACAGATTCGACGGCACAATCAACGTGTTGTTGGTCTTGGCGAGGTTGGCGAAAGCGGCGACGTACTGCTCGGCGACCTTCAGGTTGACGGCATTCATACCGCCCGGCGCGTTGATCGATTCCGCGACCTGGCGGATCGCCTTGGCGTTGGCTTCGGCAATCGACAGTATTGCTGCGGCCTGACCCTGTGCCGTATTGATCTCCGCCTGCTTGACGCCCTCGGATTGGGCGATCGCCGCTGCGCGCGCGCCCGCTGCCAGGTTGATCTGCTGCTGTTGAGCGCCCTCGGAGGTCGCGATCACGGCGCGCTTTTCGCGCTCCGCGGTGATCTGCGCCTGCATCGCATGCAGGATTTCCTTCGGCGGCGTCAGGTCCTTGATCTCGTAGCGGAGCACCTTGACGCCCCAGTTGGAGGCTGCCTGGTCGAGCGCCGCGACGACCAGGCCGTTGATGTGGTCGCGTTCCTCGAAGGTCCGGTCGAGCTCCATCTTGCCGATGACGCTGCGCAGCGTGGTTTGCGCGAGCTGGGTGATCGCGACCATGTAGTTGCTCGAGCCGTACGACGCGAGCTTGGGATCGGTGACCTGGAAATAGAGAATGCCGTCGACCTGGAGCTGGGTATTGTCCTTGGTGATGCAGATCTGGCTGGGCACGTCGAACGGGATCTCGCGCAGATCGTGG
Source organism: Casimicrobiaceae bacterium (assembly GCA_036493675.1). Lineage (GTDB taxonomy): Bacteria > Pseudomonadota > Gammaproteobacteria > Burkholderiales > Casimicrobiaceae > PALSA-1003. The sequence continues at coordinate 154,075 of DASXPJ010000041.1, forward strand.
CGATAGGCGACGCGATCGACGAACGGCAGTACGAAATTGAGGCCCGGCGCGAGCACGGCGTGAAAACGCCCCAGACGCTCGATCACCAGCGCGTGCTGCTGCGGCACGATGCGGATCGTCTTGATGATGACGATGATCGCCACGATGAACAGCGCCAGCGTGACGGCCGAGGATCCAAGCATGAGGGGCTCCATCGTTCAGTTGTCTTAGTTGCCCTGGGGTCGATCGTGCGACAGCAGGAGCACCGAGCCGCGCATGCCGGCGATGTACATGGTCTTGGCATGCGGCGTGTCCGCGGCGACTTCGGCGTCCCAGGTGCTGCCGCGATAAGCTACCCGCGCGGTCCCGCCCGGACCCCAGCTCTGCACCTGGACCATCTGGCCGATGTCGAGGCCCTTCTGCGGCGGGGTGCTGGCGATCAGGCTGCGTTTCCAGCGCTGCAATAAGACGGTGCCGATGACACCCAGCGCCGCGGCGATCAACCACTGCACGGGAATCGCTGCGCCAAGCCATGCCGCGATCCCACCGCACACGAGCGCCAGACCGATCACCAGAAGGTAGAACGTGCCTGCGACCAACTCCGCGGCAATCAGTGCCGCGCCGGCGATCCACCACATCCAGTAAGCGGCCATCGACCCTCCCTTGGCGGCCAAGGATAGCAAGGAACGAAGGCCTTGAGCGCGCCGGTCTCGAAGCCTTGCAAGGTGTCGGTCCGCCCCGACATTGCGTTATAATTAGCCCTTTCTTTTCAGACGTTTCGCGAGGCACCGAGGTCCGGCATGCCCATCTACGAATACCGCTGCGGCGCCTGCGGGCACAAGCTGGAATCCCTGCAGCGACTGTCGGACGCACCCATGGTCACCTGTCCCGCGTGCGGCCAGGATGCGCTGACCAAGCTCATGTCGGCGGCCGGTTTCCAGCTCAAGGGCAGCGGCTGGTACGCCACGGACTTCAAGAATTCGGGCGCCAAGCCTGCCGCGAAGGACGCGCCCAAAACGGACGCCAAGGCCGACACGGCTGCCGGCGCCTCGGGCGAGGCCAAATCGGACAGCTCGCCGAAGCCGGATACATCGGCCGCGGCGCCAAGCACCAAGTCGGGTGAGTCCGCGAAAAGCGAAACCAGCAGCTCGAGCGACAAGCCGGCAGCGACCGGCACGACGACTGGCTCGTGACCCCGCGCAAGCCAACCGTGGAGGCGTTGAAGCGCTACCTGATCGCAGGGCTTCTCGTCTGGGTGCCGCTCGGCATTACGATCTGGGTACTGCAGCTCCTGATATCGACGCTCGACCAGACGCTGTTGCTGGTGCCGGCGGGCGCACGCCCGGAAGCGCTGTTCGGTTTCCACATTCCGGGGCTCGGCGCCTTGCTGGCCTTTGCGATCCTCATATTGACCGGCGTCATCGCCGCCAACTTTTTCGGCGCGCGCCTGATCGCCATTTGGGAATCGATCCTGGGGCGCATCCCGGTCGTCAAGTCGATCTACTCCAGCGTGAAGCAGGTCAGCGACACCTTGCTTTCGGACAGCGGCAACGCCTTTCGCAAGGCGCTGCTGGTCGAATACCCCTACCAGGGCAGCTGGACGATCGCCTTTCAGACCGGCATCCCTTCGGCCTCGGTCGCCCGTCACCTGGGCAGCGAGCATGTCAGTGTCTATGTTCCGACGACGCCGAATCCCACGTCGGGCTTTTTCCTTATGCTGCCGCGATCGCGTGTGCATGAACTCGACATGACGGTCGATGAGGCGCTCAAATACATCATCTCGATGGGCGTCGTCGCGCCGCGACCGCACACCGGCAGCTTCGCGGGCACCGCGGCGCCCGCGCTCGATCGCCGAAATTGACCGGGCTCGATCACCTCGGCCGCTGCCGGCGGGCGGTGGCGGGCCGGCGCGTGTTTGCGCAGCGCCCCCGGGCCGCGCGTGCGCTGCGAACGTTGGCCGCCTTGCGGCGCGGCGGGCGGCCAGTGCGCATCGCGTATATCTGGAGACCCGTTTGAAGCGCACCGACTATTGCGGCCGGATCGACCGCAAGCGACTGGGTGAAACCGTGACGGTCTGCGGCTGGGTCCACCGGCGCCGCGACCACGGCGGCGTCATCTTCATCGATCTGCGCGACCGTGAAGGGCTCGTGCAGATCGTGTGCGATCCCGACCGGGCAGCCACGTTCGCCGTCGCCGAAAAGCTGCGCCACGAATTCGTCATCGCGGTCAGTGGCCGAGTGCGGGGCCGTCCCGACGGCACGATCAACCTGAACCTCGTCAGCGGCGAGATCGAGATCCTCGCCTACGAGATCACCATCCTCAACCAGGCGCTGACCCCGCCGTTTCAGCTCGACGACGACAACATCTCGGAGACCGTCCGGCTGGAGCATCGCGTCCTGGACCTGCGCCGGCCGGTGATGCAGAGGAATCTGATGCTGCGGCACAAGGCGACGATGAGCGCGCGGCGCTATCTCGATTCGCACGGCTTCATCGACATCGAGACGCCGATCCTCTACAAGTCGACGCCGGAGGGGGCGCGCGAATTCCTCGTGCCCTCGCGGATGCATCACGGACAGTTCTATGCGCTGCCGCAATCGCCGCAGCTGTTCAAGCAGCTTCTGATGATGGCCGGATTCGATCGCTACTACCAGATCGTCAAGTGCTTTCGCGACGAGGACCTCCGTGCCGACCGCCAGCCGGAGTTCACGCAGATCGACGTCGAGACCTCGTTTCTCGACGAGCTCGAGATTCGCGGTCTAATGGAAGGACTCGTCCGCGCGATGTTCAAGGAAACGATCGGCGTCGATCTGCCGCATCCGTTCCCGGTGATGACCTACGCCGATGCGATGCGCGACTATGGCTCGGACAAGCCGGATCTGCGCATACCGCTCAGGCTGACCGAGCTGACCGACCTGATGAAGACGGTCGACTTCAAGGTCTTCCGGACCGCGGCCGATCTGCCGAACGGGCGTGTTGCCGCGCTGTGTGTGCCCGGCGGCGGCACGCTTTCGCGCAAGGAGATCGACGATTACACCGCGTTCTCCGCCGTGTACGGCGCGAAGGGCCTCGCCTACATCAAGGTAAACGACGCCGCGCAGCCCAACGAGCAGGGTCTGCAATCGCCCATCGTCAAGTTTCTCGGCGCCGACGCGCTGGACGAAATTCTGCGTCGAACCGGCGCTGCCAGCGGCGATCTGATTTTTTTTGGGGCCGATCGCGAAAAGGTGGTGTGCGATACGCTCGGCGCCTTGCGGGCGAAAGTCGGGCACGAGCGAGGGTTCGCCACGACGGGCTGGCGGCCTTTGTGGGTCGTCGATTTCCCGATGTTCGAATTCAACGACGAATCGCGAACCTGGGGCGCGCGTCACCATCCGTTCACCGCGCCGAAGGACGGGCACGAGGACATTTTCCAGACCGATCCGGGTGGAGCGATCGCCAAGGCGTACGACGTCGTGCTGAACGGCTGGGAGATCGGTGGCGGATCGGTGCGCATCCATCGGCCGGATGTACAGGCCAAGGTATTCAGCGCGCTCGGCATAAGCGTCGAGGATCAGCAAAAGAAATTCGGCTTCCTGCTCGATGCCTTGCAGTACGGCGCGCCGCCGCATGGCGGTATCGCGTTCGGCGTCGACCGCATGACGGCGATGATGGCCGGGGTCGAGCAGATCCGCGACGTCATTGCCTTTCCGAAGACGCAGCGCGGGCAAGACCTGCTCATTGACACACCGTCGCCGGCAACCGAACAGCAATTGCGCGAGCTGCACATCCGCATCCGCGGGACGGACTCGGCCAAGAACGCTTAGCGCAGGTCGAACCGGAGGCAGTTCCCGTTTCGCAGACGCGGCGCGGCATTTCCGTTCGGCCGGCATACCGGCGCATGCCGGTCAAGCCTCGCAACGCCATGATAAGTTGCCTGACGGTCACCGCGAAGCGCGATTTGCGATCCTCCAGCGGGCGGTTGCGGACTTCGCACGGGAGATCGTCGATCTGCTGGACGCAGGGTGTTCCGATCGGCCCGGCGTTACAATGCGCGGATGAATCTCCGTTTGCGTTCGAACTCCGGGCTGGCGACACTCCCGATCGTCGCGCTCTGCGTTGTTTTTCTCGTGACGCATGCTGCGGCGAGGACGGTTCGGCTTCCCGAGGAGATCGGCGTCGATGCGCTGCCTTCCGAGGCACATGCGACCTTGGAGCGCATTCGGACCGGCGGTCCGCTTCCTTACGAGCGCGATGGTGTCGTCTTCGGCAATCGCGAGGGGTTGCTGCCGGCCAAACCGCGCGGTTTTTATCATGAATACACGGTGAAGACGCCGCACGAGCATACTCGTGGTGCGCGACGCATCGTCTGCGGCGGCGCAATCACGTCGCCGTCGGAGTGCTACTATTCCGACGACCACTATCGATCGTTCAAGAGAATAAGGCAATGAAGCTCCCCGATCTGTCCGCGGCCGGCGACGCAGGAGTGCACGACTGGCCGGGTGCGCCCGAGGCGGTCAAGAGCGCGGCTGCCGCCGCGAAGCTCAAGTTCTGCACGCTCGACCTGCACGGCATCGACAGCAAGACGGCGTTGCTGGCGGCGCTGGGTAAAAACCTGCGGCTCCCGGAGCATTTCGGCAACAATTGGGATGCGCTCGCCGACTGTCTCGAGGACAGTGACTGGCTCGGCGGCCATGGCATCGCGATCGCCGTGCGGCACGCCGCGACTTATCGCAAAGCGCATGCTGCCGACTGGGAGACGCTATCGGATATCCTGGGCGAGGCTGCGGAATATTGGCAGGAGCGGCACAAGCCGTTTTGGGTTTTCGTCAGTTAGCCACCACTCCTGCGCGACATCGAACTCCTTCGGATCGGTTGCCTTGCCGCCAAAGCTTCCGGTGTCGGCGCTGGTTCTGGTCCACACGCCGGATCTGCGAGTGCTGCTTCTCGAGCGCGCGGATTTTTCCGGCCACTGGCAATCGGTCACGGGCAGCCAGGAGCCCGGCGAGACGCTCGCGCAGACCGCCACACGGGAACTGTGCGAAGAAACGGCGATCGACGCGGGGCGCTACGGCGGGGTCCGCGATTGGAACCTCTCCAGCGTTTATGAGATCTATGCGCGGTGGCGTCACCGCTATCCCGATGGAACGACGCACAACACCGAACACGTTTTCTCGCTTCAGGTGCCCGAGCCGGTGCCCGTTGTCCTGAATCCGCGCGAGCATCTGGCACACGCCTGGCTGCCCTGGGACGATGCCGCGCGCAAGTGTTTTTCGTGGTCGAATCGTCAGGCGATAGAGTTGCTGCCGCAACAGATCGCGAACAGCGCAAGGAGAGTTCCATGATTTATCTTCCCCGACCGATGAGCCTACGGCGTGCCGCGGTAATGGCGATGCTTGCCGCGGCCGCCGTTGCGCCCACGCCGGCGGGCGCGCAATTGCCCGCAAACCCGACGCAATCGTCCGTCACCGTCTCCGCTTCCGCCACGGCGACCATAGGCAACGACCGCTTGCAGGCGTGGCTGCGGGCGGAAGCCGAAAATGCGAGTCCTGCCACGGCAGCCAGCCAGGTCAACGCTGCCGTCGCCAAGGCGCTGGCCGGCTCGCGATCGTACCCCGCCGTCAGGGTCGCCACCACCGGTTACTCAACGCAGCAAATCACGGAAAAGGGCAAGCCGAGCCGGTGGCGCGTGTCGCAGAGCATCAGCCTCGAGTCGGCCGATTTCACGGTCGCGTCGACGCTGATTACCAAGCTGCAGGACGAAGATGGCCTCCTGCTTTCGAGCATGGGCTTTTCGCTGGCCGACAAGACGCGACGGGATGCGGAGGACGGCGTTACCCGACAGGCGATCCGCAGCTGGCAGTCGCGTGCAGAACAGGCTGCTCAGGCGCTGGGATTCGCGAGCTGGCATCCGGGGCATCTCACGCTGCAAGCCGGCGACACCGGCCGCGTCTATCCGGTCATGCGGGCGCAGGCGACCACGGGTTTTGCGCAGGCGCCGGTCGCACTCGAGGCCGGGACCACCGACGTCACGGTCACGGTGACCGGCGAAGCGATCCTCGAAGCCGCGAAGATGCCGATGCGTTGACCGCGAGCCGCGCCTTCAGCGCTGGGGTCCGATCATGCTCTTCGGCTGCACCCACCGGTCGAACTCTTCGCCGCTCACGTAGCCGAGCGCGAGTGCCGCCGCCTTGAGGGTCGTCCCTTCGCGGTGCGCTTTTTTGGCGATCTCCGCCGCCTTGTCGTAGCCGATGTGCGGATTGAGCGCGGTGACGAGCATGAGCGACCGTTCGAGCAACTCGTCGATCCGCTCGCGGTTGGCTTCGATGCCGCTGGCGCAATGCGCATCGAAGCTCGCCATCCCGTCGCCGAGCAGGCGGATGCTCTGCAGCACATTGTGCACGATCAGCGGGCGGTAGACGTTCAGCTCGAAATTCCCCGAAGCGCCGCCGATATTGACCGCGACGTCGTTGCCGAGCACCTGCGCGCAGAGCATAGTCAACGCTTCGCATTGCGTCGGGTTGACCTTGCCCGGCATGATCGAGCTGCCCGGTTCGTTCTCTGGAATCGTAATCTCGCCCAGCCCTGAGCGCGGGCCGCTCGCCATCCAGCGCACGTCGTTCGCGATCTTGGTCAACGCTGCGGCGAGTGTCTTCAGCGCACCGTGCAGGCTGACCAGCGCGTCGGCGGCGGCCATCGCCTCGAACTTGTTCGGCGCGCCGAGGAAGGGCAGTCCGGTGTATTCGGCAATGTCAGCCGCCGCGCGCGCGCCGAACTCGGGATGCGTATTGAGACCGGTGCCCACCGCCGTTCCGCCCAGCGCCAGTTCGCATACGTGGGGAAGCGCCGCGTCGATGTGTGCGCGCGCATGCGCGAGCTGGGACGCGTAGCCGGAGAACTCCTGACCCAAAGTCAGCGGAGTTGCGTCCTGAAGGTGCGTGCGGCCGATCTTGACGACGTCCGCGAACGCCTTCGCTTTGCCGGTTAGCGTCGCCTGGAGGGCGTCCAGCGCGGGCAGCAGCTCACGCGTCACCGTTTCCGCCGAGGCGACGTTCATCGCCGTCGGAAATACGTCGTTCGACGACTGGCCGCGATTGACGTCGTCGTTCGGATGCACGAGCCGCCCCTCACCGCGCTTTCCGCCGAGGAGCTCGGAGGCGCGATTGGCGAGCACTTCGTTGACGTTCATGTTGGTCTGCGTGCCGGACCCCGTTTGCCAGACGGACAGAGGGAATTCGGCCGCAAGCGCATCGGCGAGCGCTTCGTCGCAGGCGGCGACGATCGCATCGGCGATCCTCGGCGCGAGAATGCCAAGGCCGACATTGACCCGGGCGGCGCTCCGCTTGACGATCAGCATCGCGCGAATCAGCGCCTGCGGCATTTTCTCGGTGGAAATGCGGAAATGCTCGAGCGAACGCTGGGTCTGTGCGCCCCACAATCGGTCGGCGGGAACATCGATCGGTCCGAACGAATCCCGCTCGGACCGTGTCGCGGATTTGCTCATCTGTGCGCTCCGGCGTGCGAAAAAGGGGGCGCCGCGCGCCCCCTTTTTCAATGCTGCTGCGGCGTCCGCGCCTTCACGCCGCCGGTGTCTGCTCCGACGGAGCACTGTGCGCGGCCGGCGTAGCCGCGGCCGCGTCCTCGGCGGCAGCTTTCATCGACAGGCGCAGCCGGCCCTTGTCGTCGGCCTCGAGCACCTTGACCTTGACGATCTGGCCTTCCTTGACGTAGTCGGAGACCTGGTTCACCCGCTCCTTGGCGATCTGCGAGATATGCAGCAGTCCGTCCTTGCCCGGCAGGACCTGGACGATCGCGCCGAAATCGAGCAGGCGCAGCACCGTGCCTTCGTAGATGCGTCCGACCTCCACTTCGGCGGTGATTTCCTCGATGCGTTTCTTCGCCGCGTTGCAGGCGTCCGCGTTGACCGATGCGATCGTCACCATGCCATCGTCTTGGATGTCGATCGTCGTTCCGGTCTCCTCGGTCAGCGCACGAATCACCGCACCGCCCTTGCCGATGACGTCGCGAATCTTTTCCGGATTGATCTTGAAGGTCATCATCCGCGGAGCGTGCTGCGAAATCTCGGTACGCGCGTGCGGCATCGCCTCGTGCATCAGGTGCAGGATGTGCATCCGTCCTTCGCGCGCCTGCGACAGCGCCACCGCCATGATTTCCTTGGTAATCCCCTGGATCTTGATGTCCATCTGCAGCGCCGTCACGCCGCGGTCGGTTCCGGCGACCTTGAAGTCCATGTCGCCCAGGTGATCCTCGTCGCCGAGAATGTCGGTCAGAACCGCGAACCGATTGCCATCCTTGATCAGGCCCATCGCGATGCCCGCGACATGCGCCTTGAGCGGCACGCCGGCGTCCATCAGCGCGAGGCTGCCGCCGCAAACCGACGCCATGGACGAGCTGCCGTTGGATTCGGTGATTTCCGACACGACGCGAATCGAATAAGCGAACTCGTCGGCCGAAGGGAGCACCGCGGCCAGCGCGCGCTTGGCGAGCTTGCCATGGCCGATTTCACGCCGCTTCGGGCTGCCGACCCGTCCGGTCTCGCCGGTCGCGTACGGCGGCATGTTGTAGTGAAGCATGAAGCGCTCGCGATATTCGCCCTGCAGCGCATCGATGATCTGCTCGTCGCGCGCCGTGCCAAGCGTGGCGACGACGAGGGCCTGCGTTTCGCCGCGAGTAAACAATGCCGAACCATGCGTACGCGGCAGCACGCCGTTGCGGATGGAGATCGGACGCACCGATCGCGTGTCGCGGCCGTCGATACGCGGCTCGCCGGACAGGATCTGGTTGCGCACATGCCTCGATTCGAGCTCGAACAGGAAATTCTTGACTTCGTTTGCGTAGCCGGGCTTCGCGTCGTCGGGAATGCACTCGGCCTCGACATTGGCCGCAATCTCCTTCAGGCGCTGCTGGCGGGCCTGCTTCTGACGCAGCTGATAGGCTTCCTTCAAGGGCGAGTCGGCGACCGCCGTGACCTTGTCGACCATCGCCTGGTCCTTCGGCGCTGCCTGCCAGTCCCAAAGCGGCTTACCCGCTTCCTCGACCAGCTCGTGAATGGCGTCGATCACCGCCTGCTGCTGCTGGTGCCCGAACACGACCGCCCCGAGCATCACCTCCTCGGGCAATTCCTTGGCTTCCGATTCGACCATCAACACCGCGGCTTCGGTGCCGGCCACGACCAGATCGAGCTTGGATGTCGTCGTGAGCTCGGTCTTGCTCGGATTCAGAACATATTGACCGTCGACGTAACCGACGCGCGCGGCGGCGATCGGCCCATTGAACGGAATGCCGGACAGGGAGATCGCTGCCGAAGCACCGATCAACGCGGGAATATCGGGGTCGATTTCCGGATCGACCGACAGGACCGTCGCGACGACTTGAACCTCGTTGTAGAAACCGTCGGGAAACAAAGGACGGATGGGACGATCGATCAAGCGCGAGGTCAGCGTTTCCTTTTCCGAAGGACGCCCTTCTCGCTTGAAAAATCCGCCGGGGATGCGTCCTGCGGCGTAGGTCTTTTCCTGATAGTCCACGGTCAACGGGAAGAAATCCTGACCGGGCTTGGACTGTTTGGCGGCGACCACGCTGACCAGCACGACGCTGTCGCCGAGGCTCGCGAGCACTGCGCCACCTGCCTGGCGGGCGATCTCGCCGGTTTCCAGCGTCAGCGTGTTGCGGCCATAAGGTATCGATTTCTTGATTGCTGTAGGCACGTTATCCTCGGAATCCGTAAACAACAATGGCCGGCTCGGGCATTAACCGAGTTGCGGCCATTGTCGGGTTATGGGTGTGGCGGCGCGGCATGGCCGGCTGCTCGGGATCGACTGATAGCAGATACATTCGCAACGGCCGCCGGGCGATATGCCGTTATTTGCGCAGCCCCAGCTTTTCGATCAGACCGCGATAGCTGTCCGCGTTGCGCGTCTTCAGGTAGTCGAGCAACTTGCGCCGGCGCGAGACCATGCGCAGCAGTCCGCGGCGCGAATGATGATCCTTGACGTTCGCCTTGAAATGATCGCCAAGGCCGTTGATGCGCGCCGTCAACAGCGCGATCTGGACCTCGGGGGAACCGGTGTCGCCCTTGGCCCGCTGGTGGTCGGCGATGACCTTGGCCTTCTCTTGAATCGTGACTGCCATGCAAGTTACTCCAAACCTCGCGAAAGAGTGGAATTGTACCTCGAAAAATGCTTACGATTCAAGCGATTCAACCGACGCGGCCGGAGAACGGCCAGCGTCGCCGGTAGCGAGCAGACGCCGGGCGCGCACCAGGTCCCCGTTCGCCGTGACGACGCCGATAAACCGGCCCGCGACGTAGGCCCGGTAGTCGCCGTCGGGGAGATCGCGGCGCGGGATCGACTGTCCGAATCTCATGCGCGCGCCGTCGGTCGCATCAAGATCGAGCGGGGGCAGTGTCGCAAGCAGGGCATCCACCGGTAGCAGTCGAGCATCGCGCGCGGCGTCGTCGAGTCCCGCGAGCGCTTCGAGCGTCAGCGCCGCAACCATGTCGAAACCGCCGCTTGCCACGCGACGCAGTGCCGCCAGATGCGCACCGCAACCCAAGGCCGCACCGAGATCCTCGGCCAGCACGCGCACGTAAGTCCCCTTGCTGCAACGTATGCGAAGCAAGACGTCTGGCGGATTCCATCGGATCAGCGCGAACTCGTGAACGGTGATCTGGCGGGGCGTGCGGGGAATGTCGGTTCCCTCCCGCGCGTACTCGTAATAGTTTCGCCCCCGATGCTTGAGCGCGGCATGGCGCGGCGGAATCTGCGCGATGGTGCCTACAAAGCGAGGCAGCATCGCCAGGATATCCTCCTGCGAGGCGCGCACCGGCCGCTGGTCGACCCGATCGCCCTCGGCATCCGCGGTCGTCGTCGTCATGCCGAGACGAACGGTCGCCGTGTAGACCTTGTCGCCTTCGAGCAGCCTATGGGCAAACTTGGTCGCTTCGCCGAAGCAGACCGGGAGCAGCCCGCTGGCCAAGGGGTCGAGCGTGCCGGTATGGCCCGCTTTCCGGGCGCGGTACAGCCGGCGCGCGGCCTGCAGCACCGCGTTCGACGAAGGCCCGACGCCCTTGTCGAGCAGCAGGACGCCGTCGATCGCGCGCCAGGTCGTGCGCGCAGGCAGACCGTTGATCTCGCTTGCCATCGCTGTCGGGTAGGTGAGCCGCCGCCGCGCTGCGTCGCCGCCCTTCTTCCGCCGGCGCGCCGCAGGTCAATCCGGGTGCTTTTGGTCCTCGGCGATGGCGTCATCGATCAGCTTCGACATGCGCAGACCCGATTCGATCGAATCGTCATATGCGAAATGAAGCTGGGGCACCGAATACAGTCCGAGCCGGTGCGAAAGCTCGCTGCGAAGATAGCCGGCGGTGTGCTGCAGCGCTTTGGTCGCTTCGTCGGCGCGCTCCTTGCCGGCGAGGTGCGTGAACAGTATCTTCGCATGCGAAAGATCGGCCGACACTTCGACTGCAGTGACGGTGACCATGCCGATGCGCGGATCCTTGACGTGCAGACGCAGCAGCTCCGCCAGCTCCCGCTGGATCTGGTCACCGACGCGCTGCGCGCGCTGCGAGTGTCTTTTCATAGCTGTGTCCATATTCACGCGCCGAGCCGAGCCCGTCGCGAGCGGTCCGCAGTCGAGGCAGCGAGCGGCGAGGACGCGAGATAGTACCAATCAGTACAGCGAGCGTTCGCGCCGCGAGCAACGACGAATCCGGGCCGCGCAGCAGGGCTGCGGCCGGCCTTAAAGAGTACGGGTTACCTCGACGATCTCGTATACCTCGAGCTGATCGCCCTTCTCGATATCGTTGTAATTCTTGAGCGACAGGCCGCATTCGAAACCGGCCTTGACCTCGCGCACGTCGTCCTTGAAGCGCTTGAGCGAATCGAGCTCGCCATCGAACACGACGACATTGTCGCGTAGGAGCCGTACTTTCGCTCCGCGCCGCACCACGCCCTCGAGCACGTAGCAGCCCGCGACGGTGCCGACCTTCGAGATCTTGTACACCTCGCGCACTTCGACCAGTCCGAGCGTGCTCTCCTTCTTTTCCGGCGCCAGCATGCCGGACAGCGCCGCCTTGATCTCGTCGACCGCCTCGTAAATGATGTTGTAGTAACGGATGTCGACACCGGAATGCTCGGCGAGCTTTCGCGCCGCGACGTCGGCACGCGTGTTAAAGCCGATGATGACCGCCTTCGACGCCAGGGCGAGATTGACGTCCGACTCGGTGATCCCGCCGACGGCCGCATGCACGATGTTCACTTTGACTTCGCCGGTGGACAGCTTGGTCAGCGCATTGGCCAGCGCTTCGTAACTGCCCTGCACGTCCGCTTTGACGATCAACGCCAGCGACTTGATCTCGCTCTCGGCAAGCTGCTCGAACATGTTCTCGAGTTTCGCAGCCTGCTGCTTGGCCAGCTTCACGTCGCGGAACTTACCCTGCCGAAACAGCGCGATCTCGCGCGCCTTGCGCTCATCGCCGAGTACCATGACGTCCTCGCCGGCGAGCGGTACGTCGGATAAGCCCTGGATCTCCACCGGAATCGCCGGACCGGCCGACGCGACCGTCTTGCCGGTCTCGTCCGTCATCGCCCGCACGCGTCCGAAGACGGCGCCGGCGAGCACGATGTCGCCGCGCTTCAATGTGCCCGAATGGACGAGGACGGTCGCCACCGGGCCCTTGCCCTTGTCCAGACGCGACTCGATCACGATGCCCTTGGCGGGTGCGTCCTTCGGCGCCTTGAGCTCGAGCACTTCGGCCTGCAGCAGGATCGCGTCGAGCAGATTGTCGATGCCGGCGCCCGTCTTTGCGGAAACCTGGACGAACTGCGTGTCGCCGCCGTACTCCTCGGGCAGCACGCTTTCGGCAACGAGCTCCTGCTTCACCCGATCCGGATTGGCTTCGGGCTTGTCGATCTTGTTGATCGCGACGACGATCGGTACGTTGCCCGCTTTCGCATGGGCGATCGCTTCCTTGGTCTGGGGCATGACGCCGTCGTCCGCGGCGACGACCAGGATGACGATGTCGGTCACCTTGGCGCCGCGCGCCCGCATGGCGGTAAACGCCTCGTGGCCGGGAGTATCGAGAAAGGTGATGACGCCTTTGGCGGTTTCGACATGGTACGCGCCGATATGCTGGGTGATGCCGCCGGCTTCGCCGCTGGCCACGCGCGTGCGTCGGATGGTATCGAGCAACGACGTCTTACCGTGGTCGACATGGCCCATCACGGTGACCACCGGCGGCCGCGGCAACGATTCTGCCGTCGTCGCCTGCGCCGCCTCGGCAAGCAGCGCATCCGGGTCGTCGAGCTTGGCCGCGATCGCCTTGTGACCCATCTCTTCGACGACGATCATCGCCGTCTCCTGATCGAGCATCTGGTTGATCGTGACCATCGTGCCGAGCTTCATCATCACCTTGATGATCTCGGCGGCCTTGACGCTCATCTTGCGCGCCAGGTCCGCGACGGTGATCGTTTCGGGCACCGCGACCTCGCGGATCAAAGGCTCCGGCGCGAGCGCGTGAGCGCCCTCCGGGCTCTCCTCACCCTCCTCATGACGATGCTTGCCGCCTTTCGGCTGTTTCCATCCCGCGACGGCCGTGCCGCCGGTCACATCTCCGCGCAGCTTGAGTGCGCGCCGGCGCGCCGCTTCTTCCTGAAATGCGGTCGCCGAGGGCTTGCGTGACGGCTTGTCCTTTTTCGCACCGGGCTTCGCGACAGGCTTGTGCAGCGTGCCCTCGGTCTTCGCCTTCGCCTCGGTCTTCGCCGTGGCGACAGGTTGCGCGACCGGCGCGACGGCTTCCTTGGCAGCGGCCGCAGCTTCGGCTTCGGCCGCCTTCGCCAGCGCGTCTTCCTCTTCCCTTTCCTTCTTGGTCTTGCGCTTCTTCGCCTGCTCCTGCTTCTGCTGTATCTCTTCCTGCTGCTTGGCGATCAGCGCCGCGCCCTTGCGCGCCTCTTCCTCGCGCGCGGCCACGTCCGCGGCAGTCAGTACCGGTTGCGGCGCCGCCGGTGCCGCTTCTTCGGCCGCAGGTGCGGCGTCGGCGCCGTCCCGCTTGACGAACACGCGCTTCTTGCGCACCTCGACCTGAATCGTACGCGCGCGGCCAGTGCTGTCGGCGGCCTTGATTTCGGTTGTCTGCTTGCGCGTCAGCGTGATCTTCTTCTTCTGCTCGATGCCGCCATGCTGTTTGCGCAGATAGTCGAGCAGCCGCGTCTTGTCCTGCTCCGAGAGCTTGTCTCCCTGCTTCTTGCCGGCGACGCCCGCGGCGGCGAGCTGCTCGAGCAGGATGCCCGCCGGCATCTTGAGCTCGGTCGCGAATTTATCGACTGTGGTCTGAGGCATGATTTCTCTCCCGCCGCGCTCTTCCGCCCGGCGTTACTCTGCGTGTTCCGTGTTTTCGAACCAATGGGCGCGCGCTTTCATGATCAGATCCTGCGAACGTTCCGCCGAGAGTCCCGTCAGTTCGACCAGCTCGTCGACTGCGAGGTCGGCGAGCCCGTCACGCGTCGTGATCCCCTTTTCGGCGAGCAGGCCGGCCGTCTCGTTGTCCATGCCTTCGAGGTTCAGCAGATCCTCGGCGACGTTGCCTACCGACTCCTCGCGAACGATCGCCTCGGTCAGCAGCGCGTTGCGCGCACGGCTGCGGAGCTCGTTGACCGTATCCTCGTCGAAGGCATCGATCTCGAGCATTTCGTTCAGTGGCACGTAGGCGATTTCCTCGAGAGAGGTGAATCCTTCCTGGATCAGGATGTCGGCCACTTCCTGATCGACGTCGAGCTTGTCGATGAAGAGCGCCCGTGTCCTCTCGCTTTCGACCTGATGCTTCTGCTGCGACTCCTCGACCCCCATCAGGTTGATTTCCCACCCGGTGAGCTCCGAGGCCAACCGCACGTTCTGACCGTTGCGCCCGATCGCCATGGCGAGGTTCTCCTCGTCGACGACGACATCCATGCTGTGTCGCTCCTCGTCCACGACGATGCTCGAGATCTCCGCCGGCGATAGTGCGTTGATCACGAGCTTGGCGGGGTCTTCCGAGAACAGCACGATGTCGACGCGCTCACCGGCGAGCTCGTTGGTCACCGCGGTGACGCGCGATCCGCGCATGCCGATGCAGGTCCCCTGCGGGTCGAGTCGCGGGTCGTTCGACTTGACGGCGATCTTGGCGCGCACGCCGGGATCGCGGGCAGCGGCCTTGATCTCGATCAGGCCCTCCTCGATTTCCGGCACTTCGAGCTCGAACAGCCGCACGACCAGATCCGGCGTGATGCGCGAGAGCAGAAGTTGCGGTCCGCGCGCCTGCGATTCGATCTTGATCACGTAAGCCCGGACGCGGTCGCCGACGCGAAGATTCTCCTTCGGGATCAGCTGATCGCGCGGGATCATGCCCTCGATCCGGCCCGACTCGACGATCGCGTTGCCACGCTCGATGCGCTTGACCGTCCCCGTCAGCAGGTTGTCGTCCCGATCGAGAAAGTCGTTCAGGATCTGCTCTCGCTCGGCGTCGCGGATCTTCTGCAGGATCACCTGCTTCGCGGCCTGTGCGCCGATGCGGCCGAACTCGACCGGCTCGAGAGGCTCCTCGATCACGTCGCCCAACTGCAGCGGCGGATCGCGCTCCGCGGCATCGGTGATGGCGATCTGGTGCGCCGGCTCCTCGTGCTCCTCGTCGGGCACGACGGTCCACCGTCGGAACGACTCGTAGTCGCCGGTCTCCCGATCGATCGACACGCGCGCGTCGACATCGTGGGCAAAACGTTTCTTGGTTGCCGACGCGAGCGCGGATTCCAGCGCCGTGAACACGATGTCCTTCGGCACATTTTTCTCGCGCGCCAAGGCGTCGACCAGCAACAGCAATTCGCGGTTCATCTTGCGTTTCTCCACTCAATCTTCGGCACCAGCCGCGCACGGTCGATATTGGCGAGCGCAATCGTGCGCGGACCCGTTTCGGTGTCCAGCCGCACCGTATCGCCTTCTACGCCGCGCAGAATGCCCTTCAGCCGCCTGGCGTTGCCGATCGACTCGCGCAAGGTCAGGCGCACTTCCTCCCCATTGAAGCGGGCGAAGTCGGCGGCTTTCTTCAGCGGCCGGTCGAGGCCGGGTGACGACACCTCGAGCCGGTCGTAGTCGATTTGTTCGGCGGCGAAAAGATGCGTCAAATGCGTGCTCACCCGGGCGCAGTCTTCGACGTCCACGCCGCCGGGTTGGTCGATGAATACGCGCACGAGACCGCTCCGGGCCGAGTAGTCCCAGTCGACCAACTCGTAGCCCAGCGGAGGTAAGGTGCGTTCCAGAATTCCGCCCAGCTTCAACAAAAAAGCACCGCCCAAAAAACCGAAAAAGCAAAAAAAAATGGGCTGTCGAGCCCATTTCTTATCGTTTACTTCGACTTGAAGTATAGCAAAAATTTGCCTCGACTTGAAGGGGTTTCGACTCGCGGACACGCCGCCGGACGGGACGGACATCTGGGCGAGCCTTTCCACCGGCGAGCGGGCAACCTGGACAACGTCGTCGGCTAGAATGACAGCCGGAAGCCCCTTATCCCGGAGATGTCATGGCACAGCCCTTGTCGATCGCCAAGGACGGCGATCGGACCCTCTGCCTTTTGCCGGCGCTCGCCAACCGCCACGGGCTGATCAGCGGCGCGACAGGGACCGGCAAGACAGTCAGCCTTCAAGTCCTGGCGGAGCGGTTCTCGGCGCTCGGCGTGCCGGTCTTCATGGCCGACGTCAAGGGCGACCTGGCCGGGATGAGCCAGCCCGGTGCGTCGTCCCCCAAATTCGACGAGAGGCTCAAGCTGGTGGGCGTCCCAGCGCCCGAATATACCGGATTCCCGACCGTTTTCTGGGACGTTTTCGGCGAATCGGGGCATCCGATGCGGGCGACCGTATCCGACCTCGGCCCGCTCTTGTTCGCACGCATCCTCAACCTGAACGAGACCCAGGAGGGCGTGCTGGCGCTGGCGTTCAAGATCGCCGACGACAACGGCCTGCTGCTGCTCGATCTCAAGGACCTGCGCGCCCTGCTCGAATATGTCGGCAATAACGCGCGCGATTTCCAGACGCAGTACGGCAATATTTCCGCGGCCAGCGTCGGCGCGATTCAGCGCGGGATCCTGGCACTGCAGCAGCAAGGCGCGGACAAGTTCATCGGCGAGCCGATGCTCAATATCGACGACCTGGTGCAGACCGACGCCAGCGGCAAAGGCAACATCAACATTCTGACCGCCGACAGGCTGCTCAGCGCGCCGGCCCTCTACTCGACCCTGCTGCTATGGCTCCTGGCCGAGTTCTACGAAAAGCTCCCCGAGGTCGGCGATCGCGACAAGCCGAAGCTCGTGTTCTTTTTCGACGAAGCGCACCTGCTGTTCACCGACGCACCCAAACCGCTGCTCGACAGGATCGAGCAGGTCGTGCGCCTGATTCGCTCCAAGGGTATCGGCGTGTATTTCGTCACGCAGAATCCGCTCGATGTCCCGGACAAGGTGTTGGGCCAGCTCGGCAACCGTATCCAGCATGCGTTGCGCGCGTTCACGCCGCGCGATCAGAAAGCGGTCGCGGCCGCGGCGGCCACGATGCGCGCCAACCCGAAGCTCGACACCGAGAAGGTCATCACCGAGCTCGGCGTCGGCGAAGCGCTGGTGTCGATGCTCGACGAGAAAGGTCGGCCGAATGTCGTCGAACGCGCCTACATCCTGCCGCCGGCGAGCCGCATCGGGCCGATCAGCACCGACGAGCGGAAGGCCGTGATCGCCGCCTCTCCGGTCGCAGGCGTCTACGAGAAGGCCGTCGATCGCGACTCCGCCTATGAAAAGCTTCGCAGTCGGATCGCGGACGCGACGCCGACGATCAATGCCCCTTCGGGTGGCGGTATCATGGGCACGATCAAGGATTCCATGGACGGAATGATGCACGGCAGTGGACGCAAGGACAGCCTGGTCGAGGCCATGGCCAAGAGCGCGGCGCGTAGCGTCGGCTCGACGATCGGGCGCTCGATCGTTCGCGGAGTGCTCGGATCGCTGCTGGGTGGGAGACGATAGTTCTGCGCTTGGACAATCGACCCTTGGAAAGACTCGGACGCTGTGCCATCGCGGTGGCGCTTGCGCTGACAGCATGCGGCGGACCCCCGCCGCAACGCGAGCCGCTGCCGATCACACCGCCGGGCGAGGCTGCGGGCGCAGCCGTGGTCCGCAGGCCGCTGCCCGATTCGGCATCGCCGCCGGCGGTGGGCGCATCGCCGATCCATCCTCCGGCCGCGCCTGCTCTGGCCGTCGCCGTGCCCGCCGGCGCGCTGTACGTCTGCGTCAGGGGAATCGGATCGGCGCTGCAGCAGACCGCCATCGAATTCGCCCCCAGCGTGGGCAATCTCTGTCGCGTGCATCCGGAGATGGGGCCGTGCCAATACGAACGCGACGCCTGTCGGCGCAATGGCGGCCGGGTGTTCGCCGCGGACGGCAGTGAGATCACGCGCAGTATCGAGGACGAATACGACAAGCGCGTCGTGCGCATCCGACTTCGCTCCAACTAGCCGTCCGTTCATCGGCTCCCGAGCGCCGGCTGGAATGGCAACCGCGGTTGCGCCATTTTCGCGTGCTATGCTCTTGTCATAGGGCGTGCCGGGGTTTTGCGGCGCGCCGATTGCTCCGGTTGCCGGCGAGCCTGGTGACCCTGGATTGTCCGCCGCAGTGCATGCCCGCGGCGGTCGATCGGGAGTTTCGCCAAGCGAGGAAAAACGCCGAATGGCAATGGTGGGTCGACAATCCGGAGCGGCGTGCCTGTGGCGGTGCGCTTCGGCGGCACTCCTGCTCTGGGTGGGTTGCGCATCGGCGTACGACTGGCTCCAGTTCGGCGGCGATGCGCAGCACAGCGGGCGCAATATCGCGGAAAGCGTGCTTAACGCCGCCAATGTCGGAGGATTGGCGGTGCGGTACCAGGCGACTCTGCCCGCAACCGTCGACGGCGCACCGGTCTTTCTGGAGAACGTCAGCACGCCGGGTGGCGTCAAGAACCTGTTGTTCGTCAGCACCCGCGACGGGCGCATCCTCGCACTCGATGCGCAGAACGGCGCGTCGGTCTGGAGCCACCAGTACGGCCCGGGCGGCTGCACGATCAATAACGGCGGTACCAGCTGCTACACGACCTCGTCTCCGGCGATCGACCCCAACCGGCTCTATGTGTATAGCTATGGGCTGGACGGCAACGTTCACAAGTTCCAGGTCGGCGATGGCACCGAAATTCTGGCCGGCGGCTGGCCGCAAAGCGCAACGCTCAAGGGTTTCGACGAAAAGGGCTCGTCGGCGCTATCCATCGCTACCGCCGCCGGGGTCACGTATCTGTATGCGGTTCATGGTGGCTATCCGGGGGACAACGGCGATTACCAGGGTCACGTCACCGCGATCAATCTCGCGACCGGAGCGCAAAAGGTTTTCAACGCGGCGTGCAGCGACAAGGCGTTGCACCTCGACCATTTCAGTGCGCCCGAAACAGCGACCACCTGCGCGACGCGCCAGAACGCAATCTGGGCGCGACCGGGCGTCTTCTACGATCCCGGAACCAACCGGGTTTTCATAGCGACTGGCAACGCCTTTACCGTCGGCGCGGGACGCTTCGACGGCGTACACAACTGGAGCGAGTCGGTGCTGGCGCTGCAACCCGACGGCAGCGGTGGCACGGGCGTGAACGCCGGCAAGCCGCTCGACAGCTACACGCCGCCGAACTGGTCGTCACTCGACGATAGCGACGCCGACATCGGAAGTACCGGACCGGCCATTCTGCCCGCGCCGCCCGGCTCGAACGTGCAGCACCTGGGACTGCAAAGCGGCAAGGACGGCATGTTGCGGCTGCTCAACCTTGCCAATCTGAGCGGCTTCGGAGGCCCCGGGCATCTCGGAGGCTCGGTCGGCGCACCGTTTGCCGTGCCTCAGGGAAATGCCGTCCTGCAGCAGCCGGCCACGTGGATCAATCCATCCGACAACAGCACTTGGGTATTCATCGTTAACGGCAGCGGCGCATCGGCGCTGCGACTCAGCCTCGACGTCAACGGCACGCCGTCGCTCGCCACGCAATGGAACAACGGCCCGAGCGGCACATCGCCCATCGTCGCCAACAATCTCCTGTTCTATCTGAGTGGAAGCAACGTGCGCGTGCTCGATCCCATCTCGGGCACCATCTTGCGCACGGCATCGGGCACCGGCTCGCCGCATTGGCAGAGCCTGATCGTCGCCAACGGCGTCGTCTATGTAACCGATCAGAGCAGCCACTTGACCGCGTTCGCGCTGCCCTCGGTGTCGTCGCCAACGACGACGGTGCTGGGGAGTTCGGGGAACCCGGCGAATGCGGGGACGATGGTGAGCTTGACGGCGACGGTGAGCGGCGTGGCGCCGTCGGGCAATGTGCTGTTCAGCGAAGGCGGCAGTGCGCTGGCCGGTTGTGCAGCG
>DASXPJ010000042.1:0-14147 GCA_036493675.1 Casimicrobiaceae bacterium
GCCCATACACAGCGCGAGGTAGAGCGGCCAGATGGATGGCTGCGGCGCCGCATGCCGCGAGTCGGGTGCCGCATCGAACGGCGTCGTGATCAGCATTTCCTTACGATCGGTCCGGAGGCCGGTCATGACCTCGCGCTCGACGGCGGTGCTCCAGAGCGGATGCCGGTCGTGCACGACCGGCGTGTACACGAAGTTGTAGCTCGGCGGCGGCGAGGTAGTTGCCCACTCCAGCCCGGACGAAGCCCACGGGTTGTCCGTGGCGATCGCGCCCCCGCGCCAGCTCATGACCGCGTTCAAAACGAAGATCAAGACGCCGAGGGCGATCGTCGCGGCACCGATCGTCGCCACCAGATTGAGCGCTCCCCATCCACTCGGCGCGAGATACGTGTAGACGCGGCGCGGCATGCCGTCGAGGCCAAGCAGATGCATCGGGAAAAACGTCACGTTCGTTCCGACGACGAACAGCCAGAAGTGCGCGCGTCCCCACGTCTCGCTCAACATCCGCCCGGTGATTTTGGGAAACCAATGATAAAACGCGCCGAACAACGGCATCACGCCACCGCCGATGAGCACGTAATGCAGGTGCGCGACGACGAATTGCGTGTCGTGAACCTGCAGGTCCACGGGGACCGACCCCAGGACGATCCCCGTCATGCCGCCGATGAGGAGCACCACGAAGAATCCCATGATGAACAGCAGCGGCGTGCGCATGTGGAGCCGCCCCGTGGCGAGCGTGGCGATCCAGCAGAAGATCTGGATCGACGTGGGGATCGCGATCATGAAGCTCATCGCCGTGAAGAAGCTCTTGCCGAGGCCGGGCACGTTGGTCGCGAACATGTGGTGCACCCACAGGCCGAACGACAGGAAGCCGGTGGCGATCAGCGACAGCACGATCGCGTCGTGCCCGAACATCGGGCGCCGGGCGAACGTCGGAATGATGGCCGAGATGAACCCGAGCGCTGGGATGAAGATGAAGTAGACCTCGGGATGTCCGAAGAACCAGAACAGGTGCTGCCACAGCAGCGGATCGCCGCCTTCGGCGGGGTTGAAGAAATGGGTCCCGAGCATGCGATCGAACTGGACGAGGTTGGCGGCGAGCATCACCATCGGCATGGCGAAAATGATCATTACCGACGTGACGAGCGATGCCCAGACGAACAACGGCATGTGCCGCAGCGTCATCCCGGGCGCGCGCAGCTTCAGGATGGTGGTCGTGATGTCGACCGCGACCATCAGGCCCATCGCCTCGCTGTAGGTGACGAGCATGTTCCAGACGTCGGCACGCTTGCCGATTCCGTATTGGGGGCCGGCGAGGGGCACGTACGCGAACCATCCTGCGTCCGGACCCGTATTGGTCAGGAACGCGCCGAAGAGTCCCAATCCGCCGAGGAGGTAGAGCCAGTAGGCACATGCGGTCATGCGCGGGAAAGCGGTGTTGCGCGTGCCGATCATCAGCGGCACCAGGTAGAGCGCGAAGCCCTGCATCACCGGCACGGCGAACAGGAACATCATCGTCGTGCCGTGCATCGTGAACAGCTGGTTGTAGAAGTCGGGACCGACGAGGTGGCTGTTCGCGGTCGCGAGCTGGTGGCGCATCAGCCCGCCCATCACGCCCGCCGCGCCGAAGAAGCACAACGCGGTCACGATGAAGCGAAGCCCGATCGTCTTGTGGCCGTTGGCGGACAGGAAGCCGATCACGCCCGGCTTGTCGGCCCACGTGCGCTCGAGCTCGGCGGCGGCGGGCGAGCCGGGGCCCGCGCCGTCGCGTAGATGCCGACGGGCGGCCGCTTTCGGTTGCGCTTCTCCGCTCGCGCGCTGCCGCGAGCCTGGTTTTGTCGGCAAGGATCCGCTCGCGGCCGTCATTGCAGCGATCCGAGATAGGCGGAAATCGCGACCAGGTCCGTCGGCGCGGCGGCGAGCGGTGGCATGTCGACGCCGGGCTTGTATTGCTGGGGGTCGGCGATCCAATGGGCCCGCGCTGCGGCGGTATTCGGCAAGGTACCGGCAGCCAACCATGCGCGGCTGCCGACGTGCGTGAGATCCGGGGCGCGCCGCCCCTTCGCCGCCGTACCGGCAATCGTATGGCACATCGCGCAACTCGCATGCTCGACCAGGTCGCGGCCGCGCTGCTCCTCCGCGGTCGCCGGCTCTCTCGCGGGCTGACGCTGGAGGGCGAGCCAGCGGTCGTAAACGGCGGGGGCGTCGGCGACGACGACGAGCGCCATGTGCGCGTGCTGGTAGCCGCAGAATTCTGCGCACTGGCCGCGGTAGGTCCCCGGCAGGTCGGCGCGGAACGCCATCGTGGACTCCCGGCCGGGAATCAGGTCCTTCTTGCCGGCGAGGCTCGGGACCCAGAAGCTGTGAATGACGTCATCGGCGCGAAGGCGCATCAGCACCGGCCGGCCAACCGGCACGTGGAGCTCGTTGGCCGTCGAGAAGACCCGCGCGGGATCGTTCGGGTCGTACCGCGCCTCCCACCAGAATTGATGCCCGATCAGATCGATGTGGACGGCATCGTCGAGGGGCAGCGTGGCGATGGCGCGGTCGGCCACGAAACTCGCAAAGAGCAGCACGAACAGAAGCACGGCAGACGCGGCGATCGCATACCCGACCGATCGCCGCAGCGCCGCCTCCTTTCGTGGATGCGAAGCGAGATCGGGCGCCGTCTGCTCGGTGGCGCGCGGCGCGCGCCAGAGCGCAATCGCGAGCGCGACCAGGATCGCCACGAACACGACCGCGCATGTGACGAGCATCACGTTCCACAAGTCGAACAGCGCTGCCGCCTGGGGCCCTGCCGGAACGCGGACGTCGTGGATGCCGTTCATTGCGGCCGACCGCCCGATGAGGGCTTTTCGTGCTCGGGTTTTTGCGAATCCATGAATGACTCGGGCGCGCGCGTCAGGAAGGCGTCGTCGCGATTGGGCGCCGCGTCCTGCGGAGCGACTCCCGACATCGACCGCACGTAGGCGGCCAGTTGCCAGATCTGCTCCTTGGGGATCCGCTTGCCGAACGCGGGCATGCCGTTCGGACGACCCTGCGCGATGGTTTCAAAAATCGATGTCGCATCGCCGCCGTAGATCCACACGTCGTCCATCAAGGCCGGACCGGAGCCGCCGCCGCCGTTGGCGTGGCAACCGCTGCAGTTGTACCAGCCCCAAAGCTTCTTGCCGGAAGCCAGCGCATAGGCGTTGCGCTCGTCGTGCGCGATCATCGCGGCCGCGGTCTCCTTGTCGCCCACTTCGGCGCCGGGGGCAGGCCGCGCGAAATCGCGTGACTCGCGCTCGCAACCGGCGATCGTCGACAGAGCGAGCACGACGATGGTCGATGCGGTGCGAGCGCGCATCATTTCTCCTGCGCCACCGTGTCACGCAGCGCCTGCAGCGGCACGCCGTACTCCGCCAGAACGGCGTCGATCCGCGACCGGTCGCGGGCAAGCGCGGCATCGATGTCGTCGCGCAACGAGCGCTCGCCGTCGCGCACCGCGATGGCGATCGAAAACGACTCGGGCATCGACGCATCGTCCGGAGCCAGCGCCAGCTCCATCGGGATTTTGGCCCGTTGCGCGTAGTAGCCCACCGTGGGGCCCCACGCCAGCGCGACATCGATTTCGGCTTTCTCGAGCGCATCGACCATGCGCTGAGTCACCGGCAGCGCGCCGTAAACGGGGAACCCCGTCACGTTGTCCAGGATTCCACGCCGGGCGAGCATCAATGCCGGCGGCGCGGCGGCGCCATCGGCGCCAACCAGCGGAACGCCGACCCTGCTCGTGCGCAGCCGCGCGTCATCGAACGACAAGACCGGCGCGCCCCAGTCCCTGCGGGTGACGAGTACGTAGCTCGATCGATAGTAGGCAATCGTGGTGGCGATCCTTGCCGGATCGGCGGGAACGCCCATGAGCACGTCGCACAGTCCGGCGCCGAGCGTCTTGCGGACGACGCCTCGTCGAAGCGGCAGCCAGCGATAGACGAGGCGCGCGCCGAGGTCCTGGGCAACGAGCTCGGCGATGCGGTTCTCGAATCCGCTTCCGTCCCGGTGGGAGAACGGCAGATCGTCCGGATCGGCACACACCACCAGGTCGCGCGACTGGGCGAGGTTGCCGCACATGAGCAACGCCGACACGCAAAACAGACGCACGCCCTCACGGAAGCGTGAACACATACAGCATGCCTCCCTTGGTCGTGCGCTGCTTCAGATCGCCCATCACGTTGCCCATCCCGCCGGCGGCGCTTCGATCGCGCGTATCGAGATCGCCGGATACGACCGCTCCGGCCCATCCGCCGACACCCGAAAGCACCGCGATGTATTGCTTGCCGTCCGGACCGCGATAAGAGACCGGTTGGCCGACAATCCCCGAGCCGGTCTTGAATTGCCACAGCGGGTGGCCGTCCTTGGCGTCGATGGCCTTGAACCAGCCATCCATCGTGCCGTAGAACACCACGTCGCCGGCCGTGACGAGCGTTCCGCTCCAGACGGGCAGATCCTCTTCGATCACCCAGCGTGCTTTCGCGGCCACCGGATCCCACGCCGTCACGAGTCCGCGGTGACCGCCGGGGCCCGGCTTGATCTTGACGATCGACCCGACGTACGGCGTGCCGACGATATAGCTCGTCTGCGTGGCCTCCTGGTCCTGGCAGAGATTCTGGTGCGGGATGTAAACGAGGCGTGTTCTCGGCGAGTACGCGGATGGCTGCCAGTCTTTTCCGCCGGGTGACGCGGGACAGATGTCGCGCACCACCGTTCCGGTGCGCTGGAGCTTGCCGGGGGCGTAGTGCAGCGAGCCCGTCTCTTGGTCGACGCCCGTTGTTGTGGTGATATGGACGAACGGCGTGGCGGAAATGACTTCACCGCTTACCCGATCGACCACATAGACATAGCCATTGCGATCGGGATGCACAAGGACCTTGCGGGTTCCGTTCGCCAGGGGCAGATCGATCAGAATGCTTTCATTGACTCCGTCGTAGTCGAATTCGTCGTGCGGGCTCATCTGGTAGAACCAGCGTGCACGACCTGTCGCCAGATTGCGCGCAAACAGGCCTGACGTGAATTTGTTGTCGCCGGGTCGCTGCTCGGCGTTCCAGGGGCCCGGGTTCGCCGTCCCGTAGTAGACGAGATCGAGGGCGGGATCGTAGGAGATCCAGCCCCAGACGGTCCCGCCACCGATCTTCCACGCGTCCCCCGGCCAGGTGGAAACGCCGAGATCAACTCCCTTGTCCTTCGCATAGAAGGGCTTGTATTCGGCGCCGATGAGCACATCGCGATCCGGTCCGGTGCTATAGGCGCGCCAGAGCTCCTTGCCGTTAGCGGCGTCGAGCGCGGTCAGCCAGCCGCGGACCCCGTACTCGCCGCCGCTATTGCCAATCAGGACGCGGCCATTCGCCACCAGGGGGGCCATCGTGCGCGTCTCGCCGGCACGAATGTCGCCTGAGCGGTAACGCCATAGTTCCTTACCGCTCGCCGCGTCCAGCGCGATCGTCTGGTTGTCGAGCGTATTGAGAAAAACCCGGCCATCGGCATAAGCGAGGCCCCGGTTGACGACGTCGCAGCAAGCCACGCCTTGGGCGAAGGCTTCCGGCTTCGGCTCGAACCTCCAACGGATGGGCACGTCCGGCCGCGTGAGATCGAGCGCGTAGACGACGTTCGGATACGGGGTGACGATGTACATCGAGCCGCCGACGACAATCGGGGCCGCTTCATGGCCGCGCAGCACTCCGGTCGAGAACGTGAAGACGAGCTTGAGCGATCCGACATTGGCCGGCGTGATGTCGGACAGAGGTGCATAGCGCGTACTCGCGTAGTCGCGCGCCGGCATCGGCCAATCGCCATCGGAGACGGGAGCGGCCGCGCGCGCCAGGGTGGCCAACGCGAGCAGACCCAGCACCGCGAAGGGCAGGCGACGCGCGCGGGATGACGGTTCATACATGCGGCGAGCAAGGGCCGAGAGCACCGCTCCGCCATATGCAAGCGCCGTACCAACACCTAAGAGGCTGTTTGCTAAGTGCAAACGAGACAGGCGTGGCGATTGCTCGGCCCGAATCGACCGCTGTTTATTGCAAGTTCTTCAACCGTTGCAGCAAGTAAGCGCGTTCGGGTCGAACCGCGGCGGCCAGGCGGGTGCGTCAGCTCGCTGCAGTGATGCCGAGATAGACGCGCTTCAGGTGCGGATTCGCGAACACCGCTTCGGGCGCGCCCGCGGCGATGATGCTTCCCTCCTCGAGCAAGTACGCCCGAGAGGCGATGTCCAGCGCCATCGCCACGTTCTGCTCGACAAGCAGAACAGCGGTCCCTTTTGCGTGCACGTCACGGATCCCGCGGAACAGCGCCTCGATCATCAGCGGAGACAACCCGAGCGACGGTTCGTCGAGCAGCAGCAGGCGCGGCCTGGCCATCAGCGCGCGGCCGATGGCAACCATCTGCTGCTGGCCGCCTGAAAGCGTGCCGGCAGTCGCATCGAGTTTTTCGCGAACTGCGGGGAACAGCGAACAGACGGCCTCGAGAGAACGTTTCCGCTCCTGTCGCGCGGCAGCGGCGTAGCCGCCGATCTCCAGGTTCTCTCGCACCGTCATGCGCGTGAAAAGCCTTCGTCCCTCGGGCACGATCGCGATGCCGGCGTGGCAGAACCGGTGTGATCCAATGGCGGTGAGATCGCGGCCGTCCATGACGATACGTCCGTCGCGTGCGCGCAGGATGCCGGCGATGGCATTGATCAAGGTCGTCTTGCCGGCGCCGTTCGGACCGACGACGCAGACGAGCTCGCCGTCAGCCACGTCCAGCGATACGTCCTGCAGCGCCGGTGCCGCACCGTAAGCGACGCTCAAATGACGAATCTCAAGCACCGCCGACGCCGAGATAGGCCTTCGCGACGTCCACACGTGCCATGACCTCGGCGGTGCGACCCTCCGCCAGCACGCGGCCCTGGTCCAGCACGACGACGCGATCGGCCAGCGCAATGACCGCCGGCAAGACGTGTTCGACCAGCACGATCGCCGTTCCGCGCTGGCGAATCCGGCCGATCAGCGCGACAGCTTCGTCGATCTCACCCGGCGCCAGCCCAGACAACACTTCGTCGAGAAGCAGCAGTCGGGGTTGCGCGGCCAGCGCGCGCGCCAATTCGAGGAACTTGCTCTGGTGCAGGTTGAGCTCTCCCGGCAGCACGTCCTGCCGCGCCCGCAATCCGATGAAATCGAGCCAGTGCTGCGCCGCTGCGGCGGCGTCGCTCCGGTGCATCGCCGCGCGGCCGAACATCGCGGTCACGGCGACGTTGTCGTCGAGCGACAGATGACTGAAAGGACGCGGGATCTGGTAGGTTCGGGCGATGCCGAGGCGTGCGATCCGATGCGGCCGAAGTCCGGTGAGCTCGGTACCGGCGAATATCGCGCTGCCCGCATCGGTACGGTAGTGTCCGCTGACGACGTTGATCAGCGTCGACTTCCCGGACCCGTTCGGGCCGAGCACGGCCAGGATTTCGCCGTCGTGCACGTCGAGGTCGACGCCGTCCAGCGCGCGTACGCCGCGAAACGCCTTGCGCAGTCCCCGAACCGCGAGCAGCGGTCGCACCGAGTCGCCTGGAGTCGTGGATAACGGATCTTCGGGCGCCCACACGGCGTCCGCGCGGCCTGCGATCCGGCGCTTGCGGGGCCGCCGGAAACGCTCGAGCACTCCGTTGGGCATGAACAGGACGGCGGCGACCAGGATCGCACCGGAAACCGCCTTGCCCGTTACCGCCTGATCGGCCGCGGTCGATGCATACAGCAGGATCGTGATCGCGGTGGCGCCGAGCGCCGGCCCGGCCCAGTGTCGTGTGCCTCCGAGCACGCTCATCAGTACGACCGACAGCGGAACGGTAATGTTGAACGTGCTGCTTGCGGTAACGTAGGACACGAACAGCGCGTGGATGCCGCCTGCAACGCCGGCCAACGCACACGAAACGCCGAACGCGATCAGCTTGTAGGCGTAGGTCGGCACGCCCATCACCTCCGCGACATCCTCGTCGTCATGAAGCGCGAACAGCCCGATGCCCAGGCGTGAACGTGCGATCGCGCGCGCGATGAGCAGCGTGGCGACGGCGAGCGCCAGCGCCATCAGGTAGAACGACCCCGAAGGCGTGGGCGCCAGCGCGGGCGTCGCCACGGCGGAAAGATAGACGCCGGGCCCGCCGTCGATCGGCGTATTGAGAACGATCGTCGCGAGCACGAAAGTGACTGCCAGCGTGAGCAAGGCGAACAGCTCGCCGCGGACGTTTCGTACCCTGAAGGCAACGGCGCCGAGCGCGACGCCGAGCACCGTGGCGACCATCGCCGCGGCGGGCAGTGTCCACAGGAACGGAACGCCATAGCTGCCGGAGAGCACCGCGGTTGTGTAGACGCCTGCCCCGTAGAACGCGCCATGGCCGAAAGAGAAATAGCCCGAATAGCCGGACAGAATGTTCCACGACGTGGCCAGCACGATCCAGTGCAGTACCAGATACAGAAACGATTCATAGAATGCCGGGACGCGCAGGAATGGCAGAAAGGCCAGCACGGCGCCGGCGGCGAGCAGCGCGGCGACGGTGCGATCGACCTTCAGGATTGCCCCGGCCGCAGCAGCAGTAGCGCGATCAGCAGAGTGAACGGCACGATCGGCGCCCACGACGGCGACGCAAATACCATGGCGACCGCTTCGCTGACGCCGATCACGATGCCGGCGAACAGCGGGCCCAGCGGGGAACCGAGACCGCCCAGCATGACGGCAGCGAATACGACGCCGATCCAGGCGTAGATCTCGGCCGGAGTCAAGGTGAAGCAGAGCGCCAGGCAGACACCGGCGACGCCGGCCAGCGCACCGCAGGTGCCCGAAAGCAGCAGCGCATGCGCGCTCGGGTTGATGCCGAACGCGGTCGCGACCGGCGCATCTTCGGCCAGCGCCCGCAGCGCCCGACCCAGCTGCGTGTAGCGCATCGCCGCCCAGATCGCGAAGCTCAGCACGCAAGCGATGACGAGGGTCATCAATTCCGGCACCGGCACGAACAGACCGCCGACCTGGAATTTCTGGGTGGCATAAGCCGATTCCAGCTTGCGGAAGTCGGCGGTCCAGACGCCCTGGATGCCGGCTTCGATCACCGCGGTGATGCCGAACGTCGCGAGCAGCGAATTGAGCGGCGACACGGCGAATCGCGACAGCAACCATTGCATCGCGGCGCCGACCGCGAAGAACGTCGGCACGATCAGTAGCAGCGTCAGCAGCGGGTCGATCCCGCCGACGCCGGCGAGCTGGTAGCAAAGGTAAGCGGCGAGAAAGGCGAGGCCGAAGTGCGCCAGGTTGATGACGTGCAGCAGTCCCCACGAGAGGCTGAGTCCGAGACCGATCAGCCCGTATAGCGAGCCGATGAACACGCCGGACAATGCCGACTGCGCGAGTAGCGTTGCGCTCGGCAAGGTCATGCGGCGCGCGCCCCGTTGGATGGGGCGCGCCGGGCCGTGACCCGCTTCATTGCACCTGCATCATTGCACCTGCAGCGTGGCGCCCGGTGCGGCGTACTCCTTGGGGAAAACCGTGACCCAGTGCCCATTCTGGACCTGCTTCACCCGCATCAGGTCGTCGCCGTAGTTGTTCGGCCCGTCGAAGCGCAGCCTGCCTTGAATGGTGTCGACGCGATTTTGGCGCAGCCACGCGCCGATCGCCTTGTCGTCGAGGCTATTGGCACCCCGGACGCCGGCTTCGAGAATCTGCCAGGCGGTATACGAGGCCGCAGCCTGCACTTCGACCGAGGTATCGGGTATGCCGGCCTTGGCCGCGCGCTCGTGATATAGACGGATGAATTCGGCAGCCCCAGGCGCGCTGGTGAAGGGAGGATGCTCCTCGAACATCGTCATCGAGAGCGCATTTCTCGCCAACGGCGACTTCGACATCGGCCCCGGGGCCGGGTACATGTAGAAGTGCTCCTGCGGCAGGTAGTCGATCTTATTCATCGCTTCGAGCAGCTGGTTGCCTTCGAGGCCTATCGCGCCGACCCAGAGAAGATCCGGCTTGGCGTCCTTGATCCGCGCCGCGATCGGCCCGAAGTCGAGATTGCCGAAATCCCATTCGAGGAACAGGACTTCGTTCAATCCTCGCGCCTTGGCGACTTCGCGCGCGCCCAGCGACATGAAGTGCACCGACGGAAACTTGCTGGTCACCACGGCGATCGTCTTCGGCGGTCGGGGCGAAGCGGCCAGCGCAGTGAACAAGGTCGCCGGGACCGTGGCCGCGGGATTGGGTCCGAGCGACCATGCAGGGAACTGCATGTCGTACTTGGCCAACGCCGGAATGCCGAACGTGTGGTGCACGAGTACCTTGTTGTACCGTTGCGCGACGCCCATCGCCGAGAGAATCGCACCGGTCGCATACGGACCCATCAGCAGATCGACCTTGTCCGCCGTCACCAGCTGTTCGTAGAGCGTGCGTGCCAGATCGGGTTTCGACTGGTCGTCCCGGACGATCCACTCGACCTGACGTCCGAGCAGGCCGCCGCGCTTGTTCAGCTGCTCGACGTAAATCTCGCCGACGACCTTGTGCACGAGACTCGTGGCCGCCAGCGGACCGGTCAGCGCGAGCGTGCTGCCGATGCGGATCGGCGCGGTCGTGCCCTGCGCGTGCGCGCCGGCAACGGCGAGCAGCAGCCAACCGGCGATCGTCCCGATCCATCCGACCTTGCGTCCGATGCTCATCCCCATCCTCCTCGGTTGTATCAGGCGCCTGCTTGCTCACCGACGCTGCGGCGCCGAACTCGCGTGGTCGATTGCGCGAGAGCCCGCGCCTTCGCTTACGTGCGCTGCACCTGTTCGTAATTGGTGACGAAATCCTCAGGGACCGGCGGGCCCCAGATGTAGAACGAATCCTCCGGCGGATGGTCGGCCGCGGGCCACTCGACGTCGGCCGGCACGAAATCGATACCGAAGGAAAACTCCGTCCAGCTGCCCCACGGGTCCTGGACGTAATAGAAATAGTTCGAGCCGAGCACGTGACGGCCGACGCCCCACCCCTTGGCGTAGCCGCGCTCACGCATCAGTTCCGCGCCCAAACCGACGTCGTCCAGGCTGCCGACGTCCCAGCTCGAATGATGCAATCCCGGCGCATGCGACTTGGCGAACGCCAGCAGGTGATGATCGCTCGCATGCGGTCCGTGCAGAAACACGATGATGTCGCCCGATCGATCGGACAGGCGCAGTCCGAGCACCTCGGTGTAGAACGCCAGTTGTCGGTCGACGTCCGGAGTGAACAACAGGATGTGCGACAGGTAGCGAGGACGCACCGCCGCCGCGGTCTTCCGGTTCGGCGCGGCTCCTTGACCCGCGGGCGGAGGCGCAACGGCGGCCGCCTCGGACTTGAGCGAAGGTGACACCTTGGGCGCGACGACCACCTGGATCGGCGTCCCGTCGGCGTCGCGCGTCCAGATGCCCTTGCCGTCCGAGAGCGGGTGCGGCTCGCAGACTCCGTGTGCGGTGATCCGGCGGGCGAGGGCGTCGAAATCCTCGGCATAGGCACCGAAGCTCAGGTACTGCAGCTTTTTGCCCAGCCCGTTGCCGTGCACGCTGGCCCAGCAATGCGGATGCGCGTGGGCGAAAAGATCGAGTCGGTCGCTGTCGCGGCGAACGTCGAGACCGAAGGCGTGGTAAAAGCGCTCCGCCTCGCCCACATCGGGCACCGTAAAGGCGAAGCGGTTGACCGAATGAACCCCGAGCGCGCTGGGCCGCCGTGGCGCCACCTGCTTGTCCATGATCGCTGTCCCTGTCCAGCCGCGCGGCGCGACCAATGTACGGCATCTGCGCGAGCGGCTAGACACGATAGCAAAATTGCGGCGTGGGGAGAATGCCAGGCCGCGCTGGTAACGATAACAGATTAGCCCTATCTCCTCCTCGGGTACGGTCCCGAAGCCCTCGCTATCGCGTCGAGACTGATTGGTCAAGGCGGTCGCGAACTTCTGGGTCCTGGAACGGACGAATGAGTGAGTCCGCGGGATTAAGATCCAAATCGGAAATCCTCGCGAGCAACGCTATCGGCGCAAGAAACGAAAGCATATAAATGAAGAAAGTGTCGATCTTGGTTTTTCTCTCGGCCTTGCTTTCGAGTGCGGCCGCTGCACAGATTAATGCCGGCGACCACCGATCCGACCCGAACCTTCCCTTCACGATGACGCAAGTGGCGAGCTTCGACCTGCCGTGGCGCATTGCGTTCTTGCCCGACGGCCGCATGCTGGTGACCGAAAAGGTCGGCCGCGTTCAGCTGGTCACGCCGCAAGGCGAAAAGACCGAAGTCAAAGGCGTGCCGTCCGTCTTTTATCAACGGCAGAACGGCATGCTGGGTGTTTTTCTCTCACCCCACTACGACACCGACCACAATGTGTATCTCACTTACGTCGAACCGGGTGAATATGGTGGCGGCTTGGCGATGGGTCGCGGCCAGCTGGTGCTGGACGGCGCGCGGGCCGCCCTCAACGGGTTCCACGTCCTGTGGCGCCAGATGCCTAGAGGCAAGGGCGGTCAGGCGGGCGCGCAGATCGCCTTTTCGCCGGACGGGAAATATCTCTTTCTCGCTGTGGGCGACCGTCAACGCATGACCCCCGCCCAAGATCCGGACCAGCCCGTTGGCAAAATCCTGCGACTGACACTCGACGGCAAACCCGCGCCGGGAAATCCGATGGAAGGCAGGACCGGTGCCTCCTCCATTCCCCTGATTGATCCGCCGAGCGATACCAAGGCCGCCAAGACTGCGCGGGTCGTCAGTACCTATCAGTTCCCCACGGCGAACCTGACCCCGGCGGAAACCTGGACGATCGGTCACCGCAACCCCTACGGCCTTGCTTTCGGGCCCGATGGCCGGCTCTGGGAAGTCGAGCACGGCCCGCGTGGCGGCGATGAGTTAAACCTCATCGAGCCAGGCAAGAATTACGGCTGGCCATTGGTCAGCTATGGCAAGAACTATAACGGCGTGCCGATCCCCAGTCCCGATACGCGGCCCGACCTCGCCAAACCGGTGATCTATTGGGATCCGGTAATCGCGCCGGGCAATCTCATGTTCTACAAGGGCAGCGTCTTCCCGAAATGGAATGGAAGCGCCTTGATCAGCGGCCTGATCAGCGAGGTAATCGACCGCGTGACATTCGACGACAAGGGGGGCGCCGCCGTGGTCCAGCGTTGGAATATCGGCAAGCGCGTGCGTGATATCGAAGAGGCTCCGGACGGCTCGCTTTGGATGTTGGAAGACGCAAGTCCTGGCGGTATGTACCACCTCATGCCGAAATAGGTTGGCCTACAACCCACGCAGAACACTGCGGCGAATCGGAACTTTCAGGCCTGCGATCAGGCGCGCGGAGACGCTGTCCCGGCCACACCGAATATTGGCGCGGTGTCCATCGCTGTTTTTTAGCTAACGATGTTTATATTGGTGCTGTTGAGTGGAGTCGAACCACCGACCTACTGATTACGAATCAATGATCGGAAGCCGGCCTAAGGTGCTGTATTTTCGCGCGCGCTGAGATTGAGTTGGTGACAATTCTATGGCCGTTTTGGGGGAAAATCCGTAGGGGTGGGGTCTGAGTTGTCACCAGAAGCGAGGAGGGCCTGCCCGTGGGCATTCGAGAAAAAGCGCGTGCGGCCGGAGCTTGGTTGAAGGAGGAGGGGTCCATCGCCGTATTCGTCGCCAACGACGGCGCCGTGACCGACGTTCACGACGGAGTGTCTCGCTGGAAGCGACTGCTGCGCATGCCGGGCCAATGGGCTTGGCGGGAACGCGACTGGCTGATCAAAGCAGCGATCGGCGCGGCTGGCGTGCTGATCGGAAAGTATTTGCTGAAGTGAGCCGCGGCTAGCGGCGCGGTTTGATGCGCGTCGGCTCGCTGATGTAGTGACGTTCGGTCGTGCTCGCGCTCGCGTGCCCCGCGGTTTTCGTCGCATCGCCGCCTTCGCGGTGAATTGCGTTGAGTTCCGTCGTGCGGAAATCGCGGAAGGTGAGGTCGACGTCTGCCAAGCCGGCTTTCAGCTTCGCGCGCGCCCAAGCGGTCTGCAGCGCACTCTCGCTGTACGGCGTGCCTTTGCGAGTCGGGAAGACGTACATGCTGATTTTTCGCCCGGGGAGCGCGGCCGCTGCATCGAGAATCGCGCGCACCGCTGGGGTGATTGCAAACTCGATCGTCT
>DASXPJ010000043.1:0-517642 GCA_036493675.1 Casimicrobiaceae bacterium
AGGGCGCTGCGGTTCTGACCGGCCCACCGGCCGACGGCGTATCCGGCCACAGCCCGCGGCACCGCGCGCGCCACCGCCACCGCCGCCGCCGCCACCGCCCCCGCCCCCGCCCCCGCCCCCGCCCCCGCCCCCGCCCCCGCCCCCGCGCCCCTCGACTGCCACGCGTCGCCGGGCGTTCCGCGGCAGTAACGCGGTCGGGCTGACCGACGTCGCGAGGGAGGCGGGCGTATCGACGGCGAGCGCCTCGCGAGCGATGACGCGGCCGGAGCTGGTCAGCGAGACACTGCGGGCGCGCGTCCAAGAAGCGGCGACCCGGCTAGGCTATATCGCCAACGCGGCCGCGCGCTCGTTGTCCATGCGGCGCTCGGGCCTCGTCGGGGTGGTGCTCGGCGACGAATCCGACCCCGTCGCCGTCGCCATGTTGGCCGGCGCGGAACGAGCCCTGGCTCGCGGCGCCATCGGCGTGCTGCTGCGGATCGCCAAGGACGGGGCGCAGGCGGCGGCGTGTGCGAGGGGACTGGAGGCGTACGGCATCGAAGGGCTCCTGTGGATCGGAGGCGAGGCGGCCGACGCGGCGGCCTGGACTCCTGGCCGGGACATTCCGTGGGCCCATTGCGGGCTCGGCCATGCCGCGACGGACGCGGAGCGCGGGTGGGCGCTGGCGTTTGCTTACCTGCGCCAACTCGGCCATCGGGAAATCGGAGCGATCGCCCTTCGGCGCAAGGGCAGGATGGCCGGGTCCGGGCCGCCGCGTGCCGAGGTGGGCATCGAAAGCCTCGACGATGTCGATGCGGTCCGGACGGGGGTGCGGCAGCTGGTCCAGCAGCAGGTAACCGCCATCGTCGGCGGCAGCGAGCTCGTTGCGGCGGCGGCGCTGCGCGAATGCCGCATCCTCGAGATGGGCGTACCCAGTCAGATATCCGTCATCGCTTTGGGCGATACCGCTCTGTCACGCTGCTCGGACCCGTCGCTGACGGCGGTTCGTATCCCGGCCCATGACGAGGGCTACGCCGCGGCCGAATGGCTGATCGCCGCCATGGCGGGACGCGATGTGCCACGGCCCGAATTACCGTGGAAGCTCGTGATCCGTGCCTCCACGGCGGTGCCGGTTCGCTGACCGCCGTTCCACGTGAAACCGGCGTTGACCGTTCCACGTGGAACGCCGCGCGCCGGGCCTTTTCCGCTCGCAAGGTTTGACGTATGATATACGGGCGCGTCAGATCTGCTATTTTTCCTTGTAAAACATGACGTTCCAAGAACATTTCGATGTCATCGTCGTCGGCGGCGGCCACGCGGGTACCGAAGCGGCGCTGGCGTCGGCGCGCATGGGCCGACGCACGCTTCTATTGACGCACAGCATCGAGACGCTCGGTCAGATGTCGTGCAACCCCTCGATCGGGGGCATCGGCAAGGGACACTTGGTCAAGGAAGTGGATGCCCTCGGCGGGGCGATGGCCCTGGCGACCGACGAAGCCGGAATCCAGTTTCGCATCCTGAACGCCAGCAAGGGGCCCGCAGTGCGGGCGACGCGTGCCCAGGCCGATCGGCTTTTGTACCGCCAGGCGATCAGAACCCGGCTGGAAAACCAGTCCCATCTGACCCTGTTCCAGCAACCGGTGGACGATCTCGTGCTCGAGGGCGATCGTGTCGCCGGCGTCGTGACCCAACTGGGCATTCGGTTCGATGCCGCGACTGTCGTCCTGACCACCGGCACGTTTCTGTCCGGGCTCATCCATGTGGGCCTCGCGCACTACGAGGCTGGGCGCGCCGGCGATCCGCCGGCCAAAACGCTCGGCGCGCGTCTGCGCGAGCTCGCGCTGCCGGCGGGGAGGCTCAAGACCGGTACCCCGCCGCGCATCGATGGCCGAAGCATCGATTTCACCGAGTTGACCATGCAGCCGGGGGACGAGCCGGCCCCCGTGTTTTCGTTCATCGGCAGCCGCGAGATGCATCCGCGGCAATTGCCATGCTGGATCACGCACACCAACCCACGGACTCACGACATCATCCGCGGCGGGCTCGACCGTTCGCCGATGTTCACCGGAGTGATCGAGGGCGTGGGCCCTCGCTACTGTCCGTCGATCGAGGACAAGATCACGCGCTTTGCCGGCCGCGACAGCCACCAGGTCTTCCTGGAGCCCGAGGGCCTGACCACGCACGAGGTCTATCCGAACGGGATCTCGACGAGCCTTCCGTTCGATGTTCAGCTGGAGCTGGTCCGGTCGATGCGTGGGCTTGAGCACGCGCAGATCCTGCGGCCGGGGTATGCCATCGAATACGATTATTTCGACCCGCGCGCGCTCAAGGCCACGCTCGAGACCAAGGCGATCCGCGGCTTGTTTTTCGCGGGTCAGATCAACGGCACGACGGGCTACGAGGAAGCGGCTGCGCAGGGACTGCTCGCCGGGATCAACGCGGCGCTGTTGGCGTCAGGTGGTGAGGCATGGTCACCGCGTCGCGACCAAGCCTATCTGGGCGTACTGGTCGACGATCTGATCACGCGCGGGGTCACCGAGCCGTACCGCATGTTCACCAGCCGCGCCGAATATCGGTTGCAGTTGCGCGAGGACAACGCGGACCTGCGCCTGACCGAGGTAGGCCGCACGATCGGCGTGGTCGACGATCGACGCTGGGACAGCTTCTGTCGCAAGCGCGACGCCATCGCGGCGGAAACCGAGCGCCTCAAATCCACGTGGGTCAATCCACGCGTGGTCGACCAAGCCAGCGCGATCCGCGTGCTGGGGCAGCCGCTCGACCGCGACTGCGCGCTTGCCGATCTGTTGCGCCGGCCGGACGTCGACTACGCGAGCCTGATGAGCCTGCCGGGTGCGGGCGTGCCCGTCGCCAGCGCAGAGGTCGCCGCGCAAGTGGAAGTCGCGACCAAGTACGCCGGCTACATCGAGCGGCAGAACGAGGAAATCGCACGGCACGCCGAGCAGGGGGCACTGCGCTTGCCGGCCGATATCGACTACCGCTGCGTGCGCGGGCTCTCGGTGGAGGTCCAGCAAACCCTGAATCGGCATCGACCGGAGACCATCGGGCAGGCGGCCCGACTCCAGGGAATGACACCGGCGGCGATTTCTCTGCTCCTGGTCCATTTGAAACGCGGCTTCGACGCGCCGGCCGCGCGCCAACTGTCCGCATGACCCCGGCCGCCCTGCTGGCCGACGGCGTCGCCGCGCTGGGACTCGCCGCACAGGTCGCCAGCGAGGTCCAATCGAAGCTGCTGTCGTATCTGTTTCTCCTCGACAAGTGGAATCGGACGCACAACCTGACGGCAATCCGCGAACCCGAGCGGATGGTCACGCATCACCTGCTGGATTCGCTGGCCGTACTGTCACACCTGCCGTCACGCGCCGGCTTGCGCATCGTCGATGTCGGCAGCGGCGGCGGCCTTCCGGGGATTCCGCTCGCCATCGTTCGCCCGGATTGGGACGTCACGCTGCTCGACAGCAACTTCAAGAAGGCGACGTTCCTGCGCCAGGCGGCGATCGAGCTGCCGCTGGCGAACGTCCACGTCGCGGCGACCCGAGTCGAGAACTACGCGCCGGCGCACCCGTTCGATATCGCCATCTCGCGCGCTTTTTCCGACCTCGCGGTGTTCGCCAACGCCACCGGCAGCCTGCTCGCTCCGGACGGCCGCCTGGTCGCCATGAAAGGGGTGTACCCGCACGAGGAACTCGCCCATCTGCCTCCCGGCATAGGCGTGACCAGTACGCCCATGCTGCGCATCCCGGGGCTGGATGGCGATCGCCATCTGGTGATCATGAAGCGCGCCGCATGACCAAGATCATCGCCGTGGCGAACCAAAAGGGCGGCGTAGGCAAGACCACCACGAGCGTCAATCTCGCCGCCAGCCTGGTCGCAATGAAGCGCCGGGTGCTACTCGTCGATCTGGACCCCCAGGGCAACGCAACCATGGGCGCCGGCGTCGATAAGCGTGCACTTACTTACACGGTGTACCAAGTGCTGCTTGGCGAAAAGAAAATCGCCGACGTGCGCCTGCGATCACCGTCCGGCGCCTTCGACCTGGTGCCGGCCAACCGCGAGCTGGCCGGCGCCGAGGTCGAGCTCGTCGACCTGCCCGAGCGCGAAATGCGACTCAAGGACGCGCTCGCCGAAGCGCTGTCGCAAATGCGCGCCGCCATATCCGAGGTCGTCGGCGAATACGATTTCATCCTGCTCGACTGTCCGCCGTCGCTGTCGCTGCTCACATTGAATGGCCTTTGCGCGGCCGACAGCGTGCTGATTCCGATGCAATGCGAGTATTACGCGCTGGAAGGGCTGTCCGACCTGGTCCAGACGATCCGCAAGGTGCGCGCGCATCTCAATCCGCGGCTCGAGATCGAAGGGCTGCTGCGCACCATGTTCGATCCGCGCAACACGCTGGCACTCAACGTGTCGGCCGACCTGCAGAAGCATTTCGGGGACAAGCTCTATCGCACGGTGATTCCGCGCAACATCCGGCTCGCCGAAGCGCCGAGCTTCGGCGTGCCTGCGCTCCACTTGGACCGGACGTCGAAGGGAGCGGTCGCGTATCTCGCGCTCGCGGGCGAAATGCTCCGCCGCGATGAAGCCACACCGCTCGAATCGGGAGTCGTCAATGGCTAAGCTCAAAGGGCTCGGACGCGGGCTCGACGCATTGCTGTCCGCATCGACCGAGACGCCAGGCCGTGAATCGCTGCAGACGATCGCGCTCGACCGCATTCGCCCCGGCAAGTACCAGCCGCGCTCGCGCATGGATGAGACTTCGTTGAGCGAATTGGCGGCGTCGATCCGGACACAAGGTGTCATGCAGCCGATTCTCGTTCGTCCGGTCGACGCCAACCGATTCGAAATCATCGCCGGCGAACGCCGCTGGCTCGCGGCGAAGCGCGCTGGCCTCGCCGATGTGCCGGCGCTGGTGCGCGAAGTGCCCGACCAGGCGGCGCTTGCGCTGGCGCTTATCGAGAACATCCAGCGCGAAAACCTGAATCCGCTCGAAGAAGCGCACGGCATCAAGCGCCTGATCGAGGAATTCGGATTGACGCACGACGCAGCGGCGCAGGCTGTCGGACGCTCGCGCAGCGCGGTGACCAATCTGCTGCGGCTGACGCAACTGGCGCAGCCCGTGCAGGATTACCTGCTGTCCGGCGAGCTCGACATGGGACACGCACGCGCGCTGCTCGGCCTGCCGTCCGCGCAGCAAGGCGCGGCGGCGGCGAAGGTGGTCGCGCTCGGCATGTCGGTGCGCGACACCGAGCGCATGATGCAGGCCGCCCAGCATCCGTCGCCACGCAAGCCACGGCGCGCGCGCAGTGCCGACGCCGATGTGGCACGCCTGGAAAACGAGCTCTCCGACGCGCTCGGGACGCGGGTGCGCGTCGAAGCGACGCGCAACGGCGCGGGGCGCGTCGTCATCGCGTATTCGAGCCTCGATCAGCTCGACGGCATCCTGGCAAGGCTGCGGTAGCCTCCGCGATGGCGGCGCGAAACACGGCCGGCACGAATGAAAACGGCGCCCGTCAGGCGCCGTCGGTCCCGCGCAACTCGCGGATCAACCCGTCTGCTTCACCATGGTCTCGGCATCGGACACTTCAAATTTGCCGGGCGCTTCGATGTTGAGCGTCTTGACGACGCCATCGTCGACTAGCGCCGAAAAGCGCTGGCAGCGCACGCCCATGCCGCGTGCCGTCAGATCGAGCTCGAGGCCGAGCGCCTTGGTGTATGCGGCGCTGCCGTCGCCCATCATGCGCACCTTGCCGTCGGTTTTCTGATCCTTCGCCCAGGCTCCCATCACGAACGCATCGTTGACCGACATGCAGATGATGTCATCGACGCCGTGGGCCTTCAGCTCGCCGTAATGCGCAACATAGCCCGGCACGTGCTTGCCCGAGCAGGTCGGCGTGAAGGCACCGGGCAGACCGAACAGCACGACCTTCTTGCCGCGCGTCAACGCATCGACTTGAAACTGGTTCGGCCCGACCGGGCAGCCTTCGGTCGCGACTTCGATGTATTCGCTCAAGGTGCCGGCCGGCAGCCGGTCGCCGACTTTGATCGTCATGGTTTTTCCTTCCGTGGTGGAGTCTGGCGGCGATATCGGGGCCCGCACTTCGGAGGGTGCACGCCGGCGACAGACCGTAAATTGTACCGGAATTTGCGGTCATTCCGGCACTTGTCGACGCGTTCGCTAAAGCGTAACTTCGGCAGTCCGTCCGCGACTAGCCGAATCAAGGAGAACGTCATGGCACAGGCTGCAAAGACGCCTGCGCGCCGCCTGAGCCTGCTGCTCGCGACGCGCAAGGGCCTGTGGCAACTGCATGGCGATCCGACGCGCCGGACCTGGCGTCTCGCGGGACCGCAGTTTCTTGGCCATATCGTCCACCATTGCGTTGCCGACCCGCGCGACAGCAGGACGATGCTCGCTGCGGCGCGCACCGGACATCTCGGCCCGACGATCTTCCGCTCCGTCGATCGCGGCCGCAGCTGGCACGAAGCCAAGCAGCCGCCCGCGTTCGGCGAAGGCAGCAAGCGTACGGTCGATCACGCATTCTGGCTGACGCCCGGACATGCGAGCGAGCCCGGCGTCTGGTACGCAGGTACCTCGCCGCAAGGCCTGTTCCGCTCCGAAGATGGCGGGGCGACCTGGCGAGGCGTGGCCGGATTCAACGAGCATGCGCAACGCAAAGCCTGGTGCGGAGGCGACCAGGATGGGACACCCGACGGCGCCAAGCTGCATTCGGTCCTGATCGATCCGCGCGACGCCCGGCACATGTACATCGGCATGTCGAGCGGAGGCGTATTCGAGTCGACCGACGCGGGCGCCGACTGGCGCCCGCTGAACCAGGGCGTCAAGGCCGATTTTCTGCCGCAACCCGATCCCGAATACGGCCACGACCCGCACTGCGTGCGGCTGCATCCACTGCAGCCCGATCGCCTGTATCAGCAGAATCACTGCGGCATCTATCGCATCGACCGCCCTGCCGAGCGTTGGGAAGACATCGGCGCGGGCATGCCGAAAAGCGTCGGCCCGATCGGCTTTCCGATGGTGCTGCATCCGCGCGAGCCGGACACGATCTGGGTGTTTCCGATGGACGGAACCAGTGTGTGGCCGCGCGTCTCGCCGGGCGGGAAGCCCGCCGCCTATCGTTCGGTGAACGGCGGCAGAACCTGGCAGCGACAGGCCACCGGATTGCCGAAGTCGCAGTCCTGGCTGACGGTCAAGCGCCAGGCGATGACCGCCGATGCGAGCGCGCCGGTCGGCGTCTATTTCGGGACCACCAGCGGAGAAGTCTGGGGCAGCCGCGACGAAGGGCGCACCTGGAAATGTCTCGCCGCGCACCTGCCGGAAATCTACGCGGTCGAGGCGATGGTCTAGGACACGAGCCCGACGCATGTCATGACGCCGTCCCGCGGACGCTGATGCGCGTCCTCGTTCCCAATCCCTTGCGGTCGTACACCCACGACGTGGCCGCGGTTAGCGCGGAGGGTCGCACGCTCGCCGAGGTCGTCGGCGATCTCGACCGGCGCTACCCGGGCATTCGTTTTCGCATCATCGACGAGCACGGACGTATCCGCGCGCACATCAAGTTCTTCGTCAACGGCGCGCAGGCGCGAGACCTCTCGCCGCAGGTGGCCGCGGACGACGAAGTGATGATCGTCTGCGCGCTGTCGGGCGGCTGAGCTTTCGCGCGGGCGATTCGGCGGTTGGACGCCGGCTTTGCGTTGACGCGATGCCGCATAAAACCCTATAATCCAAAGGTTTGCTTCGCTCCGTGGCCACGCAGGATTCGGCACGTTCCCCAGCGCGTTTTCCCGTCGGTCGCATCGCGGGCTGGCAGTTGCTCGCGACGTTCGTGATAGCCGTAGTCGCGGGGTCCTGGGCCGGGGTGCATGGCGCGCTGTCCGCCCTGTTGGGCGGTCTTGCGAACGTCAGCGCGGGTGTCGTTTACGGAGTGATCGTCAGGCTCGGAAGGGTGGGGACGGCAGGGGACACGGTGCGGACGATGGTCCGGGCCGAGTCGGCGAAGATTATGTTGATCGTGCTCCAGCTCGCGCTGGTGCTGACGACCTACCGGGACGTCGTTGCCTCGGCGTTGATCGCCGCGTTCGTCGCCACGGTGCTGGTTTCGACGGCAGCGATCGTCAGGCGCGACTGAATGTAACCGCAGGGATGGGGATGGCCGCAGCAACCGAAAACGTCGGCGAGAGGCTCGCCGAGCAGCACGACGCGTCGAGCTACATCCAGCACCACCTGACCTTCTTCGCCAAGTCGGT
The DNA here is from genome assembly GCA_036493675.1 of Casimicrobiaceae bacterium. Classification (GTDB taxonomy): domain Bacteria; phylum Pseudomonadota; class Gammaproteobacteria; order Burkholderiales; family Casimicrobiaceae; genus PALSA-1003. The sequence continues at coordinate 8,257 of DASXPJ010000043.1, forward strand.
GGGGGACGCGGACGGAGGCTTCTGGACGGTCTATTACGACACGATCATCACCTCGCTCGTGCTCGGTATTCTGGTTTTCGGGTTCCTCTGGGTGATCACCCGCAAGTCGACATCGGGCGTACCGTCGAAGACGCAGGCCTTCGTCGAGCTGACGGTCGGATTCGTCAACGACCAGGTGCGCAGCATGTTCCATCACGACTACCGGATCGTTGCGCCGATCGCGTTGACCGTTGGACTATGGGTGCTGTTCATGAACCTGATGGACCTGCTGCCGGTCGACGTCATGGCGTGGATCTATGCCAATGTGTTCCACCTGCACACATGGCGAAGCGTCGCGACCGCGGACATCAACACCACCTTCGCGCTGTCGCTGTCGGTGCTGGGCCTGATGATCTTCTACAGCATCCGCGTCAAAGGCCTGGGCGGATGGCTGCACGAGCTTTATGCCGTGCCGTTCGGCATCCGGCCATTGTGGGCCGCGCCGCTGCTGGTCGCGTTCAATCTCCTTTTCAACCTGATCGAATATATCTCCAAGCCGCTGTCGCACTCGCTGCGGTTGTTCGGCAACATGTACGCCGGCGAAATCATGTTCCTGCTGATCGCGCTGTTCGCGTCGAGCGGTTACGTCGGTGCGCTTGTCTCCGGGGTCGTGCTGCAGCCAGCGTGGATTATCTTCGACGGGTTTATTGCATTCCTGCAGGCCTACATATTCATGATGCTGACCGTCGCCTACATCGCGATGGCGCACGAGAAGCACTAAATCTTCGCTCGGCTACCTATCCGTCATTCAATCTCCGTTCAGAAAGGGAAAACAACATGGACAAGCTGCAACTGGTCGCCCAGATTCAGGCCTATACGGGCATCGGCATCGGACTGATGATCGGTCTTGGTGCGCTGGGTGCCTGCGTCGGCATCGGCATCATGTGCTCGCGCTTTCTCGAGGGTGCGGCGCGCCAGCCCGAAATGATCCCGGCGCTGCAGGCGAAGGTTTTTCTGCTGCTCGGTCTGATCGATGCGTCGTTCATCATCGGGCTGGGCATCGCGATGCTGTTCGCGTACGCCAATCCGCTGATTCCGGCAGGGCTCAAGTGAGTGCGGGGTTACCGACGAAAAGGGATTGAGTCGTGAACATCAATCTAACGCTGTTCATGCAGGCCGCCGTCTTTGCCATCTTTATCTGGTTGTGCGCGAAATTCATCTGGCCGGCTCTCATGCGCGCGATCGAGACGCGCCAGAAGCAGATCGCCGACGGCCTCGCCGCCGGTGAGGAAGGGCGCCACAGCCTCGCTAACGCCGAGAAGCAGATCGCGGAAATGATGAACGAGGCCAAGACAAGAGCGCACGACATCGTGGCGCAGGGCGAAAAGCTGAAGACGGAGACGATCGAGGAGTCCAAATCCCTGGCCAAGACCGAAGGCGACCGGCTGCTCGCTGCGGCGAAGGCCGAGATCGAGCAGGAGGTCTATCGCGCCAAGGAAACGTTGCGCGGCCAGGTTGCGCAGCTCGCGGTCGCAGGCGCCGAGCAGATACTCAAGCGCGAAGTCGACGCCAAGGCCCACGCCGAGCTGCTGGCGGCCATCGAAAAGCAGCTGTAGGGAACGGACATGGCCGAACCGATTACCGTCGCGCGACCCTACGCCGAAGCAGCCTACGCGCTGGCGCGGGACGCCAACGCGCTGCCGGTTTGGGCCGAAATGCTCCGCGTGGCCACGGCGGTCGCCGCCGACCCCCAGGTACGCACGGCGCTCGACAATCCGAAGTTCGCTGCGGCGGAGAAAGAAGCCCTGTTCCTTTCGATTTGCGGCGACAAGCTCGATCCGAACGGTCGGAACTTCATCCGCGTGCTGATCGAGACGGAGCGCATCGGCTTGTTGCCGCAAATCCGCACGCTGTTCGAGGCACTGAAGGACGAGGCCGACGGCGTCGCGCGGGCGCAGATCATCAGCGCCTTCCCGATCGACGAAGCCCAGCTGGCGGCACTGCGCGGAGGTCTCGAGCGCCGCTTCGGCAAGAAAGTCGAAGCCTCGGTCAGCATCGACCGCTCCCTGATCGGCGGCGCCAAGATCGTGGTGGGCGATACAGTGATCGACGCCACGGTGCGCCGCGAATTGCAGGCCATGGCGAACCAGTTGCAAAGCTAAATTTCGAAACTGACGCGACGCCACCCGCGATGCGAGTCGCGACCAAGCGCGAGGAAAAAACATGCAGTTGAATCCATCCGAAATCAGTGAACTGATCAAGAGCAAGATTCAGAACCTCGATACCGGTGCCGAGGTCCGGACGCAGGGAACGGTGGTCTCCCTGTCCGACGGCATCAGCCGCGTCCATGGCTTGTCGGATGCGATGCAGGGCGAGATGCTGGAATTTCCGGGCAATACGTTCGCACTCGCGCTCAACCTCGAGCGCGATTCGGTCGGCGCGGTGATTCTCGGCGACTATGAACATATCTCGGAAGGCGACATCGTCAAATGCACCGGGCGCATCCTGGAAGTGCCGATCGGGCCTGAACTTATCGGCAGGGTCGTCAACGCGCTGGGCCAGCCGATCGACGGCAAGGGGCCCATCAATGCCAAAATGACCGACGTCATCGAGAAGGTCGCCCCTGGCGTGATCGCGCGCAAGAGCGTGTCGCAGCCGGTGCAGACGGGGCTCAAGGCGATCGACGCGATGGTCCCGATCGGCCGCGGCCAGCGAGAGCTCATCATCGGCGACCGCCAGACCGGCAAGACAGCGGTGGCGATCGACACGATCATCAACCAGAAGGGGAAAGACCTCATCTGCATTTACGTCGCCATCGGTCAGAAGGCGTCGTCGATCATGAACGTGGTCAAGAAGCTCGAAGAAACCGGCGCGCTCGCGTACACGATCGTCGTCACCGCGTCGGCGTCGAATTCGGCGGCGATGCAGTATATCGCGCCGTATTCGGGCTGCACGATGGGCGAATATTTCCGCGACCGAGGCCAGGACGCGTTGATCATCTACGACGACCTGACCAAGCAGGCATGGGCGTACCGGCAGATTTCGTTGTTGCTGCGCCGACCGCCGGGGCGCGAAGCCTATCCGGGCGACGTTTTCTATCTGCATTCGCGTCTGCTCGAGCGCGCGGCACGCGTGAACGAGGAATACGTCGAGAAATTTACGAAGGGAGCGGTCAAGGGCAAAACCGGTTCGCTGACGGCCTTGCCGATCATCGAAACGCAGGCTGGCGACGTGACGGCGTTCGTGCCGACCAACGTCATCTCGATCACCGACGGCCAGATCTTCCTGGAATCCGATCTGTTCAATGCAGGTATTCGGCCGGCGATCAACGCCGGTATTTCGGTGTCGCGCGTGGGCGGCGCCGCACAGACGAAGGTCATCAAGAAGCTCGGCGGCGGCGTCCGGCTTGCCTTGGCGCAGTATCGCGAGCTCGCCGCCTTCGCGCAATTCGCCTCCGATCTCGATGAAGCCACGCGCAAGCAACTCGATCGCGGCCGCGTGGTGACCGAGCTGATGAAGCAGCCCCAATACGCGCCGCTGTCGGTGGCGGAGCAGGCGCTGGTGTTATTCGCGGTGACCAAGGGCTACTACGATGACGTGCCCGTCGAGAAGGCGTTGGCCTGCGAATCGGCGATGCGCGCGTACGTGAAAAGCAAATACTCGACGCTTTTCGACAAGATCGAGTCCACGAAGGATCTGGATGCCGACGGCGAGAAGCAACTTGCCGCGGCCATCGAAGACTTCAAGAAGAACGGCACATACTGACGATCGCTAGCGATGGCCGGCTCAAAAGAAATCCGCAACAAGATCAAGAGCGTGCAAAGCACGCGCAAGATCACCAAGGCAATGGAAATGGTTGCGGCGTCGAAGATGAAGCGAGCGCAGGACCGCATGCGTTCGGCGCGGCCCTATGTCGGCCGCATGGTTGCGATCGTCCGCCACCTCGCGCACGCAAATACGGAATACCGTCATCCGTTTTTGCTGAAGCGCCCGCAGGTAAAGGGCGTCGGACTCATCGTCGTGACTTCCGACAAAGGCTTGTGCGGGGGCCTGAACACGAACGCCCTGCGCGTGGCGTTGAGCAGGATCAAGGCATGGCAGGGACAGGACGTCGCGGTGCATGTCACGGCGCTCGGCAACAAGGGCCTCAGCTTCATGCAGCGGCTGAAGGCGAACATCGTTTCGCAGGCGACCAACCTGGGTGACCGTCCTCACCTGGACAAGATCATCGGGCCGGTGAAGGTGCAGCTCGACCTGTACCTCGACGGCAAGATCGACGAGCTGCACATTGTGGCGACGCGCTTCGAAAACACGATGAAGCAGACGCCGGTCTGCCTGCAGGTGCTGCCGATCGCGGATCTCGGCGAAGACGCCGACAAGCGCGCGTATCCCTGGGACTACATCTACGAGCCCGACTCCAGGACGGTGCTCGAGGGCCTGCTGACGCGTTATCTCGAGGCGGTGATCTACCAGGCTGTCAACGAAAACATGGCTTCGGAGCAGAGCGCGCGCATGGTGGCGATGAAGTCCGCGTCGGAAAACGCGGCGACCATCATCGACGAGCTGCAGCTGATCTACAACAAGAGCCGGCAGGCGGCGATCACCAAGGAACTTTCGGAGATCGTCGCGGGCGCGGCAGCGGTTTGATGGCCCGCGAGCGATCGGGCGAGACTAACGTGAGCGATGCAAACGTTATGGCGAGACCTGATCCGCGAGGCGCGGCAGCGGTTTGATTCGAGCAGAGGGCGCGTTTATGAACGAGGGAACAATAGTCCAGTGTATCGGCGCGGTGATCGACGTGGAGTTCGCGCGCGATCAGCTGCCCGGCATCTACAATGCCTTGACGCTCGCCGGCAGCGACTTGACGCTGGAGGTGCAGCAACAGCTGGGCGACGGCGTCGTGCGCACCATCTGCCTCGGGTCCGCCGATGGCCTGCGTCGCGGCATGAAGGTCAACAATACCGGCGCCGGTATCTCGGTGCCGGTTGGGCCGAAAACGCTTGGACGCATCATGGACGTTCTGGGGCGGCCCATCGATGAGCAGGGACCGGTCAACGCGGAACGGACGATGCCGATCCACCGCGACCCGCCGACGTTTGAAGAGCTGTCGCCCTCGGCGGAACTGCTCGAAACGGGCATCAAGGTGATCGACCTGGTCTGCCCGTTCGCGAAGGGCGGCAAGGTGGGACTGTTCGGCGGCGCCGGCGTTGGCAAGACGGTGGCCATGCTCGAGCTCATCAACAACATCGCGACGCAGCATGCGGGCCTGTCGGTGTTTGCCGGTGTCGGCGAGCGCACGCGCGAGGGTAACGACTTCTATCACGAGATGCGCGAAGCGGGCGTGGTCAAGATGGACAACCTTCCCGAATCGAAAGTCGCGATGGTGTACGGCCAGATGAACGAGCCACCCGGCAACCGGCTGCGCGTGGCATTGACTGGATTGACCATGGCCGAGTACTTCCGCGACGAGGGCCGCGACGTTTTGCTGTTCATCGACAATATCTACCGCTACACGCTGGCTGGTACCGAGGTATCCGCGCTGCTGGGACGCATGCCTTCCGCGGTGGGATACCAGCCGACGCTCGCCGCGGAGATGGGCGAGCTGCAGGAGCGCATCACATCGACCAAGACCGGCTCGATCACCTCGATCCAGGCAGTATATGTCCCCGCCGATGACTTGACCGATCCCTCACCCGCCACGACCTTTGGACACCTCGACTCGACCATCGTGCTCTCGCGCGACATCGCCTCGCTCGGCATCTATCCGGCGGTGGACCCTCTGGATTCGACTTCGCGGCAACTCGACCCGAATGTCGTCGGTGAAGAGCACTACACCACCGCGCGCCGGGTGCAGCAGACGTTGCAGCGGTATAAGGAGCTGCGGGACATCATCGCCATTCTCGGCATGGATGAGTTGTCGCCCGAGGACAAGCTGGCGGTGGCGAGGGCGCGCAAGATCCAGCGCTTCCTGTCGCAGCCGTTCCACGTCGCCGAAACTTTCACGGGATCGCCGGGCAAGTACGTTTCGCTCAAGGATACGATCCATGGATTCAAGGCGATCGTCGACGGCGAGTACGATCATTTGCCCGAGCAGGCGTTCTACATGATCGGAAGCATCGAAGAAGCCACCGAGAAAGCCAAGACGCTGCAATAGCCATGGCAAACACGATCCACGTCGATGTCGTCAGCGCCGAAGCGTCGATCTTTTCGGGCGAAGCCGAATTCGTCGTACTGCCGGGTGTGATGGGCGAGCTCGGGATCTATCCGAAGCACACGCCGCTGATCACGCAGATCAAGCCGGGCGCGGTCCGGATCAAGGTTCCGGGACAAAGCGAGGAGCAGATCGTTTTCGTCCAGGGAGGATTCCTGGAAGTGCAACCCGATGTCGTCACCGTTCTCTCGGACACGGCTATCCGCGCCAAGGATCTCGACGAAGCGAAAGCCGTGCAGGCCAAGGAAGCCGCCGAGGAAGCGATGCAGAACAAGGCATCGAAGGAAGACCTCGCGCTCGCCGAGGCCGAGCTCGCGGGCGCGATGGCCCAGCTCGCCGCCATTCGTCGGCTGCGCAAAGGCCGCGGTTAGCCGCCAACCGGCCGACCGGATCCAGGCGAGTGGCGCGCCCGACGGAGCCATAATGGCCGACGCGATCCTGGTGCTGAACGCAGGATCGTCGAGCCTGAAATTCACCTTGTATGCCAACACGGCGACCGGCCCGCGGCGGCTGCTGCGCGGCCAGATCGAGGGCTTGACCACGACGCCGGCGTTCGTCGCGCGGGACGACGATGACCGCGTCCTGCAGAAACGCAGCTGGCCGGATCGCGACGCGCTCGGCTACCCCGGCGCAGTGGCCTTCGTGCTCGACTTCGTGCGCTCCGTTCAGGGTGCGCGCACGCTCACGGCGGTCGGCCATCGCGTCGTGCACGGGGGGGACGAGTTCGGTGCGCCGATCCGCGTCGATGCCGCGATACTCGCCAGGCTCGAGCGGCTCGTGCCGCTGGCGCCGCTGCATCAGCCGCACAATCTGGGACCGATACGGGTAATCGCCGAGCGGGCGCCCTCGCTGCCGCAAGTCGCCTGCTTCGACACGGCGTTCCATCGGGCGCAGGCGCCGATCGCGGGCGCGTTCGGATTGCCGCTGGAAATCACCGAGCGTGGCGTGCGGCGGTACGGTTTTCACGGTCTGTCGTACGAATACATCGCGCACGCTCTGCCCGGCTTCGATGCCGCGGCAGCGCGAGGCCGCGTCATCGCGGCGCACCTGGGCAACGGCGCCAGCATGTGCGCCATGCTGGATGGCATCAGCGTCGCCAGCACGATGGGCTTGACCGCGCTCGACGGACTCCTGATGGGAACACGCGCGGGTGCGCTCGACCCCGGGGTCGTGCTCTATCTGCTCGACGAGCTCAAGATGGACGCGCGCGCGATCGAAAAACTACTCTACTACGAGTCCGGATTGCTCGGCGTCTCGGGTGTATCGAGCGACATGCGCACCTTGCTTGCCAGCGACGATCCACGCGCCGCGTTTGCGATCGCGCTTTTCTGCTATCGCGTCCAGCGGGAGTTGGGGTCCCTCGCGGCCGCGCTGGGAGGCGTCGACGCCGTCGTATTCACAGGCGGCATCGGCGAGCACGCGGTCCCGATCCGGGAACGTATCTGTCGCGATGCGGCATGGCTGGGTGTCGACCTTGACGAAGCCGCCAACGCGGCGGGCGGGCCGAAGATCAGCCGCCAGGGCAGCCGAGTGGGCGCCTGGGTGATCGCGACCGACGAAGAGTCGATGATCGCGCAGCACACGCTCGCCGCGCTCGCCGCGGACCTATCGCCCGGCTAGGCAGCTTTCCGGGCCAGCTGCTGTTCGACCAGCGTCACCCAATAACTCGCGCCGATCTCCAGCGCCGCATCGTTGAAATCGTAGTGCGGGCTGTGGATGTTGTGCGTGTCGGGTCCGCGGCCCGCGCCCAGCCACACGTAGCAGCCGGGTTTCGCCTGCAGCATGAACGCGAAGTCTTCGCTGCCCATTTCCGGCGTCGGGTCGGTCTCGACGTGCTCCGCCCCGACGACCGCCGTCGCGGCAGCGATGGCGTGTCGCGTCTCGTTCTCGGCATTGACCATGGCGGGGTAGCGCCGCTCGTAGCGCACAGTGGCGCTCATCTCAAAGGTCGCCGCGACCCCCGCCACGATCGTGCGCATCCGCTGCTCGATCAAGTCCTGGACGGCGGCATCGAACGTGCGCACGGTGCCTCTGAGCACCACCTCCTGCGGGATCACGTTCCAGGTATCGCCGCCGTGCACCTGCGTCACGCTGACCACGCCGGCGTCCAGAGGATGCAGGTTGCGCGCAACGATCGTCTGCAGCGCGCTGATCGTCTGCGCGACGAACAGCATCGGATCCTTGCCCATGTACGCCATTGCCGCGTGCGCTCCCTTGCCCGTCGCGACGATCTCGAAAACGTCGTACGCACCCATCAGAGGGCCAGGGCGTAGCGCGAACGAGCCCAACGGCTTGCGCGGCCAGTTGTGCATACCGTACACCGCGCGCATCGGGAATTTTTCGAACAGGCCTTCGTCGACCATCACGCGGCCGCCCCCTTCGTTCTCCTCGGCCGGTTGAAAGATGAAGTACACGGTCCCGTCGAACCGCCGGCGCTTGGCCAGCGCCTTGGCGGCGCCCAGCAGCATCGCCGTGTGGCCGTCGTGACCGCAGGCGTGCATCTTCCCATCGTGGCGCGATGCGTACGCAACGCCCGAGCGTTCGGCGATGTGCAGTGCGTCCATGTCGGCGCGCAGCCCGATCGCGGTGCCGGCGGTGCCGCAGCGAAGCACACCTACGACGCCGGTCTTGGCGAGGCCGGTATGCACGTCCAGTCCGATCGCTTCGAGCTTGCCGGCGACGAATGCGCTGGTCGCCGTTTCTTCGAACGCGGTCTCGGGATGGGCATGGATATGATGCCGCCAATCGCGCATCTCGGTGTCGAGCGCGGCAACCTCGGGCACGATGTTCATCGGGACCTCGCCGAAAGTCTGGGATGCCCGATCTTAGCGCAATCGGTGCAGACCGTCCGCTGCGCTAGAATGACGGCCGCCTGCAGGCCCGCATGAACGCCACCCGACCCGCAATCTACGACCTCGCCGTCATCGGCGGCGGCATCAACGGCGCCGGCATCGCCCGCGACGCCGCGGGCCGCGGCCTCTCGGTGCTGCTGATCGAGATGGGCGACCTCGCTTCGCACACCTCGTCGTGGAGCACCAAGTTGATCCACGGCGGCCTGCGCTACCTCGAGCACTACGAATTTCGTCTGGTGGCCGAAGCGCTTTCGGAGCGCGAGGTGCTGCTCAGGCTCGCACCGCACATCATCGAACCGCTGCAATTCGTGCTGCCGCACGAGCCGCATCTGCGACCGGCCTGGATGGTTCGCTGTGGGCTTTTCCTGTACGATCACATCGGCGGCCGCAAGACACTGCCGTCGTCGTTCGGCGTCGACCTCGCCACCAGCCGATGGGGCGCGGGCCTCAAGGATAGCTTCCGCAAAGGCTTCGTCTATTCCGATGCGCGGGTCGATGATGCGCGACTGGTCGTGCTCAATGCGATGTCGGCGCGCGAACTGGGCGCCGACATCCGCACCCGGACGCGGCTCGCATCCGCCCGCCGGGAAAAAGGGGAATGGCGCGCGACGCTGATCGGTGCTGCCGGCCGACCCGAGGAGGTGCGGGCGCGAGCTCTGGTCAACGCCACCGGACCGTGGGTCAAGGATCTGCTGGACCAGATCAGCCCGGACTCGATTCGCGCCGACGTCCGGCACGTCAAAGGCAGCCACATCGTCGTGCCGCGCGTGCATGCCGAGCCGCACGCGTACATTCTGCAGAATTCCGACAAGCGCATCATCTTCATCATCCCGTTCGAGCACGAGTTCTCGCTGATCGGAACGACCGACGTTCCCGTCGACGCCTACGAGGCGCCCAGCATTTCGGACGGCGAGATCGATTACCTTCGCTCGATCGCCAACGCCTATCTGGCGCGGCCGGTCGCCGCGACGGATATCGTCTGGACCTACAGTGGCGTGCGCCCGCTCTACGACGACGGTTCGGAAGACCCGTCCGCGATCACGCGCGACTACGTGCTCAAGCTCGACGCCGACGGCGAACGGGCGCCGCTGCTGTCGATCTTCGGCGGCAAGATCACGACTTATCGGAAGCTTGCCGAGCACGCGCTCGGACACCTGCGCCCGTTCTTTCCGCAGATGCGCGCCGAGTGGACCGACCGCGAGCCCCTGCCGGGCGGAGATCTGCCGCCGGGCGGATTCGCCGCCTATCATCGCGCGCTGGTCGCGCGCTACGCGAGGCTTCCCCCGGATCTGCTGGGCGCGGTCGCCCGCCGTCACGGCACGCGGACGCCGGCGGTTCTGGGCGATGCCCGGACGACAACCGATCTCGGCGCGCATTTCGGCCACACGCTCTACGCGGCCGAAATCGATTATCTTGTTGCGCAGGAATGGGCGGCCGAAGCTGCCGACGTGCTGTGGCGGCGCACCAAGTGCGGCCTGCATCTGACCGCCGCCAATTGCGCCTCGGTGGCCGAATACCTGCGCGCGCGCGGCGACCCGGTGTGAACGCCGCAATGCAGCCCCTCGCCGCGATGTCTGTGGCAGCGCGCGCGGCGACACGCGGCGTGCTGGCCGACATCGACGACACGCTGTCGACCGACGGCCGCATCGGGGCCGACGCTTATGCAGCAATGGAGCGCCTGCGCAGCGCGGGGTTGCTGTTCATCCCGATCACCGGAAGGCCGGCGGGCTGGTGCGACCACATCGCGCGTATGTGGCCGGTCGATGCGGTCGTCGGTGAAAACGGGGCGCTCTACATGATGCGCGACCCGCGTACCGGCACGCTGCGCAAACGCTATATCGCCACCGCGGCCGAGCGCGCCGGATATCGGCGACGCATCGCCGAAATTGGAGCATCGATCCTGCGCGAGGTGCCGGGCGCGGCGCTGGCCTCGGATCAGCCGTACCGTGAAAGCGATCTGGCGATCGACTTTTGCGAAGACGTGCCGCGTCTTCCCGACGCGGCGATCGACCGCATCATGGCTCTGATGCGCGCGGCCGGCATGACCGTCAAGATGAGCTCGATCCACGTCAACGGCTGGTTCGGCGCCTACGACAAGCTGGCGATGACGCGTACCCTGCTGCGCGCGGAATTCGGCATCGATCTCGATGCCCAGCGCGACCACTTCGTTTTCGTCGGCGATTCCCCGAACGACGCACCGATGTTCGCGCACTTTCCGCAGGCGGTCGGCGTGGCCAACGTGCGAAACTTCGCAGGACGCATGGCCGCCCTTCCTGCCTACGTGACCGAGCGCGAGTCCGGCGCCGGATTCGCCGAGCTGGTCCGATTTCTGCTCGCGGCGCGCTGAGTTTCGACGAAGGCCTTACGCACGAGACGTTCCCGCACACACCGCTCGCGCGCCGTGCCCGCGCCTATTTGGCGAGCGCGACGAGCCCCGCCATGTCGATCTGCTTGATCGCCCCCTGCAGGGTCGCCACGTCGACGCCATTGCCGCGCACCGCGACGTTGAAGCGCTCGGCCAGGATGATGCTGATCTCGCCGCTCTTGGTGCGGCGGTCGTAGCGCTCGTGGACGATCTGACCGTTGATCTTGCTGGTCCGCTCGTATCCGGCCTCGGTTTGTTTTTCCATGCTGGGATCGAAGCGCGACGCGAGGCCCGCCAGGCCCGATAGCGAGCCCATATCGGAAAGATCGAGATTGAGCGACGCCCCGGCGCCATCGGTATAGCGCGCAGTCGCGCTCGATCCCTTGATGCCCATCGCCTCGCCGCTTTGCCCCGTGGCGTCGGTACGTTTCATTCCGGCCAGCGTTTCAGGCAGCATTTCCTTGAGCTTGCGGAAGTCGACCGGCTGGATATCCTTGCCGCCGGAGACGATGGTACCGACCGCGTTGAGCGCGGCGGTCATGTCGGCAGTGGCTTTGGGATCGGGCGTCGCCTCGGAGTTCGACTTGCGCGCTGCCTCCTCGCCGATCTTTTGCAGTTGCGAGAGCGCGTCGTTGACGCGCGCCTTGTCGGCGTCGGTCCTGCCCCCGAATATGCTGGCGATCGCGCCGCCGGCATCCGCTGCGGAGCTGTCGCCCGAGGCGCCCAGGCGGCCAGTCGCACCGATTCCGGCCATCCCGAGCCCGGCGCCCGCGCACATGCTGAGAAGCCCGATGACGATCGACACGACGATCGCGCAAAGGATCAGCACGACCGCGTAGCCGATCGACTTCTCCTTCGGGCAGCGCATCAGGATCGGCAACCCGATATAGAGCAGATACAGACCGTAGCAGCCGGCCAGCAAGGCGAGCACACCCAGCGCCGGAACGAGTTGGAGAATGCCCGCGACCCAGGCCGGCGTGTAGCTGTACGCGGTCAGCTTGAGCGAGCGCAACGGGGCGCGCTGGCCGCCGAAGCTCGGTGCCAGCACGTCGACGAGCCAGGCGATGACGAAGACACTGGCGAACCAAAGCACATAGCCGAGGATCGCGCTGACGATTCCCGCGACCATGCCCAGCCGCACGTGACCGAGCAGCGGCGCGTTGTACCCGACGACGGTGTAGCCGATGAATCCGGCCAGGACGCCGATTGCCGCCAGCGGAGCCACGTATCCACCGTAGATGGCGCGGGCGGACGAGGCCTCGACGGCGATCACCGGCCATTCGGTCGACGGCGAAAGCAGGATCGCCTTGACGCGTGCGAGCAGGCCGCCCGGGGCCGATCGGGTTGGCTCGCTGTCGGCCGTGGTTCCGGGCATCCCGGTCGCCGCCGGCGTCGGAGAGGGCCCGGCCGGTGCCGCGCCTGCCACCCGGGTACCGCAATGCGGACAGAAGTTCGTCCCGTCGGCGACCGGTTGACCGCACTGCGCACAAAACATCGATCTCTCCGCCCCGGGTGGCCGTCGATTGTGCACTGGCTTTTCAGCCGCTTCAACGGGCGCAGCCCCGACGAAAATGACGGTGGGCGGCACCGCGGCTTTCGAGCTGACGTACCCTACAAGAACGATCTCCAGCGGCCGCCCACGTTTAAATGTGAGCAGTTACTAGCATATGACGGCAGGACAGTCTTTGTGGTCTAGCAACCCGGCGGCTGCCGGCTCGGTCGCGCTTGCTCAAATGACAGAGGGTGTAGCGCACATTTGAACGCCCGGTATGAAAATTGCGTCGCAAAGCCGTAGGATGGCAACCCCGGACGCCGGTCTCGCGTGCGCAGAAACGCGCTGGCGGCGAGCGGCAGGGAGGACGTGATGACGCGCTACGGCTTCAACATTCGCACGCGCAGCGGCCAGCGCGTCGACAACATCTGCATCATGGCGGCCAACCGCGAGGACGCGGAACGCCGACTGCGACAGATGTATCACCATTGCCAAGTCATCAGCTGCAACAGCGAGTCGGTCCGCCGCAGCGAACCGATGGACATCGAAGGCGTCATCAGCATCATCAGCAGCACCGACGCCGCCATGGGGGTACCGACCATCGCCCGTTCGATGCTACGCAAATCCGGCAGCCACTAGCTCGTCGACCAGCGCCTTGTAGTCGCGCGCACCGGCGCTTGCGGGCGCATAGCGGAACACGTCGAGCTGGCGCGCCGGGCTCTCCGCGAGACTCACATTCTCGGCGATGCGGGTCGCACAAATCTCCTCGGCCCGAAACGCCATCGCCATCAAGTCGGCGACCTCCGAGCTCATGTTGCGCCGCACGTCGAACCGCGTCAGCAGGTAGCGCCGCGGCAGGCGTGCCTTGAGCACCGGCTCGAGCGCGTTCAACGCGCGCTCGACCTGCTGCGCTCCCTGCAGCGCCAGGTAGTCGGCGGAGACGGGGATGACGACCAGATCACAGGCGAAGATCGCGTTCAGCGACAGCACGCCCAGCAGCGGACAGCAGTCGATGACCACCGGGCCCGGTGCGAGATCGGGAGCACGCAACGCGGCCCGCAGCCGCGTCACCACGTTGACGCCCTTGCCCAGCATCGTGTCGAGCTTCGACAGATCGAGGTGGCCCGGACATACCATGACGCCGCTCGGCGCGATCTCGGTGATGTCGGCGAGCGCCCGCTGCCGGACGAAAAACGAATAGATCGAATCATCGGCGAGCCGTGGTCGAACGCCGAATATCCCGGACAAATGCGCCTGAGGATCGAGGTCGATGGCGAGCGGCCGCTGCTTGCGCTGCGCGAACCCGGCGAGCAGATTGAGCGCAGTCGTCGTCTTGCCGACGCCGCCCTTCTGGTTGAACACGGCAATGACGGTCATTACGCGCGGCATTTTCGCATGTAACACGCAGGGCACGCGAACCCGGAGCCCGCCGCGCTGTCGATCGGGGCGAGGAAGGCAAAAATGCGATAATTCAAGCTCGATGCAATCGTCGCTGCAAATTGCCATTCTCGCTGCCGGACAGGGTAAGCGGATGCGCTCGTCTGTACCCAAAGTGCTGCAACCTCTCGGCGGCCGGCCGCTGCTCTCGCACGTGCTCGCGACGGCGCGCAAGCTGGAGCCGCGCGCAATCTGCGTCGTGGATGGCGGCGGCGCATTGCGCGAGCGCTTTCCCGACACCGATCTCGTCTGGGCGCGCCAGGATCCGCCGCGCGGCACCGGCGATGCGCTCAAGTGCGCATTGACGGCACTGGACGGCGACGGCGTCACGCTGGTGCTGTTCGGCGCCGATCCGCTGGCGCGGGCCGAGACCTTGCGCCAGGTCGCCGCGCGCGCGCAGGAAGGCACACTGTCCTTGCTGACGGTTGAGCTCGACGATCCGAGCGGATACGGACGCATCGTCCGCGGCGCGGACGGCAAGGTCGCGGCGATCGTCGAGCACAAGGACGCGACATCGGGAGAACGGGCGATCAGGGAGATCAACACCGGCATCATGGCGGCGCCGACGGCCGCGTTCGCGCGCTGGCTGCCCCGCATCCACGATCGCAATGCCGGCCGCGAATACTATCTGACCGATGTCATCGCGCTGGCCGTGGCCGACGGCATCGCGGTGGAAACCACGCATCCGGCAAGCGCGGACGAGACGCTCGGCATCAACAGCAAGCGGGACCTGGCTCAGCTCGAGCGCATCTATCAACGCGCGCAGGCCGAGGCGCTGCTCGACGCCGGCGTGACGCTTGCCGATCCGGCACGCATAGACGTGCGAGGCAAGCTCGACTGCGGCATCGACGTCTCGATCGATGTCGGCTGCATTTTCGAAGGCGACGTCGAGCTTGGTGATGGAGCCAGTGTCGGCGCGCACAGCATTCTCAGGGATGTCAGGGTCGGAGCGGCGACCGTCATCGCGCCGTATACGCATATCGATGGGGCCGACATTGGAGCGCGCTGCCGTATCGGGCCGTACGCGCGCATTCGGCCCGGGACGAGTTTCGCGGACGAAGTCCACATCGGCAACTTCGTCGAGGTGAAGGCGAGCACGTTCGACGCGCGCAGCAAGGCCAACCACCTGTCGTATGTCGGTGACGCGACCGTCGGCCGCGACGTCAATATCGGGGCCGGCACGATCACCTGCAATTATGATGGCGCGAACAAGCATCGCACGGTGATCGAGGACGACGTGCACATCGGATCCGACACGCAGCTGGTGGCCCCGGTCACGGTGGGCCGCGGCGCGACGATCGGAGCGGGCACGACCATATGGCGCGACGTCGAGTCCGGCGTTCTCGCGCTCAACCAGAAAACGCAGACCAGCACGGCCGGTTACCAGCGGCCGCGCAAGAGACTCAAGGGATAGTGCCAATGTGCGGCATCGTGGGCGCGGTGGCGCGCGAGAACGTGGTCCCGATCCTGATCGAGGGCATTCGCCGGCTCGAATACCGCGGTTACGATTCGACCGGACTCGCGGTCATCAACGGCGGACTGCACCGGCTGGTGAGCACCGCGCGCGTCGCCGATCTGGCGGCGCAGGCGAACGCGACGCGGATCGCGGGCAGTACCGGCATCTCGCACACGCGCTGGGCAACGCACGGTGCGCCGACATCGGCCAATGCGCATCCGCACGTGAGCAGCGGCGAAATCGCGGTCGTGCACAACGGGATCATCGAGAACTTCGAGCCGCTGCGCGCACGGTTGCAGCAGCAGGGCTACGCGTTCGTCACCCAGACCGACACCGAGGTGATCGCTCATCTGATCCACGCGCATTACGATGGCGACCTGCTCGCCGCGGTGACACGGGCGGTCGCCGAGTTCCACGGAGCCTACGCGATCGCGGCGATGACTACGCGCGAGCCGGGTCGCGTTGTGGGCGCGCGGGCCGGCAGTCCGCTGCTGGTCGGTCTCGGCGAGCATGATCATTTCCTCGCCTCGGACGCGAGCGCGCTGGCGCCGGTCACCAACCGCGTCGTCTACCTCGAGGAAGGCGACATCGCCGACATCGGCCGCGACGGCTATGCGATCTACGACACCGGCGGTGCGCGCGTGGCGCGCGACGTGGTGACGGTCAAGACCTCCGGCGATGCGGTCGAACTGGGCCCGTACCGCCACTTCATGCAGAAGGAAATCTTCGAGCAGCCGCGCGCGATCGCCGATACGCTGGAAAGCGTCGGCGGCATCGGCCCGGAGCTCTTCGGACCGAATGCCGCTGAGATACTTTCGCGCGTGGACGAGGTACGCGTGCTCGCCTGCGGCACGAGTTTTTATTCCGGCATGGTGGCGCGGCTGTGGCTCGAATCGGTGGCGGGCGTGCCGGCGCAGACGGAGATCGCAAGCGAATACCGCTATCGCGACAGCGTCCCGCATCCCGACGCGCTGGTGGTCGTCATCTCGCAATCGGGCGAGACGGCCGATACCTTGTCGGCGCTGAAGCATGCCAAAGCGCTCGGCCATCGCCACACGCTGGCGATATGCAACGTTCCGACCAGCTCGATGGTGCGGCAGACCGCGCTTACTTATCTCACCCGCGCCGGCGTCGAAATCGGCGTCGCGTCCACCAAGGCGTTTACCACGCAACTGACCGCCTTGTTTCTGCTGACGCTTACCCTGGCCAAGCAGCGTGGACGGCTCGACGCGGCGCAGGAAGCGCGCTGGTTACAGGCGCTGCGTCATCTGCCGGCCGCAATCCAGGCGGTGCTGGCGCTCGAGCCTTCGATCATCGCCTGGGCGGAGCGCTTTGCGAAAAAGGAAAACGCACTCTTCCTGGGGCGCGGACTGCATTACCCGATCGCGCTGGAAGGCGCGCTCAAGCTCAAGGAAATTTCGTACATCCACGGCGAGGCGTACCCGGCCGGCGAGCTCAAGCACGGGCCGCTGGCGCTGGTCGATGCCGACATGCCGGTGGTGGCGATCGCACCCAACGATGCGCTGCTGGAAAAGCTCAAGTCGAACCTGCAGGAGGTGCGCGCACGCGGCGGCGAGCTCTATGTGGTCGCCGATGGCGACAGCCAGATTCCGTCGAGCGAGGGCGTGCACGTGCTGCGCCTGCCCGAGCACGCGGGGTTGCTCTCGCCGATCGTGCACACGATTCCGCTGCAGCTCCTCGCCTACCACACGGCCGTGATGCGCGGCACCGACGTCGACAAGCCGCGAAACCTGGCGAAGTCGGTGACGGTGGAATAGCGAGCGCGGCCGGTCGTTGCCGCCGAGGGAAAGGCGGACGTTGCGTATATACGGTGTGCGGTGGTGACTTACCGCTCAACCGGCTCAAGGTCGATGCCATCGATCTGTTGAAGGAAAAGTCGTCGTCAGACGCCGGGCTCTTCTCCTTCGCAGCTTCGCTCAGCCGACGACCAAGGTGCCCTGTCTTCTCGTGACGTCCGCAGTGTAAACCGGAGATGTGCGGCGTGCGCGCACACGGAGCTCGCCGGCCAACCCGGCGAAGGACCGCCCAGCGATCGAGGCGGGCGCTACTAGTAGTCCAGCCACTCCATCGGCGAGACCAGGGCGGATCCCTTGATCCTCTCGAGCGTCTGCGTCAGCGCGTCGATGTTGTTGTCGAACGACCCGTGCGTTGCCTGGATCGTCGCCCCGGTTTTGGTCGTGCGAATGTCAGGGCTGGTGACGGGAAAGCCGCGCTGCGATGCACCGGTGCCCGGCGCCCAAGCCTGCTGCCACGCCGTCATCGAAGCAATCTGATCGTCGGCCCATTGCTTCGGATCGAAGTCGGCCGGCGTGATTGCGTTCTGCAAGCCGAGAATGGGCATCTTTCTAGCATCGTCGAGCGCACGCGAGACGAGATAGAGCAGCGACTTTCCATAGAGCTCAACTTCAGGGGACGGCAGTCCGTCGGCTTTTTCGTTCGAGTCGCTCAAGTAATGCAGCCTGAGATTTCCAAGGTCGAAGAGCGGCGTTTGCGCGACCTTGCTGTAAGTGCCCAGGGCGAACTGAACCGAGCACGCCGCGGCGAAGAGCGTGCACGAGCTGATCTTCGGCGCGTTCTGCCTGAGATCGTCCTTGGCCAGACGATCCAGCAGCCAACCCAGCAGGATCGATCCCGCGGAGTGTCCGACCAGGTGGACCTCGATCGTGCGCCCGTCGGCGCGCAAGGCATCGCGCAACGCGATGAGTTTTTTGGCGAGCAGGTCAAGTGCGCGGCCGGTCAATTCGGACGCTTCCGCGTTGCCGCGCATTTCCGACCATATGCCGCGAAACATCAGGTGGCTGGTCGCTTCGACCAGGCGGTCTGCTCCTTCGCGGACCTCGTCCGCGATGCCACCCGCCGGGAGCGGTCCGATTTCCGGCTGACCCTTGAAATAGTCCTGGAACATATCGACCAGTGTTTCGACCGGCCCCGTCTTCCACGTCATGAACAATGGATAGATGCCGTTGGCGGCGGCATACGGCGCCAGAACACGTATGCGCCGTATCGATTCGTCCTCGCCGTTCAATCCGCCGTGTGCGTAGATCATCAACGTGGCGGGGGCGCCCGCGGCTTGCTGCGCAAACCAACGCCGTGGCGTGTCGACCACGACCTTGGTCGCATAGGGTTCCGGATCCACGCCGACGCCGAACGTCACATCCGAGACCGTGAGCACACCGTCGTTCCCGCTGACCAGCGTATGCGCGTAGGCGTCCGCGGTGCTCCACGGCTGGTATGCGGAATTGTCGAACAGATGGTCGACCGGCCACGGATCGTCGCTCGGGTTGGCCGGATTCTTCGGCGTCTTCGCCTGCATTCCCAGCGACTGCCCCGTGGCCACGCGGAACCGGGACAGCGCGACCCGCTCATCCGACACGAAGACCGGAACGCCAAGCGCGCAGACCCACGCGTCGGTGCCATGTTCGACCCAGTCTTCGTACGTCAGCACGCCGAAACCGCGCGCGCCCCACAGCTCACCCCAAGAGTTCTGGACGACAAAGCCGATGGCGTTATAGCCGACCAGCGCGAAGGCGTGTCCGCCCCAGGAATTGGGATCCTTCGGCGCTCCGATAACCGGTAGCGACTGGTGCGACTTGGGCAGCGGTCGCTTTTTCGTTCCGAGAAGGCGGTCCCAGCCGTCGTGCGCGTTCGCCGAGACGAAGATGGCGCCAACGTCGTTGAGCGCGGCCTGCAGATCGACGACCGACGCCTTGTCGACGCGGTAGTAGACGCCGAGGGGACGCGCCGTCGCGTCGCGCTCCCATCCCTGCTTCGGCGGCTGGAAAATCGGCTTGCCAGTCCGGTCGAGGACGTAGGGCCACATCGGCTCGGCACACGCGCCGTGCTTGTTCCAGCCTTTGAGTGCGCCCCGGCAACTCGAACCCTCGTACTCGACGCCCGGCCACTCGTCGTACCGGCGCGCGAGCTCGTAGAACATCCGCGGGCTGACCGAAATGAAGCGTGCCCTGGATTTCGATTCGAGGTGACGAATCCAGAGCAGATAGTTGGCAACACAGGTCAGGCCGAAACCGGTGCAGGCGCCTTCGCTGCCCTGATCCCGCACCAGCCCAGCGCGGATGTAGCCTTTGAGATTCTCGGCGATGACTTCATCGGACGGCCACCGCGGCGGCAGCGAACGCAATGGCGGTCGGTAGGGCAGGTCGCGAAAATCCAGCCGATCCGGTCGCGCATCGAGCACGCGTGCACTGAATCGAGCCGTCGCGGCATCGCGCGGGGCCGCACGCGCGGCCGGCTGCGCCGGGGGTTTTCGTGCGGGCCTTCGCTGCCGCTGGCGCTTCGCCGCGATGGGCTCTTTGTTCGAGGTCCGACGCTTGCGGTCTGCCATAGGTTTCCCTCTCCTTCGCGCCTAAATAGTGAACTACAACCCACGATGCTCCGCAAGTGCAAATTCCCGCTTGTCCGACTGTGCCTAGCAGTGAGCAATCGCTACCGCGACAGCGTGAATATTCACCTTGCGCCTGGCCGCTACCTGCACTATTGTCAGCTACAGCGCGCACGGCGCCGACCATTTAGGCGCGGGCTTCAGAACGATCTGGCCGTGCGCCCGCGTTGGCGCGGCCACCCCGTGGCGGAGGCCTTGGGTGCCGTTCGGATGCGGCGCACGAGCCGATCGCTGTGCGCGCACGAGGGAGCACAACCGTGGGCACATTCGATTTCATCGTCGTTCTTGCCGGCCTCTGCGGCTTCCTGATGGTGCTGGGAGGACTACTCCTCTTCTACAAGGGCATCATCACCTTGCAGCAAGTCAGCGATAAGCCGGACGCGGTGACATTCGAGTTTCAGCGCGTGCTCAAAATCCAGTCCCGCTATCCCGCCTATGGGTTCTTCTTCTTCGGGTTGGCGTTCGTCGCGCTGGCCGCGTTTTATGGCCGCCCGGATGCCCAGCCGACGATCACCTTGTCCGGTTCGATCGAAAACGTCGTCGATCCGCAGGCCGCGCGCGTGGTCGTCCTGTTGCCGCTGTGGGACACGAGCCTGAACGTCGATGGACGCTTGCAAAGAGAACTGCACCCGGACCTGAAGCAGGTTCACATCGAAATCCGTTCGCCCGGCAACGACCCGCCGGTCTATACGACCGATGTCGCGACCACCGAGAAAGGGCGCGACCGGTTTGCCCGATTCGATCCGGTGAAGCTCAAGAAGGTCGGCGAGCAACCGCCGCCGGGCGTGATCGAAACCGTTCCCGCGGGCGTGAAGCTGGCGCCGCCCGATGGTTCGACCGGCTTCAAGGTGACGCCATGAAAAACCTGGTTCGCATGCTCATCGCCACCCTCGCATTGATCGTAGCCCTCGCCTTCCTGGCGAGCGCCGCGGCACTCGCGAGCACGGTGCAGGGAAGGGTCGTCTATCGCAGCGGTGCGCCGATTCCCGGCATTACCGTCTACCTGGTCCATCCAGCCGTGGGCCGCAGCACGCCGGCCACGACCGATTCCGACGGGCGATTCTCGATGCCGAACGTGCCGCCGCAGCAGACGCCGTTCTACGTCGAGGTGTACTGGGGCCGCACGCTGAAGTACCGCAAGGCGCTCGAGGTCAGTGCGCCTCGGGTCGCCATTCCGGATATCCAGCTGTAGCGGGGCGCGACTACGTCGGCGGTTTCGATCTCGACGATCGACGCTCACGGCCAAGGCGTGGGCGAAACGCAAGGAGTCTTTGCTCATGGTCAAGAAAGCCACCGTCTCGAAGCGACGTGCGGCATCGCGACGCAAGAAGGGTGCGACGGTCGCTACCGTGCTCGCATGGCAGGACGATCCGAGCTCCGGCAAACCGGCCATTGCGCGGCCGGTTCCGGTCCTCGCCAAGGCGCCGCTCAAGTACAAATTCAACGGCGCCGCAGTCGCGCCCGGCGCCTACGCGCTGGGCACCTGGGAATTTCGCTATTGGACCGCGGCCGAGGCGCTTCGTCGAGGCGGCGACTTCTGGGCGCCCCTGCTCGGGGGCAAGCACTGGCAGCCGGGGACCGTGCTTCCGGTGAGTCTCGACAAGGGTGTGGACCTCAACGCCTATTACGACCGCACCGAATTGGCGTTCTTCCATCAGTCGGTGGGCGGTAAAACGATCTACTCCGGCGAAAGCCCCGACGTCGTCTGCCACGAAATGGGTCATGCCTGTCTCGACGCGCACCGCCCCGAGCTGTTCGATGCCCCGTTCATCGAGGTGGGGGCGTTTCACGAATCCTTCGGGGACATGAGCGCCGTCCTTTCAGCGCTGCAGCTGCAGGGTGTTCGGCAGGCCGCGCTGGGCGCTGTGAAGAGCTACAAGGCTTCCTTTCTTTCACGCTGCGCCGAACAGCTCGGCTGGGCGATCCGCCAGGTCGACGCGCCTGCCGTCGACAAGGACTGCCTGCGCAATGCCTACAACGCGTTCAAGTATGTCGACCCGCAAACCTTGCCGGACGATGCTCCGGCCACCAAGCTCTGCGCCGAGGTCCATTCCTTCTCGCGCGTGTTTACCGGAGCCTTCTACGAGATTCTGTCCGGCATGCTGAAAATCAGGTCCGCGAACCCGACCGAGGCCGCCCTTGCCGCCATCGCGAAGGATTTCGCCCAATTGTTGATGGATGCAACGGCAGCCGCGCCCGTGCAGCCGAATTACTTTTCCCAGGTCGCCGCGCACATGATCGATGCCGACACCGCCCGTTTTTCCGGCAAATATCGCTCGGCGCTGGTCAACACCTTCGTCGATCGGCTGATCGTCCCCGAATCGGCGGTGCACGCGCTGACGGCGCACAAAGGCAAGGTGCCGGCCAAGCGCGCCGTACGCACGGCCGGCCTGGCGCTTCGCCCGGCAAAGCCGCGGGTCCACAAGATTCCTATGAACGCCAGGGAGTTCGGCCACGGGAACAAGCCGTTCGTCGTCCTGGCGCCGCTCGACCAGAAGCCGTTCCTGCTCGCTGCGGCCGGCTTGGCGAATCGGCACGCCGGGCCGGACTCCGTGGCGCATGCGACCCATCGATTCGTCAAGATGCTCTTCGCGCGCGATCGGGTCGACACCGGGCCCGGGGCGAAAAAGCACGTGGCGTCCATTCATGCGTCGAGGCAGAAGTTGCGCAAGACCCACGTCCTCGTCCCCTCGAAGGACGGCTTGACGCTCACGCGCCGGCTTTTCCACTGCGGCTGCGAAGTCGAGCGCGCCGACTGACGGCGTTGGCGAGACCGACCCACGAGCGGCCGCGCACGCACCTGGCTGCAGGCTGAATTGCGCATCGCCCGTTCGGCACCGGCTCGCCAAGCGCGACGCCGGGGATTAACATCGCTGTTTCGGATTCGGAAGAGCAATCGACATGGCAGCGACGGGCCCCAAGCGTTCCACCGCAAAGTCGACAGGTGCGGCGCCTGCCACGACGCGCGCGCGCCGGCGCAAGTCCGTACCCGCGCCGGCAGTCGCGCCGCGCCTCCCGGCGAGCACGTCGCTCCAAAGCGATGCTGCACGGCGAAAATTCGAGCGAGGCATCGTGGCCCGGGGCGAAGCGGTGCAAGCCGGGAAGCCCCTTCCCGCGGGCGCAACCCACGAGATCGTCGGGCGCCGGGGGGATGGCTCGCCGCTGCTCAAGCGCAAGCGATTCTCGGCAAGATAAGTACGACGCCTTGGTCAAGGGCGTCGTGACGATCGACCGCATGCCGCGGAAATCCCGGCGCGCGTTCCCGCCTCGCGTGAAGGTCCGCGTCCAGTTTCGCCTGCGCATGCACCGGGGCGACGACATCGCCGTCGGTCCCGGCAAGATCGACCTGCTGGAAAAGATCGAGGCAACCGGCTCGATCACCGCCGCGGCCCGCGTGCTTGGCATGTCGTACCGCCGCGCGTGGCTGCTGGTGGATACGATGAATCGCTGTTTCCGCACACCGCTGGTCGAAGCGGAGGCCGGAGGCAGGCGTGGCGGCGGTGCGCGTCTGACCAAACTCGGCAGCGAAGTCATCGAACGCTACCGCCGCATCGAGCGCAGCGCGGCGCGCGCGGCCGCGGCGGACATTCGCGCGTTGACCCGCTTCGCCAAACCGTAACCTCGGATGAGCGCTAGGCGTAACCCACGCTGCGCCGGTCGAGCGAGACCGCCTTGATCAACGCATAGACCTGCTGCCCGTCTCGCAGCATCAGCTCGTGCACGGAGCGGCGCGTGACGCGTGCCAGGAGCGGCGCTGGACCGATGCGCAACTGCACCTCCGAGATCGGACCTTCTTCACTCGATATCGCCAGCACCGTTGCCGGCAGCACGTTGAGCACGCTCAATCCCGCAGGGCGCGTCAACGCCAGCGCCACGTCGCGGGCGCGGATGCGAACGCGCACGCGCTCGCCACCGAGCGCTTCGACGTTGGGCACGACCAGCTCGCCGCCCTCGAAGCGCAGCGTGGTCAACCCATAGGTCAGATCGTGCGCGGCGACGACGGTGTCGAACACCGACCCCGCTTCGTAGCGCCCGGTGTGCGGGCGCAAATCGATACGACCCATCACCTCGTCGACCGGTCCGGCCGCCAGCGCCTTGCCGTCGGCCAACAGCACGACGGTATCGGCCAGCCGCGTGATCTCGCCGACCGCGTGGCTTACATAAACGATCGGGATGTGCAGATCGTCGCGCAGTTGCTCGATATAACGGAGCACCTCGTTTTGGCGCAACACGTCGAGCGAGGCGAGCGGTTCATCCATGAGCAGCAGCCGCGGCTGCGCGAGCAGCGCCCGGCCGATCGCGACCCGCTGCTTTTCGCCCCCGGAGAGCCTTTCGGGCGAACGACGCAGCAGTGAGCCGAGACCGAGGAGCTCGACGACATGCGCGGGATCGATGACGCGCGCTGCGGCCGGCGCTCGGCGCAACCCGTACAGCAGGTTCGCTTCGACGTCAAGGTGCGGGAACAGCAGCCCGTCCTGGAACACGTAGCCGAGGCGTCTTTTTTCGGGCGGCAGGTCGATGCCGCGCGCGCTGTCGAACAGCGTCTCGCCATTGATGACGATGCGCCCGCGCCGCGGCCGACTGGTACCGGCCAGCGCGTTGACGATGCTGGTCTTGCCCGACCCCGAGCGGCCGAAGAGCCCGACGATCGGCGCTTCGGCGCGGAACGCCACCGCGAGCTCGAAGGCGCCCAGGCGCTGCTCGATGTCAACGTCGATCATCGGCCGATTCCGTCTTGCGCGATCGTCGCGTCATCCACTCCGACGCGATCAGCGCGGCGATCGACAGGGCCACGGCGATGAGCGACAGGCGGATCGCCTGGGCGTCGCCGCCGGGCGTCTGCACGAATGCATAAATGGCCAGCGGCAGCGTCTCGGTTTCGCCGGGAATGTTGGAGACGAAAGTGATCGTCGCGCCGAATTCGCCGAGGCTTCGCGCGAACGAAAGCAGCGCGCCGGTGATGATTCCCGGCAACGCGAGCGGCAGCGTGATCGACGCGAACACCCAGGCGCGCGAACCGCCGAGCGTGCGCGCGACCGTTTCCAGACGGCGGTCGATTGTCGCGATCGACAGGCGGATCGCCCGCACCATCAGAGGGAAGCCCATGATCGCGGCCGCAAGCGCCGCCCCGGTCCAGCGGAAGGCAAACACGATGCCGAACCAGTCGGCCAGCCGCGACCCGACAAAGCCGTGGATTCCGAACAGCAGCAGCAGGCCGAAGCCGACGACCACGGGCGGCAGCACCAAGGGCAGATGCACGAACACATCGACGAGGGTCTTGCCGGGAAAACGAGTGCGGGCGAGTACGTAGGCGAAGAAGATCGCTGGCGGCAGGCTGCAGGCGACGCCGACCATGGCGACCTTGAGGCTCAGCAGGACGATGCCGAGTTCGGCGCTGCTTGTCATGATGCCTGCTCAGTCAGCCATCGCGAATCCGTGCTGCGTCCAGATGGTGCGTGCCGCAGGCGAGACGAGACTATCGAGGAAACCCTGCGCATAGTGCGAGTGGCTCGATGCGACGATTGCGACCGGGTAGACGATCGGTGCGTGCGTGTCTTCCGGAAAGATGTCAACGACGCGGACTCCCGCATCCGCGAGCGCATCGGTCGCATAGACGATGCCGAGCGGCGCTTCGCCGCGGGACACCAGCAGCAAGGCCACGCGCACGTTCTCTGTCCGAGCGGTGTGCTGCTCGACGCTGGTCCAGACTCCCAGCGAGCGAAGCGCGTCGCGACCGTACCTGCCGGCGGGAACGGCGTCCGGATTGGCCATCGCCAGTCTTCCGCCGGCCAGCGCCGCGGCAAGGGGGAAGCTTGGCGCGATGCGCAGCGCGATGCGCGAAGCGACGGGCGCAATCAGCACCAGGCGGTTGCGCAGCAGCGAAACACGCGTTCCCGGACGAAGAAGCTTCTGCGCTTCGAGGTATTCGATCCAGTCGCCGTCGGCGGAAATGAAGACATCCGCGGGCGCACCGGCGGCGATCTGCCGCGCCAAGGCGCTGCTTGCGGCGTAGGCGACGGACGCATGGATGCCCGTATCGGATGCGAAGCGGGCGACCTGCGAATCCAGAGCTTCCTTGAGGCTCGCGGCCGCGAACACCGTGAGGTCGGCGGCATGCGCTGCAGTGGCGGGAAGCGCCGACAGAACGAGAAGGGCGATCTTCGGCGCGAGCCGGTTCCAGAGTTGGGTCAAGGGAGCTTTGCCGGTATCCGGGCCGGGTAATATATCGTCGTATATAACGCCTGGCAACGCGGTGCCGGTGGCGCCTTACGGCACAGGCCACTAGGCCGCCCCGTCGCCCGCGTTCGGATAGAACAGCTGCTCGCCGTTGATCTTGTAGGCGGCGATCGCTGCCTGGCCCGTCGGCGAGATGAGCCAGTCGATGAATTGCTGGCCCAGCGCCTTTTTGACGTTCGGATGCTTGGCGGGATTGACCAGCATCACTCCGTATTGGTTGAACAGCCGCTTGTCGCCTTCGACCAGGATCGTGAGATCGCCGCGATTCTTGAAGGCGAGCCAGGTCCCTCGATCAGCCAGGATGTAGGCACCCATCGACGACGCCGTATTGAGCGCCGGCCCCATACCCTGTCCCGTATCGCGATACCAGGCGCCCTTGCTCTTGTCGATATCGATGCCGGCGGTCTTCCACAACGCGAGCTCGGCCATGTGCGTGCCGCTGCGGTCTCCTCGCGAGACGAAGGGCGCGTGCGCGGCCTCCAGCTTCTTGAGCGCCACAACGATGTCCTTGCCGCCACCGATCTTGGCCGGATCGCGCTTCGGTCCGATCAGCACGAAGTCGTTGTACATCACCGGGAACCGTCTCACGCCCTCGCCTTCGGCGAGGAACTTCTCTTCGGCCGCACGCGCGTGCACGAATACGACGTCGGCGTCACCGCGCCGCGCGACGTCGAGCGCCTGTCCGGTACCGAGAGCGACCACGTGAATCTTGACGCCGCTTTTTTTCTCGTAAATCGGCAAGAGGTGTCCGAACAGGCCCGACTGCTCGGTCGACGTGGTCGAGGCCACGGTGATGAACGGCTCGTCGGCGCGCGTGGACAGCGGCGCGAGCGCAGTGAGCAGGAGGGCGGATGCGACCAATAGCTGTCGTGTGGCTACCATGGCAATTCTCCTTCGAGGAACTGCTTCGCTTCGGTGGATCCGGGTTGGCGGAAAAAGCGCTCCGCTGGCGCGCGTTCGACCAGGCGGCCCTGATGCAGGAACAGGATCTCGTCGCCCAGGCGCCGCGCCTGTCCCAGGTTGTGGGTGACCAGGACGATCTTGGTGCCGGCGGCGAACATCGCAGCGATCACCTTCTCGACTTCGGCCGTCGCCCCCGGATCGAGGCTCGCCGTGGGTTCGTCCAGAAAAATGATTTCGGGCTGCAGCGCCCAGGCCCGGGCGAGTGCGAGGCGCTGCTGCTCGCCCCCGGACAGCACGCCCGCCGGCTGCGCCGCAAGCGACTCGAGGCCGACCTTGCGCAGCGCATCGCGAGCGCGCGCGGTCCGCAGGCCATGGCGCACACCGGCGACGCCGAGCGCGTAGGTGACGTTGGCCAGCGCCGAGCGCCGCAGCAGCATCGGGCGCTGGAAGACCATGGCCTGGCGCCGCGGCGCACCCGGCACCTCCGCCGTGTTCCAGCAGACGGATCCGGCCGAGGGCTGAAGCAAACCGTGGCACAGGCGAAGCAATACGCTTTTTCCCGCGCCGTTCGGCCCGACGATCACCGTGCGTAGCCCCGCCTCGATGGTCAGGGATACACCATCGATGATGCGGCGCGGGCCGGCGGCAAAGACCACGCCATCGAGGCGCAGCGGCAAAAGCGACATCGGCGCGCGCATGTCCATCGCTGGTATCACCCGTAGCGCCGCTGCGCGGTTTCGTTGACCAGGTAGGCCGCGGCGTTGAGCGCGACTACGATCGCGACCAGGATCACGCCGAGGCCGAGCGCGAGCGGCAGGTCACCCTTGCTGGTTTCGAGCGCGATGGCCGTGGTCATCACCCGCGTGACGCCGTCGATATTGCCGCCGACGATGATCACTGCACCGACTTCGGCCGCGGCCCGGCCGAAGCCCGACAGCACGATCGTGACCAGCGAAAAGCGCAGGTCCCAAAGCAAGGTGGTCACCGCGCCGAAACGGGTTTCGCCCAGCGAACGAAGCTGCTCGCGATATCCGAGCCAGGCGTCCTCGACGACCTGACGCGTCAGCGCGGCGATGATCGGCGTGATCAGGATCGCCTGCGCGATGACCATCGCCGTCGGCGTGAACAGCAGGCCCATCGCGCCGAGCGGACCGGCGCGCGAGAGCAGCAGATAGACCAGCAGCCCGACCACCACGGGAGGCAGCCCCATCAGCGCGTTCAGCAGGACGATCGTTGCCCGTCGTGCCGGAAAGCGACTGACGGCAATCAGCGCGCCGAGCGGGAGACCGACGAGGCTGGCGATCGCGACGGCGCTGAGGCTGACGCGCAGGCTCAGGCCGACGATGCCGCCGAGCCGGGGATCGAGCGCGACGACCATGTGCCACGCCTGCGCCAGCGCCGCCGGCATGTCGCTCATGACGCTCGCCCTGCCCACGGGCGGCCATATGCGGCAACGTACCTATACCTGACGGGCAGCCAGACTCTCATTGATATTCATAATGATAAGGCCCGACGGCGGAAGTCGAAACAGGTAAATCTGTGCCTAAATGGGACGAGCCGCGCGCGGGTCCTGGCGGGCGACGCCCGACTTCGGCTGCCGGCGATTTACGGTACGATGAGCCCCCGCCACCGCCGCTAAAGCGCGATGGAATTCGCCTTCATCATCGATCCGCCCGAAGGGCTGAAGGCCTACAAGGACACCAGCGTCGCCATGATGCGCGCCTTGCAGGCGCGCGGCCACGGTCTGTTTCTGGCCGAGCCCAGGGAACTGTTCTGGCGTGAGGGTCTGACCCAGGCGCGGGTGCGCCGCGCGGAGGTCACGGCCGACGATCACGACTGGTATCGCGCGGGCGAAACCGCCACGCGGCCGCTCGCTTCGTTCGACGCGGTGGTGATGCGGAAGGACCCCCCGTTCGACATGGAATACGTCTACTCGACCTATCTGCTGGAGGCGGCCGAGCACGAAGGCGCGTACGTCATCAACGGCCCGCGGGCGATCCGCGATCACAACGAGAAATGGGCGATCGCCGAATTTCCCCAATTCACCGTGCCGACGCTCGTCACGCGTGACCCCGAGCTCATCGCCGGCTTCATCGACGAGCAGGCGGACGTGATCCTGAAGCCGCTCGATGCCATGGGCGGCTCGTCGATCTTTCGCGTGCGGCGCGACGACGTCAACCGCAACGTCATCCTCGAGACGATGGCGCATTGGGGCGCGCGCAGCGTGATGGCGCAGCGCTTCATTCCCGAAATCGCCGAGGGCGACAAGCGCATCATCCTGATCGCCGGCGAGCCGACGCCGCACGCGCTCGCGCGGATTCCCAAGGCCGGGGAGACCCGCGGCAATCTGGCGGCCGGCGGCCGCGGTGTGGCACGCCCGCTGATGGCGCGGGACCGCGAGATCGCCGACACCGTCGGCCGTGCGCTCGCGCCGAAGGGTCTTTTCGTCATCGGGCTCGACGTCATCGGCGACTATCTGACCGAGGTCAACGTCACCAGTCCGACCGGGTTCGTCGAGATCAGCCAGCAGACCGGCACCGATGTCGCCGGTGACTTCGCGCAGGCGCTGGAACGTAGCGTGCGTGCGCGCTGAAACCCTGCCCTGCGCAGGCTTGGGGCGCGTGCGCGCGTGCTAAGATAAACCACCCGCGCGGGCGAGGCGTAGCCTGACGGTTCAATGACAAATGCTGCGCAATAGACTCAGCAAGCAGCCTGCCGGGGGGAAGGCACCATGATCGGCATCCTCATCGTCGCCCACGGCACCTTGAGCGACAGCCTGATCGGCGCGGTGACCCACGTCCTCGGCAGCCGACCGCCCCAGTTCGAGGGCATGCGCGTGGGCGCCGCCGACGATCCGCTCGCACTGCTGCCCCGGGCGCGGGAGATCGTCAAGACGCTCGATAGTGGCGATGGTGTACTGATCTTCTCGGACATCTACGGCGCGTCTCCCTGCAATCTGGCGATCAAGCTGCTGCAACCCGGGCGAATCGAGGCGGTCGCCGGCGTGAACCTGCCGATGCTCGTGCGTGCCTTCACCTATCGCGGCAAGGGCATGGACACGATGATCAAGAAAGCCATCAGCGGCGGTTGCGACGGGGTCGTGCGCGTCGAAGTGGACCCGATCTATGCAGCAACGCGAAATTGAGATCGTCAACAAGCTGGGACTGCACGCACGGGCGTCGGCCAAGCTGACGCAGCTGGCCGCGAAATATCAGTGCGATGTGTCGCTTGCACGCAACGGACGCAAGATCAATGCCAAGAGCATCATGGGGGTGATGATGCTGGCCGCGGGCAAGGGTGCGCGGGTCGTACTCGAGACGGACGGCCCCGACGAGGGCGAAGCGCTCGACGCAATCAGCGCATTGATCGGCGATTGCTTCGGCGAAGGCCAATGACAACCGTGGCGCGAGCGCAACACACCGTCGCCGCGGGCCGACACATCGGATTGCAGCATTCGCGGAACCAAAGTCGAAAGCGCAGGCTCAATGAACAAGCGTGCTTTCCGGCTGCAGCCAGGCGCGCAGGCTCTCACCTCAACTGCGACGGGCGCCACGATCATGCAAACTCTTTCCATCGGCATCACCAATCGCTTGGGTCTCCATGCGCGCGCGGCAGCGCAGATTGTGCGTCTCGCGTCGCAGTTTCGTTGCAGCGTCTGGCTGATCGTCAATGGACGGCGGGCCAGCGCCCGCAGCATGGTCGCGGTCATGATGCTCGCGGCCAGCGTGGGCAGCACGATCACGCTCGAGACCAGCGGACCGGACGAGGCCGCGGCGATGGTGGCGATGGTGCAGCTGATCGGCGACGGTTTCGGCGAAGCGCGCTGACCCGACGCTCACGCCGGTGAGCTTCGTCCTGCATGGCATCGGCGTCTCGGGCGGCGTCGCCATCGGGCGGGCGCAGCTCGTCTCGCATGCGACGCTGGAAGTCGCGCATTACGCCATCCGTCCCGAGCAGGTCGCCGCCGAGGTCGAGCGCCTCTCCCTCGCCGTGCGGGCAGTCCAGAAGGAACTGGAAGCGCTGCATGGCGCGATGACATCGGGCGACGCGCCGGCCGAGTTCGGCGCTTTCCTCGACGTGCACTGGATGATCCTGACCGATCCGACGCTGTCCGAAGCGCCGAAGCGGATGATCGCCGAGCAGCTCTGCAACGCCGAGTGGGCGTTGACGCAGCAGATGAACGTGCTGGTCGAGCAGTTCGATTCGATCGAGGATCCCTACCTGCGCGAGCGCAAGGCCGACGTCGTGCAGGTGGTGGAGCGCGTGCTCAAGGTCCTGCTCGGCAAAGCGCAGCGGCGTCCCGCCAGCGCCGAAGACGAGACGATCCTGGTCGCGCACGATCTCTCGCCGGCCGACGTCATACAATTCAAGAGCCATCACTTCGCGGCCTTCCTGACCGACCTGGGAGGGACCAGCTCCCACACCGCCATCGTCGCGCGCAGCCTCAACGTGCCGGCGGTGGTGGCGACGCATAACGCGCGCGGCCTGATCCGCGAGCACGAGCTCCTGATCGTCGACGGCGCCAAGAACGTCGTCATCGTCAATCCCGATCGTTCGGTACTCGCCGAATATCGCCTCAAGCAGGACGAGCTCGAGCTCGCGCGCAAGAAGCTGAAGCGGCTCAGGACGACGCGCGCGACCACGATCGATGGCACGGAGATCGAGCTGTTCGCCAATATCGAACTGCCGGACGATCTGCCCCAGGCGCTGGAGAACGGCGCCGCAGGCATCGGTCTTTTCCGGAGCGAATTTCTGTTTCTCAATCGGCAGGGATTGCCTTCCGAGGACGAGCAGTTCGAGGCCTATCGTCAGGTCGCGGCCGGAATGCGCGGCAAACCAGTGGTCATTCGCACCTTCGACCTGGGGGCCGACAAGAATAAGGAAGGGCTCGACGGCCTCGTGCGGGTCGCGCCGAATCCCGCGCTGGGGCTGCGCGCCGTGCGCTTCTGCCTGGCCGAGCCGCGCCTTTTCCTGACGCAGCTCCGGGCCATCCTGCGTGCGTCGCACTACGGCAACGTCCGGATCCTTCTGCCGATGCTCGCTTCGACCGGCGAGATCGACCAGACCTTGACGTTGCTGGCGCAGGCCAAGGGCAACCTTCTGGAGCGCGGCCTGCCGTTCAATCCCTCGATCGAAATCGGCGGCATGATCGAGATTCCCGCAGCGGTGCTCACGATCGAGTCGTTCGCCAGGCGCCTGGATTTCCTGTCGATCGGAACCAACGACCTGATCCAGTACACGCTGGCCGTTGATCGCGCCGACGAGGCCGTATCGCACCTCTACGATTCGCTCCATCCGGCGGTGCTCAAGCTGATCGCCTTGGCGATCGCGACCGCCGGCAAGGCCGAAGTCCCGATCGCGGTCTGCGGTGAGATGGCGGGTGAATCACG
This sequence comes from Casimicrobiaceae bacterium, assembly GCA_036493675.1. Lineage (GTDB taxonomy): Bacteria > Pseudomonadota > Gammaproteobacteria > Burkholderiales > Casimicrobiaceae > PALSA-1003. The sequence continues at coordinate 40,999 of DASXPJ010000043.1, forward strand.
GCTGACGCGCTTGCTGCTCGGCATGGGCCTGCGCAATTTTTCGATGCATCCGGCGCACCTTTTGGCCGTCAAGCAGCAAGTGCTGATGACCGATCTGGGCGAGATCCGCCCGCTGGTCAGACGGCTCTTGCGCGGCGAGGAACCGGCCAAGATCGCCGGGCTGCTCGACGAGCTCAACGATTGACTTTCGCGTGCGCGACGCTAGACTAGGACCCACGCGCCGATTTGACGATCAGCTTGCGGGCGCAACGGAGGCCTCGTCTTAGGTTTCCGTGACAAATACGGCTAAAGCGGCGGCGGATATCCGACCCGGTTGGCGCCAAGCTGATCGGGTTTTTTATTGCCGGATATCGTATCGCGGCGACAGCGCCGCCCTTCGCCTTGACTCGGACGCCGACTTCAGTGGGTCTGGTGACGCCCCAGCGCGCGGCGTTCGACTCGACGCTCGCGCTTCGCTCCGGCGCGTCGCTGCCGGCGTTCGAGCTCGTCTACGAGACGTACGGCACGCTCAACGCCGCACGGTCGAACGCGATCCTGATCTGTCATGCACTCAACGCCTCGCACCATGTCGCCGGCGTCCATGCGGGTGAGGACGGCCAGGAAGGCTGGTGGGACAACATGGTCGGCCCGGGCAAGCCGGTCGATACCGATCGTTTTTTCGTCGTCGGTGTCAACAATCTCGGCAGCTGCTTCGGTTCGACCGGGCCCGCCTCGATCAACCCGGCCACAGGCAAGCCGTGGGGTGCCGATTTCCCGATCGTCACCGTCGAAGACTGGGTCGACGCGCAGGCGCGCCTGGCCGACCGGCTGGAGATCGAGCGCTTCGCCGCGGTCATGGGCGGCAGCCTCGGCGGCATGCAGGCGCTCGCCTGGGCGACCCGCTATCCGCAGCGGCTCGGTCGCGCACTGGTGATCGCGGCGGCGCCGAACCTCTCGGCGCAGAACATCGCATTCAACGAAGTCGCGCGCGCGGCGATCATGACCGACCCCGACTTCCACGCCGGCCACTATTACGATTACGGAGTCAAGCCGCTGCGCGGCTTGCGCGTCGCGCGCATGGTCGGACACATCACCTACATCTCCGACGAACAGATGGGCGAGCGCTTCGGGCGGCAGCTGCGCGACGGCCTCAACTACTCGTTCGCGACCGAGTTCGAGATCGAATCGTACCTGCGTTATCAGGGGGAGAAGTTCGCCGAGTACTTCGACGCCAACACCTATCTCGGCATCACCAAGGCGCTCGACTATTTCGATCCGGCGTCGGCCAGCGGCGGCGATCTGGCGCTGGCTCTCTCGCCGGCGCGCTGCCGCTTCCTGGTGATCGCATTCACCACCGACTGGCGCTTCTCGCCGGCGCGGTCCCGGGAGATCGTCAAGGCGCTGGTCGACAACCGGCGCGACGTCTGTTACGCCGAAATCGCCGCGCCGCACGGACACGACGCGTTCCTGCTCGACACGCCGCAATACCACGCGATCGTACGCGCGTATCTCGCCCGCGCTGCCGAGGAGGAGGTCGTGTGAGCCCGCGGCGAGGGGCCCCATGCGTAGCATGGGGATCGCGCGAGGCGAATCGCGACCGCGGCCGACTACGGGCGCGTGAGCTGTCGGCGTTGGTCGAGGAGGCCGCCGCCGGATGAGCTATTCAACCCGCGCCGACTTCTCGACGATCGCCGGCTGGATCGCGCCGAACGCGCGCGTGCTCGACCTGGGGTGCGGCGACGGCAGCCTGCTCGCCTACCTGCGCGGGTCGCGCGGCGCTTTCGGCTACGGCATAGAGATCGACGATACCGGCGTGCTGGCGTCGATCGGCAACGGCGTCAACGTCATTCAGAGCGATCTCGAAAGCGGCCTCGCCGGCTTCGATGACCGGTCGTTCGACAGCGTGATCCTGTCGCAGACCCTGCAGGCGATGCGACACACCGAGGAAATCGTGCTCGAAATGCTGCGCGTGGGCCGCGAGGCGATCGTCACGTTCCCGAATTTCGGGCACTGGTCACACCGCCTGCAAGTCATGGCTGGACGCATGCCGGTATCGACGAATCTGCCGTACCAGTGGTACGACACGCCGAACATCCACCTGTGCACGGTCGCGGATTTCGACGCGTTCTGCGCGGAACGCCAGTTTGACGTGCTCGAGCGCGTCGTGCTGCACGAGGCGCGGCGCGTGGCGCTGCTCCCGAATCTGTTCGGATCGCTGGCAATCTATCGCTTCCGGCGCGGCGCGGCCGCCTGAAATCGTAGCGCGCGCGTTTCGCTCGCCCTGCTTCGCTACAATGCCGGCGATGAGCGAGCCCAAGCTTCCGCTGGCAAAAGCGCTGTTCAACCGGCGGATGCTGATCTGCATCTTCACCGGCTTCAGCTCGGGCCTACCGCTCTACATACTCATCAACCTGCTGCCGGCGTGGCTGCGCACCGAGCACGTCGACCTGAAGGCGATCGGCTTGTTCGCGCTGATCGGACTGCCTTTCACCTGGAAATTCATCTGGTCGCCGCTGGTCGATCGCTATGCGCTGCCGCTGCTCGGGCGACGCCGCGGCTGGATGCTGGCCACGCAGATCGCGCTGATCGCATCGCTGCCGCTGTTCGGCGTGCTCGCGCCGACGCGCGATTTATGGACGATCGCCTATCTGGCCGCCGCCGTCGCCTTCTTTGCCGCCACCCAGGACATCGTGCTGGATGCCTATCGCCGCGAGCTGCTGCCCGATGCCGAGCTGGGGCTCGGCAACGCGATCCACGTGCAGGCCTATCGAATCTCCAGCCTCGTTCCCGGTGCGCTGTCGCTGATCCTCGCCGACCGCCTGCCCTGGCAGAGCGTCTTTTTCATCACTGCGCTGTTCATGCTTCCGGGCATCGTTAACACGCTGCTGATCGCCGAGCCGGCGCGCTCGCGCGCGGCGCCGCGCACGCTGCGCGAGGCAATCGTCGAGCCATTCCACGAATTCATCGTTCGCGCCGGCTGGCGGCAGGCGTTGCTCGTACTGGCCTTCATCTTTCTCTACAAGCTGGGCGACAGCATGGCGACCGCGCTGGCGACGCCGTTCTACCTGGATACCGGCTTTACGATGTCGGAGATCGGCCTGATCGCCAAGAATGCCGGACTGTGGGCGAGCGTGCTGGGCGGCTTGCTCGGCGGCATCTGGATGCTCAGGATCGGGATCAATCGCGGACTGTGGCTGTTCGGCATCGTCCAGGTCGTGTCGATCCTCGGATTCGCGTGGCTCGCCTATGTGAACCGGCCGGACCGGCTGTTGCTCGCCGGCGTCATCGCCTTCGAGGCGCTCGGCGTCGGCCTGGGTACCGCCGCGTTCACCGCATTCATCGCGCGCACCACCGATCCGCGTTATACGGCAACGCAGTTCGCGCTGTTCACGAGTCTTGCCGCCGTACCGCGCTCACTGATCAATGCGACGACCGGGTGGATCGTCGACGCCATCGGCTGGTTCGACTTCTACCTGCTGTGCGTCGGGCTGGCGCTACCCGGCATGGCGTTGCTGCTCCGGGTCGCGCCCTGGGGCGCGCCGCTGCCCGGCGAGGAAGAAACGGTCGCGCACAAGGCAGCCTGATCCAGGCTCATGAGCGGCACTCAGCCGGCCGTTCGCTCCAGCGCTTCGTGCAGCTCGAGCCACTCCGCTTCGGTGCGCGCGAGCTGCCAGGCGAGGTCGCCCCGCCGCGCCAGCGAGGAGACGAGCTGCGCTCTGTTCTCGTCGACATAGGCCTCCGGGGTCGCCAGCCAATCGTCGAGCGAGCGCTTTTCGGTCGAAAGCTGATCGATCTCCCGCTCGATCCGTTCGACCCTCTGTTGCAACGGCCTGCGCAGCTCCGACAAGCGTTGGCGGGCCTGCGCTTCCGCCCGTTTCTGGGTCCGTCGGTCAGACACGAGCGCCGTCGCTTCTGCCCCGTCTGACATCGCCTCTCGCGACCGACCCGTCAGCACCCATTGACGGTAATCGTCCAGGTCGCCGTCGAAAGGCGCCAGCCTGCCGTCGGCGACCAGCCACAACTCGTCGGCCGTAGCCCGCAGCAGATGGCGGTCGTGCGCGACGACGATCAGCGCGCCGGTGTAGTCCTGCAGCGCTTCGGTCAGCGCTTCGCGCATGTCGATGTCGAGGTGATTGGTCGGCTCGTCGAGCAGCAGCAGATTCGGTCGCTGCCGCACCAGCAACGCCAGCGTGAGCCTTGCTTTTTCACCGCCGGAAAATTCCCGCACCGGCGCGCCGACCCGGTCGCCACGAAAATCAAACCCGCCGAGAAAGTCGCGAAACGCCTGCTCGCGCGTGCTCGGCTCGATCTGCTGCAGGTGCCACAGCGCGCTTTGATCGAGGCGAAGCTGCTCGACCTGGTGCTGGGCAAAATAGCCGATGGCCAACCCCTGTGCGGTCAGCCGCTCGCCGCGGATGGGCGCGAGCTCGCCTGCGATGGCGCGCAGGAGCGTCGACTTCCCCGCGCCGTTGGGGCCGAGCAGGCCGATACGCGCGCCGGCGAGGATGGCCCAGTCGATATCGGGCAGGATCGCCTGGTCGCCGTACCCAAGTGTCGCGTGGTCGAGCTTGAGCAGCTGTCGCGCGCGGATGCCGGTCGCAGGAAACGTGAACGAGAACGGGCTGTCGATGTGTGCGGCAGCGATCAGCTCCATTCGCTCCAGCGCCTTGATCCGGCTCTGCGCCTGCCTTGCTTTGGTCGCCTTGGCGCGGAAGCGGTCGATATACGAGCGCAGATGCGCGATCTGCTTCTGCTGCTTGACGTACGCCGATTGCTGCAACGCGAGCGAGAGCGCGCGCTCCCGCTCGAACTGGGCATAGTTGCCGGTATACATGCGCAGCTTCTTACCCTCGAGGTGCGCGATTTCCGTGACTACTGCATCCAGAAAATCGCGATCATGCGCGACCAGCAGCAGCGTGCCCGGATAGCGCGCCAGCCAGTCCTCGAGCCAGAGCACCGCATCCAGATCGAGGTGGTTGGTCGGTTCGTCGAGCAGCAACAGGTCGGAGCGGCACATCAACGCCTGCGCGAGGTTCAGGCGCATTCGCCAGCCGCCGGAGAAGCTGGCCACCGGATCGCTCTGGCGCACGGCGCTGAAGCCCAGGCCGGCGAGCAACGACGCGGCACGCGCCCGGGCGCTGTAGCCGCCGATCGCCTCGAAGCGGGAATGCAGCTCGGCCAGGTGTTCGCCGCCGCCATGCGCGTCGATTTCGGCGGCGGCCTCGGCCTCGCGCAGCGCCAGCTCCACCGCCCGGAGTTCCACGTCTCCGTCTAGCACGTAGTCGATGGCGGGCGCCGCAGCCGCCGGCGTTTCCTGGGCGACGTGCGCGATCACCCAGGCGGCTGGCAGCGTCACCTCACCTGCGTCGGTGGAGATCTCGCCACGCAACAGCGCGAACAACGATGACTTGCCGCTGCCGTTGGCGCCGACCAGGCCGATCCTGTGGCCGGGGTGGATGGTCAGCGATGCGGCTTCGAGCAGGCGATTGCTGCCGCGGGCGAGGGTTATGTTATCGAAACGCAGCATGGAGCCGGCAAGAGCGCGCACGATCGGCAGGCGAGAGCATCGGAACAGCATGCGTGCTGCGACAGCGATCGCGCAGCCACGAGTCTAATCCTCCCCGGTCCGCCGTTTCGCTTTGTGCCGCGCGAGCCGGCACCCTGATTCGCCGGTGATAGGTAGAATGCCGCATCCGACCACGCCCCTCCCGCGCGCGATGAAGATCAGCATTTTCACTCCCACCCATAAGGCGGACTATCTCGCCGAGGCCCACGCGTCCCTCGTGGCGCAGGAAGGCGTCGACTGGGAGTGGGTGCTCGTCCCCAACGGCCCGGCGTTCGATGTGCCGCAACGCATCCGCGACGATGCGCGCGTGCGCATCGTGGTCGCTCCCGACTGGATCGCCAAGCTCGGCGTGGGCGCCCTCAAGCGCTTTGCCTGCGAGCAGTGCGGCGGCGACGTGTTTGTCGAGCTCGATCACGACGATCTTCTGCTACCCACAGCACTGGCCAAGATCGCGGCTGCGGTCACCGAAGGCGCAGGCTTCGTCTATTCCGATTTCGCCAATTTCCGCGCCGACGGCAGCTGCGAAGTCTACGACAAGGCTTACGGCTGGGAATCCTACGCGGTGACGCAGGGCGGCCGCTACTACACGGCGATGCGCGCTTTCGATCCCGACCCCAGCTCGCTGCATCTGATCTTCTTCGCGCCGAATCACGTCCGGGCGTGGACCCGCGATGCCTATCGCCGTGCAGCCGGACACGACTCGACCATCGCCGTCGCCGATGACCACGATCTGGTCTGCCGCACGTATCTGGCCGGCGTCGAATTCCGTCATCTGGCCGAATGTCTCTACCTCTACCGGTTGCAGGCTGACGGCCAGAACACCTACCTTCAGCGCAACGCCGAGATTCAGCAGCGACAGCAGGAAGTTTCGAACAACTATATCTACGGGCTGATCGCCGAGTGGAGCCGGCGCAAAGGCCTGCCGATGTACGATCTCGGCGGTGCGACCGGATGTCCGGCGGGCTTTCTCAGCGTCGATCTACACGACGCCGACCTCCATTGCGACATCCGCAACGGGCTGCCGCTCCCTGACAATTCCGCAGGCTGCGTACGCGCCTTCGATTTTCTCGAGCACGTTCCGACCTGCCGCGATTCGACCTGCGACCATGGCGCGGACGGCGTGGCCGCAAAATGCATCGTCGGTCTGATGAACGAGCTCTATCGCGTGCTCGCGCCCGGCGGCTGGATCATCTCGCGCACACCGTCCACCGACGGCCGCGGTGCGTTTCAGGATCCGACGCACGTGTCGTTCTGGAATCCGAATTCGTTCTGGTATTACACGCGCCGTGAGCAGGCGCGCTATGTTCCGGGCGTGCGCTGCCGCTTCCAGGCGCCGCGCGTGTGGCAGACCTTCCCGACCGAATGGCACCGGACGCACAATATCCTGTACGTCTACGGCGATCTGGTCGCGCTCAAGGGTCAGCGCCAGCCCGGCGTGTGCGAAATCTGAAGGCGCGCCGCCCTCCGGCGCGCCCTCATTCGACCAGCTCTCGACGGGCAGCGAGGGCGCCGCCAGTACGGCGTGGCGCCGCCACGCAGCCTACGGACCGGCCGCGATAACCCACCATTTGGTGCCATCGGAAACGACAGTCAGCGTACTGTTGACGTTGGTGGCCGTCGCATCGGGTGGGTCCAGCGTGACGGTTGCGGTGCCGGCGCTCGTGCCCACCGGCGTCAGGAAGCAACGGTCCTGCGTGGCGTTGTTCGCATTGATCCGTTTGACCCGGAATATCCGGCCCGTGTTGCCCGCCGCCGCAGGCAGTGTGACCGTCACGCCGGCGGCGCCCGTCCCCGCCCCGTTGCACAGCACGACGCTATCGGTGAGAGCCACTGCGTAGTTCGCGATGATCGTGGTAATAGGCACCGCAGCAAGCGCGCCGGACGAGCCGGCGGTCCCTTGCGTACCCTGTGCACCTTGCGCACCGGTCGTGCCTTGTGTTCCCTGCGGACCCGATCCACCGACGTTGCCCTGCGGACCTTGCGCACCGGTCGTGCCTGGCGCACCTGCTGTGCCTTGCGTGCCCTGCGGACCCGATCCACCGACGTTGCCCTGCGGACCTTGCGCGCCGGTCGTGCCCTGCGCGCCCGTCGTGCCTTGCGAGCCTTGAGCACCTGTGCCGCCTTGCGCGCCCGCCGTGCCTTGCGGTCCCTGTGAGCCGGTCGTCCCTTGGGCGCCCGTCGTGCCTTGCGTTCCCTGCGGGCCCGCGCCACCGACATTGCCCTGCGTACCTTGTGCGCCGGCGGTGCCTTGTGCACCCGTTGTGCCTTGGGCGCCGGTCGTACCCTGCGGTCCCGCGCCACCGACGTTGCCCTGCGTACCTTGCGTCCCCTGTGGGCCTGCGCCACCGATGTTGCCCTGAGTGCCTTGAGTCCCGGTGTTGCCTTGGGCTCCTTGCGGACCCTGGGCTCCGACGGTGCCTTGCGCACCGGACGAACCTTGCGCGCCAGCGCCTCCCTGCGCGCCGGCAGCGCCTTGCGGGCCGATCAGCGAGAGCGCCGATCCCCACACGCCGCCGGCCTTCGGCCCGTAGATCGCGTCGGTCGATGTGTCGATATAGAAATCGCCATCGACGCCCAGCGCGTTCGACGGCACGCCATTGCCGCTGAGAACGCTGTTGCCGTCATCGCCCTGCGCACCCTGGGTACCCACGGCGCCCTGCGCGCCGACGTTGCCCTGCGTACCTTGCGTGCCCTGTGGGCCGGTGCCACCGATGTTGCCCTGCGGACCTGGCGCGCCGGCGATGCCTTGCGTTCCCTGCGGACCCGATCCACCGACGTTGCCCTGCGTACCCTGCGCGCCGATCGTGCCCTGCGCACCGGCCGTGCCTTGCGTTCCCTGCGGACCCGATCCGCCGACATTGCCCTGCGGGCCTTGCGCTCCGACGCCAGTCGAACCCTGGGCGCCTGCATTGCCCTGCGGTCCCTGCGTACCCGTGCTGCCTTGCGCGCCCGCGGAACCCTGCGGACCGACGAGCGAGAGCGCCGATCCCCACACGCCGCCGGTCTTCGGTCCGTAGATCGCGTCGGTCGACGTGTCGATATAGAAATCGCCATCGACGCCCAGCGCGTTCGACGGCACGCCATTGCCGCTCAGAACGCTGTTGCCGTCATCGCCCTGTGCCCCCTGGGAACCGGCCGCGCCCTGCGCGCCCGCCGATCCGGCGGAGCCCTGCGGGCCCGGCGCGCCGACCGAACCTTGCGCACCTCCCGAACCTTGCGCACCGATGCTGCCCTGGGGTCCGAGCGCACCGACACTACCTTGGGACCCTTGGGCCCCGGCGACACCCTGAGACCCCTGTGGCCCCTGCGCGCCGGTCCCGCCCGTTCCCTGGGCGCCCTGCGCTCCTTGCGGCCCTTGCGCGCCGGCCCCGCCCGAACCTTGCGCGCCTTGGGGCCCCTGCGCACCCACGCTGCCCTGCGGACCTTGGGGACCTTGCGAACCGGGCCCGCACTGGCCAAGCAGACCGGTGCCATTCTGGAAACAGACGGCATTGGGCTGCACCGCGGCCGTCGTGAGGAACGGAATGGTCAGCGCGCCGCTCGACCCATCGAGGAACATGCGCAGCAGCGTGCCGGTGGAATCGCGCACCGCGAATCCGCCACCCGCCGGTGTCCTGATCTCGACGTCCGCGGCGAGCACGTTGGCCTGGCCGAATGCCAGTGTCGCCGCCAGCGCGATCGCGAGGGGCCGTTTTCTGAAGCGTTTTGCGTTCATGATGAGTCCCTATCGCGCCTTCCGGCGCGTCGATATCCTGCGTGCGGCACGCTGCCGCGCGAACCATGATCCCGCTGCGGCGAGCAGCGCCGCCAATGCGGCCAGCGCGGCGTTGCCGAGCGTCGGAATCGCTGTCGATGCGCCACCGCCACCGCCGCCACCACCACCACCACCGCCGCCCGTACCGAACCAGCGGTGGGCGTTCCCGCCGCCCCCTTCGTTGCTCTGGAAAGGCGCGAGCCACTGGCCCGTCGCCCAGACGTCGGTCACGCCGACGTGCTGGATCAATTGCGTGCCGCCAGCCAGCAGATTGATGAACGCGACCTGCCCGGCCGTCGAGCTTCTGAATTGAATCGGATTGGAGGCGGTGCCGGAGATCTCGAGCACCGAGGTCACCGTCTGCGTCGAGCCGACGGCAAACACGTAGTTTCTGCCCGTCGCCGTCACGAAGCTCGCGCGGTGGAACGTCGTATTGCCGGTGATGGTCGCGGATCCGGGCGAGCACAGCTCGCGGAAATTCACCGTTCCGGTGCCGGGGACGAAGCTTCCCGCGTTAGTCCAGTTGCCGCCGACTTCGATCAGTCCGGACCCGCCGTTCAGAATGCCGCCGGCTTGGATGCTTAGGTTGCGGACGTTTTTCAGCGATCCGCCATTGACCTGCAACGTCCCCGCGACCACGACATCGGTGCAGGCGAGATCGATGGCACCGGAGCCAAGAGACACCACGCTTCCCGCGGGCACCGTGAGGTCCGCGTGCGCCGCGGCGGCCAGGAAGGCGCACGCGAGCGCGACCAGGCGCGCACGCACGCGCGAACATATCGTCGGTCCGGCTCCGCCGCCCTCGGTCGCCACTTGGTGTTGTGCTCCCTTCGGCCGTGCTCTCCGCAAGAAGCGTGCCCTGTTCCCCTGACGGACCCGACCGCGGGGCGATCTTACGGCAAATCGCGGTGCTGGCCGAGGAAAATGTGCGGAACCGCACCTTTCCTGGGACCGGAGGACGGAGGGGCGGCCGCGGACGCCGGCCAACGCTGCGGTACCGCGGCCAAAGCCGCAGCGCGCTCAGAGCGCGTAGTCGTAGTCGATGATGAGCGGCGCGTGATCCGAGAAGCGCCGGTTCGTGTAGATCGCGGCGGTGCGGGCCCTGGCCGCGATGCCCGCCGTCGCGATCTGATAGTCGATGCGCCAGCCGACGTTCTTCGCCCAGGCCTGACCGCGGTTCGACCACCAGGTGTACTGATGGGGCTCGCGGTTGATGCGGCGAAAGACATCGACAAACCCCAGTTCGTCGAACACGCGGGTGAGCCACGCCCGCTCTTCGGGCAGGAACCCGGAATTCTTCTGGTTGCTGCGCCAGTTCTTCAGGTCGATGGGCTGGTGCGCGATGTTCCAGTCGCCGCAGAGAATCACCTCCTTGCCCGCATGGCGCAGCGACTCGAGATGCGGCAGGAATTCGGCGAGAAAGCGGAACTTGGCGAGCTGGCGCGCCGGCGAGCTCGAGCCCGAGGGCAGGTAGACGCTGATGACGCTGAGCGCCCCGAAGTCGGCCTCGAGATAACGGCCCTCGGCGTCGAACTCGCTGCTGCCGAAGCCGATTCGGACCGGCACCGCACGGCGTGCGTACAGTGCGACGCCGCTGTAGCCTTTCTTTTGCGCGTGGTGAAACGCGGCGTGAGATCGGCGCGGCGCGCGCAGAGCCCTCGGTACATCGTCGAAATGCGCCTTGATCTCCTGCAGACACACGACGTCCCAGGGTTCGACGCGCTCGAGCCATCGCACCAGTCCCTTGCGCTCGGCCGAACGGATGCCGTTGACGTTGAGGGTGACAATGCGCATGTTCAGTTTCGCGACGGTGCAAACGATGTCGCGGCGCGCAGTTTACACGAGCGTCGAGCGCGCCAGGGGGACTACGGCGGCGACCGGCAGGCGGTATAATTTGCGGCCGAATCCGGCCTCGCGTAACGCCCCTCCATGTTCGATTTCCGGCAGGAATTTCTCGAGTTCGCCTTGGCACGGCACGTGCTTCGTTTCGGTGCATTCGTCACTAAGGCGGGCCGCAAGACACCTTACTTCTTCAACGCGGGGCTATTCAACGACGGAGCAAGTTTGGCTGAGCTGGGCCGGTACTACGCCACGGCGTATCTGGCTTCGGATGTGCGGTGCGACCAGTTGTACGGCCCGGCCTACAAAGGCATCACGCTGGCCGCGGTGACGGCTGTCGCGCTCGCCGCAAAAGGTCACAATCTGCCGTACAGTTTCAATCGCAAGGAAGCGAAGGATCATGGCGAGGGCGGCGTGATCGTTGGCGCGCCGCTCAAGGGCCGCGTCCTGATCGTCGACGATGTGATCACCGATGGCGGCGCCAAGCGCGAGGCCATCGAGCTCATTCGGGCGCAGGGAGCGACCCCGGGCGGCGTGCTGATCGCCTTCGATCGCCTGGAGCGCGGACGCGGCGAGCGCTCGGCGGTGCAGGAGCTGCAACAGGAGTTCGGCATTCCGGTCGTCGCCATTGCGACGCTCGACGACCTGTTGGGACTGCTGGCGCGGCGTGAGGACCTGGCGCAGCAACGGCGCGACGTAAGCTCGTACCGCGAGCAATATGGCGCCGTCGCCTGAGCGCGACGCAACTCATCGGATCGGGAAAAGGCTTATCGTGAAACTCATTCGTCCGTGGTTCTCGGCAGCGGGTCTGGCCGGAGCAATCGTCACCGTCGGACTCGCCTGCGACCCGAGCCCCGCGGCCGCGGCGGGCGTGTACAAATGGGTGGATGACCAAGGCGTCGTCCATTACACCGACCGCATACCGCCCGAGTCGGTCAGCAAGGGCGCCACGGTGCTGGACAAGCAGGGGCGGTCGGTCAAGACCATCGATCCTGCGCCGACGGCCGAGCAGCGCAAGGCGATCGAGGTCGAGGCCGAGCGGCGGCGCGATGTGGCCAAGTCCGATGCCGAGCAGGCACGACGCGATCGCGCGCTAACCCAGTCGTTCACCACCGAAGCAGAGATCGACGTCGCCCGCGCCCGCGCCGTGTCGACGGTGGAAGGGCAACTGTCGACCATCGGCGCCTATATCGCTGACATGACGCGCCGCAAGCAGGGCCTGGAAAAGCGCAAGGCCGCCCTCGGCGGCAAGCCCGCGCCGGCGGCTCTGGACAACGAGCTCAATTCGGTCACCGAAGAGCTCACGCGGCAAACGGCGCTGCAGGCGCAGAAAAGGGAGTCGCTGGTCGCCATCGGCAAGAAATACGACGCCGACAAGCAGCGCTGGCAGGAAATCAAGCTCGAACAGGCGCAGGCGGCGGAACGGCAACGCGCTCTCGAGGAGCAGCAGGCCAACGCGCCTGTCGCGCCCAGTCGCGGCAAGAATCCCACCAGCAACGTGACGGGCAAGACCCGCTAGCGTCGACTTCCTTCGCCCGCCGGCCGCCGTGGCCGCCCGGACTTCGGCGATAATCGCGCATCGCGGCGCGCTCGCGCCCTTTCTAGAAGCCCAGGAACGCCGTGGCTCAGTACGTCTACACGATGAACCGCGTGGGCAAGATCGTGCCGCCCAAGCGGATCATCCTCAAGGATATTTCGCTTTCGTTTTTCCCGGGCGCCAAGATCGGTGTGCTGGGGCTTAACGGGTCGGGCAAATCGAGCCTGCTGCGCATCATGGCCGGCGAGGACAAGGAATACGAAGGCGAAGCGCTGCCGATGCCGAACATGCGCATCGGCTATCTGCCGCAGGAGCCGCAGCTCGCGCCGGACAGGTCGGTACGAGAAACCGTCGAAGAAGGTCTGGGCGAAATCCTCGAGGCGAAGCAGAAGCTCGAGAGCATCTACGCGGCTTATGCCGAGCCTGATGCCGATTTCGACGCGCTGGCCGCCGAGCAGGCGCGCTATGAGGGCATTATCGCCGCGGCAGGCGCCGACACCGAAGTGCAGATGGAAATTGCCGCCGATGCGCTGCGACTCGCGCCGTGGGATGCCAGCATCGGCAAGCTTTCGGGCGGTGAAAAGCGTCGCGTCGCGCTGTGCCGACTGCTGCTCTCCAAGCCGGACATGCTGCTGCTGGACGAGCCGACCAACCATCTGGATGCCGAAAGCGTCGAATGGCTCGAGCAGTTCCTGCTGCGCTTTCCGGGCACGGTGATCGCCGTCACGCACGACCGCTACTTTCTGGACAACGCGGCTGAATGGATTCTCGAGCTCGACCGCGGTTATGGCATTCCGTGGAAAGGCAACTACAGCTCGTGGCTCGAACAGAAGGAGCAGCGGCTGGAGATCGAGGCCAAGCAGGAATCGGCGCGCATCAAGGCGATGCAGAAGGAGCTCGAGTGGGTGCGCACCAATCCCAAGGGCCGCCAGGCGAAGGCCAAGGCGCGCATTGCCCGGTTCGAAGAGCTTTCCAGCCACGAGCACCAGAAGCGCAACGAAACGCAGGAGATCTTTATCCCGGTGGCTGAGCGACTCGGCGACCAAGTGATCAAGCTGCACGGCGTGAGCAAGGGCTATGGCGAGCGCCTGCTGATTGACAATCTCTCGTTCAGCGTGCCGCCGGGTGCGATCGTCGGCATCATCGGCCCGAACGGCGCGGGCAAGACGACATTGTTCCGCATGATCACGGGCGCGGAAAAACCGGATAAGGGCAAGATCGTCATCGGCTCGACGGCGAAGCTCGCCGTCGTCGACCAGTCGCGCGAGGCGCTGCCCGATGGCAAGACCGCGTGGGAAGCGATCTCCGGCGGGCACGACATCCTGACGGTCGGCAAATTCGAGATGCCCTCGCGCGCTTACCTCGGTCGCTTCAATTTCAAGGGCGCCGATCAACAGAAAATGGTCGGTGCGCTTTCCGGCGGCGAGCGCGGACGGCTGCACCTTGCGCTGACTTTGCTCAAGGGCGGCAACGTGCTGCTGCTCGACGAGCCTTCGAACGATCTCGATGTCGAAACGCTGCGCGCGCTCGAAGACGCGCTGCTTGAGTTCGCCGGCAGCGTTCTCGTCATCTCGCACGACCGCTGGTTTCTCGACCGGATCGCGACGCACATCCTGGCGTTCGAAGGCGACTCGCGGGTGGTTTTTTTCGAGGGCAACTATCAGGAGTACGAAGCCGACAAGAAAAAACGTCTGGGTGAGGAAGGCGCGCGGCCGCACCGCATCCGGTACAAGGCGCTCATGGCTTGACCGAACTCGCACACGACGCGCGACGGTCTGGGCCATCGCCCGCCGAGCTCGCCTGGGAACGAACGCGGACATCGCAACGGACATCGCAACCGGCCGCGTTGTAGACCACGGGCTGTCCGTACGCTGCCGTTTGGCACGAGGCTTGCAACTCGGCGTGTATGAAGACCTATGCATCGGGTATCCGAGCCTCGGAGCTCACCCTGGTCGAAGAGACGATGGCTCCTGCCGAGGCGTCCCCTCCTGCGGAAGCGCCGACGTTGCCCGTCACGGACGCGGTGCGCGCTCCGCAGCCGATTACCGACAAATTCCTCGCCGCGGCCATCAGCGAATACGACGCGGGGCACATCGATCAGCCGCTGTGGGTGCGTGCCGTCGCCCAATGCAACGGCGATAGAGCGCTGGCGAAACCCGCCTATTTGCTTGCGCGCGCAGCGGCACTGCGGGTCGAAAAACGACTAAAACCGCCCGAGGGCCCCACACAGCGCGCGCCAGCGCCGCGAGCGGCAGGCGAGACGAGCCCCGCCGGGAAGGATCGCGATGAACCGCCGGTTCGACCTAGTACACGGCCGACGCGCAAGCAGCTGACCGCGATTGGCGCCGTGCTCGGATGCCTCGTCGTCGCCTCGGGGTTTTTTGCGATACGGTTGGAACGCGCTCCCGCGGTATCGCAGACGGTCGCGGCGGACAAGTCGCCCACTCCGAAATCCCGGAGCGGCGTCGCCGCGGTGGCTGCTTCGAACACCGTTACGCCGCACGAGAACGTCGCGACCGTACAAACCGTCGATTTCCCCGGCAAGCTCCAAGCGCTCAAAAGCGCAGGCGACTGGAACCTCCTCGTTCTTCATGCGGTGGAATGGACCCGAAAGCAGCCGGAAAACCCCGACGCATGGCGCGAGCTTGCGGCAGGCTACGTCAAGTTGCGCCAGCTCGGCGAAGCGTTGGACGCTGCAACCAAGGCCACGCAGGTCGCGCCCAGCGACTTCCGCGTGTGGCAAACCCTGGGGCAAGTCAACGTGGCCCTGCAGCGATCGGCCGAGGCGCTTGCCGCGTTCGAACAGGCGATCACCCTCAACGACCGCGATATCGTCAGTCTGGTGCAGGCGGGTTTGCTGAAGGCGCAGCTCGGCCGCTTTCCTGAGGCGAGGGTGGCGTTCGACACTGCGCTGGCGGCGAGCCCCGAAAACGTCGATGCGCTGTGCGGGGCGGCCGCGACCGCGACCAAGGAAGCGCGCGTCAAAGACGCGGAGGCGCTCGTCCGCCAGATCAAGTCCCTCGATGCCGTATGCCGAGACTCGAGCGGTACCGAGAGCGTGCGGGTCGTGATCGGCGCGCCCGCCAAAGGCAACGCCGTACCACCCCTTCGCCGTTGAGGCGAGCGCCGGTGCCCTGCGGCTAACGCCGCGGCGCGGGGCGCCATCGCCGCGGTTTGGTTAACCGCCGAGCTTCTTTTTCAACGCCGCGTTGACCTGCGCCGGATTCGCCTTGCCCCGGCTTGCGGCCATGGCCTTGCCGACCAGCGACTGGAACGCCTTGCCCTTGCCTGCTTTGTATTCGGCGACGATCGCGGTGTTGGCGGCGAGCACGTCGGCAACGATGCGGTCGATCGCGGCGGGATCCGAGATCTGTTCCAGTCCCCGCGCCGCGATAATCGTATCGGCGTCGCCTTCGCCCGCCCACATCGCATCGAAGGCCTCTTTCGCGAGCTTGCCCGATATCGTGCCATCGGTGATCCGCTTCAGGAGGCCGGCCAGCCGATCGGAAGATACCGGCGCGTTCGCAATGTCGGTTTCGGTTTGGTGGAGCACCGCCGCCACTTCGCCGAGCAGCCAGTTTCCGGCGAGCCGCGGATCGATGCCGGCAGCGACGATCCGCATAAAATAAGCCGCGGTTTCGCGGTCGGCAACCAGCAGCGCAGCCTCTGCCGCGGGAAGCGCGTAGTCGCGGACAAAGCGTTCCCGCATCGCTTCGGGCAGCTCGGGGAGCTCGGCTTCGAGACGCGCGATCCATGCCTCGTCGATCGAGAGCGGCGGCAGGTCGGGGTCGGGAAAGTAACGGTAGTCCTGCGCGTCCTCTTTGCTGCGCATGGGGCGGGTCTCGCCGCGGTCGGGATCGTACAGCCGCGTTTCCTGAACGACCGTGCCTCCGTCTTCGATCAGCTCGGTCTGGCGGCGCACCTCGTGCTCGATCGCCTGCTGCAGAAAACGGAAGCTGTTCAGGTTCTTGATTTCGCATCGCGTGCCGAGCTTCGCATCGCCCGGGCGCCGCACCGAGACGTTCGCGTCGCAGCGAAAGCTTCCTTCCTGCATGTTGCCGTCGCAGATGCCGATCCAGCGGACCAGCGCATGAAGCGCCCTGGCGTAGGCCACCGCCTCGGCGGCCGAGCGCATGTCCGGCTCGGAGACGATCTCGAGCAGCGGCGTGCCGGCGCGATTCAGATCGATGCCGGTCATGCCGTGGTCGAGCGCTCCGAGCGAGCCTATTCCCTCGTGCAGCGATTTCCCGGCGTCTTCCTCCAGATGCGCACGCGTCAGCGCGATGGCGATCTCGCCGCGGGTCGGCGATACGATGGTGATCCTTCCGCCCTGGACGACCGGTATCTCGTATTGCGAGATCTGGTAACCCTTCGGCAGGTCGGGATAGAAGTAGTTCTTGCGTGCGAAGACGCTCCGCCGGTTGATCGTCCCGCCCACGGCCAGGCCGAAGCGGATGGCCCGCTCGACTGCGCCGCGGTTCAGCACCGGCAAGACACCGGGCAACGCGATGTCGATGGCCGAGGCCTGGCTGTTGGGCGCGGCGCCGAATGCGGTCGACGCGCCGGAAAAGATCTTCGCTGCGGTCGAGAGCTGCGCATGGGTCTCCAGACCGATGACGACTTCCCAGGTCATCGAATGACCCTGCGCGCTGCGCGCTGCGCGCTGCGGGGCTGATTCGCGCTCGGGACGGCCCTTCGCGCTCATGCCGCGAACGCCGGTGGAACGCGCCGATGCCAGTCGGTCACCTGCTGATAGCGATGCGCCGCTTGGAGGATTTGCGCCTCGGCGAAGTGATTGCCCTGGATCTGCAGCCCGATCGGCAGTCCGGCATCGCTGAAGCCGCAGGGAATCGACATGGCGGGGGCGCCGGTGAGATTGCCGGCGATGGTAAAAATGTCGTTCAGATACATCTTGACCGGGTCGTCGCTCTTTTCCCCGATGCGGAACGCAGCCGTCGGCGACGTCGGCCCGACGACGAGATCGCAGATTCGGTAGGCTTGTTGGAAATCATCTGCAATCAGCCGACGCACCTGCTGAGCCTTCAGGTAATAGGCGTCGTAATAGCCGTGCGAGAGCACGTACGTACCGGTCAGGATGCGGCGCTTGACCTCGGCGCCGAATCCTTCGGCACGGCTTTTCCGGTACATGTCGTCGAGGTCGCCGTACTCGGCCGCGCGATGGCCGTAGCGCACGCCGTCAAAGCGGGACAGGTTGGACGAGGCCTCGGCCGGCGCGATGACGTAATACACGGGGACCGACAGCCCGACGTGGGGCAGACTCACCTCGACGGTGACCGCGCCGAGCTTGCGAAATTCAGACAGTGCGGAATCGATGGCGCGCGCGACGGCGGGCTCCGTACCCTCGCTCGCGTACTCGCGCGGCAGGCCGATGCGCAGGCCCGCCAGCGGCAGTCCGGCCGGCGTCGCGTCGATCGCCCTCGAATAATTCTCTCCTGGCCGATCAAGGCTCGTCGAATCGCGGGCGTCGTGACCCGCCATCGTAGAGAGCAGCAGCGCGCAGTCGGCCGCCGTCTGGGCCAGGACGCCGGGTGTGTCGAGACTCGAGGCGAAGGCGACGAGCCCGTAGCGCGAGCACACGCCATAGGTTGGTTTGAGACCACAGACGCCCGACAGGGCGGCCGGCTGACGAATCGATCCTCCGGTGTCGGTGCCAGTCGCCGCCGGAACGAGGCGCGCGGCGACCGCCGCCGCGGAACCGCCCGAGCTGCCTCCGGCGACATGCTCCGCATGCCACGGGTTTCGTACCGGCCCGAAGAACGAATTTTCGTTCGACGAGCCCATCGCGAACTCATCCATGTTGGTCTTGCCGACGAGCACCATGCCCGCGACCGCAAGCTGCTCGACCACAAACGCACTGTAGGGAGCGACGAAGTGCTCCAGCATCCGCGAGCCGCAGGTCGTCTTGAGGCCCTCCGTCATGATGACGTCCTTGTGCGCAATCGGGATGCCGGTCAGCGGCGTCGCGTCGCCGCGGGCCCGTCGGGCGTCAGCGGCCCGCGCCGCGGCGAGCGCGCGCTCGCGGTCGACCGTCAGGAAGGCGTTGAGACGGGCGTTGGCTGCGTCGATGCGGGCGAGCACTCCTTCGACCAGCTCGACGCTCGACATTCGCCTGGCCGCGAGCGCTTGCACGAGCTCGGTAACGGATGCGGTAATCATCGGCGGTGGGATCGGCCGCTGGCTTCATCGCCGCGCCACCCGCCGCACCGAAACCGGCCGCGGTCGACGCGAGCTCGCCTTGTGCTTTAGCGGCCCGGCGTCCTCAATCGATGACTTTGGGCACGAGGTAGAAGCCGTCGGCGACCGCCGGCGCACCCTGCTGGTAGAGCTCGCGACGATCGGTGTCGGTGACCCGGTCCTCGCGCAGCGGCAGGACCACGTCCTGAGCATGCGACATCGGGACGATGCCTGCGGTATCGACGGCGCGCATGCGGCCGATCAATTCGAAAATGCGCTCGAGTTTTTCGCGCACGTCGGCGGCTTCGCCCGCCGTGATCTCGATCCGGGCCAGATGCGCGATGCGTTGTACGTCATCGAGGGAAAGGGCCATGAATCGAGGGTCGCGGACAAACTGGCGATGCAGAAACAAAGCTTAATAGGGTATCATAATCACTTGTCATAAGCACGGCCGCCGCTGGCGACGTCGCAACGAAAGTGCCCATGTTCGAAATGTTCAAAGGTTATTTTTCCACCGATCTGGCAATCGATCTCGGCACCGCGAACACGCTGATCTATGTGCGCGGCAAGGGCATCGTGCTCAACGAGCCCTCGGTCGTTTCCATCCGGCAGGAAGGCGGCCCCAATGGCAAGCGCGTGATCCAGGAGGTCGGGCTCGCGGCCAAGCAGATGCTCGGCCGAACGCCCGGCAACATCACCGCGATCCGGCCGATGAAAGACGGCGTCATCGCCGACTTCACCGTGACCGAGCAGATGCTGAAGCAATTCATCAAGAAGGTGCTCGACTCGAAGCTGTTCAGCCCGAGCCCGCGCATCATCATCTGCGTTCCCTGCGGTTCGACGCAAGTCGAGCGCCGCGCGATTCGCGAATCGGCGCTCGGTGCGGGCGCATCGAAGGTGTATCTGATCGAGGAACCGATGGCGGCGGCAATCGGCGCCGACCTGCCGATTTCCGAAGCGACCGGCTCGATGGTGGTCGATATCGGCGGCGGCACCACCGAAGTCGGCGTGATTTCGCTCGGCGGCATGGTCTACGCCGGCAGCGTGCGCGTCGGCGGCGACAAGTTCGACGAGGCCATCGTCAACTATATCCGCCGCAATTACGGCATGCTGATCGGCGAGACGACGGCGGAGCAGATCAAGCAAACGATCGGCTCGGCCTTCCCAGGTTCCGAGGTGAAGGAAATGGAGGTCAAGGGACGCAACCTGGCCGAAGGCATTCCGCGCAGCTTCACCGTGTCGTCGAACGAGATTCTCGAGGCGCTGACCGATCCGCTGAACAGCATCGTCTCCGCGGTGAAGAGCGCGCTCGAACGTACGCCGCCGGAGCTCGGTGCCGACATCGCCGAGCACGGCATGGTGCTGACCGGCGGCGGTGCGCTGCTGCGCGACGTCGATCGGCTGCTGATGGAAGAGACCGGATTGCCGGTGATCGTCGCCGACGATCCGTTGACCTGCGTGGTGCGCGGCTGCGGCAAGGCGCTAGAGAACATGGAAAAGTTGTCGACGATCTTCACGTCCGATTGATCGGACCGTCCCGGGAACGATCCCGATTGAGCATCTCCGCGACCGTGCGCACGGTTTCCCGCTTTCTTCCTGTCGGGGTTCGTCCCCCCCGCTGACAGCCAGGTCGTTCGATGCGTCACCTCCCGGTCGAGCCGCCCCCCTTTTTTCACCGCGGTCCGTCCCCTCTCACGCGGCTCGCCCTGTTCGGTCTGCTCTCGCTGGCGCTGCTCTTCGCCGATACGCGGTATCGGTATCTGGAGAACGTCCGCCGCGCCGCAGCGATCGCGCTCTATCCGCTGCAACGGATCGTGCAGATGCCCGGCGAGGCGTTTGCTTACGTCGGCACCTATTTTTCGTCGCAGCGTGCGCTGGCCGACGACAACGCGGCCTTGAAGGCCGAGCTGCTGAGCCAGGCGCCGCAGGTGCAAGGCTATCCGCTGGTCGAGCAGGAAAACGCGCAGCTGCGCGGCCTGATGAAACTCGAGGCGCACGTTCCGGTCACCGCGACCGCGGCCGAGGTGCTCTATTCGAGTCGCGATCCATTTACGCAGAAGCTTTTCGTCGACAAGGGCGAGAACGCCGGCGTCCAGGCGGGGCGGGCCGTGATCGACAGCGTGGGTGTCATCGGCCAGGTGACGCGCGTGTTTCCGTACATGGCTGAAGTCACGCTCGTCACCGACAAGGATCACGCGGTGCCGGTCAAGGTCCAGCGCAGCGGAGTGCGCACCGTCATGTACGGCGCCGGGGCGGCGCGGCCGCCGGAGCTTCGGTATCTCTCACCGAGCGCGGCGATCGAGCCGGGCGACCTGCTCGTGACCTCGGGCATCGATGGCACCTATCCCCCGGGCCTCACGGTGGCGCAGGTCATCTCGGTCGAGCGTGAGACCGGACAGAGCTTCGCGCACGTGACTTGCAAGCCGCTGGCCGGCATCGACGACAGCGCGCAGGTCCTGATTCTGGGATCGGCCGCGTCGGTGCCGCCGCGGCCGGAGGAGCCCGCCGATCCTGCCGCGCCGCGCAAGAGCCGCGGCAGGCGCAAGGGCTAAAAAGCCGCGATGCCGCCCTTCGTCGCCGCCCGCCCCGAAGAGATTCTGCTGCCGGTCCGGCCCTGGTTCATCGTGCTGACCTTGCTCATCGGGCTTCTGGCCAACACCCTGCCGATATCGGGCATGACACTGGTCCTCAGACCGGACTTCCTGGCGCTCATGATCCTATACTGGTGCATCCAGGAACCGCGGCTGATCGGTGTCGGCGTGGCATGGTGGCTGGGACTGATGATGGACGTCGTCGATGCGACCGTGTTCGGCCAGCACGCGCTCGCGTATGCGGTGCTCGCCTACGGCGCCGGCTATTTTCGCCGGCGCGTGCTGCGCTTTCCGCTGTGGCAGCAGGCGGCACAGGTGGCCGTGCTGCTGCTGCTCTGCGCCGGGCTGGTCCTGCTGGTACGCGTCGTCGGCGGCGCACCGCTGCCGCGCTGGACCTATATCGTCGGACCGCTGACCGGCGCGCTGCTATGGCCGCTGGTAACGGCGTTGCTGCAATGGCCGCAGCGCCCGCAGCGCTCACCTGCTGAGCGCTAGGGCCTGTAGACATAGTGTGAACAGGCCCTAGCAAGCTCATGCGACGACTTTTTGCCAACCGCGGCCGTCATCGCGTCTTCTCGCCGCCGGAATTCAAGGATCCCGGGCGCGAATCATATCGATTCCGCCGTCGCCTGATGATCGCCGGCGTGCTGATGCTCGCGGCGTTCGGCGGTCTCTTCGGCCGTTTCGTGTACCTGCAGGTGATTCAGCATGCCCACTACCAGACGCTGGCCGAAAGCAATCGGGTTGCGATCGTGCCGATCGCGCCCAATCGCGGCGTCATCACCGATCGCAACGGTGTCGTGCTGGCACAAAGCTATTCGGCGTACACGCTCGAGATCGTCCCCTCGCGGGTCGCCAATCTTGACGCGACCATCGATGAACTGGCCAAGATCGTCGAAGTGCAGCCGCGCGACCGCAAGCGCTTCAAGCGCCTGCTCGACGAGTCGAAGCGGTTGGAAAGCGTGCCGCTGCGCACGCGGCTCTCCGATGAGGAAGTCGCGCGATTCGCCGTCAATCAATACCGATTCCCGGGCGTCGACATCAAAGCCCGCCTGTTCCGCCAGTATCCATTCGGCGAGATTGCTTCCCAGCTTGTCGGATACGTCAGCCGGATCAATGACCACGACCTCGAACGCATCGACGGCTGGAACGAGACGGCGAATTACAAGGGCTCGGACTATATCGGCAAAGTGGGAGTCGAGCTCTCGTACGAGCGCGAGTTGCACGGCGGCACCGGCGTGGAAGAGGTCGAGGTCGATTCCAGCGGTCGCGCGGTGCGGACGCTGTCGCGTACGCCGCCGGTGTCGGGCAACAACCTGCGGCTGGCGCTCGACATCAACCTGCAGAAAATCGCCGAGGAGGCATTAGGCAACCGGCGCGGGGCGCTGGTCGCGATCGAGCCGGCAACCGGCGAGGTCCTGGCCTTCGTCTCGCGTCCGGGGTTCGATCCGAACCTGTTCGTCGACGGCATCGATCCGCAGGCCTGGGAGCAGCTCAACGACTCTCCCGACAAGCCGCTGCTCAATCGCCCGTTGCGAGGCGCGTATCCGCCCGGATCGACCATCAAGCCTTATCTGGCCCTGGCGGCGCTCACTTCGGGCAAGCGCACGCCAACGCAGACCATTTTCGATCCCGGCTACTACCAGATTCCCGGCGTCAACCATCGCTTTCGCGACGACAAGCCAGGCGGTCACGGTTACGTGGACATGACCAAGTCGATCGTGGCTTCCTGCGACACCTACTACTACATGCTGGCCGGCGAGACCGACATCGACGACACCTACGCCTTCCTGTCGCAGTTCGGGTTCGGCCAGAAGACCGGCATCGATGTGGAAGGCGAGCTGCCGGGCGTGCTGCCGTCGCGGACCTGGAAGCGCGAGCGCTTCGCCGGTGGCAACTATCGCGAAGAGCATCGCAAATGGTATCTGGGCGACTCGATCTCGGCCGGCATCGGCCAGGGCTATAACGCGTTCACTCCGTTGCAGCAAGTGGAGGCGATGGCGACGTTGGCCAACGACGGCGTCGCCATGCGCCCGCATGTGGTCAAGTCCATCGAGAACACGCGGTCGGGTGTTGTTCGCGAGCTTGCGCCGGAGCCGACCCACACGCTTGCCGTCAAGCCGCAGGACCTCGCGTTCATCAAGAAGGCCCTGGTGGGCGTGCCGCGTGAAGGCACCAGCGCGGCGGCCTTCGTCGGCGCCAAATACGTGTCCGCCGGCAAGACCGGCACCGCGCAGGTTTATTCGCTGAAGGGCGAGCATTACTCGGCGCGCGTGGAGGAACGCTTGCGCGACCACGCGTGGTACGCGGCGTACGCGCCAGCGGACAAGCCGAAGATAGCCCTCGCGGTCCTGGTCGAGAACGGTGGATTCGGCGCGCAGGCGGCGGCGCCGATCGCGAGGGCCGTGTTCGACTACTATCTGCTCGGACAGAAACCGGGAAGCGCCGTGGGCGGCGGCAAACCCGAACCGCCACGCGAGTCCGACGATGAGTCGGACTAGGGCCCGCTCGCACGATGCTTAGGCCCTGATGGACAAGCTGGGCGCGCTGCTGGCCAAGGCATGGGAGCTGATCGTCCGCCGCGTCGACGGTTACCTGATGGCGGCCGCGCTGGCGATCGCCGGCGTCGGCATGATCACGCTCGTGTCGGCTTCCGATCAAAGCGTCGCGCGCCTGACCAGCCAGGCGCTGTCGCTCGGTTTCGCGCTGGTGCTGATGTGGGCGGTCGCCAACGTCGCGCCGCAACGACTTGCGCGCATCGCGCTCCCGCTATATCTGCTGGCGGTGGCGCTGCTGGTGGCGGTCGCCGTCGGCGGAACGCTGGTCAACGGCTCGCGGAGGTGGCTCAGCATCGGTATCGCGCGTTTCCAGCCGTCCGAGCTGATGAAGATCGCGCTGCCGCTGATGCTGGCGTGGTACTTCCAGCGGCGCGAGACGCGCATTCAGCTGTTCGACTATGCGCTCGCGCTGGTGCTGATCGCGGTCCCTGTGATCCTGGTGCGGCGCCAGCCCGATCTGGGCACTGCGCTCATCATCGGCGCGACCGGCTTCTACGTCCTTTACCTGGCCGGTCTGTCGTGGAAGCTCATCGTCGGGCTGGTGGCGATCGCCGCCGCCGCGGCGCCGCTGGTCTGGCCGCACCTGCACGACTACCAACAGGAGCGCATCCTGACCTTTCTCGATCCGAGCCGCGATCCGCTCGGCGCGGGCTATCACAGCTCGCAGGCCTCGATCGCGCTGGGCTCGGGCGGCGTCATCGGCAAGGGATGGCTCAACGGCACGCAGACACACCTCGACTTTCTGCCGGAACGGCATACCGACTTCATTTTCGCGGTCTTCGGCGAGGAGTTCGGCCTGATCGGTGTCGGCGTGCTGCTGCTGCTCTATGCGCTGCTGATCGGCCGCGCGCTGGCGATCACCGTCAATGCGTCGACGATGTTCGCGCGTCTGGTTTCCGGCGCGATTACGCTGATGTTCTTCACCTATGCGTTCGTCAACATGGCGATGGTCAGCGGGCTCTTGCCGGTGGTCGGCGTGCCGCTGCCTCTGGTCTCGTTCGGCGGCACGGCGCTGATCAGCCTGTTCATCGGGCTCGGCATCCTGATGAGCGTCCAGGCGAACCGCAAGCTCGTCAGCACCTAGGACCTGAACAGGCCCTGGACCGGTTCAGGCGTACCAGACCCGATAGGTGGCGATGCCGAGCAGCGCGACCGCCCAGTAACCGGCGAGCGTGGCGCGCATCAGCGTCTTCCAGCCGCGGATGTGCCAGCGCGCGGGCAGGAGGTCGTTCATCTGCAGCACCAGCCACAGGCCGGCGAGAAGCGTGAGTCCGCCGATCGTCGCGTGCGCGACGATCACGAGGTTGCCGCTGTGGGTGAGATCGGACAGATGCGCGATTTTGAACGCACGAATCGAGGCGATCATGATCAGCGCCACCAGCACGGCGTTGACCAGCACCCAGACCGTCTGGTTGATGCGATGCGACTCGATGCTGCCACGGCGGGCGAGCATCATGCCGAACGTCAGACCGGCGACGAGCAGCAGCTCGAGCGAAATGTTGATGTCGGCGAGCAGCGTGCCGAAACCGAAAAAGCCCGGCGTGTCCGCCTTGCCGGCGGCACGCAGCGTTAGTACGAGCGCGGCCGCGGCGCCGGCAAGGGCGATGCCGGCAAAGAGCGCAGTCTTTTTCACGCCGCCTCCAGCGCAACGACAGTCGCCTCCGCCGCCCGCGGGGTGCCGATCGTTGCCGACGTATAATGCACGACTATATGTTGTCGTTTGCCACCGGTCAAAGCGCGCCGGCTTGCCGGCGCGTCGCGGCCCTCGCGGCGATGGCGAGTCTCATGGCCGGATGTGCGCCGTCGGTGCACCGCGCGCCACTGGCATCGCCGGAGGCCGAGCCGCCGCGGCCTGGAGCCTACTATCAGGACGACGGACCGGGCGCCAATCCGCCGGCGAACCTCGAAGCGATCCCCGATGCGACGCCGCGGATCGAGCCGCTGCACCGATTCGCCAACCGACCGTACACGGTGTTCGGCCACGACTACGTGCCGGCGACGAGCCTGCGCACCTACCGCGAGCGCGGACTCGCGTCGTGGTACGGCCGCAAGTTCCACGCACAGAAAACGGCCACCGGCGAGCCTTACGACATGTACGCGATGACGGCGGCCCATCCGACGCTGCCCTTGCCCTCGTATGCCCGCGTCACCAACCTCGCCAACGGCAAAAGCGTCGTCGTGCGGGTCAACGATCGCGGTCCTTTTCATCCGGGTCGCATCATCGACCTGTCGTACGCGGCTGCCAATCGGCTGGGCATCGCACAAAAAGGCAGCGGCGAAGTCGAAGTGGAAAGCATTCTGCCCGGTGCGGCCTCGCCGCCGCTCGCCGTTCCCTTGCCGCCTGTCGCCGTCGCCGAGGCCGCGGCGGCGACCGCGCCCATCGGCCAGGACGCGGGTGGTTATGTCGCGCAGCTCGGCGCGTTCGCCAATTACGCGAATGCACGCGAATTTGTCGCTCGGCTGGCGAACCAAACGGGCGGTCTCGGCGTCGAACCGAGAGTCCGGCAGGATTCGGGCCTGTACCGGGTCTATGTCGGACCCTACACCACGAGGGAGCAGGCGAGACAGACTGCCGAGCGGCTGCGCGATGCATTGGGGCTCGATTCGACGGTGCGCAGCGACCCGTCGGCGCAGTGAGGTTCTGACCCGGTTGCGAGTGCTCGTTCGTTATAATCGTCGCGCTGCGCTGGTGCTGACGCCGGGACTCCTCCTTGCGTCCGCGACCCGTGGCGCCATGCCTTAAGTCGGTCCCCGGAGTTCGATGATCCGATTGTTGCGTATCGCGTTCACGTTGGGCTTGGCGGTAGCCTTGAACGCGCACGCCCAGCTGACGATCGAGATCATCGGCGGCGGCGCGACCACGATTCCGATCGCCATCGTGCCGTTTGCCGGCGAGTCGAACTATCCTCTGGGCGTCACGGGCGTCGTCGGCGCGGACCTGTCGCGCAGCGGGCTGTTCCGGCTGGTCGATTCCGGCGGCGTCGTTCCGCGGCCGGTGCGTGCGGAGGATGTGCGCTACGGCGACTGGACCGGACGCGGCGCCGATGCCGTGGTCGTCGGCAACATCACCGCGCTGCCCGACGGGCGTGCCGAGGTGCGTTTCACGCTGCTCGATGCGGTCAAGCAGGCGCAACTCGCCTCGTTGAGTTATGTGGTGTCCCCGGCGCAGTTCCGGGCGACCGCGCATCGCATTGCCGACGTGATCTACGAAAAGCTGACCGGCGACGTCGGCGTGTTCAGCACGCGCATCGCGTATGTGGCGAAGCAGGCAGGGCGGTACGAACTGCTGGTCGCGGATGCCGACGGCTTCAATGCGCAGTCGATCGTCACGTCGAAGGAGCCGCTGCTCTCCCCCGAATGGTCGCCCGATGGCACGCGAATCGCATACGTCTCGCTCGAAAACCGCAAGCCTGTCGTCTACGTGCAGTCGCTGACCACCGGCGCGCGGCAGCTGGTGGCCAATTTTCGCGGCAGCAACAGTGCACCGGCATGGTCGCCCGACGGCAGCCGGCTCGCGGTGACGCTGTCCAAGGATGGGAGCTCGCAGATCTATCTCATCAATCTCGACGGCAGCAACCCGCAGCGCCTGACCACGTCGGCCGGGATCGACACCGAGGTGAACTTCGCTCCCGATGGGCGGTCGATTCTTTTCACCTCCGATCGCGGCGGCAGCCCGCAGATCTATCGAATGGCGCTTGGAGGCGGCGCAGTCGAGCGGATGACCTACGACGGCAATTACAACGTGTCGCCGCGCTTCCTTCCCGACGGCAAGGGATTCGTCTTCGTGCGGCGCGACGGCGGGAGGCTCAACGTCGCACTGCAGGACTTTGCGACGCGACAGGTGCAGGTTCTGACGCAGGGAAGTCTCGACGAATCGCCTAGCGTCGCACCGAACGGCAAGCTGATCCTCTACGCTTCCGAAGTCGGAGGCCGTGGTATATTGGCCGCGGTCTCCAGCGACGGTCGCGTCAAGCAGAGGCTGACCGCAACAGCGAGTGACGTGCGCGAACCCGCGTGGGGTCCGCTGCAGAAATAGGTCGCGCTCGCATTCGCAACAACCACAAAGGAGAACCCATGAACAAATCGCTGATCGGATTACTCGCCGCACTGCTCGTCGCCGCATGTTCGACGACGCCGAAGCAGGAGGCCGCAGCGCCCGTCGATGAACGCAACCCGAGCGCGACGACGCCGGGCGCGGCGACTTCCGGCGCCGGCGCAGGCTCGGTCGCGGGCACCGCCAACCAGAACGGTCGACAGACCAATCCGCTCAAGGACCCGTCCAGCATCCTGTCCAAGCGAAGCGTCTATTTCGATTTCGACGCCTACGCGATCAAGGATGACTACAAGTCGCTGCTCGAAGCGCATGCCAGGTATCTGCAGGCCAACCGCGGCGCGCACATGACGGTCGAAGGCAACACCGACGAGCGCGGCAGCCGCGAATACAACATCGCGCTGGGCCAGCGCCGCGCCGATGCGGCCAAGCGAATGATGATGCTGTTCGGCGCCACCGACGCGCAGGTCGACACGGTCAGCTTCGGCAAGGAGAAGCCGAAGAATCCCGGCCATGACGAATCGGCCTGGGCAGAGAATCGCCGCGACGATCTTGCCTATCGCGGTGACTAGGCCTTGAGGCGCTCGCCGCCCTGGGCGAGGTTCGCGCCGCTCGCCGTGCTGCTGTTCGCGGCGCAGCTCGCCGCGCCCGCGCGGGGCGCGCTGTTCGACGACAACGAGGCGCGCCGCCGTATCGACGAGCTCAAAGCGAGGATCGATCAGATCGAGCGGACGCTGGCGCAGCGCCTCGACGCGCTCGAGGCAAAAAGCGCCGGGCTGGCGGACCTGTTCCGGGATGTCGAGCAGATCAAGAGCGATATGGCCAAGCTGCGCGGTCAGTACGAAGTGCTGACCTACGAGCTCGAACAGGCGCAAAAGCGGCAGCGTGACCTCTACCTCGATCTGGACAGCCGTGTGCGCCGGCTCGAGGGTGGACCGGGTGCGCCCGGTGCGGCCCCTGCGCCCGGCGCGGGCGAAGCCGGACCGCCGCCGGCCGCTGCCGGCACGACGCCGGCGGCCGACCCGGCTGCCGAGCAGAAGAGCTACGACGCCGCGCTCGATCAGTTCAAGAGCGGCAACTTCGGCGCCGCGGTCGCGAGCTTTCAGACGTTTGTCCGCAGCTACCCGAAGAGTCCGCTCGCGCCGTCGGCGACCTATTGGGCCGGCAACGCGCAGTACGCGCAGCGTGAGTTTCGCCTGGCGATCGCCACCCAGCGCCAGCTGATCGCGACCTATCCCGACAGTCAGAAACTTCCCGACGCCCTGCTCATCATCGCGAGCTGCCAGATCGAGCTGGGAGACGTGCCGGCGGCACGGCGTACGCTGCAGGAAGTGGTTACCAAGTATCCGACTTCCGAAGCCGCGACCAAGGCGCGGCAGCGCCTGTCGGCGCGCTGACAGCGTTCGCCGAGAGGCCGATGGAAAGTTTCGCGGCCGCGCTGATCGCGTGGCAGCGGCGCGCGGGGCGGCGCGATCTGCCGTGGCAGAACACGCGCGATCCCTACCGCATCTGGCTGTCCGAGGTGATGCTGCAGCAAACGCAGGTCGCGACGGTCAGCGCTTATTTCGAACGATTCGTCGCGACGTTTCCTGACGTCGCCGCCCTGGCGGCGGCGCCGGTCGAGCGCGTACTCGAGCACTGGAGCGGGCTGGGCTACTACCGGCGCGCGCATCTGTTGCATCGCGCCGCAAAAGCAATCGTTGCCGAGCACGGCGGCGCGTTTCCGCGTGACGCGGCGACGCTCGCAACGCTCCCCGGCGTGGGCCGCTCCACCGCCGCGGCGATCGCGGCGTTCGCCTTCGGCACACGCGGTGCGATCCTCGATGGCAACGTCAAGCGCGTGCTGGCGCGCCACGCGGGCATCGCCGGCTTGACATCCGAGGCAAAGGTCGAACGCGCGCTGTGGACGCGCGCCGAAGCGCTCTTGCCCGACCAGGACATCGAAAGCTATACGCAGGGCCTGATGGATCTGGGTGCCACCGTGTGTCTCTCCATTCGGCCGCGCTGCGACGTCTGCCCGGTTGCGACCGGCTGCGTCGCGCGGCGCGAGCAGCGCATTGCCGAGCTCCCGGCCCGCCGCGCGAAAAAGGTCCTGCCGCAGCGCGCGGCGACGGTCTTGCTGCTCGAACGCCACGGTGAAGTGTTGCTCGAGCGCCGGCCGAACGTCGGCATCTGGGCCGGGCTGTGGAGCTTGCCCGAGCTTGGCGACGGCGCCGACGCGACCGCGCATTGCCGCGCGCGCTTCGCCGCCGAGGTGACGCCGGGCGTGGCGCTGCCGTCGATCGAGCATGGCTTCACCCACTTCCGGCTGACACTCGAACCGCTGCTTTGCGCCGTACGCCACTGGCCGCGGCGCGTCGAAGAGCCTGGACTGCTGTGGCTGCCGCTGGCGGAAGCCGGCGGGGCCGCGCTTCCTGCGCCGATCAAGAAGCTGCTGCGCTCTCGCGCCGCGCTGCCATCGGTCGGCTAAGGTTTGGCGTCGCGCAGATCAGCCGGAAGCAAGGCCTCCGCGCGCTCCTGATAGCGCGTGCGGAACGCGGCGAGCTCCTTGGCCGCGAGATCGTTCCTGCCTTCGGCCTTGAGCCGGCGAATCAACCGGATCCATTCGTCGACCGTCCGCGGCTGCCCCTCATCGCTCACCGCTGCGCCGTCCTGCGCGCGCTTGGCAAGGGCGGTCGGAACGTTCGACGGTGTGGCCTCGCGGCGCGCGGCCAGCGTACCCGCGGCCCCGGGTGAGGCCTTCCTCTCGTCTTCGGCGAACGGTGCCGGCGCTTGCGGCGCGCTGGCGGCCGCGCTCGATGGTGGCGTCTGCTGCCGCGCCTTCGGAGTCGCCGGCGCGGCGGTCAGGCGATCGGCGGCGGATGGTGCGGCCGCGTTCATGGCCGGGCTCGCATCGGACGGCGAGGCGGGGAACGGGACGCCCGGCTTGGCGGTTTCGCGTGCTGGTGCGGATTCGCGTTGGCGAGCTGGCTCGGCTGCGGTTCCACCGGTTGCCTCGGTTGCAGCGACCGGCGCATCGGCGCGAATCGGCGGCGCCGCGCGCTCGACCTTGGAGGGCGCTTCGATGCGACGCGACGACGTTGGTTGCGGTTCGGCAGCGGGCGCCGCCGCACGCTGGTCCCGGTTCGTGCCCTGACCAGACGGAGGCTCCGCCGGCGGCGGAGCCTCCGGCGCGGCGGGTGAAATCTCGGTCGGCGCGATCTGGTCGGGCGGAGTCATTTCGACGATGCCGATGGCGACGACCGCGATCACCGCCGCCGCGGCGACCGGCCACCAGGCGCGCGGCGCGTCGAGACGCTTCGGTCCGGCGCCGACCGCGCGCCGCGCGGCGGCGGTAATCGCCGCGTCGAGCGCCGGTGGCGGCTGGTCGCGGCTGGCCGCGCGCCACGCGGCGTCGACGTCGGGATCGCGATGCTCGTCGCCGGGGTTCATCCGGTGTCCTCGCGCAGCTGAGGAGAGAGGTCGGCAAGCTCGGCGCGCAATTTGTTCGTCGCATAGCGCAACCGGCTCTTGACCGTCTCGGCGCCGACGCCGGTCAGCGCCGCGATTTCCTCCAGCGTCAAACCGCCTTCCTGCTGCAGCAGAAAGGCATCGCGCTGGGCCGCCGGAAGGGCGGCCACCGCATCCTTGAGCCGCGCGCCCAGCTCGCGGTTGAGCGCGCGCGGCTCCGGCTCGTTGCGGCGGCTCGCGGGCAGCGCGGCGACGATGTCGGCGTGACTTTCGTCATCGGTCGAGACGAGAGTGACGCGACCGCTGGCGCGATGATGGTCGATCAGGCGATTATGTGCCAGCGTGTACAGCCAGGTCGAGAATTTGGCGCTGGGCTGGTAACTGGAACGCACGCGGATCAGATTCATCCACACGTCCTGGAAAAGTTGCTCGGCGATGCCGGCGTCGCGGCATTGGCGCAGCAGATAGCGATAGACGCCGCCTTTGTGCCGCGCATAGAGCGTATCGAATGCCGCGGCATCGCCGGCGGCATAGGCGAGCATCAGGTCTTCGTCGCTGGAATCGGCATGCCCGCGCATCGCGGCGCCAGTATGCCCGCCGCGTGCGCGCGCAACAACCGTCCGCCGGCGGCGAAAGCCGCGCGGGCCGCTGCGCGGCTTCCTGCATCACCGGATCGCGGCCGCCGCCCGGCCGCGGGGTCGGCGCGACGGCCGGGGAACGAATTCAGTGCGGGTCCGGCGTGAATCGGCCGCGATCGGGAAACGGATCGGGCTGCCAGCGCGCGACGCGCGGCGCGCCGACCGGAACACCCTGCGCCAGCAGATTCTGGTACGAGTCGTAGTAGATCGTGATCGTCTCGTCGGGGACCGTGCTGGCGCGTTCGAACGCGGTGTAGCTCGCGTACGACGATTCGCTGCGGCCATGACCGGTGCCCAGGCTCGGCTGCGGCGCGGCCGCCGCTTCGCCGTTGAGCGCGCCGCCAGACGCGGGCTTGTTCGCCTTCGCCATCGGCTCGGCGGCATCGCGCGCGGCTTCGCGCCGCTCGAGTTGCTGCTGCGCCACCGGGCGCTGCCGCTCGCGGAACACGGCGACGCCGATCACGCCGACGTTGTCCGGCCGGCCCGTGCGCGCGGCGTACGAATCAGGCAGCGGCGTGAAATAGAACGCCGCGGTGTGCGACATGCTCTTGCGCCATCCGGCGATGTCGGCGCTTTCGTACGGATCGAGGACGTAGCCGGTCTGCGCGGTGGACGCCGTGTCGCCCGAAATCGCGTTGACCCCATCGACGCTCATCACCGCCAGCACCCGTCCGCCGCTCTGGTTGCGAACCCGGATCGCGTATTCGTTGCCCGGCTTGCCGACGACGTAGCGTCGGCCCTGATGCGTGTACGTGGGAAGCAGGCGGCCCTCGGTCCGGTCGTAGATCTCGGTGGCCGCCGGCTGCGCGGGCCAGTGCGCTTCGACGGTCGCGCAGGCGGTAAGCATCGTCGCGACCGACGCGACCAGCGTCGCCAGCACGTATCCAATTCGCTCCATGGTCTCTCCTGTATGCCGCGTGCGGTTCGCGGTCCAGGACTGTAAACGGCGCCACCGGTCCGTCGGGGTTGACCCGGCCGGGCGGTCGCGGACTGCGTGCGATAATCGGCGCCCATGCCGGACCTGGGCCACCTTCCCGCGCTCGTTGCCTGGCTCGCCTTCGCGCTGGCTTTTGTCTTCGGCGCCGTGGCGAACCGGGTTAATTTCTGCACGATGGGCGCGATCACCGACATCGTTCACGTCGGCGACTGGCGTCGGATGCGCATGTGGCTGCTGGCCATTGCGGTCGCAATCGCCGGTGCGGCCGCGCTGGAAGCGGCGGGAGCCATCGATTTGTCCAAGACGATCTATACGGCGCCGCGAATCGCGTGGCTGTCCTTTCTGGTCGGTGGGTTCCTCTTCGGTTTCGGCATGACCCTTGCTTCGGGTTGTGGCAGCAAGACACTGATCCGACTCGGTGGCGGCAATCTCAAGTCCGTGGTGGTACTTATCGTGCTGGCGGTATCCGCATATATGACGCTGAAGGGCCTGTTCGCCGTCTGGCGCGTCAACGCGCTGGACGCCGTTCGCTGGGACGTCGCGCCGCTGGGGCTGGCACACGCCGACCTGGGCAGTATCGCCACGCGAGTCGCCGGCGGCGGCGCAGCCCTGCGCCTCGCGCTCGCGTTGGCGGTCGCCGCGGCGATCGCGGTGTTCGTGTTCGCCAGCCGCGATTTTCGCAGCAGCCGGGAGCTGACGATCGGCGGCATCGTCGTCGGTGCGGTGATCGTCGGCGGCTGGTTCGTCTCCGCCCATATCGGCTATGTGCTCGAAGACCCGAGAACGCTGGAGGAAGCCTTCGTGGCAACCAACTCGGGCCGACCCGAGTCGTACAGCTTCGTCGCGCCGACCGCGTACCTGCTCGAATTGCTGCTGCTGTGGAGCGACCAGTCGAAGATCGTCACCTTCGGGATCGCCGGCGTACTCGGGATGGCTGCCGGATCGGCGGCCATGGCACTGGCGACCGGAGCGTTTCGCTGGGAGGGTTTTGCCTCGACCGAGGACCTTGTCAACCATATCGCCGGCGCCGTGTTAATGGGATTTGGCGGCGTCACGGCGCTGGGATGTACGATCGGCCAGGGGTTGACCGGCATCTCGACCCTGGCGTTGGGATCGTTCCTCGCGTTCGGTGCGATTGTTGCGGGGTGTGTCGTGGCGCTGAAGTACCAGTACTGGCGCCTGGACAGCGTCGCCACGTGAAAGATCGACGATGATCGTGTACGACCTGGTTTGCGCGCAGCAGCATCGGTTCGAGGGCTGGTTCAGCTCGACCGACGATTTCGCGCGCCAGCACGAACAGACGATGATTCGTTGTCCGGTGTGCGACGATGCCGCGATCGAGCGCCGGCCTTCAGCCAACGTGCAGACCGGACGCGCAGCGTCGCCCGTCGCCGAACGCGAACCGTCGGCGGTCACCGCCGGCGAGGCCGAGGCGATGAAGCTGATGCGACAACTGGTCGCCAACGCCGAGAACGTCGGACACGCGTTCCCCGAGGAAGCGCGCAAGATCCATTACGACGAAGCGCCCAAGCGTGGCATTCGCGGCCAGGCTTCGCCCGAAGAAGCCGAGTCGCTGCGCGACGAAGGCATCGACTTCATGTCGCTGCCAAACTTTTTGACGCGCGATTTGAACTAGCCCGGCCGGCAGATATGCGAGTCACCGGAGGGTCCGCGCTTCGCGTCTGCGTCGTGGGCAGGCTGTCGATGCGCGTCGCGCAAAAGTAAACACGTCCCGGCCTTTGCGCGCGTTCTGCGGATTGGCTATAATCCGCGCCCCTTGGGTCGTTAGCTCAGTTGGTAGAGCAGCGGACTTTTAATCCGTTGGTCACTGGTTCGAGTCCAGTACGGCCTACCAGCAGCTGGAACGACTAGGTTACGACGCGCTTCGCGACCTGTCTTTTGCCTCTCCTGGGACGCTGGCCGGCCGTTGCCAAAAAAACCCCTGCCCCGCACGGTGACTGCGTGCGTCCGCTGGCCGGCCACCCTCGCGAGAGTGACATCCAGCGAAAATCCACGGCTCCTCGCCTGTGGATAACGAAGCCGACGTTCGCGAGCGCATGCACCGGCCCTCCTACCGAATGTCGATATCGCTTGGCCGCAGGCGGCCACCCGTTCGCGGACCGATTGAAATAGTCAGCAACAATCCTACGGCGGAGGGAGGCTAAGTGGCCTGCCTAGGTGGTGGCGCCGACAACCGAATCGGACGGCGTCTGATTCCTCTGGCCACATATCGCGCATAGCCTATTCACCAAGGCCGTCGGTTCAGGAGGGTTCGCACCGCGTCGGCAAATAAGGAGGCTATCGTGTTCGGAAAATCTGCAACGCTCGCTGTCGCCCTCGCAATCCTCGCCGCTTCAGGCTGTGCATCGTTTCCCACGCGCGACCCGGCGCTGGACGACGCGCGATTGTCGCTCGATGCAGCGCGACGCAATCCTCAGGTGGCGATGTATGCGCCCGCCGAGTTGGACCAGGCGGCGGCGACACTCCGCCAGGCCGACGACCTTGCGGCCAACGGCGGACCGTATAACGACGTGCATCAACTCGCCCTCGTTGCGCGCCAGCGTGCCACGGCGGCGCAGGACGTCGCGCGCGTTCGTAGCGAGCAGGCGGCGCTTGTGGCGCAGCGCACGGCCACGGATGCGCGTATCCAGGCCGACCTCACCCAGCGACAGGCCACAGCGGCCCAGCTACAGGCGGCGGAGGCGCAGCGCCAGGCCAATGAGGCGCAGCTTCTGGCGGCTGCCCCTCCCACCGCTTATGACTACCGGCGCCGACAGAACGAGCCGTTGTACGAGGCGCCGGTGACCTCGGTACGAGCCGTGGTGGGGCCGCCGCAGCAACGCTGCTGGGTCGAGCGTCAGGTCGTGGACACCGGTACGGCCGGTATCAATGTCCCGGGCGCCGTGGTAGGGGGCGTCGTCGGCGGCATCCTGGGCCATCAGATCGGTAGTGGCCGCGGGCGAGATTGGGCGACGGGCATCGGCGCAGCCACCGGCGCGGTGGTGGGAGCCAACGTGCCGGCGCCGGTTTATACGCAGGATGTGCAGCGCTGCGAGAGCGTGCCCTCAGCCGCACGGCTGGACTACTGGGACGTGACGTACAACTTCGGCGGATACGAGCATCATGTGCAGACCACGACTCCGCCGGGCAGAACCGTCCTGGTCAACGCGCAAGGCGAGCCCCGCGTCTAACGACGCGGCTGAAGAAGTTCGAAGTTACGATCCCGGGGGCGCTCGTCGCGCCCCGGGATGCGTGGTGTAGGCCTCGCGTTGCTCTCGGCACGATGCGCGCGAGGCGTGAGAAGACGTAGTCACCCTGCGCCTCACCTCTTCATCGTTGTTCGCTCGAAATACGGGACAACGGCAGAGCCATCAACACACTGATTCTTTTACTCGGTGCTTCCGGGCATCGTGGTATTCTCGCCTGCCGTGACCTTTAATCCGTTGATCACTGGTTCGAGTCCAGTACGGCGTACCACTGAACCGGCCGCTTGCGAGTCTCACGTGCGTATGAAGCAGGAGGCGTAGCGGGAGTTTCGTCCAACAACGAAGACACGGCGTGCGTCCTTCACTGCGCGAATACTTTCGAAGCACGATCGGCGCGCAGCGAACGCCCTGGCGCAATCTGGCGGTCGCCACGCTGCTGTTCGTGGCTGTCGTCGGCGGCTTCTTCATCGCTGCCACGTCGCCGCGCAATCCCGACCTGTCGTTTGTCCACGTTGCCATTCTTTCCGGTAGCAACGAAGGCAACTACCACGCGATCGTCGCTAAAGCAGGCGCGGAAGCACAGCGCCGGCATGGCCGCGTCGTCAACCTGGCGAGCGCCGGATCGATCGAGAACATCACGCGCCTTGCCGCAGCGAAATCCTCGTGCAACGCGCAGTTCGCGCTGGTGCAGGATGGGCTTCCATGGCCCGAATCCCATCCGTTTCAGCTCGTGGCGCGTCTCCCGGAACCGGAGTCGTTTGTCATGCTCGGGCGCAATGCCGACCGCGTCCGTTCGCTGATGGACTTGCGCGGATTGCGGATCGGCATCGGCCCCGTCGGCAGCGGCACCGAGTACCTGGCGCGGCAGATCGTGGCGCAACTCGCCGAGCTTGACATCAAGCTATCCACGCAGCCGCTGCAGGAGCAGCTGGCGATGGTCGAGCGCGGCGATCTCGATCTCGGCGCCATGGTGATCGAGCCGGACGCCGACCTGCTCGTCCAGGCGGTGCGCGACCGCAAGTTGCAGATCGTCGACATCGCCATCGCCGAGTCGCTGGCGCACCGCCTCCCCTCGGCACGCGCCGGGCTCATCAAGGCGGGTTACTACGATCCCATCCGCGACTTGCCTTCGACGGACAAGCACGTGATCCAGGTCGACACACTGCTCATCGGCAATGGCTGCGCGCGAGAGTCGGTCACACAGGGCGTGATCACGGCATTCACCCGCGTCTTTCCCGACCTGATCCGCGTCAATCGAGAAAAGGCCAATTTGACCGGCCTGCAGTACGCGTCGTCGGCGCAGAGCTATTTCGATGACCAGGGACCCGATCGCGTCGGCGAGTATGTGCCCTGGCTCACCGACATCATGCCCACGGCGCGCTGGCTGCAGCTCATCTTCGTGTTCTCGATGCTGTTCGCCGCGCAAGCGCTTTGGCATCGTTTTCGGCTATGGCGGCTCGATAGCCGGCGTGTGAGCATCGAAGGCGACATCTCTCGCCTCTTCACACCGGCGTTGACCGTGCACGACATCGCGGAAATGGAGCCCGACGCGAAGTACCGTACGCCCGAGATGCGGGCACGCATCGATGCGCTGATCGCCCAGCTCGAGCAGTTCTCCGGACGCTGTCGCCGGCAATCGCTGTCGATGCTGGTACCGATGGGTCAGGAAATGAGCTATCGCTATCAGGAGAGCCTCGTCGCGGACATGTTGCACGCGCTCAGAAAATTCCACGAAAAGCTCAACGCGTAGATCGGCAGCAGGCTTTGAATGGTCGGCCTGCAATGCGCTCGAGCAGCAAGTCAATCGGTTTTCGGCGCCCTCGGCGAAAGTCCGGCGCTCTTGACCCGTCGCCCGACTTTCCTGGTCTTCGGCAAGGCGACTTCGCTCAGGGCCGCAACGGCGCGGTTTGCCAGGTCGATGCGATTGGCGAGGATCCGAATAATGAATTCGTCAAAAGCGCTCGCCAGGTCGGGGCGTTCTCGTCGCATGCGCTCGTAACTCGTGCGGCTCAGGGTGAACACCGTCGCGGGCCCATCGGATGACACGGTGGCCGAGCGAACCGAATGCCGGAAGAATCCCATTTCGCCCACCACGGTGTGCGTCATGATGCGTCTGATGCGAACAATCTCGCCGTCCGCCTTCCGGATATCGACCGCAAGGCTGCCCACCGCAACCAGATCGACGGTGTCCGCGGGCTCGCCCTCGCGATAGAGGACCTGCGGGCCACCGACGTCCTTCCGCTCGAGATAGGCCACGACGTCCGCGGCCCTGATGTTGCCGCCGAGTTGCTGCTGAAGCCACGGTTCGAAGCCCGCGAGACCCGGTTGCATGTCGAGGTTTGACTTGGCGATGAGTTGGTCTTCGCACCAGGCCAGCGCAACGTTGAGATCGGCGAAGGCGTGGTGCCGGGTCTTGCCGCCGAAGAAGCCACCGCGTTGGAGGGCGACGCGATTGGCCGGCGACAGTGAGCAGTACACAAGCGTCATGCCCTGCTTGTCGCAAAAGTTGCGCAATTTGGCCAGCCCGGCAACGGCGGTCGAGTCGGTGCCTGAGACCATGCCGAACTCGAGGATCACATAGGAAACCTGACCGGGCGCGAGCGATTGGATGTCACTGCGGATTCGCTCGAACACGCTCTCCGAGGAGCCGAAGAAGATGTAGCCGGAAAGCCAGTAAACCTGAATGGCGTCGCCGGTCTCTCGCAAATGCTCGGCCGCATCCGGCGAGCGATCGACGTAGCTCGCGAACATGGCGCGCGACACGTGCCGGCGCACCACACCCAGACGCGCGTAGCTGATCGCAAACATCACGCACGCGCACACGATGCCGGCCAGCACGCCGACCAGGTAGCCGTACCGAACGCATACGATCATGATAAATATCGTAAGCGGCAGATCGAGCCACGCGCGCTGCGCATAAGGCCGCCACAGCGCGTCGACGATGAACGTGTAGCCAAGGTAAAGGACCAGGCCCGCGACGACGGGAATGGGGATCAGTCCGGGCAGGTTGAAATTGGCAACGCCGACTGCGCCGAGAGCCAGGGCGCACATCACTCCGCTCATGCGTGTTGCACCACCAACATGCTCCAACAGGCGGCTGGTACCCGTTTGCAGACTGCTGGTGAGGCCGCCGAACGGCGCGGCGATCAGGCTGGCAATGCCATGCGCACGAAACTCGCGATCGAGGTTCCCGGACACTTGTCGTGCGACCTCGATCGTCGACACCTTCGTGACCAGCGACATGAGCCCGACGATCGTCACCGCAAGCAATTCTGGAATGAGCCGGACCACCGTCGACCATGTCAGGTGGGTCGTCCGAACGGCTTCGAACGGCGACCATTCGGCCAGGGTGCCCATCGAAGGCAGGTACCAGCCGCCTTGGGGATCGCCCAGCTGCAGCACGCGAAGCGCCATGGCAGCAATGAACCACATCGCAACGAGCGCGGCCGGCATC
This sequence comes from Casimicrobiaceae bacterium, assembly GCA_036493675.1. Lineage (GTDB taxonomy): Bacteria > Pseudomonadota > Gammaproteobacteria > Burkholderiales > Casimicrobiaceae > PALSA-1003. Next base: position 80,754 of record DASXPJ010000043.1, read on the forward strand.
GCAAAGGCCGATTTGGTCCAGCGACGCACGCCCAGCAGCACCATCAGCGCAGCAACGGCGGCCGCAAGCCTTGCGGTCGCGATCATCGTCCATCCTGTGCCGAGGCTGGGCAGCGTCCGTCCGACCGTCATCCGAACAGCGCCGGCGATAAGGAACCAACCGGTGGCGGCCAGGAATCCGCCGACGACGAAATACGGAATGAACCGGAAATAGGATCCCCACCGGCACGCGCCGAGAACATAGAGCGATAGACCGGTGATGACGGTCGCGGCAGTGAAAATCAGCATGATCGTCTGAACCGCGGCCTGCGGAGTTCCGCCGGACGCCATCGTGGCCGAGCCCACCGCGGAGCTCAGCAAGACCAGAACGGCGCCCGTGGGCGAATCGATGCCGGTCGCGAGCGGCGGCAACGACGTCGCCAGGGCAATCCAGACACCACAAATGCAGCTTCCGACCAGCATCGACCAGATCGCGACGGGAATGCCGCCGCTTAAGTCCCCCGGAAACATGAGCGCGCCGAAGGAGACGATGTTGGCGATCAGGACCACTGACGCCACGAGTCCGGCGAACATGTCCCTGACGCCGTTGCGGGCTGCCGCGAATATCGCCGTCCCGCTTCCGGGAGAAGATGCCGATGCGGGGCCCAGTGAAGGAAGCTTTTGTCTGCGCACGACCTCGGCCTGCTTGGGCATGACGAGTCTTTCGATAGGACGTGCGGGCCGGCAGCGCGTTCTCGGCTGCGCAAGCGATCTGGATCGAGTTTATGATCGCGGGCGACATCTGTCTATTTGGAAGCGACCTTATCTTGTTCACGGCTGCCAGGTATCGATGCGGCGAGGGCGCAGTCTTCGCAAGGCAGCGGGGTCGAGCCTGTCGCGCGGATTGCGGCGCAATGCCGCCATCCCTTAGAATCACGGCTGGCCTCGCCTTCGTGTTTTGGACAGCGACGGCGAGCATCCGCAATGAGTAGACCGAGGGGGTGGCATGGCAAAAGTGCAGCGGTTGGGCGGGGTGACGTTTCACAACGCCTGGGCGTTCTGGCTCGGCGCCATCGCGGTGACCGCTGGCGTCATTGCGCACATCCCGATGTACCTTATGGGGCGCGACATCGGGTATCGGCTGGCCGGCATGCCGATGGACACGCCGATGATGATCGGCATGGCGGCAATCGTCGGTGGCCTGATCGCGAGCCTGTATGGCCTCTATCCGCGCTCGGCGGAGGTTACGGCCCGCGTCGCATCCCGCATCCGCATCAGTGCGCTCGACGATGTGCCGCTGAGCCTGGCCCATGTCAGTCTGCTGCTCGCGATGGCGCTGGCCGTGATCATCGATGTCATGAAGCCGACGGCGCTGGCATTCGTGATGCCGGGCATGACTCTGGAATATGGACTGAAGTCGCCGCTCAATCCGGGCGGCAGCATCCCGGTTGCCTACGTCGCGCTCTCCGGAATCACAGGGACGGTTCTCGGGTCTTTTCTCTGGGGCTGGTTGGGAGATCGGATCGGCCGGCGCGCCTCGATCCTGTATGCGGGCCTCGCCTTCATTGCCACGTCGATCTGTGGCGCGATGCCCGACTTCGCGTGGAATCTGGTGATGTGCTTCATCATGGGGATCGCGGTCGGCGGCATGCTGCCCATCTGCTACGCCCTGCTCGCCGAAGCGATTCCCGCCCGTCACCGGGGCTGGCTGATGATTCTGATCGGCGCGGACATCGCCGGTGGCTACATCATCACGAGCTGGCTCGCTGCCGCAATGGTGCCGACGTTCAGTTGGCGGATTCTGTGGCTGATCGGGCTTCCGACGGGCGTGATATTCATCCTTCTCAATCGCTGGATCCCGGAATCGCCACGATTTCTGCTCGCCATCGGGCGGGAGGACGAGGCGCGAACCGTCATGGCCCGCTACGGTGCCCGCGTCGTCGAAGACGCCCGGTCCGAAACGGCGGTCGAAGCCAAGATCAAGGACCGCTGGAGCGAACTTATCAGCCCTGGATTCCTGCAACAGACGCTGGTCGTCGGATGTCTAGCACTGGGCTCGGGGCTGGTGCTGTTCGGGTTCAATCTGTGGATTCCGACCAACCTGCGCAAGCTGGGCTTTACCGAGGCCGACGCGATTCTGCGCAATGCGGCGCTTATCGGCTTTCCGCTGACGTTTCTCGTAGCGTGGATGTACGGCTTCTGGAGCAGCCGCAAGACGATCATCCTGCTTTCGTCGCTGACCGCCGCCTCCCTCTTCGGCTTCGTCATTGCGGGAGACGCCGCGCTGCAGAACCGGTGGCTGCTCTACGTCCTTCTCGTGGTGCCGATCTGGGGGATCAGCTCGGTGGTGGCGGTATTTTCGGTCTACAGCTCCGAGATCTACCCGACGCGCATCCGAGCGCGGGGAACGGGCTTTGCTGCCGGCGCGAGCAAGGCGGGCGGCGTCGCGATCATCGCGCTCGTCGTTTTCGGAATCGCTGCGCCTTCCATCGCGACGGTGGCCCTGATCGGCGCAATTCCCATGGCGGTCGCGGTGCTGCTCACGGTGCTCTACGGCGTGGAGACACGTAACCGCAGTCTGGAGGAGCTCACCGCGCAAGAGCTTGCGCGCGCCGGCTGACCATCTCCCGACGCGCAGGGCGGCAACGCCTGCGTGAGTCGGCCTGTCGCGGATCACGCGGACCGAATCATCGCGTCGGCCTCGGTTGCGCGTCGCCGGATATCGCCCCCGGCGGATGGGGCGCACCTGCCTTCTCGCCGAGCGCAGCGGGATCGAACCTGGGCAGCTTGCAATAGTGTGCGAGATGGGGCCAGGCGATACTCCATGGATAGCGCCGCCATTCCTTGCGCAGGAAGGTCGCGTACTGCGCGACGAGCGAGCCGAGGCGCTCGTCGTGGGTCGACTGCGGCCCAAGAACGTGAAAGGGTTCTCCGAACTCCAGGACGTAGAACCCGCGCGGCGAAAATCGATAAGAGAGTGGCACCACATGAGCATCGGTCTTGAGCGCGAGCTCGGCAAACCCGGCGGCGAGCTGGCGCTGACGCCCAAAGAACTCCACCGAACGGGAATGATCGAGGTTCTGGCGGGCATCGGGTAGATTGAAGACCATTCCACCCCCGTTAAGTAGATGTTTGGCGGCGTGCATCTGCCGCGCAAGCTCGAACCGTTTGGTCTGCGGCGTCCGAAAACCCCTTTGCTCGAGCGTGTCGTTGGTGAGACCGAGTTCGAGGCCATCGTATCCGCGATGGCGAAGGTACGGCTGGCACAGGCGGGAGAACTGGCTATGCACCGGCAGGAGGATGAGCCCTCCGGCTCCCCGGGATCGGTCGAAATGCTCCCATCCGGTGACGCGGGTAAGCCGCGCCAGCCCCTCTGGCGGGCCTTGCGCAAGATCGATTAATGACCAAGCGCGCCAAAGCCGGCCCAGTAAGCTCAGGCTGACGAATTCGCGCGCTTCGGCGGCCGGTAACCCGAAAACCGTCGCGAATTGACGAAGGAAATCGGCGTCCTTGGGCCAAATGTCTCTTTGAACGGGCGCCCTGCTGCAGAGGAACTTGAGCCAACGTGCGTGCATGCGATGCGCCGCGTCTCCGCCACGACTTACCGTCTCGTCGACGAACCGCTTCGCGCGGTCGAACCGCCGCCGATTGAGCTCGGAGCTAAGATTTCGCCTGAGGTGGCGCTCGATCGGTCTGAGGAGGTACACCACGGCGATTTACTTCCTGATCAACCGTTACTTGAGCGGATTTTCGAGGGGGCGTATGCGCTCGTTTGCCGCCCGATGCGCTTCGGCACTGTCGGCCATCGAGTCGAAGTTACCGGAGCGATCCGTCAGCTTGGATGCGGCGTACATGAGCGCTTGCGCCTGCATGCTGCTGAAGGCCATCGCTTGGCGCGCCTGCGCATGCCCCGAGTCGTGCTCCTGGTAATATGGCACGGCGAGCGACCGGCTTAGCTCGAGTCGCGCCTGCATCTGCGACGAGAAAATCGATCGATGGTGGTCGCGCCGGGCGCGCTGAGACAGGCAACGATCGATCGTGTGCGCCGCCGCGTAAGCCGAGTACATGGCGAATACCACGCCGACCGAGAAGATGGGATCGACGAATCCCGCCGCGTCGCCGAGCAGAAGAAATCCCGGGCCCGCGATACGCTTCGACTTGTAGGAATAGTTCCGCACCAGGCGCACCGAGCCCTTGCCAAACGTCGCTTCGGCGAGCAGCCGCTGCAGCAGCGGAATGGCCTCGCATTGCCTCAGATACCACGCCTCCCACGATTCTCCGCTTGCCTTGCTTTGCTGCGCCCACGCGATGGGGATCACCAGCCCGATGCTCGTCGTCTTCCGCAGCATGATGTGCCACAACCACGCCCAGCCGTCGCCCTGCGGCAGCGCGCTGACGTAGGTGGTCGGCGGCTTCTCGCGCACCGACTGCGCCGAATAGATCTTGCCGTCGGCCGCGATGTACTTCGAGTCGTCGAAATAACCCCAGACGCTCATGAAGCGGAACGCCTCGTCGAACACGCGCAGTCCCAGCCGGCGGCCGATGACACCGTTCTGGCCGCTGGCGTCGAGCACGTATCGGCAGCGAATCCGCGACGCGGTGTTTTCGCCGACCGGCCGGTAGCTCACCGAGACTTCGCACTCGTCTTCCTCGGCCCGCGAGAAATCGGCGTCCAGTACCGCGATTTCCTCGCCGATCCAGGCGCCTGACGCGCGCGCGCGCTCGAGGAGAATGTGATCGAAGCGGTCGCGCTCGACGTGCAGCGCAGGCCGCGTGTAGCCGAAGTCGCTGAACGAGAGCCGGCGCATCTCGCCGTTCCAGTCGACGCTGCCCCCGGCCTTGCGCAGGAAACCTTCGCCGGCGATCGCATCGGTCACCCCGGCTGCGTCGCAATACTTCCAGACGTCCGGCAGCAGGCTCTCGCCGACCGCATACCGCGGGTGCTTTTGCCGCTCGAACAGGGCAACGGAGTAGCCCTTCGCGGTCAGATAGGTCGCGGCGAGGCTGCCCGCCGGGCCGCCGCCGATAACCACGACGTCGCACGATTGCGGAACGCTGCTCATGCGCGACGGCCTCGCGATCTATCCTTCGCCATCGCTATGCCAGTTTTTTCACGATCAGATCCCTGAGCGCTCGCAGCGTTTGGAAATGTTCCAGCTGCACTTCGTCGGGCTCGATCGTGACCGCGAACTTTTCCTCAACGAAAGCGATGAGCTTGAAAATGCCCAGCGAATCGACCAGGCCCTGGCCAATGATATCGGTATCGGGCCCGACGGCGATCGCTCCCTCCCGGGCCGCCCCCTCCGGGACGAAGAACGACTCGAGGATGCTGAAAATCTGCTCGTCCGTATAGCTCATGTCGCTGCCGCAAATGCTTCGCAAGATGCCATCATCGAAGGTGCCTTCGCCGTGTCGGGTATAAGGAGGATAGCGGGCTGAGATGTTACGTGGCATCCGACCGGGTATCAAATGCAGCGCGCAGCGTATCGGGCCGCGAAAGCTCCTCGCGAAGCCGTTCCCTGTCCACTTTGCCCGTGCTCCCGCGCGGAAGCGAGCCGCACACCGCGATCGACAGCGGGATCATATACGCGGGCAAACGCTCGGCGCAAAATGCGCGGAGCTCGCCAGCGTTCAATGAATGCCCTGCCTTGGCGACGGCCGCCGCTCGTATCACATGGCCGCTTTCTTCGTCCGGCAGAGCGATCGCCGCCGCCTCCGCCATTGCCGGATGCTGGTGCAGAACGCTTTCGATTTCGCCCAGCTCGATGCGGTAACCGCGGCTTTTTATCATGCCGTCTCGGCGGCCGAGTAGATGTAGCAGCCCAGCAGCGTCCTGGCGTACGAGGTCTCCGGTTCGATACCAGAGGGCGCCGTCGCCCCCTTCGCCGCGAGCGACGAGCGCCTGCGCCGTGGCCTCCGGCATCGCCTGGTAGCCGGTCATCAGGCTCGGTCCGCTGACATAGAGCTCGCCCGCGTCGCCCGATGCGCACACCGACCCCGCGTCGTCCACGACGACAAGCTTGCTGTTGGCACAAGCGGCACCGATGGGCACGGGCGTGGTCTGCTCCGGCGGAAGCGAGTCGACCGCGTAGGCGGTGCAGACGTTGGTCTCGGTCGGTCCGTACCAATTCCAATAACGCGCGCCGGGGATCTGCTCGCGCAGGCGTCGCAGGTGTGCCACGGGGAAGACCTCGCCGGCGAAGATGATCTGGCGAAGATGCGACCAGTCGTGACGCTCGAGGGCGCCCGAGAGCGCAAGGCGCGCCAGCAGCGACGGCACCGAGTACCAGACGCTGATTCGTTGCTGCGCGATCCAATCCGCGAGATTGCGGGGAAAGACGTTGAGCTCCGGCGGTACCAGCGCGACGGTGGCGCTCGCCCGGCAGGATGCGAAGAGGTCGAACACCGACAGGTCGAAGTGCAGCGGCGCATGGCTGGACACGATGTCGGTCGGGCGCAGCTCGGTGATCGCGGCCGCCCAATCGACGAACGAGCGCGCCGCGCGATGCGAGAGCACCACCCCCTTCGGCTGGCCGGTCGAACCTGACGTATAGAGAATGTAGGCCGCGCGCGACGGATCGTCCTGTTCCGGGCCACCGCCGCCGTGCGCCGCGACACCCGACGAGTCCGAACCCTGGAAATCGAACCTCGTCTCGACCAAGCCCGGCGCTGCGCGCGCGATCCCGACGAAGCCCGGCGAATGCGCGAGCTCGGGGAGCAGCAACGGCCATCGCTTCGGTGCCGCGAGGACGCCGCAAAGCTCGCCGTTCTCGACGATTCGCGCGACGCGCTTGACCGGCGACGCTACATCGAGGGGCACGTAGGCGGCCCCGGCGCGGAGCACTCCCCACACGGCGATGACCGCGTCGAGCGACTTGTCGAAATAGAGGCCGACGCGCTGTCCCGGCCCGGCACCGCGCGCGGCAAGTTCTCGCGCGAGTCGCGCCGAGGCTTCGTCGAGCTCGCGGTAGCTCATCGACTGCGCGCGGTCGACGATGGCCGTCCGGTGCGGATGCCGGGCGGCGGCTTCGATCAGAAGATGGTGCAGCATTTCACAGGGTGCGGTTAGCGGCCGGTGCGTGCCGGGTCCGATTCCGGCACTATGAAGAACTGCGGCCTCGCGAGCAAATGCAACGCGATCGGACTGGGGAATTTGCCTTCGGACCCTAGGCGCCCTTATAATTTAGCTACTGGACGTCGCGCGACGGTGGCTTGCAAAAGCCTCGGCCAGACGATCAAACCGGGTCGTTAGCTCAGCTGGTAGAGCAGCGGACTCTTAATCCGTTGGTCGCAGGTTCGATCCCTGCACGGCCTACCAAATCAAACAAGGGGTTAGCTTAACCGCTAGCCCTTTGTTCTTTCTGAACGTGACAAAAACGTGCCAAATTAATCACGTTTCTGTCACGGCCGCGCTCGATTCGAGCTGCGGCAACCGTCAAATGCTCGGTTGCAAACTTCGCGTAGCGGTCCACCATCACCCGCGATTTCCAGCCGCCCAGATCCTTCAGCTCATCGCAGCTCGTACCAGCCTGCCGATGCCACGAGGCCCACGTGTGTCGCAGGTCGTGAAACCGGAAATCCGTAATGCCGGCTTTCTCAATCGCCGTGTGCCACGCGCTATTTGTCAACTCCCACGCAATCGGCTCACCACGATAGGTAAAGCAGAACACCGGATGCTTGCCACGTTCAGCTTCCAACACTTCCACTGCGTCACGATTGAGCGGTACGCCTCGCGGCGTGCCATTCTTGGTCTGGTTCAACCATGCCGTCCTGCGCTGCAGGTCGACGCGGTCCCATTCCAAGCCGGCAATCTCTCGTGCCCGGCAACCGGTGGCCAACGCGAAGCGGATCAGCGCCTTCAGGTGCGGCGCTGCAGCCGCAATTAAGCGGTCTGCCTCCTCCTGCGTCAGCCAACGATCACGTTCACCTTCGCCGGACAACAAGCGGATCTTCGGAATCACTTCGATCCATTGCCACTCGTCACGCGCGATGCGCATCAAATTGCGGATAGTAGCGAGATAGCGATTCACGGTCGCCGGCTGGTTGCCACGCTTCAACTCTCCCTGGGTGATGCGCCAGATCACGTCACCAGTGATCTCGCGCAATTGCAATTCGCCCAAGTAGGGGTCGAGGCGCCGACAAATGCGCCGGACATCCGCAATACTCCGAAGATGCTGCTTGCCTGAGAGATACCGGACCACGGCCTCCTGCCAGGAGCGCTGCGGCTTGATCCCGAAGTTCGATTCCCGAAACGCCTCGACCTTCAGCTTAGCGAGGAGGGCTTCGGCTTCTCTTCGGTCTTCAGTCCCAGCGCTTTGGCGTACGCGTTGGCCGTTCGGTAACGTTGTTGCAATCCACCAGTGGCGAGAATCGCCACGCCGGTAGACCCCGGTTTCACGGGCCATTGAGTCTCCTTTCCGGCCCGCCCTCGGTGCTTATAGTCGTCCAACCAGGCGTCGAGGTCAACGCGGTCGTATAGGCGGCGGCGACCGAAGTGGATCGCAGGAATGCCCAGCGCCTCGAGCATTGTCACGCCGATGCCGAGGTACTCCGCGGCTTCGTGCTTAGTGAGGCAGCGAACGACCGGGAGCGGGAGAGCGGCTTGATCCATCGGAGTGAATCCAAGAAGGACATATTGACTGTGTCCGCCGCGGGCGCCAAACAAAACCCACTCGGGAGAGCAACAGCGGGCCACGGCATAGGTTCGTCAATAACGAGGCCAACTCCAGTCCAGCCGCGCCAACGATTGCGCATCCACAAGTCGACGCGCTCAATACGAAAATGTCGCGTCTGCCCGATCGAGCGCGCTGCGGCCCGCTTTAGCAGGTATGCGTGATGTAGATAAACAGGCAACCTCGTCCCCGCACCGAAAGCGTGTGACAACGCTACCTATTTCAAGAGCGTGCATGGCAAGGGATTTCTACACCGTGTCCGAGATGGCCGATCTGCTACGAATTCGGCCGGGGACCGTTCGCAATCGACTGTGGCGTCGCGATCACAGTCTGCCGCCATCCGCGGTGATCGGCCGTCGGCGGCTATTTCCCGTTAGCGCCTACGACGTTTGGAAGCAACGCACAGCATTCCGGTCCACCTGATTGCTCCCGTACCGCGCCAGCCAGCCACGACAGCTGGGCGCTCGGCAGGTACGGCGGTATCAAGCCGATGAGTCTTAAGGTCATCACCTGGGCCTGGACGGTGCGCTTGCCGCCTGCGCCGAAGCTGGTCCTTATGGCGCTGGCCGATGAAGCCGACGATCGCGGCTTCTGCTTCCCCAGCCATCGCCACGTCGCTCACAAATGCAGCATCAGCGAACGCAGCGTGCGCCGCATGATCAGTCTGCTTGCAGCCCACCATCATGTGTCGATCGAGCACCGGTTCAAGAAGGACCGGGCGCGGACCAGCAATGGTTACCGGCTGGGTGTCGAACCCCCCCGGACAAATTGTCCGGGGGGGTCGGACAGCGCTGACCGGGGGGAGTGGCCAGCGGTGACCAAGGGGGGTGGTCAGCGTTGGCCGGGGGCCCCGGACACTGCTGTCCTAGTAACCACCACTGAACCGTTAATTGAACCAACACCACAACCACCACAAGCACGAGGTGAGGAGACCGAAGCGCAAGGTCGTGGTGGTGGTGATCTTTGCTTTCCAAAAGCAGTGACCCGATCACAACGACAAGCGCTGCGACATCATCTCGCCGGTTTATCGAACGAAGATGCACAGCGTGTGCTTGACGAGCTGGCCGGGCGAATGCAGCTCACTGCGGTCAACAACCCGATCCGCTACTGCGCTGCACTGGTTGGTCGTCTTAACCGCGGTGTATTCACCCCAGAGCTAGGCCTTCAAGTCGCGGACAAACGCCTGGCAGAGACGCACCACGAAACGCGGCTGCGAGAACCATTGGGTGCAGCCAACGCTGCAGCAAATGTGCAAGGCGACCGAATTCCGGAAGGCATTCGCGCATCGCTGGAACGACTGCGCGCGCGAGCCAACTCGCGGTCATCGAATGGCGAGAGCAAGAGCACTGCAGCATGCTCTCCAGGCGTTCAAGGTGTGACCGACGACGGCACTGCTGTGCAGGGTCGCCCCAACAACAAGTTGTCGGATGACCGTTGAATTCGCGCAGCAGATGGCACGCGCCGACGCGCAATTTATGTGCAGACCGATTGCGGTTGCAGGTCAGGCGCAACAGGCGGAATGGCCGGAAACGCGTAGGGCAAGATGAAACGAGTGGTGCTTCTCGTGCCCGAGAAGCGCGTCTGCACAGGGTTGGACACGGCACTACGGTCAAACTGCGAATGCCGTCATTTGACGTAGATCGACGTAGCCACTGAGCTTGGCGCGTGCCGTGTGCGCAGTAGTACGCCGGTATTCGCTGGAGAGGGACCGATGAATCGACGCGACGAGAATCAGTTTCGCATCAAGCCTGCGGCGCCGAGAGGTGAGCAATCACGTGCAGGTGAGCGGCTCACGGCGAAGGCCCTCCGAGCCGCCAACCGCATCGGTCCGATGCCCGCACGAGGCCATTCGGCGAAACCGCGAAGGAGCCTGGCGCGACTCGGACGGGGCGCCGTTGCGGCGAGCGTTGCAGGATCCAAGCTGGGTCCTAACTCGCGCCGGGTGGTGATGAAGTCGCGGATCGTCAATCTCAAGCACGTGACACCCCAAGCGGTCGATGCCCACCTGCGCTATATCGCGCGGGAAGGGGTCGGACACGACGGCCAGTCGCCGCAGCCCTACGGTCCGGCTACGGACGCGGCCGACCGTCAGGAATTCGCGGCAGCGGGACGCGAGGATCGCCACCAGTTTCGCTTCATTGTCGCCCCCGAGGATGGGGCCGAGCTCGCCGACCTGCGTGACTTCACGCGCGAATTGATGGCGACCATGGAGCGAGACCTCGGAACCAAGCTGGAATGGATCGCTGTTGACCACTGGGACACTGACAACCCCCACACCCACGTCGTTCTGCGCGGTAAGGACGATCGCGGCAAAGACCTCATCATCGCCCGCCCCTACCTGACCGACGGCATGCGCTTACGCGCCTGCGAACTCTCGACCGAGTGGCTCGGGCGTCGCACCGAGCGCGAGATCCAGGCGAGCCTGCAGCGGGACGTGAGCCAGGAGGCGTGGACAGGGTTGGATCGGCAGTTGCAAGCCCGCGCGCGCGACGGCGCCGTCCACTTGGCCGGTCCCCATGCCGATATCGGAGCGCTGCGGCAGCGCAACCTGCTGATCGGTCGCCTCCAGGTCCTCGCCGGCATGGGCCTGGCCCGGGGACAAGACAACGGAACGTGGGACCTCGCGCCAACGGCCGAAACAACGCTCAGGGCGCTCGGCGAACGCGGCGACATCCTGCGGACCATGCAACGCGCGCTGCGCGGTCAGCAACGCGAATTAGCGCTTCATAGCACGGATTCCGGAGCGACTCCGATCGTGGGCCGCATCGTGTCCATGGGGTATCTCGATGAGCTCGATGAACGAACCTATGTCATCGTCGACGGCATCGATGGACATGCTCACCACGTGTCGCTTGGGCAGGCGGACCTTGAAGCGTTTCCGGTCGGCGGCATCGTCGAAGTGCGACCAACGCCACCCAGGGCTGCGGATCGCAACATTACGGCCGTCAGTAAGAACGGCGTGTACCTGACTTCGGAGCATCGTGCGCAGCTTCGGGCGCAGGGCGAGCATCGCACCCATCCAGACGAAATCGTCGATTCCCACGTCCGGCGTCTGGAGGCGCTGCGCCGCGCGGGAATCGTTGAACGGCAAGCGGAAGGCATCTGGCAGATTCCCGCGGACCTGGTCGCGCGTGGTCACGCGTATGACCGACAGCGCAGCGGTGGCGTCGACGTCCGGCTACATTCGCACCTGCCCATCGACAGGCAGGTGACGACGATCGGTGCGACGTGGCTTGATCAGACGCTCGTCAACGGCGACGCGGCCATCGCCGTCGCTGGCTTTGGGGCGACCGTAAAGGAGGCTTTACGCAAACGCGTAGATTTCCTGGTCGAAAATGGCTTCGTGCAACGCGAAGGCAACCGACTGAAGCTTCCGGCTAATCTGCTCACGGCCCTGCGTCAGCGCGATCTTGACGGGGTCGCCAAAGCAATCGCGGCCGAGACAGGCATGGTCCATCGACCGCTGATCGACGGTGACCGCACCACGGGCGTCTATCGGCGGCTGGTCGTAACATCAAGCGGTCGCTTTGCAATGTTGGATAGTGGAATGGGTTTCAGTCTGGTGCCTTGGCGTCCGGTTCTAGAACAACGCATTGGCAGTCGTCTATCTGCGACGATTCACGGCGATCGCGTTACCTGGAGCTTTGGCCGCCAGCGAGGTCTTTCGAGATAGCCTTGGGGTCGCCGCAAAGCGCCCGTGGTGCGGCCACCGTCTCAGTCCGGCCACGAGCGGTCGTCGAGATGGTCAAGCTGAACGGCCGATAACCGGTAACCGGTCGGTCGCCGCCGCTGGCCGAAACGGCTCTATCGAGTCCAAGCGGAATTGAAGGTTCTGTCACTTGCAAGGTCAAAGGCCGCACAGTTAGTTCCGATAGCGCAGCGCGTCGACCAGCAATGTGAAGGCGGATGAAGATTGGCGCCTGCTTGGATAGTAGAGGTGGTAGCCCGAAGACGGAGGGCACCAGTCTTCTAGTACGCGCCTGAGGTGACCTGTATCAATGTGGGGCTTAACCAGGCCCTCCGGCTGGAAAGCCAGGCCGAACCCGGCCAGCGCGGCATGGACGATCTGCGTGGCGCTGTTGGAAACGAGCTGGCCAGCGACGCGCACCTTCAGCTTGCGCCGACCTTTTTCGAACTCCCACGCGTACAGCCCGCCATAGGTCGGCAGGCGCAGGTTGATGCAGTTGTGATCGGTGAGGTCCTGCGGTTTTTTTGGCCGTGATCGCGCCGCGAAATACGACGGCGCACCCACGACGGCCATCCGCATGTCCGGCCCGAGACGCACGGCAATCATGCCCTTCGCCACCTGCTCGCCCCATCGAATGCCGGCATCGTAACGCTGGGCAACGATGTCGGTCAGACCATAGTCGGCAATGATCTCGACCCTGATGTCCGGATACTGAGGGAGGACCTTTGCAAGTTTCGGCAACAGGATTGATTCGACCGCATACTCGGTCGCCGTGATCCGAATGGTGCCGGCGGGCTTGTCCCGAAGCTCGCTTAGCGCTTCCAACTCGACCTCGATCTCCTCGATGCGTTGGCCCACCGCCGCGAGCAGCCGCTCACCCGCAGCAGTTGGCGACACGCTCCTCGTGGTGCGAGTCAGTAACCGAAGGCCAAGTCGCGCTTCGAGCCCTCTAAGGGTGTGACTCATAGCCGAGCGCGATACTCCTAGCTTTGCAGCTGCCTTGGTGAAGCTGCGGTCTTGAGCCACCGCCAGAAACGAGAGCAGGTCCCCGAGTGTTTCCTTGCGCATTGTTGAAACTCCTTCACCAGTCCATGCCGATTGTCCCATCTTATCAGCCGGCGCCCACGTTGTTACCGTGTGGGCATGGCTGACGCACCCACCGAGAGTTCAATGGCGACGCTACTCCCGATCATGGGCGTGGTCTTCGTCGCGTTTCTGATCATCGGCTTGGCGATGCCCGTGCTCCCGCTGCATGTGCATCAGGGCCTTGGCCTCAGCACTTTCGTCGTCGGCATGGTTGCCGGCAGCCAGTTCGCGGCGTCGCTCCTGTCGCGGGTTTGGGCCGGCCGGCATGCAGACATTCGCGGCGCCAAGCACGCCGTCGTCGCGGGCCTTCTCGCCTCTGCGGCGGCCGGCCTTCTCTACCTGCTATCGCTGCGTTTCATCCTCAGCCCGGGGATTTCTGTGGTGATCTTGCTGCTGGGCCGAGCGGTTCTCGGCGCGGGCGAAAGCTTCATCATCACGGGAGCACAGACTTGGGGGCTCGCGCTCGCCGGCGCGCGGAACACCGGTAAGGTCCTCGCCTGGATGGGAACCGCGATGTATGCCGCCTTCGCGCTCGGCGCGCCCATCGGTACCGCTCTCTATGGGGCTTACGGATTCTTGGCAATTGCACTCGCGACAGCGCTGGTTCCGCTTGCCACTCTATTGCTGGTCACCCCCGTCAGGCGCGTGGCGCCCACAGGTCGCGCCCATGCGTCGTTGATCACGGTGATCGCCGCGGTGTGGGTTCCCGGGGTCGGCCTCGCGTTGAGTAGCTTTGGTTTTGGTGCGATGACGGCTTTTGCATCGCTGCTATTCGCGTCACGCGGTTGGCCGATCTGGGCCGCCTTCACCTCGTTTGCCGTTGCTTTCATCGTCGCGCGTGTGCTTCTGGGGCACCTAGCGGACAGAGTGGGAGGCGCCAGGATCGCGCTGATCTTCGTCGTGATCGAGGCCATTGGCTTGGGGCTGCTTTGGGTGGCGCCCTGGCCGGGCGTTGCGTTGATCGGCGCCGCACTCACCGGCTTCGGATACTCGCTTGTATATCCGGGGTTCGGCGTCGAGGCGGTACGCCGCGCGCCGGCGCAGAGCCGAGGTCTCGCGATGGGCGCATACACGGCCTTTCTGGATCTCACGCTCGGCCTCGCCAGTCCGGCGCTTGGCCTCATCGGAAGCGTTGCAGGAATTGGTGCCGTGTTCCTCACGAGCGCTGTCGTCGTCCTCTGTGCCGCCGGAATCGCGATTTGGCTTCTGCCTCCCCGTATCAGGAAAGCAGACTGCGTTGGTGGATTGATCGCATAGCGGCAGAGAGAGACCATGAAACCGGTTGCCACGACTTTGAACCTGGCGCTCGATAACGGTGTTAGCCGGCGTCGCGGATGCCTCGCCGCATTGTTCGGTTTTGGAGCCGCGCTCGCGTATGCCGAAGAAGACGCCGGTACGCTTCTGGTGCCAGCAGGGCAGTCGCGTGAAATGTCGAAACAGGGAGCGAGTTCCATGAAACTCCAACTGACAATAGATGGCCAAGTGCTTTCCGCCACCTTAGGCGACAACCCAGCCGCCCGCGACTTTCTCGCCTTGTTGCCACTAACGCTGGACCTTGAGGATTACGCCTCCACCGAGAAGATCGCGCAATTGCCCAAGAAACTCTCCACCACCGGAACGCCGGCAGGTATGACCCCTTCGCTCGGCGACATCACGTACTACGCGCCGTGGGGAAACGTAGCCATCTTCTACCGAAACTCCGGCTACGCCAAAGGTCTCGTCAAACTGGGCCGCATCGAGGGCAATGTCCAGATGCTGGAGGCGCGCGGCCCTCTAAAAGCCCGCATCGAGGTCGCTGAGAAGCAATGATGCACTCGCCAGTCCGCTAATGCCGCAAGCAAGACCTGAACGTTGAAAGGAACCGTCTCATGGAACTCAAACGCGCTGGATCTCAGCCTTCCATCAAAGGCCCAACCGAGTGGTTTACCGGCATTGTCCGTATCGACCCACTCAACAGTCCTCCCGCCCCCGCACGCGTGTCGTGTGCGAGCGTGACCTTCGAGCCCGGTGCGCGCTCGAACTGGCACACCCATCCGCTCGGCCAGACGCTGATCGTCACTGCTGGGTGTGGCTGGACGCAGTGCGAAGGCGAGCCGGTCGTCGAGATCCGCGCGGGCGATGTCATCTGGTGCCCGCCGGGGCACAAACACTGGCATGGCGCAACGCCAACAACAGCCATGACTCACATCGCGATTCAGGAAGCTCTTGACGGCAAGAACGTCGAGTGGCTGGAGCGCGTCACCGATGAGCAATACGCCCGCTGATTACCCCATGAAACGCCGCCGGGCCGCTGCACTGGTGATAGCTGTGAGTCTGGGCTTTGCAGCTGCACTGAGCCACACGGCCCCGAACGCGCAGGAGTCCCAAGGAATGACCCACACACAAATCACCCCGCCAAGCGCTACCGAAATACTCACTGCGCGCCAGCAGGCTATCGTGCCCATCGCGGCTTTCGCTGCAATAGGCGACATATCCAACCTGAGTACCGCTCTGAATCAGGGTCTGGACGCGGGACTGACGGTGAGTGATGCCAAGGAAATCCTGGTGCAGCTCTACGCCTACGCAGGCTTTCCGCGCAGTCTCAACGCACTGGGCGAGCTGATGAAGGTGCTGGACGCGCGCAAGCGGCGTGGCATTGAGGAAGCGAAGGGCCGCGCACCCAGCCGCCCCATCCCAACGGGTGGAGCGCTGCTGACCGCGGGCACGAGCAACCAGGCCAAGTTGTCGGGCGGTCCGGTCAAGGGGCCGCTCTTCGACTTCGCGCCCGCCATCGACGAATACCTCAAGACCCATCTCTTCGGCGACATCTTCGAGCGTGACAACCTCGACTGGCAAAGCCGTGAACTGGCCACGGTGAGCATGCTGTCCGCGCTGTCGGGCGTGGAATCGCAATTGCATGCTCACGTCCGCATCAGCATGAACGTGGGCCTGAGTGCCTCGCAAGTGCGTCAACTAGTCCAGGTACTTGGCGGTTCCGGTCTTCCGTCGGCAGCCGAACGCGTCGAGGAAGCGCTGAACAAGCAATTGGCGGCGTCCGCCAAGTGATCGTGAGGCGTTAACGTGATCGATTTCTCGGAAAATGAACTAAATCGTACGGTCGTGGCGGACGACTTTCCAATCGCTCATTTCCGTGCCGACGGTAAGGCACTCGCTCGTACTCTGCGTGAAGGAGCTTTACTATGAAAGGAGCTGTTCTCTACGGGCCGCGCGATGTCCGGTACGTTGACCGCGAGGATCCGAAGATCATTCATCCCACCGACGCCATCATCAGCCTGTCGGCCACCTGCGTGTGCGGGTCTGACCTGTGGCCCTATCGGGGCGTTGATTCGTCCTCTCAGCCGACTCCGATGGGCCACGAATATTGCGGCATCGTCGAGGAAGTCGGCAATGGGGTGAGGAATGTCCGGCGCGGACAGTTCGTCGTCGGCTCGTTCTTCGCCTCCGACAATACCTGCGAGATTTGCAACGCGGGTTATCAGAGCCGCTGCGTGCACAATGAGTACGTCGGCGTGGGCGGCGCGCAGGCACCGTTCCTGCGCGTTCCGCTCGCCGATGGCACGCTGGTCCCCACACCCGAGGTTCCGTCCGCTGACCTCATACCCGGCCTGCTCGCCACCTCCGATGTCCTGGGCACCGGCTGGTTCGGCGCCGACGCGGCCGCAGTGGGGCCCGGTAAGACGGTCGCAGTAATTGGCGACGGCGCCGTCGGCCTTTGCGCGATTCTCGCCGCGAAGCAACTCGGCGCAGAGCGCATCATCGCGATGAGTCGGCACGAGGCGCGGCAGAAGCTCGCGCGGGAGTTCGGGGCGACCGACATCGTGAGCGAGCGCGGCGACGAAGGCGTGGCGAAGATCAAGGAGCTCACCGCCGGGCTCGGCGCGCACTCGGTTATCGAGGCAGTCGGTACGCAGGAATCGATGATGCAGTCCATCCGCTGCGCCCGACCCGGCGGGCATGTCGGCTTCGTAGGCGTCGCGCACGGCGTGCAGCTCCCCGGCCAGGAGCTTTTCTACGCTGAGGTTCACTTGCACGGCGGCCCCGCCCCGGTGCGCCGCTTTCTTCCCAAGCTGATCGACCTGGTGCTGAGCCAGAAGATCAATCCCAGCAAGGTCTTCGACCTGACGCTTCCGCTCGCGCAGGTGGCCGAGGGCTACCGCGCGATGGACGAGCGTCGCGCGATCAAGACGCTACTGCGCCCGTAAGGTCCTTTGGGAGTTTACCCGCTCGTACCCGCTTCAGCTTTCAAGGTGCATTGACAAATGACGACATGGTCGAAAGACGAACTCCGGAAGATCGCTGAGGCCGATGACTTGCACATCTCACCTTTCCGCGAGGACGGTTTGACCTACGGCACGCCGACATGGATTTGGTCCGTCGTGGTCGATGATGCCCTATATGTGCGTGGCTACAACGGGCAGAACTCTCGTTGGCACCAGTCAGCAATCCGGCAGAAGGCGGGACGAATCACTGTCGCAGGCATGGCGAAGGAAGTCACATTTATGCCAGTCGACGGGTCGATCAATGACCGCGTCGACGAAGCCTACCGGGCGAAGTACCCCCGGAGCCCGTATCTCAGGCCGATGATCGGCGCCCGCGCCCGCTCCGCCACAGTCAAGGTCACGCCGCGCGGAACCAACGCATGATTGCCCAGCGCACGCGCAAACGACGAGAGCAATTACGAACAGGGTTGGTTATCGGCCACGCCGGAAGCGGACAGTCGGCTTCGTCCGGCGTATGGCCGCAAAGGGTCGATAGCGGTAATTCCCACGCGACTGCATCGCATTCGGCGAGCGCGGTCGCCCATGTGAGATCGCCAGAAAGTCGCCCAGCCCTCATAATTATCAAATACATCGCCATTCCCCGATTGAGACCACCCACAGGAATCGCGTTTTGCTGCAGCCGGATTTCTAAAAACGTGACAAAAACGTGACAAACTCAGCGGTCATCTGCGTGCATCTGCGGTTAAGGGCGGGCCTACACACGTTAAAAATGACCTATGTTTCGATCTCTTAATCCGTTGGTCGTAGGTTCGATCCCTACACGGCCTACCAACTAATCAACAGGTTGTGGTGCTTTGCGCTGCAACCTGTTTTCTTTCTGTAGGCCAAAACGTAGCAAGGCCTTGGCGGTGCCGCGTTGATGTCGCTCTTGGCGGGGGTTGACAAGCCCCAATGGTAAGCGTAGGCTTACGGTAAGACAACGCTTACGGATGGACTGTGCAAGCCGGACATGCGCAACTCTGCGCTCTTGCCGACCCGACGCGACGCGCGATCCTGGAGCGCTTGTCGCGCAAGCCGATGCCGGTCGCGGAGATCGCATTGGGCTTTTCCGTCTCGCGTCCGGCGATATCGCAGCATTTGCGGGTGCTGAGGGAAGCCGAGTTGGTTCAGTGCACGCCGCGGGGCACTCGCAACGTCTACCGGGTCGACCCCAGAGGTCTCGCCTCGTTGCGCCGTTACATCGACACGATGTGGGAACGCGGGCTGACCGATTTCAAGGCTGTGGCCGAGGCCTCCTACCAACGCGAACGCAGGAGAAGGTGATGGACATGGAAGTCGAGAGCATTGCGGTGAGACAGAGCGTCACGGTAAACGCGCCGGTGGATCACGTGTTCCGCACTTTTACCACCGGACAGAACGAATGGTGGCCGCGCGCGCATCACATCGGCACGAGTGAGCGGTTCACCGCGATTCTCGAGCCGCTCGTCGGTGGGCGCTGGTACGAGCGCGGCGACGACGGAAGCGAATGCGATTGGGGGCGCGTTCTTGTGTGGGAAAAGCCGACCCGGATCGTGATGATCTGGGGCGTCGGCGCGGACTGGCGTTACGATCCCAAGCTTCGCACCGAAGTCGAGGTGCGATTCATTGCCGAAAGCGCGCGACGTACCCGCGTTGAGCTCGAGCATCGTTACCTCGAGCGCTTCGGCGACAAGGCAGAGCAGATGCGGGAGATCTTCCAGTCGCCGGATGCGTGGGCGGGTACTCTCGTGACGATGCGCGACTTCGCCGAAAAGACTAGGCTGGAATCATGAGCGTTTCGACACGGCTTCGCATCGCGTCGATCATTGCATTCGTCTACTGGATCGGCCATACCGCGGGAGCGCCCTGGACGCCTGCACGCGGTGCGGCCGAGACCGCGGCGATCGACGCGCTGCGCTCGGTGCATTTTTCCTTCCAGGGCTTTTCGCGAAGCTACTGGGACTTCTACTTCGGTTTCGGAGTCGCGATCAGCGTGTTCCTGCTCGTGCAGGCGGTGCTGCTGTGGCAGTTGGCGACGCTCGCCAAGATCGGGTTCGATCGGCTGCGCCCAATGATCGCGCTGCTGTTCGCCGGATTCGCCGCCAACGCAATCGTCGCATGGATGTACTTCTTCGTCGTTCCCGGCGTGCTTGCGCTCGCCATTGCAGCGTTCCTCGCAGCCGCATGGATCGCCGCCGGCGGATCGGTAGCACGCGGTGCACCGGAACGGCACGTGACCTAGACAGCCGGCTGACATGGCCGACCTGGGTCGCCGTCGCTGGCTTCGCGGCGCGGCACTCCTGCCACTGCTCGCGCCGGTCGGCGCCTGCGTGCAGCCGGCCGCACGCGCGATGTTCCGCCGCGCTCGGCCATCCGACGCGTCGTGGCCGTCGCCTACGAAATGGCGCTCTCTCTCCGACGCTGTCGGCGGCCGGCTGATCGAGGTGCGCTCGCCCTTCGACGTATGCCGGTCGTTCGACGATGCATCGTGTCGCGCGTTGTTCGCCGCGCTGCGCAATCCTTATTTCATCGGGGACGACGTCGCACTCACGCAGACGCTGGGCTGGGCCGAGGCGTGGACGAGTGAACCGAGCGTCTATGCGGTCGCCGCATCGACAACGGAAGATGTCGTCGCGGGGATAAACTTCGCGCGCAAACATCGGTTGCGGCTCGTCGTCAAAGGCGGAGGGCACAGCTACCAGGGCACCTCATGCGCGGCGGACTCGCTGCTGATCTGGACGCGCGCGATGGACGGAGTAACGCTGCACGACACATTCGCGCCGGCCGGTTGCCGCGACGTGTTTCCCGCGGTGAGCGTCGGAGCAGGTGCGGTGTGGATGCACGTGTACGATGCAGTCACGACAAAGGGGGGCCGCTATGTCCAGGGCGGCGGTTGTGCAACCGTCGGCGTCGCCGGTCTTGTCCAGAGTGGCGGCTTCGGTAGTTTCTCGAAGCGCTACGGCCTCGCAGCGGCGGGATTGCTCGAAGCCGAGGTGGTGACCGCCGATGGCGTCGTGCGCACCGCGAACGCGTGCACGAATCCCGACCTCTTCTGGGCGCTCAAAGGCGGCGGCGGCGGGACGTTCGGCGTCGTGACCCGATTAACGCTGCGAACACCCGAGCTGCCGCCGTTCTTCGGCGCCGTGTTCGCGACGGTAAAAGCGCGCTCGGACGCCGCGTTTCACCGACTCATCGGCGCGTTCGCCGCGTTCTATCGCGAGGCGCTGCTCAACGAGCATTGGGGCGAGACGGTCGTCGTCCATCCCGGCAACGTGCTGAAAATCTCGATGGTCTTCGCCGCCCTCGATCGCGAGCGCGCACTCACGGTGTGGAAACCGCTGTTCGACGAGGTCGCGGCTTCTTCGGATCTCACGATGCCGGCGCCGGTGATCATCGACCTGCCCGCGCGTGAGTTCTGGAATGCCGAGACGCTGCGCAGAATCGCGGGCGCGGTTATCGCGGACGATCGATCCGGAGCTCCCCGGAACAACGTGTACTGGTCGGCCGACCGCGATCAGGCGGGCCAATTCCTGCACGGATACGAATCGATCTGGCTGCCGGAATCGTTGCTCGACGACATCGAGCGCAAGCGCTTCGCCGAAGCGTTGTTTCGCGGCAGCCGGCACTGGCCGATCTCGCTTCATTTCAACAAAGGGCTCGCGGGCGCGCCGGCAAGCAAGTGCACGCGGCACGGCTGTCAACCCGGCGGCATTGAACGCGTTCGCACTCGCGATCATCGCCGGCGAAGCACCGCCGGCGCGCGCGGGCGTGCCGGGGCACGAGCCGGACCTGCCGCGCGCGCGCGTCGACGCCGCGGCGATCGCGCGGGCGATGAGCGAGCTGCGGCGTGTCGCGGGCGGCGCGTCGTACCTCGCGGAGAGCGATTTCTTCGAGCGCAATTGGCAGCGCTCGTTTTGGGGCCACCACTACGAACGGCTGCTGGCGATCAAACGCCGGTACGATCCGGACGGACTTTTCTTCGTCCATCACGGCGTCGGCAGCGAAGCGTGGAGCGCCGACGGCTTTACGCGGATTGCGTGAGTGCAGCGCGGTTCACGCGCGACGGCCGGAGTCACATGGCGAGCGGCCTACGACGGGATGCCTGGCGCGCCCGTCAGCAAACGGCCGCTACCAAGGTAAACAGGTCGGTCGACCAGATGATGCATGGCGGATTTCGTGCAGAGAGCTAAAACGTTGTCCGGCTGGGCAATTCGCGTTTGCCGGTTCGCTACCGAGCAGCAGCTCGTTCCTGCGTCGGTTGAGCCGGTACCAATCCGTAGCGCGACATCACGTCTAGTAGCTTCGCCCGATCCGGCGGCCCGCCCGCATTGGCAACGGCGGCGACGTCGTGAAAATACTGCGCGCCGATATCCGGCGTAAGCATGATCAGCGCCCGCGCCGTCTCGGCGCCCGTATTGCTGAACTGGTGGACCGAGCCGCGGGGGGTCGACATCCAGTCGCCGCGCTTGAGGTCACGGAACTCCCCGTCAACCGCATATCGGAGCGTACCCTCCAGCACATAGACGCACTCTTCGTTGTCGGTGTGGCTGTGCGGCGGCGGAACATGCGCGCCCGGCGGAACGGTCAATTCGAACACACCCAAGCCGCCCTTGGCCGCGCCATCCACGAGGTAGCGGACCTCCAGTTGGCCGACTTTGATCACGTTGCCATTCATGCTTTGCTCCTTTCAGTTGTCTGACGCGAGCCAACGGGCAGGCTCGTTCCATTTTGCGCGTCGGGACTATCCATCCGAGTTCGGCAATCCTTCTTGTCGCCCGACCCGCCGGCATTGCTTGACGACGTCACTTTATCCTGTTGCAGGATTGAGTTAAATAGCGTCCAATGCAACTCATTGTTGCATAAATGGCGCAAATGGTGGACAGGCTCAAGGGCATGAACGTGTTCGCGCATGTGGTCGAGGCGAAAAGCTTCTCGGTCGCGGCGACCCGGCTCGGCATCTCCAAATCACGCGTCAGCCGGGAGGTGAGCGCGCTGGAGCGCGCGCTGGCGGTGAAGCTGCTGAATCGCTCGACGCGCAAGTTGAGCCTGACCGAAGGTGGCGCGATCTTCTACGAGCACTGCGCGCGTATCGTCCAGGAAGCCGAGCTCGCCGAGCGGCACATAACCCAGACCCAGTCCGAGCCGGCGGGACTGGTGAGGGTGACCTGCGTCCAGGCATTTGCGCTGCGGCACGCGCTGCCCGTTCTCACCGAGTTCCAGCTCAAATATCCGGATATCCGCATCAACCTTTCCTGCAGCAATCGTACGCTCGATCTGGGCGATGAAGGCTTCGACATCGGTATTCGCGCGTCGCTGAATCCGGATCCGAACCTGGTGGCGCGAAAGCTTGCCGCCAACCGGAAAGTGCTGTGCGTGTCGCCTGCGTACGTCGCGCGGCGCGGAATGGCGCGCCGAATCGAGGACCTGGATAAGCACGATTGCGTGCTCTTCCCGCCGCTCGCATCCAAAGGAACGTGGGCACTGCGGCGGGCCGGCCGGAAATACTCGGTCCCGATCGCCGCGAAATTCGAGACTGACGATATGGATGCGGTGCACGCGGCCGTGGTCGCCGGACTAGGCGTCGGTTTGCTGCCGACCTATGTCGCCGGGGCCGACCTCCAGCAGGGGCGCCTGCTGCCGGTGCTGCGTCAGTTTCAGGTGCTTCCCGAGGCCGGGATCTACCTGGTCTATCTGCCCAATCGGACGCTGCCGCTGCGCGTGCGCGCGCTGATCGATTTTCTGGTGGAACGCTTCGAGCCGCCCGGGTGGGACAAGGGCTGGTAACGCGCCGCGCTGCGGGCGCGTGGAAAGCCGGCCCCTAGGGACGGCCAACGCTCCTACATCAGATTCGGAGCTTGTCCTATTCATCGGGGCCGAGGGGTCGGTTAGGTTTGCTTTTCAAGCCCGAGCCGAAGGGCCGCGGGCGGTCGTGCGCGCTCGTGCCCGAGCGGATTTCGCAGGAGCGGTAACCGACGAGCGCCGTCGCACCCGCGCTGTCTTCGCTACAATTAGTCGAACCGCAAGAATCGGAGGCTCCCATGCTCAGGCTGCTCGCGCTGCTCACTGTCGTGTTTTTGTCGGAGATGGCCTGGAGCCAGCCGACCACCGACGCTGACCAGCAGGAAAAGACCGTCAGTCCCTATCTGTACATGGTCGATTCGAGCGGCAACAAGCTCTTGCTCAGCACCCAATTCTGGCGCAACGACCCGAAATACGACGACCGGGCGTTTCACCGCTTCCTGGATGTCATGGCGGCGCTCGAGAAAAGGGGCTTCCACAAGAACGACAAGGTGGTGATCGACAACTGGGACAGGCCCGAACCGGTTGTCCGCTGTTACATCTATCTCGAAGACCTGCAGGCCGCCAAGAAGACGAAGGGTCCGATCGTCAGCGGATCGCGCTTGTGGTGCTCGGACAACGGCGCGTCGGAGCACGAGGTCGCCCGCTCCGATAATCCGAAGCACGTCGAGCAGGTGCTGAAGTACTTCGACGAGTACTTCGCGCGCGCCAAAGCCAAAGTGCGCAAGTAACTCTCGTCGGTCGCGACCGGGATCGCGATTGCCGACCCGACACCGGCCATCGATACGACGCTCAGGCCGGAATCCATAGCGGGGGGCGGCCCGGCAGGGATTGCAGAATGCGAGCCAGCGAGCCATCGCCGACCAGCGCCGTGGCCCGCTCGATATCGGGAGCGAGGTAGCGATCGTTCGCTACGCCCGCGCACTGCGCGCGGAGCAGTGCGTGCGCCGCTTCCAGGACCGGTGAGCTCTTCAGCGGTCGCAGAAAGTCGATGCCCTGCGCCGCGGCCAGCAGCTCGATGCCGATAATATGCGCCGTGTTATGAATCATCGGCTGCAGCCGGCGCGCGGCGAAGGTCGCCATCGAAACGTGGTCTTCCTGGTTCGCGCTGGTCGGCAGACTGTCGACGCTGGCCGGATGGGCAAGCGATTTGTTTTCACTGGCGAGCGAAGCCGCGGTCACGTGCGCGATCATGAACCCGCTGTTGAGTCCGGCGTCGGCGGTGAGAAACGGCGGCAGGCGCGAGACCCCGGCATCGATCAGCATGGCGATCCGGCGCTCGGCGATCGCTCCGACCTCGGCGATCGCCACCGCCATCGCGTCGCAGGCCATCGCCACGGGCTCGGCGTGGAAGTTGCCTCCGGAGATCACCGCGTCGCTTGCACCGCCCGCCGCCGCGAACACCAGCGGATTATCGGTCACCGCGTTGGCCTCGCGCACCAGTACCAGCGCCGCGTGCCGCAGATGATCGAGACAGGCGCCCACGACCTGCGGCTGGCAGCGCAGGCTATACGGATCCTGGACGCGGTCGTCGCCCTCGAGGTGCGAGCGCCGGATCTCGCTGCCCGCAAGCAGGGTGCGGTAATACTGCGCGACGTCGATCTGTCCGGGCTGGCCGCGCAGCGCGTGGATGCGCGGATCGAAAGGGCCATCGCTGCCGCGCGCGGCATCGACGGTCAGCGCGCCGACGACCAGTGCCGCTTCGAGCACGGGCTCGAACGTGAGCAGTGCGTGCAGCGCGAGCGCCGTCGATGTCTGGGTGCCGTTGATCAGTGCGAGGCCTTCTTTGGCGTCAAGCACGAGCGGCGCGATGCCGGCCTGACGCAGCAACGGGGTCGACGGCTTGCGCTCTCCGTCGACCAGCATCTCGCCTTCGCCCAGGAGGGCGAGCGTCATGTGCGCGAGCGGCGCGAGGTCGCCGGAGGCGCCGACCGAGCCCTGACCCGGAACGTAAGGAACGAGGCCGGCGTTGTGTGCGGCAAGGAGCGTGTCGATCACCACCGGCCGCACGCCCGAGTAACCGCGCGCAAGGCTTGTCGCCTTGAGCGCGAGCATCAGGCGCACGACCTCCGGCGCCAGCGGGTCACCGACGCCGGCGCTGTGCGAACGGATGAGATTCAGTTGCAGCGTCGCGAGATCCTGCTCGCTGATCCGCGTCGAGGCGAGCTTACCGAAGCCGGTGTTCACGCCGTAAGTGGGTTCACGGCTGCGCGCGGCGCGCTGTACGACCGCGGCGCTGGCGCGCACTTGCGTCATGGCGACGGTATCGATCTCGAGCGCGTTGCCGCCGGCGTGGATGGCCTGCAGGTCGTCGAGCGCCAGTGCTCCCGGGGACAGTTTCATGCGGCGGAGCGGCGCTAGAGCATCGGCAGCTTGAGCGAATGCTCGCGCGCGCAGCGGATCGCGTCGTCGTATCCCGCGTCGGCGTGGCGCATGACGCCACTTGCCGGGTCGTTCCACAGCACCCGCTCGATGCGCTTGGCCGCCGCCTCGGTGCCGTCGCAGACGATGACCACGCCAGCATGCTGCGAATAGCCCATGCCGACGCCGCCGCCGTGATGGAGCGAGACCCAGGTCGCGCCGCCGGCCGCGTTGAGCAGCGCGTTGAGCATCGGCCAGTCCGACACCGCGTCGCTGCCGTCCCGCATCGCCTCGGTCTCGCGGTTGGGCGAGGCGACCGAACCGGCATCGAGGTGATCGCGGCCGATGACGATCGGCGCCTTTAGCTCGCCGCTTTGGACCATGGCGTTGAAGGCAAGGCCGGCGCGATGACGCTCGCCCAAGCCGAGCCAGCAGATGCGCGCCGGCAATCCCTGGAACGCGATGCGCTCGCCCGCCATGTCCAGCCAGCGGTGCAGATGCCTGTCCTGCGGGAACAGCTCTTTCAGTTTTTGATCGGTCTTCCTTATGTCATCCGGATCGCCCGACAGCGCGACCCAGCGGAAGGGTCCCTTGCCTCGACAGAAAAGCGGCCGGATATAGGCGGGCACGAACCCGGGGAAGTCGAATGCGTTGGAGAGGCCATGATCGTAGGCGACCTGGCGAATGTTGTTGCCGTAGTCGACCGTCGGGACGCCCATGGCGCGAAAATCGAGCATTGCCTGCACGTGCGTGACGCAGCTCGCCGCCGCGGCATCGCGCAGGCTCGCGTGTTGCGCGGGATCGGCCTGCGCGTCACGCCAGCGGTCGATTTGCCATCCCGACGGCAAGTAGCCGTTGATGAGGTCGTGCGCGGAGGTCTGGTCGGTGACCAGGTCCGGACGCATGGCGCCGTGCTTCGCGCGCCGGACCAGTTCCGGCAGGATGTCCGCCGCGTTGCCGAGCAGGCCGACCGAGACCGCCTTTTTCTCGTGCGTGTAGCGCTCGACGCGCGCCAATGCGTCGTCGAGGTCGCGCGCCTGCTCGTCGAGGTAGCGCGAACGCAGGCGCATGTCGATGCGGCTTTGCTGGCATTCGACGACGAGCGAGGTCGCCCCGGCGAAGCTGGCGGCAAGCGGCTGCGCGCCACCCATCCCGCCTAAGCCGGCTGTGGCTAACCAGCGGCCCGCGAGGTCGCCTGCGTAATGCTGGCGGCCGGCTTCGACGAAGGTTTCGTAAGTGCCCTGCACGATGCCCTGGCTGCCGATGTATATCCAGCTGCCGGCTGTCATCTGGCCGTACATCATCAGGCCTTTGCGATCGAGCTCGTGGAAATGCTCCCAGGTCGCCCACCTGGGCACCAGATTCGAGTTCGCGATCAGGACGCGCGGCGCGTCGGGCTGGGTGCGAAAGACGCCGACAGGCTTGCCCGATTGAATAAGGAGCGATTCGTCCTCGTCGAGATTACGCAGCGATTCGAGGATGGCCTCGAAGCATTCCCAATTGCGTGCCGCCTTGCCGATGCCCCCGTAGACCACCAGTGCGTCCGGGTTTTCCGCGACTTCCGGGTCCAGGTTGTTCTGGATCATCCGATACGCCGCCTCGATCAACCAGTTCTTGCAACTCAGCCGATTGCCGCGGGGCGCGCGTACCGGGTGCGGCTGGGCGACGCGGTGGAGGGACGACAGGTCGTTCATGGCGAGCCTCGCTGGGCGGGAAGGAAGCCGTTCAACTCTACTTGTCGGAACGATGGCGGTGCAAGTAGCATCGCTCAAATGGCTGGCGCGGCACCGGACGAGCCGAAGCTTGCCTTCGGGAGCAAACGGCTCGAAGGGCGCTTCGGCCGATGAGCTCATCCTCGACTTCCGTCTACCGGAACGCGCGGCTGGCGACGATGACCCCGGGCGTTCCCTGGGGCTTGGTCGAGCGCGGTGCGCTGCTGGTCGATGGCGAGACCTTGAGCTGGGTCGGCCCCGAGCGCGATCTCCCGGCGCATCTGACCGTCGGCGCGGAGCACGACCTCGGAGGTCGGCTGGTGACGCCGGGGCTCGTCGACTGCCACACGCACTTGGTCTACGGGGGCGATCGCGCGCGCGAGTTCGAGCTTCGCTTGCAGGGCACGAGCTACAAGGAGATTACGCGCGCCGGCGGAGGCATCCGCTCGACCGTGGCGGCGACGCGACTCGCCGGCGACCAGACGCTTTTCGATGCCGCACGCGAGCGCGCGCTTGCGCTGATGGCGGAAGGCGTGACGACGCTGGAGATCAAGTCCGGCTACGGCCTCACCGTGGAGCACGAGGCCCGGTGTCTCGACATCGCCCGCCGACTCGGCCGCGAATTGCCCCTTACGGTGCGCACGACCTGTCTGTCGGCGCACGCGGTGCCGCCCGAATTCGACGGTCGGACCGATGAATACATCGACGCGGTGTGCGGCTGGCTGCCGACGCTGCAGGCGCGTGGCCTGGTCGACGCGGTCGACGCGTTCTGCGAGAACATCGCCTTCACGCCCGCGCAGACGCGCCGCGTGTTCGAGGCGGCGCGCGCCCTTGGCATCCCGGTCAAGCTGCACGCCGGGCAGTTGAGCGATCTGGGTGGGGCGCAACTGGCCGCCGAATTCGACGCGCTTTCGTGCGACCACCTCGAGCATCTGAGCGGCGAGGGCGTGAACGCGCTGGCGCGCGCCGGCACGGTCGCGGTGCTGCTGCCCGGCGCGTACTATTTTCTGCGCGAGACCCAGTCGCCGCCGATCCAGGCGTTGCGCGACGCCGGCGTGCCGATCGCGATCGCCACCGATCACAACCCGGGATCGTCGCCGACCTTGTCACCGCTGCTCATGATCAACATGGCCTGCACCCTGTTCCGCCTGACCCCCGAGGAAGCGGTGCGGGGCATGACGCTGCACGGTGCGCGCGCGCTCGGGCTGCACGATCGCGGCACCTTGCGAACCGGCCAACGCGCCGATTTTGCCGTCTGGGATCTCGACGAGCCCAACGAGCTGGCTTACTGGTTCGGCCACCATCCCCGAGTGCGGGTGATCGCCGGAGGCCGGGAGCGCGCATTGAATCCACGATGAGTACCGCCGCGTTCACGCTCCATCGGGGATCCCTCCCGCTGCTGGTGAGTCTGCCGCATGTGGGCACCGTCGTTCCGGAGACGCTGCGGCCGCTTTTGGTTGAGCGTGCGCTGGCGGTGGAAGACACCGACTGGCATCTCGAATCGCTCTACGGCTTCGCGCGCGAACGCGGCGCGAGCCTGCTCGTGCCGCGCTATTCGCGCTATGTCATCGATCTCAACAGGCCGCCCGGCAACGCGCCGATGTATCCCGGCGCGAACAATACCGAGCTGTGCCCGACGCGCTCGTTTGCGGGTGACCCGATCTATCGGCCGGGCAGCGCGCCGGAAGAGGGCGAAGTATCGCGACGCCGAACGGCCTACTGGGAGCCGTACCACGACGCGCTCGCCGCCGAGCTCGCCCGAATCAAGGCGCAGCACGGTTACGCGCTGCTGTGGGACGGTCACAGCATCAAGTCGATACTGCCCTGGCTGTTCGAGGGCAAGCTGCCGGATCTCAACCTGGGGATGGCGGACGGTGCCAGCGCCGCGCCGGGGCTGCGTGCGGCGCTGTCGCCCGTGCTCGCCCGACAGACCGATTTCACCTGCGTCGTCGATGGTCGGTTCAAGGGCGGTTACATCACGCGCCACTACGGCCGACCGAAGGAGCGCATTCACGCGGTACAGCTCGAAATGTGCTGGTCGTGTTACATGGCCGAAGCGCCGCCCTACGTCCTCGACGCCCGCCGCGTCGAGACGCTGCGGCCGGTCTTGCGCTCGCTTTTGGACGCGGCCCTCGATTGGAGACCGGATGGTTGAGGCGACGACGCTGTGGGCCGCGCGCGCGTGGCTGCCCGGAGGGTGGAAGGACGATGTGCTGCTGCGCGCGGGTACCGATGGTCTTTGGGCCGACGTCAGCCCGGGCGTGATCGATTGTCCCGCCGGCGCCACCCGCGTTGCCGGTCCCCTGTTGCCGGGCGTGGTCGACGCGCACAGTCACGCCTTCCAGCGCGCGTTCGCGGGACTCGCCGAATGGCGCGACGCGGGTCGCGATGACTTCTGGTCCTGGCGCGACCGGATGTACCGCGTCGCGCTGCGGATCACGCCTGAGCAGCATACGGCCGTCGCCGCGCATCTCTACGTCGAGCTCCTACGCGGCGGCTACACGCAGGTCTGCGAATTCCACTATCTGCACAACGACCGCGATGGCCGCTCCTATGCGGACCCACTCGAGCTCTCGTGGTCCATCGCCGATGCGGCAGCGGCAGCGGGCATCGGCCTGACCTTGCTGCCGGTGCTCTACGAGCGGGCAGGGTTCGCCCAGCCCGCGCTGCGCGAAGACCAGCGCCGATTTCGCATATCGCCGCAGAACGTCTGGGCTGCACAACGAGCCATCGCGGCGAGCGGTCGGCGCCTGCTCAATGCCGGCGTGGCGATCCACTCGCTGCGCGCCGCGACGCCGTCGTCGATCGACACGCTGCGCAGGCTCGCCGCGGATTTTGAAGGCCCGATCCACATTCACGCGGCGGAGCAGACAGGCGAGGTCGATGAATGCGTCGCGGCGACCGGCGCGCGGCCGGTCGAATGGCTGGCGCGCGAAGGGCAGCTCGACCCGCGATGGCATCTCGTGCATGCCACCCACTGCCTGCCGGAGGAAATCGACGCGGTCGCGAAAAGCGGTGCCGGCGTCGTGTTCTGCCCCGGCACGGAGGGCAACCTCGGCGATGGTATCCCTGACTTGCCGCACTGGCTCGACGCCGGCGTGCCGATCGCGCTCGGCTCGGACAGCCAGATTTCGCGCGACTGGCGCGAAGAGCTGCGCTGGCTCGAGTACGTCCAACGGCTGGTCCGGCGCCAGCGCAACGTGACCGCTTCTCCAGGCACCGGCGTTTCGTCGACTGCGGAGCGGTTGTATTCGCGCGTGCTCGACGGCGCGCGCGCCGCGGGCGAGGAACGCTGGGGCATCGTCGCCGGTGCGCGCGCCGATGCCCTGGTCGTCGACCCGACCGATCCCAGCCTTCTTGGCATTCCGCCTGGCCAGCTGCTCGATGCGCTGACGTTCTCCAGCCCGACCCCGCCCTGGCGCGACGTGATGGTGGCCGGACGCTGGGTGGTGCGCGATCACCGCCACGCCAATGCTGATGCGATCGCCGAGCGGTTCGAGGGGGCGATGAAAGCGATCTGGCAAGCGGACGACTGACGCGGCGCGAACGTCCGAGGCAACTCGTGTTCAGTACTCGACTTTGGCGCGGGCGGCGATCGCGCGTTACTATCGGCCGCATGCCGTCACCTTCCAGGACGCCACGCACCATCGCCGCAGTCAAAGCGTCGCGCGAAGCGCCGTCGCGCGAATCCGGCGCCCGGCCGTACGCGGTGGGGTTCTACCTCGTTCCCGATTTTCCGATGATGGCATTCGCTGCCGCAATCGAGCCGCTGCGCGCGGCCAACCGCCTGTCCGGCGAGCAGCTGTTCGACTGGCGATTGCTCTCCCGTAACGGCGGCCCGGTGCGCGCGAGCAACGGCATCGATGTCGCCGTCGGTGGCTCGATCGGCGATGATGCCGCACTCGATCTCTTGCTGGTGTGCGCCGGGACCTCCGACGCCGGCGAAGGCGACAAGGCGCTCGCGCAATGGCTGCGCGGACTCGCACGCAAGGGCACGTCGATCGGCGGCATCAGCCTCGGTGCATACGCGCTGGCGCGTGCCGGATTGCTCGACGGCCGGCGCTGTGCGCTGCACTGGGAAAATCTGGCGGCCTTCGGCGAGCAGTTTCCGCGCCTCCGCACGACGACCGATATTTTTGTCATCGACGACAAGCGCTTGACCTGCTCCGGGGGGACCGCTGCGCTGGACATGATGCTGCAGCTTGTGACCGAGCGCGGCAGCCGGGCGCTGGCCAACGACGTGTCCGAGCAGTTCATCCATCCGCGTATCCGTGACACGCGCGATCGGCAGCGCATGGCGATCCAGGCCCGGGTCGGCGTCGCCAACCCCAAGCTGATCGCGGCGATCGGATTGATGGAAAGCACCGCCGAAGAGCCGCGCGACGTGCGACTTATCGCTGCCGCCGTCGGCCTATCGCCGCGGCAGCTCGAGCGACTGTTCGCGCAGTATATGCGGGCGACCCCGAGTCGCTACTACCTCGAATTACGACTCGACCGGGCGCGGCAGGCGCTGCTGCAGACGGCCAAGCCGATCCTCGACGTCGCCGTGGTGTGCGGCTTTGCGTCGGCGTCGCACTTCAGTCGATGTTATCGCGCGGTGTACGGACACAAGCCCAGCGACGAGCGTACTGCGGCGCTCGCGCGCCCGAACCGCCGGCCGATGCACTAGAGGCTGCTAGAGCTTGTTCGCGTAGTCCTTCTGCACCTGCTTGATCCGCTCGTGCGAGCCCAGGAATGCGTGCTTCGACATGTCGGCCGAATACTTGCTGCCGGGAGGGTGCTTGCCGACCGCTTCGGCCAGCGCCCGAATGTGATGCGGCCCTGCGCCGCAGCACACGCCCAGATAGCGGATGTCCAGCGCCAGCGCCTGCCGGCCGAATTCGGCGATCTCGAAGCGGTTGCAGGTGAACGGGTCGAGCGCCACCGGAAAAGGCCGCGAGCCTTCATCGTAGTGCCAGTGCGTATCGCGCAGCGACTGGAATGACGGCTCGCGCTCGCTGGTGCGATAGGGAACGGGAAGCGCCGCGACCTGCGTCTTGACCGCAGCGCGAATCTCGGTGAGCAGCGGCATCATCGTCGCCGGGCCGCGGATGCAGTTCAGGCCGACGACGTCGGCGCCGGCGTCGGCAAGCCGCTTGCATGCGTCGACGACGCTCCAGTTCTCGCGCGTCACGTCGGCCTGATGCATCGCCAGCGTGATCACCGCCGTCTGCCCGGCGCGCTTGACCACGTCGACCGCGATCAGGGCTTCCTGCGCGTAGGAAAACGTCTCACCGATGATGAAGTCGACGCCGGCGTCAACCGCCCAGCCGACCTGTTCCTCGAACATCGCGCGCACCGCCTTGTGCGATGCGGGGTCGCCAGGATCGTAGACGTTGGTATTGCATATGTCGCCGGCGAAAAACGCGCCGCTCTCCGCGGCGACGTTTTTGGCGATCTCGAGCGCGCGCCGGTTGATCGGCTCCAGGTCTTTTTCGCGGCCGATGACGCGCAGCTTTTCGCGGTGGGCGTAATAGGTCAGCGCCTCCACGACGTCGGAGCCGGCGTGCACGAAATCGCGATGCAATTGCGCCACCACTTCGGGATGCTCGAGCACTACCTCGGGAACGAAAGCGCCTGCCTGCAGATAGCCGCGTCGTTCGAGCTCGAACACGTAGCCTTCGGCGCAGATCACCGGCCCCTGGGCGAGTTGCTCCAGCAGTGTGTTCGATTCGCGTTGCGATCCCGGTCCGGTCATGGCGATGCCCTTGGCGCAAAATAACGACTATCGCACCGCGGCCGTGCGACGACCAGCCGTCAGGCGACGTCGAATGTCGCCGATGCGACGCCGGCCGGCTCTCGCATCATGCCGGTCCGGGCACGCGTCGCGCCTCGTCGGGCCGGCCCGCCCGAGTCCGCAATGGACCAACCCGGGTCGCATCTGTAACACTTGCGTCCCGGGCCGCCGACTCATGCTTGCGGCGGCAGCCTGTGGCACGGCGCGGCGCGTCGCTTTGAAGGGTCGGCAGTGGAAACCTTGGCGTTCATCCTGCACAACCTGCCGGCGATCGGCGAACGCACGGTCGAGCACGTCTCGATCGTCTCGGTTGCCGTCGGCATCGCGATCATGACCGGCGTTCCGCTCGGCATCGCGATCACCCAGAGCCAGCGTGCGGCGGATACCGTGCTCTACCTCGGCTCGATCGTGATGACCATACCGTCGATCGCTCTGTTTGGCGTGCTGATCCCGCTGCTGTCGAAGATCGGCCACGGCATAGGCTATCTGCCTGCCGTGATTGCCGCGATGCTCTACGCGCAGCTGCCGATCGTGCGCAATACCTACACGGCGATCCGCAACGTCGATCCGGCCCTTCGCTCGGCCGCGATCGGCATGGGGATGTCCACCTCGCAGCGCTTGCTGCGGGTCGAAATTCCGATCGCTCTCCCGGTGATCATCGCCGGCGTCCGCATCGCCGTTGTCATCAACATCGGCGTCACCGCGATCGCCGCGTACATTGGCGCTGGCGGCCTCGGCACGTTCATCTCGCGCGGGATATCGCAGACCGACGTTCGGCAACTCATCACCGGGGCGCTTGCGCTTGCGCTGCTCGCCATCGTCGCCGATTATTCGCTGCTCTGGCTGCAGCGGCGACTGACGCCGGAAGGCAGCGCCGCGCGCGCGGCCTGACGCGACCATGGGAAGACACGCGACGTGATCCGCCTCGAAGCGCTCACCAAGGTCTACCCGTCCGCGCACGGCGGCGCCGCGTCGGTCGATCGCGTCAGCTTCGAAGTGGGGGCGGGCGAGACCTGCGTGCTGCTCGGCCCGTCCGGATGCGGCAAGACGACGACCCTGCGCATGATCAACCGGCTGGTCGCCCCGACCTCCGGCAAGATCTTCATCGGCGGACGCGATACCAGTGTCGAGGATCCCGTGGCATTGCGCCGCACGATCGGCTACGTGATCCAGCAGATCGGGCTTTTCCCCAACATGACGGTCGCCGACAACATCGCCGTCGTGCCGCGCCTGCTCAACTGGGACCGGGCCCGGATGCGGCGCCGCGCCGAGGAGCTGCTGGCGATGCTGGCGCTGGATCCGGCCGAATTCCTCGACCGCTATCCGAACGAACTTTCGGGCGGACAGGCGCAACGGGTCGGGGTGGCCCGGGCGCTGGCCGCCGATCCGCCGGTGCTGCTGATGGACGAGCCGTTCGGCGCGGTCGATCCGGTCAACCGTGAAGTGATCCAGGACGAGTTCCTGCGCATGCAGAAATCGTTACGCAAGACGGTGCTTTTCGTCAGCCACGATATCGACGAGGCGGTGAAGATGGCCGATCGCATCGCGATCTTTCGCGCCGGCCGCCTCGAGCAGTATGCGGCGCCGGACGAGCTGCTCGGCCGGCCCGCGAACGAGTTCGTCGCGGGCTTTGTCGGCAGCGACCGCACGCTGAAGCGGCTGCGACGCATTGCCGTCAGCGAAGTGATGCGCGGCGACGGTGATGCGACCGCGCCGGCAGGCGCGCCGACCGTCGGACCGAATGACGACTTGCGCTGCGTCGCAACGCTCTTTCTCGAGCAGGGCGTCGATGTTCTGCGCTGCGTGGATGACACGGGGCGCACGCTCGGCTCGGTCACGCGCGCAGCGGTGGCCGCGCGGCTCTCCGCGCCCGCGGCGCAAGAGGGTGCCATAGGACGGCCGCAATGACGACGGCCGCTCGCGCCTGGGGAGAGGGGCAGCGTTCGCTCTTGCCCTACATCGTGCTGGGCGGCATCGCGCTGGCGATCGTCTGGGCGCTGGTGGCGACCGGCCTTTGGACCGACATCCTGAAATATCGCAAGGACATCGTCTATCTGACCAAGCAGCACTTGATGCTGGTCGCGATCTCGGGGAGCGCGGCCATCGTCACCGGCATCGGCCTCGGCATCTGGCTCGCCCGCCCGGCCATGGAGCGCTATGCGGAAGCGACGATGCAGGCGGTGAACATGGCGACCTCGATCCCTACCTTGGGCAAGCTCGCTCTGATGATGTCGCTGCTGGGCATCGGTCCACTGCCGGCGATCGTCGGCTTGTGGATCGCCACGCTGCTGCCGATCGTCCGCAACACCTACGCCGGATTGCGCGCGGTGCCGGAGCATCTGGTCGACGCCGCGCACGGAATGGGCATGAGCCCGCGTGCGATCCTCACCCGCGTCGAGCTGCCCAATGCGCTGTTCGTGATTTTCGCCGGCGTACGCACCGCGATGGCGGTCAACGTCGGCACCGCGCCGATCGCCTTCCTGATCGGAGGCGGCGGGCTGGGCGAACTGATTTTTACCGGCATCGATCTGCAGGAGTACGGGATGATGCTGGCCGGCGCGATTCCGACGGCTCTGCTGGCGGTGATCGTGGATTTCCTGTTCGGACAGGCGCAGTATTGGCTGGTATCGCGCGGCGTCAATCCGCTGCGGAATTCTTGAGGCAAACCCAGGAGGACATGATGAACAAGGCGATGGGCATTCTTTGCGGCGGGATTCTGGCGGCAGCGCTGGGCCTGGCGACAGGCGCGGCGGCGCAGACGATTGTGGTCGGCGGCAAGGCGTTCACCGAGCAGCAGATCATGACGGCGATGACGGTGGAGTTGCTCAAGGCCAAGGGCTTCAGCCCGAAACGCGAGGCTGGCATGGGGAGCGCTGCCGTGCGTTCGGCGCTCGAGAACGGCCAGATCGACGTGTACTGGGAATACACGGGTACCGGTCTGGGCGTGTTCAACAAGATCATGGACAAATTCCCGTCGGCCGAAGAGACGTACAAGCGCATCAAGGAAGTCGACGGCGCCAAGGGCCTCGTCTGGCTGAACATGTCGCAGGTCAACAATACGTACGCCTTCGCGATGAATCGCGATCAGGCGCAGAAGATGAACATCGTGACGATGAGCGACCTGGCCAAAGCGGTCAACGGCGGCGCCAAGCTCACGTTCGCGTCGAACGCCGAATTCTACGCGCGACCGGACGGCTTGCCGGGATGGCAAACGGCATACGGGTTCGAATTTCCGCGTGACAACGTCAAGCGGATGGACACCGGCCTCGTGTACTCCGCGTTGAAGGACCGCCAGGTCGATACCGGCGTGGTGTTCGCGACCGACGGCCGCATCCCGGCGTTCAACTTTGTCGTGCTGAAGGACGACAAGCATTATGCCCCGTGGTACAACCTGACGCCCGTCGTACGCAAGGAGATACTCGACAAGTATCCGAAGATCGCCGACGCGCTCAATGCGCTTTCCGCCAGGCTCAACGACGAAACCATGGCAAGGCTCAACGCCAGCGTCGACGTCGACAAGAAGACCGTGGAAGATGTGGCGCACGATTTTCTGAAGAGCAACGGCCTGGTCTGATGGCGGAGCTCGCCACGCGGCCGGCGCGGCAGGAGACACGGTTCGCCGGCGCCGTCGCGCTGGCGCGCGAGCTCGATTTCAGCGCACTG
Source organism: Casimicrobiaceae bacterium (assembly GCA_036493675.1). Taxonomy (GTDB): domain Bacteria; phylum Pseudomonadota; class Gammaproteobacteria; order Burkholderiales; family Casimicrobiaceae; genus PALSA-1003. The sequence continues at coordinate 117,727 of DASXPJ010000043.1, forward strand.
CCGGACGACGTCGTCCAGCAGGCGCTCTTCTGCCTCACCGACCTGATCGGCGTCGCGGCAGCCGGCGCGCGAACGCCCGCGGCGGCGATCGTCAATTCGTATGCGTCGGATCAGATGTGCGGCCGCGACCGCCAGGCCCGGATACTCTTCGACGGTCGCCGCGCCGGCATCGCCGGGGCGGCATTCGCCGGAGCGTCGACGATCGACGCCGTCGACGCACACGACGGCCACGTGCTGACCAAGGGGCACGCCGGCGTCGCGCTGCTTCCGGCGCTGCTTGCCTACATCGACGGCGGCATGGCCGCGGCGGGGCACGTCGACGGCCGCGAGTTCGTCACCTGCCTGGTGGTGGGCTACGAGCTGGCGACGCGCGCGGGGATCGCGCTGCACGCGACGACGTCCGATTACCATTGTTCGGGAGCGTGGAACGCGCTCGGCTGCGCCGCACTCGGCGGGCGGCTCATGCATTTCGACGAGCAGCGCCTTCGCGACGCTCTGGGGATCGCCGAATATCTGGGGCCGCGCGGCCAGATCCTGCGCGTGTGCGCGCAGCCGACGATGCTCAAGGACGGCTCGGGCTGGGGCGCGCATGCCGGCGTCAGCGCGGCGTTGCTGGCGCACGAAGGCTTTACCGGGGCGCCGGCGTTGACGGTCGAGCGCGACGACGCGGCCGCCTTCTGGGACGACCTCGGCCGGCGCTGGCGCATTCGCGAGCAGTACTTCAAGGCCTACCCGGTCTGCCGCTGGGCGCAGCCGGCGGTCGAGGCTGCGCTCGCACTCAGGCGCAGCCACCGTTTCGAGGCGGAGCATATCGTCGCGATCGGCATCGAAAGCTTCCGCGAGGCGATCGACCTGGGCTCGCAGTGCCGCCTGCCGGCGACGACCGACGAAGCGCAATACAGCCTGCCGTTTCCGGTGGCCGCGGCCCTGGTTTTCGGCCGTGTCGGCGCCGCCGAGATCGGCGCGGCCGGGTTGAGCGATCCGCGCGTCGCGCGGCTCCTGTCCACATTTTCGTTGACCGAGGGCCAGGCATTCTCGCGCCGGTTTCCGGCCGAGCGTTGGGCGAGGGTCCGCGTCGTGCTCGCCGACGGCCGCTCTCTTCTCTCCGAGCCTGCGGTCGCGCGCGGCGGGCCCGAGAACCCGCTGTCCGAGGACGAATTGCAGGCCAAGTATCGCGACATGGCCGAGCCGCTACTCGGTCCGCGACGCAGCGCGCGCATTGCGGCGCTGGTGGCCTCGCTCCCCGAGGCCCCGGATTCGCTGCCAGCGCTGGTGGACGAGCTTCTCTCGCCGGTCGCGTGAGGCTCGCGAGCGGCCGCGTCGCCTTCGCGCCAGCCGGCGTCGCGTTCAGCACGGTGCGCGACAGCCGATCTTACGATGATCGATGATTGATCTTCTACCAAGGAAATTGTGATGCCCCGAATTCCCGACCGCGCGCCGTACGTCATCATCGGCGCCGGCATCCACGGCCTGTCGACGTCGATGCACCTGGCGCAAAAGCTGAAGGCGCTCGGCAAGACCATCGGTGAGAACGGCACGCGCATCGTCGTGATCGACAAGACGGGCGTGGGGGCCGGGGCCTCGGGCATTGCCTGCGGCGTCGTGCGCAACAACTACTACCAGCCGGCAATGCGCGAATTGATGGCCCACTCCGTCGGCGTCTGGGAGAGCGACGCCGAGGCGTACAGCTACCACCCCGTCGGGTACATGCAGATCAGCCCCGAGGTGATGCATGCGCAGGTTGCGACGATCTACGCGCAGCAGCAGGCGATCGGCTACGACTCGACGTTCGTCGAGGGCGAAGCCGATTCGCGTCGGTACATGCAGGGTCTATTGCACGACTGGCAGGCGAAGAACATCACTTCCGTGCTGCACGAAAAGCGCGGCGGATATGCGAACAACAAGGCGTCGCTCGCCGGGCTGGAACGCAAGGTCCGAGCGCTGGGCGTCGAAATCGCGACCGGCGTCGCGGTGACCGGCTTTCGCAGCGACAACGGATCCGGCGCGGTGCGCGCGGTCGAGACCGACGCGGGCGCGATCGCCTGCGACCAGGTGGTCGTCGCGGTCGGGCCGTGGATCAATTCGATCTGGAACATGCTGGCGCTGCCCAAACGCATCGCGGTCAAGGGCCGCGACGGCGTGACGCACGATGGCGTTCGCATGTGGCACTACATGGCGCTGCAGGAAGGCACGCTCGGCGTCGACCCCGAATTCCAGAAGACCAATGATGGCGCGATGCCGCCGGTCATCCACGTCGACACGGATGCGCCGCTCTATTCGGACCGCGACGGGAAGTTGATCAGCGACAAGCTGTGGGGGCTGTACTACAAGCCCGATTTCCATTTCGGCGGCGTCCAGGGCGGCGCGATGCCGGCCGATGTCGAGCGCGACGCCGACCTCGTGCGCATCGATCCGTACGGGCCCGAATCGCCGGAATTCGTAGTCGACGACAACTTCGCCGACATGTGGACCTCCGCGCTCGCCCATTGCCAGAAGCGCTTCGAAGGCAAGCACGGCGTCTATCGCAAGGACCCGTCGGGTGGCATCGGCTGCTTCACACCGGACAGCTTTCCTGTTTTCGATCGCTTCCGCGACAACGTCTACGTGATCGCCGATTCGAACCACGGTTACAAGATGATCGGCGTCGGTAAGCTCGTCGCGGACCAATTGCTGGGCGCCGATTCGGCACTGCTGGCTCCGTTCCGCTTCTCCCGCTACGCCGAAGGCAAGCTGCATCCGGTAAGCCGGAGTCCGTTTCCCTGGAGCTGACGCTCGCGTAAGCAGGGCGCGCGGCGTTGACAGCCATCGTGCGGTCGCGGAAACTTCGGCGACCGCCGATATTCCAGCATGCCCTCCCGACAGACTCCGCTTCGATGAATCCGGTTCGCAATCGCGACAGAATGGTCGTTCTCGCCGCGCTGGCGGCTGTTGTGGCGCTTGCCTGGGCGTATCTCGCCTACACCGTCCTTGCGCAGCCGGCAATGGACATGGATGCGGCCGCGATGGCCGCGATGCCGGCGCCAGCCTGGAACGCGAGTTACTTTGCGGCGACCCTCGCGATGTGGATGGTGATGATGGTCGGGATGATGCTGCCGAGCGCCGCGCCGGTGCTGCTCCTGTTCGATGCGCTCGAGCTGCAGGGCAGCCCTGCCGGCCATGCCCAGGGCCGAACGGCACTTTTCGCCGCCGGTTATGTGCTCGCCTGGAGCGCCTTCGCCATGGCCGCGACTCTCGCGCAGTGGGGCCTGAGCGGCGCCATGCTGCTGTCGGCAATGATGACCAGCACGAGCTCGAAACTTGCGGGGCTGCTGTTGGTGGTGGCTGGCATTTATCAGTTCTCGCCGTGGAAGACGACATGCCTCAATCGCTGCCGTGCCCCTGCCGAGTTTCTCGCCGCGCATCACCGCAGCGGCACGCTCGGACCGCTCTCGATGGGATGGCGACACGGCATCCAGTGCATCGGCTGCTGCTGGGCGCTGATGGCACTGCTTTTCGTCTTCGGCGTGATGAACCTGCTGTGGGTCGCGGCACTGGCGATTTTCGTACTCGTCGAGAAACTTTCGCCGGCGGGTGTCTTCGCCGGACGCGTCGGCGCCGTGCTGATGCTCGGTGCCGGCGTGGCGCTTGCGATGACGGGTTGAGCCCATCTACAATGGGTCGAACGATATCTCTTATCCATCCTTGAACGAAGGCCTATCGCAATGATCGAGTGGTATGTGAAAGGCAAGGAATTTGCCAACTGCAATTGCTCGTACGGATGTCCCTGCCAGTTCAACGCGCTGCCCACGGACGGATTCTGCATGGCGGCCATCGGCTATGCGATCGACGAGGGCCGTTTCGCCGACGTCAGGCTGGACGGTCTGCGTGCCGCGGTCACCTACCGCTGGCCAGGGGCGGTGCACCAGGGTAACGGCACGATGCAGCTCGTCATCGACGAACGAGCCGATCAGACGCAGCGCGATGCGCTGGTAGCCGTCATGACCGGCAAGGAAACCCAGGAGCGAGCCACGATGTGGTGGGTCTATTCAGCGATGTGCCCCACCAAGCTCGATCCGTTGTTCAAGCCCATCGAGCTGGAAATCGACGTCGACGGCCGGCGCGGACGCCTCGCGGTTCCCGGCATTCTCGAAACCGTCGGAGAGCCGATCCGCAATGCGGTCACGGGCGCCGAGCTCCGCGCGCGGATCGATCTACCGAACGGCTTCGAATTTCGACTGGGAGAGGTTGCCAGCGCCACGACCCACGCCACCGGAGCGGTCAAGCTCGACATGAACCAGTCGTTTGGACTGTTCGCCAAGCTCCATCTGAGTCACGCGGGCGTGGTCGACTAGCCCGGCACCGCCCGACTCGGCGCGCTAAGCGAAGATCGCCGGCGCGCGTACGGTGTAGCCATAAGGCGCGGATGCCGCGCACAACGTCTGCCAGGTGTCGCGCGCGAGGCTTCTTGCCACCAGTACCGTGCATGCCGGCGGCTCGCCGTGCCGATAAAACAGAGCCGGGACGCGACCGTACAGGCTTTGCCGGCACTGTCCCGCGCCGAAAGCTCGCGGATGGAGATCGAGCGGGCAGCCTGCGGCCAGTACCTCCGCTGCCCGCGTTCCCGCGATGACGTAGGCCACGCGACTCGCCGAAACGTCGAACAGGGCGCCGCCTGCTGCGTTGAGCGCGTCGCGCGCGTGGACAAAATCGCCAAGCGGTCCCGCCGCGCGCGCCACCAGCCACGAAAAAGGTCCGAGCCACAACGCAATCGCGGCCGTGCCTCGACTCGCCGTATTGGGCGCGAGCGGCAACGCGACGCCGGCGATGCGCTGCACCGTCGTACTGAAGGACGGCGACGCCCCGTCGCCCTGGATGTTCCACGCCGCCGCGATCGTCGCTTCGCCGAGGATGAGCGTCGAGTCCCCCGAGCCATAGCGGCCCGGTGCGGTGGATCCGATGGGCGCGTGCGTCGATTCAGACACGCAAACGCTCGCCTTCGGGGTCGATGAAGCACGGCGGCCCGACGCGCACTTTGGCGCGCGCATCGGCCAGCGGCGACACCGCCCATAAGGTTTCACCGTGCCGCGCGCGGCCGTTCGCCAAGAGCGCGAGCCCGATCGAAGCATTCAGGTTCGGACTCCAGCACCACGAGCTGACGTGCCCCAGCATCGGCGTCGGCGCAGCCTGTTCGGGATCGGCGACGAGCTTGCCGCCGCGAGGCAATATTCCGTCGGGCGCGGTCAGGCCGACGAGCTGCCAGCGCTCGGGCGCGGTCAGCGCCGCGCGCGCAAGCAAGGGCTTGCCGATGCACCACTTGGCGGGGTTCACCAGCTTGCCCATGCCGAGGTCGTCGGCCGTCGTGCGGCCATCGGCCTCGGGTCCGACGACGACGTGTCCTTTTTCGATGCGCAAGGTGCTCATCGCCTCGGTGCCGTACGGCATGATGCCGAACGGCTCGCCGGCGGCCAGGACCGCCTCCCACATCGCGCGACCGTGCGTGACGGGCACATGGATCTCATAGGCGAGCTCGCCCGAGTAGCTCATCCGGAAAAGACGCGCTGGAATCCGCAGCGCGCCCGCCGCGAGCTCGCAATCGCCGACCGCGAGGAACGGAAACGCCGTGTTGGAAACGTCGATCGACACCAGTTTCGCCAGCACCTTGCGCGCCGAAGGGCCGGAAAGTGCCGCCGCCGCCCATTGCTCGGTTACCGACGTGAGGAAAACGTCGAGCTCCGGCCATTCGACCTGCAGCAGATATTCGAGATGCTGCATGACGTTGACGGCGTTCAGCGTCGTCGTCGTCATGAAATAGTGCGTGGGGCCGAACCGCGAGGTCGTGCCGTCGTCGAAGACCATGCCATCGTCGCGCAGCATGATGCCGTAACGGCAGCGTCCGACCGCCAGCGTGTCCCAGCGGTTGATATAGACGCGATTGAGGAATTCGGCGACGTCGCGTCCCTGCAATTCGATTTTGCCCAAGGTCGACACGTCGACCAGGCCGGCGTTGCTGCGCACGTTCTTGGCTTCGCGGTTGGCCGCGTCGTCTTCCGACTCGCCCGCGCGCGGATACGAATGCGGCCGCTTCCACAAGCCGGCGTTCAACATGCGCGCGCCGTGCTCGACATGCCAGTCGTGCATCGCCGACTGCCGCGTCGGCTCGACGTTGGCACCGACCTCGTGGCCGGCGAGCGCGCCCAGCGTCACCGGCGTGTAAGGCGGCCGAAAGGTCGTTGTGCCCACTTGCGGGATCCCCACGCCAAGCTCTGCGGCCAGCACCGCGAGGCCGACGATGTTGCTGGTCTTACCTTGGTCAGTCCCCATCCCGAGGGTCGTGTAGCGCTTGAGATGCTCGACCGAGCGGTAGCCTTCGCGCGCGGCGAGCGCGACGTCCGCGACGGTCACATCGTTCTGCCAATCGACAAAGCATTTGGCGCCGCGTCGCGACGGCACAGACCATAACGCCTGCAGCGGGCCGGAAACGGTCGGGTCGGCGGTGGGCGAAGCCGGCGCCGAAGCGTGGAATCCGGCGCGCGCCGCGCCCGCGAGTCCCGCAGCGTGCCCATCGGCAAGAACCTCGGCCAAGTCGAGCTTGCCGTTGGCCGCGCCGGCTGCAATGACGGCTTGCGGCGAGGTATCCGGCACGAACATCGCCAGCCGTTCGTCGTAACGAAGCTTGCCGCGCGATTGCGAGAACAGATGCACCGCCGGGTTCCAACCGCCCGACACGCAGACGAGGTCGCAGTCGACCCGCCGCCCGGTGCTGTTGCCGAGCGAGACCAGTTCGACGCCGGCGACGCGCAGCCTGCCGTGCGCGCGCACGATCGCGCTGCGGGGCAATATCGTCATGCCGGCTGCGCGCGCGCGCTGCGGGCGCTCGCCGGAGAGTGCCGACTGCGGGCGTGCATCGGCAATGGCGGCGATGGCAACCCCGCCCTTCTGCAAACCCAACACGGCGTCGTACGCGCTGTCGTTGTTGGCAAAAACAACGGCACGCATCCCGGGCTTCACGCCGTAGCGCGTGACATAGGTGTGTGCTGCGGCGGCGAGCATCGTCCCCGGCAGATCGTTGCCGGCGTAAGCGATGCCCCGTTCGAGTGCGCCGGTCGCAAGGATCACCATGCCGGCGCGCACGTGCCACAGCCGCTGACGCGGCGCGAACGGGGGTGGCTCACGCATATGGTCGGCGACACGTTCGACCAGTCCGACGAGGTTCTGATCGTAATAGCCGAACGCGGTCGTGCGAGGCAGCAGCGTGGTATCGACATTCGCCGTCAGTTCGTCGATGCGCGCCGCGAGCCAGCTCGCGGCCGCTGTACCATCGATCGTCGCAGCGGCGCCGCGCAGACTCCCGCCGAGCGCAGCACTTTCGTCGCAGAGGATGAGCCGCGCGCCGCAGGCGGCGACCGCCCGAGCCGCGGCGAGGCCTGCCGGTCCGCTGCCGATCACCAGGACATCGCAATGTGCATAGCGATGTTCGTAGTGATCGGGATCGGCCTCGTGCGGCGCGCGGCCGAGTCCCGCGGCGCGACGGATTGCGTGCTCGTATTTGAGCCACCAGCGCGGCCCGGGCGGCCACATGAACGTCTTGTAGTAGAAGCCGGCGGGGATGAGCGGCGACGCGAAATCGTTGAGTGCACCGATGTCGAAGGAAAGCGACGGCCAACGGTTCTGGCTCGCCGCGACGAGGCCGTCGAAGAGCTCCTGCTGTGTCGCGCACGTATTGGGCTCGCTGCGCGCTCCGCGCGCGAGCTGGACGAGCGCATTGGGCTCATCGGCTCCGGCGGTGACGATGCCGCGGGGCCGGTGATACTTGAAGCTGCGTCCGACCAGATGCACGCCGTTGGCAAGCAGTGCGGAGGCGAGCGTATCGCCTTGGTAGCCTTGGTAACCGACCCCGTCGAACGAAAAGGCGAGCGGTCGCGAGCGCTCGACGATGCCGCCTTGCGCAAGGCGATGGGATTGCGTCACGCCTTGCTCCCGTCCAGGTCTTGGTCGGGACGCGCGCTCGCCAGGATATCGTGCGTGCGCGTATCGCGGCGAACCTTGATCCAGCGGTGGCAACCCGCACTGTGCAGCCACAGCTCGTCGTGCGGACCGCAAGGGTTGTCGCGCAGGTAGACGAATTCGAACCAGACCTCCATCGGCGCATCCGGCGAGGGGCGCTTGAGCGTCGCGTCCCCCCCATAGGTGAATTCGATCTGGTTGCGCGGGCCACACCAGGGGCAGGGGAGCAGCAGCATTAATGCGCCCCCGGCCGCGGCCCGGCGCCCTTTTCGTCGATCATCCGGCCTTCGGCGAAACGCTCCAGCGTGAACGCCGCGTTCAACGGATGCGGCTCGCCGCGCGCCATCGTGTAGGCATGCAGCCAGCCCGACGCCGGCGTCGCCTTGAATCCGCCGTAGCACCAACCGCCCGTCATCGTGAGGCCTCCGACCGGAAGCTTCGCGATGATCGGACTGCCGTCCATCGTCATGTCCATGATGCCCCCCCAGCTGCGAAGCTGCCGCAGCCGTCCGAAGCTTGGAAAAAGCGCAAGGCACCCGGTGACGACGTGTTCCAGCGCCGGCAGGTTGCCGCGCTGCGCATACGAATTGTAGAAATCGAGATCGCCTCCCATGACGAGCTCGCCCTTGTCCGACTGGCTGACATAGAAATGCACGACGCCCGACGACACGACGGTGTCGAGCACCGGTTTGACCGGCTCGGACACCATCGCCTGCAGCACGTGCGACTCGATCGGCAGCCGGATGCCCGCCATCGCTGCCAGCCGGCTCGAGTTGCCTGCGACCGCGATGCCAAGCTTGCGGGTCGCGATGAAGCCTCGGGTCGTATCGACGCCGCTCACCGCCCCGTTGTCGAGGCGGATCCCGGTGACTTCGCAGTTCTGGATGATGTCGACGCCGCGCGCATCGGCGGCGCGCGCGTAGCCCCACGCCACCGCGTCGTGACGCACCGTGCCGCCGCGCGGTTGCAGCAGGCCGCCGACGATCGGAAAGCGGGCGGACGGAGATGTATCGAGCTCGGGAATCCACGAGGAAATCTCCTCGCGGCTCAGAAACTTCGCGTCGATCCCGTTCAGGCGCATCGCGTTGCCGCGCCGGATCGCGGCGTCCATGTCGGCGGGCGAGTGCACGAGGTTCAGCACGCCGCGCGCGCTGTACATGACGTTGAAGTTGAGCTCCTGCGACAGGCTTTCCCAGAGCTTCAGCGAAAATTCGTAGAAGTGCTCATTGGGGTCGAGATGGTAGTTCGAGCGTACGATGGTGGTGTTGCGCCCTGTATTGCCGCCTCCGAGCCAGCCCTTTTCCAGGACTGCCACATTGGCAATGCCGTGCTCCTTGGCCAGGTAGTAAGCGGTGGCCAACCCATGGCCGCCGCCGCCGACGACGACCGCGTCGTAGGCAGGCTTGGGCTCGGGGCTGCGCCAGGCCAACGGCCAGTTCTGGTGGTCGCTCAGCGCATTGCGCGCGAGCGAAAAAATAGAATAGCGCATGCGTGCATTATACTTTTGACTCGTAACGCTGCGTCACTCGATCGAGCACGAATGTTTGAATCCGTTCAGAAAAATGCAGCGGTCATCGCACGCGATGGCCTCAAGGTCCGGCGTCTTGTCGTCGGCTGCAAGAGGTTGCTGTCCGAGCGCGGCGAGGCGGCCGGCGTGTCGCTTGCCAAGAGCACGCTGGATCTGTATCGGGGTCTGGACAAAAAAGCTCAGGCGCGATTCTTCGCGGCCCTCCTGAGCGAGTTCTCGCCCGATCCGATGCGGGTCCTCGCCGCATCGAAAGCGTATGCGGCCCAAGCGTCGGCCGCCAACCTGGCGATGCTCAGCACCGTCGTCGAGCCGCCGCGCCAGGAGCTTCTGCGGCGGCTCAACCGGGCGCCAGGCGGCACCGCCACGATTCTGCGCATGCGTGAGCGGTTGCTGGAGCTCAAAAACGAGCAGCGGGAGTTCGACGCCGTAGACTGGGACTTCCGTCACCTGCTGTCGTCGTGGTTCAACCCGGGATTCCTGCGGATCATTCGCGTGGATTGGCGCACGCCCGCGTATCTGCTCGAGCAAATCATCGAGCACGAGGCCGTGCACGAAATCCGGGGCTGGAATGACCTGCGCCGGCGACTCGAGAGCGACCGTCGTTGCTTCGCCTTCTTCCACCCGGCATTGCCTGACGAGCCGCTGATTTTCGTCGAGGTGGCGCTGATGGACCGGATGGCCGATGCGGTGCCGCCCTTGCTCGATGCGCAACCCGCCTCGAAGGATTCCAGCCGGGCGACGACGGCCGTCTTCTATTCGATCAGCAACTGCCAGCCGGGATTGCGCGGCGTGGCGCTGGGCAGCTTTCTCATCAAGAACGTCGTGGAGGTGCTGTCACAGGAGTTTCCGCGACTCAAGGTGTTCTGCACCCTTTCGCCCGTTCCGGGTTTCGTCTCGTGGCTCGGAGGCTTGCTCAGGGAAGGCGACTTCGCGGGCCCCATGCCGGCGCGGCGAGCGTTGACCGCGGTGATCGAGCGGGTCGGCGCAGACATCTCCAAGTTCGCCGGCGACCCCAACTGCGTCGCGCGCCTCGCGGCCTTGAAAGAACCCTTGCTGCGGCTATGCGCGGCCTATCTGCTCCAGCCGGCGGCTGTCGCCGAGACGGCGCAGGATCAGGTGGCCAAATTCCACCTCAATAACGGCGCAAGGCTGGAGCGAATCAACTGGCTGGCCGACACCTCCAGAAAAGGCCTGCGCGAGTCGCTTGGGCTGATGGTCAATTACCTGTACGAGCCCGGCGCGATCGAAAGTAACCACGAGAAGTTCGTCCGGGGAGAGATCGTCGCGTCCCGGCGGGTGCGCGGCATGGTTCGCCCGGATTGACTGCTAGCGAGGCGCGGCCCGCACGCGCGCGCTCACCACCGGTACCATCCACACCGCGTAGCGGTGCGGATCGCGTATGTCGGCGATCATCTGCTCGAAGTAGGCGAGCGCAGCCTCGCGCGTGATCGGCGTGAGCTCGCCGATGGGCTCGGCGTAGCCGTCGCGCCATGCCTCGAGGATGGAAGCGAACGTTTCCCGCGGGACGCGCACCGTGTCGACGACGACATAGTCCATCGTGATGGGTTCGAGATTCAGCGCCGTGAGAATCTGGAAAACGTTGCGGCCGACGAAAAGATCGGTGCCTGTCGCCGCGGCGAAGCGCGCCGGGACGACATGCCAGAAGTCCTGGGGGTCGAGCGCGCCGCGCTGGAAGTGCAGCATGCCGTAGTCTTCCGGAATCAGGTGCAGGTAACCGCCGGGACGCGTAACGCGGACGAGCTCGGCGAGCACCTGATCCGGATGCGGAATGGCATGGATGACGTGACGGCAGACGGTGAGATCGAAGCTGCGGTCAGGGGCGGCGAGCGCGTAGACGCTCTGATGCTCGAACGAGAGCTTCGCCGCGAGATGCTTGTATCGTGCGCGAGCGAGGTCCAAGTGCGCATCGATGATGTCGATACCGAGCACTTGCGCGTGGGGGAAAAGCTCCGCCAGCCTGAAGGCCGCTTCGCCGGTGCCGCAGCCGGCATCCAGGATGCGGGCTTCCGCGGGCAGCGCGTAGCGGCCGAAAAGCGGCGCCTCCTGCGGCCAGATCGCCCGCGCCTGCGCCGCGAGATTTCTCACCATCGACTCGTCGGCCATCTGCTTGGCCTGCGGATTGAGGTCTGTCACCCACTTCTCCTGATCGTTGCCGGGCCGCACACGATGCGAGGCGCACAATCGCGCCTACAGAGCGCCTTTTTTTATACCACAATGACACGCCGCAATCGCTATCACGTCTACGTTGTCGAACTGTCGAAAGACGTCTTGTACGAGCCCCGCTTTCGCAAGGCCAATCCCGACTATGTCGCCGGCAAGCCTTGCGTGTACGTCGGCATGACCGGCCTCGCGCCCGACATTCGCTTCGATAAACACAAGGCGGGTATCCAGCACAATCGATTCGTGCAAAAATTCGGACTGCGCTTGCTGCCCGAGCTCTACGAAGTCTACAACCCGATGCCCTACGACGGCGCACGCGACATGGAGGTCGAGTTGGCGATCGGCCTGCGTGAAAACGGCTACGGCGTATGGCAGGCCTGACACCGAGCCTAACCCTCAGCTATTTCCCTCCGATGTCATCGATCATCACTGTCGAAAACCTGTCCAAGACCTATGCTTCCGGGCTTCAGGCGCTGAAAAACATCAACCTGGAGATTCGCCGCGGCGAGATCTTCGCGCTGCTGGGCCCGAACGGCGCGGGCAAGACGACGCTGATCGGCACCATTTGCGGTATCGTCAATCCCACCTCGGGGAAGATCCTGGTCGACGGACATGACATCGTCGGCGATTACCGCCGCTCGCGCTCGCTGATCGGCCTCGTCCCGCAGGAGCTGACGACCGACGCCTTCGAGTCGGTGTGGGGAACGGTGTCGTTCAGCCGTGGATTGTTCGGCAAGAAGGCGAATCCCGGGCACATTGAAAAAGTGCTCAAGGAGCTGTCGCTGTGGAGCAGGAAGGACAGCAAGATCATCACGCTTTCCGGTGGGATGAAGCGGCGCCTGCTCATCGCCAAGGCGCTGTCGCACGAGCCGAAGATCCTGTTCCTCGACGAGCCGACCGCCGGCGTCGATGTCGAGCTCCGGCGCGACATGTGGCGGCTGGTCCGCTCGTTGCGGGAGAGCGGCGTGACGATCATCCTGACCACGCATTACATCGATGAAGCCGAGGAGATGGCCGACCGGGTCGGCGTGATCAACAAGGGCGAGATCATTCTGGTCGAGAACAAGGTCGAGCTGATGCACAAGCTCGGCCGGAAGCAATTGACCTTGCAGCTGCACGACCCGCTGACGGCGGTTCCTCCCGAGCTTGCCGGCCACCATCTGGAGCTTTCCGGCAACGGCAGCGAGCTGATCTATACCTACGACACGCAGGGTGAGCGGCCCGGCATCGCCGCGCTGCTCGACGATCTCGACAAGGCGGGGATCCAGTTCAAGGATCTGCAGACGACGCAGAGCTCGCTCGAAGACATCTTCGTCAGCCTCTTGCGGGAGGAAAAGTGAACGTCCACGCGATCCGCGCGATCTACAAGTTCGAGATGTCGCGCACGCGGCGCACGCTGATGCAGAGCATCATCTCGCCGGTGATCTCGACGTCGCTGTATTTCGTCGTCTTCGGCGCCGCGATAGGCTCGCGCATCCAGCACGTCGAGGGCATCAGCTATGGCGCGTTCATCGTTCCCGGCCTGATCATGCTGTCGCTGCTGACGCAAAGCATCTCCAATGCCTCGTTCGGCATCTATTTTCCGAAATTCACCGGGACAATCTACGAGCTCCTGTCGGCGCCGGTGTCCTATCTGGAGATCGTGGTGAGCTATGTCGGCGCCGCCGCGACCAAGTCGATCATCCTCGGGCTCATCATCCTGGCCACGGCCGCGCTGTTCGTCCCGCTGCAGATCGCGCACCCGCTGTGGATGCTGCTGTTCCTGCTGCTCACCGCGGTGACGTTCAGCCTGGTCGGATTCATCATCGGCATCTGGGCCGACGGGTTCGAAAAGCTGCAATTGGTGCCGCTGCTGATCGTCACGCCGCTGACGTTCCTAGGCGGCAGCTTCTATTCGATCGACATGCTGCCGCCGGTTTGGCAGAAGGTGACGCTGTTCAATCCGGTGGTCTATCTGATCAGCGGTTTCAGGTGGAGCTTCTACAACATCGCTGACGTCAGCGTCGGCATCAGCCTCGCGATGACCATCCTGTTCATGGCGATATCGCTGGCGATCGTCGCCTGGATCTTCAAGACCGGGTACCGCCTGAAAACCTAGGCCCTTGGTGCGGCGCGTGCGCGTCGCGGCCCCGCCGGCGCCGGTCAGCGCTCCGCCAGCGCGATCTCGACGCGGCGATTGCGCCTGCCTTCGCTGCGTATCTTGAGCACGCGAATGGCGCCGATTTCTGCGATGTTGCGCACGTGCGTCCCGCCGCAAGGCTGCAGATCGATGCCCGGAATCTTGAGCAGGCGCACGCGCCCGGCGCCGCGCGGTGGCTGCACGCTCATCGTCTTGACGAGCTCGGGGCGCGCGTCGAGCTCCTCGTCGGTGATCCATACGGTCTCAGTGTCGACGCCGCGCGCCACCAGCGCGTTGGTCTCCTGCTCGATGCGCCCCGCATCGAGCAGGCTCATGTCGATGTCGAAATCCAGCCGCGCCTTTTCCGGGGCGATGTTGCCCCCGGTGACGGGCGCCACGACGACGCACGACATGACATGGAGCGCCGTATGCAGGCGCATCAGCGCATATCGCCGCGGCCAATCGATTTCGAGGCTTAGCGTTTCTCCGGGCGCCGGCTGAGCCATGCCAGGCGCGGGGACATGCAGCACGCTGCCCAGGTCGTCGCCCTTGCGCGTGTCGACGATGGCGATGCGCTCGCCCCCCTCGCGGATCAGCGCTCCGGTATCGCCCATCTGTCCGCCGCCCAGCGGGTAGAAGATCGTGCGGTCGAGGACGATGCCGCCCCCGTCGGCCGCGACCACCCGCGCCGACGCGTTCTGGAGGTAGGCGTCATCCCGGAAGAGGAGCTCGGTCGTCATGATGGGAAGCAGCTTGCGATCGATGGGCACATTGCGAGGCCTAGCGTTGGGTCACGGTAACCAGGTTGTCGCTGCTCTGCCGGTCGATCAGCTTGCCCAGCGGATCGATGCCGGCCCGCGCCGGCGGCGCCGCGACTTCCAGCGTGAAGCGGTTCTCGCCGGTATGCACGCGCCGCTTTTCCAGGAATAACGGGTTGTCCGCGGCGTCGAGCACGCCGATGTCGATCATCGCGTCGAGCGGAGCGTCCTTTTCGTTGCCGGCGCCGTCGGCGCGGATCTTCCTCGCAAAGACGACGAGATCCACGTCGTACTTGCCGTCCGGCCGCTTGCGCGCCTCGGCGCTCACGGCGCGGTCGTCGTAGAGAGTGATGGTTTCGAAAAGATCCTCGATCAGCGGTTGCTGCTCGGGTGGCGTAACGCGGCGAAGCTCGGCGAGCAGGTCGCGCGAGGTCGCGTACGGCGGCCCATGGAAGCGCCAGCGGCCGACGAACGAGGACAGCGCATCGTTCATCGCGGCCTCGCCGATCGCATCCTGCAGCGCGTAGAGGACCAACGCACCCTTCTGGTAATGCACGTAGGCGGCGCCGTCGGCGCGCAGCAGCGGCTGCTCGCCTTTCTGCTCGGTACCACGCCCCAGAAGATAGCGATCGAGCTCGTACTTGAGGAAGCGGCGCATCTTGGCGTCGCCGTATTTCTGCTTCAGCACCATCAGCGCCGAATACTCGGCCAGGCTTTCGGTCACAAACTCGGCGCCCTGCACATTGGCGGGAACTTCCTGGTGCGCCCACCATTGATGCGCCACTTCGTGCGCGGTGACGAAGTACGGGTAGTCGATGTCCTTGGGATCATCGTCCTTGACCTTGGCCGTGAATCCGATCGCCTCGTTGAACGGCACGGTGTTGGGAAACGATTCGGCGAACCCGCCGGTGCGCGAAAAGCGCGGGAACTCGATGATGCGAACAATCTTGTGCTGATAGGGTCCATAGTGGCCGACATAGTAGGCAAGCGAATCCTTGACCCCGTCGAGCATTCGCTGAAGGTCGTACTCGTGGCCCGGCTGATAGTCGATCTCGATCGCCACCTCGCCGTTTGGACCCTTCCAGACGTCGCGCTTGATCGCGTAGCGCGCGGACACGAATGGATAGATCGCAGCCATCGGCGAATCCATCCGGTAGTCGACGCAGCGCCGGCCGTTCTCGGTCCAGTCCCGCGCGATGTAGCCCGAGGTGATCGGCAGCTGGTCCGCCGCGGTGCAGATCTCGGCACGGTAGGCGATGAAGTCGCTGTCGCGGGTGAGAGCGCTTTGCTGCTGCCGTGCCTTGTCGTCCAGGTCATGCATGCGCGGCTTGGGCGCCAGCCCGAATTTCCTGCGATCGCTGTCGGAGGACAGCTCGCCGTTCTCGTCATAGCCGAAGCTCGGGACCAGGGCGGTATCCGGCGACAGCCCCGGATTGAGGAAGCTCCCATTGTCCAGCACGACTGGGTCGGCGCCGTCGTTGCGAAATCCGCGCGCGCCGTATTCGAGATCGAAGCGGAAGTCCATGCTCCCGCCCGGCGCAAGGGGTGCATCGAGCGTGTAGTGATGCCAGCGCATCGTCGGGACCGCATCGGCCAGGTGCGCCGGCACGCTCGGCTCGACCTTGTGCGCCCGCGCGGTGGGCGGATAGATGACGTAGAGGTCGGAAATCGGCTGATCGGTCTTGTTGACCAGTGCCAGCGTGCCGGCCAGCCGCGCGCGGTGCTGGTGCGGATAGATGTCGACCTTCATGTCGACGGCGGTCACCTTCGGTTGCGGCGCGCCATCGAGCGGCTTGTAGCGGCGCTCGTAGTCGGCGCTCGTCTGCTGCAGGTCGTGCCGGGAATAGAATGGATTGAGCACGTGCGTGTTGTAGTAGATCCAGGCGCCGGTGCCGACGAATACGGCCGCCGCCGCGCCCGCAATCGACCACGACACGGGTGTCAGCCGCACGCGCGCCGACTGCAGCCGGTGGCGCCACGGAGCATCTCGCCCTCGGACCCATGCCGCATAGGCGAGTACCAGCAGGAGCACGGCGAACGCGCCCCAGTACAGCCGGAACCAGAACACCGCCGGCAGGAAATGTCCGTAACCGTTCAAGTCCGAGTAAATCGTGTCCGGACGGGAGTCGTAGCGGTACAGGCGATCCTCGAAGCCGAGGTCTGGCAGGCGCGAGGTCACCAGGAATATCAGCAGGACGACAAAGTGGCCGAGATACTTGTTGTTGACCAGGGTGTGCACGGCAAGCGCGAGCACGGCCACCAGCGCGTAGCCGGAAAACTGCAGGACGAACAGCTCGAAAAGGTAGTGCCCGAGCTCGATGCGCGTGTAGCCTTGGGCAAGCTGCACGCCAATGCTGCAGACCAGCACGACGAGCAGCAGAATCAGTTGCAGGACGAGCACCGTGCCGAGCTTCGCCAGGTAACCCAGCCAGGTCGGCGCGGGTGCGCTGTCGGTGATCTCGTCCATGCGCACGTCGCGCTCGCGCCAGACCAGTTCCCCGGTGTAGATCGCCGTCACGATGAGGATGAAAAGGCCGAACAGGCCCGCCACGAGGTCGAGGACCTTGTAAGTCAGCGGGTAGGTGTTGGTCCCGTAGAACGAGCCCAGCGTCAGCGCATTGCCGATCACCAGCAACACGCCGCCCAGCACGATGGTCAGGAAGCGCGGGCTGCGCAGAATTTCGCCCAGGTACAGGCGCACGAGTCCCGGCAGCATGCGCGCATACGCGCCGGAGCTGCGGTCGGTCTCCGCCATGGGCAGGGCAATCGCCGCGCGCGTCGCCTCCGGCAAGTCGACGGCATCGACGTGCTTGCGGCGGCGCGCGGAGGTCACCGCCTGCATGCGAAACGCGCCATAGCCGATCGCCGTCACCGCGATTCCCAACGCCATCCACAGCGCGCGATTCCACAACAGCAGCCCGCCCAGCGGAATCTGCTCGCTGTTCTTCTGAGCCACGCTCCAATAGCGCGCAAGCACGTCGAACGCGGTCACGCCGGACGGGTCGATCAGCGCCGCAAGCGTCTTGTTCTCCATGTCGACGAGAAGGTTGGTGGCGAACAGGTAACCGACGAGCGCGATCACGCCCGTCACGTAGACCGGCGCCATCTGCCGGGTCAGCGCGGCCAGGACGAAAAAGCAGCCGCCTAGCCACAGCACATTGGGCAGCAGGAGGAAAAGATAGGGACGCACGAAGCTCTGCCACGACGGCATCGCCACGACCCGGTTGGGGTCGACGCCCGGCCAGTGGGTGCCGATCAGCACGCCCACCGTCATGCTGAGAAAGATGAGTACCAGCGTCAGGTAGGCCCCGAACAGCCGCCCGAAGAAATAATCGCGCTTGTGGATGGGCGCGGTGAAAAAGAAATGATAGGTGCCGTACTCGTAGTCCTGCTGCACGGCTCGCCCGACGACCGAGCCGATGATCGTGATGCCGGTGAAGCCCAGCACGGCGATGCCGATTGCGAGCGCGTACGGGCCGTTGATCAGCACTTTGTCGCCGCCGAAGCTGACCGAGGCGCTTGGCAGCGCCCCGCCGGCAGCCACCATCCACAATCCGGCAATCAGCGCATAGAGGCAGAAGTAAACGTAGGTCGACACCATCCGCAAGCGGCGGACGAAATCGAACCAGGCGATCGTAAGCATCGTCATGCTCAGGCGGCCTCCGCGACCGGCGCGGCGAGGTAACCGGCGATCGTGCAGAAGTAAACGTCTTCAAGATCCGCCTCGACAAGCTCGAAGCCGGGTGCCGGCGCGCTGGCGCCAAAGACGCGAACGACCGTGCGGCCGGCCTGCAGGCGCGTGGATACGATCGACAGGCTGCTTTTCAGCGCTTCGGCCTCGGACTTGGGGACAACCTTGCGCCAGATGCGGTGCTGCAGTCCGGCGACCAGCGCGTCGGGCTCGCCGCTCAGCAACACCCGGCCACCGTTGATGATCGCGAAGCTTCCGCACAGGTCCGCCACGTCGCTGACGATGTGCGTCGACAGAATCACGACGACGTCGGAGGCGATGTCGGCCAGGAGGTTGTGAAAGCGCACGCGCTCTTCCGGATCGAGCCCCGCTGTCGGCTCATCGACGATGAGCAACTTGGGGTCGCCGAGCATCGCCTGGGCGATGCCGAAGCGCTGACGCATGCCGCCCGAGAAGCTTCCCAGCTTCTGTTTGCGCACCGCGTGCAGGTTGACCCGATGCAGAAGCGCATCGACCGTGGCGCGCCGCGACCTGCCGTCGACCAGCCCCTTGAGACGGGCGAGGTGGTCGAGCAGATCCAGCGCGGAGACCTTCGGATAGACGCCAAAGTCCTGCGGCAGGTAGCCGAGGACGGCGCGCACGCGCTTCGGCTCACGCAGCACGTCGACGTCACCCAGGGTCGCGCTGCCCGAGTCGGCCTCCTGCAGCGTGGCGAGGGTCCGCATCAGGGTCGACTTGCCCGCACCGTTGGGGCCGAGCAAGCCGAACATGCCCGGGGGAATCGACAGCGAGACCCGGTCGATGGCCTGGACACCGTTGGCGTAGCGTTTGGAGAGGTCGCGAATGACTAGCTGCATGGGGCCTCGATCAGGTGACGGGCGGCTCGGTGGCTGCCCTACAGTATCTGCGACAGGAAGGCGCGCGTTCGATCGACCTTGGGACGATCGAAAAGCTCCGCCGGGGGTCCGGACTCGACGATGACCCCGCCGTCGGTGAAGTACACGGTGTCGGCGAGCTCGCGTGCGAACCGCATTTCATGCGTGACCAGCATGCAGGTCATCCCTTCCTTGGCGAGCTCCCGAATCGTGTTCAGTACCTCCTTGACCGTTTCCGGGTCAAGCGCCGCCGTGACCTCGTCGAACAGCATGACTTCGGGCCGCATGGCGAGCGAGCGAGCGATCGCCACCCGCTGCTGCTGTCCGCCGGACAGCTCGCCGGGATAGACGTCCTGCTTGGCGGCCAAGCCCACCTTCTTCAGGAGCGCGATGGCGCGGGCGCGCACTTCCTCGCGCGGCTCCCTCAGTACATAGACCGGCGCCATCATCACGTTTTCCAGCGCGGTCTTGTGCGGGAAGAGATTGTATTGCTGAAATACGATGGACACTTCGCGGCGCAGCGCGAGGCGCTCCTTGTCGGAAGTCAAGCGATGCACGTCGAAGTCGGCAACGCGAATCGTGCCGCGGTCGATCGGCACCAGCGCATTGATACAGCGCAACAAGGTCGACTTGCCCGATCCCGACGGTCCGATGATGCATACGACCCCGCCTTTGGGCACGTCCATCGAGACGCCCTTCAGCACATCGACCTCGCCGAACGACTTGTATACGTCGTGAATGGCGACGATCGGGCGGGAGCCGGGTTCGGGCATGGAAGCGCTCAAATGTTGACGGCGTACTTGGCTTCGAGGCGCACCGTCCAGCGCGCGATCGGGTAGCAATAGACGAAGAACCAGAGCAGGACATAGCTGTAGAACGACAGCAAAAGGCCGGGACGATTCTCGGCGGACAGCGCCGCGCGGGTCAAGGTCATCATCTCGTTCACGCCGACGATCGAGGCGAGCACCGTCGCCATGGTCAGGATCGCGTACAGATTCATCCACGGCGGCAGCATGCGCTTGACGCATTGCGGCAGAATGATCATCCACAACGTCTGGCGCCGGCTGAAGGCAAGCGATGCGGCGGATTCCCATTGCGCGGTCGGAATCGACTGCATCGCGCCGCGCAGGATCTCGGACACGTTGGCCATCACCGGGAGCGCGAGACCCAGGGTCGCCTTGACCCAGTCAGGGAGCGGAATCGAAATGCCGAAAATGCGGATCTGGAACGGCAGCAGGAACATGCAGTAGAACAGGAGGACCAGCCAGGGCGCGTTGCGGAAGAAGTGCGTCAACAGCCATGACGCGCGCTTGACCGGGCGCCGCAATGACAGCTGGCCGAACCCGAGGAGCACGCCGAATGCCGTCCCGACTACCATCGCGACGAAGCTGATCGCGAGATTGAACACGAAGCCGCGCAGCAGGAGTGGCGACCATTTCCACAGAGTCTCCAGGATCGAAAGCTGGCCCGGAGCGGCCTGCGCCTGCGCGAAACCGCAGCCGACCAGAAAGAGCAACAGCAGCGCACCGCCGTGCTGTGCCTTGAGCCGCAGCCGCGGCGATCCGGCCGCGCGCTCCGCGGCGGCGCTGCGGGACAGGGCCGCCGCGGCGGGCAGCAGCACCGGCAAGTCGGTCCTGCCGCGCATCCACGCGCGGGTCTTCAAGCTCCCGCCTCGCTCATGCGCCCGGCCTCCGTGCCGCTGCTCGAGCGGCAATCATTCTTGTGTCGGCCTACGCGCACTTGCTCGGCGACGGCCCTTCGGGTCTTCAAGCTTCCGCCTCGCTCATGCGCCAAACCCGGGCACCTTGATCGCGCGCTCCCAGCGATGCATGACGTAAACGAGCGCACCGACCAGCGCGAAATAGCAGACCAGCAGCACGTTCATCATCACCGGGACATTCAACTCGTCCGACCAGATCTGGCTCGACACGTAGAGCATTTCCGGCACCGCGATCGCGTAGGCCAGCGTGGTCGTCTTGACCAGATTGACGAGATTGTTGTTGAGCGCGGGCAGGCTGATACGGAACGCCAGCGGCAGCACGATCAGCGCGTAGGCACGAAGGCGGCTGAAACCCAGCGATTCGGCGGCTTCGAGCGTGGTCTTGGGCACCGCCTCGACGCCGGAGCGGAAGATCTCGACGTTGAAGGCGCCGGCGAAAAAGGACAGCGAGACGATCGCCCAGGTCACATTGCTGACCAGCGGTGTCGCGCCGGACCCGAGCGATCCCCGCAGCAGGCTGCCGACGCCGAAGTAGAAGAAGTACAGCTGCACCAGCGGCGGCGTGTTACGGAAGAACTGGATGTACCAGTAGACCACGCGTCGCGTCACGCGCAGGCGCGACCCCTGCAGCCAGGCGCCGACGACGCCGATCAGCACACTCAGTACGATGCAGACCAGCGACAGCTTGATCGTGGTCAGGAGGCCGTCGGCGAAACGATGACGATCGAACGAGTCGTAGAAAATCGTGAGATTGATGCCGGTCGTCTGGTACAACCAGCGAAACCAGTCCCAGATGACCTGCATCGGCGGTCCTCATCGGCACGCGGCGGCCGCCGTCGGACGCGGCCTTCGCCGCGTACGCAAGAACCGCCGCCGCGCCTGCCGCTACTTGTACTTGGCGTGCATTTCCTCGGCGAATTTCGTGGGCTTGATCCCCCACTTCTTCTCGAGCTGCTCGATGAAGCCGGTCTTGTGCCAGTCGGTGATCGTCTTCGACATGAAGTCGGCGAACGCCTTTTCACCCTGGTTGACCGCCAGGCCCCACGGCACGACCAGGATCGAGTCCAGCGGCATCTCGTAGCTGCTCCACTCCGGCTGCTGCATCTGGCCGATGATCGCGGTGTCGTCGTAGGCGAATCCGACGCAGTTGCCGTTCTTCAGCGCCGCGTACGCTTCCGCGGTGCCGGGAAAGGCGACGCCGTCGACGCCGTACTTTTCCTGCAGTTCCTTGTTGTAGAACGAGCCCTGGATCAGGCAGACCTTCTTGCCGCGAAGCTGGTCCCAGCTCGTCAGATGCGCCGACTTCGGCGCCATGATGTTGGTGCCGGAGGCATAGTAGTCGGGCTCGACGATATCGACGATCTTGCGCCGCTCGGGCGTGTCGCTCATCGTCGCGATCATCATGTCGATCTTGCCCTGCTGCAGGAACTGGATGCGGTTGGATGCGACGACCGGCACGAGCTCGAGCTTGACGCCCAGCCGCTTCGCGACGTCGGCGGCGAGATCGGGTTCGAAGCCGACGATCTTGCCGGACGGGTCGAGAAAGCCGAACGGCCGGTAATCCGCCTTGGTGCCGACGGTCAGCACGCCCTTCTGCTTGATCGTCTGCAGAACGTCCGCGCGCGCGCCCGCCGCGAACACCACGGCCAGCAACAGGCCGGAAGCCAGTAACGATAACCATTTCTTCATGATTTGGAATCCTCGTCCGAAAGTTGCATTGATCTCAAGGAAGCCGTGCGCTTCCACTCCCCCACACAATCGCCCAATGCCTGATCGATGATCGCCAGCGCCCGATCCACCTCGTCGGGCTTGACCGTCAGCGGCGGCGCGATCCGCCAGACCGCGCCACGCGTGGGCACCTGTCGGATGTTCATCGACAAGCCAAGCTCCATGCAGCGATTCGTCACCTGCAATCCCAATGCATGCGCGGGCTCGCGGGACTCGCGGTCCTTGACCAGCTCGACGCCGAGCAGGAGGCCCTGCCCGCGCACGTCGCCGATCACCTCGTGGCGCGCCTTGAGCTCGAGCAACCCGCTTTTCAGCCGCTCGCCCATCGCACGCGCGTTGGCGGCGAGCTGCTCGCGCTCCAGCACCTCGAGGACCGCGAGCCCGACGGTCGCCGGCAACGGGTCCGAGACGTGCGAAGTGTAATTGGCAAACCCTTTGCTGTGGCAGTCCTCTTCGATCTCCGGGCTGGTGGCGGTCGCCGCCAGCGGCAGCCCGCCGCCCAGCGTTTTGGACATCGTCAGGATGTCGGGCGTCACCCCCAAGGCTTCGAAGGCGAAATTGCGGCCGGTGCGGCCGAAAGCGGTCTGCGCCTCGTCGAAGACCAGGAGCATGCCGCGTGCATCGCACAGCTTGCGCAAGCGAATGAAGTAGCCCTCCGGCGGGACGATGATGCCGCCGGCGCTCAAGATGGGCTCGACGATGGCCGCTGCCGGCGCGCCGACCGACTGCGCGTCGAACAGATTGAAGCCCACGTCGAGACAGCTCATGTCGCAGCGGTCGCGGCAATGCCGGATCGGGCAGCGGTAGCTGTTCGGCTCCGGAATTGCGAAGGTTCCCGGTATCGTGGGGCCGTACCCGCGCCGGCCGCTGGCATAGGTGGTGGAGCTCGCACCCGCGGTCGTGCCGTGCCACGAGCCGTCGAGTCCGACGACCTCGAAGCCGCCGGTGAACTTCTTTGCCAGCCGCAGCGCGGTCTCGTTGCTCTCGCCGCCGGTGTTGAGGAAGATCAGCTTGGACAGACTCTTCGGCAGCAGCGCCGCCATGCGCTTGGCGAGCGCCGCGACCGACGGCGAGAGCATGCCGCTGAACAGGTGCAGCACTTCGCGGCAGCTCTTCTCGATCGCGGCAACGATCGCGGGGTGATTGTGGCCGAGCGTCGCGCACATCTGGCCGGAAGTGAAATCGATGATCGCGCGGCCGTTCTCGTCGTACAGATACGTGCCGCGCGCGCGGACGATGAATTCCGGATGAAATTCCGCGCCGTAGCGGATCAGATTGTCGCGCACCGCCCGGTGCAGCGCGGCGGGCGTATCGGCGTCAGCGTGCGGGGACGAAACCGGATCCGGAAGCGGCTTGCTCAGGCTGTCCATATCGCGTTTTCCATGCGGGGCGGCGCCGTTACTTCTCAAGGCCGGACAGTTTAGCACCGGGCGCATTCCGGGCAAGCCGGCCCCGCCGGCGGCGACACAACTGAAACATCGGACGGAATCGCAGGCCGGCGCGCCGGACCTCACTGCGACGATCGCCGGACGCGCAGTGTGCTGCACAATGGCGGGCGGCCGATGCCGCTTTTGAGCCGCCGATGAACATCGACACCTTCCTGCGCCAACACGGCATAAGCACCGTTCGCCACGAGCACGCGGCGGTGATGACCGTCGAGGAGTCGGAGCGCCTGGTCCCTCCGCTGCCCGGCGCCAAGACCAAGAATCTGTTCCTGCGCGACAAAAAGGGGACGCGGCACTTCCTGGTGACCGTGCCGGCGGCGCGAGCCGTCGACCTGAATACGCTGGGCGCGGTCCTGGGAGCGGGCCGGCTGGGCTTCGCATCGCCGGAGCGCCTTCACAAGCATCTTGCGATCAGGCCGGGCTCGGTCAGCCTGCTCGCGCTGGTCAACGACGCCGCCGGTGCGGTCGAATTCGTCATTGACCGCACGATCTGGGAGGCCGAAGCGGTCCAGGCACATCCGCTGACCAATACCGCGACGATGATCGTCGCGCATCCCGAACTGGAAAAATTCCTGCGCGCGACCGGGCATCCGCCTCGCGTGATCGACGTCCCCGCCGCTGAATGAGTTGGCCGAAGCCTAGCGGCGGGCCCGCGCGAGCCAGTTCCGCAGGTCGGCGCCGAAGACGTTTTCGGCAAGACCGGCGAAGACCAGCACGACGCCGATCGCCTGCAGCGGCGCCAGCGATTCGCCGAGGAAGATCGCGCCGCTGGCGAGCCCCGATACGGGGATCAGCAGTCCGAACGGGGCGATCAGCCCGGTCGGATAGCGATGCAGCAGCGCCGCCCACGAGGCGAAGCCGAACAAGGTTGCGCCCCACGCCAGGACCAGCACACAGCCCCAGGTCAGTGCGCTGGCCGAGACGACGGCATGCCATACGCCCGCACCTCCCTCGAAGGCGTACGACAGCGCGGCGAGCGGCAGCGGCGGCACCAGACTCGACCATACGATCAGCGCGAACATGTCCGGCTCGTGCGCACCGGCGGCATGCTTGGCGATGACGTTGCCCACGGCCCAGGCGAAAGCCGCCACGATGACCAGCACGAAGCCGACGAAGGTCGAGCTCATGCCGCTCGCCAGCTTGAACGCGGCGAGCAGGACGATGCCGCATGCGGTGATGGCCGCGCCGATCAGGTTGTGACGCTGCACCCGGTCGCCGAGAAAGCCGATCGCGAGGCCGATGGTGAAAAACACCTGGAGCTGGATGACCAGCGACGACAATCCCGCCGGCATCCCCAATTGGATCGCGAGAAAGAGCAGTCCGAATTGGACGACGCCGATCGCCACGCCGTAGCCGACGATATCGAGCCATGGCATCCGCGGCCGGCGGATGAAAAACACCAGCGGCACGGCAGCGAAGAAAAAGCGCAACGCCGCCAGCGCGAAGGGCGGGACATCGCGCAAGCCGACCTTGATCGGTACGAACGAGAACCCCCACAGGATCACGACCGCGAGCGTAAGCAGCAGGTCGCGTGGGGCCAGGCGAGTCTTCAGGGAGCTTTCCGGGCGAACAAAGAGAGAAACGGTCACGCCAACTCTATCACTTTGCGTTGCTGCAGCGATTCGCGCAGCGCGAGCGCGATGCGCGTCGCCTCGGTCGCATCGTGCAGGGTCAGCGCCGGCGGATGATCGTCGAGCACCGCGTCGACGAAGTGCGCGAGCTCGAGCAGGAACGCCGCTTCGAAGCGCTCGTAGAAGGTCGGCGTGCACTCGTTGCGCACGCCGTGCGCGTCGGAGATATCGACGCGGTTGAGCCGCGGATTGGCGCCGATGGCAAGCCGCCCCGCGGTGCCGAAGATCTCCGTCGCCGTCTCGTGGCCATGCGCCATCGTGCGCGACGCGTAGAAGCAGGCGAGCTTGCCGCCGTCGAACTCGCAGGTGGCCACGCCGTTGTCGACGTCGCCGAATTCGCGCAGGCCCTGATGGATCGCAACGGTTCCGGCGGCGAACACGCGCAGCGGACGCGGGCTGCCGAGAAACCAGCGCGCCAGGTCGATGTCGTGCACCGTGCAGTCGAGGAAGATGCCGCCGCTGGTCGGCGCGAAGCGGACGAAGAATCCCGACGGATCGTTCATGTCGAGGTTCTGCGAGCGCACCAGGAACGGCGAGCCGATCGCGCCCGCCTGGATCTTGTCGTAGGCGTCGCGATAGCTCGGGTCGAAGCGGCGCGCGTAGCCGATCATCACCTTGAGCCCGGGGCGCCGCGTCGCCGCGCGCTGCACACGCTCGCAGTCGGCGATCTCGAGCGACAGCGGCTTTTCGCAGAACACGTGCTTGCCGGCGTCGATCGCCTCGATGATCTGCGCCGCGTGCAGCGTGGTGGGGGTCACGAGAAACACCGCGTCGACCTCGGGGTCGGCGAGCATCGCCGCGTAGTCGCGGTAGCCGCGCGCGATGCCGAGACGCTGCTCGGCCCATGCGAGCTCCTCGGCGACCGGGCTGCAGGCGGCGACCAGTTGCGCGCGCGGCGTGCGCTGCGCGAGATTTTCGGCGTGGCGCCGGCCGAGGCGGCCGAGGCCCGCGATGCCGATGCGCAGTCGGTGCGGCGCGCTCATCGCGTGGGCTTCGGCATGCTAGAGCTCGACGATCCGTTTTTCACGCCAGGATCGCGTCGCGGCGTCGGCGAGCTCCAGCGCCTTGACGCCATCCGCGATAGTGGTGTTGACCGGCTTGCCGCCGGCGACCGCGTCGATGAAGTGCGCCATTTCGTTGGCGTACGCGGCACGGTAACGCTCGAGAAAGAAATGCTCGGGTTTGTCGCGGCTGACGCTGGCGGCGGTGTGCGCGGCGACCTCGGTCGGGCGATGGTTGCCCGCCTGCAGCATGCCCTTGCTGCCGAGGACCTCGAAGCGCTGGTCGTAGCCGTACGCCGCGCGCCGGCTGGTGTTGATCTGCGCCAGGCGCCCGCGGCGCGTGCGGATCGTGACGGTGGTCGAGTCGATGTCGCCGGCGGTCGCGATCGCCGGGTCGGTCAGGCAGCTTCCGGTCGCGTACACGGTGGCGGCTTCGTCGCCGAGGATCCAGCGAAAGATGTCGAAGTCGTGGATCAGCATGTCCTTGAAGATGCCGCCGGAAACCTTGATGTAGTCGACCGGCGGCGCGCCGGGATCTCTACTGGTGACGACGAGCATTTCGGGATCGCCGATCTCGCCGGCGGCAAGGCGCGCCTTAAGCGCGGCGAAGGTCGGGTCGTAGCGGCGCTGGAAGCCGACCAGGCAGGTCACGCCGGCATCCGCGATGACCTTGGCGGCGCTGACCGCGCGGGCGAGATCGAGGTCGACCGGCTTTTCGCAGAAGATCGCCTTGCCCGCGGCGGCCGCGCGCAGCAAGAGCTCGGCATGCGTGTCGGTGGACGAGGCGATGACCACCGCGCCGACCGCCCGGTCGGCGAGCGCCGCGTCGACGGTGGCGACGTTCGCGCCGTATTGCGCCGCGAGCGACTCGGCCGCAGCCGCGTTGACATCGGCCACGTACTTGAGCCGCGCGCCGGCGTGGCGCGCGAGGTTGCCGGCGTGGATCTTGCCGATGCGCCCGGCGCCGAACAGTGCCGCTTCGATCATCGTGCTCTCCGAAAATCCGTTTGGCCCACGCTCACCGCTCGACCATCCATTCGTGCGCCGGATCGTTCTTGAAGTGCCATTCGCGCTTCGCGCCCGCCATCACGTTGAGGTAGTACGAATCGTAGCCGTGCGGCACGACCACGGGATGGTAGCCGCGCGGGACCAGTACGACGTCGTGGTCCTCGACCGCGAGCGCCTCGTCGATCGAGCGGTCGTCGGTATAGACGCGCTGGAACGCAAAGCCCTGCGCGGGCTTGAGCCGGTGGTAATACGTTTCCTCGAGCGAGCTTTCGACCGGCAGGTTATCGGTGTCGTGCTTGTGCGGCGGATAGCTCGACGAGTGCCCGGCCGGCGTGACGACCTCGACCAGCAGCAGGTGCGACGCAGGCTCGGTCTGCGGCAGGATGTCGCAGACATAGCGCGTGTTGCTGCCCTGGCCGCGCGCGAAGCGCTTCATCGAACCGGGCTCGATCAGCCGCGCCGGCGGCCCGGCCGTGGCCGGCGCGCTGCCGACACCGATCTCTGCCGCGGTGCGCGCGACGATGCGCGCCTCGGTGCCCGGCGGTAGATAGACCGCATATGGCGCCGCATCGTCGAACACGCTCTTCCGCTCGCCGATGTCGCGCCATGTCTGGCCGCCGGCCTCGATCGTCACCGTGCCGCTCAGGACGACAATGCACGCTTCGGCGTCGGGCATTGCGACCTGCATCGTCTCCGCGGCCGCGAGCCGATGCGCGGCGAAGCCGACGTAGTGCCAGCCGGCCGATTGCGGCGTGACGCGCACGATGTCGCGGCCGCTTTTCCGTCCCTTGACCAGAAGACTCATGCGTGTACTCCGACGCGGTCCGCCAGAGCGCGCAAATGGCGGTAACCCATCTCGGCGTAGCGATAGCTCGGTGCGACCGACGGATCCTGCTCGGCTTCGACCACCAGCCAGCCGTGGTAACCGTGTTGCTGCAGCAAGCGGAGCAGCGCGGCGAAATCGACGGCGCCGTCGCCGGGGACGGTGAACGCGCCGTTGATGACAGCCTCGAGAAAGCTCCAGTTGCGATTCCACGCCTGCGCGATCACCCGCGGCCGCACGTCCTTGCAGTGCACGTGGCAGACGCGGCGGATGTGGCGCGCGAGCATCGCGACGGGGTCGCCGCCGGCGAAGCTCATATGGCCGCTGTCGAAGAGCAGTGCCACTTCGTCGCCAGTGGACGCCATCAGCCGGTCGACGTCGGATGGCAACTGGACGTAGGCGCCCATGTGATGGTGATAGGCGAGCCGCACGCCGTGCGCGAGCGTGTGCCGCGCGAAAGCGCTGACGCGATCCGCGTACTCGCGCCATGCGGCATCGCCGACGAAGCGCGGCCGCTTGTACAGCGGTTGCGGTGCGCCCTGGATGCTGTCGGCGACTTCGCCGTAGACCATCACCGTCGCGCCGTTGTCGGCGAGCAGGCGCAGGTGCGGGCCGACAGCGGCGATTTCCTCGGCGACCGAGCGGCGCGCCAGCCGGCCCGAGTACCATCCGGACACCAGCGCGAGATCGTGCGCGTCGAGCACCGAGGCCAATGCCTTCGATTCGCGCGGAAACTTGTTGCCGAGCTCGAAGCCTTCGTAGCCGATCGCCTTGCCTTCGGTCAGCGCGACTTCCAGCGGCGTCTCGCCGCCGAGCGAGGGCAGATCGTCGTTGCTCCATGAGATCGGGTTGATGCCAATCCTGACGTTGAAACCGGCGTTCATGGCTTCTGCTGCTTTCGGTCTCTTTCGTAGGCTTCCCGCGCGCGGCGAACCTCCGCGCGATCGGACACTTCGGGCACGGCGACATCCCACCACCGGCCGCCCTCTGCGGTGGTCCTCTCCGGATCGGTCTCGATGCAGACGACGCAGGTCCGTGTCGCGGCGCGGGCGCGCTTGAGCGCCGCCTCGAGCTCGGGGATGGTCTTGACGTTTTCGGAGAGCGCGCCGAGCGAGGCCGCGTGCGCGGCGAAGTCGATGCGCGGCGCGCCGTCGGAACCTTGCACGCAATCGTCGAACAGGTTGTTGAACGGCGCGCCGCCGCAGGCGCGCTGCAGCCGGTTGATGCAACCGTAGCCGCGATTGTCGAGCACGACGACGACAAGCTTCTTGCCGAGCAACACCGAGGTCGCGATCTCGCTATTGAGCATCAGGTAGCTGCCGTCGCCGACGATGACGATGACTTCGCGCTCCGGCCGCGCCATCTTGACGCCCAATCCGCCGGCGATCTCGTAGCCCATACACGAATAGCCGTACTCGACGTGGTAGCCGCCCGGCGCCGACGTACGCCAGAGCTTGTGCAATTCGGCGGGCAGGGTGCCGGCGGCGCAGACGACGATATCGGTCGATGCCGAGTCGGCGGCCGACCGCTGCACCGCGCCGATAACTTCGCCTTCGTAGGGCGGGGCGGCATCACGTCGTCCGGTAATGCGCTCGACCGCGTCCCGCCAGGCGCTCGCCGCTGCCTTCGCCTTCGACTGCCACGACGGGTCGGATTGCCACGGCGCCAGCGAGCGCGACAGCGCGTCGAGACCGAGTCCGGCGTCACCGACCAGCTCGACCGCACGCCACTTGAGCGCGTCGAACGCGTTGACGTTGAGGCTGAGAAGCCTCGCACCGCCGAACATCGAATGCGAGCCGGTCGTGAAATCGGAGAGCCGCGTTCCCACCGCGAGCACGACGTCGGCCTCGCGCGCGAGATCGTTGGCCGCGGGCGAGCCGGTCACGCCGATCGCGCCGAGCTGCAGCGGGTGATCCCAGGGCAGCGCGCCCTTGCCGCCTTGCGTCTCGGCGACCGGCACGCCGTGCCTGTGCGCGAACGCCGCCAGCGCGGTGCCCGCAAGTCCGTACAGCACGCCGCCGCCGGCGACGACGAGCGGCTTGCGCGCGCTGCGCAACAGCGCGGCGGCGCGCCCCAGCTCGGCTTCCGCCGGCGCCTGGGCGCGGAAGAGGATCGCCTCTGGCGCGAAAAATTCCTCGGGATAGTCGAACGCCATCGTCTGCACGTCCTGCGGCAGCGCGAGCGTGACCGGGCCGCACAGCGCGGCGTCGGTCAGCACGTGGATCGCGCGCGGCAGCGCGGCCAGGAGCTGCTCGGGGTGCATGATGCGGTCGAAATAGCGCGACACCGGCTTGAAGCAATCGTTCGCCGAGACCGTACCGTCGTGGAAATCCTCGACCTGCTGCAGCACCGGATCCGGCGCGCGCGAAGCAAACACGTCGCCCGGCAGCAAAAGAACAGGCAGCCGGTTGACGTGCGCCAGCGCGGCGGCCGTGACCATGTTGGTCGCGCCTGGGCCGATCGAGGTCGTGCACGCCATCATCCGCCGCCGCATGCTGGCCTTGGCGAACGCGATCGCCGCATGCGCCATCGCCTGCTCGTTGTGGGCGCGGAACGTCGGCAAGGTGTCGCGATGAGCATAGAGCGCCTCGCCGATGCCGGCGACATTGCCGTGGCCGAAGATAGCGAATACGCCGGCGAAGAGCGGCCGCACGTCATTGCCGCTATCGGTCGACAGCGCCGCCAGATAACGGACCAGCGCCTGTGCCGCGGTCAGGCGAATCGTGCCGCTCATGCCGCGGCCTTCGCGGTTCCGGGTTTCGCTTTCGGCTCGCCGCGCGCGTCGCGCCAGGCACGGATCAGCGCCTCGAAATTCGCGCGCACGGCGCGCACCAGCGCGGCGTCATCGATTTCACCCGCCAACCACTTGCGGCTGGGCTCGTGGAAGATCGTGCGGCCGACCGCGAAGCCGCGGCAGGTCCGGCTGGCGCGCGCTTCGGCGAACCCTGCCGCGAGCGTCGCCGCGTCCGCGGCCAGACCGAGCATCAGCACGCCGCGACAGTACGGATCGCGCTCGGCGATCAGCGCGTCGATCGTTTCCCACGCGGTGGCAGGCATCGGCTCGAGCTTCCACCATTCCGGAAAGATATTCAGGTTGTACAGGCGCTTGATCGCGCGGCAGACGGTATCGGCGGCGCGCGGCAGCCCCGGCGGCGGGATGATCTCGAGCAGGAGCTCGTGACCGCTCGCCTGCACCGCGTCGTAGAGCGCGCGGATCTGCGCTTCCTGCTCGACGCGGTTGTCGACCTCGTCGTCCGGATGGAAGCGAACCAGGCACTTGACGACGTGCTCGTGCGGCCACGCGATGAGATTCGTCCCGACCGACCGGCCGCGGTCGAATACCAGCGGGTTCGAGCCCGGCAGCTCGACCGGCCTGCCGATCCACCAGCCGCGTCCGGTCGCGGCGTTGAGCGCGTCTTGTCCATAGCGGTCGTCGCACAGGATGCCGATCTGTCCCGTGAGCGCGAGCGAGGCTTCCGTTTGCGCCACAGCTTCGACGAAGAGCTGCTTGAGCTTCGGCAGCCGCGCTTCCCCTGCGCCGGCATCCTGCGCCAGCTCGAAGAACTGGTTGCGATGGTCGAAGGCAAACGCGAACACCGGGTTGCGTGCCGGACGCGGCGCGGTGACGCGATGCAGACGGGTCAAGGTCGCGTCCTGGTCCGGACGCGGAATCTCGGCGGCGTGCGCCAGAAAATAGTCGAGCTCGATCCGCGTCGGCATCGCCGGCGCGCAGCCATGGCGCGAGACGACCAACGCACCGCAGGCGTTGGCGTAGCGGCAGCAGGCGTCGTAGTCCTCGCCGCGGACCCAGCCCGACAGGAATCCCGCCGAGAAAGCGTCACCGGCGCCGAGGACGTTGAGCACCTCGACGTCGACGCCGCGCCCGTTGAATGCGTCGTCGAGCGAGCGCGGTATCGGGCCGTCGATCACCGCGCAGCCGAGCGGCCCGCGCTTGACCAGCAACACGGCGGGCGTCACGCGCCGCACGGCGACGAGCGATTCGATGATGTCGGTGCTGCCGCCGGCGATGTTGAATTCCTCGATCGTGCCGACGACCAGGTCGATCCTTGGCAGGATGCCCTGCAGGTGCGCGGTCACCGTGTCCGAACGCACGTAGCGCGTCGCGCCGTCGCCGCGCACGGTCAGGCCCCAGAGGACGGGGCGATAGTCGATGTCGAGGATCGTGCGCACGTCGTTCCTGCGCGCGCGATCGAGCGCGAGCTTGCTGATGCGGTCGACGTGCGCGGTCGAGAAATGCGTTCCCGTGATCAGCAGCGCCTTGCTCTGGGCGATGAAGGCCTCGTCGATGTCGCTCTCGGCGATCGCCATGTCGGCGCAGTTCTCGCGCAGGAAGATCAACGGAAAGGTGTCCTTGTCCTCGATCCCCAGCACGACCGCGCCGGTCAGCCGCGACGGGTCGATGCCGACATGGCTGACGTCGCAGCCTTCGCGCGCGATCGTCTCGACCAGGAAGCGCCCGAGGCCGTCGTCGCCGACGCGCGAAATCAGCGCGGCCTTGAGGCCCAGGCGGGCGCAGCCGAAGGCGGTGTTCGCCGAGGAGCCGCCGAGATACTTGGCGAAACTGGTGACATCCTCGAGCCGGGCACCGATCTGCTGCGCGTAGAAGTCGACGGCAAACCGGCCGAGGCAGATGACGTCGAGTCGGCGGCCGGCGGCGAAAGGCGTGACGTTTCGCATCGGCACAGGGCGGGGCGGGGTGCGGAGAAGCGGAGCGAGATTGTCCCGTATCCCCGTGGGCAATTCAAGTTCCACGGCGCGGCGATTTGGCATATCGTTGCAATAGTCCGCGCTTCGCCGGCGAACGCGATGCCGCGGCGCGGGTCGAACCCATGAGTCCGTTGATCGGTCGTGGCCGCCGCGGCGGCGTGCAGCCGGAAAGGATGCCATCATGCCTCTGACTGCCCGCTATGCTGCCGCGCAGCAGATTGCGCTGAAGGCCGGCGAGCTCGCCCGGGACCTCTTCGCCAAGCGCGACTCGCTGATCGTCGAGAACAAGGGCGCGCAGAATTTCGTCAGCCGCGCTGACCGCGCCATCGAGGATTTCATCGCCAGCAAGCTGGCCGCCGCGTTTCCCGGCGACGCGTTTCTCGGCGAGGAATCGGCGGCATCGTTTCGCGGCGCGCCCGAGCACATTTGGGTCGTCGATCCGATCGATGGCACCCACAATTTCCTTCGCGGCATGCGCTATTACTGCGTCTCGATCGCGTATGCCGAGGTGGGAAAGACCGAGTTGGGCGTCGTCTACGATCCCGAGCACGACGAAATGTTCCACGCGCGTCGCGGCGACGGCGCCTGGAGGCGATACGGCGGCGAACAGGGACGGATCGCGGTCAGTACCTGCGCGACGCTCAAAGATGCATTGGTCGCGATCGGCCACCACGATCGCTTTCCCGAGCCGCGCCATCTGGCGCTCCGCCACGGGCTGATGGACGCCGGCGCGGCCACGCGCAATCTCGGCGCCGGTGCGCTGCAGCTCGCGCACGTCGCCGCCGGACGCCTCGATGGCTTTGTCGAGTTGTCGCTCAATGCCTGGGATGCGCTGGCCGGCCTGCTGCTGGTCGAGGAGGCGGGCGGTTACGTCGCGCCGTTTCCGGGCCCCGAAGGTTGGCACGACCCGGCGCCAGTGATGGCTTGTGCGCGCGGCATCGCGGGCGCGCTGCAGCCGTTGATCGGCGCCTGGTAGGCGCGAGCGCCGCCCCTTAGGGCATGCCTCCCGCGCTGCCGGAATGATCGTCCGGCAGCGGCGGGGTCAGCGACCCTTAAGGCTTTTTGACTTTGGAAAAATCGCCGGCGAAGACGCTGGCGAAATCATCGGGCTTCACGTACCTGCGCAGCGCCGCGTTGACGGTTGGCGCGTCGAGCGCTTCCAGCGCGGCATCGAGCTTGGCGGAATAGGCGAACGTGCGGCCGACGAACGATTGCTCGTTGAGCGCCGCCGCGAGCGTCGCATCCTGGGTCCGCGCCAGCCGCCGCTGTTGCAGCAGCGCGCGCTTGGCCTCCGCGACTTCCTCGGCGCTGAAGCCTTCGCGTTCCGCGCGTTCGACCTCGTCCTGCACGCCGCGGCGCAGGCGCTCCAGATTTTCCGGCGCGAAAATGGCCGAGATCGACAGCGACGTGTTCTGCTCCCAACTGCTGGCATACATCGAGCTGCCGATGCCGTAGGACAGCCCTTCCTTCTGCCGGATGCGGTTCCACAGCCGCGAATTGGTCGAGCCGCCGAGGATGTAGTTGGCCAGCATCAACGCCGGATAATCGGCGTCATTGTCGCTCAGCGCGAACGCCGTCTGGCCGATCAGGAAGGCGTTCGCCTTGTCCGGCGTCTCGATCGGCATCGCGGCGGCGCGCTTGGCGACCAGCGGATCGGGCACGCGCGCGTAGCGGCTGGGTGAGGACCAGGCGCCGAACAGTCGCTGCAGCTGCTCCTTGACCGCGGCGACGTCGAAATCGCCCACGATGCTGAGCTCGGCTGCGCTCGCGCCGTAAAACGTCTTGTGGAAATCCTGCAGCCGGTCGATGTCGGGTGCCCTGAGCTCGGCCAGCTCCTCGTCGACGGTCGGAGTGTAACGATCGTCGCCCTTCGGATACGGATTGTCGTAGCGCCCCAGCGCGCGTACGGCAATCGCGCGCGGATCGGAGCGCTCCTGCTCGAGCCCGGCGGTCTGCGCGCGCTTGAGCGTATCGAGCTCGGCGGCGGGGAACGTCGGCTGCTGCAGCACTTCGGCGAGCAAATCCAGGGTCGGTGCGAGATTGGCGCGCACCGTCTGGCCACGGGCGCTCAGCCCGGTTTGCGCGCCGTTGACCGACAAGGATGCGCGCAGGCGGTCGAGCGTGTCCTCGATCTCCTGCCGGCTGTGCCGGGTCGTGCCGCGCATCAGCATGGCGCCGGTAAGCCGCGCTTCGGATTCGCGCCCCTTGATCGAGGCCTCGTCGCCGTAGTGCATCGACAACGCGAAGTGCACGGTGCCGCCGCGCGTCTTCTTCGGCAGCAGCACGACCTTCATGCCGTCGGCGAGCGTGAAGCGCTGCGTGCGCGCGTCGAGATTGGCCGGCGTCGCATCGAAGGTCTCGCCGGCCGCGACCGCCGGATCGCCCTTGTAGCCATTGACCATGGCGGCGATGTCATCCGTAGGCGGCGTCGGCGCGCGGTCGGGCCTGGCGTCGGGAATGAATTCGCCGACGGTGCGGTTGGACGCCTTGAAGTACGCGGCGGCCGCGTGATCGACGTCGGCGGGGGTCAGCGCGCGCCAGCGGTCGCGCTGGAGGAAAAACAGCCGCCAGTCGCCCATCGCGATCGAGGTCGACAGCGCGATGCCGAGCCGCTGCGGATCGTTGATCGTCTCCTCGATCGACTTGAGCGTCTTGGCGCGAACGCGGTCGATTTCCTCTTTGGTAAATGGCTCCTTGGCGACGTCCTCGATCACCTGCAGCATGGTCGTCCGCGCGGTGTCGAGGGGGTCGTTTTCCGGCACCTGCGCGAGGAACATCGCGAAGCCGGGGTCGTGGCCGTTGTAGACGAAATCGTCGACGGCGGCGGCCTTTTTGGTCTCGACCAGCGTCTTGTACAGGCGTCCGCCGGGCGTGGCGGTCATCGCGCCGACGGCGGCCGAAATGGCGACCGCCTCCGGATCCGCGCCCGGTACCGTGTGATACATCGCGGACAGCCATTGCGTGTTGCCGACGCGGCGCAGCGTCACTTCGCGCGCGCCGTCCTGCACGGGCTCGTCGGTGTAGAGCTTGGGCAGCACGCGCGCGGGCTTGGGCAGCGGCCCGAAGTACTTGGCGACCAGCGCCAGCGCACGGTCGGGATCGAACGCGCCGGCGATGATCAGCACCGCGTTGTCCGGCTGGTAATAAAGGTGATAGAAAGCCTGCAGGCGCCCGATGTCGACGCGTTCGACGTCGGTGCGCGCGCCGATCGTGTCCTTGCCGTAGTTGTGCCAGTCGAACCCGGCGGCGGTGGTGCGTTGGATCAGCATGCGTACGGGGCTCGTTTCGTTGCGCTCCATCTCGTTGCGCACGACCGTCATCTCGCTGTCCAGATCCGAGCGCAACACAGTCGAGTTGACCATGCGATCGGCTTCCATGCCGAGCGCGAAGTCGAGACCGTCGTCGGAAGCCGGAAACGTCTCGTAGTAGTTGGTGCGGTCGTACCAGGTCGTCCCGTTGAACGCCATGCCGCGCTGCGCGAGCGCGCCCATCAGGTTGCGGCGCGTGGTCGTGCCCTTGAAGACCATGTGCTCGAGCAGGTGCGCCATGCCGGTCTCGCCGTAATTCTCCATCCGCGAGCCGACGAGATAGGTGATGTTGACGGTGACCTTGGGCTGGCTGGAATCCGGGAAGAGCAGGACCCGGAGCCCGTTGGCGAGGTCGTACTGGGTGATGCCTTCGACCGACGCGCCCGCGGTGACGCCGGCGGGGAGCGCGGCGCCGGCGGCGGCGACAAAGAGGAGCAGCGCCGCGCCGAGCAGGCTGCGGAGGATCGAACTAGGGAGACGTGACATAAGCATTTCCTTCGGCGCGAGCCGGCGAGAAACCGAGTATAGCGGCGGCGGGCGGGGGAAACGCCGGCGGCCGCCGGGTCGGCGGGCGTGCTTAGGACCGTCGCGGCGGGCAGGGCGTTCCGCACCCCTTGGTGGGACGCCGGCGTGAGGCAGGTTGACGTTTACGTAAACGGAATATAATGTCGGCGTCGGAGCCTCGGTGTAAGCTTTCGACGCCTGCCGCGGCACGAACCGGCGATTGCCGCGCGCGGATGCGAGTGCCCGTCCTCGCGTGCCGAACCCGTCCGATCCGCCGGAACGACTCGATGAACGACCTTGCCATCGCCAAAAAGCCGCTGGTCTACAAGCCGGCGCACAAGATCCGCTTCGTCACCGCGGCGAGCCTGTTCGACGGCCACGACGCGTCGATCAATATCATGCGGCGCATCTTGCAGGCGTCGGGCTGCGAGGTGATCCACCTCGGCCACAACCGGTCGGTCGACGAGATCGTCAGCTGCGCGCTGCAGGAAGACGCGCACGGCATCGCGATCTCGTCGTACCAGGGTGGCCACGTCGAGTTCTTCAAGTACATGCTCGACCTGCTGCGCGAGCGCGGCGGCGCGCACATCAAGGTGTTCGGCGGCGGCGGCGGCGTGATCGTGCCGGCCGAGATCGACGAGCTGCACGCGTACGGCGTCACCCGCATCTTCACGCCCGAGGACGGGCAGCGGCTGGGACTGCAGGGCATGATCAACGAGATCGTCACCGCCTGCGACACCGATCTCGCGCAGGATCTGCCGAAGGACCTGGGCGCGCTGAAGGCGGGCGACCGCAACATGTTGGCGCGCTTCATCACCGGTCTCGAAGCGGGCACTGTGCCGCCGAAGCTTCGCGACGAGTTGCTGCGGACGGCGGAAGCGAGCAAGGCACCGACCCTCGGCATCACCGGCACCGGCGGCGCGGGCAAGTCGTCGCTCACGGACGAGCTGATCCGGCGCTTCCGGCTCGACTTGGACGACAAGCTGAGGATCGCGATCATCTCGATCGACCCGTCGCGGCGGAAATCCGGCGGCGCGCTGCTCGGCGATCGCATCAGGATGAACGCGATCCAGCATCCCAACATTTACATGCGCTCGATGGCCACCAGAGAGGCCGGCAGCGAAGTGTCGCAGGCGCTGCCCGACGCGATAGCCGCGTGCAAGGTGGCGGGCTTCGACCTGATCGTCGTCGAAACATCCGGCATCGGGCAGGGCGACGCGGCGATCGTGCCGCTGGTCGACGCCTCGCTCTACGTGATGACGCCCGAGTTCGGCGCGGCGAGCCAGCTCGAGAAGATCGACATGCTCGATTTCGCCGACTTCGTCGCGATCAACAAGTTCGACCGCCGCGGCGCGGCCGACGCGCTGCGCGACGTGCGAAAGCAGTACCAACGCAACCGCGAGAAGTTCAAGGAGGCGCCGGACCAGATGCCGGTGTACGGCACGATCGCCGCACGCTTCAACGACGACGGGGTCACCGCGTTGTACCAGGCGGTGGCGGCGCGGCTCGCGCAGGAAGGGCTGAAGCTGGGCACGGCGAAGCTGCCGGCGGTGTCGGCGCGACATTCGACCGGGCAGAACGTCATCGTCCCGCCGCAGCGCGTGCGCTACCTGGCCGAGATCGCCGAGATCGTGCGCGGTTACCACGCATGGGCAAAGGCGCAGGCGAAGATCGCGCGTGAGCGACAGCAGCTGCGCGAATCGAAGCGGATGCTGACCGAGGAATGCAGGTCGGTCGCTGCCAAGGCCGGTGAGGGGAAAGCAAAGGCGGCGATCGACTGCAAAAGCGAGCTCGCGGCGCTCGGTACCTTGGAGGCCGATCGCGAGGCGGCGCTCGATCCGCGCTCCAAAAAACTGCTCGACATGTGGCCCCAGACCAAGGCTGCCTACACCGGCGACGAATACGTCGTGAAAATCCGCGGCAAGGAGATCCGTTCCGCGCTCACGACCGTCTCGCTCTCCGGCACGCACGTGCCGAAGGTCGCGCTGCCGAAATTCGAGGACGAGGCCGAGATACTGCGCTGGCAGCTCCGCGAGAACGTCCCCGGTAGCTTCCCCTTCACCGCCGGCGTGTTCGCGTTCAAGCGCGAGAACGAGGATCCGACACGCATGTTCGCCGGCGAGGGCGACGCGTTCCGTACGAACAAGCGTTTCCACATGCTCGCCGATGGCATGCCGGCCAAGCGGCTCTCCACTGCGTTCGACTCGGTGACGCTGTACGGCAACGACCCGGACCTTCGTCCCGACATCTACGGCAAGGTCGGCAACTCGGGCGTGTCGATCGCAACGCTCGACGACATGAAGGTGCTCTACTCGGGCTTCGACCTGACCGCATCGAACAACTCGGTGTCGATGACGATCAATGGCCCGGCGCCGACGCTGCTCGCGATGTTCATGAACACCGCGATCGACCAGCAGGTCGACAAGTTCCGCGCCGACAACAAGCGCGAGCCGACCGACGACGAGCACGCCAAGATCGCGGCGTGGACGCTCTCCAGCGTGCGCGGTACCGTGCAGGCCGACATCCTGAAGGAAGACCAGGGGCAGAACACCTGCATCTTCTCGACCGAGTTCAGCCTGAAGGTGATGGGCGACATCCAGCAATACTTCGTCCAGCACGATGTAAAGAATTTTTACTCGGTGTCGATTTCGGGCTATCACATCGCCGAAGCGGGCGCCAACCCGATCTCGCAGCTCGCGTTCACCCTGTCGAACGGCTTCACGTTCGTCGAGGCGTATCTCGCGCGCGGCATGCACATCGACGACTTCGCGCCGAACCTCTCGTTCTTCTTCAGCTACGGCATGGACCCGGAGTACGCGGTGATCGGGCGCGTCGCGCGGCGCATCTGGGCGGTGGCGATGCGCGAGCGCTACGGCGCCAACGAGCGCTCGCAGAAGCTCAAGTTCCACTCGCAGACCAGCGGCCGCAGCCTGCACGCGCAGGAGATCGCGTTCAACGATATCCGCACGACGCTGCAGGCGCTGATCTCGACCTACGACAACACCAATTCGCTGCACACCAACGCCTACGACGAGGCGATCACCACGCCGACCGAGGAGAGCGTACGCCGCGCGATGGCGATCCAGCTCATCATCAATCGCGAGTGGGGCCTGGGCAAGAACGAGAACCCGAACC
Organism: Casimicrobiaceae bacterium; assembly: GCA_036493675.1. GTDB lineage: Bacteria > Pseudomonadota > Gammaproteobacteria > Burkholderiales > Casimicrobiaceae > PALSA-1003. The sequence continues at coordinate 157,893 of DASXPJ010000043.1, forward strand.
AGGGCAGCTACATCGTCGAGGAGCTGACCGACCTGGTCGAGGAAGCGGTGCTCAAGGAATTCGAGGCGATCAGCGAGCGCGGCGGGGTGCTCGGCGCGATGGAGACCGGCTACCAGCGCGGCAAAATCCAGGAAGAATCGCTCTACTACGAGCACCAAAAGCACGACGGCAGCTACCCGATCGTCGGCGTCAACACCTTCCGCAACCCGCACGCCGACACGATGCCGCCGCAGAAGATCGAGCTGGCGCGGTCGAGCGAGGAAGAGAAGCAGTCGCAGCTAAAGCGGCTGGCGGAGTTTCATGCGCGGAATGCCAAGGCCGCGCCTGCGGCTTTGGAGCGGCTGAAGCGCGTCGTGATCGAGAACGGCAACGTCTTCGCCGAGCTGGTGAAGACCGTGCGAGTGTCCTCGCTCGGGCAGATTACGAAGGCGCTGTTCGAGGTGGGTGGGGAGTATCGGAGGAGTATGTAGGGCGCATAATAGTTGCTGGAGCCTATTCGGCAGCCTCTCCATCATTCGTTAGCAAGAGATCAATCTGCGCTTTTAGGCGCGCCTTATCCGCTTCATAGAAGGGCGATGGAATCGTCAGCCAAGCACGACGGCCGCCAGGGAGACGAACAGGAATCCGGTCAAGACTTGAGTCTTGGTCCGCCCCGCCGACCGCCTGCGCAAAGTGCACCGCTTCGCCCGCGGCGCTCTGCTCGGTTAGTACTTTAGCAGGCGCTTCGGAGCGCGCCTCTCCTGAGAACTCCGGTCGTTCGGGGTCAGGGTTCAGGGGGCGCTCAAAATAGCCTGCGAACTCGACAGACCGTTTGAACACGCCGATCGTTTCCTCTGCAGAAGGAGGACTGAACCCGCGCTGAATAAGGTCATATCGAAGATTGGCGTCGGATGGCAGGCCACCTTGGTACTTCTCCAGTAGATCGGAAAAGATCTGGGGCGACTTAAGCCATCGCAGCAGAATTTCGCGACGTAGATTATCCGAGGGCGAGAAGTTGTAGGATTCGACGTCCTTCGTTACCGCAAGTTTGCCGTCTTCTGGCCGCTCGAGGAGGCCAAAGTAGCGAAGAGAGGCAAGCACGGAAAGCGCGGCACCGTTGTTCGCGCTCTTATAGCCGATGTCTTGCGCGACCACATCGGTGGGGGCAGCGTGTCGGCGTTCCTTCTCATAGACGCGTAGGACGCGTTCGATAGCCTCGTCCAGCGCGATCGAGGGGGCTCGTGGGCTTTTCCGGCGTAGTACCTTATCCTTCATAATCTCACGATTAACTCGTCCAGCTTATACGTTAACTTATATTATACTAATAAATATGGGCTTGTCAATGGCATGTGCAGTATAAACCATAGGCCACAGCCAATGGCTGCCATTACCTACCAATATATTTGAACAATTACCACAATTGGCCTCCTAAATATATGTATGCTTGACTGAGATAGAATTAAGACGGAGAATTCGCTATTCGCGAATATCGAATACTACGATGGCACGTATCTCCAACGAGCAACCCATTCTGAAACCGCAGGATTTCGTCGTGGCGCTGAAGATAGCGCTCATTGGCGACGAGGGGTTCCCCAGCTACATCTCGATCGCGGCCGCCCTGTCGATGTCCGCCTCCGAGGTACATGGCAGCGCGAAGCGAGCAAGGCAGGCGCGTTTGCTGCAGAGGTCAGGCGGCAAGGAATTGGTAGCAAATCGGGCGGCTCTTCGGGAGTTCGCCCTTCATGGGGTACCTTATGCCTATCCCCCACGGCTCGGTCCTGTAACACGCGGGATTCCAACTGCCTCGGGGGCGCCAAGCCTCGTCGGCTCGCTTATGGAGTCAGTAGAGGTTCCGGTTTGGCCGCACCCGGCGGGTCAAGTACGAGGACCAGCCCTCTATCCGCTGTACCCCAGCGTGCCACGAGCCGCCGAGAAGGATAGTGCGTTGTACGACCTGCTCAGTTTGGTCGACGCGATAAGGATCGGCACCGCGCGAGAGCGGGAGATCGCCGCGGAAATACTTGAGAGGCGACTCTCGTGAATCCGCGCGATCCAAACGTTCAACTCGTCGAGGGCGTCGTCCGCGCTCTTGGGGCGCTATCGGAGCGCTTTGTATTCGTGGGCGGGTGCGCTACGGGACTCCTCGTGACGGATGCCGCTCGTCCGCCCGTGCGCGCGACGCAGGACGTCGACCTGATAGTGGAAATCGGGTCGCTTGCGGAGTACTACGAGCTCGCCGACGAGCTCAGGACCGTTGGCTTTCAGGAAGCCGGCGATCCGATGTGCCGTTGGCGATTCGGTGAGCTACTCGTAGATGTAATGCCAACCGATGAAGGGATTCTTGGGTTTAGCAACCGATGGTACGTTCCCGCGCTTGGCGAGGCCGCATGGTGTCGCCTGCCGAGCGGGCAAACGATCCGATTGATCTCGGCGCCGCTGCTTGTGGCGACCAAACTGGAAGCGTTCTACGGTAGAGGAAAAGGTGACTATGGAACGAGTCACGACATCGAAGACATCATTAACGTCATCGACGGCCGCCCGGAGCTAGTGGACGAGGTAGCCAAATCCGACGCCGAGCTAAGGACCTATCTGCGCGAGGAAACGGAAGGTCTGCTGGGTGACGCGCGGTTCGTCGAAACTGTGGATTGGCACATCAGCCCCGATAACATAAGCGACGGCCGACGCGAAATAGTACTAGAGCGCCTGCGAAAAATCGCCGGCGTGTAGGCCAGCAGCGTGACGCTGCTTAGAATCTCGCCACCTACGTCCTCAAATCAATCTCCTGCGACCATGCCGAGCGTGGCTGCCAATGGAGATCGATACGCATGCGCGATCGCCTCGGGTCTGAGGCGACTCTCCGGCTTGCCCGTGACTTCGTCGGTGCCGATCAGGCCCGTCGACGATTGGGCGCGGATCGACCGCGCGTGATTGGCGGCTAAGGAGTGGTGACCTGCGCGGAGATCGCGCTGCATCTCTTCAACCATACAACCTATCACCTTTGGCTACATCGCAGGCATGCTCTACCAGGTGTCGGCCAATCCTCCAACGACGATCTCACGATCTTCACCGGGACGCACCGCTGGAGCCCAACTGACTCCTCTCGATCCCGGCGTCAATTCGTGCGCGCCCCGCGCGCGGATACGACATAATCGCCATCTCGGGCCTGGGAGGCAGGAAAATGACCACCGACAAACACGATCCAGAAGACGCGCAAGCCGCGAACCTGTCGCGGCGGGACTTCATCGCCCGCTCGGTTGCGGCCGGGCTGGTCGCCGCGACGGGCCAATCGTTCGCGGCGACGCTTGCGGTCGTCGAAACGGAAGTGACGGTGAAGACGCCGGACGGTATCTGCGACGCCGCGTTCATTCATCCGGCATCGGGCGCGTACCCGGGCGTGATCTTCTGGGCCGACGCGGCGGGCTTGCGTCCGACGATGCGCGACATGGCGAAACGCCTTGCCGCGGACGGCTACAGCGTGCTCGTGCCCAATCCGTTCTATCGCGTCAGCAAGGCGCCGCAGTTCACGAACGCCGCGAATCTCGACTTCAAGGATCAGGACCTCCTGGCGAAGATCCGAACGCTGATGTCGTCGATCGGCGCGCCGGGCGCAGTGGAGAAGGATGCGCCAGCGTACGTCGCGTTTCTCGACGCGCAATCGCAAGTCGACAAGACGAAGAAGATCGGGACGCAGGGTTACTGCATGGGCGGCCCGCTGGTCGTGCGGACCGCTGCGGCAGTTCCCGAGCGCATCGGCGCCGGCGCGTCGTTCCACGGCGGCGGACTCGTCACCGACAAGCCGGACAGCCCGCATCTGCTGGCGCCCAAGATCAAGGCGCGGATGTACTTCGGCGTTGCGGCGAGCGACGATCAGCGGCAGCCCGACGCCAAGGACAAATTGAAGGAAAGCTTCACCAGGGCCGGCGTGCCGGTCGAAGTCGAGGTCTATCCGGCGAAGCACGGCTGGTGCGTGCCCGACATGCCGGTCGAGGACGGCGCTCCGATTTACGACCAGGCGCAGGCTGAGCGCGCGTGGACGAAGCTCGTCGCCTTGTACAAGACGCTGGGTTGAGCGACCGACCTATCCGGCTTCATCGGGACATGCCTCCGTGGACGGCGACATTGGCTATCTGATGCATCGACGCCGTGGCTCTCTTGTTCGCATTCCCAGGTCCATTTATTAGTCCGCGTAGCCCGGTAACTCGCGATCGAGTACTCGCATCATAGCCTCGAAATACAAACGCTCACGGTCGGCGCGGGTGTGCCGGTCGTCTTGTGCACGAGATTCTTGGAGCCGTGTCACGACGTCGTCCGACAATACTTCGATCGCCCGGCCCGTGGATAGCGCCAATACCTGCGTGCGACAAACACGCTCGAGTTTGTAGAGTCGCCTGTAGGCCTGGGCAATGTTGTCCCCGGTGGCGATCACGCCGTGGTTTTTCATGAACAGGATCTGCTTGTCGCCGATCACTCCAGCCAAGCGCTCGCCTTCCTCCAGGGAATCTGCGATGCCGGAATAGTCGTCATCGTAGGCGATCTGGCCGTGGAAAAAAGCCGCCGTCTGGTTGGCGGGCAACAGGCGATTGTCCTTTAGCATGTTGAGCGCTAGCGCCCATGGCTGGTGCGTGTGAAGCACGACTCGGACGTCACAGATACGGTGGATTGGCGCATGTATGCACTGCGCCGACAGTTCGACCACGCCTTCTCCCTCGAGCGTCGCGCCAGATTCGTCGAAGACGATCATGGCGCTCGCCCGGGCTTCCGACCAATGCAACCCGAAGGGCAAGATGAGGTACCGGTCGTCCTGGCCAGGTACGGTCACCGTGAAATGGTTGTCGATCCCTTCCTCCAGCTCGTCCAACACGGCCAGGCGATGGGCAGCGGCCAGCTGGGTCTTCGCTTGCGCGATTGCATCGATGGCGTGCGCGGAAGTCAACGGGTGAATGGACATGATGGCCCTTTAGAACGCATTCCGGGCGAAGTATACCGAGGACAGTGTCACAGGTCCGGCCGCACCGGCGATAGGAGGTTCACAGTTGCTGCAAGGAAAGCTACCACATCTCCGGCTGCCCTAGCGACGACCGCTGTGGAGCGCAACGCGCTTTGACCGCTTCTGGCCGGCAGCCCCTCCGGACGCGCTTGCCGGTACCATAAAATCCCAGTCTGCTCCGCAATTTCCAGTGCGTCGTCCACCTCGATCCCCAGGTACCGGACCGTGCTCTCTAGCTTCGTGTGACCGAGTAGATTATGCGACGCGTCGGGCCTGCACGGTAAAAAAATCTGACATTCCGTTAGGGGTTTTCGTTTGCGCACCTTAATACTTCCAAAGAAACGGTGTCGGGCGTCGTGGTGTAGCGCGACATAGTCGCGCGTGACCGGTCTCGGGAGCCTCGCGTGCGCAATACAACCGGCTATACTGGCGTCGTGGTCGGGAAAGGGCGAAACGTCCAGTCTCGCTGCCGGGTTTTCGGCCGTTTAAGATAGCCAGTAAGCAATGCGCTTCGCGGACACTGGAAGGAGGTGATCATGCAGACGTTACGGGTTTGCGTATTGGCAGCAGTAACAGGAGTCGCGGGCGCCGTGTTTGCTCAAACTGACGCATTGCTGCCAAAGAGCTTAAGCGGACATTGGATGTCGATGGGCGGCAATAGCGGTCGCACCTTCGTGGACAGCATGTCTGTGACCTTCGATGATCCAGTTGCAATCGGACCCGTCAAAGGCCGCCTAACAAGCCGCGGAGTGGTATGCGGCGCAATGGACGAGCCACTGACTGGGACATGGGACGGTAGCGAGCTACGCTTTGAATCGCAGGTTCGGCCGAACGTCAACGTCGCGCGGAAAAACGGCGATTGCGGCACGGGTCGCATAACGTTCGTTTAACGCGCAAGCCAGGACAGACTGGGCTTGAAGGCGAAAGTCACCGCGATACGTCGACGGCAGAGATTACGCTAGCGCCCTAGCCCCGCTGTTGACACTGATAGCAGAAATGGATGGTGCTTCGATTTTTGCATTTGCTGGTCTCCACACCAGGCGGATGGACTGACGGAGATGGCGTCGCTACCCCACCGGCGGCTTGGTGCGAACCCCTCGCGCGACAGACTGAGGGGTTGCTTCCGGGACTACAGCACTCTCATCTTCGCCGCTTACGCACGCCAATCGAGGGTGGCCTGTCGGGCTGGCGTGAAGGTTCGGGTTCGACAGGCTCTGGTTTCCGCTCAGGCTGCGTTGCATCTTGGCGCCGGTACTGTCCCGGAGCTGCCGCATCTGGTCCTCCCGCGCCTTTACGGCTGCCAGACCGCTTTGAGTGCTGACCGCGTGCGACAGCTTCTGGCCAAACTGAGACATTGACCAGGGGTTGCAATCGGTCATCGCCGGGGATCGACAACAACGCCTCCTCCCGCGTGCCCCAAGGCTGCTGACAGCGCCTGGCTGGCATCCGATAGTCCGTAAACGCCGGAAACGGGAAGAGTCAGGCTGCGCCTGGCGAAGTCGGCTGCGAGATGTTCCAGGCTTTTCCCGTCTGGCGTCACGTACACGTTGCTGACCTGGATTCCTCGTTCGGCCGCCGGAGGATCACCAGTGATTGTAGCCAAACGCCCGTTGTCGGACAGCAGCGGCAGCAAACTGGCCGCGGCATCCCGAACCGTATTCACTACAACAGGAACGCGTCCGTTGGCCAGATGTGTGACCTGCCTCTGCCAGTCAGGGCGGTGATAGTCGATCACCGCGAAGACACCATAGCTGCGCAGTCGCTCTGCACTTTTAGGATCAGCAACGGCGATGACGCGCCCACCCGCGCCGGCTGCAACTGCCACCAGGAGGCCGCCCGTGATGCCGCCCGCCCCGTGTACGAGAATCGTCTCGCTGCCCTGCATGTCGACCGCCACCAGGACCTGGTGCGCGGTTAGCGCTGGCACTGGAAACAACCCAGCTTGCAAAGACGACATGGCGGTCGGCTTGTGGGCAATGTCGTCCTCGCTCGCGACGAATAACGGTGCCCACGTTCCTTGATGAAGCAACGGGACCGAATGCGTCAGGACTTCGTCACCAATCGCGAACCGGGAGACGGCGGCTCCGACACGTCGAACGACGCCGGCTGCTTCCACGCCCAGTGCCATTGGCGGGCGGGTGCCAACGTCCCAGTCTCCGCTTCGCACAATGTTGTCCCAGTTGCCGACACCAGAAGCGTGTACCTCAATGAGCACCTGGCCGGGCTCAGAAATTGCTGGATCGGGGAGCTCCAAAAGCTCGACCGCGCCGTCGTATTCTCGAATTCCGGAGCACTTCATGTCGTTATTTCATCCTGTCCAGGGGAGACAAGCTTAAACCCTTGCCGTTCGCTGAAATAACGCGTTTCCTTCGCAGGAGCCTGGTTGGAAGAAGTGCTCAGGCGTAAATCCGATATGCCGGTCGAGGACGGCGCACCGGTTTACGACCAGGCGCAGGCCGAGCGCGCGTGGACCAAGCTCGTCGCGCTGTACAAGACGCTGGGGTGAGCGACCGATCTCTCCGGCTTCATCGGGACATGCCTCCGTGGACCGCGGACATTGGCTGCGCGGTGCATCGGCGCCGTGGCTCTCTTGTTTGCGTTGCCAAGTCTCAGGGCTTGGGAATTCGGATTCGGCTGATCATGAGCGAGCCTGAAAGTGCAAATATGAGGACGAGTGGATGAAGCGTGAAGCCGGCCAGATGGACTTCGCCGAACCACAGGTCCTGACGGACTGCGCCTAACCACGTCGCCAACGACAATAGACAGACGAGAAGAAACGACGTGGGTATGGGTGTTCCTTCGAAATACTTCACCTTGTCCGATCCCTCAGACAGTGCGTCGGCAGTGACGTTGTACCGGGCAAGGCGCGAGACGCCGCAAGCGACGAAGTAGGCCAAGACGATGCGGTCGTATAGGCCCTGCATCCCACAACCGTACCCGATCATCGCTGGGGCCACTCCAAAGGAGATGACGTCGGCGAGCGAGTCGAGCTCTCGTCCCATCGTTGACGTCTTCTGCCGCCATCTGGCGATGCGGCCGTCGAGAATGTCAAAGATCAACGCAGCGAAGACCAGACCGCTCGCAAAGTAGACGTGCCGCGCGTTGGTCGTCTCGAGGTAGGTCATGACAGAGAACAGAGCCCCGGTGCCGCAAACGGCGTTCGCCAGAGTGAACCAGTCTGCTAAGTGAAACTCTCGGATCATCGAGAAGGGCTTGTGCGGCTTCATCGTAGTCATCGGACCTGGTCTCCTGGCGAATCCAATCTCGTGTAGGGACAATTGCCGTCGCGTGCTCGCTCACGCCCGCGCCGACAAGTACGCCCCGACGCACAATCCTGCACCCACGACGTACAGCAGCCAAGTTGCGGAAATAGCATATGGATAGAGCATTAGCGCAACCCCAATCCATTTGGTGGCGTGGATAGACATCTTCCTGCCGCACCGATAGGCGACATACCCAATGATCCCGAAAATTACGACGCCGATCAGATAGGCCGTGCTTGGCAGGGTGAAGCCCAACGCGTCGAGTGCGGCCAAGTTGTCCTTCATGACGTGGCGCCGGGGCTTTGCAGCGATCGCCGCTGTGATTTACGCGATTGGTGACTGGGATGGCTCGGATAGCTGCGCTTGGACGGCCCCGTCGAAAGTTGTCTATGCAACTCGGGCCGAGCAGTACGAGGGTAACGCATTTTGCCCCTAGCGGCAGTGGACCAGTCTCGGGTTCCGCGCGGCTTTGGACTTTGGCACAGCGCTTGCGAGTAGCTGACTTAGGGGCGGTTTACTACCCCTGTGAGTTACCGATGTTGACGCTGCTCGTCACATAGCGACGACGGTAGCGCGCGCGGACCGAATCACCGAAAGGCAGGGAGAATGCAATGGGCATGAACGAAATCGATCACACCATCTACCCGTATCCAACTTTTGCGGACACTCATCATGACCCCTAAAACTATCGCAGCCGCTTCCGCGGCCGCCGGCCCCGCGGAAGTCGACTCCGGATGGACGTCGATACCAATTGAATCCCAAGTGACGCGCGGCGCGTGGACGCGTGAGATCGAGGAACTGTGTCGCGCGCTTGCGGCTCAGCAGAGAGCGCACTGCCCAAGTACTGACATAGAGGAAAAGTAACGCGGCGCATCGCAGTCGTGCGGCCGGCAACGAGCGCGTGCTGGCGGGAAGCAGCTCCGCGCGTCGGGTAGCACGGCAGGGAGTCGACTCAAGCCAGGCGGAAAGCGGCGATCCTAAGCCCCGGGCCGTGCGGCATGAACTCCACGCGGACCGCCCGGCCAATGAGCGACGTGCCATCGACGGGCGCTCCGTTCAGCTGGGCGTAGAGGCAGGGGCCTTCGTCCAATGCGACGGCGGCGAACACATAGGGCGCCTCGGCGTTGAAGCCGTCGTGATGGGTCCGATGCACGGTCGTGTGCGAGATGACCTTGCCGTTGCCCGAGGCCTGCACCCAGTCGAGCTCGCCATGCTGGCAGAACGGGCAGCACACTCGCGGGTAGAAGATCGACTTCGCGCACGCGGGACAGCGCTGGATCAGCAGCCGGCCTTCGCTGCAGCCGTCCCAGAACGGGCGGTTCAATGCCGTGACGCGTGGTTGCGGCTTCAGCTTGGTGTTCTCCATCATTCGACCCGTTCGAGAATGGCGGCGCTGGAGCACAGACCGCGCCCGTAGGCGACCATGCCGTAGCCTGACACGAGTCCGCGTCGGCATGGCACCTGCCGCGCTCCGGCGCGACCGAGCAGCTGAGTCGCCGCCTCGTAGACGCCGATCATTCCGCCGGCCGCGCCCGCCTGGCCCGCGGAGAGCTGCCCGCCGCCGGTGTTGATCGGCAGCTTCCCGCCGACCGTGATGTCGGTGTCGCGAACGAACTCGTGCGCGCTGCCCGGCTTGCAAAAGCCCAGTCCCTCCAGCTGCACGAAAGCCATCACCGGATAGTCGTCGTAGAGCTGCGCGAAGTCCATCTGCGCCGGCGTCACGCCCGCCCTTGCGAAGAGCCGTTCGCCGAGCCCGGCGAATCCAGCAGGCACCTTGTAGGGATCGTTGGCGGGGAAGTTGTGGATCTCCTCCGCCGCCAGCAGGCGCAGCGAAGGCCCTTTCAACCCGGCCGCGACGCGCTCCGAGACGAGCACGACCGCGTCGGCGCCGATGCAGGGCATCACGCAGTCGTACAGGCGCAGCGGATCCGCGATCGGCTTGGCGTTGAGGTAGGCGTCCATCGTCAGCGGCTGCTTGAACAGCGAGTTCGGATTGAGCAGCCCGTTCTGCCGCAGCGCGATGCAGAACCGACCAAAGTCTTCGCGGGTGGCGCCGTGGCGTTCCATGTAGAGCCGGGTGTGCAGGGCGAACATGCCGTTCGCGCCACCGAAGCCCTGCGGCGACATGAATTCCTGCACCGATCCGTTGAAGTGGTCGAGCGTCGCGTTGTGCGCTGCCACGTCGAACGAGTCCGCCGCCATGCACACGACTGCCTCCACCGTGCCGTCGCGGATCGCGCGTGCCGCGTGCGCCATGCCTATGACGCCCGAGGCGCCGCCGTAAAGACCCTGGAACAGAAAGCGCGCTTCGATGCCCAGGTGCTCCGCCAGCGTCGCGACGTTGTCGGGCGGGAACAGAAAGCTGGTCGCGGCGATACCATCGACAACGCGCCACGAAAGGCCGGCGTCCGCAAGCGCGGCGCTGCCCGCCTCGTAGAAAAGGCGCTGCACGCTGTTGGTCGACTTCTTCGTGTACTGCGCCTGGCCGGCGCCGACGATCCTCACGCCTTCGAAGATGCCCGCCATGTCAGATGATTCCTTCTTCCTGGAGCGCGGAGAACTCGGCCTCGGAGAGACCAAGCTCGTCGATGAAGATGGCGCGGTTGTCCGCACCCAGCGCGCCGCCGGAGTGGCGGACCTCGCCCGGCGTGCGCGCGAACTTCGGCGTGACGCTCTGCATGCGCACTGTGCCGAAATCGCCGTCGGGCACGCTGACGATGTTCTGCCGCGCGCGGTAGTGCGGGTCCTTGAAGATGTCGCGGATGTCGAGCACCGGCCCGGCGACGACCTCGGCCGCGTCGAAGTGCGCCATGATCGCATCGCAGTCGCGCTGCCGGAACCACGCCGCGATCGTCGCGTCGAGGACCGCATCGTTGGCGCAGCGCGCGGCGTTGTCGACGAACCGCGGGTCCGTGACGAGCTCCGGCATATCCAGCGCCGCCGCCAGCCGCTCGAACGTGCGCTGCGAACTCGCTGAAATGCCGATCCAGCGCCCGTCGCGCGTCTCGTAAGTGTTGCGCGGCGAGTCCTCCGCAAGGCGGTTGCCCTGGCGCTGCTTCACGATGCCGAGCTGATCGAAGCCGATCACTTGCGACTCGACCAGACGGAAGAGCGGCTCGTAGAGGCTCACGTCGATCTCCTGTCCGTTGCCGCCGCCGTGGTCGCGGTTGTAGATGGCGAACATGGCCGACATCGCAGCGAACGTGGAGGCCACCGAATCGGCCATCGGGAAACCCGGCAGCGTCGGCGGCCGGTCGGCAGCGCCGGTGAACGACGGAATGCCGGAGAACGCCTCCGCGATGGTGCCGTAGCCGCCGCGCTTGGCGTACGGCCCCGTCTGCCCGAACCCGGAGACACGCACCATCACCAGCCCGGGATTGATCTTGGCGAGCTCGGCGTAGCCCAGGCCCCAGCGCTCGAACGTCCCCGGCCGGTAATTCTCGATGACGATGTCCGCGGTGCGCGCGAGCTCGCGGAACAATTCCTGCCCGCGCGGCGTGGAAAGCGTCAGCGTGATCAGCCGCTTGTTGCGCCCGATCACCTTCCACCAGAGGGATTGCCCCTCTTTCATCGGTGTCCAGTGGCGCATGGAGTCGCCGATGCCGGGCAGCTCGACCTTGATCACGTCGGCGCCGAAGTCCGCGAGCTGCGTGGCGGCGAGCGGCCCGGCGATCATGTTGCCCGCGTCGATGACGCGCAGGCCGGCGAGGGGGCCCGATCGGCCGCGAGGCGCCTGCGTGGATGAAGCGGAATCGCTCATGCTGCGTGGATCTCCTGGTTGCGCGTTGCTGGCGCGGGAAAAACTCACAATTGATAGCCCTGCTTGAAGCGCTTGAGAAAGGCCTGGAGCCGCTTCGATTGCGGGTCCCGAAAGAGCGTCGCGGGTTCACCCTGCTCGACGATCTCGCCTTCCGCCATGAAAAGCGCCCGGTGCGCGAAAGCCTGGGCGAACGCCATCTCGTGCGTGACGATCACCATCGTCATGCCCTCCTGCATGAGCTGGCGCATGACATCGAGGACCTCGGCCACGAGTTCCGGATCGAGCGCGGACGTGACCTCGTCGAAGAGCATGGCCTTCGGTTGCATGGCGAGCGCACGGGCGATGGCGACGCGCTGCTGCTGGCCGCCGGAGAGCCGGCTGGGCATCGCGTCCACCTTGTCGGCGAGGCCGACGCGGGCGATCAGCGCCGCGGCACGCTCCTCGGCTTCCTTTCGCGGCACGCCCAGCGCCCGAATCGGGCCGAACGCAACGTTCCTGAGCACCGACATGTGGGGAAACAGGTTGAAACTCTGGAACACCATGCCCAGCTTGGCGCGCAGGCGGGCGATCTCCGCCTCGCCGCGCCGAATGCGCTTGCCATTCGGATCGACCGTGTAGCCGATCGCCTCGCCGCCGATACGGATCTCGCCTTCCTGAAAATCCTCCAGGAGATTGATGCATCGAAGCAGCGTGGTCTTGCCCGAGCCGCTGGGCCCGATCACGACGAGCGCCTCGCCGCGCTTCACGTCGGCGGAGATTCCCTTCAGCACCTTGTTGTCGCCGAACCATTTCGACAATCCGCGGATTTCGATTTCCGCCGGTCCGGCGGCGCCGACGCTGACATCAGGGGACATAGTTCAACCGCCACTCGAGATGCCGCCCCAGGCGCGACAGCGCGAAACAGATGACGAAATAGACGAACGCGACCGCGCCGAAGATCTCGAACGGCGCCAGCGTCCGCTCGACGATCTGCTTGCCGATGAAGGTGACGTCGGCCAGGCCGATGATGGAGACCAGCGAGGTTCCCTTGACGACCATGATGCAGGTGTTGATGTACGGCGGCCCGGCCACTCGCATGGCTTGCACGAACACCACGTCGAGAAGGATGCGTGGTGTGGTGAGGCCCAGGGTCCGGGCGGCTTCCCACTGGCCTTTCGGCACGGACAGCACGGCGCCCCGGAACACTTCGGTCATGAAGGCGCCGAAGTAGAGTCCGATCACGAGGATGCCGCCGGTCACGGGCTCGATCTGTATGTCGGCGTAAGGGAGCGCGTAATACATCGCAAACAGCAGCACCAGCAGCGGAACACCGCGTACGACGTACAGATAGAGCTCTACCAGCGCGCGCAGGATGAAGCCGCCGAAGAGTTGAAGGAGTGCAAGCACGAGGCCGAGCGCCGTGGCAAGGACGATCGCCGCCGCCGACAGATAAAGCGTCATTGCCGCGCCGCGCGCCAGCAGAGGCAGGCTTTTGACGAGGAGTTCCATCAGGCCATCCGCAACCGTCGCTCCAGCAGGCGCATGCAGCCGGAGAAGATCGCGGTGAGCACGAGGTAAAAAAGCGCCAGCGTGAAAAAGATTTCGAACACGGCCGCTGTGCGGTCGGCCAGCAGTCGGGCCTGAAAGGTCAGCTCCGCCACGGAAATGGTTGCCACCAGCGAGGTGTCCTTGATGATGAGCACACCCTGGTTCGACAGCGGCGGAATCACGTTGCGTATGGCGATCGGCAGGACGATAAGACCAAAGGACCGTCGCGGCGTAAGACCGAGGGCAAGACCTGCCTCGGCCAGCCGGTGCGTGACGCCGCGGATGCCGCCGCGATAGATCTCCGCCATGTACGCGCCGTTCTGCAACACGAGCGCCAGCAAGCCGGCGGTGAAACCGGAAAGCGGGTAACCAGCAAAACCGGACCCGAAAAAGATGAAGAACATCTGGACCAGGACCGGGGTGTTGCGCACGACTTCGACGTAGCTGCGCGCGATGTCGGCGACGACGCGAAAGCGGGACAGCAAGCCCATCACGACCACGATGCCCCAGGCCGCGGACAGCAGGATCGCCGGCGCGGCGAGCAGGATCGTGGTCGAAAGACCCTCCGCGAGCGTCGGCGCGACGCGCGTTACGAACGACAAATCGATGGACATGGGGCGCGCAAGGGCGCGGGCGCGTTGCCCGCAACGAGGCTATCCGCTCTGCGCGCTCCGCTTGCCGGGTCGCGCAGAGCGAATGGGCGGCTGCGTTACTTCGCCGATCCCGTCGCGCCGTAGAAGCGCTGCGGTGGCGGGTTGGTGCCGAACCACTTCTTGTAGATTTCGGTGTACTCGGTGTAGCGCGAGCCCGCCGTCATCTCCTGCACCACGGTGTCCATCCAAAGCCAGAGCGTGAAGTCTCCGGGTTTCATGAAGACGGCATTGCCTTGCACCACCGCCAGGTTCTCGGGCAGGACCTTCATGTCCTTGTTGTTCGCCGCGTACCAGTTCACCACCGGCGTGTCCATTTGCATCGCCTGCGCCTGCCCGCTCTTGACCGCCGTGAACAGCGCCGCGGGCGTGTCGAACGTGAGTAGCTTCACGTTGGGAAGGAAGCGCTTGGCGCGATCCGCCATTTGCGGATTGCTCAAGTTGGCGAGCGTGAACTTGGCGTTGTTGAGTCCAGCCAGGTTGGTCACGTTCGTGTCGTCGCGCACCAGGATGGAGATGCCCGAGTCGATGTACGGGCGCGTAAACGCCACGCGCAGCGCGCGATCGGGGTACACCGTCGTGGTCGCAATGCCGATGTCGGCACGGCCGGAGTTGACGGCAGGCCAGCGGCCTTCGCTCGTGACCGTCACGAATTCGATCTTTTTCTCATCGCCGAGTAGCGACTTGGCGATGAACTTGGCGATGTCGATGTCGAAGCCGACGAGCTTCCCGGCCTCGTCCGTGTAGCAGAAGGGCGGTGCGGTGCTGAAGGTGGCGACGATCAGCTTGTCGCGCTTGACGATCTCGTCCAGCCGCGAGGTCGCGCCCGGCGTCTGCGCCGCTGCGATTCCCGCTACGGTGATGCCGATGAGGCCCAACAGCAGGGCCGAGGCGGCGCGGCGCCCCATACGCAACAGTGCATCCATGTCCACCTCTCGTCAGTGAGCTGTTTCTCGGATTCCGGAAAATGGAAGTTATTTTCTTGTTTTTTTACATTCTCTTCACGGGATCGCGCCAGTGTCAAGTAATATCTCGCACATGCCCAATTCCTCGGAACGACGGGCGCGGAAGGAGGCGCGGCAGCAACCGCTCGACCGCGCGTTTGCGCTGCTCGCCGCGCTCTCGGGCGCGGCGCGTCCGACGTCGATCACCGAGCTCGCGACGTTGTGCGCCATGCCGGTGCCGACCGCGCACCGCCTCGCGGGCCAGCTCGAAGAGCGCCGGCTGGTCAAGCGCGCGCTGGGCTCCAGGAAGCTGCTGGTGGGCCCCGCGCTGGTGCAGCTCGGCATGGCCGCGGCGCAGGCCGCAGTGCAATCGGATCGGGTCCACGGCGTCCTGGTGGCGCTTGCGGCGAAGCTGGGAGAGCCGTGCCAGATCGGAGTGCGCGTCGGCAACGAAGTGGTCTACGTCGACACCGTCCGTGCGGCGCGCTCGGCGGGGTTGCACTTCGAGCAGGGCCGTCACGCGCCGATCCACAGCTCGTCCATCGGCAAGCTCTTTCTCGCCGAAATGCCGGACGAGCAGCTCGACCTGTGGCTGAAGAACACGGAGCTGCCGCGCCTGACGCCGACCACGATCGTCTCGGCGCGCAAGATGAAAGCCGTGATCAAGGACGTGCGCCGCAACGGCTGGGCGGCAAGCAACCAGGAATTCGCCCCCGGCGTGGTCGGCTGCGCCGTGCCGATCAGGCTTCCCGATGGCAGCCTCATCGCCGGCCTCGGAATCTCGGTGCCGAGTGCGCGGGCATCCTTCGGTGAAGTGAAGTCCCACGTTCCCCTGCTGCAGCGCGCGGCCCGCGAGATCGGCAAGGCGGCGCTTGCGTGACTCGATGCCCATCGGAGGTGCCGCAATGACCCACGACGATCGCGCGGACCTGCTCGAAGCGTTCGACCCCGAGATGGCCGCGCTGACGCGGCAGGAGCGCGAACGGCAGCTCTCCACTATCAACCTGATTGCCTCGGAGAACTTCGCCTCGCCGTACGCGAGCTGCCTCGAGGGCAGCGTCTGGGCCAACAAGAACGGCGAGGGCTATCCGGGGAAGCGCTTCGTGGCGGGCTGCGCGCTGGCCGACCGCGTGGAGGCGATCGCGATCGAGCGGGCCATGGTGCTCTTCGGATGCGAGCATGCGAACGTCCAGGCGATGAGCGCCACGATCGGCAACGTGGCGATCCTGAACGCGCTGCTGCAGCCGGGCGATCTCATCCTGTCGATGGAATTGACGCACGGCGGGCATCTGAGCCACGGGGCGAAGTTCCACTACAGCGGCAAGGCCTTCCGGGCGATTCACTACGGCGTGGACCGGGCCACCGAGCGCATCGACATCGCGCAGGTGGCCGCGCTTGCCCGCGAGCACCGGCCGAAGATCATCATCTGCGGGTGCTCGTCGTACCCGCGCACGATCGACTACGCCGCGTTCGCGGCGATCGCGAAGTCGGTGGACGCGATCCTGCTCGTCGACCTGGCGCACAACGTGGGCCTGGTCGCGGCGGGCGCGATTCCCTCGCCGTTTCCCCACGCGGACGTGGTTTCGACGTCGACGCACAAGACGCTGCGCGGCCCGCGCGGAGGCGGGGTGATCCTGTGCAAGCGGGCGTTCGCCGCCGCGATCGACCGCGCGCTCTTCCCCGGCCTGCAGGGGGCGCCGAAGCTCGACATGATCGCGGCAAGGGCTGTGCTTTTCCGGGAGTGCATGTCGCCGCAGTTCAAGCGCTACGGCGCGCAGTTGGTGGCGAACGCGCAGGCGCTGGCCGACGGATGCGCCGAGCAGGGGCTGCGGCTCGTCTCGGGCGGCACGGAAACCCATCTTGTGCTGGTCGACGTCACCGGGGTCGTCCCGTCCGGCAAGCAGGCCGAAGCCTTGCTCGAGTCGGTGGGGCTCATCAGCAACCGCAACGGCATCCCGTTCGACGCACAGCCGCCGAACGTGTCGAGCGGCATCCGCATCGGCAGCCCCTTCATGACCACGCGTGGCATGAAGGAGGCGGATTTTCAGCGCGTGGGCGCGCTCATCGGCCGCGCCCTCCACGAGCATCGGGACCGCGCGGCGCTGGACTCCGCCGCGCAGGAACTTCAGGCGATGGCCCGGAGATTGCCGCTGTTCTCGCCGGAGTGGATGCCGACTGCCTGACTGCCGCTGCGGCCGCGCCGCCTGCCTCGTGCCGGAGCCGATCGGATCGACGACCTTGCGCGGTCCCCTGCGCAACGCGGCCGATGACGCTCAATCCCAGCGCAACGCCCCGCCCGTCTGGACGGTGACCCGGGTCTCGAAGAAGTCCTTCTCCTTCTTTGAGTCGATCATGATGCACGCGAACACGATCAGGTTCTTCAGCAGTGTCTGACGCGGGGCTTGATGCTGTCGGTTAGCCAAGAACGTCAAAGCGGATCACACTAGAGTCAAATTCAATTTATAGGAGGTCAACGTGAGTCACGCGTCCATGCTGAAAGCCAGACGGCAGCACCAAAAAACCAGGAAACTTCTCGATGGCGCAGCCAAGAAGGCCAAGCGGCTGGCGAAGCAGGCATTGGCGGGGCCGGTCGTGAAGAAGGAAAAGGTGAAGAAGGCAAGAGTAAAGAAAGAAAAGGTCCAGACCGAAAAAGTTAAAAAGGTCAAGCTGACCAAGGAGGAGCTTGGCCGGCAAGACGCGAAGAAGAGCACCGCGGGCGCCGGGAAAAAAGGCGCCTCTTAGCCTTTCTCGTTCACCGTCCCGTCGGTACAGCCGGCAGCGGCTGTCTTCGGTCAACGGGAACAGGAGCTTATTGACCGGCCCCGCGTCCGACGACGGTCGCGAAGCCACCCCAGAACATGCGCTTGCCGTCGAAAGGCATCTTCGACGGATCCATCGACTCTTTGAGCTTCGGATCGTCCATGACCTCCTTGCTGATGCGGTCGCGATCCGCCTTGTTCTTATACACGACCCACCCCAATGCGATTACCTCGCCGTCCTTGAGCTGCACGGCCTGGGGAAACGATGTGACCTTGCCGGGCTGGGCATCGTCGCTGATCGAGTCGGAGTAATACAGAGCACCGCGGCGCAGGTGGGCATCGCCCCACTCCGCGGACATGCGCTTGTAGGTATCCAGGCTGGCTCGCGGGACGGGAATGACGAAGCAGTCGATATAGGGCAGCATGGGGTCTCCTTTGGGTAACGTTTGTTTGGACCGGTCGCGCCCGTCGCCGTTCCGATTCGAACCACGGCGTCGGGTCGGCGGCCGGGCACCCCCAGAAGGCCAAAGGGGCCTGTCACCTCTGAGCGACGGTACGTGGGTGATCGGTCAGCGGTCTTCTCCTGCTTACGTCCTCGCAGGTCGTTCCGAAGGGCTGAGACGCCCTTCCATGACGAGGCCGCATCCACGTGATACGACACCGAGCTACGCGTTGGCTAGACCGGTCCCGCCGCTCCAGGCTTGTCCGCGTCGATGCTCGAGTGCGACCGTCGGTCCTTGATGGGCGCCGAAAACCGCGACGCCGCGATTTGCACAACCAGGGCGGCAAGCGTCAGCACCAGGATCGATCCGGTCACCGCGAGCATGCTTTCGATCGAGAGGTCCTTGACATCGACGGCAAGCAAACGTGTAAGCGCGGTAATGGCGACGTACAGCAGGAATAGCACAGGCAGGCGATCGGTCTTGAAGTAGATGCCGACGATCGTTCCCAACTCGAGGTAGATGAAAAGGAGCAGGATGTCATCGAGCGCCGCGCGTCCGGCACCAATCATTTTCAGGTAGGCCGATCCGGCCGACCAGACAATCGTTGCCCCGATGACGAATAGCGCGATTACCTGAAAGGCGCTGACCAGCGTATCTCCCAGCCGGTCGAGCGTGTCTTTCACACCTTTTCTTGTCATGACTCGCTCCTCGACGTTGGCGCTCCTTGGCGCGCTTGGTCCAAGCCGACGGGTCAGCGTTCTCAGCGCGCGTTAGAACGCGGTTACCGATGACGCTGGCCTTGCGTAGGCACGGAATACCCGCATGGGTCGACGGCCTGGAAGTCCTGCCGCTTTTTGTACCATCGCCCTCCGACTATAAACCAGGAGCTTCGGGATGCGTTACTGACGGCTTCGCGGAGCCCGCGACCTGTGCCCGCCATTCTGCCGGCCGCATGAGGCTTCGAGATCGAAGGGCATCCCTCGAAGCCGGCGAATGTCGAACGCCTGACTGCGTCGGGCGTACCATGGCGCCATGCCCATCCGCGTCTCATGCTACGCAGGCTACCGCTCCGAGCAGGAGCCGCTCGCCTTCTGGTGCGGTGAACGCCGGCTCGAGGTGCGAGCCATAGTCGACCGCTGGTTCGCTCCGACGCAGCGCTGGTTCAAAGTCGATGCCGACGACGGCGACGTCTACGTCCTTCGCCACGATGAGGCGAGCGGCGATTGGGAGATCGCCGCCTTTACCGCAAGTCGTCAACGCGCGACACCATGACGACTCTGCGTCCGTCAGGCCGCGTGGAGGCTGCGCTGCGCTTGCACGCGCGACACGAGGCGCTTGGTGAAGAGCCTGAAGAATAGGTAAGACAAGCAAGCGCCGAGAAGGAACGAGATCCCCGCGATCACGTACACGCCGGGCATGGGCGTCAAGCCCGGCATTCTGAGAATCGCCGCGGTGCCAGCCCCGATGACCGTGCTCGCAAGGTTTGCACTGACACTCGCACAAACGAAGAACAGCAGCCATGCGACAAAGTAGTCGCTTTCGGTCGGACCCGCCACGAAGGGTTCTTCCGGCATCGCTTTAGGTGCGGCCTCCTGCTGTGCGGCCTCCGGCAGCGGTGCGGCAGGGATGAGACTCCGCGCGTGCGACAGGAAGTCGGCCCTGACCTGGGGATCGGGAAACGCGCGGTCTCGGACGAGCAGCGAGCCGATGGGCCGGTAGATGAACTCGACTCCACCGGATATTTCGGTCGCGGATGCGACCTGCGACCACGGGTGGAGCGTCTCCTGCCCAAGTTGTCGGGACACGACGCCGGCCGATGTCAGTTCCACCTCACACGTGAACGGGCCATCCCCGCCCAGCCTCTCGCGGTAGAACTCCTGCACTCGGGTGTTGCCGCCGCGTCGACGGCCCAGATAGAAAACGATGACGAACACAACCACGGCGATGACTGATCCCACGATGCTGCGGATGGTCAGCTCCCATGGCGTGGCGAGGAGCACGAGCAGCCCGACAAGAACGGCCGCGACGATGCCGTTCCTGAGGCGCCATCGATGAACCAGAGGCGAACGATTCACTGCTCGCCTTGCCACTTCGGCCAGGTCGGCCGGGGTGAACTCGAACTGGACTTTCATGCCTCCTCCGTGAGACCCACGAAAACCAGGGGATTGGTCGATGTTCATTGGCCTCAGCCTTTCAGGCCGCTCATCACGACGGCCTGGACCACCCAGCGCTGCAACACGACGAAAATCACGAGTATCGGAAGGATGCTCAGCACCGCGGCGGCGGTGAGCAGGTTGTACTCGATGAAGTACATGTTCGTGAAGCTCATGAGGCCGATCGTTACCACCTTCATCTGAGGACTGGTGGTCACCACCATCGGCCAGAAGAACTCGTTCCAGCTCCACATGAACTTGATGATCAGCAGGGTGGCGATCGCGGGCTTGACCGACGGCAGGACGACCGAGAAGAAGATGCGGAGCTCGCTGCCGCCGTCGACACGGGCGGCATCGATGTAGTCGTTGGGGATGACCTCGATGGCATTCCGCATCAGGAACACGCCGAACACGCTGACCAGGTCCGGGGCAACGATGCCGGTGTAGGTGTCGAGCAGCCCGAGGTCGTTCATCCACATGTACAGCGGCACCACGACCGACTGGAACGGCACCATGAGAATGCCGATGATGGCGAGAAAGAGTACGTCACGTCCTGGAAATCGGAACTTCGCGAAGCCGAAACCCGCCAGCGACGACACCACCACGCTGCTGACGGCGGCCACCGATGCGACCAGCGCGCTGTTCAGGAGAAAGCGCAGGAACGGCTCGCGCTTGAACACCTCGCGGTAGTTGCCCAAGTTGAGCCAGTGGTCCGGGGCGATCTGCAGCGGCACGCGCTGGATCTCGGGCGCGGTCTTGAGCGACGTGACCGCCATCCAGAAGAACGGGAAGAAAACGACGATGGCGCCGCAGGCGACCGCGAGCGCGAGGATCCAGCGCCAGTGTGTGTGCCTGACGGTCAGTGCGGCGTCGCGGGACGACAGAGATGGCGCAATCGAGCTCATGCCGTGTGCGGCGTCGTGGCCTTCAATACTCGATCGGTTTGCGAATCAATCGCCATTGCAGCACGGTGATGATCATGAGCGTGACGAACACGAAGACGGCCATCACCGACGCGTCGCCGAACCGGAAGTATTTGAACGCGGTGTCGTACAGCAGCATGATGATCGTCTGGCTCGCGCCCGCCGGCCCGCCCTGCGTCGTGGCGTACACCTGGTCGAAGATCTTGAAGTTGAAGATGAGCTCGAGAATGCAGACCATGACGATCTGGGCGTTGAGCATCGGCAGCGTGATGTAGCGAAGCCGTTGCCAGGCGCCGGCGCCGTCCATCCTGGCCGCCTCGTAATATTCCTGGGGAATCGTCTGCAGCGCTGCGAGAAAGATCATGGTGTCGAAGCCAATCCGTACCCACACGCTTACGGCCGCGATCGAGGGAAGCACCTGCGTCAGGCTCTGCAGCCACTTCTGTGGCGGAATGCCGACCCATGACAGCGCGTAGTTGAGGAAGCCGTAAACCGGCTCGTAGATCCATTGCCAGATGAGCGCGGCCGCGACGAGCGATGTGGCGAAGGGCAGGAAATACATCGATGCCCAGACGTTGCGCCACCTGAGGCTCGCGATGCGATTGAGGCCAAGCGCGACGGCGAGTGCGCAGACGACCGTCGCGGGGACGGACAGCAAGAGCAGCTGAACGGTGTTGCCGACTGCGGTCCAGAACGTGGGGTCGGTCAGGACCTTTTCATAGCGACCCAGGCCGACGAACTCGCGCGCTCCGCCGGGGGCGATCTTGTAGAACGAATACATCACCGACTGCGCGAGGGGCAGCAAGTAGACGAACCCGAAGAACAGCAGCGCGGGCAGGACGAACAGAAATCCAGCCCGCTTCCGGCGATCGAGGTAGTTCCTCGGGAAAACGAGGCGATACCACTGGCGCACGGTGCGAAAGGATTCGCGCTGCGTCGATCACCAACGCGCCGCTAATCCTTGAGGATGCGATCCATCTTGGCGGCAGCTTCGTCGAGCAGCGGTTTGGGCTGTCCTTTGCCGAACAGTACGCCTACGACGGCCTCGCCGAAGGCAGTGGCCAGCTCGTTGGACTTCGGATGGAAGTACGTGGGAGGCACCGGCTGCGCGAGCATGGCCTTGGTCGACTGGTAGTCGGGCCGCGACTTCACATAGTCGCTATCGAGGTTCGCGGTCCACACCGGAAGGATCCCCTGCAGCTGATGCTGCTCCATGTCGTCCTTCGGGTTGCTGATGAACCGCATGAACTCCCACGCCACCTGCTTGTTCGGGCTGTTCTTGTAGACCAGGTTGGTCCACGGAAACAGCGCGCCCGCCCCCGGGCACTTCTTTTCGCATGGCAGCGCGTACACCTTGAAGTTCACGTCGGGCGCGTTCTTCTTCACCCATCCGTAGAACCATGACTCGCGGAAGATCACGGCCGCGCGTTTCTGGCCGAACGCATCTTCAGGGTTGCCGAAGGCGAGACTCGCCACCTTGTCCTTGTTCACGAGATCGCCGAAGAACGTCAGCGCCGCTACCATCTCCGGGCTGTTGGCATAACCGGTCGCCTTGTCCATCTCGGGACTGAGCATCCTTGCACCCCACGCATGCGCGAAGGGCAGGAATTTGTCGGTGATGCCGACGGGAGCGCCTTTGCTGCGGATCGCGAAGCCGACCTGCGTCGGTTCACCGCCCTTTGGATCGGCGATGGTCAACTTCTTCATCGCCGCGAGCCAATCCGTGAAAGTCTTGGGCGGGTCGTCCGGGTTGAGGCCCGCCTTTCTGAACATGTCGACGTTGATGTACATCTGCTGGAAGTTGCCGTGCTCGATCGGAATCCCGTAGCGCACGTCCTTCCACTTGCCGACCGGAACCATGTACTTCGGCAGGTTCTCGTCGTAGGTCTTCGCGAGGTCGGCAGGCATCCGGTCGCAGAAGTCGTACTGGCCGCACCACTGGTGCGTCATTCCCATGAAGATGTCGGGCGCGCTGTTCTTCGCCATCAGCGCCGCGAGGTATTTCGCTTCATATCCCTGGTACGGGACGGTGACGACCTCGACCTCGTATCCGGTCTTCTTGGCGAATTCCTTGCCCTTCGTCTCGTACCATTTGTTGAACTCGGGGTTCTGGTCCCAGTGGGTCCAGAGGACAAGCTTTTTCTGCTGCGCGATGCTGGTAACGGGCATCGCAATGGCGACGAGCGCCGCCGCGAGAATGACGAGCGTCCACCCTGCGCTTCGCTTCATGACTTTCCCCTCCACAGTGCTACGAATTGCTCGACACGAACGGCCGAGACGTCGGCTCTTTGACCGATTGTTGCATTTAGCAGGTCGGATTTTGCTTTGTCAATCAGATCAGCTGGTCCCCGGCGGCGTCGCGACCACCTGTCCATCCTTGACCGGCAGCGTGGCGCCAGGCTTGAAGGACGTGCGCAACGTGCCTTCCTTGCCTTCGAGGCGATAGGTCACGTCGTAGCCGACGAGATTTTGCGTGGTGTCGTTGACCGTCTTGCAGCGCCGTTGCGTCGTCGTGACGACGTTCTTCTGCTGCTGGTTCTTCTGCACCTGGTTTCCGACATACGCGCCGCCCGCAGCGCCGGCGATGGTGGCCACCGTCCTGCCCGTGCCGCCTCCGATGGTGCTACCCAACAGGCCGCCGGCAACGCCGCCGACGACCGTCCCCGTCACGCGATTCGGGTCCTGCGTCGGGGCTTGCTTCGTCACTTGCACGTCCTGGCATTCCTCCCGCGGGGTCACGACTGTCTCCGTGACCTCCTTGACCGCAAGGACGTCGGCGACCTTCGGCTTGGTAAGCGCCTTGTAGGTCGGGACTGCGCCTGCCGCGACTACCACCATGGCGATGCCACCAATCACGATGCCTTTGACCATTGAGCTGTCCATGCCTGTTCCTCCCTTTGTCAGACGGACGGCGAACGCGCACGCGACCGGAACCTTTGCGCGGGGGGGCGCGGGACGAGCCCTCGGCTGCCCGCACGACCATTTTAAGCCCGTCCGGGCCGGCCGGCGACGACGCTGGGCATGGCTCGTATTATCCTTTACCGGGCAATCCACTGTGCGCTGACAATCCCATGCCCGCCGTGATCCAAACCCTCTGCATATTTTTGCTCGCGCTCGGGATGTCGTGGCCGGCATCCGCCGATGACGCGAAACCGTTAACGGCGATCCTCATCATCGCTCGCGCGGAGTTGCCCGATTCCATTTTCAAGGACGCGAGACTGCTCGTAATGAACAACATTGCTCCGGCCCCGGCCGGCCTCATCGTCAACCGGCCGACGAGGATTCCTGTTTCGGAGCTCTTTCCCGATGTGAAGCGACTCGCGCAACTGGACGACAGGGTGTACTTCGGCGGCCCTGTCCAAACCGAGACCGTGTCGTTTCTCTTTCGCGCCGATAAACCGCCCGAGCACGCAATCCGCGTTCTCGACGGCATCTATCTCAGCATGGACGGGGACTTGCTGCGAAAGCTTGTCGGCCGCGAGAAGCCGATGGAGGGCCTGCGGATCTTCATCGGCTGGTCGGGTTGGGGCCCCGGCCAGCTCGAGGACGAGATCGCGCGCGGCGACTGGACGCTCGCGCCTGCCGACGCGGGCGCGATCTTCACCCGCAAGTCGGACCATCCCTGGCCAGGCCCGCAGACGCCGGACGTCGGGCCTCGCACCTGATTCTGGCCCGGCCGCGTGTTACGCCGCCTTCTTGAGCTCCGCGACGCCTAGCGCCTTCTTCGGATTGATCAGCGTACGCCGGCCGTCGGGCGTCTTGTCCGCCGTCGAGCGAATGATGTCGATCACCTCGGTCGGCTTGAGCTTGGGTTCCACGGCAAGGATCTTGGCGGCGAGATTGACCACTTGCGGTGACGCCATCGACGTCCCCGACTCAGCGAGCTTCTCGCCGCCAGGGATCACGCTTTCCACCTGATATCCGTTCGCGTCCACGACGACCGTCGGGCCGTAGCTCGTGAAGCTCGCCTCGTCGCCTGCCTTGTCGACGGCCCCGACGGCAATCAGGTTCGGCAGCACGATGCCCGCCGGGATGTCTTCGATGAACGAAGCGTCTTCGTTGGAGTTGCCCGCCGCGGCGACGAATAGTATGTTGGGCGCGCTCGCCATCGCCTTGGTCAGCGCATTCTTCTGGATCTCGAAATATCCACGCGCCAGCGCCTTCCGATCGTCCGTGGTCTTGCCCATGTTGCATTGCTCCAGCGCCTCCTCGAAGGCCTTGACGCTGCCACCCCAGCTCATGTTGACGACGCGGACACCGTTCTTCTTGAAGAAGTCGACATAGCTCTGCATGTTCCGTGCGTCGCGGTCGGCCAGTTCCTTGCTCGGACACGGGTCGGGCAGCAAATGCCAGTCGAATTCGATCCGGCCGACGACCAGCCGTGCGTACGGGTTGCCCGCCACGGTGATTCCCGCGACGTGCGTACCGTGCATCCAGTTGCCGGAGAGTATGAGCTCCTCGATCGCGCTCTTATATGCCTCGGGTTTCAGCGTCGACAGGAATTGCTTGACCTCGGATGCCTCGGGACTGTCGATATTCGATTGCAGGTCCGAAAAGCCCTTGAGCCGGGACTTCATTTGCGGCACGCGGTTTTTGAGCTCCGCCGGAATCGGCATGAGCTCGCCGGTCGCTGGATTGGAGAACCGGTCGAAGGCGATCAGGGCCGGCTTGCCGGCGTCCATCCGGACGCGACCCGGAAACAGGCGCGTGTCGATGCCGCTGTCCCACACCCCGATCGTCACCGGCGTGTAGCCCTTGCCCGCGGGAAGCGCGACCTCGCGCGCCGCCCAGATGTCCGGCTTGTCGACGCGATGCGCGGCAAGATAGGTGCTGTACGTGTCGACGAACGTCTGCTTCAGCGGCAGCGCATAGGTCAGCGCATACTTGATCGAGATGACGCCGGGCGCGAGGTCGGACGACAGGCTGCCGCTCTTGTCGACGATCGGTTGCAGGCGCTCGCGTGCCGAGCCGATCAGGCGACCTTCGCCCAGCGTCTCGGCGCCCGCCTTCGCCTCCTTGATCTCGTTGGAGATGACCTCGTAGGGCAGCGGCTTCAGCGCGTCCGCGATCGAGCGCGCAACCTCGCCGCGGTACGCATCCGAGTCGCGATTGCCTGCTTTTCGTTCGCCCGCGACGATCGCCTTGGTCGTCATGCCCGTCAGGAGCTTGTCGGCGGGCTTCTCCTGCAGCTCCCTTATTTTCTCGGCGCCGGCGAGCGCGGCGTCATAGCGGCCGTCGAGCATGTCGAGCTGCAGCAGCGTTCCGCGCAGTTGTCGCTCGCTCGACTTGTCCGCGATGTCATATTTGGCGAGCGTGCTTTCGGTGTCGCGTCGGACCTCGGCTGCGAAGGCGCGGAATTTCGCATCGTCGCGGACCAGGTCCTCGACCCGTCCGTCGATCTTGTAGGTGAACCGCGGAAGGTCGGCGGCCTTGTCGATGCGCTGCTTGGCCTGTCCCATCGCAGGGCCGGCCACGGCCAGGGCAAGCAGGACGGCGAGAAGTCGGGTCAACATGCGAACGGGCTCCTGGAAGTGGATGAATAAAGGCCGAGTGAGCCTGGCGACGCACTCCCGGCGCTGTAGGACCGCCAACTGCGCCCATAGTGCCCCGCCGGGAAGTCGCCAGCAACATCATCCGCCCGGCCGAGGCGGCCGGAAACTGCGGCAGCGCCAAACTGCCTCTGGCGCGGGGCGAGGTCGGTGCCCGAGCCGTTGCTGCCTCAGTGCATCTTGCGGCGGCGTCCTGCGGCAATTGCTGCGAGGCCGATTCCCAGCAGCGCAAGCGTGACCGGTTCGGGCAGGGCCCGGGTGCCGAGAGTCCCGTCGACTCCCGCGATGATATCTTCGCTGCCGAAATTGAATGCCAATGCGATTGGAGCGCTCGGCAAATCCGAAAAATCGGCTGCGCCCGCGGTCAAGTGGAGTCCGATGGAAAAGGTCCCATCGAGCACGCCTGCGCAAAAGGCCGTGGCGGAGGGGCAACCGGCACCGGCTGACCAGCTGGCAACCGTCGGAAGCGTTGTCGTGTCACTTCCGAGGAAACTGGCACCGTTCAGTCCGTCATAGAAATCGAAGACGACGTCAGCAGGCGCGGCTGAAACGTCGAGTTGGAAAAACGCCAGTATCGTATTGCTGTACGGCGGCGGCGTTGCTTCCGATGAGAAATCGAAATTGACGATCACATCGTCGGAAGCGGTCCCGACGACCAGCGGGACGGTGGTCGCCAATGCCGGCTGAGCTTGGATCAACGCGAAGAGTAGCGCCAGACCGAAGCCGAAGAGCTTGCCGATCGTGTGCATTATCTTCTCCTTCGATCGTGCGAGAAAGTTGAACTCGTGCATAGAGCATGCCATGCACGAAAAATTTGCGATAAATCAGAGGGCTGTTGTGAGACTCCGTTGCCGTTTCCCGGCGGCTTGTAAGCTTTTTCGACGTAGGACTCCGACGGAAAAGCCGCGAGCACCGCCCGCCAACCGCGGCAACGCCGGCGAAGGCTCGCGCCTGTGCGAATTCATCGCGGGATTCGAGCAGCGGTGACGCACCGCATGAAGCGGTCTTGGACGACAGGCCTGGCCGGAACTCGACCGTGCCCATGGAAATCGAAGCTACATTGCGCGAGCTGTCTGGAGACCTTCATGGCCAAAGCAAAAAAACCACGCGTCGTCGGGTTCAACCACATCGCGCTCGAGGTTGGCGACATCGACGCGGCGTTGGCGTTCTACGGACGCCTGTTCGACTTTGGGCTCCGAAGCAGGAGCGACTCGATGGCATTCATCGATCTGGGAGACCAGTTCATCGCGCTTCAGAAGGGTCGTGCTCAACCGGCCGACGACGGACGCCATTTCGGGCTGGTTGTCGATAGCAAGGAGGCCGCTCGCCAGGCGCTGCTCGACGCAGGTGTCGAGCTGGTACCCGGACCGTTTCTCGATTTTCGCGATCCCTGGGGCAACCGCATCGAGATCGTCGGGTACGACAACATCCAGTTCACCAAGGCGCCGCATATATTGCGCGGAATGGGACTCGCGCACCTGGCGAAGAACAAGAAGGCTATCAAGGAGCTTGCCGACAAAGGCATGGCGCCCGACTGATCGCTTCCGTCACCGCAATGCATCCCGCGAATTCCGAAGCGGGGTGATTCACCCGCGCTTGCCTCTACTCTTTTTCAGGGTCCTCGCTGGCGTCACCGGCGTCCATTTCGTACCACATGGCGTTGAGGATCGCGAAGCTGCACGCGAGACCAATGCCCAGTATCCATGAGAAGTACCACATGGCGGCTATCCTTGGGTAAGAGCGTTCCCGTTCAATACATCCCGTGCGATTTCCGGACGTGCTCCAGCGACACGCGTCCGCGCATCACCGCGAACACCCAGCCCGTATACGCCACCACGATCGGCAGCAGCACGACGGTGACAACGAGCATCACTCCAAGTGTGTCGCGACTCGACGAGGCGTCCCACACGGTCAGGCTGCTGCGCGGGTCGATGCTCGATGGCATCAGGAACGGGAACAGGGCAAACCCGGCCGACAGCACGGTACCCGCGATGGATGCCGAGCTCGTGACGAAAGCGCTGATATGGGCTCCGCGCCGTGCGAGCAGGGGGGTGATGAGCGCGGCCACGATCGCAATCGCCGCCGCCGCACAGGCCCAGCGTCCGAGCGGGCCATTGGTCAGCCAGCTCCCTCCTATCGACACCTGCTTCAGCAAGGGATTCGACGGCCCATCCGTAATGACACGGCCGTCGACACGGAAGCCCGCGATACCGAAGGCCAGCCAGGCACCGGCGGCCACGTAGAGCGCCGCATAGATTGGCGCGAGCACCCGCAGTGTCCGTTCAGCGCGTTGCGCAATCACCGCGTCGGCCTTCAGCGCCAGATAGGCGGCACCGTGCATGAGTATCATCGAGAGCGACACCAGGCCGGTCAGCAGCGCAAATGGCCGCAACAGACCGACCAGACCGCCTTCGTACGTTATGCGCATCGTGTCGTCGTAGCGCAACGGCACGCCCAGGAACAGATTGCCGATCGCCACGCCGAACAGGAGCGCCGGCACCACACCGGTGAACGTGAGCAAGCCATCCCACGCCGCACGCCAGCGCGCATCGTCTGCTTTGTTGCGAAAGCTCAGCGACACAGGCCGCACAATCAATGCGAGCAGGACCAGCAGGATCGCGAAGTAGAACCCGGAGAATGAAGCGGCGTACAGATACGGCCAGGCGGCGAATACCGCACCGCCGCCCAGGATGAGCCAAACCTGGTTGCCTTCCCAGAACGGCTCGAACGTCTCGATCAGTGCACGACGTTCGTCGTCGTCGTGCGCCAGCACGCGTACGTAAGCACCTGCCCCCAAATCGAAACCGTCCATGACCGCGAAGCCGATCAGAACGATGCCCATCAACAGCCACCAGATCACGCGCAGAGTTTCGTAATCGAACATGGTTTGCGTGCCGCCGGCGTCAGTTCGCGCCCGATTTAGCCATCGCCCCGGACCCGGCGACCGGGGCCATAGGCGCTTGCCGCCACATGCCTAGTCCATCGGGTCCCTTGCGGATGTACTTGCTCATCAGCATTACGTCGACGACCGCGAGGATCGTATAGAACAGGACGAAGCCCGCGAGACTGGTGGCAACTTGCGCTGTCGATACGGAGGACACGGCCAGCGCCGTAGGCAGGACGCCCTCGATCGCCCAGGGTTGCCGGCCATATTCCGCGACGATCCAGCCGAGCTCCGCCGCCAGCCATGGCAGAGGCAGGCTGTATAGCGCAGTGCGCAGATACCAGCGCTGGCGCAAGAGGTTTCGCGTGGAAGCGAGCCAGAACGAATAAGCGAAAAGGGCGATGAACCAGAAGCCGCAGGCAACCATCAGCCGGAAAGACCAGAAGAGCACCGGCACGTTCGGGATGGTGCTCGCGGCCGCGCGCGCGATATCGTCCCGCGTGGCAACCGTGGGATCGTCCATGGTGCGCTTGAGCAGGAGCGCGTAACCCAGGTCCGCGACATTGGCCTCGAACGCGGCGAGTGCTTCCTTGTCGGTGCGATCGGCGCGCAACTTCTGCAAGGCGCGATAAGCGATGATGCCCTTGCCGATGCGCCGCTCGGCTTCGGCGTCCAGATCGTTGATGCCCGGCAGGATACCGGTAAGCGAGCGCGTGCCGATCAATCCCATCACCCACGGAATTTTCACGGCGAAGTGCGTCTTGCGCTCGGCCACGTCGGGCCAGCCGAACACCGCGAACGAAGCCGGCGGCGGTTCGGTGTCCCACATCGCTTCGATGGCTGCGAGCTTCATTTTCTGGTTTTCGGATACCGTATAGCCCGATTCATCGCCGAGCACGACGACGCTCAGCGCCGACGCCAGCCCGAAACTCGCGGCGACCGTCATCGAACGTTTGGCGACATCGACATTGCGGCCCCGCAACAGGTACCACGCGCTGATCGACAGGACGAACATCGAGCCGACCACATACCCGGCGCTGACGGTGTGCACGAACTTGGCCTGCGCCACCGGATTGAAAAGAACGTCGGTGAACGACGTCACTTCCATCCGCATGGTCTCGAAGTTGAAGTTGGAACCTACCGGGTATTGCATCCAGCCGTTGGCAACCAGAATCCACAGCGCGGACAGGTTCGAGCCCAGCGCAACCAGCCAGGTGACGATCAAATGCTTGACCGGAGTCAGTCGGTCCCAGCCGAAGAAAAACAAACCGACGAACGTCGCTTCGAGGAAAAACGCCATCAGCCCTTCGATCGCGAGCGGCGTGCCGAAAATATCGCCAACGTAATGCGAGTAGTAGGCCCAGTTGGTGCCGAACTGGA
The DNA here is from genome assembly GCA_036493675.1 of Casimicrobiaceae bacterium. GTDB lineage: Bacteria > Pseudomonadota > Gammaproteobacteria > Burkholderiales > Casimicrobiaceae > PALSA-1003. The sequence continues at coordinate 189,094 of DASXPJ010000043.1, forward strand.
ACTCCATCGTTATGCCGGTCGCCACCCCCATCGCGAAGTTGATCCCGAACAGCACACCCCAGAACTGGGTCATGCGCTTCCAGATCTCCCGGCGCGTCATGACGTACACCGTTTCCATGATCACCAAAATCCACACCAGCCCGAGAGTGAGCGGAACGAACAGGAAGTGGTACAGCGCGGTGACCGCGAACTGCAGTCGGGAAAGTTCGACGGTGGCGGCATCAATCATGGCGGGTGGCGGCCCCATCGGGCAGATAGATTTGCTGCACGGCGGAGACGACCGGAGTCGCCTGACCCACCCAGGGTTTGATGAATACGAACCACAACAGCAGGAGTAGCGCGAGCTTCATGAGGATGACAAGGGCGATTTCCCAGGCGTAGCGGCGGCCGTCGCGCGTATGGAACCACGCATCCACGGACGACGGCGGCAGGCCTACGGGGCGGTCACCGACGACGGAGCGTGGCGAAATTGAAACCGGCTCGTCGTGTGTTCGCGGATGGCCGCTTGGGATGATTGTGTCAAGCATTTTCCCTGACGATACACCTTATCGGCGGTATTCGACCAGAGCGCTTTTATTGTTGCTTCGTCCCTCGTGCGCCCACATCGAGGTCGAGGTATTGCCACGGGGCCAGGAAGTAATGCACGTTCTTGCGGTAACCGCGAATCTGCGGTGCGACCACCGTGCTGCTGATGCGGTAGACGTTCGAGCACCATGGCGCCTGAGCCGAGACGATTTTCGTCATTGCTTCGTAGAGCTTGTTGCGTTCCGCCGTGTCCGCCGTGAGGCGGCTCTTTTCGTAAAGCGCGTCGTATTCGGCATTCCTGAATCGGGAGAGGTTGCTGGCGCCCGCATACGGTCCGTAGAAAATGCGCATGAAGTCGTCGGCGATGTCGCCGCTCCAGCCGAAGCTCGAGAACTGCAGCGTCCCCGCGTGCGCGGCCTTGAAGCCCTCCGGAAAAGTCTGGATCTGGAAATCAATGCGGATGCCGACCTCTCGCATGCTGCGCAGCCACAGGTCGTCGAAGTGACGGTTCACGGCACCCACGTACGACATCTGGTGAATGGTCAGCGGCCGGCCGTCCGGCAGCTCGCGGAACCCGTCGCCGTCGCGGTCGCGATAGCCGAACTTGTCGAGCAGCGCGCGGGACGTCGCCGGGTCGTAGGGCGACAGTCCCTTGTACCCGGCGATATGTCCCGCGACACCGGGCGGGATCGGCTGCGTGGCCGGCAGCGCCTGTCCATTGCGAATGACGCGGATCTCGTCCGGCAAGTTGTACGCGCCGCAGATCGCGCGCCGCAGCGCGATCTTGTCGGGCGCGTACCCTCCGACGACGGGGTCCTCCATGTTGAAGTAGGAGAAGGTCACGCCGAGCTCGGTCGCGCGCTCGAGCCGCACGCCGCGTGCCGCGTATTCGGGCAGCAGATCGCCCTTCGCATCGATCATATTGGGCGCGACGTCGCCCGGCACGTCCAGCATGTCGAGCTCCCCAGCATTGAACATGAGGAGCCGCGGATTCGTCTCTTCGATGATCGCGATGCTGACGGTCCCGATCTGCGGGACGCGCTTTCCCCTCATCGAATCGGCGACGGCCCGGGTGGCCGCGTCGGCGTTCGCCGGTGCGGGTGGGAAGCGCTCGTCGCGATAGCCCGGATTGGCCTCGAGAACGATGCGACTGCCCGGTTGCCACTCCTTGAGCCGATACGGTCCGGTCCCGACCGGATTGTGCATGGCCCGGCCGCCCGAATCCGCGTATTTCTCGATCACTTCGCGGGCCACCGCGCGCAGCGCTGCGCTATCGAGGATTTCGAAGAACGTGTAATCGGGGTGCACCAGCTCCAGCTTCAACGTGTAGCGGCCGGTAGCGCGCAGGCCGGGCACGTCCGCATCGTAATCGAACCGGCCGGCGGACTTCGCCTTGGCGACCGCGTCGTCCAGCCCCACGATCTTGTGCTCGAGCAGATCCGAGTTCGGCGAACGAACGCGCGGATCGACGATGCGTTTCCACGCGTAGACGAAATCCGACGCGGTCAGCTCGCGCTTCTTGCCCGCAAACGCGGGATCGTCGGCGAAATAGATGCCCGGCCGGATGCGGATCGTCCACGCGCGGCCGTCCGCGGATATCTCCGGCATGGCGGTCGCAACGCTCGGTACGAACCGGTACGGGCGCGCGAGGTAATCCCACTGGTAGAGCGCGTCGAAGATACGTCCCTCGACGAGGCTCGCGTAGGTCTCCTGGGTTCCGGCCGGATCGAGTCCCGTGACGTCGGTGGGAAAAGCGATCCTCAGAACTTTCGCGGGATCGGCCCAGTCCGCCGCGCTGCCTTGCGGCGCGACGACCGCCAGGATCAGCGCAAACAGCGGTATGACGGACGCGCGCACTCGCATGGCAATATGATGATAGCTCGATTGATCATGGCGGCATCGGTCGCTGAACAAGCGCGATGCCCCTATTCGCGCTGCGGCGACCGCGCCGACGTGCTTTCGTTCCTGTTCGCGACGAGCGAGCTCAGCAACGACATCAAGGCGCCGTATTCCACCGGCTTGACCAGATGCCCGTCGAATCCGGCGGCGCGCGATTTGCTGCGGTCCTCATCCTGTCCCCATCCCGTTTGCGCGATAAGCACGACGTCCTTGCCCCATGGTTGCTGGCGGACGCGGCGGCACACCTCGAAACCGTTGAGTGCCGGCAGCCCGATATCGAGCAGCATCACTTCGGGGCGGTGCGTCTCCGCCGATTCGAGCGCGGCGAGCCCATCGTGAGCGACGTAGGTCTCGTGGCCGGTGATTTTCAGCAATGCCGCGAGCGACGCGGCGGTGTCCTCGTTGTCATCGACGATCAGAATGCGTTGGGGTCGAACGGGCGCCTCGGTGGCGGCTTGCACCTGCGCCGTTTCGGTGGCATCGCTTGTGGGCAGGCGGACGACGAACTCGCTCCCCATGCCATCACCCCGGCTTGTTGCCTCTACGGTCCCGCCGTGCATCTGCACGAGCCGCCTCACGAGCGTCAGGCCGATACCCAATCCGCCTTGCGAACGCTCGACCGACTCGTCGACCTGCGTGAATATCTCGAAGATGCTATCCAGCTTGTCGGGCGGTATGCCGATGCCGTTGTCTTTGATCGTCACCAGCACGTCCTTGCCCTCCCGCTTCGCGGTGATCGTAATCTTTCCGCCTGGGTTGGTGTACTTGCAGCTGTTGTTGAGCAGGTTGGCGAATACCTGTTCCAGGCGCGCCGCGTCGGCGTGCAGGTAGATCGGCTCGGAAGGCATGATCGCCCGCATGTCGTGACCGGCGGACTCCGCAAGCGGCCGGCTTGCCTCGATCGCCTGCTCGATCACATGGGAGAGCTCCACGTGGCCTTTGCGCAATTCGAGGCGATCGTGGGTGATGCGGTTCATGTCCAGCAGATCGTCGACAAGTCGGACCATTTGCCCCAGCTGCCGCTCCATCGTGTCGACGGCACGTTTGAGCACGTCGCGATCGCCGCCGGCGCGCTTCAGAATCTCCACCATGTTGCGCAGCGGCGCGAGCGGATTTCGCAGCTCGTGGGCCAGCGTTGCCAGAAACTGGTTCTTGCGCCGGTCGGCTTCGGACAGGTCGGTCGCAAGCTTTCGCAGATTGTCGTCGAGTTGCCGTCGCTCCGTGACATCCTGGCTCACGGTCGCGAACGCGACGTTGCGACCGCTCGCGTCCTTGAGGACCAGGACCTTGTAAGCCATCCACCGCGCCTCTCCGGTCCGGAAATTCCGGAACCTGATTTCGAGTTCTCCGTGCCCGCGCTCGATCACAGACGGAAAGAACTCGTCCATGACCTTCGATTGGTCTTCGGGAAAGAAGAAATCGCGAACCTGAGTGCGGCGTGCTTCCTCGATTCCTTCCAGCCCGACGATCTTGAGTCCGGCCTGGTTGATATAGAACGGGACACCGTCCAGGTCGCATATGCCGACGAAGTCGGTGCTGTTCTCGACCAGCGTGACGAACTTCTGTCGTTCCGCTTCGGCGCGCTTGCGCTCGGTGATGTCCCGCGCGATCTTGGAAGCGCCAGTGACATTGCCTTCCGCATCCCTGACGGGCGATACGGTGAGCGAAAGCTGGATGGACGTACCGTCCTTGCGTACGCGCTCGGTCTCGAAGTGCTCGACCCGACGCCCGGCTTTCAGGCTTGCGATGATGTGATCTTCCTCCATGATCCGGTCGGGAGGAATGATCAGGGAGATGTGGCGACCGAGGGCCTCTTCGGCGGAATAGCCCAGGAGACGCTCGGCGCCGGCATTCCAGCTTTGAATGATGCCGTCCAGCGACTTGCTGATGATGGCGTCATCCGATGACTCGACGATCGATGCCAGCAGGCGCGCAGACGAGAGCCTCCTGCTGTCTTGCTGCTCCCAGCGCCGCCTTTCGGAGATCTCGCGAAAGATCAGCACGCATCCCGCGACGCGGCCGTGATCGTCCTTGATCGGAGCGGCACTGTCATCGATGGGCCTTTCGACGCCGTCTCTTGCTATGAGCACCGTGTGGTTCGCCAGTGCTGTGACGACGCCATCGCGCAAGGCGCGGGTCACGGGGTTCTCGACCGGCTCGCGTTTTTTTTCGTCGACGATGCGGAAGATCTCAGCGACTTGGCGACCCAGCGCGTCTTGGCTTTTCCAGCCGGTCAACGACTCGGCGACCGCGTTGAGATAGCTGACGCGGCCGTCGACATCGGTTGAGAGGACTGCATCGCCGATGCTGCCCAAGGTGACGCGCAGCAGCTCACCGCGCTCGCTCGCCCGCTGCCGTGCCCGACGCATCGCCTCGCCGATGGCGATAATGAGCGAACACGTGAATGCGTACGCGAGCAGCCCGACGATAGTCTGGGCGTCAACCGGACCGAACCGACCCCTGGGCTCGATGAAGAGGTAGTTGCAGGCGAAATAGCCGACAAGCCCGACCAGCACAGCGGGGTGGTACCCTCCCGCCCATACGGCGACGGCTACCGCGCCGAACAATGTCACCAGTGAGAGGCTATTTCCTAGGAGCGGATCGAGCAGCCAGCGGAGGAGCACCGCGACAACGAGCGCGATCGTTGAGATCGCATAGGCTGAAAGCGAGCGCTGCACGCCTACCTCATTGCCGATAACGTTGGACGGACTCGTATGCCGGGTTGCAGGGGTCGCTCGCGGCCTCCCCGCCACGGCGAACGCCAAGGATATGACTATAAGTGCCCTTTACGCCAGAGGGAGCCTCAGCCGCCCGGCGTCCATAGCTTCGAGCCCGACCCGGAGCCCGCGAGTGAGAGCATCACATCGTTGAGGCGCTTGACGAACGCGCCGGGCTCGGCGAGCTGACCGCCCTCGGCCAGCACCGCCTGGTCGAACAGGATGTGGCTCCAGTCGGCAAAGCGCTTCTCGTCGGATTCGGCTTTGAGCGCGCGCACCAGCGGATGGTGGGGGTTGACTTCGAGCGTGGGCCGGGTCTCCGGAACCTTGTGTCCCGCCGCTTTGAGCAGTCGCTCGAAATTCGCACTCATCGCCGACGGATCCGCGACCAGGCACGCCGGCGAGTCGGTGAGGCGGTGCGTGACCCGCACGCCGTTGACCTTGTCGCCGAGAACCTTCCCGATCCTATCGGTCAGCTCCTTGAACTCGCCGGCTTCCTTCTCCTGTTCTTTCTTTTCCGCTTCATCCTCGAGCTTGCCCAGGTTCAGGTCGCCCTTCGCCACCGATTGCAGCTTCTTGCCATCGATCTCGGTGAGATTGGCCATGACCCACTCGTCGACGCGCTCGTGCATCAGCAGGACCTCGACACCCTTCTTGCGGAAGATCTCGAGGTGCGGGCTCGCCCGCGCCGCGCCGAACGAGTCGGCGGTGATGTAATAGACCTTGTCCTGGCCGTCCTTCATCCGCGACACGTAGTCGGCGAACGATACGGTTCCGTCGTCCTTCTCGTCATGGGTCGAGCTGAAGCGCAGGATCTTGGCGATGCGCTCGCGGTTCGCGTAGTCCTCACCGACGCCTTCCTTGAGCACGCGACCGAACTCCTTCCAGAATGAGGCGTACTTGTCCCTGTCGTTTTCGGCGAGATCCTCGAGGAGCGACAGCACCCGTTTTACGCTGCCGGCGCGGATCGCCTCGACGGTCTTCGACTCCTGCAGGATCTCGCGCGAGACGTTGAGCGGCAGGTCGTTGGAATCGATGACCCCGCGCACGAAGCGCAGGTACCCTGGCATCAGCTGCTCCGCGTCGTCCATGATGAACACGCGCTGCACATAGAGCTTGACGCCGTGACGGTGCTCGCGATCCCAGAGATCGAACGGAGCGTGCGCAGGGACATAGAGGAGCAATGTGTACTCCTGCTTCCCTTCGACGTGCGCATGAGTCCAGGCGAGCGGTGGGTCGAAATCGTGACCGACGTGCTTGTAGAACTCCTGGTATTGCTCGTCGCTGATCTCGGACTTGGGCCGAGCCCATAGTGCGGACGCCTGGTTGATCTGGTCGTCCTCGTCCTGGGCGACGGCGTCGCTCTTGTCCTTGTCCCCGTCACTCTCCGATCGCTCCTTTTTCATGAGGATCGGTATCGTGATGTGGTCGGAATACTTGCGCAGGATCGAGCGGAGCCGATATCCGGACAAAAGCTCGCCCTCGCCTTCGCGCAGGTGCAGCGTGACCTCAGTGCCGCGGTGCTCGCGCATCACCGTCTCCAGCGTGTAATCGCCTTCGCCGGCACTCTCCCACCGCACGCCATGCTCGGCGGTCATCCCGGCGCGCCGCGTGACGAGCGTCACCTTGTCCGCGACGATGAACGACGAATAGAAACCGACGCCGAACTGGCCGATCAGGTGCGCGTCCTTCGCCTGGTCACCGGTCAGGCTCTGGAAGAACTCGCGCGTTCCGGACTTGGCGATCGTGCCGATGTTCGCGATCACCTCGTCGCGCGACATGCCCACGCCGTTGTCAGACACGGTGAGTGTGCGTGCGGCATTGTCGTAGGCGACGCGGATCTCAAGGTCCGGATCGCTCTCCCACAACGCCGTGTCGGCAAGCGCTTCGAAGCGCAGCTTGTCGCAGGCATCCGATGCGTTGGAGACGAGCTCGCGCAGGAAGATTTCCTTGTTGCTGTATAGCGAGTGCACCATCAGGTGCAGCAGTTGCTTGACCTCGGCCTGGAAACCGAGGGTTTCGGGGGATCCCACTTCGCTCATGCTCCACTTCCTTGGTTCGACTGTCCGAACGCGTATTATCGTTGAGACGAGCCGGCGGCGGCAGGGCGCGGAGCGACCCTTGGATAGAATACGAACCGACGGAGCGGCCGACCAGATCGGCCCCGCTCCCAGGGACAAACGAGCGACCATGAGCGCCTTCCGCAGCCTGCTTGGCTTTGGCCTCGCGGCCATCGCATCCATCGCCGCCGGTCAGGTCGATACGACGACGCCGCCGCGGCAGAGCGTTCCGGTCGTAGTCGCCAATCGCACCATTATCGTCCTGCGCGGCCCTCTTGCCGGCTACTCGGCGCGGGAACGCGTGAACGGCGTGACGCAGCGGATCCAATCCGCTCTTGAGAGCGAAACGCCGCCGCAGGTGTCCACCGTGGACATCGAAGACGGTACGCAAGTTCTGCTTGGCGGCACGCTCGCCTTCCTGGTGACCCGCATCGACGTCGACCCGCAGTTGGGGGAGACCACGCGCAACGTCGCCCGCGAGGCCGCAAAGCGCCTGGAGAGCGCTGTGCTCGTGTATCGCGAACAGCACACGCCCCAATATCTGCTCATGCAATCGGGATGGGTCGCGCTCGCAACGGGGATCTATATCGGTCTGCTATGGCTGCTGTTCACGATCAACCGCTGGGCTGGACACCGCGTGGGCTCGTCGCCGGCGCGCGCGCAGAGAAGATGCACGTGCACGGCGTGAGCCTGCTCGACCCGCAGCAGGTGCGTTGGATCGCCCGGCGCGCGTTCACGGTACTCGCCTGGATCGTCGCCCTGTTTGCCACCTACAGCTGGCTCACTTTCACTCTCACCCAGTTTCCCCACACCCGGCCATGGGGCGAGCACATGGAGGGGAACCTGTTCGGGCTGGCCGGCGACATCGGGCTGTCGATGGTCAGGGCAATTCCGGGACTCCTGGTCGTCTTGGTGATCCTGCTGATCGCCCGCGTGATCATCCGGATCGCGAAACTGTTCTTCGACCGCGTCGAACGCGGCAGCGTCACGATGGGCGGCCTGGACGAAGACACCGCTGCACCTACGCGCAGCATCTTCCAGATCATCGTCTGGGCGATTGCTATCGCGCTGGCCTTCCCGTATCTGCCGGGTGCTGACACCGAGGCGTTCAAGGGCATCTCGGTGCTGTTCGGACTGATGATCTCGATTGGCGCATCGGGGATCGTCGGACAGGCTGCGAGCGGATTCATCCTGATGTACACGCGCGCATTCCGCGCTGGCGAGTACGTTCGGATCGGCGACATCGAGGGTACGGTGGTCGGCCTCGGCTCGTTTGCGACCCGCATACGCACCGGTCTGGGCGAGGAGGTGCTCATGCCGAACAGCGTCGCCATGCAGAACACGACCAGGAACTATTCGCGCGCGGTTGCCGGCACGGGGCTTTGTCGTCAATACCGGCGTCACCATCGGTTACTCGACGCCCTGGCGACAGGTGCACGCCATGCTCGAGGAAGCCGCGCGGCGCACGACCGACATTGCAAGGGATCCCGCGCCGTTCGTGCGCCAGACAGCGCTCTCGGATTTCTACGTCGAGTACCGGCTGATCGCCTACGCGCCGATCGAGCGGCCCGTGCAGCGTATCGATATGATGAGCCAGCTCCACGGCAACATTCAGGACGTGTTCAACGAGCACGGCGTGCAGATCATGCCGCCGCACTACATGACGGATCCGGCTGAGCCTCAGGTCGTGCCGAAGGCGAAGTGGTTCACCCCTCCGGCGAAACCGCCCGATGCCTGATTCGTCACGCCGACGCGCGTGCGCTCGCTGGCCACGCGAGGCGTGGTGGGCGCGGCGAGAAACCAGGCGCCAGGTTCCGGGCGCTCCGACTCAATACCGGTAGCCGTAGTCCCCACCAGCCTTCACGGACTGCGAAGTGTCGGCGCTTGTGCCCAACCGCACGGTGTGCCAGACACCACCGAATTTCTCGCCGGTCGTATCGCCCGGCTTTTGGTCCGCGGCATACCGGTACAACGGTTTGTCCCGGTATGTCCACTGACTGCTACCGTCGTCGCGTGCGACCAGGTTGAAGTTGCCGCTGGGCCTGGCGTCGGAGGCAGCAACCAATGGCGGCCAGATCGCGGCGCAGCCCGCGTTGCAATTGCTCTTGCTCGGGGCGTCCTTGTCGAACGTGTAGAGCGTGCGTCCGGACGAATCGACCAGAATGCCGTCCTTCACACTGGCCGGTTCCGCGGCATGTACCGCCAACCCGACCGCGCTGATCACAAGGCCCGCAAAGAATTTCGATCGCATTATTCATCTCCTCGGTTCAATAAAAGGGTCGCAACGCAACCGCTGTCGATCCATTGCGTGCACTCGATTGATGTCGCAAGCGCGCGCTCACCATGACCGGGGCAGCGGCTTGGTTGGCACGAGGGTCAGCTTACCGGCCTGGGGCGGCGGGAGAATTTCACCGGCAGGCCGATTGGGTTTCAGTTGTTTCACGCAAGGCCGGCTCGCCAGGAATCGGCTGCGGGGCGCACCAGGCGCCCGCAGCTGCGGCGGCACTCGCTTAACTTGTTCTTACGGCGCGGTCCGGGCGCCCTTGCGGCGCGGCTTACGACGTGACAGTACCGGCTCGCTCCCGGCCGCGCTCGCTTGGGCGCAGGTCGCTTCTCACTTCTTCTTCGCCAGGATCGCCTCGATCTCATCCATGATCGTATTCATCCGCGCGACCAGCGCCTGGTACGGCGCGGGCGTGGCGAGGTCGACGCCCGCGGTTTTGACGAGTTCATACGGATAGCTCGATCCGCCGGCCCTCAGCAAGGCGAGGTAGCGCTCCAGCGCGCCGGGCTCCTTGCGTTCGACGCGCTGGGCGAACAGAGAACTCGCGGCAATCGATGTCGCGTACTGGTAGACGTAGAACGAATTGTAGAAATGCGGGATGTATTCCCACTCGACGCAATACGCGTCGTCGATGGCGACCACACCCTCCTGCACGCCGTGGTAGCGCTTCAGGATGTCGCAATAAGTCTTGGTCAGCGCTTCGCCGCTCATCGGCTCACCCTTGTCGACGCGGGCGTGAATGGCGCGCTCGAATTCGGCGAACATCGCCTGCCGGAAAAACGTGCCGCGCAGCTGCTCGAGTGCCGAGCCCAGATAGTAGAGCCGCTCGTCGTCGGTCTTTGCGGTCTTCAGCACGTGCTGAAGCAATAGGTTCTCGTTGAAGGTCGACGCGATCTCCGCGATGAAGATGACGTAGTTCGACGTGACGAAAGGCTGCGCCTTGTTGGCAAGGTACGAGTGCATGGCATGGCCCCACTCGTGCGCCACCGTGGTCACCGATTCGTAGTCGTCGTTGTAGTTCATCAGCACGTACGGATGCACGTCGTAGGCATACCCGTCCATGTGCGCGCCGGACTGCTTGCGCGGGCGCGGATAGGTATCCATCCAACGGTGGTCGAGTCCGTAGGCCAGCGCCGCAACGTAGTCCTTGCCCAGCGGCGCGACGGCCTCGAGCACCAGCTTGCGGCCCTGCGCGTACGGGATCTTGAAGTCGCCCTTCACCGGCGGCGGGTAGATGTCGTAGTAATGCAGCTGCGATACGCCCAGCAGCTTGGCGCGCAGGCGGAAATAGCGGTGCAGCGTCGGCAGGTTGGCGTTGGTCTGGGCGATCAGCGCGTCGAGCACGGCGACCGGGACATTGTTGCGATCGAGCACGCGGGTGATAGTGTCCGGGTATTTCCGCACCTTGCTGTGCACGGCGTCCTGCTTGAGCTGCGAATAAAGGGTCACGCCGATCGTGCGCTCGTAGGTCTTGAACGCGGCGAAGAACGCATCCATCACCGCCTTCCGGTCGTCCCGGTTCTGTGCTTCGCGGTATTTGGTATAGGCCGTAGCATCGAGCGTGACCTCTTCCCCGGTGGACAGCTTGATCTTGGGCCACGGAATGTCGGCATTGGTCAAGATCGAGTAGGCGGCGCCGCCCGCGTTGTCCATCAGGCCGAACTGCGCGATCAACGCCTCGCCTTCGTCGTCGAGCGTGTGCGGGGCCCGGCGCAGCGTCTGGTCCAACGGAAAACGGTAGATGGCGAGCGCCGGCTCCTGCGCAAGGAACTGCGCAATCCGGTCCTTGCCGATATGCAGAATCTGCGGCTCGAAAAAGGCCCCGGCCTGTGTGAGCTTGTTGCCAAGCACGTCAGCTTTCTGGTCGAGCTCGAGGTAGGCCGGGTTGCCCGTGTCCTCGGACACCTGTTCGCCCGCAAACGCCGCCATGCGGAAGTAGCGCTTGGTCATGTCCGCGCGAAGATCCAGGCATGCCCGGAACCGCGCGGCAGAGTCGTTCAGGTGCCCGCTGCAGGCACCCAGCTCCTTGAACTGGGCGTCGAGCTTGGCGGCGTCGGCGTTCCACGCATCGACCGACGAGTAGATTTCCGCGAGGTTCCAGCGGTCGGCCGTCGTTTCGGCCGAAGCCGCTCCCACGAACGAAGCCACAACGATTGCGAGAAGCATCGCGCGCATGGCGGCAACCCTTGGAAGTAGAAGGGCGGACAATTCTACGCGAGACCGGCCGTCGGGTAAGGGAAGCTCCGCTATACTCGCCGTCCGACGCCAGGGAGCATCGATCGCTACGCGATCGCCGCGAACGTGCGCCGACAGGTGGCCCGCCTGAAGAACTCGGCACCAGTCGTCCGGAAGAGCCACACCGACAAGAAGATCGACATCGTCGGTGCGGTGTAGGACCTGCCGACCGGCGAAGTCGTGCCGGTCTAGGACACGCCAGGTTCACGCGTAGATCGATACGATCGACGGATCGAGGCGTATCTCGACCGGCGCGGGGGGTACGCCGGCAATCGCCTACCGCGAGGCAGTAACGGGTCTTTCGGGGGATGCCGGATCCGAGGACTGCCTCTGCGCTACGTGCAGCGGCGGCACCCGCTCCGCCCACGGCAGCGCTTCCTCGAGCGCGGCGGCGAGCTGCAGGATGACGTGCTCGTCGGCGGGCCGGGTACCGAGCTGGATGCCGATCGGCAGGCCGTTCGCATGCATCGCCAGCGGCAACGAGATCGCGGGTGTTCCCATGATGTTGTACGGCAGCGTGAACTGACACGTGCCGCGGAAGACCTTCTCGGGCAGCTCGTCGAAGCTCACGTCGCTGCGGCCGAGGTTGTAGTTGCCCCACGGCTCGGAGACCCTTGCCGTCGTCGGCGACAACCAGACGTCGTAGCGCGTGAAGTACGCGCCGAGCTTGCGGCGCGCGGTGTTGATGTACGACAGCGCGTTGAGGAATCGCTCGGGCGTCAACCGCCTGGCGTGCTCGTAGATCAGGAAGGTGACCGGCTCCAGGGTGTCGGGACCGATCGGATGACCACTCCGCTTCGAATACCCGGCGAGGCGCAGATCGAAGCCGAAGAACCATGCGTCCATCATCGAGCGCATGGCATCCAGGCCGTCGAATTGCGGACTCTCCTCGGACACCTCGTGCCCCATGTCGGCCAGGACCCGCGCGACGTTGGCGACGGCTTCCGCGACGCCGGCATCGGTCTTAAGCCCCATCAGCGCATCGATCGACCAGCCGATGCGAAGGGGGGCGGGTTTGCGCCGGATCAGCGTCGCGTACGTCTCCGCCGGCTTCGGGATTAGGAACGGGTCGCCGGGTTGCGGCACGGCGAGGCAGTCGAGCATCGCCGCGGCGTCGCGCACGCTTTTCACCTGCACGAAATTCTGCGAGAGGCCGTAGCCGTTTTCGTCGACCATCGGACCGAACGAGACGCGCCCGCGCGACGGCTTGAGCCCAACGCCGCCGCAATAGCTCGCGGGAATGCGGATCGAGCCGCCGATGTCCGACCCGTGCGCGATCGGCACGATGCCGGCGATCACCGCCGCCATGCCACCGCCGGTCGATCCGCCTGCCGAGTGGCCGCCCCGCCATGGCGTACAGGTATTGCCGTAAAGAGCGCCTTCGGTCGTGCCCGACATCGAATATTCGGGCGCCGCCGAGCGGCCGAGGATGTTGACGCCCGACGCGCGGAAGAGCTCGCACAGGTGGGTGTCCTGCTGCGACACCATGCCGCGGCAGAGCCGGCTGCCGAACTCGATCTTGCGGCCGGCTTCGTGTCCGAACACGTCCTTCATCAGGAACGGCACGCCGCGAAACGGTCCGTTGCCCAAGCTATGTTCGTCGAGCGTCCCGATCCGGTCGGGATAAGACTCGACCACTGCGTTCACCGCAGGATTGATCGCAGCAACCGCGGCCGCCGCGGTGGCGGCGAGCTCGGTCGGTGACACCTCCTTGCGCGCAACCAGCGCGGCAAGACCGAGAGCGTCACGACGCGCGTATTCGGCGAGCTTCATGCAAATATTCTAACTCACGCAGGAGCGCGGGGCGGGAATCCGCCGTTCTTGACCCTCCGAAGCCGACGCGTTAGCGTCACTCGAGGGCGGACCGGTGCGGTTACCGCGGTCCCGTCGGAATCTTTTCCGGAAAGGTTGATGAAATGAGCGATGCCAGTCAGATCGGTCCGCAGCAGCAGGTGCGCAATCTGCTGATGGGCTTTGTCGTTTCGCGCGCGCTGCAGGTCGCGGCCGAACTCGGTTTGGCCGATGCACTCGCGGACGGGCCCAAGGATCGCGATGGCCTGGCCCGGGAAGTCGGCGCGGACGCCGTCACTGTGCATCGATTGATGCGAGCCCTGGCGGGTTTCGGCGTGTTCGAGCAGCTGCCCGATGGACGCCTGGCCAACACGCCTCGATCCGAATGCCTTCGCCGGGACAAGCCGGGATCGCTATACGGTCTGGCGCGCATGTACGGCGATACGCCTTTTTGGCAGACCTGGGCGGGACTCGAACACAGCGTTCGTTCCGGCGAGCCAAGCTTCGCGCACGTGCACGGAACGCCGGTGTTCGAGTATCTGGCGGCGCATCCCGAATCGGCACGCCGCTTCGACGACGCCATGGTGGCTTCGTCGAGCTTGATGAACGACGCGCTGATCGAAGCCTATGACTGGAGCCGGTTCGGCACGCTGGTCGACGTGGCGGGTGGGGCAGGCAGTACGCTGGCGGCGATCCTGCGCGCGAATCCGCGGATACGGGGTCTGCTTTTCGATCTGCCCCACGTCATCGAGCGCAGTCGAAAATATCTTGCTCAGCAGGGCGTGGCCGACCGGTGCCGCACCGAGACCGGGAGTTTCTTCGAGACGATTCCGGCCGGCGCGGACGGCTATTTCATGAAGCACATCATCCACGACTGGGACGACGCGGATTGCCTTCGCATCCTGGCTAACTGCAGTAGAGCCATGTCCGACGGCGCCACGCTCCTGGTCTGCGAAAAAGTGGTCCCCGCGGGCAACGACCCGAGCTACGCGAAAACCATGGATCTGGTCATGCTCGCGCTGACCCATGGCGGCAGGGAGCGAACCGAGCAAGAGTTCCGCGATCTATTCGCCCGGGCAGGCTTGCGCCTGGCCAGGATTGTTCCGACCCGGGCCGACAACAGCATTCTGGAGGTGACCAAGTAAGCTGGGCCCCGGGCCGATGCGCCAGCCGCGGTCGGCGGCGCGCACGGATGCTGCTCCAGCGAGCGTCGGGATCGAGCAAGGGAATCGCCGCGGCAGCGCGCGTTTTCGGCAACGATTGCCATGATGCTTCGTCGCTTCGTTTCGTTTGTTGCATGCGCGCAGTCGCGCGGCGCCGACCCGATCCGTTCCCCGGCGTGTCGGCAAAGATCGCCGGCTTCCGCGTCAAGTCTGCAATCCGGTTCGGCTGCACAATGCGTGCATCATGCAAGCGACCTCCCGAGCCCTCGATCATTTGCTGCGCGCTGTCGGCGATCCTGCCGCCGACCTGCGCAACATTGGTGTCGGGCATCCAGAATTCAATCGGGCGCAGTCCATACGCGCCGCGGTCGGCGTTCTGGCCAAAGTGCCGGACGCGTTTCCAGCGATCGCGCGGGCGATCCGAACGGTCGGCAGCACGTCGGTATCGCCGCGGCTGCACGCTCACATCGGCGCTGCCGAAGCCTGGCTGGCGCAAGACCCAATCCTTGCCGCCGAAAGCTATGCGCTGATCCTGACCAAGTGGCCCCGCGATCTGCTGGCGTTGCGCCTTGCCCAGTCGTGCTACTTCTTCCTGGGCTGGCATGACCGTCTATGCGCGGTCGTCGAGTCCATCATGCCGGCATGGCAACGCGAGCAGCGCGAGTTCGGCTTCGTTCTCGCCATGGCATCGTTCGCGCACGCCGAAAACGGCCACGCCGCGTACGCCGAAGCACTGGGGCGCGAGGCGCTCGCGCGCGACCCCGCCTGCCCGCTAGGCGTACACGCCGTCACCCATGCATTCGTCGAGTCCGGGCGAAGCCGCGAAGGCGCGCAATGGATGCGCGATCAGCGCGATCAGTGGGCGAGAGACAGCCGCATGCGCACGCACAACGCCTGGCATCTGGCCATGTTCGACGCTGAACTGGGAAACGTCGCGTCTGCACTCGACATCCTCGACACGTGGCTGCTTCCGGCGAGCGCACAATCCCCGCTCGACGCGTGCGACGCCGCCGCGCTGTTGTGGCGGCTCACGAGTGACGGCGTCGGCGACGCGGGACGGTGGGAAAAAATCTCCGATGCGTTCGAACGCGCGACGACGCCGGGATTCTGGCCGTACGTCGACCTTCATGCGGCTCTCGCGCACATGACCGCGGGAAAGCTCGCGCGGGCGGAGGTGTTCATGCAGGCGATCGAGCGATGCGCGGAAGGCGGAAACTACGCAGGCCTGCGCGCGCGATTCATCACTCTGCCCGGTTTGCAGGCGCTCGGCGCGTGGTCCAAAGGCCGTTTCGGCGAAGCTGCCGCGCTCTTCGAGCGCCTGGAGCCGGTCCTGGGCGGCGCCGGCGGCAGCAGAGTACAGCTGGAACTGTTCAGTAGAATCGGGCGCGAGGCGGCCCGTGGGCACCGCGCGCGGCATGTCGATGCCTCGGTAATACCCTTCGTGAGAACGCGAGCCGCGCCGCCGATCGACGTCAAGCCAACCGCAGGCGCTGTCTCCGCCTCCGCGGGCCGGTGACGTACCGCGTCGACGGCGTGTCCATCGTACTGGAGCGGGGCGGCGACGTTGGAAAACCCGTTTCGCGCATCGCCACCAGGCGCGGCTGCTTGCGGGTCAGGCTTGCGATCCGCTCGGAATGACCGTCGGATACTTTGGGCTCGCGACCGGATTAGCCGCGCTTGAGCGATTGCGGAGCGCCGAAAGAATGCATCGGCTGCTGAACGGCAAAGTTCGGCTGCGGACGGGGTCCGAAGAAGTGGCCGGGCGGATGCGGGCTGGAGTTGCCGTGGATCGAGCGCACTGACCGGAAATTCGGCGCGCGCAGCACGATAACGCTCGCGGGAAAGAACCCCGATCCCCACCAGCCGCCGCAACCCGCCCACGCGGGATCGCATCCGGAATAAACGGGCTGCGTCATTTCGACGATTTGCTGCATGGGCGGCGCCGGCGCCTGGACGATGTATTGGATTACTGGCGGCGCCGGAAGGGGACGGTAATCCGGGGGCGGCATCGCTTGACGCGCGGCGGCGTCCTCGAGCTGTCGGACGCGCTCCGCGAGGGCCTGCGCCTCCACCTTGAGCGCGGTTTCGCGAGCCGCGTCTTGGCGCGCGACGATTTCGGGTGGCGGCGCGCGCAGGATGTGGGTGACGCGGACTCCGTCGGGAGGCGCCATATTGCTGACGTTGATCGCCCCGGACGCGTCGGTCCACGTGTAGATGTCCGCGTAAGCGAGCGGCAGTCCCAGCGTGCCCGCGAGAATCGCGGACACTGCTGCGAGCAGAATGCGTGTGAACATAATCGCTTTCTATAGCCTGCATGATTATTGTAGGCCGCTTGGCAAGCGTTGGATAGCGGCGCTGCGGCCGCGCAGCGGGCAGGCGACAGTCAAGTGTAACCAACTGTTAGACAGCGATTTTGCGCCGTCCGGCACTCGCCGGACCTGACGCTTTGTTGCGGTTCAAATTGAAATCATGTAGCTTCGTCGCCAACGCACGACGCGCGTCGATTCAATACAGAGACGTGCAATCGCCAGGGCCGGGGTGTGAACGATAGATGACACTTGCTCGGATCCTGTCGATCGAATGCCTGCATGGAGCTGCCACATGTTTGGTAACAATTGCCGCGTAGGTCAGCCGGCAATCAGCCTCGCAGCGCTCGCCTTGGTCGCATTCGGTACGATGCCACGAGCGCAGGCAGCTCTTGGGGAAAGCGCGGCATCGATGCCCGTCGACCAGGCTCGAATGGAGGCGACGCTGCGTACCGTCCCCTCCGCGAAGTTCACCGTTCACGAGATGAAGGCGGCCGGTGCGACGGTGCGGGAGTACGTCTCTCCTGCCGGGCTCGTCTTCGGCGTCGCGTGGGAGGGACCGACGTTGCCGGATCTGCGTCAGCTGCTCGGTTCTTATTTCGCACCGTATCTCGATGCGATGTCGGCGCGACACGCGCGCCGCGCTCCCGTGACGATCGACTTGCCGGGGCTCGTCGTGCATTCGAGCGGCCATATGAGGTCGTTCGCCGGGCAGGCTTATCTGCCGCAGAGCGTGCCGCCGGGCGTCGTTGCGGAGGACGTGCGATGACCAAGCGTCCCCTGACCGTGCCGCTCGGTGCGATGTTGCTCGCAACGCTTGTCGCCAGTTGCGGAGGCGGCGGCGGTTCGTCGCCGAGCCAGCCAACCCAGAACGTGCAGGCCATCACAGTCGACGGCGGCCCCGCCAACTTTCCGGACCTCGCCTTCACGAGCGTCACCGTCTGCGCGCCGGGTTCCAGCAGCAATTGCCAGACGATCGACCACATCCAGATCGATACCGGATCGAGCGGACTGAGGCTCTTCGCGTCGGTGGTTGCGCCCATGCTGTCCCTCCCTCAGCAAAACGCCGCGTCCGGCAATCCGCTGGCGGAATGCGCGCAGTTCGTCGATGGGTTCAGCTGGGGATCGGTGAAACTGGCAGATATTCGCGTGGCCGGTGAGCAGGCCAACTCGGTGCCCATCCAGGTCATCGGCGATTCCGCCTTTCCGACGATCCCGCCGAGCTGCTCGGCCAGCGGTCCCCCCGAAAACACGGTGCTCGCGTTCGGTGCGAACGGTTTGCTGGGCGTCGGCATTTTTGTGCAGGATTGCGGCGGCGGCTGCGTTCAGTCGGCGATTCCGGGCACCTATTACGCGTGTGCGCCGGCCGGATGCCAGCCGACCTCCGTTGCACTCGCGAGGCAACTGCAGAACCCGGTGGCATTGTTCGCCTCGGACAACAACGGCGTCATCATCCAACTTCCCGCTATTTCACCCAACGGGGCGTTGACGGCGGCCGGCTCGATGATCTTCGGCATCGGCACCCAGGCGAACAACGGACTCGGCGGCGCCACGCCGCTTCCGGTCGACCCAAATACCGGTAATATTGTCACGACCTACAGCGGGCTCACTTACACGAACAGCTACATCGATGCCGGCACCAGCGTTATCGCCTTCGGCAGCAGGCTCTTCCCGGACTGCACAGGGCCCGACGCGGGCCTCTACTGTCCGCCCACCCTCCAGAATCTTTCGGCGATGCTGCGCGGGACGACGACCGCCGCGACAATGGTCAACTTCAGCATCGCCAACCCAGATCAGCTGTTCGGCGCCAATCCCGCGTTCAATGCGTTCAACGATCTGGGTGCGCCCAGCGGCGATACGGTCACCTTCGCGTGGGGCCTGCCCTTTTTCTTCGGACGAAACGTCTACACGGCGATCGAAGGCCGCAGCACTCCCGGCGGCATCGGTCCGTATGTTGCGTTCTAACGCGCGTGCGCCCGGCATGAGAGGCGCTCGCCTGCTGATTGGCGCGATGCTCGCGCTCGTTTCGCTCTTCTCGAGCCGCGTCCTGCTCGCGCAGGCCGACTATTCCGCTGCGTTTGTCACGCAGACTGTGCCCTCGTTCATCGAGTTGCTCAGCCCGGCGAGCGTCTCGATAACGATGCTGAACAATGGCACCGCGACCTGGTACCGAGCCGACGGCGACGTTTTCCTGGCCACACAGGAGCCGCAGGACAACTATTACTGGTGCATCCAGGGCAATCCTTACGGCAGCCACAGCGGCAACCGCGTGCTCCTGCCTTACGACGTCCCACCGAACCAGCAGGTCACGTTCGATTTCATCGTGAAGCCCATGGGCTGTGTTTTCTCCGCGCCCGCGCCGCTTCGCTTTCGGATGTTGTCGCAGCTTTATGGCACGTTCGGCGAAGAGACCCCCGATCCGAAAGTTTTCGTGTCGACGGCGGCCGAGTTCGTGTCACAGCAGGTTCCCGCGACGGTACCCGCCGGCGCGACGGTCCTGGTGACCGAAACCTTCACCAACACGACGCCGACGACCTGGCAAACGACCGATGGATACACGCTGCGATCGGCCGGGCCCGCGGGCAATACGACCTGGGGCGTGAGCTCCGTGCCGCTGCCCGCGTCCGTGGCGCCGGGAGCCTCCGTCACGTTCACGTTCTTTATCGTCGCTCCCGCCACTCCGGGGACCTACAATTTTCAGTGGCAGATGAGCACGCCCGCCGGCATCGCGTTCGGCAACGTGTCGCCGGCGACCAGCGTTCAGGTCGTGGCGGCGGGCCCGCCCAACTACGAAGGTCTTTGGTGGAACAGTCCGGCCGGGTCGGAATCCGGCTGGGGCATCAACCTGGCGCATCAGGCCGATACCATTTTCGCGACCTGGTTCACCTACGATCTCGACGGCAAGGCGGTCTGGCTGTTTATGACCGCCTTGCTGAGCTCGCCTGGCGTTTACAGCGGATCGTTGTTCGTGACGAACGGTCCGCCGTTCAACGCCGTACCGTTCAACCCGGCGCAGGTGTCCCGGGCCTTTGTCGGCACCGGAACGCTCACCTTCACCGATCTCAATACAGGGACCTTCGCGTACACGGTCAACGGCACTATGCAGACCAAGACCATCACTCGTCAGGTGTTCGGTCAATTGCCGACATGCACGTTCGGCCTTCTCGCCGATCTCGCGCTCGCCTACAACTATCAGGACCTGTGGTTTGCCGCGCCGGCCAATTCGGAATTGGGATGGGGCGTCTACCTGACGCATCAGGGAGACACGATCTTCGCGACCTGGTTTACCTACGGCCTCGACGGCGTGTCGACGTGGTTCGTGGCCGCCGCACCGAAGACCGCGCCCGGGATCTATAGCGGCACGCTCTACAGCACGGCCGGGCCGCCGTTCAATTCGGTGCCGTTCGACCCGACCAAGGTCAGCGGCACCGTGGTCGGTACCGCGACGTTCACGTTCACCGACGGCAACAACGGGACGTTCGATTACACCGTCAATGACGTGACGCAGACCAAGGCCATCACGCGGGACATCCTGGTCGCGCCAGGGACCGTCTGCCAGTAGGCGCCCGGGCCGCGCGCGGACGAGATCGCTAGCCGGGCCCGGGCTTTTCGCCGGCGCGCTTGGCCGCCGTGTGGGCGACCGCGAACGCGCGGCCCTCGTCGCCGCCGTATTCCTTGTAGGCACTGTTGAATGCCTTGAGAAACGCTTCCTTCTGATGCGGGTTGTATTGGTCGGTCTGCGCTTTCGGCAGGTCCGCGACGGTGTTGTAGGGCATCGTTGTCTCCTTGGTGGTTCGCAAACGCATCGTGGACGTCAACCGGAGGTCACCCCTCGCGCAGTCAGTCCGCCGATCCTCGCTGCGGCAAGGGCAGCGGCGGACCCGCGAGTCTCAGGCGTCTGGCGATTGCCGCGATGCCGCCCGCCGCCAGCAGGACACCTGCGAGCCACAGCCCGAGTGTCGCCACGCCGGCCGCGCTCGGCTGCGGCCACGGGACCTTGGCAAGAGCTTCCCATCGTTCAGTCATCCAGTGCCAGCCGACATGGGCAACGAGCGCAGACAGGATGATCATGCCCACGCGTCCGGGCAGCAGATAGCGCCGCAGGAAGGCGAGCGCCGGCAGCATCAGCGCAAGAACGAAAATCTGACCCATCTCGATGCCGATGTTGAACGCGAACAGCGACACGAGCAGGTGCGTGCCGGCAAACTGCAGGTTCTCCTGCAGCCCGTAGGAAAAGCCAAAACCATGAACCAGGCCGAAAAGCCCCGCGATCACGACCCGGCGTCCGACATCGATGCCGATGATGTTTTCCAGCGCCATGAAGACGATGGACGCCGCGATCGCCGATTCGACGAACGGAGGAAACCATGCCCCTGTCGGCGCTAGACCGAACGCCGACCCAAGCAGCGTGAACGAGTGCGCAATCGTGAACGTCGTCACGATGGCCAGGATCTGCCGCCAGCCGCTCAACGGAATGACCAGACAGAGCAGGAAGAGCAGGTGATCGGCGCCGGTCAGGATATGCGTGATGCCCAGGCCGACGAAGCCGGCGGCTGCCGAATACCACGGTGGATTGAGATTTACCGTACCGGAATCGCCGGTGACAACCATCGCGCGGCCTTCTTCGCCGAGCGGCAGGTAGCGCAGCGCGAGCTTCAGATAGTTTCCGAGCTCGGGGGCCGCGGTCGACCTGATGCTGAATACCGACTTCGGCGAGCGGATCGGGTAGATGAGATGGGCGTCGACGTAGCCCTGATCGACGTAGATCTGCGTGTCTGCCGCCGGCTGGTCCGCGATGTGGCGCGCAGCATCGTCGTAGGAATCGAACGATCTGTCGGAAGGCAGCGACAGGCGGGCGATGGCCTTCGAAGCCGTCAACGGCTGACCATCCTCGTAGACGACGATGTCTTGTTTGAGCCCCGCCAGTGCTCGCCCGATCGCCGGCGCCGAATTGGCGACGTCGATCTCGATATTCTTCACCGGAAAGTGAGACGACTTGAACAGGTAGAGCGGCGCGCGGATGACCAGATCGGCCTGGTCGGGCTCGATCTTGACGAATGCATTCATCAGCGCATCGAGTTTGAACTCGTGCGCTCCGGCGCTGGCAAGCAACAGCATGGCGCACGCGCCGATCAGTGAGCGGACAAGTAACGACTGGAAATGACTCATGTCGGGTCTCCGCGAGCTTCGATGAGCTTGGCCCTGGGAATGCGGCCGGGAGACATCCCCCGGCCGCAGTCGCTACGCGTCAGCTGCAGTTACCGTTGCCGTTGCCCTTGCCGTTGCCTGCGTTGCACTCGATGTGCGTGAATTTCTGCACGCGGCGCCCGTTGATCGTCTCGCCCGTGTAGAGATTACCCTTCGAGTCCTTCGCGATCGTATGCAGGAACGTGAACTGAGTGCCGCCCTGATGCCCTGGCTGGCCGAAGGAGCTCAGGATTCCGCCCATGATCCGGTCCATGATGTGCACTTGCTCGTTGCCACCATCCGCCTCGAACATGAAGCTCTGAACCGCGTCGTTCGAGAAGTCGAAATCCCACGCCGACCCGGCAGTGCCCAGCCCGGCCACGCCGCCGATACCCTTGGTGACGCCAGTACCGGGAACGACGGGCATGATGCGAACCGGCTGTCCGGTCTTGGTGAACACCTCGATGCGGTCGTCGGCACGGTCGCAGACATACACGAGGCCATCGTTGCCGATCAGCACGCAGTGCGGATGACCGCCGTCGCCCGCGGCGAACAGGTACGGCGAATCGGTGGCCGGGTTGTCGACCGTCCCCGCGACTCCGCCCCATTGCCGCAACCACGTGCCCGTCGCGCTGAACACGACGACGCGGTGATTGCCGTAACCATCGGCGATGTAGATACTGCCCGGTTGCGCTGTCACCGGATCCGGGTTCGGATCGATGTACATGTCGGCGGGCTCGTTGAGCAGCGTATGGCTCATATTCGCGGTGGGATCGCTGCCGGAATTGCCGCATGTATTGCCGTTGGCCGGCCAATCGCAAACGCCGCGCGTCCCGATTTGCAGCAGAGGCACGGTCGCGCCGTTGTGCGGATATTTCTGCACGATGCCGTCGCCGTTGCCCGCGATCCAGACGTTGTCCTGATAGTCGATGAAGCAGCCGTGAATGCCGTTGGGCAGTACATTACGGTCGCCCCATGCGCGTACCACGTTGCCGTCCGGGTCGAACTCCATGACGGGCGGCGCCGGGACTGCCTCCACGGTTTCCGGCGAGACAAGGTTGCCGCGGGTGACGATGAACACGTGATCCTGCGAATCGACGCAGGTCCCCGCGACTTCGCCGGTTACCCAGGGCTTGAATTGTCCGGTGGCGCTGCTCTTCTGTCCTAGAAAGGCGGGGTCGGTCCTCGAATCGTCGGAACTGGGTAGCGGTAGCTTCGGCCAGAACGGATCGACCTGATAGCTGGGTACCTTGGGCGCTTGGTTCGGGTCGGCGTCACTCAGGCTCCACGCCCCTAATGCGGCGGTCGCGGCCAAGGTGATTGCGCCTGCATACAAGTACGGCTTAACTCTCATGGGAATCTCCTCGTTACATCGTTCGGAACGTCGCGGCCCGGAACGAATCCGGACGATCGGACGTTTTCGAAAGCGTTTCCCCGACGCAACGCGAAGCCGTGCGCGATCCACGTGCCGCAAGGAACGCAATGATCCGGATCGCCGTCACGGCCGAGCACTGGGCTCGGACCGCTGGAGAAGGAGCGCCTGCCGTGAACGCCGACTCCCGCCAGCCGCGTCCTCGAGGCGTATTCCTAAGACAATTGTTCTGTGAGTTGTCCTGCGATGACGACGACCGGGTCGCTTGCGCTGCTCATGCGCACGCGCGCGACATCATGCTAGGGAACGTAGCGCAGGCTGTCAAGTTGTCGTGCACAAATAGTAAGAGTTACAAAGCCGGAGTTATTTTGGCGCTCCGGCTTTGTCGCTAGCGGCTGCGATCGCCGCCCCCTGCTAGCGATCGTCAGCCGCCGGCTGTAGTGGTCAGTGCGTTACGGTCTGGTCGTGCTTGCCACCAGGGGTGGAGACCTTCGATACCGTCCGCCCGATCGTTGTCGGGTCGTCGTTGCGCGCCAGGTCACCCAGCGAAACGATGCCGACCAGCCGCTTGGCGCGATTGAGCACGGGCAAGCGTCGCACTTGCGCCTTGGCCATATTGCGCGCCACCTCGTCGATCCCGTCGCTGTCGAAGCAATAGAGCATTTCCTTGCTCATGACCTCGGCGACTTTGGTGTCCGCCGACTTGCCGCGCGCGACCGCGCGCACGACGATGTCGCGGTCGGTGAGCATGCCGACCAGCCGATCGTTCTCGCCCACCGGCAGGGCGCCCGCATCGATGTCGGCCATGACGCCTGCCGCCTCGCGGATGGTTTGATCGGGGCTCAGGAGATGTACATCGCGGGTCATTATGTCGCTAACTTTCATCAGGATACCTCCGCGTCACCAACCTGCGGACGACGTGTCCGCAGCGGCGCAGCCCGGAGGGAAGAGTCTTTTGTGCAGGCGGCGCCGATTGGATTGGGACAATCGAAATGGGGCGATGTTCGATCGCCGGATGCCTCGGCTTGGCACCCGATCACGACCAGCCGCTCCGCGCCTTTGCCGCTATTCGTCGCAGACGAGGCGATACCCGACGCCTATTTCCGTAAGCAGGTGCCGAGGCCGCACGGGATCGGTCTCGAGCTTGTCCCGCAGTTGCTTCATGTAAATGCGCAGGTAATGCGTGTCGTTGTCGTGGGTCGGACCCCACACCTCCCTGAGCAAATGCCGATGCGTGACGACCATACCCAGGTGATTCGCCAGCATCGCCAGCAGCCTGAATTCGATCGGAGTCAGCCGAATTTTTTCTCCGTCGCGGCTCGCGGTGCGCCTTTCGAGATCGACGACTGCACTGCCGAAGCGCAGCACTGACGAGCCGGATTGCGACCGAACGGCATGCCGCAGCGCCGCGCGGACACGCGCGAGCAGCTCGCCGACCGCAAATGGCTTGGTCACATAGTCATTGGCACCCGCATCCAGCGCGTCGATCTTGGATTGCTCCTGAATTCGCGCGGACAGCACGATGACCGGCATCGGCGACCACTCGCGGATGCGACGGATCACCTCGATGCCGTCGACGTCGGGGAGCGCCAGATCGACGATGGCGAGGTCCGGCTTGTGCGTCCCCGCGTCGATCGAGCCGCGGCGGCCCGTCGCCGATTCGACGACGCGGTAGCCTTCGACGCCGAATGCCGCACGCAGGAAGCGCCGGATCTCGGGCTCATCCTCGACGATCAGGATGACAGGCCGCGGGTCCGCCACGCTCAGCCTGCGGGCTCCGCCGGAAGCGAGGGCGCCTCTTCCAGCGGCAGCGTAAAGCGAAAAGCCGTTCCACCTGCGGGCACGCGCTCCGCCCAGGCCTGCCCCGCGTGCAGGCGGATGATCGCCCGGCAGATCGCGAGCCCCAGTCCGAAGCCCGTCCCGGCGCCTTCCACCGTGCCGCGATGAAACTTGGCGAATACGCGCTCGAGATCGCGGTCGGAAAGGCCGCCGCTATAGTCCTCGACGCTTACCACGATGTCGGCGGCGCGGCGCTGCGCGCGCAGCCTGACGATGGTCCCGGCCGGGGTGTGCTTGGCACAGTTCTCGAGAAGATTGCCGAGCGCCTGTTCGATCAGCGAAGCGTCGACGCGCATTAGCGGCAAATCGTCGGGCAGTTCGACGATGACCCGGTGCGCTGCCAGGCGCTCGCCCAGTCGCGCCAGCACGGCGCCGACGATCTCGCTCAACGCAACCCAGTCCCGGTCCAGCTTGATGGCGCTCATTTCGAGACGCGTCATCTGCAGCACTTTGGCGACGTGCTCCGACATCTCGGTCGCCTGGTTGAAGATACTTTTCGCCAGTGCCTTGCGCTCCGCCACAGTCAAGCGCTCGCCGCTTTCCTCGAGGCTCGACGACGCACCGGCCATGACGGCGAGCGGCGTGCGCAGATCGTGCGATATCGAAGCGAGCAGCGTGCTGCGTATGCGCTCGGTTTCGGCGTCGATTTCGAGCGCCGCTTGCGCCGCCGCTTGGTGACGGACGCTCTCAACCAGGCGGGAAATGATGAGCGCCACCGCAAGCATGATGGCGAAGGTGAGCAGATACTGCACGTCGTCGACGGTCAGCATCCCTTGCGGCGGGACGAACAGCACGTCGAACGCCAGGACGCAGAGGACCGATGCGGTGATCGCCGGACCGCTCGAAAAACGCAGCGCAATGATCACCACAGCCAGCAGGTAGACCATTGCGACATTGACCAGGTCGAACCGCGGACGCATCGCGAATCCGGCCAGCGTGCAGGCCACGGTGGCGGCTACCGCCCATGCATAGCCGACCCAATGTCGTCTCGGGCTCACACCGTGACTGTAGCGCATCACGGGCGTAAATTTGCCGTAAAAAATCGCTGTCATCCGCGCAACGCAGCTCCGGCTGATCTAGGCTGTGTCCGATGGACATCATCGCCGACGAACAGTCCGCATTCTCTGCGCAAGAAGCGCCGACGCACCGCCGCCAGACGACCGCCGGCCTGGGGCTTCTTGCGCTGGGCGTCGTCTACGGCGACATAGGCACCAGTCCCCTCTATGCCGCGAAGGAGACGTTTAGTCCGCAGCACGGCATTCCGCTGACGGCGGAGAACATCATCGGTGGTGTTTCGGCGATCTTCTGGGCGCTGATGATCGTCGTTTCGCTCAAGTACGTGACGCTGGTATTGCGTGCCGGCAACCGCGGCGAGGGCGGCATCATGGCGCTGCTGGCGCTCGCCAGTGCATCGGTTCGCGACCGGCCCGGGCTCCGCAACGCGCTGCTGGCGATCGGCGTGTTCGGCGCCGCGCTGTTCTATGGCGACGCGGTGCTGACCCCCGCGATCTCGGTGCTTTCGGCGGTGGAGGGCCTGGAGGTCGGCACCGAGGCGCTCCAGCCCTACGTCGTGCCGCTTTCCGCCGGGATTCTCATCGCGCTGTTCGCGATCCAGCGCTACGGCACCGGCGTCGTCGGCATGTTCTTCGGTCCTGTTTGTGCGGTCTGGTTCGTTTCGCTGGGCGCCATCGGTATCTGGCAGATCGGCAAGGCGCCGACGATTCTCCAGGCTCTCGATCCGACCCATGCTCTGCGGTTCGTCACCGGACACGGCTACGCGTCGTTCGTCGTCCTCGGCTCCGTGCTGCTCGCCGTGACCGGCGCCGAAGCGCTGTATGCCGACATGGGGCACTTCGGCAAGCGGGCGATCCGCATCGCCTGGTTCGGCGTGGCTGCGCCCGGATTGGTGCTCAACTATTTCGGGCAAGGCGCGCTGCTCATCTCCCATCCCGCGGCAATCGAGAATCCATTTTATCTCGCCTATCCCGCGTGGGCGCTCTATCCGATGGTAGCGCTCGCCACCGCCGCAACGGTGATCGCTTCGCAGGCGACGATCTCTGGCGCGTATTCGATGACGCAGCAGGCCGTGCAACTGGGCTACCTGCCGCGCACGACCATCCTGCACACGTCTGCACGCACGATCGGCCAGATCTACATACCGGCCGTCAATTGGATCCTGCTGCTGGTCGTCGCGGCCGCGGTGGTCGGCTTCGGCAGCTCTTCGCGGCTTGCGTCGGCCTACGGGGTCGCGGTGATGGGCACGATGCTCGTCACGACCTTTCTTACGTTCTTCGTGCTTCGATATCACTGGCGATACGCGCTGTGGTTCTGCGTGGCGGCGACGGCGTTCTTCATGCTGGTGGATGGCGTGTTCTTCGCCGCGGCGATGCACAAGGTTCTGGATGGCGGCTGGTTTCCGCTCGCGCTGGGCGCGATCGTATTCCTGGTCATGGTGACGTGGCGCCGCGGGCGAGAAAGCTTGCTCGCGCGCCTCAGCGGCTCATCGGCGCCGTTGGAGGGATTTCTCGCGTCGCTGCTCCAGCATCCGCCGCAGCGCGTGCCCGGCACGGCTGTATTTCTGACGTCGACTCCCAACTCCACGCCCAACGCGCTGCTGCACAGCCTCAAGCACTACAAGGTTCTGCACGATCAGAATGTCTTCCTGACGGTCGAATTTCTTGATGTACCTTGGGTGCCATCCACGCGTCGCGTCACGGTCGTTCGTCTGGTCGGCGATTGCTGGCGAGTGACCGCCCGTTATGGATTCATGGAGCGGCCCGATGTGGCGCTCGCCCTGGAGCTTTGCGCGCCTGACGGGTTGCAGCTCGATCCGATGCAGGTGAGCTATTTCCTCTCGCGCGAGCAAATCGTCCCGAGATCGAACGAGACGGGTTTCGCGCGCTGGAGAGATCGCGTCTTCGCAGCGATGGCGCGCAATGCGGGGAGCATCACCGACTTCTTCAACGTTCCGACCAACCAGGTCGTCGAGCTGGGGACACGCGTCGAGATTTGACGTGGTCACCCGCGCGGTCCGCCGGCCAACATTGAGGATTCCCGCGCTTCGCAACGCGCGGGGCTTGGGGCGGCTCCTCGGCGCGCTTCGCGGCTACGCCTTGCGTGCCACCAGATCGATCAGCGCAGACAAGCCGTTGTGCGCCTGACCCTCCTGGATCACGGTGTCGTAATCCTCGAGGACGAGAATCTGCCACCCCGAGAACATGCGCTCCAGCCATTCACGGGTATACATGTGGTCGTGGCGAGGCGGCCCCCCCGTGCGATAGCCGACTTGCTCCGGCCGATAGCCCTCGAGGAGGAACAGACCGCCCGGCTCGACAGCCGATTTCATTCCGGCGAAGACCGCGTCGCGCGAATCCGGAGGCAGGAACTGGATGAAGATCGCCACCAGCGCGTCGTAGCGCTTCGCGGCCCACGGCCAGGTGTAGGCGTCTCCCAGCGCATGGTCGACGCGGACCTCGCGCCGCTGCGCAAGGCGCCTCGCCTTGGCCAGCGCGTTGGACGCGAAGTCGAACGCGTCGACGCGAAAGCCCTGCTCGGCCAGCCAGACGCTGTTGCGTCCCTCGCCGTCGGCGACGCACAGCACCGACCCGGAAGGCTTGAGCCAATGCGCCTGCTTGCGCAAAAACGCGTTCGGCTCCTCGCCGAACAGGAAGTCCTCGCGCGCGAATCGCGCGTTCCACGTCTCGAGCGGGTTGTCGAATCCGGCCATGGGACGGGCCTTATCTTAGCTTCTGCTTGCGTCCACCCGGCGCGGCTGCCTGCGAGGGGCGTGACGCTTCCGGCGGGTTCGCTGCTTGGCGTGCTCCATCAGGCGTGAAGCCGCATCGAGGTAATCGGCATCGACGTAACCCTTGGCTAGCGACATCGCTGGACCTGCCCTGCCGCGCTGGCGAGAAATTCTGACACAGAGCGCGTCGATCCGGACTTTCCGTTTTCCCCGGGGGACCGGGTTCGGCCTGTTTTGTCAGGGCATTTTTGGTGCTGGCACGCGATATGCGTAGTAAGGGTTGCCATGCCCAAGACGCAACCGCCAAGCTACCTCGCCGGCGTTGAACCGGCGCCCTGCATTGCGAGCGACGCCGAGATCGCGCTCGCCGAACGGCTGCGTCATCAGATCGAAGAACGCTATTTCGGACGAGTGTCGACGCCGACGTCGGCGCCGGCGCAACCAAGCAACGACGATCGATTCGATCGACCGGACGAGCTTCTATCCGGATCTTCGCGCTGAATTCCGGCCGCGGTCCGGCGCGCAAGGGCGGTGGCGCGTCCACGGAGCGAATAACCGTGATAGCTTCCCCTTCGTCATGCGTCGCCTTCTCCTTGTCTCGCTGACCGTTTGCCTGCTGGTATCGACCGGTGCCGGAGCGCTGGACATCAACGTCGTCGGCTTGTTCCCGAACAAGGCCGTGGTCCAGATAAACGGCGGCGCGCTGCAAACCTTGGCGGTCGGACAGAAAACCCGCGAGGGCATCGTTCTGGTATCGGTGGAAAGCGACGGCGCAACCTTTGATGTTCAGGGCCAGCGCATGGCGCTGGGCCTGGGCCACGCCAGAATGCAGACCAACGCCAGCGCCGCCTCTTCCGTCATGGTGACCGCCGATGAACGCGGCCATTTTCATGCCGATGGCCAGGTGAATGGCGTACCGATCCGGTTCACCGTCGACACCGGCGCGACGTTCATCTCCCTTCCCGCCAGCGAAGCGCGCCGGCTCGGGCTTGACTACCGCAAAGGACAGCCGGCAGCGATGGAGACTGCGAACGGTGTCGCGATGGCCTACCGGATCAAGCTCGATACGGTGCGCGTCGGGGAGGTGACCATGAACAACGTGGACGCCGTCGTCATGGAGAGCGACAAGCTTCCGGTCGCCTTGCTGGGAATGAGCTTCCTCAATCGCATGGACATCCGTCGCGAGGGAGCGATTCTGACGCTGACCAAGCGTTACTGATACGATCCGGCCGGCTCGCTTGGCGCGGACGGTCGACACCGAAGCCGCGCAGCTTATTGGATTTTTCCGTCGCAGGCGCGCTTGCGACACCATGCTACCGGCCCAGACCCTGGCCACCGTTGACGCCGATAATCTGCGCGGTAACCCAGCTCGCAGCCGTCGACGAGAGGAATAGCACGACGCTGGCCACTTCCTCCGGCCGCCCCATGCGCCCGGCGGGGCAGGCCGCGAGCGCGGCGTCGTAGACCGCTCGTTCGTCGCGCTTGCGGCGGTCCCAAATGCCACCCGGAAACTCGATCGAACCCGGTGCCACGCAGTTGACGCGGATGCCCTTGGCGATGAGCGCAGCGGCTTGCGTTCGGGTGTAGTGGATGATCGCCGCCTTGGCCGCGCCGTACGCCGGCGTGCGCACCGAGGGCCCGAGCCCCGAACCCGAAGCGATGTTGGTGATCGAAGCGGCTTCGCTTTTGAGCAGGAACGGGATGCTCGCGCGCGAAGCGCGCACGGCGGCGAGCAGATCGACGGCAATGCTTTGCTCCCAGCTCGCCTCGTCGTCACCCCAACCGTAGCCGGTCGCGTTGTTGACGAGCACGTCGATGCCACCGAGCGCGGCGGCCGCGGCGGGAACGTAGGCCGCGATCTGCGCCTCGCTCGCCAGGTCGCAAGCGGCGGCATGGACGGTACCACCGAACGCCGCGAGTTCCGCCCGCGTTCGCTCGAGAGCCTCCACACCTCGCGCGCAGATGGACACCGCCGCGCCACCGGCCGCGAAGCCGAGCGCGATCGAGCGCCCAATGCCTTTGCTGCCGCCGGCGATGATGACACGCTTGCCCTTGATGTTTACCTCCATGCAGCGCTCTCCCTAATCAAAGCTTGAGATCACACGATCCGAGTATTTCGAGTCTGTTGGCCTTGGTCAAGCGCGGGAGCCGACGGTCTGTCCGGCGGCAATCGATTCCGGCACCGTCCGGGAAGCGCGGATGGCTCCGTCCGGCAAACCCGCACGTCGTGGCTCGCAACGCAGGCGCGCCTGTGTCCTGCGGTCCTGCTTTTGCAATCCGAGCCGGGTATGATTCGCGAAGGCCGTCCTGGTTGGCGGCACCCCCACGATGGCAGAACTTCCGACTGGCACCGTCACGCTGCTTTTTACCGACATCGAGGGCAGCACGCGGCTGTGGGAAGCGCATGCTGCTGCGATGCGCGCGGCGCTTGCGCGCCACGATGCGCTCCTGCGCCATTGCATCGACGATCACGATGGCCACGTCTTCAAAACAGGCGGCGACGCCTTCTGCGCGGCGTTCCACACGGCCTCCGATGCGCTTGCCGCGGCGCTCGACGCGCAGCGCGCACTCCATCGCGAGCCGTGGCCTGAAGCGGCCAAGCTGCGGGTACGCATGGCGCTGCATTCGGGCGCGGTCGAGTTGCGCGACGGGGACTATTTCGGCGCGCCGCTCAACCGGGTGGCGCGCCTGCTCGCCACCGGACACGGTGGTCAGACGCTGCTCTCAGAGGTGACGCACGATCTCTGCCGCGACCATTTGCCGCCGCTCGCGAGCATCAAGGCGCTCGGCGCGCACGGCCTGAAGGACCTCGGACGCCCGGAGGCGGTGTTCCAGGTGGTCCATCCCGATCTGCCGCAAAGCTTTCCGCCGCTCAAGTCCCAGGTCGCGCCGCAGGACAAGGAAACGCCATCGATCGCCGTACTGCCGTTCGTCAATATGAGCCCGGACGAGGAGAACGAATACTTCGCCGACGGCTTGTCCGAGGAACTGCTCAACGTGCTGGCGAAAATCCGCGGCCTGCGCGTGGCCTCGCGTACCTCGGCATTCTCCTTCAAGGGCAAGGGCGTCGACATTCCGACGGTCGCGCAAAAGCTCAATGTAGCCACGGTGCTCGAAGGCAGCGTGCGCAAGTCGGGCAAACGCGTGCGCATCACCGCGCAGCTGATCCAGGTGGCGTCGGATTCGCACCTCTGGTCGGAAACCTACGATCGCGAGCTCGACGACATCTTCGCGGTGCAGGACGATATCGCCCAATCGGTGGTCAAGGAGCTTCGCACGGCGCTCATGGGCGAGCCCGCCGAGACCGCGACGGCCAAGTCGGCAGCTGCGGACGTGCTCCAGGCGGCCGCGGGCCGCAGCGACAATCCGGAGGCCTTTCAACTCTACCTGCAGGGAAAATTCTTCGGTGAACGGGTCACGCAGGCAGACACCGACAAGGCGATCGAGCTGTTCCGCCGCGCACTGGCGCTCGATCCGGACTTTGCGCTGGCGTGGGCGGGGCTGTCGCGGATACACCAGGTGCAGGCCGGGTATGGCTTTGCTCCCATCGACGAGGGCTACGAGCGAGCACGCGAGGCAGGGGAGCACGCGCTGCGCCTGGCACCGGGCCTGGCCGAAGCGCACATCGAGCTCGGCTTGATATTCGAGGGCCACGACTGGAACTGGACGGCGGCCGACGCGTCGTTCCGACGTGCGTTGGAATTGGCGCCCGGCGACGCGCACGCGCTCCGTGCCGCGGCGGGGCTCGCCAGGATTCTGGGCCGGCAGGACGAGGCGCTCGAGCTCGTTCGCAAAACGATCGCGCTCGATCCTCTTTCGGCGCGTACACACCGCCAGGCGGCCATGATCTACATCATGGCTAATCGTCTCGACGACGCCGCGGCCTCATTTCAGCTCGCGTTCGATCTCGCTCCCAACGCCGGCCTCAACCAGGCGTTCCTCGCGATCACGCGTCTGTTGCAGGGTCACGCCGCGGCGGCGCTGCCGCTGGCGGAAGCCGAATCGCACGATGTCTTTCGCAACCTGGCCATCGCAATGATCCAGCATGCGCTGGGCCATTCGGGCGAATCCAACGCGGCGTTGCAGGCGTTGGTCGACGGCTTCGGCTGGACTGCGGCCTACCAGGTGGCCGAGGCGTACGCCTATCGAAACGAAACCGAGAAGGCGTTCGAATGGCTCGAGCGTGCGCACGCGCAGCGCGACCCCGGAGTGACCTACTCGGGGACGGACCTCCTCCTGGCCCCGCTCCATGGCGACCCGCGCTGGCCGCCGTTCCTGGAACGAATGGGCTTCGCCTAGAGATTCCGCGGCTGCGGTTGGACCGCTCAGGATCGATTCACCGCCGCAACGATCCAGGTTGAGCCGTTCAGCACGACCTCGCCATCCGGTGCGGCGAGCGGCGTGAGAGTTCGCTCGATGGCATCGAGAATAAGCGGCAGATGCTCGACGCCGACCTCGCGCACCAGGCGGGCTACCGGCCCGATCTGCACCGCGTGCTCGGCGGCGGCGTGCGGCGTGGCGCCGATGGAAAGCGCCATGTCAAAGCGCTGCAGATCGATGTCCGCGAAACCCGCATCCGACAGAATGGTGCGCAGCCGCCCCTCGTCAGCGAAGGCAAACGGGCCGGGTGCATTCGGGTCCGAAGGCTCAGGGGTGACCCCCATCGCCTCGCGCGCCGCAGCGAGCGGTGTCATCGCCCAGGGGTTGTCGCGAGGCGTTCGCCAGCAGACGAACACACAGCGGCCGCCGCGGCGAAGGGACTTGCGCAAATGGTGGAAGGCCGGCGAGGGCTGGCTGAAAAACATCACGCCAAAGCGCGAGAAGAGCAGATCAGTGTCGGCCGGAAGCCTGGCTTCGGCTGCATCGCCCTCTTCGAAAGCGAGGCGAGCCGCATCCGGCGGCGCGCTCTGTGCGCGAGCAAACGCCAGCATCGGCTGCGACACGTCGATACCGAGAACGCTGCCCGTCCGCCCGACCCTCCGCGCGATTTCGATCGAGGTTTCTCCGCACCCGCATCCGATGTCGATCACCCGTTCTCCCAGCCGAGGGGCTGCAACCTCGAGCGCGGCCTCGCCGAACGGGAGTACGAAGCGATCGATATCCTGCCGCATGGCGACCCATCGCTGGCCCAAGACACCATTCCATTCGGCGATCTGTTCAGAGTTGTCGGTTGGCATGAATCTCTCGTAAGGGTCAACAGGCGGGGGCCGGCGGGACCGCTCGAAGGAGTCGGCCATCGCCCGCTACGGTTGGGCACAATACCCTACACCGGCAACAGGATCCCCGAAATCCTGGCGCACTGCGCAAGCAACCGCTCCTGGACGGTTTCTTTCCCGGCGGCAGGGTGCGGCGCGCGTCGCCCCTGATGATAGAAATATTGCCCGCTGACCCGTACTGCCGGATCGTTGCTGGTGGCGAGCCAGACCTGCGTTTTCGTGCCCTCGTCGAGATCGTCCGGTGCGTTCGGCCCGCCCATCTTGGTCGGCACCCATCCCGGGTCGACCGCGTTGGAAAGGACGTCCGGCCACTTGCGCGCCACGGCGAAGGCCAGGATGACATCGTGCAACTTGGAATCCGCGTACGCGCTCGAGCCGTTCCAGCGGCGCTCGGTCCAGGCGAGATCCTCCAGGGTCGGATCGCCGCTGCGATGCAATCCGGAGCTCAAGTACACCAGCCGCTTCGGCTTGCGGATCAGCGCGGTCAGGACGTACGGCGCGAGCGTATTGACGGCGAAGACCTGCGGCAGGCCGTCCGCGGTCGGCGTCCGGCGCGCCTCGCGATCGCCGACGCCGGCGTTGTGAATGACGGCATCGAACGCGCCGAGCGCGTTGACCTGCGCCGCGATCTGCCGGCATTCCGCGATGCTGGAGAGGTCTCCGACTACGGTGGATTCCGCACCCGGGACTGCGTCGAGCGCCTCCTTCGCGCGCGTCGCATTGCGCGCATGCAGGACGATCCGGTGGCCGCCGCCGACCAGGAGTTGGGCCACCCGTCGGCCAAGCCCGTCTGCGGCGCCGGTGACGAAGACGCGTGCCACCCCGTCACCAAGTCCTCAGATGCTCATTTCCAGCAGCGCATAGCTCAACGACTTGCCGTGCGCGTCCTGGCCGAGCGAGGTGGTGACGCCTCCATTCAACGCGCGTTCGCAGACGAATTGCAGTGCCCATAAATTAGGCAGCTCGTAGCGCGTGATCTCGCCGAGGACGATGCCGTGCAGGTGCCGCCTGACCGCGTCGACGGTCACGCGCTCGGCCAGCAGCGCAAAATTCTCGGGCCGGTACGCAATCAGCGACAGGATGGAGGTGTCTCCCTTGTCGCCGGCGCGACAATGCGCCAGCTCATGCAGCCTGGGCATCGCGCGACCACGCTCGCATGGTTAGCTTCGTCGCTACGCGCTCGCGCGCGATCAAGGTCGAGACGATCCCGACCTGCTCGTGCACGTACTTGCGCGTGCCGCCACCGCCCGCCGGGCCGTTGGTATAGAGCGCTTCGACTTCCTCGCCGACGATCATCGCTCGTTCCGGCGTCGCGGCGCGGGCGGCGACACGCAGCCGGATTTCGTACGGGGGCTCGCCGTGATCGAACGACCTCCCGTGGAGCGATGTGCTGCCGATCAAGTCGATGCGAAGATCGGGAAATTCGGTGCCGAGACGCTCGCGCACGATGTCACCCGCGAGCCGCGCCCGACCCAGCGCGTTGGCACCGCCGTAGCTGATCTCTCCTTCACCGACATAGCCGGCACGATAGCCGACGCTGACCTTGAGCTGCGTTGGACGCGGTTGCCCGGTCGCGCCGCGCACGTCGACCCGGTTCGGGCCAGTCTCGCGCAAGCTCACGGTGGAAAAATCGGCGACGACATCGGGCGTCACATAACCGAAAGGATCGGTCACCTCGTAGAGAAGTTGCTCCTTCGCAGTGGCGAGCGTGATGCAGCCGCCAGTCCCTTCGACCTTGCTCACGGTCGCGTTGCCGTCGGCGTCGATGTCGGCATAGGGAAAGCCCAGGTGCGCCATATCGGGCACGTCCTTGCGGCCCGGCTCGGCATAGTATCCGCCACAGAGCTGTCCAGCGCACTCGAGCAGGTGGCCGATCGAGGTCCCGCGTGCCATGCGGTCGACGTCGTCCAGCGACCAGTCGAACTCATAGGCCATCGGAGCCAGGAACAGCGACGGATCGGCGACGCGGCCGGTGATGACGATATCGGCGCCGGATTGCAGCGCCGGCAGCAGGGCGGCCGCGCCGAGATAGGCGTTGGCGGAGACGAGCTCGCCATAGTGCGCGACCGGCAGGCGCGTTTCCAGGGTGAGCTCGTCCGGTGCGATTTTCGCGAGCACGTCGTCACCGGTGACAACCGCAATGGACACCGGAGTATTCCGGGCGCGCGCGATCGCGATGATGGCGTCGGCCGCCGCGATCGGATTGGCGGCCCCCATGTTGGTCGCAAGCCGCACGTCGTGGCGCCTTAACAGCGGGAGCAGGAGCTCGATACGTCGCTCGAGCAGCGGGTCGTAGCCGCGAGAGGGATCGTCGCGCTTTCGCAGCTGGGCCAATGCCACCGTGCGCTCGCCCAGGCATTCCATGACCAGATAGCGAA
Organism: Casimicrobiaceae bacterium; assembly: GCA_036493675.1. GTDB lineage: Bacteria > Pseudomonadota > Gammaproteobacteria > Burkholderiales > Casimicrobiaceae > PALSA-1003. Next base: position 225,811 of record DASXPJ010000043.1, read on the forward strand.
TGCCTCCGCGTTCGGTCAGTATGGCCGCCGGCTCCAGCCTGTCGCCGGAGAACCCGGCTCCGGCGCCGATGCGAAGCGTCTCAGGCATACGGAGTGCCTCGGTCAATCGCCCGGCAGATTCTGTACCTCGGGAAAGAAGAGGTCTTTCCACGAGGCGGGCCTGGTTTTCACCGAGCCTATCTTGTACATGAACTCCGCCGTCTTCCCGACCTTCTGCGGCACCAGCGTGTAGGCATAATCCGAAGCGCTGATCATCGCGTAGATGTCGTCCACGCTGTTCTTGGTGTCCTTGGCCTGCTCGAGATAGACCTTCGCTGCGGCGCGCTTGTCTTTGTTGATGATGTCGATGGCTTCCACCAGCGCGTCGTAGAACGCCTTGTAGCTTTTGGGATTGGCCTCGCGATACTTGGTCGACGCGGCGATGACGAGCGCGGTCGCGGGCCCACCGAGAATCTCGTAGTTGGTGGTCAGCGTCCGGATGCCGGGGACCTTGATCTCCTGCTCGTGGAAGGGCGAGGTTGCGAAATGGGCATCGACACCGCCGGTATTGTTGATGAAGGCGACCATCGCGTCGGGATGCGACAGACCGACGGTCCACGGGTCGAAGTGGGCATAATTCTGCTCACCGAATTCCTTGGCGGCCGCCATCTGCAGCATGATCGCCTGCGTGGATATCTTGACCGACGGTACGGCGATCTTGTCCTTGTCGCTGAAGTCGCGGATCGACTTGAGGTTCGGATTGCGCACGTTGAGATAGAGTGGGTAGGTCGTCAGCGCCGACATGCCCTTGACCTGGACGTTGTCCTTGGTCTTGTCCCACAGGGTGATCAGCGAAGGCGCGCCGACCGAAATGAACTGAAGCGCGCCGCTTATGATGCCGTCGTTCATCACACTCGGCCCGGCGACCTTGATCCAGCCGACCTTGACCTCGCCGAGTCCTTCGGCGCGGGCGTGCTTCTCGACCAGCTTGTCGCGCTCCATGAGCATCAGTGGCAGGAAGCTGACGCCGTATTGCTGCGCGACGTTGATTTCCGCCATTTCCGCACGCGCGGGAATCGCGACGGCAGCGAAGAGCAGAAGCAGCAGCCAGCGCTTGACCATTGACATGTTCTCTCCCGAGCCTCTTCCATGCCGCGACATGGCGGCGACGCTCATTTTTGCACAGTTCGGACCGTTGTGATTCGAGCGACACCCTGACAGCGAGCCGTCGCGGCGGATTTCGGGCCGTCAGATGCTGGCGCTGGCGTCGGCGTTATCGCGCCGATCTGACTCCGTTGCGACCGCAAACACATCGACCGCAGCCGCCTTCCCCTTGAACGGAACCGGCCCGAGAGGCTCGACCGCTATGCGCCCTCCGAGGGCGGCGTGCGTGGCCTGGTCGATCAGGATCGTACGTTGCGCGACCTTGGTGTGTGTCTCGAGCCTCGCCGCAAGGTTGACGGTGTCGCCAATGCAAGTGTAGGTCGCTCGCTTGTTGGTGCCTGCGTATCCCGCCACCATCTCGCCGGAGGCGATGCCTATGCCTATCCTGATGGAAGGCTTTCCAGCGGTACCGCGCTCGAGATTGAACAGACGGATCAATTCGACCATTTCCTGTGCAGCATGCACGGCGCTTGCGCCGTGATCCGGCAGCGGGACCGGGGCGCCGAAGACCGACATCAGCCCATCGCCGATCATGAGCGTGACGATGCCGCCATGGCCGCTGATGGCATCGAACATCAGTTCGTAATAGGTGTTGAGGAGATCGATCGTCTCCTCGGGTGGCTGCGACTCGGCGAGCGACGTGAAGCCTCGAATATCGGAAAACATAACCGACGCCTGAACCCGCTTGCCGCCGAGGGAAAACCCCGAAGTCTGCAGATCCTGCGCGACTTCTGGCGTAGCGAAGCGGCGCATCAGCTCCTTTTGCTGGTCGCGCAGGCGCTTTTTCTCGAGGCTTGTCCCGATGCGTGCCTTCAACAGCCCCGGATTCACCGGCTTGGACAGATAGTCTTCGGCGCCGAGCTCGATACAGCGAACGATGGTCTCGACTCCTTCCAGCGACGAAGTGACGATGACCGGCAGGTCGCGGAGCTGACGGTCGCCGGCCAGCTGCTCGAGCACCTGGAAGCCGTCCATATCCGGCATTTCCATGTCCAGCAGTACCAGGTCGAAACCTTGCTGACGCAGCATCTCGAGGGCGATACGACCGTTTTCGGCCGACGCGACACTGTGACCCTGAAGCTCGAGGCTCCGCGTAAGGAGCAGCCGGTTGACCTTGTTGTCGTCGACCACGAGCAGGCGCGCGGGGCTGCCTTGCAAGTCACGCATCGCGCAGTCCGGCCAGTGCCGCCGCAACGCGCGAGTACTCCTCGGCCAGCACGTCGAGTTGGCGACCGTCGTTCTCCGTCACCTTTGCAATGCTGGAGAGCTCGAGCTCGCGCGCGATCGTAGCTAGCGTGAGCGCGCCAAACGTATTGCTGTTGGATTTGAGCGAATGGGCGGCCCGGCGAAACCGCTCGCTATCCCGTACGGCCAGCGCTTCGCGCAACTCGGCGAGCATCTTCGGCGCTTCTTGGAGAAAGGTGTTCGCAAGCTCGCGCACAAAATCGGCGCCCGTCGTATCCTTGAGCGCCTCGTAAGTCGCGCGATCGATGGCCGGCGCGCTCATCACCTGTCCTTTCGGCTGGGTGCATCGTTCAGCGCCTTAACCAGTCGCTCCACGCGGATCGGCTTGGTCAGGTAGTCGTCCATTCCGGCGGCGATGCACATGTCCCGGTCCCCTTGCATGGCGTTTGCCGTCATCGCGATGATGCGCGGCCGGTCGTTGGGCTGCCACCGCGCATTGATCTGGCGCGAGGCCTCGAGGCCATCCATCTCGGGCATCTGCACGTCCATCAGGATCACGTCGTAGGTTTGCCGCTGCACCGACTCGATCGCCTCGATACCGTTCGACGCCAGGTCTGCCCGGTAGCCCATCTGCTGCAGCAAGCGCAGCGCGAGCTTCTGGTTCACCACGTTGTCTTCCGCAAGCAGGATACGCAGCGGATGGCGCTGGGCCTGGTCGGGGTCGAGCTGCGGCTTGCCCGGAATTGCGGCCGTTCTGGGCGCCGTGTCGTGCGCGAGCAAACCCACCAGCGCGTCGAACAGGTGTGACTGGCGGACGGGCTTGGCCAGGTAGGCGCTGAACAGGTGTTCGTCGTCACCGGCTTCGCGCCGTCCCAGCGAGCTGAATAGAACGAGTGGCAGCGCGATGCGCTGATCGCGTATCTCGCGCGCCAGCGCGATGCCGTCCATCTCGGGCATGTGCATGTCCAGGATCGCAAGATCGAACGCATCGCCGGCCTCGAGCCATGAGAGCGCCTCGGACGGCGAACCGGTGGCGCGGGATGTCATCCCCCATTTTCCCGCCTGCAAAGTGAGCACGCGGCGGTTGGTCGCATTGTCGTCGACGACGAGCATGCGCTTGCCTTGCAGTGAGGGCTGCACGCCCACGAAGTCGCGCTGGCGCGCCGCCGGCAGCTCGGCGGTCGGCACCTGGATGTTGAAAAAGAATGTCGAACCCTTGCCCGGACCCTCGCTCTCCGCCCACATATGCCCGCCCATCAGCTCGGACAGACGCTTGCTGATCGCGAGGCCGAGACCGGTGCCACCGTATTTGCGCGTGGTCGACGAGTCGGCTTGCGAGAACGACTGGAACAGCCGGTTCATGAGTTCCGCCGACAGGCCGATGCCGGTATCGCGCACCGAAAAAGTGAGCTCCACCCGATCCGCGGCGATCGGCTTGGAGCTCGCCGTCAGCACCACTTCGCCACCTTCGGTGAATTTCACGGCGTTGGAGAGCAGGTTCAGCATGATCTGCCGCAACCTGGTCACGTCGCCGACGATGGCCGCCGGAACATCGCCTTCGAACACATAGACCGTGTCGAGATGCTTCTCTACGGCGCGCGCAGTGACGAGATCCAGCGCCGACTCCACGCACTCGCGCAGGTCGAACGGCTGCGCCTCGATATCCATGCGACCTGCTTCGATCTTCGAGAAGTCCAGAATGTCGTTGATGATGGTCAGCAGCGCGTCGCCCGATTCGCGGATGGTGGCGACGTAGTCGTGCTGCTCGCCGTCGAGCTTGGTATCGAGCAGCAACCCGCTCATGCCGATCACGGCGTTCATCGGGGTGCGAATCTCGTGGCTCATCGTCGCCAGGAACGAGCTCTTCGCTTCATTGGCCGCCTCAGCTGCGGCGCGCGCCTGCTTGATCTCGTTGAACAGACGCACGTTCTGGATCGCGATCATGGCCTGATCGGCGAACGTCTGGAGAAGGCTGATTTCTGCCGCGTCGAACGGACGCACCTTGTTACGCAGCAGGGAGATCGCGCCAATGGCATCGGCCCCACGCAGCAACGGCACGATGACGACCGTGCGGAATCCATACCGTGCCTGCAGGTCGCGGATATCAGGATACTCGGATTCAATGAGAGGAACCACATCCTCCACATGCACGAACTGGTGCTCCAGAACCGCCCGCCCGACAACCGAGTTCCGGCTGAGCGGCAGCACTTCGGTATCCCGATTGCGCTTGTACGAGGGACCCGGGCTCGTCATCGCGCGCAATTGTCCGTCGACTACCAGCCAGACCCGGCTGCCATCTGCATGGCAGAGCAGTCCGGCACGCTCCGCGACCGCATCGAGCACCGGCTGTACATCCGTCGGCGACTCGCTAATCACTCGCAGGACCTCCGCCATCGCCGTCTGCCGCTCGAGTGCTTCCTTGGTCTCATTGAACAGACGGGCGTTCTGGATCGCGATCACGGCTTGATCAGCGAAGGTCCTGAGCAGCGCTTCGTCCTTCTCGCTGAATGGGCTCGGCGGCTGGCGCACGATCATGATCGAACCGATCCCCCGGTCCTCCCACACCATAGGCACCCATGCGGCTGAGAAGCTGCCGACCTGATCGACGGTCTCGCGCGCCCACGCATTGGATTCGGCGAATTGGTCGATGTCGTTGATCTGCACGATGCGACGCTCGCGGATTGCCCTTCCAGTGGTGCTTTGCTCGACGGGCATCGGCAGGGTGCGAGTCATCGTTTTCACGATCGAGCCGCGGATCGCGGCGGGGTTTACCAGCCCATCGTCCCCTACGACCACGATCCCGAGGTGCTGCGTGCCGAACAGCCGCTCGCAACTGTCAAGAATCTTCTCGAACACCGGCGCCGTGTCTTCCACCGAGCTGCTGATTACCTGCAGCACCTCGGCCGTGGCCGTCTGTCGCTCCAGAGCCTCCTTGGTTTCGTTGAACAGCCGCGCGTTCTGCAGCGCCACCCCAACGTTGGCGGCGATCGTGGAAAGGAGGCGCTCGTCGTCGGCGTCGTAGGCCTCCTCCGTTTTCGTGCTCTGCACACTCACGACCCCCAGGCACGTGCCCCCGACCAGGATCGGGACGCCAAGATAGGACAGTGCCTGCCGACCGACGACGATCGCCCCGAGCTCGAGGCTGCGCCGGTCGGTCTCGCGGTTGATGATCAGCGGCTTGCCCGACTTGATAATCCTGCTCGTGAGACCCTCCCCATACTTGAGCGGCGTGAGCTCGTCGCCATGCTGGTAGGGGAAGTCGATGATGCCTGTTTGCCGGTCGTACAACGCGACATAAGCGACATCGGCCTTGAAGACCGTGCATATCTGCTCGCCCACCAGCTCGAGCAGGTTGGCGAGATCGAGCTTGCCTGCGATCTGCTGCGACACGGTGTTGACCGTCGCAAGCTCGGCGGCGCGCTGCTGCGACTCGGCGAACAGACGCGCGTTTTCGATGGCGACGGTCGCCTGCAGCGAAAGCCCGACCAGGAATTCCAGATCGCTATCGCTGAAGGGCTGACCCCCGGTGCGCCACACCGCCATTACGCCTTTGACCGTCTGGCCGGCCATCAGCGGCGCCACCATCAGTCGCTCGTTCTCTTCTTTCTCAGTGCCGGGGATCTGAATGCCACGCGGATCGGCGCCGGTATCGTTGATGAACTCGGCGCGGCCGCTCTTGACGATGCTTCCGATGATGCCCTCGCCCAGCTTGATCTCCGTGGACTGGATCTCTGAGGCAATATCGCCCACCGCAACGATCGCACGGTAGGTTTGGCCACCTGGATCGGGAAGGAAGATCGCGCTGCTGCTGCCGTTGAGCAGGTTCCTCGCATGGCTGGCGATGCGATCCATCACCGTGGCGAGCTCGAGCGTCGAGGAGATGTCGCGCCCGACCTCGGCAAGGGCTGACGTCTCGCGCGAGCGGCGCTGCGTCTCGTCGAAGAGGCGCGCGTTCTCGAGCGCCACGCTCATCGTGTTGGCGAGCGTCGTCAGGAGGTGGAGATCGGATTCCGCGAACGCGTACTGCTTGTTGGAGTACAGCGCAACGACTCCGCGCGCTTCGTCACCGATCAGAATGGGGACGCCGACGTAGCTTTGTCCGACGTCCACGACCTTCGGATCCCCGATGCTCTTCCCGCCGAACTCCACGCCGCGCTGCAGCAGATCCTTGTCGATCACCAGCGGTCGCCGCGTCCGGATAACGTGCGCGCTGAAGCCCTTCTCCATCGGCGCAGGCTCAACGGGGAAACGCTCACTGTGCTCCAAGTAATAGGGGATCGTGATGACGTTGCTTTGGCGCTCGTACAACGCGATGGACATGTGCCCTGAGTCGAAGATCTCTGCAATCTTGTCGCCGACGAGATCGATGATCGCATGGAAGTTGAGCTCCGCCGCGAGCCCCTGCTGGACGCTGTTGATGACGGCGAGCTCCGCGGCACGCTGCTCGCTCTCCTTGAAGAGCCGTTGCGTCTCGTCGAAGAGCCGCGCGTTCTCCAGTGCGACACCCATACTCGCGGCCACCGTGCTGACAAGCCGGATTTCGGCCTCGCCGTAGGCGTTTTCGCGGTCGTAGTCCTCCATCCCGATCATCCCGAGCGCGCGATCGCCGGTCAGGATGGGTACGAAGACCGATGAATGGCTCTCCTGGGTTCCGGGAATGGTGGTCATGCCCTGAGCACGGGCGTCGGCTCGCGTATGCGCGACGATAGGTCGCCGCGACTTCAAGAGCTTCGACCATATGCCGTCGGGGTTTGGCTTGATCGGCGCCTTGTTGATCCGCTCGCCGTGCTTGTACTCATACAGGTAATGAAGGACATCGTCCTTCGGGTCGTGCCAGCGGATGCTGAGATCCCCCGTTTTGAAGACCTCGCGCAGCTTGTCGCCGACCAGGTCGATGATCGCGAGGAATTCGAGCTTAGCCGACATTCCCTCCTGGATGCGGTTGATCACGGTGAGCTCGGCGGCTCGCTGCTCGGTCTCCTTGAGCAGCCGCTGGGTCTCGTCGAAGAGCCGCGCGTTCTCCAGCGCGACGCTCATGCTGTTGGCGAGCGTCTGCAGCAGGCGGATGTCGGATTCGTTGAACGCCTGCTCACGGTCCATGTCGGCGAGCGATATCGCGCCGCGAGTTTGATCACCTACTATCAGGGGAACGACGACAGTGGATTTCTCCATCTCCGTTCCGGGTACCAAGGTCGCGCCGTACTTGTCGTAAGCCTCGGCCATGTTCTCGTTGATGACCATGGTCTCGCGCGTGCGCAGTACATGCGCCGCAAATCCGGTTTTGCTCAGCAGATGCGAATCGATGTTCAGACGCCGGCCGTTCTCATAGGCGTACGGATAGTGGATCAGCCCGGTTCGCGGATCGTAGACGCGGATGCCGAGGTCGCGATTACCGAAGATCTCGCGGATTTTGTCACCGACGGCATCGTAGATGCCCTGGATGTTGAGCTCGGCGGCCAGTGCGGCCTGCACGCTATTGATGATGGCGAGCTCGGCGTTGCGCTGCTCAGTTTCCTTCAGCAGCCACTGCGTCTCATCGAAAAGGCGGGCTTTCTCCAGGGCCGTGCCTAGCGACGCAGCAATCGTCGTCAGCAGACGCAAGTCCGATCCGGCAAAAGCGTTCTCCCGCTCGTAGTTCTCGATCCCGATCAGGCCGAGCACTCGGTCGCTGCCGACGATAGGCACCGCAATCATCGACTTGCTGGCATCGGTGCCCGGCACTACGTTTTGACCGAGATTCCCGTATTCAGCCAGAGTGTTGATGATCACGGGTTCACGCGTCCGAACCATCGTCTCGAACATCCCGCCTGGAACCGGTTGCCGGGGAGCGATCACCAGGTTTTTGCCGTGCTCGTAGTTGTACAGGTAGTGGAGCAGGCCCGTCTTGTCGTTGTGCCAGCGGATCCCGAGATCCTGCGTCGCGAAGACTTCACGCAACTTGTCGCCGACCATGTTGACGATGGCCTGGAACTGGAGCTGCGCCGCGAGACCCTGCTGGATTGAATTGATGATTGCCAGCTCTGCGGCGCGCTGTTCGGTCTCTTTCAAGAGACGCTGGGTCTCGTCGAAGAGTCGCGCGTTTTCCAATGCGACACCCATGCTGGCCGCGACCGTGCTCAGCAACCGTACTTCCGCGTCTCCGAAAGCGTTTTCGCGCTCGTAGTTCTCAAGCACGATCGTGCCGAGAACCCGATCGCTGCCGAGAATCGGAACGAAGGCCGCTGACAGACTCGTATCGGTGCCTGGCAGTACACCTACGCTGGCGGACTCTTCGGCGGTTTTGAAGACGATCGGCTGGCGCGTGCGTACGATCGTCGACCAGGGACCGCCCTCCCGCGGGGCCGTCGGCTCGAAGTGCTGCCGTACGCCGTGCTCGTACTGGTAGAGATAGTGCGAGAGATTCGTCGCCGGGTCGTACCAGCGAATGCCGATGTCGCCGGTATCGAAGACTTCGCGCAGCTTGTCGCCGACCAGGTCGACGATGGCCTGGAAGTCCAATTTCGAGGCCATCCCTTGCTGGATGCTGTTGATCACCGCCAGCTCGGCCGCGCGCTGCTGCTCGGCCTTGAATAGGCGCTGCGTCTCGTCGAAGAGGCGCGCGTTTTCGAGCGCCGTGCTGAGCGACGCGGCGATCGTTGTGAGCAGCCGCACCTCGGATTCGCCAAATGCGTTTTCGTGCTCGTAATTCTCGGTGACGATCGAGCCGAGCACGCGATCGCTACTGATGATCGGGACCGCGATCAACGATTTGCTGAGGTCCGTTCCGGGAAGCGCCCCGCTGCCCAACCTCTGGTAGTCGGCCGCAGATTGGAGGACGATCGACTGGCGCGTTTTGCGCATCGTCTCGAACATGCCGCCAGGCGTTGGCGGCCGCGGGGCGATGATCAGACGGTTGCCGTGCTCGTAAGCGTAAAGATAGTGCACCAGCCCGGTCTCCTGGTCGTACCACCGGATGCCGAGCTCCTGAGTGTTGAACACCTCGCGCAGCTTGTCGCCGACCAGATCGACGATGGCCTGGAAGTTGAGCTCCGCCGCGAGGCCCTGCTGGACGGAATTGATGATCGCCAGCTCGGCAGCGCGTTGCTCGGTTTCCTTCAGCAGCCGCTGCGTCTCGTCGAAAAGCCGCGCGTTCTCGAGCGCGACGCCCATGCTGGCGGCGACGGTAGTCAGAAGCCTCAGATCGGCGTCCCCGTACGCGTTTTCGTGCTCGTAGTTTTCGAGCGAAATATCGCCGAGCACTCGATCACTGCCGACGATCGGCACTGTGATCATCGAGAGACTCTGATCGGTCCCCGGCACCGCCGAGTTGCCGGCACGCTTGTAGTCGTCGAGGCACGAGAACACGATCGGCTGCCGCTTGAGCGTCCGGGTCTCGAACATCCCTCCCGACTTCGGCGGGCGAGAGATGACCGGAAGCCGCTTTCCGTGCTCATAGGTATAGAGATAGTGAAGCAGGTTCGCCTTCTCGTCGTACCAGGTGATGCCCAGATCGGCTCCGCCGAAGACTTCCCGCAGCTTGTTGCCCACGAGATCGATGATTTCCCGGAAATCCAGCTCGGAGGCGAGACCGCTCTGGATCGAATTGATGATCGCCAGCTCGGCGTTGCGCTGCTCGAGACTCGCGTTGGACGTAGTCAGCTCAGCGGTGCGCTCCTCGACCTTCTGCTCGAGGCCAGCGGACCACTGCGCGTTGTCGAGCGCGACTGCGGCCTGATTCGCCAGAAGACCCAGCATGTCGCGATCGGTCTCATCGAAGCGGCCGTACACGCCGCCCATGTCGGCGTAGAGAAATCCGAGTAGCTTCCCCTGGAAGACCAGAGGCGCGATGACGCGCGAGCGCTGCTTGAGTTCGGCCGCCTTTTCGGGAGTGTGGATCAGCGTAACGGTTCCCGCACGCCGGGCTTCGTTAAGCAACGGCTCGATGGCTGCCAGAACATCCTCGGCTTGCTCGCCTGGCGGCAGGAGGGCGTGCGCAACCATCGGCTCGCCTCGATGCTCGAGTGCCAACAGCACGCGCTCGCCGCCGCAAAGCTCTGTCGCCTCCTCGACGATGAACTCGCGGATTTCCTCGACGGTGTGCAGCGCGTTCAGCCGCAGTCCTGTGTCCGCGAGCCTCTGGAACGGCTCGCGCACATTCGATTCGATGGCGAGATGAGCGAGCAGCCGCCTGCGAGGTATCTTGTGCTTCGCGCCGTCGGCGAGCCAGGCGCCGATGACTTCCCGGTTGACGGGTCTCTTGTTGAGGTAGTTGCGGCGCAGGCCCACGTCGCGAAGCTTGGCGATGCGCTCAAGCAGCAGACCGTACGCCCGCTGGAGAGCCTGGCGCGCTTCCGCGGCTTTCCTGTTCGCGGTCAACGCCTGGGCGTGCCGCCACCATATTTCCTGCGACGCAAACCCATCGGGGCTAGGGAAACCCTGTGCCCGGTGGAGCTCGGTCGCCTTCGAGGTCGTCTTCAGCGAAGCCGCCGCGTCGCCGTGAGCGAGCTGCGACTGCGCCGTCAGCGTTAGGAATATGACCTCGCTGCCGAGTCCTGCCTGATTCGCGATCTGAACCGCCGATTGGTAACGCCGGGTGGCGGTCGCGTAATCTCGCTCCAGGAACGCGAGGTCGCCTTCGTATCTCGTGAACCCGGAGTCCATGTTGGCATCGCCGAGGTCCGACACAAGGTGACCATATTCCCGAAGCCCGGCTCGCGCCCGGTCGAGGTCGCGAAGCTCCAGGGCGTTACTGATCAAATTGGAAAAACCGTAGCTCAGACCCTGCCTGGCACCGATCGCGCGATTGATGGCCACGCCCTCCCGGAACAGACGCCCGGCATGCTGAAACAGCCCAAGCTCGAAGTAGCCGATGCCGAGATTGCCGATCACGACCGCGCGCCGGTCCGCGTAGCCCGCCGCTTCGAAGGCTTCCCGGGCATCGCGCAGGCGTCGCAGCGATTCGGTAATGTCGGATTCGCTTTGCGACAGGATGACGAACGCGTTGCCGACGCCATAGCGGTCGCCTGCGCGCGTGCACAGCTCGAATGCTTTGAGTGCGGCCGCTCGCGATTCCTTGGTTCGGCCAAGGCCCTTGGATGCGTACGCGGTGACCCAATACGCGCGGCCGCTCCCCGAGAGGTCGCGGGCGTCTTCGAAGAGGCGAATGGCCTGGCGCCCGGCCTGCACACCCGCCCGGTGATCTCCCGATCGATTTCGCGCCTCGGCGAGCCGGAGCAAGGTCAATGCGTGCAGCGATTTTTGCCGCGACTGCCGCGCTGCTTTCTCGGCCGCGGTCGCTGCTTCCAGTGCGGACTTCAGCGCACCCCGTCGCATCTGCACTATTGCCTGACGGCTGAGTGCCCGCGCTTTCAAGGCTGGGGCGTTGCCTGCTGCGGCAAGGTCCAGCATCGCCACCGCGTCACGCGCCGCGAGATCGAGCTTGCCGAGCGCGATGTACGAGTCGCTGCGAAGATCCAGCAGTTCCATCTGTGCCGCAATCGGCAATGGCTTGCCGACCGCGCCTTCGCCGAGGGCCTGCGTCGCGTGCTCCACCGCTTCCGCATGCTGGCCGACCCAGGCCAGATCTCGGACGGTCGAAACCAACGTGGCGTGAAGCTGCGCCGCGTGCTCGCCAGCGTCACGTGGGCTCGTCGCCCGGCGCGCCGCAGGTCGCTTCGCGAGTTTCCGGGCGGATGTTTCTGCAATGGCCATCGCTGCTTCCTCCTGGCTGGAGCTTGCGTTCGCGCGCCCCTCAAGCGCGCCGCCAACTCCCAAGGCGAATCTTACAACCTCCGCTCTTGATCCGGCCGCTCCGCGGCGAATCGGTGTGCACCGTCTTGGACCTCGGATCCCTTGCGGTTCGAGGTTCTTTTTTTGCGCAAATAGCGAGCCCACTCGGTCGTTCCCGTTGCGACACCGTGGTCGGATACAGCGCTTTCACCTCCATCTAGGTCGAACCCACAACCCAATTTGCGCCGGAACCCTTGTCAAAAATCGGGCGCCATGGCGCCGAGGCATGCATGGCTACCGCATCCCCAGCTTCGCATTCGCGATCGCGCTCGCTGCCTCGCGTGGCGCCGAGCGCCAGTACTGCCGGGGCGACTGGACTTGAGCGCCCAGCGCGGCGGCCGAGTGCCAGGGCCAGCGCGGATCCCATAGCATCGCGCGCGCCATCGCGATCAGGTCCGCGTCGCCCGCCGCGACGATCGCTTCGGCCTGCTTCGCGTCGGTGATAAGGCCCACGGCCATCGTCGGCATCCCCGTCGCGCGGCGAATCTCCCGCGCGAGATGGACCTGATAACCGGGACCGAGCGGAATCTTCTGCGCGGGCGAGATGCCGCCGCTGGACGTGTCGATCCAATCGCAACCGGCCGCTTGGAGATGCCGCACCAGGGTCACCGAGTCCTCGATCGTCCAGCCGCCCTCGATCCAGTCGGTTGCCGAAATGCGCACGCCGAGCGGCTTGTCCTGCGGCCACGCGTTGCGCACCGCTGCGAACACTTCGAGCGGAAAGCGCGCGCGGTTAGCGAACGAGCCGCCGTAATCGTCGTCGCGGTGGTTCGAAAGCGGCGACAGGAATTCGTGCAGCAGGTAACCGTGCGCGCAGTGCAGTTCGAGCGCATCGATGCCGACACGTTCAGCGCGCTTCGCAGCGGCGACGAAGTCACGCTTGATTTGCGCGATGTCCGCAGTCCGCAGCGCCGTCGGCGGCGGCTCGCCGGGAAGTTGCGGAATCGTCGACGGCGCCACCGGCGTCCACCCGCCCTGCGCGGCGGGAATGAGTTGGCCGCCTTCCCATGGAACTTGCGACGAGCCCTTGCGGCCCGCGTGCGCGAGCTGGAGCGCCACCGGCATCGGCGGCGCGAGTTTGCGCGCGATCGCCAGGCGGTGGCCCAGCGCATCCTCGCAGGCGTCGTCGTATAGGCCCAGGCAACCGTAGGTGATGCGGCCGACCGCCGACACCGCGGTCGCCTCGATGGTGAACATGCCCGCGCTCGACTGCAGGAGCTGGCCCCAGTGCACCAGATGCCAGTCGGTGGCGCGGCCATCGACGGCCGAGTATTGGCACATCGGTGAAACCACGATGCGGTTGGCGAGTACGACCCTGCGCAGCGCGAACGGAGAGAACAAGACCGACGACATGGCGACGATAGAGGATCGAAGACGAACCGGGAGGTTAGCCGATTTCGGCTCGTGGATGAGGAGCGCTATTCCGCTGCGGTTTTAACGACCGTCAACTTCGCGCGGTATTGGCTGTCCCGGATCGACTCCGGTCAGCGCTGCTCGTCCGCGCGCCGAATCCTTTCCTCGGTCCCCGGGTGGCTGCTGAGGTACCGCAACATAGTCGTATCCTGCGCTCCAGACTCTTCGGTTTGCAGGCGCCGCAACACATCGGCGAACACCCGCGGCGAAACTTCGTGTCGCCTGAGCATTGCGAAAGCATATTCATCGGCCTCGGTTTCGAACTGTCGAGAGTATCGTGACCGCAGCAATACCGATGGCAGGGCGGCCGCAATAACGGTCGTGCCTACGGCGTCTCCCGCTAGCGCGGTCATCAATACCGCCAGGACGGAGTCCTGCAGGACCATTCGCATCGCATGATGCCCATGAATATGGCCGATCTCGTGCGCGACCACCGCAAAAAACTCGTCGTAGCCTTTGACAGTATTCACCATTTCATCGGTAACGACGATGATGTCGCCTGGAAGCGCAAACGCGTTCGCGACGGGCGCCTTGCGAAATTCGAGGCGGTATTGCTCCTCGCCGGGCTCGCCGGCGATGAACAACCGGAAATTGCTGGCCAGCGCCTTCTGCTTTTGCTCGGACAGTTCAGTGGGCTTGAACCCAATCCGGTCGAGTGTGGCCAACGACTGCTGGCCGAGGATCCGTTCGAATTTTGGATTGATCAGCCGCGATACCGGGTCAGCGGCCAGCGGCAGCAGGTACGCGACGATCACCCATACGATACCTGCGGTCAGTCCGAGACTTCCTACCACAGCCCACCACCGCGATTCGAGCGCGAAGGCCACACGAGCCGTCAGGTTACGCGTGGGCCAGAGCGCTTCCACCGCCTCGTCGTTGTCTGTTTCGATGAGTTCGCCATCGGAAGTGCGAAGCAGCCGGCACAGGCCTGGAACGGGCGCGTCCGCCACGATCTGATCTCGGCGCAGCGTTCGCTTTCCCAGAGCGTCGCAGATCGCGATCCCGCCTTCACCGGTTTCCAACTCAACCGATACCGGCACTGCCTGAAGACCGCTGAAGAAAGTACCGCTGAAGGTTCTCATAGGGAGACATCCACGTCGAAAAGGTCGCTTACTTCCGACCCTGTGGCGCTGCTTGTTTCCCTTCGCGCCCCCATGTAGACCTCGGGCGTCGTGCTGCCCACCAGGCGCAGTCGGTTGATGCGGTAGCGCGCCATCCGCACCGTTACCCACGGCGCAGCCAGCCCCACGGTGCCTAAAATTGCGAGCACGTTGGTTATGTAGAGCCATACCATGTCTCGCGCACGGAGTCTGCTGCGGCAGCGCAAGGGCCCTGCGACGATGGCATTGAAAGTCAGATTGCCGAGCCTCGCGCGGACATACGCGTACACCGCGATGTAGCCCGCGTATGACAGGGCCATGTCGCTCAGGAAGACGATTTGGTTCGGTGCGGCGTGGGACGCAGCGCGCGATAGCATTGCCTCCACGATCGTCGCGACAACCACTAAAACGACCAGGCCGATAGTCATCAACACCGCGAGCAGGTACGTGACGATGAAGCCACCAGCCGCAATATCTGCCTCCAGTCGAGTCGTTCCGAAATGGTGGCGCGCAATTATGAAACGCGTTCGTCTCATCTTGAAGTAAGGATAGCCGAAGCCCAAGGTGACGATCGCAAGCGCGCCAAGACCGAGAAAAATCTTGGCAGCTTCACCTATGGTGCCGTCGAAGCCAAAAGTTATATTTCGCCACGCTGAGTTGCGTGCGTTGAAGCGGGCAGCAGCTACGACGATCCACGGCAGGAGCAGTAGCAGAAGGAGGACAAATACCGCTTGCATTCCTCGCACAAAGTGCCCGCTCAGCGCGAATCCGCCGAACAGCGCAACCGCGATCACGCGCCCCCTGAGAATCGCCAGCGGCGAGGCTCTGTATTCGAATCCCGTGCCATCAAGTATCGTGTGTGCGTACAAATAGCGCTTCTTGCGAACCTTTCCCCAGGCAGAATAGATTCCGAGGCTGAGGATCGACAGGAGCAGGCTGACGGCCCAAATGCGGAAATAAACGCTCGCACGGCCTGTAAAGACGAACGCGCTAGTAGCCGGCAAAACGGACTGTTCGTCGTTCACGCGCCTCCCAACGCATGGCCTGTCGTCCAACCGCAGACCCAGTCGTCTTTTGAAACGGACCGGTCCGCACGTTGGATCTTCTCAGAATACCTTAATCCCTCTTGAACCAGGTCGCCTGCAGGAAGACGATCAACAGCCCGGCCGCTTTCAGAACATAGGCGATGGAGCGCGCGCCGGCGGCGACGGTATCGCTGGTGGGTATGAGCGGTTTGTACTTGCCGATGTCGAACGCGCCATCGATACCGATGCCGATGAGGCCCAGCGCTAGGCCGAGCAGGGTCAGCTTGCCCCAGCCGGTGTCGACGAGCTGGCTCCATTGATAGGCGTTCCTGCCGGCAGCCTCGATCAGGACCGCACTGACCTGATTCGGCACGAGCCCGAGTTGCCCGGCGCTGAGCCACACCACGTTTCCTCCTGCCGATCCTCGCGGGCTGACTTTGTAGATCGCCGAAGTTGCGGTGTCTTGCCGAGTAAGCCGGACGTAGCGCGCGTCACGCAAGGCACTTTGATCCCAGGTCTGTTGCGGAACCGAGACCGCTCCTGCCGAGGTCCACTCGGGGTTGGCGCGTGCGTCGAAGGCGTCAGACACGGCGCACAACTCCCGCGCGTACGTGCCGAAGCATTTCGGGCATCTGCTTGTCCGCGATCTCGAGCCTGTCGGCGATGGCGAGCGCGCAGCGCATCAGCTCCTGTCCATCGTCGGGCAGCCGGCGCCACATCCGCGAGGCCACGCCCTCGAGCGCCGACGCCGGCAACCCGCGGTAATCGTCGGCCGCTTTGCCGAGCCACGACCAGGAATCCTCCGATCGTCCTTCGAAATATTGTCGCGCGGAGCGTATCGATCGTGCGGACCGGATCACCTCCTCGGACACACCCTGCAACGCGACCTGTTGCGCGTCCTCGTCGCCGCTCTGCAGGATTGCGGCGACGGTCAGCAGCGTCAGATCGCAAAGGACGCAGATCCAGCGGGGATAGGTCGCGTCGCGAACGGCATGCCCTTGGCACGCGAGGACGCCACATACCTTGCAGGCCCCAACGGCGTCGCCTGCTTCGGTACCCGGGATCGTCTTGTCCCCGATGGCGCAAAGGTAGCAACTCGCAGTCATGGCGCTCCGCTTCAGGGTATCTCGTACACCGCCACTTCGCCGGCGATGCCCCGCAAGGGCAGCGGTCGACGCCAACGTGCGCTGACCTTTCACACAAGTCGGCGACGAACCAAAAGAAAGGGCACGCCGTAAACGCGTGCCCCGAATGCTGCTCGACTATCAATCTCCGCTATAACCGTGCGCGCCTTTATATTGCGCTCGTTTCGATGCGGTGATCGTCACCTTTGCCCAAAGCCAATCTGCGCCGCCGGACCGTGCAGTTGGAGGATGTCCATCCCATTGCCGAGGCGGTCGACGGTAAGGATGTTGCCGCGATTGTCGACTTCGACGTTATTGGTCATGTAGGTATTGTTCGGGGCAGCCTCTACGTAGAAGCCTACTTCGACCGGTCCTTGCGGGTCGCGGATGTCCCACGCACGCACCCCGGCGTTGAAGTAAGCCGTGAACGTCAGCTTGCCATAGTACGGATTGCGGAAGTTCTCCTCGACTGAATGCGTACCGAAGCGCTGGCCCCGGAAGCAGTAGTCGCCGCGGGGATAGGTCTCGCCGGAATGCGGATCGACCCATAACGTCGACAGCACCATCGGCCCCTGCCATTGGTTCTGGCGCGTCGGCTGTCCGGTGGTCGGGTCGATCGAGTTTTCCGTCGTCACGTCGGCGAGGAACCCCCAGTGATGCGAATTGCAGTTGCCGGCTTCGGATGTGACTATCACGATGTCACGTTTTTGCGGAACGTCCTGCAAGCTCTTCGGTGCCATCCCGAACACTGGCATGGAGGTGTGGCCGCCTTGGTCGGGGGACAAGTAGAAGATGCCGACTTGCGCGGACAGCAGCTGATCGTTCGTCGGATTGTCCGGATCACCCGTGTACGTACCGCCATAAGCCGGCGGCAACAGCTTGGTCCGGTTGATGATCTGGATCACGCCGTTGGAGCCAACGCCATAGGCCGCGTAGATGCGATTCCCGATGACGTCGAGCCCGCTCACGAGCATGCCGGCGGCGTTCGGATGCTGGTGCGCCGAGATCGGGCCGTGAAGCGATGGGGGCACAGGTCCCGTTCCGCTAGGCTGTGCACCCACTAGGCCGAACGTTCGGATGTAATTCGGCGCGCCGTTGGGATTGCTCCAGTCGACGATGACCATCGACTGGCTTTGGCGCCACAGCGGCTGACCCCATGAGGCGTCTTTGCTGCCGGGCATATAGGCGATCCCCGTATTGCATTCCCACCAGTCCTTGTGTGTGGATCGAATGCCAGACAAGGTGCCGACATGCACCGGCGCCCCAACATCGGTCACGTCCCACGTCTCGTACCCGGTATTGGTGTTGCGCAGCATATAAACGTGGCCGGATGTTCCGTGTGGCAGGTCGGAACCGAGGCACAGGCGCACCATTGCCGTTCCGGATCCGTCTGCCGGACCTGGAATATGAAATTTCTCGACCGGATTCCTCGGATCGGTGATATCGACGATCATCGTTCCGTTCGGCTCCATAACGCCATTATTCAGCCGATTGGGCAAGATACCCGCATGTGTTCCTGCGAACGCGATCGTTCTTCCATCAGGATAGTCGATGAAGTTAGGTTGATAGCTCGCGCGCCCTTGCAGGTCATCATGCCCCACCAAGGTCATGTTCTTTGCTTCGCCGCTTTGGGCGACCGCCAGCGCACTGCCGGCGCATAGGGCCGTAATGACGCCCAACACTGCCGCCACAATGGCGCTCCGGTGCCCGACTCGTCTGCTAATCGATTTCATTGCTGCTCTCCTCTGTGATGACCTGCTTCATTGCCCAATGCTTCGATGTCTATCGATTGATACCTCGCTTTCTGCCGCCCTGCAGGCGGCCTCCAGACCTTCTCGACACCAGGGGCAAAGCGACAGGCTTATGGCCTTGCCCGCTTGTGCACCCGTCGTGCCGCGCGCCGTAACTATTGCCCTATCGCCGTAGCGCCGACACGCGGCCGTCAATAAAGCGCACTGATCGAGCGTTGCCATATAACCAAACCTCGGAACGCTCTCCCACACCGGGTTCCTCCCAATGAGAGTCCGTTGGTTCGCCCCACATCGCTCTCACGGCCTCCGTGGTCATGCCTACCTGCAGCGTTGATTGCGAAGAGGTCGACCTGCTGGCCACGGTATCCGCATGACCGCGAGTATTGGTGTTCGGCTGCCTCGAAGGTATCGGCGCCAACTGTGCCGGCGGTACCCCGATACTGGTCGGCACCCAGCCTATCGATTGGAACTGGCATGGAAAATTTTGGTAAAGGTCGACTCCATCTTTCGCGACACACCTGAAGATCTCTGCGCCTGCCGTTGGTACGACAAACGTCGTCACGAGAAGCAGCATGACCCGGGGTGCTGTCACGAAGGGGAGCGGTGAACTTGAGAAGCTTGCGCGCAAGGAACGTAGCCGCGTGCGCGCACACCCGGTTCTCGCGCTCTCAGTGCAACGGCCCTTCGAGAAAACGCGTTGGCGTGAATCCAAGCGACGCATTGCAGACCCCGGCATAGGTGCTCTCCGGGGATGCGATGCGCTACATGCGAGGCATGGCCGCCGGAGCTGGAAATGTAGCAGTGTCCAACGGCGAACTCTTTTGATTTCTTGTCAAAACATTCGAAAAATTGCTATTTGTTTTCGTGCTGACTTGGGCCATACGCATTGCGCGTGCCAATTCCGGCAACAAAGGAATCGGGCGACTGTCCCGTGCTGCGGGCAAGGCCGCGGAGACGCCGATAGCTTTTGCCTCATCCGGCGGCAGAGGAGGGAAGGCGAGCGCGCGGCCGTGGGTGTCGAGATCAGGTGTCGCGCCGGTATTGCCGCGGCGTCTGACCGGTGCACTGATGGAAGACGACGGAGAAGTGGCTTTGGCTCGCGTAACCGACCTGAAGCGCGATTTGCGTAACGGACAACTCCGTCTCGCGCAGCAGCGCCTTCGCGAGCTCGATTCTGCGCTGGGTTACATAGCGGTGGGGCGTCAACCCGGCCGTCTGCTTGAACAGGTGGGCGAAATGATACGGGCTCATCGAGAGCGATTGTGAAATTTCTTCGAGCGTCAGGCTGTCGCGAAGGTGATCGTCGATGAACTCGGTCACGCGCTCCAGCTTATGTCGAGGCAGCCTGCGCGACGGCGCGTCATCGAGCTTTCTCGCGGTCGAATGATGCCGCAGCAGATGAACGGCGAGCTCGTTGGCAAGTGACTCCACATAGATCCGGGTGGCGAACCCTTCTGTCCTGATTTCCGAGAGCAACCGGCGGGCGAGGCCTTCGAGGTACGCATCGCGAGTGCCCAAATTGTCTAGCAGCTCGATGTTCCCGCGCAGCGTTCCGTCCATGTCCTCGACGATCTTCTCGAAGAAGGAAGGGACAATGCGCAACTTCAGAATCTCCGCTTCTTCCCGATGACGCACTAATTTTGGCTCGCCGGCCGGCGCGATGATGATATCCCCCGCGTGCATCGTTCTTTGCGTGGCGCGCCCGCTGCGACGCTGCAGGAGGTCGACGGGCCCGCGCAGGAAGAGCGATACCACATGGTCGGGATACTGTGCGACATAATCCACGTCGCGCACCCGATAGACCTCACCGACGAGGCCGTTCCATCTTCGCCCGCTCGAAAGGAAAGGCTGTACACGCAGCCCCGAGCTCGCGCCGAAACCAGGGGGCACGTCGGGTCGATTAGAATGAGGTATGGCTTTTGCCACAATCGCCTCACGACCGCAGACTTCGTTGCTCCCCGGACGAAAATATACCGCAGCCGAGGAGAATGCGAAAGGGGCACTGCCACGTTGATGAATGCCTTGACTCCGCCGGCCCTCGCAGCAGGTCTTCGTGGTCGCGGCGTCGCCTTCCGCTGTAGACTTGCGTATCGTCGTCGGCTGCGACCGGCGGAAGGAGAGAACGTGAGGATTGCATTGATGCGTCTCTGTGGCGCGACGACTGTGCTCGCTTTGATGTGGCTCGGGAACCTGGCGTTCGCGGCCGACATCGGCCAGATCAAGACGTCGAAAGGCGAGGTCACGATCGAGCGCAACGGACAAACCCTGCCGGGCTCGGTCGGAACGCGGCTGCAGACGGCCGACATCGTCAAGACCGGCAGCGACGGCTCGGTCGGGATCACGATGGACGACGATTCGTTGCTCTCGGCGGGCCCGGGCACTGTGCTGTCGCTGGATCGGTACGCGTTCGAGCCCACGACCAATCAGGGTCGGTTCGATGCATCGCTGAACCGCGGCACGCTCGCGGTGATCTCCGGCCGCATCGCCAAGCAATCTCCCGATGCGATGACATTGCGCACCCCTACGGCCGTACTCGGTGCGCGCGGGACCGCGTTCGTGGTCAGCGTCGATGATTGAACCGCGGGAATGGGTCTTTCGTTCGGCGGCACTGATGCTGGCCTGCGCCGTGCTCGCGGCGTGCGTCAGCAAGGGCGTGGTCGTGCTCTTGCCGGACAAGGATGGCCACCCCAGCGCGGTCGCGGTCAAGGAGGGCGACAGGGAAATCGTCCTCGACCGGCCGTACGCCGCCGCCAAGGTGACGCCCCTCGGACCGCGCGCTTATGCATCGAGCGCGCAGGAGGTCGAAACGCAATTCGGCGCCGCTCTTGCTGCCCAGCCGAGCCGTGCCGAGACGTTCATTCTCTATTTCGTCGAGGGCAAGGACGAATTGACCGAGGAGTCGAAGCTCGACGTCGACAAGATCCTCGCTGAGATCGCGCGGCGGCCGGTGCCGGATGTCCTGGTGGTCGGCCACACCGACCTGGTCGGAAGCGATCCTTTCAACGACGCGCTGGGCCAGCAGCGGGCCGAGACGGTGCGCGCTGCGCTGATGCGTCTGGGGGTCGCCGCGGAAAACGTCCGCGCGATCTCGCGTGGCAAGCGCGCCCCGGTCATCGCGACGTCCGAGTCGGAGCCGCGCAACCGCCGGGTGGAAATCCTGGTCCGCTGACGGGTGCGCGAATCGCGTCCCCGCGAGCAGGGCGCAACCTGCGCAGCTACGCGGAAGCGCGAGGTCCGATCCAGTGCAGGACGACCACCGTAATATCGTCGGCGGGCTCGGCGCCTGCTGCGAACGATTGCACGTCGGCGCGCACGGCATCGACCAGCGCCTGCGCGCAGTTCGCGCCTGCATGCCGCCGGCCAAGCAGCTCCTGCAACCGGCGGGTGCCGTAGCGTTCTCCGGCCGGATTCTGCGCATCGGTCACTCCGTCGGTCACCAGGCAGAGCAGATCGCCAGGCTCCATCCGGCCGTCGGCGCTTTGGTAGTCGAAGCGTTCGACCGAGCATAGGGGCGGCCCGGCGCCATCCGCCAATCGCGTGAGCTTGGCCCCGTCCGGACTCAGCAGATACGGATTGTCATGGCCCGCGTTGCAATATTCGATCTCACCCGAGCGCAGGTCCAGCGCGCCGGCAAGCGCGGTGAGGAAGAACATCTCCGGATTGTCGCGCGAGACCTCGGTGTTCGCGGTGCGCATCAACTCGCCGATTGTCGCGTCGGCGCTGCGCAGCATCGCACTCTTGTACAGCGCCTTGCTGACGGCCATGAACAGACTGGCCGAGACGCCCTTGCCCGCGACGTCTCCGATCAGGAAGAAGAGCCGGTCGGAGCCCAGCAGAAAGAAATCGTACAGGTCGCCGCCGACCTCGCGCGCCGGCGTCATCGACGCGGCGAGCTCGACGCGCCGATCGCCGCGCAGGAAGTCGGCACGCGGAAGAAACCCGGTCTGGATGCGCCTGGCCGCCTCCAATTCGCCGGCCACGTATGCGGCTTGCTCGCGCTGCGCCTGGACGATCTGCTCGAGGCGCCTGCGCTGTCGGCTCGCCTCGCCGAGACTCAACAACAAAAGGAAGCTGAACAGTATCACCAGCCCCAGTGCCGGGGCGGCCGCATCGAGCACCCACCGCGGCCCCAGGAATGCGGCGACCCCGACGACGACCGGAAGCATCATGCACGCCGTCGCGAGCAGCGCCGCATTGCGCGGCTTCCAGCGCGGCGTGGTCGCGATCAGCAGCAGCCCGGGCAGCACGAACAGCGCGAGTTCGAGCGTACGTGCCCAGGAAGGGCGCACGAGCCAGGTCTGGTCGAAGAGGTTTTCCAGCACTTGCGCCTGGATATCGCTTGCCGGCATGCGCTGCCCCAGCGGCGTGTTCTGGTAATCGACCATCGCCAACCCGGTGGTGCCGATCAGTACGAGCTTTTGCTCGAAGCGCGAAGACTCGACCCGACCGTCGAGCACGTCGATGGCCGATACCGAGCGACGCGGATCTGGCTGGGAGTAGTAGATGCGCAGCTCCCCGTCGCCCTCCGTCGGGACGACAAGATCGCCAACGGAGATCGATTCGATCTTCGGGCCGTCGACGAACAGCCGAATGGCGGTCGCGTTCAACGCGACGCGCAGCATCTCGATCGGCATCGAGGGGACGAAGCGCTCGTCGACGCGCGCGGCAACCGGAAGACGCCGAATGACGTCGTCCGAGCGGCCGGCGGAGATGAGGCCGTGCCCTGCCGCGGCGCGGTCCAGCAGATCGATATTGGCCAGTGCACCCGCATAGTGCGCGAGGTTCGCTGCGGGAGCGGCGGTCGAATGATCGCGCCGCGCACGATCGACGACGACAAAAGGGGTTGCGATGAGCTCGCTGCCGGAACGCTCGGCCGTGCCGGCAATGCCGAGGACGACCGGCGCGCTGGAGATTGCGCGGCCGAGCACGATGTCGCTCGACGGCAGCATCGCCAGACGCTGCGCGAGCAGGGGGTCGCTTTGCTGTGCTTGTTCCAGCACTCGTTCCGGTGACAAGCGGTCCGGCTCCGGCATCAGGATGTCGATGCCGATCGCCAGGGGTCGCGCCTGATTGATGTCCCTTATGAGCTTGGCCATGACCGTGCGTGGCCACGGCCATTGCCCGAGGCGGGCAATGCTGCGCTCGTCGATCTCGACCACTGTAGCCGGCGTCGATACGATCTGGCGCGGCTGCAAAAGCTGATAGGTGTCGAATCCGGAGGACTGGAGCCGGGCGTTCCAGCGCGGTTGCGACCAGATCAAGGCCGCCAGTACGGCGAGCAAGGCCAGGCCGACTGCCCAGGTCCAGCGGTGAGATGCGCTCGCAGGTGTCGTCGCCGCCGAACCGCTTACCAACGAATTTCCATCCCGTCGTAGGCGGCGCTCACCTCGAGCGGCGGCCCGCTTCGGGTGATCTCCTCGAGCCGCCGCGTTTCTGCGAGCACCCGGGCGATTGCTTCGTCATCGTGCATCGGTTCGTGATGGAACATGCAGAGGTGTCTCGCGCCCGCCATCTGGCACAGCTCGACCCCGACAATGTTGCTCGAATGTCCCCAGTCGGCTTTGACCGACATCGCGTCGGCCAGCGAATACATTGCGTCGAAGATCACCAGGTCGGCATCGCGAAAGAATTTGACGAACGCATCCGTCTCCGCGACATCGGTGAGCTTGTGCTCCGAATCGGTCGAGTAGACCACCGTCCGGCCGCCCGCACTGAAGCGATAGCCAAACGAGTCGCCGCCGTGCCGCTGCAGCATCATGGTGACCGCCAGGCCCGCGAAGTCGTATCGGCGTCCTGGTTCGAGGCGGATGAACTCGATGTCGGCCCGCAGCGCCGAAAAATCCACCGGAAAGGACGGCGGTCCCTGCTGCCGTCGCAACGCCTGTTCGACCACCTCATGGCCGCCGTAAATGCGGATGGTGTTGCCGGGAATGTAGGCCGGCGGGAAGAAGGGGAACCCCATGATGTGGTCCCAATGCACGTGCGACATGAACACGTGATAGATCTGCGGCGAGCCCGGGCCGTGCCGCGCGATCGCCTGCTGGCCGAATGCTCGCACGCCGCTGCCCAGGTCGCAAAGAACGTACTCCTTGCCGCCTGTCTCGATCTCGACGCACGAGGAATGCCCGCCGTAGCTGCCGGCCACGGGCATGCCGAGCGAATCGACATACGCGTTCAGGTCGGCGTCCGAGGCGAAGTTCCTTCCCGCCGCGCCGCGCAGGGCCGCGAGGATTTTCCGGCGCACGCCGGTCGCCGTGAGCGCCACCGGCAGCGAGCCGCGCGTGCCCCAGAAGCGGACGCATTTCATAGAGCGGCGGTCTCGTAGGCTGCCAGCGCCGGCGCCGATAATGCCTGCAAGGCCGCGCGCACGGAGGGAAAGACCTCGACGACGTGTCCGAAGCGAGCGATCCCGAAGATCTCTGCGACAACGGGTTGCAAATCGGCCACCGCGATCCTCGCACCGTGTGCGCGCAGGTCCTTGGACGCGATCATCAGAACGCGCAACCCCATGCTGCTGATGTACCCGACGGCGGAGAAATCCAGCACCAGCGCGACGGCGCTCGTGCCGGCCTGTTCGGTGACGGGTGCGAGCTCTTGCTGCAGGCGTGCGGCATTCGGATGGTCGATCTGGCCGGCGGGGGCGACCACGACGACATCAGCGAATCGCAGGCTCGAAAATTGCACGCTATCCCCCCGGCGTCACGGCATGCTGCTCCCGTGATTATAGGCGCCTGTGCGGGTCTGAATGCATCTACCCGCGCCGTTTTCGCGGAACGCAGGCGTCGCGCAGCATATCCTGCTACCCGCGCCGGGATCGGCGGGCGCACACTTCGTGCGGGCTCTTTGTCTCTGGTAGCGGGCGGACGATTGCCGGTTGCGTGCGACCGGCCTGCACGTTCGTTTGCACCTCGCTCACGCCGCCTTGCGCAACGTCAGATTGATGCGGCACCCGCCGGCGAATGGATGATCGTCGGCTTTCACCGGCAGAACGCCGTGATAATTCAGACGCGCCGGGCCGCCCCAAACGAGGATATCGCCATGCGTCACTGGAACGCGCAATGTCCTGTCGGTGCGCTTAAGCCCGCCGAACAGGAACACCGCCGAAGCCCCGAGCGACACCGACACGATCGGCTGGTCGAAGTCTCGTTCGTCCTTGTCCTGATGCAGCGATAGCCGGGCGCCCGGTGGATAGCGGTTGATCAGGCAGGCATCGGCCGCGAATCCACCGAAGCCTGCAGCCGCCGCCGCCTCACTCGACAGCACGGCGAAGGCTTTGGGCATCGACGGCCAGCGACGTCCACTTTCGGGATCGATCGGATCGTAGCGATACCCGGCGCGATCGGTCACCCAGCCATAGGTCCCGCAATTGGTCATCGCCACCGACATCGGTCGGCCGCTCGGCGTCACCATGTGGCGAAAGGGCGCCTGCGCTACGACTCGTGCCAGCCCGGCCCCAAGTTCCGCAGTCGCCCCGTTGGCAAAGCCCCGCAGCAAGACGGCCCCAGGAACGAGGACCTGCCGCCGCACTTGCGCGTCGGCGTGAAACAGATCACCGGTCATTGCACCCCTCACGCCGCGTCGTGGAAGATGATGCCGAGCGTGTAGCGGCGACCGCGCCGCACGCGGCTGACCCCGTGTCGCATATTGACCCGGTACGGGCCACGCGAGCCCTGCATCGGATGATAGTGCACGGCGAACACCACCGCATCACCCTGGCACAGCGCAATGACGCTTGGCCGCGATTGCATGCGCGGGCGCTGCTCGGTGAGCACGAACTCACCGCCCGCGAAGTCGCTGTCCGGCTCCGACAACAGGATTGTCGCCTGCAGTGGAAACGCGTGCTCGCCGTAGAGATCCTGATGCAGGCAATTGTAATCGCCCTCGCCGTAGCGGAGCAGAAGAGGCGTAGGCTTGGTCTGGCCCGCGGCGTTGCAGCGCGCGAGAAATGCGGCGTGCCGGCTCGGATAGCGCGCAGCGGTCTTCAGCAAGGCATTCCATCGATTGGCCGTCGGCGCGAGTCGCGCGTAAAGAGCGGTGCGCAGACGCTCGACCAGCGGCGGCAACGGATAGTCGAAATATTTGTATTCACCGCGACCGAATCCATGGCGCTCCATGACGACGCGGCTGCGAAATCGATCGTCGACCTGGTAGAGCGCGGCGAGCGATCGACACTGCGCCGGGTCGAGCAGACCTCCGATAGTGGCGCTCCCGCCGGCGTCGAGCTCGCGCCCGACCGCCGTCCAGTCGACCGCTTCCAGACGCGCGGTCGCATCGCCGTCACTCTGAGCAACGACGCAAGCCGGCGTGTTCATCCACGCGACTCGCGCTCGAGCAGCGCGCGCTTGCGCTCGACCCCCCAGCGATAGCCACCGAGTGTGCCGTCGTTGCGCACGACTCTGTGACATGGAATCGCCACCGCCAACGTGTTTGCGCCGCAAGTCTGCGCGACCGCGCGCACGGATTTTGGTGCGCCGATCCGGCTGGCGAGATCGGCATAGCTGACGGTCGCTCCGGAGGGAATCTCGCGCAACGCCTGCCATACCCGGTGCTGGAACGCCGTGCCGCGCACATCGAGCGGCAGGTCGAGGCCCAGGGCGGGCGCCTCGACATATCCAACCACTTTCGCCACCACCCGTTCGAAGTCGGCGTCGCCACCGAGCAGCTCGGCGCGCGGAAAGCGATCCTGCAGCTCGCGCGCCAGTGCGTCCGGATCGTCGCCGATCAGGATCGCGCACACGCCATGGTCGCTGGCGGCGACCAAAATCGCGCCAAGCGAACACTGGCCGACGGCGAATCGTATGTCCGTATCGGCGCCGCCTGCGCGGTAGCGCGAAGGCGTCATACCCAGCAGGTCGTTCGCTTGCGCGTAGAAGCGCCCATTGGAGTTGTAGCCTGCGCCGTAGATCGCATCCGTCACCGTGTCGCTGCGGTCGAGTTCGGCGCGCACCCGGTGCGCGCGATGCGCGGCGCCGTACGCTTTCGGTGTCAATCCCGTCGCGGCTTTGAATATTCGATGCAGGTGATAGACGCTCAACCCCGCCCGGGCCGCCAGGGCGTCGAGGCTGGGTGCCTGCTCGGCGCCGTCGATGAAGCGGCACAGCGCCGCGACCGTCGCCGCGTGCTGCTCGAGAAGGGATGGCCGATCCGGCCGGCAGCGCCGGCAGGGCCGAAATCCGGCGCGCTCGGCGTCGGCCGCCGTCGCATGGAAAGCAACGCGGTCCGGGCGCGCGCGGCGGGCCGCGCACGAAGGCCGGCAGTAAACACCGGTCGTGCTGACCGAATACAGGAATTGGCCGTCGGCCGCCGGGTCGCGCGCGACGACAGCCGCCCAGCGTGGGTCGGCCATCGTCGCCGCGGCCAGGGCAGCGGTTTTTGCGGTAGCTTTCATGTCGCGTCCTTTCAGTCCACGTTATCGACGGCTTGAATTTAATCCTCGATACCAGCTCGCGCACTCTGGGTCTTGCTTTCGAATCCCGCCGTTTCGGCACGCGACCCCATCCTTACCCGCCGCGTGGCGAGCCCACGGCGGGCGCCCCTGCCGGCAGGCGGATGCAGCGGCCGCATCGGTGCCGAGTAAACTATGAGAGCCGGCAAGCTGCCCGGTTCCGCTTCAGCCAGTAACCGCCGCATCATCGCGCCGACCGGTCAAACGCTGCAGCCAGCTTCAACGATGAGCGCTCCTTGTCGGACGAAGTCCTAGACGCCGCGAGGAAACCAACCGTCTCGGCGGCTACTCCAACCGGGCATGCACGCCGATCCAGGGAGCAAAACCCGCACCGCGCTCGCAATCCGGCCGGCCGGCCGCGCCGGTACGCATCGTGCGGCCGCCCTGTCGTGGGTCACGGCGGCGTTGCTGCTGTCGGCCTGGCCGAACCCCGTCGGCGCTGCCGAGCTTGAATGGCACTTCGACGTCAGCGTCGACGGCTTGCCGATCGGTACCCACGACATATCTCTCCAGCAGAATGGCGAGGAGCGCTCGACGCGCAGCGATATGAACTTTCGCGTGTCGCTGCTTGGCTTCAAGGCCGGAAGTTACGAGCAACACGAGGAGGAAACGTGGCGCGGCGATTGCCTGACCAGGCTCGAGTCACGGACGGTTGAAAAGGGCAAGACCACCACCGTTGCCGGACGTCTCGATGGCAATGGTTTCAGCATCGATGGTGCGGGATCCGAGCAGCGACTGCCGGCATGCGTGATGAGCTTCGCCTACTGGAACCCGCGCATGCTGAAGCAGGCCAAACTGGTCAACGTTCAAACCGGAGCATGGACGCCCGTCAGCGTGAGCGCGCCAAGCAAGGAAACCTACGCCGTGCGCGGCGCGTCGGTCGACGCGACTCACTACCGGATCGATACGGCACGCAACAAGATCGACGTCTGGTATTCGCCGGAAGGGGAGTGGATAGGGTTGCGCTCGACCTCCCGCGAGGGACACGTCCTCGCCTACCGCCTGAAGTGAGCTCGCCGACTCCGGAGGCACGTTGGAACTGACGCGGCTCTTGGCGAACGTCGACAACGCGTGGCTCGCCGTGGGGATCGCGGTGCTCGCCGCGATCGCCTTCGGGCTGCTGGTGCATGTAGTCTCATTCGGCGTGTTGCGCCGCGTCGGCCGCTTCAGTGCGCTGGTCCCCGTGCTGGCGAAAGAGCTGGACCGTCCCGCGCGCGCCGTGCTGCCGCTGCTGGCGCTGCAGTTCGTATGGACGGCGATACCCGACAGCATGGCTCTGCCGCCGGCGATCGCGATCGCTACGGCACTGCTTCTGATCGCTGCGCTGACGTGGCTCGTCATGCGCGCGGTGTCGGGGATCGGCGAGGCGATCATACGGCTGCATCCTTCCAACGTAAGCGACAACCTCGAGGCGCGCCGGGTCGCTACGCAGACGCGGGTTCTCTCCCGAACGGTGATGACATTCGTCGCCTTCATCGGCGCGGCGGTGGAACTCATGATGTTTCCCTCGCTGCGAATGATGGGAACGAGCCTGCTCGCCTCGGCCGGCGTTGCCGGCCTGGTTGCCGGTATCGCCGCCCGTCCGGTGCTCGGCAATCTGATTGCAGGCCTGCAGATTGCGCTCACCCAGCCGATCAGGATCGACGACGTAGTGGTCATCGAGGACGAATGGGGACGTATCGAAGACATCACGTCCGCTTACGTCGTGGTCAAGGTGTGGGACGAACGCCGGCTGGTCGTGCCGCTGCAATGGATCGTTGAACACCCTTTCCAGAACTGGACGCGGACTTCGGCCAAACTGATGGGCACGGTTTTTCTGTGGACCGATTATCGAATGCCACTCGCGCCGCTGCGCGAGGAGTTGCAACGTGTTTGCGCGGCTGCGCCGGAATGGGACGGGAGGGTGGCGCTGCTGCAGGTGGTCGACGCGAACGAGCGGGCAGTCCAGCTGCGGGTGCTGGTAAGCTCAGCCGATGCTTCCAAGAACTGGGATCTGCGCTGTCGCGTGCGCGAGGCTCTGCTCGACTTCATGCAGCGCGAATACGCGGATGCGCTGCCGCGCGTGCGCGCGGTGCTCGGCAGCGCCGACCGGGAGAACGCGCCCCAGGCGCAGGGCGCGCCGTCGTCTCCGCCCGAGCAAGCCGGGCGCGGCGCGTCGTCGTCGATCCAGGACCCCGTACATGCCGGAGAGCACGCGCCGGAGCAAGCGCGTAAAGGGACCGCAGACCGGGAACCGTTGCGCGCCCCCGCAAAAATCAGCTAGCGGCGCGGGCTTGGCCGGAGCGGTCGCCGTCAGAACGTCGCAGCTTCGGCCGCCGCGGAAAGATTCGGGAGCAAATCGTATCGCATGCCTCCCCCCATCGAAGCGCAACTAGGCAGCACGCCCACTGCATACGCCATCGCGGCAGCCATCACCCATCTCGATAGACGGCGAATCGGTTTCATGACGGTTCTCCTGCACGCCGGGCCCGGAGGAGTCCGGCACCCTGACGAGGCACGGTAGAGCCAACAGCGGTGTGCCGGACGCTATTCCTGATGGGATGCCGGCTTGATTGTCTGGCATCAGCGCAAGCTCGGTGCCTTGGTTGAGTGCCGCGCTCCTGGCATCGCACCGAACTGCTACCATCAGACAAAGGGAAAGCCGGCGCGAGCGCATGCGGCCTCGCGTTCGGACCGCCATCGCCGGCACGGCCGCAGCGGGGAGTACACGGAGAAACGACGGACATGAGCACACGGGTTGCGCCGATCACGCCGGGGACTCGACCCGAGCTCGCTGCGATCGAGGCGTCGATCCGCGCCGAGCGCGGGGAGATCCTGCTGCTCTACCAGGTGCTGCTCAATAGCGCGCCGCTTGCCGCGGGCTGGGAGCAGATGCTGACGGCGATTCGCAACCGCAGCTCGCTGCCGGCGCAACTGCGCGAACTCGTCATCTTGCGGGTCGCCGTACTCAATCGCGCCCCCTTCGAATTCGAGGCGCATCTGCCGGTGGCTCGCAAGGCCGGGATCAGCGAGGCGAAGATTGCTGCTTTGCAAGCAGAGATGATCGGTGCCGCATTCACGCCGATCGAGCGCGCAGTTTTAACGCTGACCGATACGATGACCCGGAATGTTCAAGTGCCCGACCTGCAATTCGAGCCGCTGCGCGACCACTTCGATCCGCGCGCACTGGTCGAGCTCGTCGCGACAGTCGCGGCGTACAACATGGTCTCGCGCTTTTTAGAAGCGTTGAACATCGGGCATTGACAGGCCGCTACCAGCGGCAGCCTACGTCGCCGATGGTGCTCGCCACCAGCACCGGAACGGCAAGCAGTCCCATGCCGGCATACGCGGTGCGGCAATCGGGCTTGATCGCCTTTTCCAGCGCGAGGGCTTCCTTGGATTTTCTTTCCGGCGGCGGCGGAAGCGCAGGCAGGATGCCGCGCGTGCTGCCTCCTTCGTTGGCGATTTCGCGGGCCCGCGTGCGCACCGCCTCCATATCGATGTGAGGGCCGCTGGACTCGTCCGCCGGCGACACCGCGTCGCGGCGAGGGCGGAACATATCCTCGTCCGCAGCGGGGGGCGCACCGAGGCGCAGGCGCGGTAACTCGGCTTCTGCGGCGGGCGCCGCCGCCCGAGGCGTCGTGGCCGACGTTGCTGCGGGTTGCGGCGCGGCGGTGGCCGGCACCGCCGGTTCCGCGACGGGCGGCACGGGCGACTCGGCAGGCCGCGCTGGGGCGGTGGGTGCGGTCACGCTCGGCGCCGGCAGCCGCTCGATCCGCGGTACCGACAGCCGATCGAGTGGCAAGGGCACCACCGGCGCCGCGGCAGGCGGGAGCTCCGCCGGAGGGGCGAGTGAGTGCGGCGCCGCAGGCGCGGCCAGACGTTCGATCGACGCATCCGGCACGATGGGCGCCGCCTGCGGTGCCAGTTCGACGGGCGGTGCCAGCTCCCGCGTCGATGGGCGCGCATTCAAGCGTTCCATCGGCGTGGCGGGCAGGGCCGGCGCAACGCGCGGCGCCAGCTCGGGCGGCGGTGCCAGCTCGCGCGGGGTCGGCGGCACCGCCAGGCGATCGATCGGCGCGGCAGGAGGGGCCGGTGCGGCGCGAGGTGCTACTTCGAATGGCGCGGCAAGCTCGGCCGGACTCGGCGCCCGCGGAAGCGGCGGCATGACAAGTGGCGGCGCGAGCGGCTTGTCCACTTCCTGCGGCGCGCGCAGATCGATCTTGGGCAAAGGCTCGACGGCCTCAGTCGGTGGCGGGGCCGCAGCTTCGGGCGGCGCCTCGACACGGGGCGCCATCGGCACTGGCGGCCGCGACTCGGCCCCAGGCGGCTCTGCCGGAAGGGCATCGGCGGGCTGAAGCGAGGCCTGTCCCGTCGCCGTCGGGGTCCCGGCCCCAGCCCGCAGACTCAGGTCGGGCAAGCTCCGCTCAGGCCGTAACCTCACGTCGAGGACGTCCGGCTCCGCCTCGCCCCGGGTCCGCCCGCCTCCGTGCGAGGTACCGAACAGTGCGACGACCGTGGCATGGAGCAGCATCGACAGCAGCACGAAACGCACGAGCGCCGGCTGCGGGGCATCAACGCGCCATCGGGGTTGCCTTGCGGGACTTGCTGAGGTGAACACGTTCGGCTGCTCTTCGCCCGCGCGCGGGCGAGGCGGACCCCTGCTAGCTTACCGCTTTCGACATGCCAACAGGCGGACCGGTGTTTGGCTTGGTCCCACCGTTCCGGGCACGGGATTTGCGGGACACCGTTTGCAAACGAGCCACGCCCAGCGGGCTGTTAGGACCCGGCCAGCGGGACGTGCCGTAGGGAATCTCGGCAGTTTGGCCCGGATTATCAACAGGAATCGAGACTGAGGCTCTGGTGGAAGACCCGATAAGCGAAACCATGCCCGGTGACGCAGCGCGTCGCAATACAGCGCATTTGGTTGCGGCCCGCGCCGTCCTGCAGCCCGAGGGCGCGCGATGGGACCAGGAGACGCGCGATGCGAAACTCGCTATATAGGCGGCACGCACAGTCGCTTGACCGCTGGGCAGGCGGCGGCAATGGCCGAACCGCCATGGCCCGCGTCCTCGGCACCATAGGCGCCCTCAAATCAGCGCGCGATCGGGCGCTGCCCGCTCGACCGCGCGAGTTCGCCGTTGCAACGACGCTAAACAAACGGCTCGACGCCGACGCGCCGAGCCGCATTCGCTATTTGCGCCACGACCGCGGGCGCATGTCCTGCGTCAGCGCAGACTTGTCTTGGCGCCGCCGGCCGCGCGGCTGATTGCATCGGCCAGCTGGTCGGCTTGCGGGTTGTGTGCGCTTGCCGTCATCAGAATGTCCGGCGGCAGGACGTCACGTCCGTAGTACGCGCGGTTCCAGTTGTCGGCCACGCTGACCACCGTGCCGTTCAGATTCAGGCCGCCGTAGACCCCTTTCGATCGGCTGAACGCAATGAGATCGGCTGTGACGTCGCTGTTTGCGCCGGCGCCGATCGGCCCCGCGGCGATACTGGCATCCCCGCCCAGCTTGACCGAGCTCGCCATCAGCGAATTCACTCCCTTGTCGGTCATGACCAGCGTGATGGTTTCGGAAACGTCCACGCCGGCCTGAAAACCGACGCTCGCGGTGCCGATGTTGTAGAACGCGGGACCCGACCACCGTCCATTTTGCGAATTGCGCGAAAACAGGACTGCCCGTCCCCCTGAACCGCCGAATATCCAGCCGGCGCGCACGATCTTCGGCGCGATCAGAACCGCTTTCGCCTCGCCGAGGTGACGCTGGAACCATGTCATGTCCGGATCACGGACGAAATTCGAAAATGTCGTCTGTGCTTCGCGGACCAGTTGATCCTGCTCCGCTTGTGCGAACGCCGTCCCGGATACGGCCGCCAATGACGCGAACGCGACGAGGCCGATCCATCGTCGTGCAACGGGAACTGCGGGAGATGTGCGACTCATGTTTGCCTTCCTTTCGAAATGGAGGGACTTGCGGCGCTCGCGCCGTAATCGGCGTAATGCACCGCTGCATCGGGCGGCCAGGCCGCGCGATGATCGATGCTGAAAGTCGTGAATACGCGAACGTCAGCCCGGTGGGGCCGGCATCGATGAAGCCAAGGCTGCCCGAATGCCGGCCGCGACGCTATCGGCGGACTGCTGATTTGGCTGTAGGACCGGCGGCGACATCGCAAGCTTCGGGGGCGACAGAGGGAGCGCGATCGTCGCGACCACCGGAATGTGATCGGAAGCCGCACGCGCTGTCGGTGTGGCGTGCGCCCACAACCGTTGCAACAATGCGCGCGGCTCGACCCAGATACGATCCAGCGCGAGCAATGGCGCGCGCGCGGGAAAGCTGCGCGGCGACGGCGTCGCCCGGAAATGGGCGTGCAGCCACCGCAAGGGCCTGCCCCAGAGAAACCATTCGTTCAAGTCGCCCATCAGCAAGGTCGGATGGGGTGTCTCGGCTTCCAGCACCTTGAGAAGGCGGTGCACCTGCGCCCGGCGCTCCGCAGGACGCAGCCCGAGATGGGTAGCGAGCACGCGCAGCGGAGCGCCGTCACAGTCGATCACCACGTCGAGCGCGCTGCGTGCCTCGCGCCGCGGGTAGGTCAGATCGATATGGGTGCACTCCGGGATCGGATGCCGCGACAGCACGCAGTTGCCGTGGATACCGGCAGCGCGCCAGCGTGGCGGCTCCGCGACGGCATGGAGTCCCGTGGCCTCCTGCAACCGCGTCAGCGTATCGACATCGTGATGCCGCGCACCGACCTCCTGGAGGGCGATGATGTCCGCGTCGATTTCGGCAAGCACGGCGGCGATGCGCTCGGGCGCGTAGCTGCCGTCGCTCCCAATGGCGCCATGGATGTTGTAGGTGGCGACGGTGATGGTCGACGAGTTCATGCGATCCGGTCGGTCGGCGGAGGTCGCTCGGCCGCGCGAGGCTCGTCCCGCGGCTGCAGGCGCGCGCGCAATGCCAGCGTGCCGCCAATGGCGGCCCCGGCGACCAGCGCGAGCAGCGCGAAGGACAGCGGCCCGGGGTGACGAACAGCGGCGACGATGCGGTCGACGAAGAAGACGATGATGACAATCCCGGGGGCAAGGCCCAGGATCGTGCCGAGGACGAAATCGCGAAAGCCCAGGTGCGATGCGCCCGCCACGAGGTTGATGATCGAAAAGGGCGCTATCGGCACGATCCGCACGAACAGCATCGCGACGAGTCCGCGGCGGGCGATGCGACGCGAGAGGTCGTTGATGCGGCGGCCGGCAACCCGTCGCACGACATCGCGACCGAGCTCGCGGCCGATGCCATAGACGAAGACCGCGCTGAATGTGGCGCCGAGTACCGAATAGATCATGCCCAGCCAGGGACCGAACACGATGCCGGTCACGGCGATCAGCATTGTCACCGGAATGACCGCCAGTCCGCCGAGCACGAAGCCGCCGATGACGATCAGCGGCGCGAACGGACTCGCTTCGAAACGGTCGCTCAGCCGCACCAGCGACTCGACGTTGATCCATTCGCGCAGCGGCGTATAGCGCCACGCCAGCGCGAGCGCGAAGAACGCGAACAGGATCGACGCGATCGCGACAATGCGTCCCGAAGCCGGTCTGCGCTCGTTGTTCGCGACGACTTCCGAAAGGAGGCGGTCGACATCGACCGGCTCCTCCGGATCGATCATCGGCTGGTCGGCGAGTACGCTGCTCCACTCGTCTTCCTCAGTGACGCCGAGAGGACGCAGCGACCTTGCTGCGCCGCCCAGGGCCTCGATCGCGCCGATCAGCGAACCGCCTTGCTCGATTGCCGCGGCAACCACCGATGGCGCGCGATCCAGGTGCTCGCCGAGGAGCCGGGCGCGCAAGCCCGAGATCGCCGCGCGGACACGAAGGTCGCCTCCGGCTTCGATCGCGATGTTGCATTCGGTATCGAGGTTCATCGAACGCGCGCTGAGGTTGGCCGAACCCACGGAAAGAATCTCGTCGTCGATCACCAGTACCTTGCTATGGACGTTGAGGCACTGCGAAGCCGTCGGCGCGTCGTCGCCCAGCCACGGGCAATACACGCGATAGCGGCTTCCCGCGTCGGCCTGCACCAGACGCCGATGAATGCGCGCCCGCAGCACGCCCATCGTCGAGACTTCCAGCCAGCCGCTTTGCGTCATCGGCGAGACGACGACGATTTCCGGGCCCGCTGGATCGGCGAGCCGCGCTTCGAACGCGTCGGCGATCAGGCGCGAGGTGAAATATTGATTCTCGGCGAAGATCGACGCCTTGGCGGACGCGATGGCATCCAGGTGCAGCTGCCTGACTTCGGCGATCGCAGATTCGCCGTCGAATGCCGGTTCGGTACGAACGATTGCGACCTCGACGTCGTTCAGAGCGACCGCTACGCTCGCTGGCCAGGTGGCAGGCTGCGGCGCGGCTTCGGGCTTCGGCAGACGCCGTCCGGTGGCGCGATGCCAGCGCTCGCGCGCAAGCTCGCCCAGCGCTCGCGCAGCCTCGTCATCGACCAGCGCGCCGACATCGTGGAAGGGCGGATAACCGCTGCCGTCGGCGTTGCGCCGGGTCGGATCGTCAGGAAGATGGCGCGAAGTGTCCCAGCGATTTCGCGTCAGGTCGAAGCCGCTGACGAACGCAAGCGCATTGTCGACCACTACGAGCTTCTGATGATGCGAAGCGCTGGTCGGATGGTGATCGTCGAGCTGGAAATGCAGGCGCCGGCGCGTGCGCCAGCCGAACTTGAGGCGGGCCAGCCATTCGCGTTCGAGCGCGAACAGCAGCGCGAAGTCCCAGCTCAGCACGTAGATCTGCAGTTGCGGTCGCGCCACGACGAGCGCATTGAGAAATTCGCGCAGCGGCTCGGGAAACCCGTCGTTGGCCCCTTCGGGCACCAGCCACATGCGACTGTCGATGTCCCACCCGAGAATGAATATTTCCCGCTGCGCGCCGGCCAGCGCGGCGCGCACGGCGCCAAAATACTCGCTGCCGTCGACCAGGAAACCTACGCGTGCGGCGTGCGCGAGGCACCAGCAATTACGTCCCGGCACGAAGAGGCCCTTTGCGGAGCCGCGCGCGCCGGGTGTCGCCTCGGGGGCGCCGGCTTCGGATGGCCACATCGTTGCCGGCGCATCGGTCAGGCTCCGGGCCTCCGCCATCGGTCGCGAATGCCGGGAAAGAAGAGCGCGCCGGCGCCTCGACAAGCTCCTCGCAGGGCAATGACATCGGCCCTGGATGGCGGCGTCGGGTTCGGCAGGTGCTGGCGGCGAAATACGATCATGACCACCGAACGCAAGCAAGGAGGGTGCCGCGGCAAAAGTCATTGTTTATCAAGCGCAAGCCGATTCCTCTGTGCGTTCCGTCCGTGCAAGAACTGCTTGGCCAAGTAAGAATTTCCGGCCGGGCGGCCGATCGAATTATCGCCGGAAGCTGCGTTGCGGCCAAGACCGCGGCAGGTATCATGACCACCCGGCGAGATGACCGGTGGCGCAGCATGAGCTCGAGGAGGGAGCAGTGTCCTGTTCCGTGAGTTCCGACGATAAAGGAGCGCGCAGGATCGGCTGCCAGGCAACGCGCGAGGCCGACACCATAGCTCGCGCTACCGTGGGGCGGAGCAGCGCATGAAAGCGACGCACGAAGGGCGCGACGCGACCTTTCCGCGCTTGTTGCTCGAACACGCGCGCAGGCGAGGCGATCGCCCCGCCACGCGCGAAAAGCATCTGGGCATCTGGCAGACCTGGACCTGGAGCGAGGTTGCCGCCGATGTGCGCGCGCTCGCCTGCGGCCTCGCCGCGCAGGGCTTCCGGCGCGGAATGCATCTCGCGATCATCGGCGACAACCGCCCTCGACTCTACTGGGCGATGGCGGCGACCCAGGCGCTGGGCGGCATTCCCGTACCCATGTACCAGGATGCGCCGGCCGCGGAATTCACCTACGTGCTCAACGATGCGGAGATCGGCTACGCGCTGGCCGAGGACCAGGAGCAGGTCGACAAAATGCTCGAGGCGAAGCCGCACGTGCCGACCCTGCGGCACATCTACTACGACGATCTACGGGGGCTTCGCAATTACGAGAACGTGACCAGTATCGATCGACTGCTCGAGCTGGGCCGCGAGTTCGACCGCGCGCACCCCGAATTCTTTGACGCCGAGGTCGCCAAAGGGCGACCCGACGACGTTTCGATCATGCTGTACACCTCGGGGACCACCGGCAAGCCGAAGGGTGTATGCCAGACCCACCTTGCGTTCATCGTATCGGCTCAGGGCGGCTGCGCCTTCGACAAGCTCGGCCCCGGCGACAGCATCCTCGCCTATCTGCCGATGGCGTGGGTCGGCGATCATCTGTTCTCGTATGCGCAGTGGCTGGTGGCGGGCTTCACGATCAATTGTCCGGAATCGGGCGACACGGTGATGACCGATCTGCGCGAGATCGGGCCCAGCTACTATTTCGCGCCGCCGCGCATTTTCGAGAACCTGCTGACCCAGGTGATGATCCGCATGGAGGACGCGAGCGCGGCCAAGCGGTGGCTGTTCCGCTATTTCACCGGGGTCGCGCGCCGCTGCGGCGCGGAGATCCTGGATGAAAGACCGGTCGGCATGCTCGATCGGATGCTCTATTGGATCGGCAACGCGGTCGTATACGCGCCGCTGCGCAACGTTCTGGGCATGAGCCGCATCCGCGTCGCCTATACGGCGGGGGCGGCGATCGGTCCCGACCTGTTCCGCTTCTACCGCTCGATCGGAATCAATCTCAAGCAGCTCTATGGGTCGACCGAGACCTGCGCCTACGTGTGCCTGCAGCCCGATCGCGGCGTCAAGTTCGACACGGTCGGGCAGGCCGCGCCGGGCGTCGAGATCAAGATTGCCGACAACGGCGAAGTGCTGGTGCGCGGCCCGATGCTGCTGAAGGAATATTACAAGCGCCCGGACGCCACGGTGGAGTCGATCGATCCCGACGGCTATTTCCGCACGGGCGACGCGGGCTTCTTCGACGACACGGGACAATTGAAGATTATCGACCGCGCGAAGGACGTCGGAAAACTCACGAGCGGCGCGATGTATGCGCCCAATTACATCGAGAACAAGCTCAAGTTCTTCCCGCACATCAAGGAAGCCGTTGCCTTCGGCAACCAGCGGGACAAGGTTTGCGCTTTCATCAACATCGACATTGGCTCGGTCGGCAACTGGGCCGAGCGGCGCGGCATTCCCTATTCCGGCTATACCGACCTCGCCGGGAAGCCGGAAGTGCAGGCGCTGATCCGCGATTGTGTCGAGCAGGTCAACGCCGAGCTCGCGCACGAAGGCTCGCTTGCCCACTCCCAGGTGCAGCGCTTCCTGATATTGCACAAGGAGCTCGACCCCGACGATGACGAGATGACCCGTACGCGCAAGGTGCGGCGTGGATTCATCGCCGAGAAATATGCGTCGCTGATCGACGCACTCTATTCGGGCAGGACGGTGCAGCACGTCGAAACGCAGGTCAAGTTCGAGGATGGCCGCGCGGGGATCGTCGTCGCCGAGCTGAAGATCTCCGAGGCAAGGACGTACGCCGCTGCGGCGGCGCAGGCGGCGGCCTGAACACATGACCGGAGCGCGCACGGTCGGGGAGGTAATCCTGAGCCTCGACGGTGTTTCGCTGTCTTTCGGCGGCATCAAGGCGCTCAACGACATCTCGCTCGACGTGCGCGAACACGAAGTCAGGGCGATCATCGGACCCAACGGCGCGGGAAAAAGCTCGCTGCTCAACGTCATCAACGGCGTCTACCATCCGCAGCAGGGAACGATAAGCTTCCGCGGCAAGCAGCGACACCAGATGGATACGCATGAGGCGGCGGCGCACGGCATTGCGCGAACATTCCAGAACATCGCGCTGTTCCGCGGCATGAGCGTGCTGGACAACATCATGACCGGCCGCAACCTGAGGATGAACGCGAGCTTCCTCGAGCAGGCGATCTGGTTCGGGCGCGCGCGGCGGGAGGAGCTCGACAACCGCGCGAAGGTCGAGGAGGTGATCGATTTTCTCGAGATCCAGCACATTCGCCGGACGCCGGTCGGGCGGCTGCCCTACGGCTTGCAAAAGCGCGTGGAACTCGCCCGTGCGCTGGCAGCCGAGCCGACGCTGCTGCTGCTGGACGAGCCGATGGCCGGGATGAACGTCGAGGAAAAGCAGGACATGTGCCGTTTCGTGCTGGATGTCAACGATCAGTTTGGCACGACAGTCGTCCTGATCGAGCACGATATGGGCGTCGTGATGGACATTTCGGATCGCGTCGTCGTGCTCGATTACGGCCGGAAGATCGGGGATGGCACCCCCGACGAGGTGCGCAACAGCAAGGCGGTTATCGACGCCTATCTCGGCGTCGCCCACTAGGAAACCATCGCCTTGGCCCCTGATACTTTGTTGCTCGCGCGCCGGGAATGCTCACGTACCACTCGTGTACGTTCCGCTTCCCGGCGTACTCGCGCCGCGTCTGAGGGGCCAATGCTCGGTTTCCCTACGCGGCGTCCGCTGAGATAGGGAAAGCCGCGATGCAGTTCTTTTTCGAAGTGCTCATCGGCGGCTTGCTGTCCGGAGTCATGTATTCACTGGTCGCGCTCGGCTTCGTACTGATCTACAAGGCGTCCGGTGTGTTCAATTTCGCGCAGGGGTCGTTGGTGTTCTTCGCGGCGCTGACTTTCGTCGGCTTGACCGAAAAGGGATTGTCATTCGGCGTAGCACTGGTGGTCACGCTGCTGGTGATGATCGTGCTCGGCCTGCTGATCGAGAGGTTCGTCCTCCGGCCACTGGTCAATCAGCCGCAGATATCGCTGTTCATGGCGACGATCGGCCTGAGCTTCTTCATCGAAGGCCTGGCGCAGATCATATGGGGTGCCAGCGTACGGGGACTCGACATCGGTATCCAGGACGAGCCGATCGCGTGGATCGGCGATGCCACCGGCGTCAATATTTCCAAGTTCGACCTGGCGGCCGCCGGTATCGCCGCGGCGCTGGTCACGATGCTGGCGTTGTTCTTCAACCGAACCCGGATCGGCCGCGCTTTGCGCGCCGTCGCCGACGATCACCAGGCCGCGCTGGCGGTCGGTATTCCGCTGCAGCAGATCTGGGGAATCGTCTGGGCGGTGGCGGGCTTCGTCGCGCTGGTCGCGGGTCTTCTGTGGGGCGCGCGCAACGGGGTCCAGTTCGCGCTGACCTTCGTGGCGCTCAAGGCGCTGCCGGTGTTGATCCTTGGCGGCTTCGAGTCGGTGCCTGGGGCGATCGTCGGCGGCCTCATCGTCGGTGCCACGGAGAAGCTCGCTGAGGTGTACCTGGGACCGTATGTCGGCGGCGGCATCGAAGGCTGGTTTCCGTACGTGCTCGCGCTGGCGTTCCTTCTGGTGCGTCCGGAAGGTCTTTTCGGCGAAAAAATCATCCGTCGCATCTGACGACATTATCCATGCTCTATCGCGAAGCCGGACAGTTCAAGAGCAGTTACGCAGCCGACTCGGCGATTCTGCCGATCCGGCAGGATCGGATCGGGCTGGCGGTCATCCTGCTGATCGCGTTCGTGGTCGTTCCCTTCACCGCGACGCCCTACCTTTTTTCGGCGATCCTGATTCCGTGCCTGATCCTCGCGCTGGCCGCACTCGGCCTCAACCTGCTGACGGGCTACGCGGGTCAGCTGTCGCTGGGTGCGGCGGCGTTCATGGCCGTCGGCGCGTTCATGTCCTACAATTTCGTGCTGCGCGTTCCGGGCATTCCACTGCTGCTCGCTTTCGCAGGCGGCGGCATCGTGGCCGCCGCGGTCGGCATCGTCTTCGGCCTGCCGAGCCTGCGCATTCGCGGCTTCTACCTGGCGGTGGCGACCCTTGCCGCGCAGTTCTTCATTCTCTGGTGCCTGACCAAGGTGGGCTGGTTCACCAACTACAACCCGTCGGGCGTGATTACCGCGCAGCCGATCGTCATCCTGGGTTACTTGTTCGACACACCGCAGGAGAAATACCTGCTGGTTCTCTCGATCGTCGCGCTGATGGCCCTGGCGGCGAAGAACATGGTCCGCGGCAACATCGGGCGGCAATGGATGGCCATTCGCGACATGGACGTCGCCGCCGAGGTCATCGGCATCCGGCCGATGCGGGCCAAGCTGCTGGCGTTCGCGATCAGTTCTTTCTATTGCGGCGTGGCCGGTGCGCTGTTTGCCTATGCCTACCTGGGCACGGTCGAGCCCGAAGCCTACAACCTCGACCTTTCGTTCCGGATCCTTTTCATGATCATCATCGGCGGCGTCGGAACCATCCTCGGAGCGTTCCTCGGCAGCGCATTCATCGTGATCCTGCCCATCGCGCTGAGCGTCGGAATCTCGTTTCTCGATAACACGCTGCACCTTCATGTCCCGACCAGCGCCGCCTCGAATCTCGAACTGATGATATTCGGCGGCCTCATCATTTTTTTCCTGATCGTCGAGCCGCATGGCTTGGCAAGGCTATGGCAGATCGCCAAGGAAAAGCTCAGACTATGGCCGTTCCCGCATTGATTTCTCAGCGGGCGTCAGGCGCGCCGGGCCGCGCGGGATTGACAGCACGCTGCGCCCGGCCAATCCTACGCACACCAATCTTTGGGGCCCGGATCGGCCCGTTATGGATAACAGGAGGAAGTCATGAAGTGGTTCTTGCGAGCGTTGGTGGGCATCGTGGTCGTCGCAGCCGCGGGTTTTGCGACGGCACAGCAGTACATCCCGATACTTTCGTACCGCATCGGACCCTACGCGGCGGGCGGGTCCGGATACTTCGGCGGGGCGATCGACTATTTCACGCTGGTCAACCTCAACGGCGGCATCAACGGGGTGAAGCTGGTGTGGGAGGAGTGCGAGACCGAATACAACGCCGCCCGCGGTGTCGAATGCTATGAGCGTCTGAAGACGCAGCATGGCGGCGCGAGCACCGTCGAGCCGCTGTCGACCGGCATTTCCTACGGTCTTTTCGAGCGGGTGGCGCAGGACAAGATCCCGATGACGACCAACGGATACGGCCTCGCCATCTCGGCGGACGGCCGGATCTTCCCCTGGGTGTTCCCGCTGGGGACGACCTACTGGGACCAGGCCGCGGCGATGATCGCCTACCTCGGCCAGAAGGTCGGCGGCGAGGCCAAGCTCAAGGGCAAGAAGATCGTCTTCATGTACCACGATTCGGCCTACGGCAAGGAGCCGATCCCGGTATTTGACGCGCTGGCAGCGCGCGACGGATTTGATCTCACCAAGATCCCGCTGACGCCTCCGGCCACCACGCAGGAATCGCAATGGCTGCAGGTGCGTCAGCTCAAGCCCGATTACGTCATTCTCTGGGGCTTTGGCGTAATGAATCCGGTCGCGATCAAGACCGCAGCCAAGATGGGGTTCCCGCGCGACCATATTCTCGGCGTCTGGTGGGCCGGCTCGGAGGAGGACGTCATCCCGGCCGGCGATGCGGCCAAGGGCTACGTCACGGCGGCGTTCTCGGCCAGCGGCACGAACTTCCCGGTCATGCAGGAGATCGTCAAAAAGGTCTATGGGGCGAACAAAGGCAACCTCGAGGACAAATCGCGAATCGGCTCGATCTACCACACCCGCGGCGTCACCTACGCGATCATGATCGTCGAGGCGATTCGGCAGGCGCAGAACCATTTCGGCAAGGGCAAGGTGATGTCGCCGGAACAGGTTCGCTGGGGCCTGGAGCATCTCGACCTCAACGACGCGCGCCTCAAGGAGCTGGGCGCGACCGGCTTGTTCCCGCCGGTCAAGACGAGTTGCGTCGATCACGAAGGCTCGGGCATGGTCAAGTTCCAGGAGTGGGACGGGAAGGCATTCAAGACGCTGACCCCTTTCATGGCCGGCGATCGCGCGCTGGTGCATCAGATGGTGGAGCAGGGTGCGAACAAGTACGGCGCGGAAAAGAAGATCACGCCACGCGACTGCAGCAAGGAAGGTTGAGCGAGGGCGCTCGATGACCTCGATGACGACGCCGAGCGCCGCGGCGGTGCCCGCCGCGCTGTCGGTCAACAATATCGAGGTCATCTACGACCACGTGATCCTGGTCTTGCGCGGCGTTTCCCTCAATGTGCCGGAGGGACGCATCGTCGCGCTGCTCGGAGCGAACGGCGCGGGCAAGACGACGACCCTCAAGGCGATCTCCAATCTGCTGCGCGCAGAGCGCGGCGATGTGACCAAGGGCACGATCGAATACCGGGGCCAGCGCGTTGAAAAGCTGACGCCGAACGAGCTGGTTCGGCGCGGCGTGTGCCAGGTCATGGAAGGCCGCCATTGCTTTGCCCATCTGACGGTGGAGGAGAATCTGCTCACCGGCGCGTTCACGCACAAGGGCTCTCGGGCGGAAATCGGGCGGGCGCTGGAAAAGGTCTATCACTATTTCCCGCGCCTGAAAACGCGCCGCACCAGCCAGGCCGGCTACACGTCGGGCGGCGAGCAGCAGATGACCGCGCTCGGTCGCGCGTTGATGGCGCAGCCGTCGATGATCCTGCTGGACGAGCCGTCGATGGGACTCGCGCCGCAGATCGTCGAAGAAATCTTCGAAATCGTGGGCAACCTGAACCGAGAAGAGGGCGTGAGTTTTCTGCTTGCCGAGCAGAACACCCACGTCGCACTGCGCTTTGCAGACTACGGCTACATTCTGGAGAACGGGCGGGTGGTGATGGACGGCGCCGCGCGGGAGCTGGCACAGAACGAGGACGTCAAAGAGTTCTACCTCGGTCTTTCCACGGCGGGACGGAGAAGCTTTCGCGACGTCAAGCACTATCGCCGCCGCAAGCGC
The DNA here is from genome assembly GCA_036493675.1 of Casimicrobiaceae bacterium. Taxonomy (GTDB): domain Bacteria; phylum Pseudomonadota; class Gammaproteobacteria; order Burkholderiales; family Casimicrobiaceae; genus PALSA-1003. The sequence goes on from DASXPJ010000043.1 coordinate 270,500, forward strand.
TGGCTCGCTTGATCGATCGGCGTAAAGCTGCTGCGCGGCCCGTCTGCTTCGTTGTGTCCTCGCTCGGCCCTCGCTGTACGCATCCGGAACTATCTCGGGCCTCGCTGCGGGACGCCTTGCATCCGAGCCTGCTCGCGACGCTTTCCATCCGATCGATCGTCGCTGATCGATTCAACGCATGATGACCGAACATTTCGACACGCTCGAAACCCGCGATCCCGAGCTGCGCGCGCGTGCGCAATGGACAGCGCTGCGCGAACAGATCGCTTACGCCCAGCGCAGCAGCGCCTGGTTCGGCCGCACGCTGGCCGGTATCGACCCGGCATCGATCCACTCTCGCGCTGCGCTCTGCTCGCTTCCGGTCGTACGCAAGTCGGAGCTTCTCGAGCTGCAGAAGGCGGAGCGTCCGTTCGGCGGATTCGCCGCCGCCGGATGGGGGCAGGGCCGGCGTCGCGCGCGCCAGGTGTTCTCGTCGCCGGGACCGATCTACGAGCCGGAAGGCGAGCGTGCCGACTACTGGCGGCTTGCGCGCGCGCTGCACGCCGCGGGATTTCGCGCCGGCGACCTGGCCCACAACTGTTTCTCCTACCACTTCAGCCCGGCTGGCTCGATGCTCGACACGGGGCTCTCCGCCCTCGGCTGCACGGTGTTCCCCGGGGGCACGGGCCAGACCGAGCAGCAGGTACAGGCGATGGCGGACCTCAAGCCCGATGGATACGTGGGCACGCCGTCGTTCCTGAAGATCATTCTCGACAAGGCCGACGAGCTTGGCGTGCGTCTGCCGACACTGAAAAAAGCGCTGGTTTCCGGCGAGGCATTTCCCGCCGCGCTCCGCGATGCGCTTCGGGCGCGAGGCATCGAGGCCTACCAGGTCTACGCGAGCGCCGACCTGGGCTCGCTCGCCTACGAATCGGCCGCTCGCGAGGGACTCGTCGTCGACGAGGGTGTCCTGATCGAGATCGTACGTCCCGGCACCGGCGAGCCGGTCCCGCCGGGCGAGGTCGGCGAGGTCGTCGCGACGCTGCTTCATAACCGCGACTACCCACTGATACGCTTCGGCACCGGGGACCTGTCGGCCGTGCTCGACGGCGCGTCGCCGTGCGGCCGAACCAACCTGCGCATCCGCGGCTGGCTGGGCCGCGCCGACCAGGCCACCAAGGTAAAGGGACTGTTCGTGCACCCGTCCCAAGTCGCCGAGATCGTGCGGCGCCATCCCGAAATCGTGCGGGCCCGGCTGGTGGTCGATGATTCCGCTGGAGGCGACCGTATGACGCTGCATGTCGAAACCGCGCCCGCGGCGCGGCTTCGGACTGACGCCGTCACCGCGACAATACGCGAGGTGACCAAACTGCGCGGCGAACTCAGCTTGCGCGCAGCCGGCGAGCTCGCCAACGACGGCAAGGTGATCGACGATACGCGGAAATACGAATAGCGTCGTCCTGCATACGACTGTCGGACGGCGACGGATTCGCGCGCGATGCGCCGGCGTCGATCCGCGACCCGGAGCGGGTCGTCCGGCTGCCGCCGAGTTCGCATGCTACGATAAGGGTGACGCATGGAGCGCCACATGACCAGGACCCCATCGCCCGGCGACCCGCTGGCGCCGCTGGCCGAGCAGACGCTGCGCGCGATCGCGGCCACCGGCGTGGTGCGCAACTTCCCGAAGAACGCGATCCTCATCAACGAGGGCGATACCGCCGACTCGCTTTTCATCGTGCTGTCCGGCAGGATCAAGGTTTTTGCCAGTAACGAGGCGGGGCGCGAGATCGTGCTGAGCTTTTTCGGTCCAGGAGAATATGTCGGGGAAATGTCGCTGGACGGAAGTCCGCGCTCGGCATCGGTCATGACGGTCGAGCCCACCAGTTGCGCGATCGTCAACCGCGCCAGCGTCCGCGAATTCCTGCTCGCGCACCCGGATTTCGCGCTGAACCTGATCGAGAAACTGATCAAGCGTGTCCGGATCACGACGGAGAACGTCAAGAGCCTTGCCTTGACCGACGTGTACGGCCGGCTCGTGCGCCTGATCACAACGCTGGCCGTGGAGCGCGACGGCGTGACGATGGTTCCCGAAAAGCTCACCCAGCAGGACATCGCCGAACGCGTCGGCGCGTCACGCGACATGATCAGCCGTCTGCTCAAGGACCTGGTCACCGGCGGCTACCTGAGCATCGCCGACAAGAGGATCACGATCCTCAAGAAACCGCCGACCGCCTGGTAGGCGGCGCGAGCCGGTTTTCGCGGCCGCGCATCTGTACTCCAGCTTCGCCGCACCGCTTTCGAGCGCCGCTCTATAGCGATCTCGCGGAGACTCGTCCGAGTCGCCGATTCAATCTCCGTTTTGCATCAGCCGGGCGGCATATTCGACGCCGGCAACGTGAATTTTGCGCAATTTGCGCGATGAAGGCGCCACTGCGCCGCGCGTGCCTGTCGACTACGATGTGGTCATCCGGTGACGAATGGTTCGCCGCCGGTGAAGCGGCGAAGTAGTTCGGTGCCATGCCGCCGCACCACGCATCGCAAGGAGTTCGCAATGTTTACAGTAGACAACTCGAAACCGTTCATCAGTCGCTTCTCCTCGTACCTGAAGCTTGGCGTGCTGTTCGTCCTCCTCGGTCTCATCGCCGTGGCGACCGAGCGCCCAACGCTCTTGACGCCAGCCGGAGCGATGACCGTCGCGAGCAATGCGTCCCATGTGGCGCAACGGGCGAAGGCCCGCACGTCGACCAGCGCGCCTGCGGCGCAAGCAGCCGCTACGCCGGCAGCCGACCGGTTCGTGTACTTTCCCTCGCAATTCAGCGAGCGGAGCGGAGCCGGCGACGATCTGCCGGCGCAGTTCTGAGGCGATTCGGCGACGCCTGCCGCGAGTCGACTGTAAGCCGCGGCAGGCGGGGCGTTTTCGGTTCCTTATCGTCTTGCGGGCCGGAAAGTCACCAGGGCCACGCCGGCGAGCACCAGTGCGGCGCCGGCCAGCTGGATCCAGTGCACCGGCTCATCCAGTATCCATGCCCCAAGCCATATCGTGAACACCGGGCCCAGCGAGCCGAGCAACGACGTGCGGTTGGCGCCCATGCGCTTGATCGCTTCGGCGATAAGGTAAGTCGGCAGCACCGTCGCGAACACGGCCATCGCCAGCGACAGCAGATGAATGCGCAAGGGCACGAGCAGTGCCGTCATCGGGCGCGTCACCAGGAAGTGCCCGAAGATGAACAGCGTCGAGGTCAACATCGCCAGGGCGATGAAGCGCAGGCTGCCGAGCCGTGCGATGACCGGTCCGGCGCCGACCAGATAGCAGGCGTACAGGAACGAGCTCGCGAAAACCAGTGCGCCTCCGAGCCAAAGCGCATCGGGATCGCCGGACAACTTGAGGTCGCGGGCGAACACCAGCAGGATTCCGACGTACGACAAAGCGAGCGCGACGACGATACGGCCGGTGATGCGCTGCTTGAACAATAAGGCAGAAAGCAGGACGACGATCGTCGGATACAGGTAGAGCATCAGACGCTCGAGCGCCGCGGTGACGTATTGCAGGCCGATGAAGTCGACCAGGCTCGCGACGTAATAGCCCACGAAACCCAGCCACGCGACCGCGAGCCAGTCGGCACGGCTGAGCGCTGGCCGGCGCGTCCGCGTCGACCACCACGCCATCAGCGCGAAAAACGGTACCGAATAGAGCATGCGTAGGGTGAGCAAGGTGACCGCGTCGATCGGCGTCCACGCATAGGCGAGCTTGATCAGGATCGCCTTGAACGCGAAGCCGAGCACACCGACGATGGCGAACACCGGGCCGACCAGCTCCGAGCCGCCGCCGCGCGAGGTGGTTAATCCCAACGCACGAGTCCGGCATACGCGGTGCCGAGGATCACGAGTCCGAAGGCGATCCGATACCAGGCGAACGGGACGAAATCGTGATGGGCGACATAACGCAGAAGGGCGCGAATGGTAAAAAAAGCGCTGACAAACGCGACGATGAAACCGACGCCTATCATCGACAGATCGCCGGTCGCCAGCAGATGGCGATTGCGAAATAACTCGTATCCGGTCGCGGCGAACAGCGTCGGAATCGCGAGAAAAAACGAAAACTCGGTGGCTGCCTGGCGCGAAAGGCCGAACAGCATACCGCCGATGATCGTCGCGCCGGAGCGCGACGTGCCCGGAATCAGCGCAAACGCCTGCGCAACGCCTATTTTGAGCGCATCGATCCAGCGTATCTCGTCGACGCTGTGAATACGCACGCTGCCGGGCCGGCTCCGCTGTCGCCGCTCGGCCCACAGGATGACCAGCGCGCCGGCCACGAATGCTGCGGCGACCGGCACCGGCGCGAACAGATGCGCCTTGATCGCCGCCGCGAAGACGAGCCCCAGCACCGCAGCCGGCATGAACGCGATCAGCAGGTTGAGTGCGAAACCTTGCGCGCCGCGGTCGCGCCACAATCCGCGCGTCACCGCGACGAGCTTGTTTCGGTATTCCCAGCAGACGGCGAGGATCGCGCCGGCCTGGATCACGATCTCGAACAGTTTCGCCTGCTCGCCCGTGTAGTTCAACAGCGAACCGGCGACGATCAGGTGTCCGGTGGACGAAACGGGAAGGAACTCTGTCAGGCCCTCGACGAGACCGAGGACGGCTGCAACGAGGAAGTCGAATGCGGTCATCGCGAACGCCGGAAAAAGGCCGGGCGGCTCGCGCCGCCCGGCCGGAACTCGTCACAGCCGGGCGCCACAGCGCAACCGGCAGGCCCAAAGATGGCCGATTGTACCCTCAGCATCGGGCCCGGTCAGCGCTCAAGACTTCTTGCGCCGCGAGGGAGGGGCCATTTTCGCCGGGCGCGGAGCCGGCAGAAAATCGTTCACGCCGATGACTTCCCCTGAGCGCGCGGCGCGATACCCGGGCAGCGCCGCGATCAGATTTCGGCACGCCACCTCACCGAGGAAGTCGACGAGAGCGAGCACGCGGGGATCGCGCAACTGATCGCGGCGCAGCGCCAGCGCGTATTGCTCGGTGGCGAGCGGCACGAAATCGAGCCGGTATTGCGCGGCGGCGGCCTCGATGCCGAAACCGACATCCGCCTGCCCCGCGGCAACAGTGGCTGCGACGGCGAGATGCGTGAATTCTTCGCGATCGTAGCCGATGATCTGTACGGGCTGGATCTTCGCGGCGCGAAGCAGACGGTCGAACAGCAGACGCGTCCCCGACCCCGGCTGGCGGTTGATCAGGCGCGGACCGCCAGTCAGGTCGGTCAGCATCCGGATGCCCAGCGGATTGCCTCGCGTCACCAGCAGACCCTGGCGTCGTTCAACGAAGCGAATGATCGCGTGGCGATTCGAATGCAACAACCGGCGGTAAGGCGCGACGAGATCGGCGCCGCCATGGCCATCGATATGAAACCCCGCGAGCTCGCATCGATCCGCCAACAGCGCTTCGATACTGTCCATGCTGCCGCGGAATTGCACATCGAGCTGCACAATGCCGGCCCGCGCAACCGCATCGCGCACCGCCGCGAGCGCGAGATCGTGGCTCGCGCTGATCGTCAAACGCCCGGGACCGCTCGCAGCGAATCCGAGCTCGCGATCCAGGCGCTCGCGCAACGCGGCCGAATACGGAACCAGCGCGGCACGGACCTCGTTGTCGCAGCGCAATAGCGCTTCGCCCAAATCGGTGAGTCGAGTCCCGCGTCCACGCGTCTTGTCGATCAGCGGGCGGCCGAGCTCGTCGCGCCAGCTTTCCAGCAGGCCCCAGCCGTTGCGATACGAAATGCCGAGTGCCGTGCTCGCGCGCTGGATCGACCCCAAGTCGCGTATCGCGCGAAGCAGCTTCAGCAGCAGCGGTGAGGCGCGTGCGCGCTCGCCCGCGAGCCACGCTACGGCGATATCGATCTTGGCCATCGTTCCGTGCGCAGCGCGGGCGGCGAGAAGCTTTAGCCCGCAGGCGTCGCTGGCGCGGCGAACACCCAGAGGTCTTCCTGCGGCAGCTCCAGGAAGCAGTCTTGACCGTCGCCGACCTCGACCGGTGTGCCGTAGCAACGCAGCCGCACGGGGCCAAGCTTGAACAGGTTTTCCTTGCGGTCGCCCAGGAACATGCCGGTCACCAGTTCAGTGCGCAAGCGATTGTCGCCATCGGCGCTCGCGATGCGCGTGCGCTCCAGCCGGATGATGCCGGTGGCCGTATCGCCCGGCTTGAGCGCGCCACGCGCCGCGCCCCAAAGGCTCCAGCCTTCGCCTTCGAGCAGCGCGCGACCGTTGGAGACTTGGGTCACCTTGCCGGAAAGGCGGTTGTTGCTGCCCATGAATTCGGCGGTGAACTGGGTCTGCGGACGGTTGTACAAATCCTCCGGCGTGCCTTGTTGCTCGATCCGGCCGGCATTGAGCAGCAGGATCTTGTCTGCCATGGCCATCGCCTCGGTCTGGTCGTGCGTGACCACGAGCGCGGACAGACCGAGGCGCACGATCAGTTCGCGCAGCCACGCGCGCGCTTCCTCGCGGAGCTTCGCATCGAGGTTGGACAGCGGCTCGTCCATCAGCACGACCGGCGGGTTGTAGACCAGGGCGCGTGCGATCGCGACGCGCTGCTGCTGACCGCCGGACAGTTGATGCGGCAGGCGAGTGGCGAGCGCACCAAGCCCGAGATTGGTCAGTGCCTGATTGACGCGGGTGTCGATTTCGCTCGCCGGCGTCCCGCGCAGGCGAAGTCCGTACGCAATATTGTCGAAGACGCTGCGATGCGGCCACAGCGCGTAGGACTGGAAAACCAGGCCGAGGTTGCGCTTTTCCACCGGCATGTCGACACCGCCCGCGCCGTCGTAGAGCACGATGTCGCCGATTGCGATCTGGCCGCGGCTCGGCTGCTCGAGTCCTGCGACCGAGCGCAAGAGCGTCGTCTTGCCGCTGCCCGAAGCGCCCAGCAGGGCCACCACTTCGCCCGGGTTCAACGTCATCGAGACCCCCTTGAGGATCTTGTTGTCGCCATACTGCAGGTGCAGATCGTCGACGACGAGCTTGCTGGCCGGTTTATTCATGGAGACGTACTCCGAAGCGCAGGGCAGCCGCGAGACCGACAGCGACCAGCGCGATATTGATCAGCGACAACGCGGCGACCTGGTCGATCGCGCCGGCGCCCCACAGCGAAACGAGCATCGAGCCGATGACTTCGGTGCCCTGGCCGAGCAGGTAGACGCCGGTCGAATACTCGCGCTCGAAGATCATGAACACCAACAGCCAGCTTGCCAGCAATCCGAAACGGATCAGCGGCAAGGTCACCTCGCGCATCACCTGCGCGCGCGACGCGCCGGCGGTACTCGCCGCCTCCTCGAGCTCCGGCCCGATCTGCAAGAGAGCGCTGGAAATGAGTCGCAAGCCATAGGCGAGCCATACCACCGTGTAGGCGAGCCACACGGAGAAAACGGTGTTGCGCAGCTCCTTCAAGCCCGGCACGAACAGGAAGATCCAGAGGAACGCCAGGCCCGCAAGCAGGCCTGGCACGGCGCGTGGAATCAGCACCAGATAGTCGAGCACGCGGGCGACACCGCCGTGCTGGCGATGCCCGGCGAGGCCGATCGCCGTATAGCAGGCGACGGCGAGTCCGCCGCCGATCGTTCCGATCAGGAAGGTGTTGATGATGGCCCGAACCTGATCGCTCTGGTCGAGCACCTGCTGAAAGTTGGCCAGCGTCAGCACGTCGCCGAGCTTGATGCCCTCGCCCCATTGCTCGACGAACGCCCGCAATGCGATTCCCGAGATCGGCACGACGATGGTGAATGCGAGCCATAGCGCGACGATACCCAGCGCCAGCCATTTCCACCCGCCGAGCGGCAGGAGTTTCTGCCGCGTCGCCTTGCCCTTGACCGATACGAACTTGCCCGCGGTCTTGAGCAGCCAGCGCTGCAGCAGAACGAGCGGAAAGGTGATCGCGACGATGCACACTGCCACGGCGGCCATCAGGTGATACGACGGCGTGCCGAGCTTGTTGGTGAGCTTGTAGAGGTAGGTCGACAGCACCAGATGCCCTTCCGGATCGCCCAGCACCAGCGGCAGGCCGAAGAGCTCGAAACCCAGGAAGAAAACGAGCACGCCAGCGTAGAGCAGCGCCGGCATCGTCATCGGCAGGCTCACGTTGAGCGCCACCTTGAGCGGATTGGCGCCGACGACCCGCGCCGCCTCCTCGACGTCGGAGCCCAGGCTTTTGAGCGCCGCCGACGAGTACAGATAGACGTGCGGTACGTGCGTCAGTCCGGCGATGACGGCGATGCTGGTCAGCGAGTACACGTTCCACGGCACGTCGCCGACGAGCTCTTTGGCCCACAGCGAGTAAAAGCCGACCGGCCCCATCGATACGACGTAACCGAACGCGAGCACCATCGGCGAAACGAACACCGGTATCAGCACCAGGACTTCGATGACGCGCTGCCCGGGCAGGTCGGTGCGCGTCAGCAGGAACGCGAGTGCGGCGCCGAGCGGCAGCGCGATCAGCACCATGCCCGCCGCGATGACGACCGAATTGAAGAGCGACGTCCAGAAGTCGGTATCGGCGAAAATGAAGGCGTAGGCGTCGACACCGACGCGACGCGCCGGATCGAAGAACGGCGCGTTGAGAAAGCTTTGCCAGAAGATGAGCCCCAGCGGCGCGAGGACCACCAGCGCCGTGATCGCGACCACCGTCGTACGCGGCACGCTGAAGCTGCGGGCGATCATGTTTGGTGGATCGTGGCTGCCATCCCAGATTTCCGCCCGCGGCGACCTCGCCCGCCGCTCCAGCCCGGCGAATCGCCGGTTCGACTTCGACTACGACATCCGCCGCCTTATTTGCGCGCGAGCGCGGTCTGCCATTGCTTGAGAAAGGCCAGTCGTTTGGTCTGGTCGAGTCCCTGCAGCAGGTCGGTGCTCACCGCAATCGGCTTGACAGCACTGCCAAGCTCTTTCGAGAAACCGATCCCCGAGTCCTTGCCGGTCATGTCGGTACGCACCGAATAAAGTTCCGCCTGCTCCGCCGTGATGGTCTGGCCGCGCTTGGACAATACGTAGTCGAGCCAAAGCCGGCCCGCATTGGGATTTTTGGCGTTCTTGGACACGAAGATCAGCCGCGACAGCACGAGGTTGTAGTCGGTGGTGAATGCAACGCCCATCGATGGATCCTTCTTCGCCCGTGTCAGCGCGTACGAACCCAGCACGTTGTAGCCGATCAGGTTCTCGCCGGACGAGACGCGTTCGAGCATCGTGCCGGTCGAGGACTGCACCTTGAGGCTGCGCGCGCCCAGCGCCTTGACCAGGTCCCAGAACTGGGGATCGAGCTTCGCGTCCTGATTGGCGAGCATGAAGCCGACGCCGGACTTCTCCGGATCGTAAGCGGTGATCTTGTTCTGGTACTTGTCGCCCTTGGTGTTGAGGAGCTTAGCCAGGTCGGCGTGCGTCTTCGGCACGTCCTCGGGCGGAACCAGACGCTTGTTGTAGACGATCGCGATCGGCTCGAACGTCGTCGCATAGATCGTGTCCTTCCAGTGCGCCCATTCCGGCAGCGCGCCGGCTTCGGGGGACTTGTAGACGGCTGCCAGTCCGTCCGCGGCCAGCTTCATCTGCAGGTCCATCGACGAGCTCCACACCGCGTCGGCCGAGGCGGCATTGGCCGCATTCTCGCTGATGAAGCGGTTGTAGACTTCGGTCGAATTGAGGTCGGTGTATTCGACCTTCACGCCTGGAAATGCCGCCTCGAAATCCTTGATCAGCGGCGTGACCAGCTTGGCGTCGGTGGTCGAATAGACGACGACCTTGCCTTCCTTTTTCGCTCCGTCGACGATGGTCTTGTAATCGGCCGGATAGCCGGCCGGAACCTGCGCCTGCGCAGTCGCGGCAAGCGTAAGCGCGCCAAAAACGAGCGGAAGAACTGCCGTGAAACGCATTGTGACTCCTCCTGATGACGGTGACGGCGCGCGCCTGGATGGCGGCGGACGGCTCTGGCGGCCAGTTTACACCGTTCCGACCTCGCCGTTGTCGGCGCGGGTCGCGCGGCAGAGGACGAGGCGCCGTCGCGAGCTCAGTCGCCGTCGCTTCCCGGCGTTGGCTCCAGACCCGCGAGGCTCGCTTTGAGCGAAGCGATCTCCCCGCGGAGCTCGATGATGCTTTGCTTGAGCGCCTCGATTTCGGCGCGCATCGCATCGCCATCGCGCGACGGGGTTACCGCCGTCGCAACGTCAGCGACGGTCGCGTCCGCGGCGGGGGCGCCGGACAGCAGATGCATCCAGCGGTTCTCGCGCGCCCCGGCAAGGCGCGGCAGCATCGCCACCAGCGCCCCGGCGCTTCGCTGCGCCAGCTCGTGCAGAAATCCCTCGACGGCCGATCCGTCGGCGAAGCGATGCAGGCGTTCGCAATTGATGCGCAGCTCGCCTACGGTCTGAGGTCCGCGCAGCATCATCACCGCGAGCAGCGCGACGGCCTGCGAGGGCAGGCCCAGTACGCGCTCGGCATTGTGCGCATAGCGCATCACCCTGCCACCGCTCGATTCGACAATCAGTGAAGCCGCACGGAGCCGGTCGATGCCCGCCTGGACCTCGGTCTCGCTCGCGTGCAACAACGGATCGCGGCTGCTCTTCTGGTTGCATCCCGCGGTCAGCGCATTGAGGGTCAGCGGGTAAGTGTCCGGCACCGTGTGTTGCTTCTCGACCAGGACGCCGAGAATGCGCGCTTCGAGCAACGACAATTCGGACAGAGCCGCGCTCATCGAGCCGCCCGCGGTTCGCGGTGCCGACGGATGGTCGTCACTTGCGACTGTACTTGGCTGTAAGGGTGGTCTTGCCGAGACTGTTGGCGTTGATCATGTAGCCGGCGAGCGCCCCGCTCGCGTCCTGGTCGGCATCGATGTGATCGACCTTGAGCGCGTAGATGGTGAAAATGTAACGGTGCGGCCGGTCGCCCTGCGGCGGACACGGTCCGCCGTAGCCGGGCTTGCCGAAATCGCTGCGTGCCTGGATGGCGCCGCGCGGGGCCTTGCCGGCCCCCGGATCGCCGGCGCCCGCGGGAAGCGCGGTCACGTCGGCGGGAATGTTGAACATCACCCAATGCCACCAGCCGCTGCCGGTAGGCGCATCGGGATCGTAGACGGTCAGCGCAAAGCTTTTCGTTCCCGCGGGTGGGTTCTGCCATGCGAGCGACGGCGATACATTGCCCCCATCGCAGCCGAATCCCTTGAACACCTGGGCGTCGGCGATTGTGGCGTTCGGTTTGATCTCGGCGCTCGACAGCGTGAACGGACCCGCGGCCCACGCCGCAACCGGCAGCAGGACGATGGCGAAGAGCAGACGGCGAAGCATACAGCCTCCTCAAGTTGGGCGGCATGGGCCCGACAAGCCGCGAGTTTAAACCGCCGGTACCCGGTTCGAAAATGCGTCGCACAGCGTCAAGCCGCCCACGAGCTGCGCTTGCGCTATGATGCTCGGTCGGACGACGCGCCGCCCATCACGATTGCCCAAGACCATCATGGCCAATGCCCCCGAAGTCACCAACATGGCACTGTTCTGCGATTTCGAGAACGTCGCGCTGGGCGTGCAGGACGCCAAATACGACCGTTTCGACATCGGCAAGGTGCTCGAGCGGCTGCTGCTCAAGGGCAGCATCGTCGTCAAGAAAGCCTATTGCGACTGGGAGCGCTACAAGGCATTCAAGGCTGCGATGCATGAAGCCTCGTTCGAGCTGATCGAAATCCCCCACGTACGCCAGTCCGGCAAGAATTCCGCCGACATCCGGATGGTGGTCGATGCGCTCGACCTTTGCTACACCAAGTCGCACGTCGAGACGTTCGTGATCATCAGCGGAGATTCCGATTTCTCGCCGCTGGTGTCCAAGCTGCGCGAGAACAACAAGATCGTGATTGGCGTCGGCGTCAAGAATTCGACCTCGGACCTGCTGATCGCGAATTGCGACGAGTTTATTTTCTACGACGATCTGGTGCGGGAGCAGAAAAAAGCCGAGTCGCGCAAGGCCGGCGCCAGGAAGGCGGCGGGCGCCGGCGGCGCCAAGAGGAAGGTCGCGGAGCCCGCCTCGAGCGTCGCCGATGCGAAGAATCCGGCGGTAGCGGCCACGCCGGGGCGGCCCGACGCGAAGCCGATCGACGCCGGCGACCGCCAGCAGGAAGCGATCGACATCATCGTCAGCACGGTCGAGGCGCTGGTGTCCGAGCGCGGCGGGGACGACAAGATATGGGGATCCATGGTCAAACAGGCGGTCAAGCGCGTGCGGCCGGGCTTCAATGAATCGTACTATGGCTTCCGTTCGTTCAATGGCCTGCTCGAGGCGGCCGAACAGGCCGGCAGCCTTCGGCTCGAACGCGACGAGAAGTCCGGCGGCTATATCGTGCGGCTGTCCGCACACGAGGAGTGACGGCGATGCGCGGCCTGCGCCTGTCTGCCTTCCTGCTGGCCCTCGCCTCCCTGCACGTCATGGCAGCCGAGCCGGAACTGACGGTCACGATCGACGGACGCACGACGACCTATGCACCAGCTGCCCTTCTCGGCATGCCGGCGGCCGCGAGCGTCACGATACCGAACGACGTTGCCTACAAGCACGATATGACGTTTCGTGCGGTGCCGATCGCGAGCCTCCTCGCCGGGGTTACCCCCGACGAGACGCTGCGTTTCGTCGCCAGCGACGGCTTCGTCGCGACGATCCCGGCGGGGCCGCTGCTGTCGCGCAATGGCGCGGTCGCGTACCTTGCGGTCGAGCCGGCCGACGCGCCTTGGCCCGCGCTCAAGCTCGACGCGCCGGCGACCGCCGGGCCGTTCTACCTGGTCTGGCTGCACCCGGAGCGCGGCAACATCACGCCCGAGCAATGGCCCTATCAGGTCGCACGCATCGAAGCGGTGGCGCCATTGCTCAAGCGCTATCCGATGCTTGCGCCCGCTGCGAGTCTCTCGGCACACGACGCGGCGCGCCACGGCTACGCCGTGTTCGAAAAGAACTGCTCGGTTTGCCACACGCTGAACCTCGGCGGCGACGCAACGGTCGGTCCGGATCTGAACATTCCATACAATCCCACCGAATACATGAGAGTCGACGCGCTGCGGCGACTGATCCGCGACCCCCAGTCGCTGCGGCGTTGGCCGGCGGCCAAGATGCCGGCGTTCGAGAGAAAGCTGCTCAGCGATCGGGATCTCAGCGATCTGCTCGCGTACCTGCGCCATATGGCCGACCGCAAGGTGACCGTTCCCGCGGGCAAGTAGCGACCCCGTTTCGACACACCATTCGGTCGGATCAGGCGGCCGATCGCCGATCGCTGGCCGTACTCCGATGCCTTATCGACTCGCCGCCGATGCCGTTCTCGCGGCACACCTGGCGTTCGTGATCTTCGTGGCTTGCGGCGGATGGCTGGTGCTGCGACGGCGCCGGTTTGCATGGCTGCACCTCCCAGCCGTCGCGTGGGCAGCCTTCGTCGAGTTCAGCGGTTGGATCTGTCCGCTGACGCCGCTCGAAGTATCGCTGCGGCGCGCTGCGGGGCAAGCCGGATACGGCGGTGATTTCGTCGAGCACTATCTGGTGGCGCTGATCTATCCGGGCGGGCTGACGCGCGAGCTGCAAATGCTGATCGGCGTTGCGGTGCTGCTGATCAATCTGCTCGTCTATTTCGTTTTATGGCGACGCCGATCGAACCGGCGCTGACCATTCGACCTTGAGCTTTTCCATCAGCCGCTGCGCGTTGGCTGGGGCCTCGACCTTGTCGGTGTTGTCGAAATAGCAGAAGACCTCGCGCTGCCGTCGGGAAGGCGCGCGCCGGGAGATGCGTTCGATGCCTCGCGGCTCGGCGCCTTCCGCCCAGGCGCGGATCCGCCGCGACCAGCGCGCCAGGACCGGCTCGACGTAGGCGCTGCGATACAGCTCCTCGTCGCCATGCAGCCGGATGTAGACGAAGTCGGCGGTAACGTCGCCGACCTGCGGCCATTTGCCCGCCGTGTCGGCGATCACCAGCGCGACTCGATGGGCGCGCACCAAATCGACCAGCGACGGATCGACGAAGCTTTCATGCCGGACTTCCAGCGCGTGGCGCAACGCCCTCACGGGGCCGTAGGCGATGCGCGCGCGTCCGGTGACCCGATGATCGTGGCGGCGGGCGAGCGCGGATGCGGCGGCGGTGTCCCGCGGCAGCGCTGCCAGGAACCGCTCGAGTAAGGGCGGGTCGTAGCGCATCGTCGGCGGAAGTTGCCACAGGATCGGGCCGAGCTTTTCGCGCAGATTAGCGAGCCCCGAGGCGAAAAAATTGGCCAGCGGCGCCTCGACGTCGCGCAGTCGCTTCATATGGGTGATGAAGCGTGGGCCCTTGACGCTGAAGACGAATCCGGGCGGCGTCTCACCGTACCAGGTCGCGTAGTTGTCGGGACGCTGCAGCGAATAGAACGAGCCGTTGAGCTCGATCGAAGGAAAGATGCGCGAGGCGAATTCCAGCTCGCGGCGTTGCGGCAGGCCTTTGGGATAGAAGGCGCCGCGCCACGGCGGATAGCGCCAGCCGGAGACGCCGATGCGAATGGCAGCGGTCGTGCGGCGCATGGTCGAGGCCTCGCTTTTCAGGGGTTGGCGGCTTGATCTCTCCCGGGATCGGTGTCCGGCCGGTCAGTTGGTTAGGCCTTGCTGTAGATTTCCGCGCCCTTTGTCACGAACTCGATTGCCTTCGCCGTCATGCCCTTTTGCAGCGCGTCTGCCTCGTCGACGCCGAGCGTCGCCGCGTAGTCGCGCACGTCCTGCGTGATCTTCATCGAGCAGAAGTGCGGGCCGCACATCGAGCAGAAATGCGCGAGCTTGGCGCCATGCTGCGGCAGCGTCTCGTCGTGGAATTCGCGCGCCTTGTCGGGGTCGAGCCCGAGGTTGAACTGGTCCTCCCAGCGGAACTCGAAGCGCGCCTTGGAAAGCGCATTGTCGCGAATCTGCGCGCCCGGATGCCCTTTGGCGAGATCCGCGGCATGAGCGGCGATCTTGTACGCCATGATGCCGTCCTTGACGTCGGCCTTGTTCGGCAAGCCGAGGTGTTCCTTCGGCGTCACGTAGCAGAGCATCGCCGTGCCGTACCAGCCGATCATCGCCGCGCCGATCGCCGAGGTGATGTGATCGTAGCCCGGCGCGATGTCGGTGGTGAGCGGCCCCAGCGTATAGAACGGCGCTTCCCCGCACAGGCGCAGCTGCTCGTCCATGTTGTGCTTGATCAGATGCATCGGCACGTGGCCGGGCCCTTCGATCATCGTCTGCACGTCGTGCTTCCACGCGACCTGCGTCAGTTCGCCGAGCGTGGCGAGCTCGGCCATCTGCGCCTCGTCGTTGGCATCAAAGCCGGATCCGGGACGCAAGCCGTCGCCCAAACTGAAGCTCACGTCGTACGCCTTCATGATCTCGCAGATCTCCTCGAAGCGCGTGTACAGGAACGATTCCTTGTGGTGTGCGAGGCACCATTTGGCCATAATCGAACCGCCACGGCTGACGATGCCGGTCATGCGCTTCGCCGTCAGCGGGATATAGCGCAGCAGCACGCCGGCGTGGATGGTGAAGTAATCGACGCCCTGCTCGGCCTGCTCGATCAAGGTATCGCGGTACATTTCCCAGGTCAGCTCTTCGGCCTTGCCGTCGACTTTTTCCAGCGCCTGGTAGATCGGCACCGTGCCGATCGGCACCGGCGAGTTGCGGATGATCCATTCGCGCGTTTCATGGATATTCCTGCCGGTCGAAAGATCCATGACCGTGTCCGCGCCCCAGCGCGTCGCCCAGGTCATTTTCTCGACTTCTTCCTGGATCGACGATGAAACCGCCGAGTTGCCGATATTGGCGTTGATCTTCACCAGGAAATTGCGGCCGATGATCATCGGCTCGCTTTCCGGATGATTGATGTTGGACGGGATGATCGCCCGGCCGCGCGCGACTTCAGCCCGGACGAACTCGGGCGTCATGACCTCGGGAATCGCCGCGCCGAAGCTCTGCCCCCGATGCTGGCGTGTAACGATCTCCGGCAGTGTGCGCAGCGTTTCCTCGCGCTTCAAATTCTCGCGGATGGCGATGAACTCCATCTCGGGCGTAACGATGCCACGCCGCGCGTAGTGCATCTGCGAGACATTCGCGCCCGGCTTGGCACGGCGCGGCTGGCGCTTGAGGTCGAACCGCATGCCGGCGAGCTCGGCGTCGGCAAGACGCGCCCGGCCGTAGGCGGAAGTGAGGCTTGCCAGCTCCTCCGTGTCGCCACGTTCCTCGATCCACGCGGCGCGCACGGGCGGGAGGCCGGATCGGATGTCGATCTTCGCCGCCGGATCGGTGTACGGCCCCGACGTGTCGTACACGGTAATCGGCGGATTGATCTCGGCGCCGAACGACGCCGGAGTCTCCGCTTGCGCGATCTCGCGCATCGGCACGCGCAGGTCGGGCCGCGAGCCCTCGACGTAGATCTTGCGGGAATTGGGCAGCGGCTGCACCGCGGCGTCGTCGACGTGCGCGTCGCGGGCGAAGAACTGGTCGTTGGCATTCATGGAACGACTCCTTGCGAGTGTGCGATGCGTTCGCAAGGGGTATTGGAGGCGCTTCCCTGCGGCAGGATTATCTGCATCAGGTTCGAAGGGTCTCTCTCACCCGGTGGCGCATTGCGGCGCCGCCAGGACCCCCAGCACAAGCATTGTCGTACAAATCGCGCGCGGCTTCAATCCCGCGCGCGGCTTGGTCCTTCAATCGGCAGCCGTGGGCACCGCTGCGTGTGGGGCGCGGCGAGCCTTCAGCCACTGGGTCAGCTGCTCGAAGTAGATGTACACGACCGGCGTGATATAGAGCGTCAGCGCCTGCGAGACGATCAATCCGCCGACGACCGCCAGGCCGAGTGGCCGCCGCGCTTCGCCTCCGGCACCGAGCGCGAGCGCGATCGGCAGGCTCCCCATCAACGCGGCCATCGTCGTCATCATGATCGGGCGGAATCGGGTCATGCACGCCTCGAAGATGGCCTCGTCGGGCGACTTGCCCTCGGTGCGGCGGGCCTCGATGGCGAAATCGATCATGATGATGGCGTTCTTCTTGACGATGCCGACCAGCATGATCATGCCGACGAATGCGTACATGTTGAGATCGATCCGGAACAGCCAGAGGGTCAGCAACGCGCCGAATGCGGCAGTCGGCAGCCCCGACAGGATGGTGACCGGATGGATGAAGCTCTCGTAGAGAATGCCGAGCACGAGGTAGATCACGAAGATGGCAAGCGCGAGGAGGACCCCCATCCCTGCGAGCGACGAGCGAAACGCCTGTGCGTTGCCCTGGAACGTGCCGTTGATCGTCGGCGGCAGCCGCATCGACGCGGTCGCTTTCTGGATCTCGTCGATCGCCTGCGACAGCGCGACGCCGGGCGCGAGGTCGAATGAAATCGTGACCGAGGGAAGCTGACCGAGATGGGTGATCGCCAGCGGTCCAATCGTGGGTTTGAGCGAGGCCACCGCGTTCAGCGGGACCAGCGCGCCGCTGTCCGAACGCACATATAGCAGCGAAAGCGCCGAAGCATCTCTCTGGAAGTTCGGCAACAGCTCCATGACGACCCAGTACTGATCGGTCGGCGCATAGATGGTCGAGACCTGACGCGATCCGTAGGCGTCGTAGAGCGTGTTTTCGATCGATTGCGCGGACACGCCCAGCGCTGAGGCCCGGTTACGGTCGATGGCGACGGTCACCTGCGGCTGCGTGATCTGCAGGTCGGTCGTCACATCGACGAGCCCGGGCAGTGTTTTCAGCTTGTCGTCGACCTTGGGCGCCCACTCGTAGAGCTCGCCCGTGTCGGTCGCCTGCAGCGTGTACTGGTAGAGGCTCTTGGTCAGCTGGCCGAGACGGATCGCCGGCACGTTCTGCACGAATGCCTTGATGCCGGGCACCCGCGCGATCGCTGGCCGCAGCTCCTGCACGATGACGTCGGCGGTCGGTCGTTCGCCACGCGGCTTCAGGGTGATGAACATCCGGCCGTTGTTGAGCGACGAACTTCCGCCGCCGCCGCCGACGAATGACATCACGCTTTCGACATGCGGGTTCTGGCGAGCGATGGCGGCAACCTGTCCCTGCAACTTGGACATCGCGTCGAACGAAATGTCCTGGGCCGCCTCGGTGAACGCAAACAGCTGCCCGACGTCGTCACTGGGCAGGAATCCCTTGGGCATGTAGGTGAACAGCAATCCGGTCGCGACGAACAGTGCGCCGAAGCCGAGCATGGAAAGCCGCCGGTGCGCGAGCACCAGGGTCAGGCTCCGGCGATATCCCGCCAGCAGATAGTCGAACATGCGCCCCGAGAACGCGTAGATGCGGCCATGCGACTCCTCCCGCTCCAGTCTCAGCATCCGGCTGCAAAGAAGCGGCGTCAGCGTGAGCGACACGAAGCCCGAAAGCAGCACCGCGACGATGATCGTCACGGCGAATTCGTGCAGCAGCCGGCCGAGGATGCCGCTCATGAACAGCACCGGAATGAACACGGCCACCAGCGACAGCGTCATCGACACGATCGTAAAACTGATCTCCTTCGAGCCGTCCAGCGTGGCCTGCAGCCGCGGTTTGCCCATTTCCATGTGCCGGGTAATGTTCTCCAGCATCACGATGGCGTCATCGACGACGAAGCCGACGCACAAGGTGAGCGCCATCAGCGACAGGTTGTCGAGGTTGTACCCGAACACGTACATCAGCGCGAATGTGCCGATGATCGACATCGGCAGCGCGAGGCTCGGGATCAGCGTCGCGCGCGCGCTGCGGAGGAACGCGAATATGACGCCGACCACCAGCGCCAGCGCCAGGACGAGCGTGAACTGCACGTCGCGGACCGATTCGCGGATCGACTGCGACCGGTCGTAAAGCACCGAAAGCTTGATCGAAGGCGGAAGCTGGGCCTGGAACGCAGGCAAGACCGCCTTGATTCCGTCCACCACCTCGATCGTGTTCGTCCCCGGCTGGCGCTGCACGGCCAGCACGACGCCGCGCGTGCCGTTGTACCAGGCGGCGATCTTGTCGTTCTGCACGCTGTCGAGCACGCGTCCGATCTGGTCCAGCCGCACTGGCGCACCGTTGCGGTAGGCGACGATCAACGGTCCGTACGCCGCCGCGTCCTCGAGCTGCCCCGTCGCCATCACCGAGGTGGCCCGATCGCGGCCGGACAGCGATCCAGTCGGCAGGTTCACGTTGGCGTTGCCGATCGCCTGCTCGACGTCGGTGAGCGCGATGCCGCGCGTCGCCAGCGCGTTCGGGTCGAGCTGGATACGCACGGCGTATTTCTGCGAGCCGAACACCTGAACCTGGGCTACCCCGCTGATGGTCGAGATCCGCTGCGCCAGGTTGTTCTCGCCGTAATCGTCGACGACCGACAGCGGCTGCGTTTCCGAGGTCAGCGCGAGCAGCAATATGGAGAAGTCCGCCGGGTTTACCTTGCGCAGCGTCGGCGGCGTCGGCATACCTGCCGGCAGCGAGCGCGCCGCGGCGGAGATCGCCGACTGGACGTCTTGCGCCGCTGCGTCGATATTGCGATCGAGGGCAAATTGCAGCGTGATCGACGTGCTTCCGCTGGTCGACGTCGACGTCATCGAGTCGATGCCGGCGATGGTCGAAAGCTGCTTTTCCAGCGGCGTCGCAACCGCCGAGGCCATCGTATCCGGGCTCGCGCCCGGCAGGCTTGCGGAAATCTGTATGGTCGGGAAGTCGACGTTCGGGAGCGCGTTGACCGGCAGCAGGCGGTAGCCGATCAGGCCGAAGATCAAAATGCCGATCATGACCAGCAAGGTCATCACCGGCCGCCGGACGAAAAGGGCGGCGATGTTCACGACGTCTGCGGCGCGCTGCTCGCCTCGATCCGCGTTCCCGGCGCGAGCCGGAGCTGTCCCACGGTTACGACCCGGTCTCCGACCTTGAGCCCGCTGGCGACGACGGCATCGTCTCCCTCGGTGCGCGCTACCTTGATCGGACGCATCTCGACCGTCTGATCGGGCTTGACCACGAACACGTACTGGCCGCTGGGACCGTTCTGCACCGATGTCGCAGGCGTGACGATCGCATCCGTCTGCTCGTAGAGTGTCACTGCGACGTTGACGAATTGACCGGGCCACATCGTCTTGTCGGTGTTCGGGAAGGTCGCCTTGAGCTTGATCGTACCGGTCGTGAGGTCGGCGCTGTTGTCGACGAAGATGAGCTTGCCCTCGAGCGGCGCAGGAGCATGCGGAATATTCGCCTGCACGCGAAGGTCTCCCTTCGCCTGATGCATGCGCACGTCGCTCAGGCTGCGCTCGGGAATCGAAAACGAGACGTAGATCGGGACCACCTGATTGATGGTAACCAGCGGATTGGTGTCGTTGGCCTTGATGAGATTGCCGCGTTGAATCGCGATCTTGCCGGCATAGCCGGTGATCGGCGACCGTATCGAGCAATACTCGAGCTGCAGCTTGGCGCTGGCGACAGCAGCCTCATCGGCGCGTAGCGTCGCCGCAGCACTCTCCATGTTGGTCTTCACCTGGCCGTAGGCGTCGGGCGAGATGAAGTTCTTTTCCAGCAGATCCTTGTAGCGTTTTTCCTGGTCGGCCGCGCGATTGAGCAGCGCCTTGTCACGCACCAGATTCGCCTGCACCTGCTCGAGTGCCGCGGCAAATGGCCGCGGATCGATTTCGAAGAGCAATGCACCCTGGCGGACTTCGTCGCCTTCGTTGAAGTGCACGCTGATGATCTGTCCGTCGACCCGCGCCTTGACCGCCACGGTGGTATATGGCTCGACGTTGCCAATCGCGTAGAGGCGGACCGGGATGGTCTTGCTGACGACCGAGGCGAGGGTGACCGGCACCGCGGCCGCGGTCTTGCGAACGGCGGCGCGCGACTCCTTGTTGTATTGGGCGGCCAGGCCGATCGCCACCGCCAGCACGGCTAGCGCGGCAACGATCGCAAAGACCTTCTTACGTTTGGCCATGAGTACCTGTGGTCGGACCCGCGGTGACGAGCGTTCGCGGTGCGTCAGGCGCCCGCAGGCCCCTATCCATCGACCCGGAGCGGCACCGCAGGTTCGCCTTCGTCGGGGCAGCTTTGTATTGTCGCCCAATTGCCCGCCCCGGGGGTCATCGACACAACCTGTAACAGCGTCTTTCGCGGCCTGGGGAGCGTGTAGTCTACGGGCGCACGAAGCCGCTTGGCTATAATCGGTCGAGAGGACGCGGCGATACGGCTGGTGAGCGGACGCGGGCGTAGCTCAGCAGTGGCGCGGGCGCTGTGAGCTCCGCGCAGGACGCGGTGCCGAAGGCCACGGCAGTCCGAGGCGAGAGCCGAGGGAGGCCTGGATCGGCGCAAGTCCAGCCGGGCGCAATGGTAGAACGGATATGGAGTTGCGGCGCTGATAAGCCGATGCGGGTGTAGCTCAATGGTAGAGCAGAAGCTTCCCAAGCTTACGACGAGGGTTCGATTCCCTTCACCCGCTCCAATTCCGCACGGCCGCTCCGGCTGAGCCTAACCTCGCCCATTCATGTCGAGCCCCAGAACCACCGCCATTGCCGCCGCCGCCGCATGGTTCGATGCCGGCTCGCTGCTGGACGAGCTGCGGCGCCGGATCGCATACCGGACGGAAAGCCAGGATGCCGCCAGCGGCACGGCACTGGCGAGCTATCTGACCGATGAAATCGGGCCCAGCGTCGCCCGCTGCGGCTTCGACTGGTCGATCTGGACCAATCCGGTTCCCGGCGCACCGCCGCTACTGTTCGCCGAGCGATGCGAGGACCGCGCGCTGCCTACCGTCCTGATCTATGGGCATGGCGACGTCGTGGCCGGCTATGACGCGCAGTGGACGAACGGTCGCTCGCCGTGGGAACTCTCGGTCGAAAACGGCAAGTGGTACGGACGCGGCACCGCGGACAACAAGGGGCAGCATACGATCAATCTCGCGGCGCTCGCCCAGGTCATCGCCAGTCGCGGGCGCCTTGGATTCAATGCCAAACTGCTGCTCGAAATGGGTGAGGAAGTCGGCTCACCGGGCCTGCGCACCACCTGCGAGCGGGACGCGGAAGCATTGCGCGCTGATGTATTGATCGCCTCGGATGGGCCGCGGCTTCGCGCTGCCTCCCCGACGATCTTTCTGGGCTCGCGCGGCGTGTTCAATTTCGACTTGAGCGTGAGCTTGCGCGAGGGCGCGCATCATTCGGGCAACTGGGGCGGACTCCTGGCAAATCCCGGGACGATCCTGGCCAACGCGATTTCAGCGCTGGTCGACGCGCGCGGGCGCATTCTCGTCGACGCCCTGCGCCCCGCGTCCGTTCCGGCCACAGTCAGGAGCGCGCTCGAGGGGATCGAGCCGGGAGAGCCCGGCGGCCCCGCGATCGATCCGGATTGGGGTGAACCGGCCCTCTCGCCGGCCGAGCGCGTTTTTGCCTGGAATGCGCTCGAGGTGCTCGCCTTTCGCACCGGCAATCCGGAACGTCCCGTCAACGCCATCCCGCCGCGCGCAACCGCGCACCTGCAGCTGCGTTTTGTCGCCGGCTGCGATTGGCACCAGTTCATTCCGGCCCTGCGCGCGCATCTCGATGCGCGCGGACTGACGATGGTGCACGTTCAGCAGGCGACGACGGAGCCGATGGAGGCCACACGCTTGGATCCCGCCGACCCCTGGGTGAGCTGGGCCAGCGAGTCGATCGCGGCGACGGTCGGCCGGCCACCGGCAATTCTGCCGAACCTGGGTGGCGCGCTGCCCAACGACTGCTTCGCCGAGGTACTCGGATTGCCGACGATCTGGGTGCCGCACTCGTATCCTGCCTGCTCGCAGCACGCCCCGAACGAACACATGCTCTCCGCGGTCGCGCGCGAAGGCCTGCAGATCATGACCGGATTGTTCTGGGACCTGGGCGAGACGGGAATCCCGCGCCGCCGGCCGACCGTTCAGGGCCGGATATAGGCCCAGCCCTCCTGCTGGCGCTGCATCAGCTCGACGACGCCGGCCGGAACGTAGTCGATGCCGGCGAGCATGTCGGGATGCGTGAGCTTCTGTCCACGCATCGTGTTCTCGCAGGCGACGATCTTGACGCCCGCTTTGCCGGCTTCCTCCACGCGATTGCCGACGACCGAAGCGGACTTCAGCATGCCGATGCCAGGTCCGTAGGCAACGATTTCGATGTCGACGTTCGCCGCGCCGATGTCGGTCTGGATGTTTTTTGCGTTGTTGAGCGCGAGATTCCATTTCGCCGGCTCGGCATCGCTCACCTGGATCACGACGCGGCTGCGCTGCGCCGCCGGATGCTGACCTTGCGCGCCCGCGCCGGTGGCGACGCAGAGCGCCGACGCGAACAGGACGGCAGCGACGAGATTCGAATGTCTGGCGATCATGTTCTCTCCTGAAGATTGTGGGCGATTGCACGACCAATCCGCCCTCAGCGCGCATTATCGGCGTTTTCATGCTTTTCATGCGGCGCGGGGTCGCTGGCGGGCTCCCGCAGCGCCGGATAGAATCGCGAGGCCGCAGTGATGGGTGTTCGCCGGCCGCGCTTTGCGGCTCGAACGCTCCGCCGGTCCCTCTTTGACGAACGAGCAAGCGTTGCCATCCTCCGATGCGAACGCCCCACCCGGCGCCCCGCGTCGGCCGCGCCGGAGCCCGCGGCGGATGCTGCGATGATCCGCCCCCCGCACATGCCGATTCCGGCGATCCTGCTGATCGTGGCGGCGTGCGCCTGCTTCACGAGCATCGATGTCACCGTCAAGCATCTGAGCCAGCGCTACCCGGTGCCCCTTCTGGTGTGGGCGCGCTGGGGCGTGCAGGCGCTGCTGATGTTCGCGATACTCGCCCCGAAGATGCGCTGGAACCTGGTGCGTACCGAGCGACCGGGCTTGCATCTGGTCCGCGGCACCGTTTTGATCGCATCCTCGCTGTGCTTTTTCAGCGCCGTCAAACATCTGCCGCTGGCCGAGGCGACCGCGCTCAATTACACGAGCCCGATTCTGGTGACCTTGCTGGCCGGCTGGCTGTTGCACGAGCACATCACGCTGCCGCGCTGGGGCTTCGCTGGCGCCGGTTTCGTCGGCATGCTGCTGATCGTGCGTCCCGGCACCGGCCTGCTCGATAGCGCGTCCTTGTTCGCGCTCGCCGCAGCGGCGGCCTATGCCGGCTACCAGATCCTGACCCGGAAGCTCGCCGGCGAAGATTTGCGTGTGCTTCTTTTCTATCCGTGCCTGTGTGGCGCGGTGCTCATGTCGATCGTCGTCGGCTTCCTTCACGACGACGCCTGGTATCCGAGCTCCGACCTGGCATTGTTTCTCGGGATCGGAGTGATGGGGTCGCTCGGCCACTGGCTGTTCACGAGGGCTTTCCGGCTGGCCTCGGCGTCCGCGATCGCGCCGTTCACCTACGTGCAGCTGGTCTTCTCGACGATCGCGGCGTGGCTGCTGTTCGGGACCTTTCCCGATGGCTGGGCCCTTACCGGCATGATCGTGATCGCCGGTAGCGGCGTCGTGCTGACCTGGTACGAGCGTTGGAAGGGGACCCTGCCGCCCGCCGAGCCGGCAGCGGTCGACTGAACGCGACCGGTCGGCTAAAATTGGCCTGACCGCCTTACCAGTCGCGGGCGGGCGTCCCGCCACCCAAAAGGAACGACAAGATGAGCAATCAATCATGAGCAGCGGCCCGCTCCGCGTCGGCTTCATCGGCCTCGGGCTCATGGGTCACGGCATCGCCAAGAACCTGGTCGCGAAGGGATTTCCACTGACGGTGCGCGTGCACCGCAACCGCAAACCCGCGGAGGACATACTGGCCGCGGGCGCGACGGAGGTCAAAACCAACGCCGAGCTCGCGCGTGCGTCCGACGTCGTGATCCTGTGCGTGACCGGCTCGCCGCAGGTCGAGGAGATCATTTACGGCGCCGATGGCATCCTGAGCGCGGCCCGCGATGGACTGATCGTCGTCGACACGTCGACCGCGGAACCGTCGTCGACGACCAAAATTCGCGACGATCTCGCGCGCAAGGGAACGCGCTACGTCGATGCACCGCTGGCGCGCACGCCCAAGGAGGCCGAAGAGGGCCGTCTGAACACGATGGTCGGCGCCGACGACGCGACGTTCGCCCAGCTGAAGCCGGTACTCTCGGCGTACTGCGAGAACATCGTGCACGCCGGCGCGCCCGGCCATGGGCACATGCTGAAGCTCGTCAACAATTTCGTCGCCATGTCGATCGCGACCGCGGCGGCCGAGGCCTGCGCGACCTGCGCGAAGGCTGGCGTGTCGATCAGGAAGCTGCACGAGATCATCTCGGCCGGCGGCGTGAATTCGGGCATTTTTCAGATGACCGTCGGTAAGATGCTCGAAAGCGGCGATCTCTCCGGCCTCAAATTCACGCTCGTCAACGCCATGAAGGATCTGCGCTACTACACCCACTTCGCCGAATCGCTGCCGGCGGCGGCCCTGGTCGGCGAAGCGGTCCATCAGAGCCTGGTCAACGCGAACCTGCTCGGCTTCGGCGACAAGTACGTGGCCTCGCTGATCGAGGCGCAGGAAAAGCTCGCCGGCGTGAGCATCGTGCAGCGCTAGCCGAGGCAGCCCTCCGGCCCGCGCCGCGACGGATGCGGCGAGTTCCGCGCGGCGGTATGCTTGGCTGGTCGCCGATTTCGGCAGGAGATTCGAGAATGGCTGCGCCTTCCCTCTGGGACAATCCGCTGGGCACCGACGGCTTCGAGTTCGTCGAATACGCCGCACCGGATCCCGCGGCGCTCGGCCGTCTTTTCGAGCAGATGGGATTTGCCGCGATCGCCAAGCACCGCTCGAAAAACGTCCTGCTCTACCGCCAGGGTGACATCAACTTCATCGTCAACGCGGAGCCCGGCAGCTTCGCGCAGGGATTCGCGCGCGTGCACGGCCCGTCGATCTGCGCGATGGCGTTCCGCGTCAAGGATGCCGGCCACGCCTATGCGAAGCTAATCGAGCAGGGCGCCTGGGGCGTCGAGGCGCACCCGGGGCCGATGGAGCTCAACATTCCGGCGATCAAAGGCATAGGCGACTCGCTGATCTATCTGGTCGACCGCTACCCGGTCGGCGGGTTGGGCGTGTCGATCTACGACATCGACTTCGTGCCGATCGCGGGCGCCGCGCAGCGTCCGCAGGGTGCGGGGCTCGCCACGATCGATCATTTGACCCATAACGTGCATCGCGGCCGCATGGATGAATGGGCGAGCTTCTACCAGCGCCTGTTCAACTTCCGCGAAGTCCGCTATTTCGACATCGAGGGCAAGCTGACCGGGCTCAAGAGCAAGGCGATGACCAGCCCCTGCGGCAAGATCCGCATTCCCATCAACGAGAGCTCCGACGACAAGAGTCAGATCCAGGAATATCTGGTCGCCTACCACGGGGAAGGGATCCAGCACATTGCGCTGGGCACCGGCGACATCTACGACACCGTGCACACGCTGCGCCAGCGCGGCGTCGCGTTCCAGGAGACGCCGGACACTTATTACGAGGCGCTGGGCACGCGTCTGCCCGGACATCGGGAAGACACCGGGCGTCTGAAGCGCGAGCGGATCCTCCTCGATGGCCGCACCGCCGCTCAAGCCGGCGAAATGATGAGAGAGGCCGTTGGCGGTTCGACGATCGTCTCGGGGGTCGCATCCCCGTCCGCGGACGGGACCCCTGCTCCGCCCTCCGACGATCCCGGCAAAGACGAGATGCTCCTGCAGATATTCACGACGACCGTCATCGGGCCGATTTTCTTCGAGATCATCCAGCGCAAGGGCAACGAGGGCTTCGGCGAAGGCAATTTTCGCGCGCTGTTCGAGTCGATCGAGCAGGACCAGATCCGGCGCGGCGTGCTCAAAGGCTAAAACGGCGGGGCGCGCGTACCGCATCGCCTGCCACTCGGGTTCCCTGACGTGCTTACTCCTCTCGGCTTCCGGTTGCTGCGCCGTCTCGCCGATGGCCAAGTCCATTCCGGCGAGGCGCTCGCGAGCGCCGTGGGCATGTCGCGAGCGCGCGTGTCGCAGGTGCTGAAGGAGGCCGACACGGCCGGTCTCAAGCTGGAGCGAATTCGCGGGCGCGGCTATCGCCTGCACGATCCGGTACCGTTCCTCGACCGCGATGCCATCGTCTCGGCGCTCGGGCCGGTGGCGAAACGGGTGACGGTCGATGTCGTCGACACCGTGGATTCGACCAGCAGCGAGCTCCACCGGCGCGCCGGCCACGAGGAAGTGCACCGCCAGCTGCTCGTCGCCGAATGGCAGACCGCGGGGCGCGGCCGACGCGGTCGCGGCTGGACGGCGGTGGCCGGGGGAAGCCTCACTTTTTCGGTCGGCTGGCGGTTCGAACAAGGCGCCGGTTTCCTGGCCGGCCTTTCGCTCGCGGTGGGCGTGGCGCTCGCCCGCGCGCTCGAATCGGGCGGGTTCGAGGGGGTCGAGCTCAAGTGGCCGAACGACCTGACGCATCGCTACTGCAAGTTCGGAGGCATTCTGATCGAGCTTTCAGGCGATGCGCTCGGACCGTCGCTCGCAGTGATCGGCGTCGGGCTCAATGTGCGGCTGCCGCCCGCGGCGCGGCGTGGCATTGCGCAGCCGGTCACCGATCTCGCGACCATGGCGCGAGGGAGAGCGATCGATCGCAACCTTCTGCTCGGCGCGCTGGTGCGCGAATTGGCGGCGATGCTGGAACGCTATGCCGTCGACGGTTTCGCGCCCTTCATCCCCGAATGGCAGCGGCGCAATGCATTCCGCGGCAAGTCGGCAAGAATCCTGCTGCCCGACGGCACCACCGCGGTGGGCGAAGTGGTTGGAGTCGATGCGAGCGGCGCGCTGGTGCTCGACCATCGCGGCCGCAGGCTGCGCTTCGTGACTGGCGAGGTCTCGCTGCGCCGCCCGTAAACGGGCACGGGCGATGCTCACGCGTTCTTCCTGCGCCGGTGCGGGATCGTGGATAATCGCCGCATCGCGCCGGGTTTCTGGGGCCTGTGAACAGGCGCTAGCCTTGGCAAGGATCCGATGAGAACGCTGGCCTTCCTTCTTCTGCTCGCCAATCTGAGTCTGTTCGGCTACATCAGGCTCGACAGCCTCGGCGGCGGCGAGGCCGTGCGGCTGTCGCAGCAGGTGCAGCCGGACAAGATCAAGCTGCTTACACCGCAGGAAGTCGCTGCGCTGGGGCCGGCGAAAGCGGCCTCGCTCGCCGACGTCTGCGTCGAATGGGGACCGCTGTCGGAAAGCGACCGTACGCGCGCACTGGCAAGTCTCGAGCCGCTGGACCTGTCCCGGCTGATGACGCAGAAGAAAGTCGAGGTCATCGCCAGCTACTGGGTCTTTTTGCCCCCCGCCGCGAGCCGAGCCGCTGCTGACCAGCGACTGGCCGAGCTCAAGGTCAACGGTATCAAGGACGTCTCGGTCATCGAGACCGGGCCGCAGCGCAACGCGATTTCGCTCGGTGTGTTCCGCGGCGAGGAAGCCGCCCGCAATCGTCTGGCCGCCGTTCAGGCGCAGGGACTGGGCAACGCCAGGCTCGAACCGCGAACGCAGTCCGTGCAGCAGACGGTCCTGGTCGTGCGCGATCCCACAGCCCAGGCGATGACGCGTCTGAAGGAACTGCAGAGCGAGTTCCCGGGCAGCGACACCAAGATCGGCTCGTGCGACAAGCAGGCTTGAACGCCGTGCCGACGTCCGCGCGAGCCGCGTCGATACGCGCGGCGACGACGGCCGCCGATATCGATCTCGCCCGCGCGTTGTTCGTCGAATACGCCCGCTGGCTCGAGGTCGATCTCTGCTTCCAGGGATTTGACGAGGAGTTGCGTACGCTGCCCGGCGCCTACGCGGCCCCGCAGGGCAGGCTCCTCCTGGCAGGGCAGGGAGGACAGGGCGAGGATGCGTTTGCCTGCATTGCGTTACGCCCGCTGGCCGGTCTGGAGCTGGGCGAAGTCAAGAGGCTGTACGTACAGCCGGCATGGCGCGGACAAGGCTGGGGCGGCAAGCTCGTCGCGGCGCTCGTGGCCGAGGCTCGGGGCATAGGCTACGCAGAGCTCAAGCTCGATACGCTGGATTGGATGAACGCCGCGCGTTCGTTGTATGAGGACGCCGGCTTTCGCGCTTGCGCGCCGTACTACGCCAATCCGCTGCCCGGGGTCGTCTACATGTCGCTTCGGCTGCATGACGCCGGCGCGAGACGCGGCTAACACTGCGGCGCCGATGGGACGCAAGGCGTTTCTCGACCCGGCGGAGTCGGCGGCAATCGAGGCACAGGTCGCGGGGCTCGAGGCAAAAACCGGCGTACAGCTCGTGTCCGCGATCATCGGCAAGTCCGACAGCTACGTCGAGTTGCCGTGGAAGGCATTCGCTCTCGGGACGGCGTTGGCGAGTCTCGCCCTGGTCGTCGTCGACGCGTGGCGGCCGCAATGGAGCGGCGGCGAGGAGGCGCTGACCCTCGCCGTCACAATCCTTGGCGTGGGCGCGGCCAGCGCGCTCCTTGCGATCGCCGTGCCGCCGTATGCGCGGCTGTACCTGCGCGCGACCAGGCGCGACCTGGAAGTGCGCCATTATGCGCAGGCGCTTTTCCTGCGGCGCGAACTGTTCAGGACGCCGCGGCGCAACGGCATCCTGATGCTGGTGAGCCTGTTCGAGCGCAAGATCGACATCCTGCCCGACGTCGGTCTGCACGCGCGCATCGATGCCGCCGACTGGCGCGGTGTGATCGAGGCAATGACGCCTCTGTTGCGCGAGCGCCGCTGCTTCGACGCCTTGCAGGTGGGGATCGGCCGCACGCAGGCGATGTTGCTCGCCAAAGGCATGGCGGTCGCGGCGGGCGGGAACGAGCTCCCCGACCGACCTGTGCAGGAAACGGGCCCACGATGACAGCCGCGCGATGGGTGTTCGTCGTCGCGCTCACCTCGCCGTTCGCGGCCCCTTTCTCGCTGGCGGCCGACGTGCCGTACCTGACCGGACGGGTCGTAGACAATGCCGAGATCCTCGCTCCGGCTACGCGCGATCGGCTGGTCGCCGTGCTCAAGGCGCACGAGGATGCCAGCAGCGATCAGATCGCGGTGCTGACGGTACCGTCCATCGGCGGCGAGGCGATCGAGCCGTACGCGACCCGTGTCTTCGACGCCTGGAAGCTCGGCCGCAAAGGCAAGGACAACGGCGTGCTGGTGATCGTCGTGCCGAACGATCGCAAGATGCGCATCGAAGTCGGCTACGGCCTCGAGGGCACGCTCACCGATGTCGCGGCCAGCCGCATCATCCGCGACCGGATGACTCCGCGCTTCAGGGAGGACAACTACGATCGCGGCGTCAGCGACGGGGTCGATGCGATCGTTGCGACGCTCGAGGGTCGCGGCGTCGCCGCGCCCGCGAGCAGCGAGACGCCGTCCTCAGGCGGCGGCAGGTCGCTGGTGCAGATCGACGGTCCGGAACTGGCGTGGCCGATGCGCATCCTGCTGGGCGCGTTCATTTTCGGCATCATCGGATTGTTTACCGTCCTCGGCGTAATGACACCGGGCGTCGGCTGGTTCCTCTACGTCTTCCTGATCCCGTTCTGGGCGATGTTCCCGATCATTATCGTCGGGACGCACGGCGCGCTGTGGCTTCTCGGCACCTACGTCGTCGCCTATCCCATCGCCAAGCTCGTGCTGTCCCGGCAGCCCTGGTATCTGAAAGCGCGACCTCAAGGCCAAGGGCAGCGCCAGCATCGGCGGCTTCGTCGTGAGTTCCGGCGGGGGCTCGTCCGGCGGATCGTCTTCGGGCGGCGGCGGTTTCTCAGGCGGTGGTGGCAGCTCGGGCGGCGGGGGCAGCTCCGGCAGCTGGTAGCGCCCGCCGGCGCGCGCAGCCGGCCGCGGGGACTCGTGCGGCGGACGACTAGAGGCGAGCCAGCAGTGCAAAGCGCCGCGCCGCCGTCGCGTCTTCGCGCGGGCGGAGCGGCATCGGCTCACAGCGAATATCGCGATAACCGGCGTTCGCGACAAGTTCCGTCGCCTGCGCCTCGGTGTACCAGGTCGCCTGACAAACTTCGTCCTCGCGTGCCGTCACTCGCGCGCCACGCCGTTGCTCGAAGCGGCTATGGACCTCGCTGCACCGCGCGGATACGTCGACCAACATTTCCGAACGCCGGGCGATGCGCGAGCCGTCGGCCAGCGGCAGCATTCGCCATTCCACGACAGGCGCACCGGGCGGATGCGCAGCCTCTTCCGGGACGACGAGGTCGAGCAGCAAGATGCCGGGCTCGATCAGATGGGCGCGGATGCGCAGCAGCGCGTCGAGCGCGCGACGGGGGCCGGTCAGCCGCTGGAACGCGCCGGCGCCGAAAACGGCTGCCGCGTAGCGAAAGGGCAGATTGAGCGCCGTCGGCTCCTGGCGGAAGAGTTCGGCCGCAAGTCCCGCCGCGTCGAGACCCGCGCGACAGCGTGCCAGGCAAGCAGTGGAAGGGTCGACGCCGTGCAGCGCGAATCCCGCCTCGCGCAATGGAATCAGCAGGCGCCCGTGTCCGCATATCGCGTGCAGCAGCACGCCGGATCCACGCGGCAGGTGCGCCTCGTACCACGCGATCTCGGCCGCGTCGGCGCGTGGTGCGATCGTTTCGTCGAACCGGACGTGCAGCGGGCCATCGACCGATGGAGCCGCATCCATCGCGCGGCGGGCGATGCCGTGCGCTCGACGCGGCGAGGGCGAGCCAGTCGGGTTGGCTTCCACGGCAAATTTTCCGTCGGCCAGGCGCTCAGGCAGCGCCGGCGGTTCCCAGATAGGCGCGAGCCGCCTCGCCGATGGCATCGAACCAACGGTGCGCCGCTGGCACCTGGCCGGTCCAGCGCAGGAAGCCATGGACCATGCCGGTGCAAAGGATGACATGCGCCGCGACACCCGCCGCCTGGAGCCTGGCCGCATAGTCGAGCGCGTCGTCGCGCAGCACGTCGCATTCGGCCACGGCGATCACCGCCGGTGGAAGGCCCGACAGATCGACCGCCGCGAGTGGCGACAGTCCGACGGCGGTCTTCGCGGCCCCGGCGCGGTAAGCATCCCAGAACCACGCCATCTGTAAACCCGAAAGGTTGTAACCCGTGGCGAACTCGCGGTACGCAGGCCGCGAGCACGTCGCGTCAAGTGCCGGATAGAGCAACAGCTGGAGTTTCGGCTGAGCGGCGCCATCGGATCGCAGCCGCAAGGTCAGGGCCGCCGCAAGATTCCCGCCTGCGCTGTCGCCGGCGACTGCGAACCGCGCGCCGTCGGCACCGAGCGACTTCGCTTCCGCGCGGGCCCAGCGCCATGCCGCTTCGAAATCGTCCAGCGCCGCCGGATAGACGTGCTCGGGTGCGCAGCGGTATTCGACGGCAACGATAACGGCGCGCAGTCGATTGGCCAGGATCCGGCACAAGCGATCGTGAGAGTCCAGCGAGCCGGTCACCCATCCGCCGCCATGCGCATAGACGACCAGCGGCAGGTCGCCCCCCGCTTCGGGCCGGTAGGCGCGGACCGGGACCTCACCGCCGTCGCGAGGCGCCGTTGTATCGGTGATCGATGCGAGCGTTTCGGGTGCGTCCCCGAGGCGCTGCGGTACTTCTTCCGCACTGGCGCGCAATTGAGCGATGTCCGGCGCGAGGGTGCCGGGCGGGACGTTGAAGACCGTGTCGAGCAGGCGCTGGATATCGGGGTCGAGCATCGCCGCCATCGGTGGACCGGTGCGAAGATATTACCCGAATCGTACGACACAGTTGACACGCAGTTGACAATGCCGCGGCCAACCCTTACCTTAAAGCCAGCGCCGATTTGATTCGGGGGTGACCTCGCAGCTTGCGGGCGCTATACAAATCCAGCTAAAGCGGTTTTCGCCCGAAACCCGCTCGGCGGCAAGCTGAACGGGTTTTTGTTTTTGAGCATCCGATGACGACAACGACCGACAAGACCGCGCTGCTGCAAAGCCTGCTGCGCGAACGCATCCTCATCCTGGATGGCGCCATGGGTACGATGATCCAGGCGCACAAGCTTGGCGAGGCTGACTTTCGTGGCGCGCCTGCGTGCGGGCTGCATCACCATGGGCACGATCTCAAGGGCGACAACGACCTGCTGGTGCTGACCCAGCCCGCCGTGGTCGCCGCGATCCACCATGCGTTTCTCGCCGCCGGCGCGGACATCATCGAGACGAACACGTTCAACGCGACGCGAATCGCGCAGGCCGACTATCATCTCGAGGCACGAGTGCGCGATATCAACCTCGCGGCGGCCCGAATCGCACGCGAATGCGCGGATGAATGGACCCGCAAGACGCCGGACAAGCCGCGGTTCGTGGCGGGCGCCCTCGGACCGACCAATCGCACGGCCACGATTTCGCCCGACGTCAACGATCCAGGCTTTCGCAACGTGAGCTTCGACGAACTGGTGGCCGCCTATGGTGAAGCGGTGGACGCCCTGATCGAGGGCGGCGTCGACCTGTTGCTGGTCGAGACGGTGTTCGACACGCTCAATGCCAAGGCGGCCTTGTTCGCAATCGAAGAGCGGTTCGAGCGTCTGGCCACGCGCTTGCCGATCATCGTGTCCGGGACGATCACCGATGCATCCGGCCGCACGCTCTCTGGTCAGACCACCGAAGCGTTCTGGAACTCGGTGCGGCATGCGCGTCCGCTGGCGGTCGGTCTGAACTGCGCGCTGGGCGCCGCTCTGATGCGGCCCTACATCGAGGAGCTGTCGCGGGTCGCCGGCACGTTCGTCTCCTGCTATCCGAACGCCGGGCTGCCCAATCCGATGAGCGAGACCGGCTACGACGAGGCGCCCGCGACCACTGCCGCGCTGATCGCCGACTTCGCCGCCAACGGCTTCGTCAATATCGTCGGCGGGTGCTGCGGCACCACGCCGGATCACATCCGCGCGATTGCCGACGCGGTCAAGAATCTGCCGCCGCGAACCGTACCTGCCGAGGAAACCGCCGACGCAGTCCCCTGAAACCGCGTCTCCCTGAACGGCGGGAGAATCGAAAAACAAGAGGTATCCACGGTTATGCCCCGCGCGATGCGCCTGGCCGGTCTCGAGCCGCTGACGATCGGCGACGATTCGCTGTTCGTCAATATCGGCGAGCGCACGAACGTCACTGGCTCGCGTGCGTTCGCCAAGTTGATCCTCGCCGGCGACTATGCCGGCGCGGTCGAGGTCGCCCGGCAGCAGGTCCAGAGCGGCGCGCAGATGATCGACGTCAACATGGACGAGGCGATGCTCGATTCCAGGGCGGCGATGGTCAGGTTCCTGAACCTCATCGCCGGCGAGCCCGACATCGCTCGCGTGCCGGTGATGATCGATTCGTCCAAGTGGGTGGTGATCGAGGCCGGGCTCCAGTGCGTGCAGGGCAAGTCGGTGGTCAATTCCATCTCGATGAAGGAGGGTGAGGCCGAATTCCTGCGCCAGGCGCGGCTGGTGCGCCGCTACGGTGCCGCCGCGATCGTGATGGCGTTCGACGAGAAGGGGCAGGCCGACACATTCGAGCGCAAGGTCGACATTTGCCGGAGGGCATACGACCTGTTGATCGCGCAAGCGGACTTCCCGGCGGAAGACATCGTGTTCGACCCGAACATTTTCGCCATCGCGACCGGCATCGAGGAGCACAACAACTACGCGGTCGACTTCATCAACGCCACGCGCTGGATCAAGCAGCATCTGCCGCACGCCAAGATATCGGGCGGCGTGTCCAACGTGAGCTTTTCGTTCCGCGGCAACGACCCGGTGCGCGAAGCGATCCACACGGTCTTCCTCTACCACGCGATCAAGGCGGGTATGACGATGGGCATCGTCAACGCCGGTCAGCTCGGCGTGTACGACGACATCGACCCGGAGCTTCGCGAGCGGGTCGAAGACGTCGTGCTCAATCGCAAGCGCGCCGATGGCGAAAGCCCGACCGAGCGACTGGTCACGTTCGCCGAGACCTACAAGACCGCCGGCAAGCACGTCGTCGAGGACCTGGCCTGGCGCAACGCCGACGTCGAATCCCGGCTGTCGCACGCGCTGGTCAAGGGCATCACCACCTACATCGTCGCCGACACCGAGGAAGCACGGCGCAAGATCGAAGCCCAGGGCGGCAAGCCGATCCAGGTGATCGAGGGGCCGCTGATGGCCGGGATGAACGTCGTCGGCGATCTCTTCGGTGCCGGCAAGATGTTCCTGCCGCAGGTCGTCAAGAGCGCCCGCGTGATGAAGCAGGCGGTCGGCCACCTGATCCCGTTCATCGAAGCGGAGAAGGCCAAATCGGGTGACGCGGGCAAGCCGAAGGGAACGATCGTGATGGCGACGGTCAAGGGCGACGTCCATGACATCGGCAAGAATATCGTCGGGGTCGTGCTCCAGTGCAACAATTTCGACGTCATCGATCTCGGTGTCATGGTTCCGGCGCAGAAGATCCTCGACACTGCACGCGAGCGCAATGTCGATCTGGTGGGGCTTTCCGGGCTGATCACGCCTTCGCTCGAGGAGATGGCGCACGTGGCGCACGAGATGCAGCGCCTTCGCATGGCGCAGCCGCTCCTGATCGGCGGTGCGACCACCTCGCGCGTGCATACCGCGGTCAAAATAGCGCCGAACTACGATGGCGTCACCGTATACGTGCCCGACGCGTCGCGTGCAGTCGGCGTCGCAAGCAATCTCCTGTCGAAGGAGCTCAAGGAGCCCTTTGTCGCCGAGGTGGCCGCCGATTACGAAAAAATCCGCGTGCAGCACGCCGGCAAGAAAGGACCGCCGCTGATTTCGCTGGCCGCCGCCCGGGCCAACGCTTTCCACGTCGACTGGCAACACTACGCGCCACCGCGGCCGACGCTGATCGGCCGGCGCGAAATCCGCCGCGCCGACCTTGCCGAGCTCGAGGAATTCATCGATTGGGGGCCGTTCTTCCAGACCTGGGAGCTGTCGGGGCCTTATCCGGCGATCCTCGACGATCCAATCGTGGGCGAGGCCGCGCGCAACGTCCTTTCCGACGGGCGGGCGATGCTCAGGCGCATCATCGATGGCCGCTGGCTCACCGCGAACGGCGCGATCGCGTTGCTGCCGGCCAACTCGGTCGGGGACGATATCGAGCTCTACGCCGACGACGCCCGCACCGAAATTGCCCTCGCCTGGCGCAATCTGCGCCAGCAGAACGAGCGACCGACCGGCAAGCCCAATTACTGCCTGGCCGACTTCGTCGCGCCGAGGGACTCGGGCGTGGCCGACTATCTCGGGGCGTTCGCTGTCACCGCCGGTCTGGGAATCGAGAGAAAGCTCGCGGAATTCGAGCGTGCGAAGGACGACTACAACGCCATCATGCTCAAGGCGCTCGCCGACCGTCTGGCGGAAGCCTTTGCCGAATGGTTGCACATGAAGGTAAGGCGCGAATACTGGGGTTACGCGCGCGACGAGCGACTCGATCGCGCGGCGTTGATCCGCGAGGAATATCGCGGCATACGGCCTGCGCCCGGTTATCCGGCGTGTCCCGATCATGCGGTCAAGGCGCCGTTGTTCGATCTGTTGCGCGCGAACGAGATCGGGATGACATTGACGGAGAACTTCGCAATGCTGCCGGCGGCGTCGGTGTCGGGCTTCTATTTCGCCCATCCCGAGGCAACCTACTTCGCGGTCGGCAAGATCGGCGACGATCAGGCGGCGGACATCGCGCGGCGCGGCGGTGGAGAAGCCGCCCCGCGGCTGTAGCGGCTAACGGGCGCTTCGGGGGCGGCCGCGCATCAGGGCCGAGACGACGCTGCGATCGGTGGACCGCTGCAGCCCGGCCAATAGATCGGTGAAGGGCATCATGAACAGGCGCATGGGTACCGCCCTCAACAACGT
This sequence comes from Casimicrobiaceae bacterium, assembly GCA_036493675.1. GTDB lineage: Bacteria > Pseudomonadota > Gammaproteobacteria > Burkholderiales > Casimicrobiaceae > PALSA-1003. Next base: position 307,186 of record DASXPJ010000043.1, read on the forward strand.
GGAGTGACGTCGATTGCAGCACGGCACGACGGGCGCGGCAACCGGACGACGGCCCCAGCCGCGCCTGCCGCGTGCGCGCCGCGTAGTATGCTTTCCTGCATGCTCAGCCAACATGAGATGGGATTGACGGCTTCACGATGATGGTCGTCTGCCTTTGTGCGGCCTGGTGCGACACCTGCGCCGAGTTTCGCGTCGCGTTCGACCGCATCGCCGCGGCGCGCCCCGCGATGCGCTTCGTCTGGCTGGACATCGAGGACGACAGTGCAGTGTGCGGCGACATCGACGTCGAGAATTTTCCGACGCTCGCGATCTATCGCGACGACGCGCTGCTGCACTTCGGCGTCTCTTTGCCGCAGGAAGGCACGGTGGCGCGGCTCGTCGACGCGATGGCCGTGCGTTCGGCTGCGGCGGCCGCCGCACCCGAAGCGGTGTTGCAGCTGCCGCAGCGGCTGCAACGGCGCGGCTAGAGGCCGATCGGCGCGGGCTACGGCTTACTTCCAGGCGCCGACCGCCTGCCGCGCCGCCTCGTTGAGGGGTCGCGCGACCAGTCCGCTTTGCGAGACGACGACTTCGTAACGCGCACCGTCGCTCATCGGCACGTAGACGGCGCTGCCATAGAGCGCGTCGGCCCACGGGAGGTAGCGGCGCCAGGTGCGCAATAGCGTCCACACATCGATGCGATCGGGCGGGTTAAGCGCGTAAACGGTGCGTTCTCGGTCGCGCTCGCGTGCGATGTCGCTGTAGCGCCCGCTGACGCGCTCGAGCCGGTAGGCGGTATCGAAGCCGAGAAGATTGGCGAACGGCCGCCATTTGAGCACGCGGGCGTCGACCTGCCACTCATCGCCGGAGAGCGCGAGCTGTTGCGTCTCGCCGGTCGGGTAGGTAAGAAGCGCGTCGAAGCGCTGGTCGCCCGCCCGCTTGAACCGTGCTTCGAGCGCCGGCTGCTCATGGGTCAGCCGATGGTAGGTCAGCAGATCGACGCCAACGAGCCCGATCGCGACCGCAGCCAGGAACAGGACCAGCGACGAGGTCCCGTGGACCGCGCACGCGCCGAATCGGCGGTGGCGAAGGCGCTTGAGCGCAAGTAGCAGGAAAAGCAGTCCCGCGACCACGCAAGCGCTGACCAGCGCTCCCAGCAGCATCCGCCACCTCGTCCTTTCTGCAGTCCGCGCATTATCGCATCGTCAAGACTCGGGCGCGTTTCGCAGCGCCGCGGACGGCTCTCGTTTTGGTAAAGTAAGGCGCTTAAGCGGCGGTGCGGAATGGCGCGCCGGCGCGGTCCCGCGATGTCGGAGAAAGGTGCCCGATGGACGGCAACATGATGCAGATGCCTCTGCTGATTTCGGGGCTGATTCGCCACGCCGACCGCTACCACGGAGACGTCGAAATCGTCTCCCGCCCAGCCGCGGGCGAGCTCCACCGCTACACCTATCGCGATGCTCACCGCCGATCGCGCCGGCTGGCCAAAGCCCTGCTCGCGCTCGGCGCGCGACCATCGTCGCGCATCGGAACGCTCGCCTGGAACTCGCATCGCCACTTCGAACTGTATTTCGCCGTGTCCGGCATCGGCGGGGTGATCAACACCGTCAATCCGCGCCTGTTTGAAGAACAGATCCGGTACATCATCAATCATGCCGAGGACGAGATCATGTTTTTCGACCTCGCTTTCGCGCCGCTGATCGAAAAGATCGCAATGCACTGTGCCGGCGTCAGGGCGTGGATCGCGATGTGCGCTCGCGATCAGATGCCCGAGAGCGCTCTGCCGCTTCTCTGTTACGAGGACGTGGTTGCGGCACACGACGATGGCTATACGTGGCCGCATTTCGACGAGAACACGGCGGCCTCCCTCTGCTACACCTCGGGCACGACCGGTAACCCGAAAGGCGTGCTGTTCGCGCATCGGTCGACCCTGCTGCACACGTTCGGCATCTGCATGCCCGACTGCCTCGCGCTGTCGTCGCGCGACGTGATACTTCCGGTCACGCCGATGTTTCATGTATTTTCGTGGGGCCTGCCTTATGGGGCGTGCATGGTCGGCGCCAAGCTCGTGCTGCCCGGCCCGCAGCTCGACGGCGCGAGCCTTTTCGAGTTGTTCGAATCGGAGGCGGTGTCCCTGACCAGCGGCGTGCCGACGGTGTGGCTCGGCCTGCTGCAGTACCTGGAGGCGCAGCAAGCCAAGCTCAGCACGCTCGAGCGCGTCGTCATCGGCGGTTCGGCCTGTCCGCCGGCGATGATCGATAAATTCGCCGCGATGGGCGTCGAGGTGATCCACGCCTGGGGCATGACCGAAACGAGTCCCGTCTCGACGGCGAATCAGCCCAAGGCCAAGCATCTGGCCCTTCCCGCCGACCAATTGCGCAAGCTCCGGACCAAGCAGGGACGGCCGGGGTTCGGTGTGGACCTGAAGATCGTCGACGGCGAAGGAAGAGAATTGCCGCGCGATGGCGTGGCTTTCGGCGACCTGATGGTGCGCGGCCCCTGGGTCACGGCCGGCTACTTCAAGGGCGACGGCGGCGACGTGCTGCGCGACGGCTGGTTTCCGACCGGCGATGTCGCGACCCTTGACGCCGACGGGTTCGTGCAAATCACCGATCGCTCGAAGGACGTCATCAAATCGGGCGGCGAGTGGATCAGCTCGATCGACATCGAGAATTTTGCCATCGCGCATCCTGCCCTCGCGGAGGCGGCGGTGATCGGCGTGCCGCACCCGAAATGGGGCGAGCGGCCGTTGCTGGTGATCGTCCGCAAAACGGGGCAGGACGTAAGCCGGGAGCAGATGCTCGACTTCCTGCGCGGCAAGCTCGCCAAATGGTGGCTGCCGGACGACGTGATCTTCGTCGACAGCCTGCCGCACACCGCGACCGGCAAGCTGTCGAAGCTCACCTTGCGCCAGCAGTTGAAGGACTATCGCTGGCCGGCGGCCGCGACCACCCCCGGGCGGTAGGCGGCGGCCGCTCTGCCGCGCGCCTTTAGCAGCCTGATGCAGAACCCTTCGCGAGTCGCGTTTCTGCCGCAATGGCCCCGGATGCTAGGCGTCGCGGCGCAGCCAATAGCTCGGCCTATTGGCAAGCCGCGCAACAACGCAGATGGAGCCATTGCGGCGAAACCCGGACGGGGCGCGGCTTCCCGGGCGATCTGCTTTGTCGCGCCGCTCGCCAAGGGGCCTGCCATTGGCTTCGCGTCGCTTCGCGCAATCTCATCCCGGGAAGCCTGCGCCGCGGCCACGAGGGGTTCTGCATCAGGCTGTTAGTCCACCTTGCCGATGAAATCGCCCTTGCTCAGCTCGATCCCGTTGTGGCGCAGGATGTCGTAGCCGGTCGTCACGTGGAAGAAGAAGTTGGGCAGGATGAACTGCAGCAGGTAGTTCTGCCCCGTGAACTTGTGCGGCTCGCCGCGCACCGGGCGCACGATTTCGCGGCCTTCCGAGCCGTCGATCTGTCCAGCCTTCTGCTCGCGAACAAATTCGATCGTTCGTTCTATTCTGGCGATGAGCTCGGCGAAGGTCTTCTCGTTGTCCTCGTATGACGGCGGTTCGGCACCCCCGAGCCTGGCGGCGCCGCCACGGGCCATGTCGCTCGCGATCTGCACCTGGCGCGACAACGGCAGCATGTCGGGGTATAGCCTGGCGTTCACCAGAACCGCTTCGTCGATCTTGCGAGCTTGCGCGTGCGCGGCGGCCTTCTGCAGGACTGCCTTCAGGTTGGTCAGCATCCTTATGAATACGGGCACGCTTGCCTGGTACATCGATAGCGCCATGGTCATCTCCTCGGTTCGGGAGCCGGATTGTAGCAAGCGGCCGGAGAAGGGCGCCGCTTTTCATCGCGCGCGCTGGCGGCGATAATGTCCACTTGACTGCAGCGACGGAGGTCCACGTGGGCGCACCGGGCGAATCGAAGTGGCGCCTGCACGGCGTTCGTGTCGTGCATGCCGACGAGCTCGACATCAACACACCGCAGACGCCGGGCATGAATCGCGCGGCGGCGATCACGGCCGCGCGCGCCGGGGCCGAGAAGCTCTGGGCCGGGACCGTCATGATCCACCCGAAAGCCAAGACCGGCGCGCATCACCACGGTCCGGTCGAAAGCGTCATCTACGTCGTCAGCGGCAAGGCACGGATGAAATGGGGCGATCGGCTGGAGTTCACCGCGGAGGCCGGTCCGGGCGATTTCATCTACGTGCCGCCATTCGTGCCGCACCAGGAGATCAACGCGAGCGATGACACGCCGCTGTCGTGCGTGCTGGTGCGCAGCGGCCAGCAGCCGGTGGTCGTCAATCTGGACATCCCTGCGGTCGAGCCGAATCCGGAGCAGGTGCACTGGGTCGACAACATTCACCCGGCACCCAAGCCTTGACGCTGCGAACGCTTCCGATGGCCGATTTTTACAGCGAGACAAGCCGGAAGTTGCAGGACCGGTTCGACACCCGTCGGCTGGCCGACCGGATCGAGCAGCGCCTGATCGTCGACTGCGTCGGCGAGTCCGATCGCGCGTTCATCGAGGCAGCCGACATGTTCTTTCTTGCCACCGTCGACGAAGGCGGTCAGCCAAGCTGCTCGTACAAGGGCGGCGCGCCGGGATTTGTCCGCGTCGTCGACCCGCGCACGCTGGCGTTCCCCAACTACGACGGCAACGGGATGTTTTTGTCGATGGGCAACATTGCGCAAACCCGCAAGGTCGGGATGCTGTTCATCGATTTCGAGAGCCCGCGTCGCCTGCGGCTGTCCGGCGAGGCGCGCATTGCCGAAGGCGACCCGCTGCTCGCCGACTATCCGGAAGCGCAATTCATCGTGCGCGTTGCGGTGACGCAGGTCTTTCCCAATTGTCCGCGCTACATCCACCGGTACCGCCTGGTCGAGCGCTCGACCTTCGTGCCGAAGGCAGGCAACCGCACCCCGATCCCGAACTGGAAGAAGAGCGACTGGGCCTGCGACGTGCTGCCGGAAAAGGACTCGGCGCGCAGCTAGCCTCGCCGGGCGCGCGATCGCGGCGCTACCGGACATCCAGCCGGCGCTTGCGATGCCAGTCGGCGATCGACTCGTCCGGATATTCCCGATAGTGCTTGTGGCCGCGGCCCTTCGGCACGTCCGACCACGGCGCGGCATAGTCAAGCATGATCGAGGCGTCCTCGGGCGGCTTGGGCAGCGGCGTATCGATCGCGGAGGCGAACGGATAGACCCATTCGGCCCAGCGCGGGTCCCAAACCCAAAGCGCACTCGCGCATTTGGCGCAAAAGTGCCGGCGCGCCTTGGACAGCGTCGGCTTTTTCGCGCCGGTCTCCTTGAACCGCGCCCGGTAGACCGACACATTGCTGGCGCCGCGCACCTTCAGCGTCTTGGCGTCGCCCATGATGTTGATCGCGTAGCCGCCGCCGCCGGCGGTCTTGCGGCAGATCGAGCAGTAGCAGCGCATGTAGGGCTGCGGCGTGTGCGTCGCGACGCTGAACGTGACGGCACCGCAGTGACAGGACCCCTTGAGCTTCATCGTCGTCTCCTTTGGATCGGCCATTCGATCATAGCGGGCACGGGCGGTGTCGCCCCTACGCGCCAACGCCGCTCACTTGTGCCGCGGATCCAATGCATCGCGCAGGCCGTCACCCAGCAGGTTGAATGACAGTACCAGAAGAAAGATCGACAGGCCGGGCCAGATCGCCATCCACGGCGCGTTGTCGATGTAGTTCTTCGCGGTGTTGAGCATGCTGCCCCACGATGGCGCCGGCGGCTGCTGGCCCAGGCCCAGGAACGAGAGGCTGGCCTCGGCGATGACGGCGGCGGCGATCGCCAGCGTCGACTGGACGATCAGCGGCGCAACGACGTTGGGCAGGATGTGCCGCAATGCGATGCGCAGATGCGAGTTGCCGATCGCCCGTGCCGCTTCGACGTAGTCCTCGACCTTGACGGAGAGCACCTGCGCGCGCGTCAGGCGGATGAAGACCGGTGTCGCCGAGATGCCGATCGCGATCATCGCGTTGGTGAGGCTCGGTCCGAGAAACGCCGCCAGGGCGATCGCCAGAATCAGGAACGGGCAGGCGAGCATCGCGTCAGTGATGCGCGAGATCAGCGCGTCGGTCCATCCGCCGGCGTAGCCCGCAAGCAGGCCGATCGGCACACCGAGCGACAGCGCGATGCTGACCGACACGACCCCCGCCAGCAGCGACGCCCGCGCGCCCCAGATGACGCGAGAGGCGACGTCGCGGCCGATCTCGTCGGTGCCGAAGACGTACATCGCGCTCGGCGCCTTGCGCACCGCGCTCCAGCTCGCTTGCAGCGGATCGTGCGGCGCAATCCACGGCGCGAAGAGCGCCAGCAGCACGAAAAATACGACGACCGCCAGTCCGACCAGCGCGCCGCGCCGGCGCATGAAGCGCCGCACCACGCGCTGGCCGGGCGTGAGCTCGCGGTAGATCGGAAGGTCGGCGGCAATCGTGGCCATTGATTAGCCCCGCAGCCGCGGATTCACCGCGAAGTAGGCGAGGTCGGCCAGCAGGTTCAGCAGGATATACGCAGTGGCCGTGAACAGCACGACGCCCTGCACGACCGCATAGTCACGGTTGAACACCGCGTCGACGATCAACTTGCCGAAGCCGGGAATCGTGAATACCTGCTCGGTGAGAACCGCGCCGGAGAGCAGCGTGCCGAATTCGAGCGCGCCCAGCGTGATGACGGGGATCAGCGCATTGCGCAACGCGTGCTTGAGCACCACCACGCGTTCGTCGAGTCCCTTGGCCCGGGCCGTCCGCACGTAATCGGAATTGAGAACCTGCAGCATGGCGCTGCGCGTGTGGCGCATCAGCACCGCGGCGATCGCGTTGCCGAGGACGAAGGCCGGCATGATCATCGCCGCGAGATTGGCCTTCAGGTCCTCGAACGGACTGACGTAGCCCGATGCCGGCAACCAGCCGAGCGTGACCGAAAAAAACAGGATCAGCATGATCCCGAGCCAGAAGTTCGGCGTCGACAGCCCCCACAGCGCGAAAACGTTGGCCGCGTAGTCCCACACGCTGTCCCGGGCAACGGCGGCGACGATGCCGGCAGTGACGCCGATCGAGAGAGCGATGACGATCGCCAGCGCGGCGAGCTCCAGCGTGACCGGAAGCTTTTCGAAAATCAGCTCACGCACCGGTTTTTGAATACGCACCGACTCGCCGAGATCGCCCTTGAGCACGCCGCCCGCCCAGTACAGATAGCGGACCGGCAGCGGCTCGTCGAGGTGCATCGTTTCGTGCAAATGCGCGATCACTGTCGGATCGCGTTCCTCGCCGGCGAGGATCAGCGCCGGATCGCCGGGCAAGAGCTGCTGGAGGCCGAAAATGAGGATAGAGACGAAAAACAGCGTCGGAACCAGCGTGGCCAGGCGCTGGACGAGGTAGTTGAGCACGTGCTGTCGATTAAGACGTCGGGTTAGGTTTCACGGGCAAGCGCGTGTGGCGAAAGCTCCTGCATGAACGGAAACCAATCGCATCGGTTCCGATCAGTTCATCCGCAATCCTTGCACCCGCACCAGCCCGTCGGGAATCATGCGCAAGCCCGACAGCTTCGCCGTGTGCGCCCACAGCCAATGGCGATGGAACAGATAGATGATGGGACGATCCTTGAGCACGATCGCGGCGAGTTGCTCGAATACCTTTTTTCGCTCCGCCGGATCCAGTGTGGTGCGCGAACGGTTCAGCAACTCGTCGACCTCGGGCTTGCAATAGCCGCTGTAGTTGAGCGGCTGCTTGCAGCCGTAGAAGCTGAACAGGTTGCCGTCGGGATCGGCGCGGCCGCTCCAGGCCAGAACGTAGGCTTCGAACTGGCCTTTGTCCGCCATGTCGAGCGAGGTGGCGAACTCGGTCGCCTGCAGCTTGAGGTCGAATCCCGCCTCCTTGACCATGGCCTGAATGACCTGGGCGGTCTTCTGCGCATCGGACGTGGTCGGTGCGACCATCGTCACGCTCGGGTTCGTGACGCCCGCCTCGCGCAGCAACTCCTTGGCGCGCGCCACGTCGCGTTTCGGGATCGGCACGTTCTTGGCGTAGTAGGCATTGGTCGGCGCGACCCACTGGTTGCCGACGTCGGCTTCGCCGTCCATCGCGACCTGGACGATGCCGTCGCGGTCGAGGGCGAGCTCGAAGGCTTCGCGTACGCGGGCGTCCTTACCCAGCGGATTCTTTTGCGCGAGGTCGCTCTTTCCGATGTTGATGGTGATGCCCTGATAGCCGATTTCGGTAATCTTGGCGACCTTGAAGCGGCTGTCGGTCTTGAGCTGCGGCACGTCGGAGGCCTGCATCCGCTCGATGAAGTCGAGCTGGCCCGAGCGCAGGTTCGCCAGGCGCACCGTGGCGTCCGGGATCGGCGTGTAAACGATGCGGTCGAAATGGATCTCGCCCTTGTTCCAGTAGTTCGGATAGCGCTCGAGGACGATGCGATCCTGCGCAACGCGTTCGACGAAGCGGAACGGTCCCGAACAGACGGGCTTGGCGCCGAACTTGTCTCCTTCGGCCTGCGCGGCCTTGGGCGACACCATCATGCCGGCACGGTCGGCCAGCGCGGCAAGCAGCGGCGCGAACGGCGCGGTCAGGTTCAGCCGTACCGTCGACTCGTCGATGACGTCGACCCCGCTGACCGGCGCGAGCTCACCGCGCCGGTTCGACCCTGCCATCGTCTTGTGGCGCTCGATGTTGTACTTGACCGCCGCGGCGTCGAACTTCTCGCCGTCGTGGAAGGTCACGCCCTTGCGCAGTTTCATCGTCAGCGCCTTGTGGTCGGCCGACCATTCCCAGGACGTGGCGAGCTGGGGCACGATGTTGAGCTTTTCGTCGATGTCGACCAGCTTGTCGCACAGCGAAGCGAAAACGATGCGGCCAACGAACGTGCGGGCCAGCGTCGGATCGAGAACGTCGGGATCCTCGGCCAGACCGAAACGAAGCGTTTGGGCGGATACCGGTCCCGCCAACGTGGCCGCGACCAGGAGCGCGCCCAGCGATACGACCGACGTTTTTCCATTCATGTGTCCTGCTCCTATCGCGGTTTGAGGATGCACGGGATTCAGCGCCCGATCTTAGCGCTAATCCGCTCGTTTCGACCATTGCTCAGGCGGTGCGGCGGAAGGCCCCCTGCAGCCTTGACAGGCGGATGCCTGCCGACGCCGACGAAGCCGCCGAGGGCGGCTCGGCAGGCGGTGCGATGTCGCGCCAGAAATGGCAGGCGACCGAGCGACCGGCGTCGGCCGCGAGCGGCGGCGTTTCGGCCGCGCAGCGCGGCTGCGCATACGGGCACCGGGTGCGAAAGCCGCAGCCTGACGGCGGATCGATGGGGCTGGGCACATCGCCCTGCAGGATCATCCGCTGCGACCGCGCTCCGGGCGCAGGCACCGGAATCGCCGAAAGCAGCGCCTGCGTGTACGGATGCCGCGGTCGCGCGAAGAGCTCGCGGACCGGCGCGTACTCGACGATGCGTCCCAGATACATGACGGCCACTCGTGCGGCGATGTGCTTCACCACCGCCAGATCGTGCGCGATGAACACATAGGCCAGACCCAGCCCTTGCTGCAGGTCCATCAGCAGGTTGATCACCTGCGCCTGGATCGACACATCGAGCGCCGAAACCGGCTCGTCGCAGACGATGAGCCGCGGCTCGACCGCCAGCGCCCGCGCGATGCCGATCCGTTGCCGTTGTCCTCCGGAAAACTCATGCGGGTAGCGCTCGGCATGCTGCGGCGCCAGGCCGACCAGGCCGAGCAGCTCGGCCACGCGATCACGGCGGCGACCCGCCGCGAGATCGTACAGCGCCAGCGGCTCCCCGACCGTCTGCCCGACTGTCATGCGCGGATTGAGCGATGCGTAGGGATCCTGAAAGATAATCTGCAATTTGCGCCGCTGTGCGCGCATGGTCTCGGCGTCGAGGGCGAACAGATCCCGCCCGTCGAAGCGCACGCTGCCAGCCGTCGGCTCGAGCAGCCTCAGCAGCAGGCGGCCGGTCGTCGATTTGCCGCAACCCGATTCGCCGACCAGGGCCAGGGTCTCCCCGGCCGCCAATTCGAAATCGATGCCGTCGACCGCGCGCACGACGCGCGCATCGCGGCGCAAAAAACCCTTGCGCAGCGGGAAATGCTTGACCAGACCGGCAACCCGCAGCAAGGCCCCATTCGAAGCCGCGCCCAAGGTCACGCCGGCACCAGCAAATCGGCGTCGAGCGGCGCGCGCCAGCAGGCCGAGCGATGGCCTCCGCCCAGCTCGAGCAGCGGCGGATCCTCGCGGCGGCAGCGCTCGAACGCGAACGGGCAGCGCGGATGGAAGCGGCAGCCTTCGACCGGGGCCATCGGATTCGGAACCTGTCCTTCGATCGCCGCGAGCCTGGGCTGATCGAGGTCCAGCCGGGGAATCGAGCCCAACAGCCCCACCGTGTACGGGTGCTGCGGCTCGGCAAACAACGCGGCGACGCTTGCGCTCTCGACGATGCGCCCGGCGTACATGACGACTACATCGTCGGCCAGTTCGGCGACGACCCCCAGATCGTGCGTGATGAGGATGATGGCCGTGCCGGTCTCCTCGCGCAGCTGGCGCATCAGGTCGAGGATTTGCGCCTGCACGGTCACGTCGAGCGCCGTCGTGGGCTCGTCGGCGATCAGCAGCTCAGGCTCGCAGGCGAGCGCCATCGCGATCATCACGCGCTGGCGCATGCCGCCGGACAGCCGGTGCGGGTAGTCGTCGAAACGCTCTTCCGGCGAAGGGATGTGCACGCGGCGCAGCATCTCCAGCGCCAGCGCCCGCGCGGCCTCGCTGCTGGCGGCCCGATGCCGCACGATGCCTTCGACGATTTGATCGCCGATGGTGAATGCCGGGTTGAGCGAGGTCATCGGCTCCTGGAAGATCATCGAAATCCGGTCGCCGCGCAGCTCGCGCAACGCCGAAGGCGGCAGGCGCAGCAGATCGACGCCGTCGAGCAGGATGCTGCCGTCGGCGATGCGGCCGGGCGGGTCGGCGACCAGACCCATGATCGACAGCGCGGTGACGCTCTTGCCGCAGCCGGACTCCCCGACGATGCCGAGCGTGCGGCCGGCTTCCAGCGTAAAGCCGATGCCATCGACCGCTGCGAATTCGCCGCCGTCCTCGACGGCGAAGAGCGTCCGCAGGCCGCGCACTTCCAGCAGTGCCGTCATTGCCTCCGCCGCGTCGCCTGAAAGCGTTCGACTTCGGCTTCGATCGCGGTGCGATCGGTGATACCGGCAGGACGAGCCGCGCTCGGCAAGCAGGCGAGAAACGGCTGAAAACGGTCGAGGCTCGTATCGTACAGGCGCCGCAGCTCGGCGATCGGTTCCGGGTGATCGTCGATGCGGATATCGAGAAACGGGTAGGCTTCCGTCGTGTGAATCAACAGCGCCGCGGCTTGCTTGCCGCGCTTGTCGCCGCCTGCCGCCTCCCCCGCGGCCATCGCCGCCAACAGGCGTTCGGCGAATGGCTTGGCGGCGTGCGACTGGTACGCGGCCGCGGTTTCGTCGAGCACGCGCGGACCGGCCAGCATGTTGCCCCCGACCGAGAACCCCTCGTACGCGCGGTGGCCGCACCAGTCGATGCAGAGGGCACCCGTGTGCGCTGCGCTGTGCCCCCAGCGATCGATCAGATGGACCTGACGGTGCTCGCGGCCGTCATCGGCCGCGACGAGAAGCGCGACGGCGTCCGCGGCGGAGAGACCCTGTTCGAGCAGATCGAGGCCGCGCGGCCCGTAGCCGGGGTTGACCAGCGCCTGCGTCGACACCGCGCCGACGCCGCTGCGTGCGTAGGGACACAATGCGCCGACGGCGAAAAAACGGCTGGCGACGGCGACACCGAACGCTCCGTCGGCATTGCGCGCGACGATCGACCAGGTCACGGCCGCGTTCCACGACGCCGGTCCATACCGTCGTCGGGGCGACCCTCGCCGCGAACCGGCGACGTCGGCTCAGGGGCGCGCCGCTGCGTCTGGCCCAAGGAGATCAATCGAGACAGGAAAAACCGAGAAACTCGGTGGGATCATCCGCGTAGGCATGCCCGAAACTGACGCGTCCGCGGCCGCGCAGCATCAGTTCCTCGCGGCGGATCATGATTTCGGGCTCGCCCTCGATGCTTATCCAGCTCCCGTTCGAGCTGTGATCGATGAAAACAAATTTGTCGCGACGGCGCTCGATGCGCGCGTGCATGCGCGACGCCTTGCGGTCGGCGATGACGACGTCGCTCTGCAGGTCGCGGCCAAGCGTCAGCACCGAGTGCGCCTCGCCCAGTTCGATCTTGCGCAGACCGTGCACCAGCTTGACCATCGCCGGCGCCAGCGCGAACCGCGGCGACATCGAGGTCAGTTCGTCTTCGGAGTCCTGCCAGAGGATCTCGAACAGACCGACGTCGCGCTCCTTGCCCTTCACCGTCTGCGCTGCGTGGTCGCGCGTGCGCGCGCGAAGCACCGGCGAGAGTTCGGCAACAGTCTGCGCGGTAGTGAAGATCTGCCCGCCGGCGGCGAACGAGGTCATGCGGGCTGCGACGTTGACCGCGTCACCGAAGACGTCGCCGGCATCCTCGATCGTCGGCCCGGCGTGGAAGCCGATGTGCAGCGACAACGCCGTGCCGCGGGTGGTTCGCTGCGCCGACATGCGCGTCTGGATCTCAATCGCCGCCTGGGCCGCCGCATCGGAGGTTGGAAACGTCGCCAGCACTTCGTCGCCGATCGTCTTCACCACGTGGCCGCCGGCCTCGCTGCAGGCGCGCTTGACGATCTCCAGGCAGCGGTCGATCGTCTGCTGCGCATCGGCGTTGCCGAGCAGTTCGTACAGCTTGGTGCTGCCGGAAACGTCGGCGAAGAGGACGGCAAGGTTGCGCGTGGAGGCGGTCATGCGGCAATTGCTCGGCGGATCGGCGGTAAGTATAAGGCAAGACATCGGCGATAAGCCCCGGCTCCGACGTTCTGCCGAGTATTCACGTTGACTTGCCCGGGGTGCCCGGCCTAGTATCACTCGTACGTCGCCACCGCTTCGCCCATTGGCCTGACGGACCCCGTAATGAAACGATCCTGGACCTGGCTTGCGTGCCTTTTATTCCTGATCGCCGTGCCCTGTCTGGGAGCGGAGACCAGCACGGTCACGTTGCTATTCGGCCAGTCCAAGCTTCTGCGCGGCACGACCTGGTTCAACTTGAAGGAGGGCGTGCGCCTGCGCGACGGCGACGTCATCGATCTGCCCCCGTCCGGGCAGTTGCAGCTCGAATTCACTGATGGCGGCGCAGTGAGCGTCATCGGCCCCGGGGCGCTCTACATCGCCGCAGCGAGCGCGCGCGACGCCAAACAGGCAGGATCGGCGGAACTCTTTCTCACGCGCGGGTGGCTCAAGCTTGCGACCAAGCCGCCGGCGCCGCGACTTCGCGTGCGCACCGGAACGGGCACGATCAGTGCCTCGGACGCTGCCGCGGTCATCCATGCGGGCGACGGATTCGAGGCTTTTGTCGAGACCGGGGCGGTCCGATTGTCGGACGTCGGCAAGCTCGAACTCACCGGTGGCGAAATCAAGGGCGGCGGATTCGCGAGTCGCGCCGCCGGCAAGGCCCTGACGGTCGAGCGACGCCCGCCCGCGCCGTTCGTCGACGCGCTTCCCCGGGACTTCATGGATCCGTTGCCCGTGCGCGCGGCCCGATTCACGACCAAGGTCGAACCGGTCGCGGATCACGAGGCGACGTTCGCCGAGGCACAGCCGTGGCTGACGGGTTTCTACCGCGCCAGCTTCCTCAAACGCTTCCAGGCGCGGCTGGACGACCCTGCCTTCCGCGATGCAATGGCGACCAGCGGCAAGGCGCCGCCGGAGTGGGCTGCCACCGCGCCGCCGCCGAAAGTGGAAACACCGCCGCCGGCCCCGGCGGCCAAGGCGGAGCCCGAGCGGAAGTTCCGTTGGCCATGGGAAAAATAGGCGGACACACTTGAAGCTGATCTGGAAATTCAATCTGGCCCTGGCGGCGGTCGCGGCCGTCGCCTTCATAGTCGCGGCATTCGTTTCCTACACGGTGCTGCATGCCAACGCCCGCGACGAGGTGCTGCAGAACGCGCGCATGATGATGGAATCGGCGTCGGCCTCGGGGGACTACACCAACGCGCAGGTGCGACCCCTGCTCGAGACGCAGCTCAAGTACAAATTCATTCCGCAATCGGTGCCGGCGTTCGCCGCGACCGAGCAGTTCAATGAGCTGCGCAAGAATTATCCGGATTACACGTTCAAGGCCGCGACGCTGAATCCAACCAACCCCAAAAATCATGCGACCGACTGGGAAGTCGACATCGTCAACCAGTTCCGGCAGTCCGCGGCCAAGACCGAGGTGATCGGGGAGCGCGCGACGCAAAGCGGGCGCTCGCTCTATCTTGCCCGACCGATCCAGATCAAGGATCCCGACTGCCTCACCTGCCACAGCACGCCCGACGCGGCGCCGCGGACGATGGTCGAGACCTACGGGTCGGCCAACGGCTTCGGGTGGAAGGTCAACGACATCGTTGGCGCGAACATCGTCTCCGTGCCGACCTCGGTGCCGGTGCAACGCGCGAACTACACTTTCCGGGTGTTCCTGATCTCGCTGCTCGCGATGTTCGCGTTTACCATAGGCATGCTGAACCTGATGCTCTACTGGTTCGTGATCCGCCGGGTCAAGCGCTTGTCGAGGTTGGCCGACGAAGTCAGCCTGGGCAACCTGGACGCCGGCGAATTCCAGACGCAGAGCAAGGACGAGATCGGTGTGCTGACCGAGGCATTGGGAAGGATGAAGACGAGCATGGTGCAGGCAATCAAGATGCTGGACGCGCACGGTTAAAGTGACTGCCGGCTGCAAACGAAGCGAGCCAAGACGTGACTGAACCTACGAAAATCGGCAAGTATACGATCGAAAGCGTGCTCGGCAAGGGCGCGATGGGCGTCGTGTACAAGGCGTTCGATCCGGGCATCGAGCGCGTGGTCGCCATCAAGACGGTGCGCAAGGATCGGGTCGATCAGGACCTGATCGAACAGTCGATGGCGCGGTTCAAGAACGAGGCCAAGGCCGCTGGCCGACTGCTGCACCCGAACATCGTCAGCGTCTACGAATATGGCGAGGACGAGGCCAATGCCTTCATCGTCATGGAATACGTCGAAGGCACGGGACTGCGCGAATACCTGGCGCGCAAGGCGAGTTTCGACCTGCCGCACGTGGCCTCGATCATGACGCAGCTTTTGCGCGCGCTCGACTTCGCGCACGAGCGCGGTGTGATCCATCGCGACATCAAGCCGGCCAACCTGATCCTCACTGCGGACGGCACGCTGAAGGTGGCCGATTTCGGTATCGCCCGCATCGACACCTCGAATCTCACCACGCTCGGCATGGTGATGGGCACGCCGTCATACATGTCGCCGGAGCAATGTCAGGGCCAGCCGGTCGACAAGCGTTCCGACCTGTTCAGTGCCGCGGTCGTGCTCTACGAGCTGCTCGCGGGCGAGAAGCCGTTTGCCGGCGCGACCGAGACGATCGCCTACAAGATCTGCCACGAGAGCCCGCGGCCTGCGTCGGCGATATCGCGGCTCAACCTGTCGCCGACGATCGACGCGGTGCTGGCAGTGGCGCTGGAAAAGAGCCCGGATGCGCGCTTCCAGAACGCTCGCGCTTTCAGCCGCGCGTTGCGTGAGGCGCTGAATGCGCCGGCGCAGCAGAATCCTGACGAGACGGTGGC
Source organism: Casimicrobiaceae bacterium (assembly GCA_036493675.1). Classification (GTDB taxonomy): domain Bacteria; phylum Pseudomonadota; class Gammaproteobacteria; order Burkholderiales; family Casimicrobiaceae; genus PALSA-1003. Next base: position 322,862 of record DASXPJ010000043.1, read on the forward strand.
CACCCAGATCAATCCGGCGACCGTTTCGATGCGGCCGTCGATCGCGGCACCGCCGGTGTGGGAGGACACCGTGCTGCGCACGGTCGAGCGTCAGCTCGCGCACTACGTCGGCCCGATGGCCAAGGTGATGATGCGCAAGGCGGCCGCGCAGACGACCGACCTGACCCAGCTTTACACGCTACTCGCGGAGAACATCGGCGACCCGGCCTCTCGCGAGCGATTCAGCGCCGGGATGAAGAACGCGGTCGGCTCGGACGCGACCTCGCCCGGTGCGATCTCCACCGGCACCAATACGCGGGCGTTGCGGCAGGCGGCACTCGAGCAGAGTTTCGTCGACCAGACCAGCAACCGGCTTGCCGTCTACCTTGGGCCGATCGCCAAGGTCGTCGCCAGTCGCGCGGCGCAGAAAGCGACCAGCCGCCAGGAATTCGTGCGCCTAGTCGCCGGCCATCTGGGGACGCAGGAGCGCGACACCTTCCTCAAGGAGATCGGTTTCGAGGAAGTCTAAACGCGCCGGCTACGCGCGCTCGATCACCGCGGCGATGCCCTGGCCGCCGCCGATGCACATCGTGATCAATGCGTAGCGCGCGCCGGTGCGCTGCAGCTCGTACATCGCCTTCACCGTCAGGATGCAGCCTGTCGCCCCGATGGGATGTCCGAGTGCGATTGCCCCGCCGTTCGGGTTGACCTTCGCGGCGTTCATGCCGAGCTCCTTGCTGACGCCCAGCGCTTGCGCGGCGAATGCTTCGTTCGATTCGATCACATCCATCTGCTCGAGCTTCAATCCAGCCTTCGCCAGGGCTCGCTTGACGGCGCTGACCGGCCCCAAGCCCATCACCTTCGGATCGACGCCGGCGTGGCCGTAGGCGACCAGCCGCGCGATCGGCTTCAGGCCCTTTTTCGCGGCAGCGGATTTTTCCATCAGCACCACCGCGGCCGCTGCATCGTTGATGCCGGATGCGTTGCCCGCGGTGACAGTGCCGTTTTCCTTGGCGAATACCGCCCGGAGCTTGGCCATGCCTTCGGCGGTCGAATCGCCGCGCACGTGCTCGTCGGTGTCGAACACGACCGGTCCCTTTTTGCTTTTGAGCTCGATCGGCAGGATCTGACTCTTGAAGTGTCCGGCGGCGATCGCTGCCGCGGCGCGCTTGTGGCTCTCGACGGCAAAAGTATCCTGCTGTTCGCGCGTGATGCCGCAACGGGTGGCGACGTTCTCGGCTGTGACGCCCATGTGGATGGTGTCGAATGGGTCGGTCAGCGCGCCGACCATCATGTCGATATCCTTGGCGTCACCCATGCGCGTGCCCCAGCGCTGCGTGAGATTCGCGTAGGCGGCACGGCTCATGCTCTCGGCGCCGCCGGCGACGGCTGCTTCGGTGTCGCCCAGCAGAATGTACTGCGATGCGCTGACGATCGCCTGCAGGCCGCTGCCGCATAGCCGGTTCAACGTCAGCGCCCCCGCATCGTGCGGCAGGCCGCCATTCACGCAGGCCACGCGCGACAGGTACATGTCCTTGGCCTCGGTATGGATCACATTGCCGAAGACGCACTGGCCGACATCCGCGGGATCGACCTTGGCGCGGCTCAGCGCTTCCTTGACCACCTTCGCGGCCAGCTCGGTCGGCGGCAGGTCCTTCAGACTGCCGCCATAATCGCCGATCGCCGTGCGCACGCCGCTCAGGATGACGACTTCTCGTTGCTCGTTCATGGCTTGACTCCGGTGATAGAACGTCGATTATCCCGCGAATACGACCTCGGCGCGCGCTCCGGGGTTCACCGGCTGGCCGACGAGCGTTGCCGCAAGCGTCTCGAGTCTTAAGCGAACTTGGGTGTGCGCAACCGCTCCCAAGCGGAAGCACGGGCAACGCGCACGGACGCCGACAACCCGCGATTCAGCCCGCGGCGAGCGTCCGGCTGATGCAGTACAGACCCTCGAGCACGAGGTTATCGTGCAGCTCGAACGGTATCGTCAGCCGTGGCGCGAGAGCGCGCGACGCCCCGCCCGATATCAGGCAGACCAGCTTGGGCGCCTTCGCTTCGTGCAGCCGGTAGAGGCGCTCGATGGCGCCGGCCTGTGCGTGCTGGCAACCGCTGGCGATGGCGTCCACCGTCTGCAGAGGATTTTCGACGTACTCCCCGTCGGCGTCGGGCAGCGCCGCCGTATGCTGGTGCAGCGCGCGCAGCATGAGCCCGACACCCGGCAGGATCACACCGCCGTTGAACTCCCCGGCGACGGTCAGATAGTCGATCGTCGTCGCGGTGCCGCAGACGACGACCAGCGCGGGCTTCGCGCCGAGCAGCGCTCGCGCGCCGATCAGCGCGGCCCACCGATCGCTGCCGAGCTGCGCCGGATTGCGATAGCGATTGACGACGCCGCACTGCTCGTCCTGCGGAATCAACCAGTGCGGCGGCGGCGCGTCGGGCCAGGTTTCCAGCACCCGGATCATCGTGGCGCGGACTCTCGTGCCGGCGACGTTCGAGATGGCGATCTGCGCCGGCGTGGGAAATTTCGCGAATTGCGCGGCGAGGCCCGAGATTTCCTCGAGCAGCACGTGCCCGGATTCGAGCCGGTTCTGGCGCGCTTCGCCGGCGGCGTGGCTACGGAAAAGCCCCCATTTGAGGAACGTGTTGCCGATATCGATCAGCAGATCGTAATCGGGCTTGCGGCCGGGGCTCATGGCGGCGCGGTGCGCAATCGTGTCAGATCGGGTCGAGCGGAAAGATCGGCCGGGTGAGTTTCCGGTAACGATACACCGAGAGATCCGCGTTGGTGACGCCGCTGCCGGCGCATTCGACGATGTGCGCCGCGATCGGCTTGAACCCCGCGCGATAATGGACGCGCGACTTGAGCATGATGTAGCGCTTGCGGCGAGGATCGATGCCGCAGTGGGTGAACACGCCCAGATCCATCGGCTCGTGGGCGCGCTCGGTGACGACGACCTCGATCTTTGCGCCCGCGTTGTCGATCTCCATCACCGCGGTGCGGCCGAGAAACGTGCGTATACCGGTATACATCGGCCCGGTGATCGTGAATTCACCGTCGGTGAGCGCGGCGACCTTGCCCGACACCTCGAGCGGCTCGCCCTTGCGCCCGATCGCCGCCATATCCGTATGACCCCCCAGCGAAAGGCGCACCGGGTTGCCGCTGCCGGCGGCGACCATCCGGGCCACGGCCGCGGGGTCGCGTATCGGCGCGATCGCGACATCGTCGAGACGTTGCCGCAGAATCTCGGCGACGACGTCCATCACGTCCTGCGTGCCGCCGGACCCGCAGTTGTCGCAGTGATCGATCAGCAGCACCGGACGGCCGGGTGCCGCTTCGCCCAGACGGCGCGCGGCGGCTACCGATTCCGCGAGCGGCGGCGCGGTGAATGCGTACTCGCCGCGCCGCTCCCATGCTGTCGCCAGCATGCGATCGCACACCTCGCGCGCGGCCGCGGCTCCGCCACGCCGTGCATCCCCAACGACAATCGCCGACACGCCGGTGTACGGCGTGTCGGCGTGCGGAAACGAGGGCAGCAGGCTCGCCGCCAGCACTTTGCCGCTTGCCTCCGTCTCGCGCGCGTAGCGCAGGATGTCGCCCGACGGCCCGTCCTCGGGGGCGTGGCGCATGATCGATGCGAGCAGGGGCAGCCAGCCCCACGCCATCACCGGTTCGATCTCGCCCGCCAGCGCGCGGAGCAGCAGGCCCCCGGCCAGCTTGCCGACCTCGTACATATCCACGTGCGGATAAGTCTTGTAGCCGGTAATGACGGTCGCGTTGGCCACGAGTTCGGCCGAGAGGTTGGTGTGATAGTCGAGCGTCACCGCGATCGGCAGTCGCGGCGCGATCGCGCGCAGGCGCCTGACGATCTCGCCTTCGGCATCGTCGCAGTCCTCGATCACCATCGCACCGTGCAGATCGAGCAATGCAGCGTCGCACCCGGCGCGGACGGCGTCCTCGAGTGGACGAACGAGCTCTTCGAAGGTCGCACGCGCGGTTTTGTTCGACGGCCACGCTTCGGCGGCCACCGGGGTCACGATCTCCGCACCTTCGTGCAGCGCGAGATCGAGATAGGCGCCCATCGGGGTGTTGGTGCCGGCAAAGCGCGCGCGCGCCGCGGCGCCGAACGCGGGTCCGTTGCCGTGGCCGAATGCGGTGATCGGCGTCGCCAGTGGCGAGAACGTATTGGTTTCGTGCTTGATCAGTGCGATCACGTAGCGGCGCGGCATGTCGGCTTCCGAACGGCTAGTCCGGCCGGAACGCCGGCCCCAAAGGTTTCAACCGCAACCCCGGACGCAGCCGCCGCCAGGAGAACATCGTCGGATCGGCCTTGGCCGGGCCGGGCGCCACGACGACCAGGACTTCGCGCGCCATCGGCTCGAAGTCCGCGCGAAAGTGCACCGAGCTCTTCAGCGCCAGAATGCGCTCGCGCTTGGGCTCGATCCCGACGTGGCGAAACATCTCCTGATCGGCGGCCTGACACTTGCGCGACGCGAGCACGACGCGCACGCCGTTCCTTTCCAGCAGCGCCATCGGGCCGAGATCCATGCGAAAGCCCTGGAACATCGGGCCGGTGCAGGTGAAGCGTCCATCGCCGAGCGCGAGCACCGAAAATTCGCCGCCGAGCGGCTGGTGTCCCGGCACGCCCGAGATCTCGCCGAGCGCGAACGTCGTCTTTCGCCCCACGCCCACGGCGTGGGCCTGCGCCGCGGAGGCCGGGTCGATCAGCAGGCCCAGCACGGCGCCCGGTGCGCGCCGCGCAAGCAGCGCCGCCAAGAGGCCGGTCGTATCGCCGTTCCCGCCCGCGCCCGGATTGTCCTGGGTGTCGGCAAGCACGACCGGCGCCCCCGGCTCGCCGCGGCGCATCGCCCGGACCACCGCGGCATCGGGCTCGAACAACTGCATCGAGAAGTCGCCTTCGGCTTCGGCGACGGCATGCGCCAGCGCCGCTGCCGCCGCACGCACGCGCCCCGCGTCTTCGCCGTAGCCGAACACCGTCATGCCGCATTCGGGAAAGTCGGCCATCGGGAACCCGGGGGCGAATGAAAGGGTCGCATCGTGCGGGCCCTCCAGTCGATCGAGCATCGCGTACAGGCTTCGAGCCGGCTCGATCAGCGTGCATTGCGAGGGTAACCCGGTCAGGAAATCCAGCGAATGAAACGATTTTTCGGCCGGTTCGCCCGAGCGCAGTGTGCGATCGAGCAGCCGCGCCGCACGCTCGCCCGTCTGCGCCATGTCGACATGCGGATAGCTGCGGTACGCGACCATGCCGTCGCAGGTGTCGAGCATCGCGCGCGTGACATTGGCGTGCAGATCGAGGCTCGCGACGATCGGTGTGCGCGGTCCGACGAGCCCGCGCACGCGCGCAAGCAGTTCGCCTTCGCCGTCGTCCAGGTGCTCGGTGACCATCGCGCCGTGCAGGTCGAGATAGACGCCGTCGACCGGAACCGCCGCGGCGAGGCGTTCCAGCATGTCGCCGACGATGCGCTCATAGGCGTCGCGGGTGACGTGCGCCGAGGGCGAAGCGGCGCCCCACACCAGGCCGACGGTCCGGTGGCCAAGCGCATGCAAACTGGCGATCGCGCCCGCGGCCGGAATGTTGGCGCCGGCAACGCGTGGTTCGATGTCCGGGCCGTAGGTGAGCGGTGGCCAGCCGCCGCCATGCTCGAAGGCGGCGTAATCCGCCTTCGACGGCGCGAAGGTATTGGTCTCGTGCTGAAAACCGCCCACCGCGATAACGGCCAACGTCTCTCCCGCTCTAACGCTCTAGCGGCGCGCGCCGCGGGGCGAGCGTAGCCGGATTCCCCGACGCGCGCAAACGCCCGCGGCAGAACCTCGACGATTCTTAGGGCGGCGGCGAGGCCATTGCCAGGGCGGGCGCGCTTCGGCTATCGTGGGCACTCCCCCTCGCGACTGCGCGGCCTCATATCCAGGAGATTCCGATGTCGATTTCCCGTTTGCTCAAGACTGCGACCATCGCCGCCGTCGCCGGGCTGACCGCGCTGGCGGGGACTCACGCCGGCGCGCAAGGCACGGTACGCGCCGTCATGCATTCCGACCTGAAGATCCTCGATCCGATCTGGACCACGGCCTATATCCAGCGCAACTACGGGTACATGGTCTATGACACGCTGTTCGCCACCGACGCCCAGGGCCAGGTCAAGCCGCAGATGATCGAGCACTACGAGGTCAGTCCGGACCAGTTGACGTACACGATGATCTTGCGCGAAGGCCTGCTCTGGCATGACGGCAAGCCGGTGACGGCGGAAGACTGCGTCGCCTCGATCAAGCGCTGGGGCGCCAAGGACACGATGGGTCAGAAGCTCCTGACCTTCGTCAAGGACATGCCTGTGGTCGACGCGAGGACGTTCAAAATCGTGCTGTCGACGCCCACCGGGCTCGTGCTCGCCGGGCTGGGCAAGCCGTCGTCGAACGTGCCATTCATGATGCCGAAGCGGGTTGCCGACACGAGTCCGAACGAGCAGATATCCGACACGACCGGCAGCGGGCCGTTCGTGTTCAAGCGCGACGAGTGGAAACCTGGCGACAAGGCCGTCTTCGTCAAATTCGACAAGTACAAGCCGCGCGCCGAGCCGCCTTCGGGGCTGGCCGGCGGCAAGGTGGTCAAGGTCGACCGGGTCGAATGGAAGGTCGTGGCTGATCAGCAGACCGCCATGAACGCGCTCTTTGCCGGCGAGGTCGACTATATCGAGCAACCCCAGCATGACCTGCTGCCGCTGATGAAGGCGGACAAGAACGTGAAGCTCGTCGACGTCAACCCGCTCGGCAACCAGTACGCACTGCGGTTCAATGTGACCGCCAAGCCGTTCGACAACCCGAAGATCCGGCAGGCGGTGCTCTACGCGCTCAACCAGGAGGACTTTCTCAAGGCGACGATCGGCGATCCGCAGTATTACAAGGTGTGCAAGGCGATGTTCGTCTGCGGCGCACCGTTGGCGTCGACCAAAGGGATGGACGGCCTGCTCGAATCCAACTTCGCCAAGTCGAAGGCGCTCCTCAAGGAGGCCGGCTACGACGGCACGCCGGTGGTGCTGCTGCATTCGACCGACCTGCAGGTGCTCACCAATCTGGCGCCGGTGGCCAAATCGCTGCTGGAAAAGGGCGGGTTCAAGGTGGACATGCAGTCGATGGACTGGCAGTCGGTCGTTGCGCGGCGGGCGAAGAAGGATCCGCCGTCGCAAGGCGGCTGGAACGCGATGATCACCTCGTGGGTCTCCGCCGACATCCTGAATCCGGTGTCGACGGCGTTCCTGAACGCGAGCTGCGACAAGGCGCCGTTCGGATGGCCGTGCGACGCCGAGCTCGAGCGGTTGCGTGACCAGTTCGCGCGCGAGACCGATCCGGCGAAGCAGAAAGCGATCGCCGAGGCGGTGCAGGTGCGGTGGACGCAGTATCCGACCCACGTCTTCCTGGGCCAGTGGTACCAGCCGTCGGCGGTGCGCAAGAACCTCGAAGGAATCATCGTTGCGCCGGTGCCGGTGTTCTGGAACATGACCAAGTCGGGCGCGTAAGCGCGATTGGCGCTGGCGGCGGCCGCGCACGATACACGGTGTGCGGTCGCCCGAATAGGGTAAGGTGAGGGTGGGGACGGTTTCGCGTCCCGCCCGGCCACGCTACAGCCAGACATCGTCAGCCGCCTCGCGGCCATTCCATGCTCGCCTATATCGGACGACGCCTGCTCGCGACGATCCCGGTGATGGCCGTCGTCGCCGTGTTCGTGTTCATGATGCTGCGGCTCACCTCCGGCGACCCGGCCGCGATCATTGCCGGCAACGCGGCAACCGCGCAGGACGTGATCGATATCCGGCAAAAGCTCGGGCTCGACCGGCCGATCGTCACGCAGTTCTTCATCTGGCTCGGACACGTTCTCATCGGCGATTTCGGCGAGTCGTTCTTCTACAAGAAGCAGGTCGCCGAGATCATTGCCGATCGTGCGTGGCCGACACTCGCGCTCGCCGCCTGCACGCTCGGCCTTTCGGTGCTCATCGCCGTCCCGCTGGGCGTCGTCGCCGCGTATCGCCAGGGGACCTGGCTCGATCGGGTCGTGATGGGCTTTTCGGTGCTCGGCTTTTCGGTCCCGGTGTTTGTCATCGGATATGCGCTGATCTACCTGTTCGCGATCTGGCTCGACTGGCTGCCGGTGCAGGGCTATCAACCGCTCGCCGACGGCGTCGGCGGCTTCTTGTCGCACCTGATCCTGCCGAGCCTCACCTTGTCGGTCATCTACATCGCGCTGATCGCTCGCATCACGCGTACCAGCGTCCTCGAAGTGCTGGACGAGGATTACATCCGCACGGCGCGAGCGAAGGGACTGTCCAATCGGGTCGTGCTGATGCGGCATGCGCTCTCCAACGCCGCGGTGCCGATCGTGACGGTGATCGGCATCGGGGTCGCGCTCCTGATCGGCGGGGTCGTCGTCACCGAGAGCGTGTTCAGTATTCCCGGACTCGGCAGGCTGACCGTCGACGCGGTGCTCGCCCGGGACTATCCGACGGTGCAGGCCGTCATCCTGCTTTTTTCGCTCGCCTACGTGCTGATCAACCTGCTGGTCGACGTCGCCTACACGCTGCTCGATCCGCGCATCCGCTATTGATGGATCCCGCCATCCTCCCACCGGCGATCGATGCGTCTCTCCCGCCGACGCGCGTCAGCGCCGTCGGGCGGCCTCTCCTGCGCCACTCGGGCGTCATCGTCGGTGCGGCGATCCTCGCCGCCATCCTGCTGCTCGGGCTCGCCGCGCCATGGCTCGGCACCGTAGACCCGGTGGCGATCAATCCATCGGTGCGCAACAAGCTGCCCGGCTTCGAAGAGACGGTCCGCAACGACGACGGCAGCACGACCACGATCGTGCACCGCATGGGCACGGATACGCTCGGCCGCGACGTTTACAGCCGCACGCTTTACGGAGCGAGGGTGTCGCTGCTGGTCGGCGCCGCGGTCGCGGCGATCAGCGTCGCCATCGGTTTGGCGGTCGGGCTGCTCGCGGGCTACGTGCGCTGGCTCGACGGCCCGGTCATGCGACTGATGGACGGTCTGATGGCGATTCCCGCGATCCTGCTCGCGATCGCACTCGTGTCCCTGTGGACGGCCGGAATCGCGGCGGTCATCGTCGCCATCGTCATTCCGGAAATCCCGCGGGTCGTGCGACTGGTTCGCTCGATCGTCTTGTCGGTGCGTGAAGAGCCTTACGTCGAGGCGGCGATCTCGGTCGGAACACCGACCTTGCCGCTGGTGATCCGGCACATCCTGCCCAATACGCTGCCACCGCTGATCGTGCAGGCAACCTACATCGTCGCCTCGGCGATCCTGGTCGAGGCGATCCTGTCGTTTCTCGGCGTCGGCATTCCGCCGGAGACGCCGACCTGGGGCAACATCATGGCCGAAGGCCGGGCGCTGTTTCGCATTTTTCCACACAACATTCTCTACCCGGGCATCTTTCTCGCGCTGACCGTCCTTGCGGTCAACATGCTCGGCGACGGGCTGCGCGACACGCTCGATCCGCGCAGGAAGCTGCGGCGCTAAAGCGGTGGGCACGCTGCTCCAAGTCGACGATCTCGCCGTCGCGCTGCCAGCCGGAGCCGAGCGGATGCACGCGGTCGACGGTGTCAGCTTTGACGTGGCCGCGGGCGAAATCGTCTGCCTCGTCGGCGAATCGGGTTCGGGCAAATCGGTGACCGCGCAGGCGACGATGGGATTGCTTCCACCCGAGCTTCGGGCGACCCGGGGTCGCATCCTGCTCGACGGAGAGAACCTGCTGGCCGCCGGCGATGCGAGACTGCGCGAACTCCGCTGCACGCGCATGTCGATGATCTTCCAGGAGCCGATGACTGCGCTCAATCCGGTGATGCGCTGCGGCGAGCAGATCGATGAGGTCCTGGCGACGCATACCGGCATGAACGCCGCCGAGCGGCGCGCGCGGGTGGCCGAGATCGTACGGGACGTTCATCTCCCCGATCCCCGGCGCATGATCGACTCCTATCCGCACCAGCTCTCCGGCGGGCAACGGCAGCGCATCATGATCGCGATGGCGCTGGTGCTCAATCCCAGGCTTCTGATCGCCGACGAGCCGACGACGGCGCTCGACGTGACGACGCAGGCGCAGATCCTGGCGCTGATCCGGGAGATGCAGCGCCTGCACGGCACCGGTGTGCTGTTCATCACCCATGACTTTGGCGTCGTCGCAGAAATCGCCGATCGGGTGGCCGTGCTCCGGCGCGGCGAACTGGTCGAGTTCGCGCCGGTGGGCGAGCTCCTGGCGCACCCGCGGCACGAGTACACGCGAATGCTGATCGCCGCCGTTCCCGCGGTCGCGCCCCCGCGGCGTGAGACGCGGACGGGCCCGGTCGTGCTCGCCACCGACGGTCTGGCGAAGACCTACGCCCGCGACGGATGGTTGGGCCGTCGTGGCGGAGTCACGGCCGCCACCGACGTGACGCTCGAGATCCGGCGGGGCGAAACGCTCGGTATCGTCGGCGAGTCGGGGTCGGGCAAATCCACCGTCGCCCGGTGCATCGCGCGGCTGATCGAACCGACGGCCGGCCGCATCGTGCTCGACGGCGAAGACATTGCCCAACTCGGTGACGAAGCGCTGCGCCCGCGCCGGCGCCACGTGCAGATCGTTTTCCAGGATCCGTATCGTTCCTTGAACCCGCGCCGCACCGTCGGCGAGGCGATCATCGAGGGCCCGATGAACTACGGCGTGACCCGCAGCGATGCCATGAAGACAGCAAGCGAGCTGATGGCGCTCGTCCGGCTCGATGCACGCGCGCTCGATCGCTACCCGCACCAGTTCTCCGGCGGTCAACGCCAGCGCATCTGCATCGCGCGCGCGCTGGCGATCGGGCCAGACCTCTTGATCGCCGACGAGGCGGTCTCCGCGCTGGACGTCTCGGTTCAGGCGCAGGTGCTGGCATTGCTGGATGAGATCCGGCTGCGACTGGACCTCGCGATGCTATTCATCACGCACGACTTGCGCGTCGCGGCACGCGTCTGCGATCGGGTCGCCGTGATGCAGCACGGTCGCATCGTGGAGCAGGGGCCCGTGGCCGAAGTGTTCGGGGCGCCGCGGCACGAATACACCAGGGCGTTGTTCGCCGCCGTTCCCGGCAGGCGATGGTCGTTCGCCAGCGATACCTCGGGGAACGCCTAGCGACGCTGGTCCACGTCGTAGTATTTCCACTGATTGCGCAGGAAAGGGTTCTGCTTGTAACCCTTGAGCCACGGCTGCGTCAGCACGCTCGTGTAAGCGTTGAGGTCCATCATCCAAGGCGCGTAGTTCAGCACGGCCTCGGTCATCGAGCGAAAAAGCGCGGTGCGCGCGGGCCCGTCTGGAAGATTGAGCGACGCCTCGTAAGCGCGATCGTATTCCGGGAGCCGGAAGCGCGCATCGTTCGATGTGCCGACATTCTTGCTGAACAGCGGGCTCGCGAAAGCATCGCCGTCGGGCGAATTCGACAGCCATGACAGCCCCCACATCTGCAGCTGCCCGGCCTCGGACATCTTGTTGAGCTCCGGCCATTTCTGCGTGAAGAACGTCATGCGAATGCCGATCGCGTCCATCGACTTTTTCCACAGCTCGTTGTCCACGCGGTCGATCGCCGCAGGCGTGTTGGCCTTGGTGATCAGCAAGGGCTTTCCGTCCGGCGTTTCGCGGTAGCCGTCGCCGTCGCGGTCCTTGTACCCGAACTTGTCGAGCAGCGCGCGCGCTCGAGCCGGGTCGTAGAGGTTCTGGGCGCGAAGCGCCGGGTCGTGACCGGCAAGCCCGGGCGGAACGAGCTGCGAAGCGGGTTCTGCCTGGCCGTGCCTCAGGACATCGATTTCAGCCTTGCGGTCGTAGCCCATGATCATCGCGCGGCGCAGGGCGATTTTTTCCGGGGTGTAGCCGCCGACGACCGGATCATCCATGTTGAAGAACACGAAGCTCAGCGAGGGCTCGGTTTGCCGATTCAGTCGCACGCCGCGCTTGGTGTATTCGCTGCGCAGCGCGCCGTGGTCGAGGACGTTGTCCGCCAGCGCCCGGGGCAGCTCCAGATAGTCGAGCTGCCCGCTGTCGAAGCCGAGCAGCCGCGGCTGGTCTTCCTCGATGATGCTGATTTCGATCCGGCCGACGATCGGGAGTTTTTTGCCGGCGTTGTCCTTGGCGATCGCGGCGTCCGCCGGCTCGCTGCCTTCGCCCGGCACGGGGTAGGTCTGCTCCCGAAAATCGGGGTTCGCCTCGAGAACGATCTTCTGCCCGCGCACCCATCCCTTCAGGCGGTACGGTCCCGTACCGACCGGGTGCTCCATCACGCGGTTCGATGCGTCGGCGTGCGCCACGACGACCTCGCGCGCGACCGCGGACAGCGCGACGTCGGCAAGCCAATAGGAGAACGTATAGTTCGGTTCCTTGAAGCGCACCCGCAGCGTGTAGCGGTCGACGGTCTGCAGGCCCTCGATCCGTTGATCGTAATCGAACCGTCCGCTGGAGCGCGCGCGGGCGAGCGCGTCGTCGAGGCCAACCAGGCGATGATCGAAAACGTACAACCAATACGAGCGGATCTTCGGGTCGAAAATGCGCTTGATGCTGTAAACGTAGTCTTCGGCGGTCAGTTCGCGCCGCTTACCCTTGAACGCGGGATCGGCCGCGAAAAAGATGCCGGGCTTGACCTTCAAAGTGTAGGTCCGGCCGCCGTCGCTCAACTGCGGCATGCCGTCGGCGGTGTTCGGCACCATGCGTACCGGACGCGCGAAATAATCGTAGGTGTACAACGACTCGAAGATCGACCGGCAGATGTCGAACGAATACGCGTCGCTGATCGCCTGCGGGTCGAAGCCTGATTCGGCGACCGACTGCGAGACATGCAGCGTTTTCGACATGTCCGCGGCGCGCGCGGGCGGCGGCGACGTGCAGGCGATCGCGAGGGTCAGGACCAGTGCGGCACGGCGGATAGGCGCGGGGGCTGAACGACTCGTCCGGCCGAAAATCGGCTTATCGGGCGGCGACATCGCGGTCACGCCGGGTGTTCATTGCTCGGGTGAGCCTGTCGACGCCGTCGGCGAGCCGGTCGATGTCGGCGGCGAAGCACCAGCGTACGTATCCCTCCCCCTCGGGGCCGAACGCGCTGCCGGGCGCAAGTCCCAGGCCAACTTCTCGCACCAGCCGCTTGCAGAATGCGAGGCTGTCCGTGACGCCATCGATGCGGAAGAATACGTACATCGCGCCTCGGGGCGCAGCCGCGCTGACCCCTGGAATCGCGTTCAGCCGGCCAACCAGGAAATGGAGGGCGGCGCGGTAGCGCTCGAGCGTCCGGGCGATCGTTTCCTCGCCGTCGGCGATCGCGACGACGCCGGCCCGCTGCACGAAGGCCGGCGAGCACGAGGTGTTGTACTCGATGAGCTTGCCCAGGTCCGGCATCAGCGCCGCGGGCGCCACGATCCAGCCGAGGCGCCAGCCGGTCATCAGCCATGCCTTGGAAAAGCTGTTGGTGCTGACGACGCGATCGTCCGCGTCGATCAGGTCGAGAAACGATGGCGCGCAGGACGGAACCGACGAATCGGCGTAATAAAGGCGCTCGTAGACGTCGTCGCCGATGATCCAGATGCCGTGCTTGCGGCAATGCTCGAGGATGGCCGCCTGGTCGGCGCGCTCGATCGTCCATCCGGTCGGATTGTTCGGCGAATTGATCAGCACCGCCCGCGTAGCGGGGGTCAGCGCATCGAGCAGCCGGTCGACGTCGAGCCTCCACCCTCCTTCGCCGAACGACAGCGGCACGCGCACGACCTCGGCACCGAGGATCTTGGGAATCTCGGTCAGGTTTGGCCACAGCGGCGTGACACAGACCACACGATCGCCCGTGTCGATCAGCGCCTCGACGCTGAGCATCAGCGCCGACATGCCCGACGCGGTCACGGCGATGTGGTCTGCGGTCACCGGCCGGTGCCAGCGCGACACGTACGCGGCGATCGACTCGCGGAGCTCCGGGATGCCGAAATTCTGCGTGTAGAACGTCTCGCCGGCGTCGAGCGAGGCGACTGCCGCGTCGCGAATATAAGCCGGGGTGACTTGGTCGGGTTCACCGAACCAGAAGGCCAGGAGGTCCTGATCGCCCATACCGACGTTGGCGACCTCGCGGATTTGCGAGGCCACGAGTGAGCGTACGGCGCGTCGTGCGTGAAGATCGATGGCGCGGCGGGAAAGGATCATGGACACGCGCTCGCCGGAGACCCGGCTCTGGCGCAGGACCTTTATACTGTGCGCCCGAAGCGGGGGCAAGGACGAAACGCAGCTGCTATACTCGCGGCGTTTCTATTCTTCCATCCCGCCATGCGCTACATCGCCCGCGTGCTCGCCATCGTTTTCTGCGGCGGCCTGGGGACGGGCATCGCGTGGCTCTTGGTCTCGCCGCTCGGTTTGGCCGGCATCGCCGCCGGCCTGGTGACAGCTCTTGCCGGCATGATCGCGGCGACCGCGCTTTTCGCCGGGGCGGTTGCGCTCGGCCGGGCGCTGCACCTGCTCAAGTAGCCGATCGCGCCGACGGGGGAAGACTCGGCCTGGTCGCGCAACTGGACGGTGGCACGCCCGGCTTGCTGCGGTTAGCCGACAGGTCCTCCCCGCTCGGCCCACTTCGATCAGCGAGGCGCGACGGCAACCAGCGAAGGTGTGCCGGGCGTGGCGGATTCGGCAAAGCGATCGTCTGGCCGCGCCCGCGTCATGACCAGGACCGCCAGCGCGAGCAGCAGGCTGAACAGGATACCGATGGCAACCGCCTCGGCGGCAAGACCCGCGAGGTCGCGCCAGACGCGGGACGCAATGGCGTCGGCTGGGTTCGTCTCGTGCATCGTTTCTCCTTGCGTTGGCGCGTCACCGGGCGCCGCAATGCCATTGGAAGACCGCGCTGCGGCGATTGCGAGCGCCCGCGATGGCGCAACGGCGATCAATGATGTCCAAACGAGGGCAGATCGGACCGCGGCGCCTTGGCGCGACGCCCCTGCGGTATAGTCGAAAATCATGAGCCGCCGTATCGTGATCGTCGAGGATGAGCCTGCCATCCGCGCCAATTACGCCGATGCACTCTCGAAGCAGGGCTACGAGGTCGCGGCCTACGCCAATCGCCGTGAGGCCATGGCTGCGCTGCGCACCCGGCTGCCCGACCTCGCGCTGATCGACATCGGCCTGGGCGACGAGATCGACGGCGGATTTGCGCTGTGCCGTGAATTGCGCGCGCTGTCCCAGGCGCTGCCGATTATTTTTCTGTCCGCTCGCGATTCGGACTTCGACGTCGTCGCCGGCCTGCGGCTGGGTGCCGACGACTATCTGACCAAGGACGTGAGCCTGCCCCACCTCTCGGCGCGAATCGCTGCCCTGTTCCGCCGCAGCGACCTGCTCGCCGCGCCGCATGCGATCGAGGAAGTGATCGAGCGCGGCCCGCTCAAGCTCGACTTGAAGCGGCTGACCGCCTACTGGACCGGACGCCGCGTCGACCTGACGCTGACCGAATTCTGGATGGTCCATACGCTGGCCAGGCATCCGGGGCACGTCAAGGACCGCGACAGCCTGATGCGCGATGCCAGCATCGTCGTCGACGACAGCACGATCACCTCGCACGTCAAGCGCATCCGCCGAAAATTCGCCGCGCTCGACCCCGCGTTCGATTGCATCGCGACCGTTTATGGCATGGGTTACCGCTGGAACGCCAGCGAGCAATGAGCCGCTTTCGTCTCGCGCTCGGCATCCGGGCGCAACTGCTGCTGGTCCTGACGGTGTTCCTGACGATCCCCTGGCTCGGCTACGAATATGTGCGGGAGCTCGAGCGTTTCCTGCGCGATGCTCAGCAGAAGACGCTCGCGGGGACTGCCCAAGCCGTGGCGACCGCGCTGCACGACCGGCCGCGTCTGTTCGAGTCGCCGGATGCGGCGCGCGAGTCGCTGGCCGCGCAGCGGGCGCTGGACGGCGCGTCGGAAGCCGATGTCGCGCCTGAGATCACGCGGGCCGCGGCCGCCGCCCCCACCCCGTCGGCCGAAATCGGCCAGATCATCCAGGGATTGTCGCGGACGACGGCCCGCATTTGGGTGATCGATCGCCAGCTCGACGTCTTGGCGCGCGCGGGAAGCCTCAAGCTGCCGCCGCTGCCGGAGACCGGCGCGCCGGACTCGGCCATCCCTCGCCTGTGGCGATGGATCGAGAGAGAGACGCTGCATCCGCTGTACACGCTGATCCTGCGCCAGCCGACCGACGATTTCGTCGACGAGCTCTCGGCGCATGTGGCGATGCCCGCGCGCGAGGTCGATGGCGCG
Source organism: Casimicrobiaceae bacterium (assembly GCA_036493675.1). GTDB lineage: Bacteria > Pseudomonadota > Gammaproteobacteria > Burkholderiales > Casimicrobiaceae > PALSA-1003. The sequence goes on from DASXPJ010000043.1 coordinate 339,138, forward strand.
CTGTCGGGGATTCTCACGACCGACCGGCGACTGACCGGCGACGGCAAGGCGGTCGTGGTTTCGGCGGCACATCCGATCTGGGTCGGCGACCAGGTCAAAGGCGCGGTGATCGTCGAGGAGACGACCAACGCGGTGCTGGCCGAGCGCAACCGGGCGTTCGAGCGCCTGTTCAACATCGTGCTCGCGGCGCTGCTCGTCGGGTCGGTCGCGCTGACGCTTTACGCATCGCGATTGACCGCGCGCATTCGCCGCTTGCGCGACGAAGCGGAGGGCGCAATCGACCTGCAGGGCCGTATCCGCGGCACCGTAGCGCCGTCCGGCGCCGGCGACGAAATCGGCGACTTGTCGCGCAGCTTTTCGAGCGTCGTTACCCGGCTGTCGCAATATGCAAATTATCAGCAGAACATGGCGAGCAGGCTGTCGCACGAATTGCGCACGCCGGTCGCGGTGGTGCGATCCTCGCTGGATAATCTGCGCGCCGCGACGCTGCCGGATGACGCTCGCGTCTACATGGAGCGCGCGCAACAGGGTCTGACGCGGCTGACCCGCATCCTGACGCGGATGACCGAGGCGACGCGACTCGAGGAAAGCCTGGCCGAGGCGCAGCGCGAGCGCTTCGACCTCTCCCGTGTCGTCGCAGGATGCGTCGATGGCTATCGCGCCGCCTATCCTCGCCACGAGCTCCGGCTTGCGCTACCTTCCGGCGCGCTCCCGGTCGACGGTGCGCCGGAGTTGATCGCCCAGCTTCTCGACAAGCTGATCGCCAACGCGATCGAGTTCGGCACGCCGGGAACAGCGATCGTGATCGCTCTCGAGCGCGACGAGCGCACCGTCAGCCTCCGGGTAGAGAATGACGGCGATCGGCTGCCGCCGGGAATGACTGAGCGCCTGTTCGACTCGATGGTGTCGATTCGCGCCGACCAGAGGAGCGAGGAGCCCCACCTCGGACTGGGGCTTTACATCGTTCGGCTGATCGCCGAGTTCCACCGTGGCCGCGTGCGTGCGGACGATCGCGCCGAAGGGCGAGGTGTCGTCGTGACCGTCAATTTGCCGCTGGCTGCATAGCGTTCGCGATACGAGCTTCCTGCGCGTGCTGTCGCCTTCACACTTCGGCGATAATGCCGCTTTTCGCCGCCTGCCCGACTCTCGATGCCCGCGAATCTGCTGCTCCATCCGGCGATCGCCGCCGCCGTGTTGTTGACCGCGTCGAATCTGTTCATGACTTTTGCCTGGTATGCGCACCTGCGGAACATGCAGGGGCGCGCCTGGTGGGTTGCCGCGCTCGCGAGCTGGGGCATCGCGCTGTTCGAATACCTGCTGCAGGTCCCGGCCAACCGGATCGGCTACACGGCGCTCACGCTTGGCCAGCTCAAGATCATGCAGGAAGTGATCACGCTGACGATCTTCGTCCCGTTCGCGTTCCTGTACATGGATCAACCGCTGAAGCTCGACTACGTCTGGGCGGCGATGTGCATGCTGGGCGCCGTCTATTTCATGTTTCGCACATGAGGGCGCTCTCTGAGCTGCTTGCCAGCGCCGCGCAGAACGCCGCCGCCGGTCGCCTGGACGACGCGCTGGCGAAGTATCGCGGCGTGCTCAAGCGCTCCCCGGCGCTGGCCGACGTCCATTACAACGTCGGTGTTCTGCTGGCGAAGAAGGGCGAGTTCGCTGCCGCCGAGTCGAGCCTGCAGCGGGCGGCGCGACTCAAGCCTTCGTGGGCGCAGGCCCCGCTGGCACTGGGTCATCTCTATTTCCGCCAGGCGCGATACTCCGACGCCGAGCGTTCGTTCGCTCGCGCGACGACGCTTGCGCCCGAGTCGGTCGAGGGCCTGTTCAATTTAGCCACCGCCCGCGACCGGCAGCGTCGCTGGAACGACGCATTGGCGCCGCTCAGGGCGGCGCGGGCGATCGCGCCCGACAACGAGGACATCTGGTTCGCGCTACGCGGGCACCTGCTCCTGTTCCATCGCGAGGGGGAGGCCTTCGACGACTTTGTGCGTTTCGAGCCGCGCGCGATATTGTCGGCCAGAGTCGTGGCCGCGGGACTGCTGTCGGCGCGCATCGCTCCGGGGATCGACTACGAGACCCGATATCTGCCGCTGGCGCTCGAGTGGCCGTACCGGCGTGGAGAAAGTCCGTATGCAGCGGTCGCGGTCGCACAGGCGCAGTATTTCGACGTGACGCGCGCAGCGCTGCTGCGCGTCTACCAGGCGTACGATCGCGTCAGTCAGGAGGAGCGCGGATCGACCGCCGATTTTGCGGCGCTGCGCGCCGCAGAGGGAAAGCCGATCCGGATCGGTTATCTGTCCGCGGATTTCCGCGCGCACGTGATGGGTCGGCTGATGCTCGAGGTCGTGCGCAGGCACGATATGTCGCGCTTCGCCGTCCACGCGTACTCGCTCGCGGTGCGCGAGATCGAGGATGACGTCACCGCGCAATTTCGCGACTGCTGCGCGGGCTTCCGGCGACTGGACGACGTCGACGATGCGAGCGCGGCCCGGCTGATCGCCGATGACGGCATCGACATACTGATCGACCTGATGGGTCATTCAGGTTCCTCGCGTCCGACCATATTGCGCTACAAGCCGGCACCGGTGATCGTGACGCACCTGGGCAGCCACGGCGCGATCGGCATGCGGCAGGTGGATTTCAAGCTGACCGACGGCCACGCCGATCTGCCGGATGCGCGCGATTACCAGATAGAGGCGCCGCTCGCGCTCGATGGCTGCGTGCTGCCGTTCCGACGCGTCCCTCCCGCGCCCGCGGCGGCGGTAACGCGCGAAGAGCTGGGCATTGCACCCGAGGCTACGGTTTTCGGCGTTTTCGTGAGTCTGCTCAAGCTCTCGCCGCGCTGTCTTGGGTTGTGGCGGCGGATTCTCGACGCGGTGCCGGGCAGCGTGCTGGCGTTTTCGCCCCAGCGCCAGACCCCGCCTGTGCTGTACCGGCGCCGGCTGGAGAGCTTCGGCATCGCGCCCGAACGCGTCGTATTCATTCCCTGGGCGATCGACGATGCGATCGATCGCGCGCGCTACCGCTTGATCGACGTCGTTCTGGACACGCTCCCCTACACCGGCGGCGACACCACGACAGCCGCGATCGACATGGGCGTGCCGGTCGTGACACGGGTCGGCGAGCGGCAGGCCGAGCGCATCGGCTACAGCATCCTGACCCACCTGGGCGTCGATGCAACGATAGCGCACGCGGACGATGACTACGTGGCGATCGCTTGCCGGCTCGCGCGCGATCGCGCGTGGCGCGATTCGATCGCCGCCGACATCATCGCCGCGCTGCCGCGCTCGGGCCTCGCCGATTTCGACCGTTACACGCGCAGCCTGGAAAATGCCTACGAGCGTGCGCTCGCCTCGTGCGCGCAGCGGCGCGGCTGAAGGCACCGGATGCATCTGCACATTCTCGGCATCTGCGGAACGTTCATGGGCGGGATCGCCGCGATCGCGCGGCAGACCGGCCACACGGTCACCGGCTGCGATGCCAACGTCTATCCCCCGATGAGCACGCAGCTCTCGACCCTCGGCATCGCGCTGACCGAGGGCTACGACGCAGCGCAGCTCGGCGGCGTGGCGGCGATGGCCGACGTGTTCGTCGTCGGCAACGCCATCTCGCGCGGCAATCCGTTGCTGGAGGCGATTCTGGACGCCAACCGGCGCTACACTTCGGGACCGCAGTGGCTGGCCGAAAACGTCCTGCTGGACAAGTGGGTGCTCGCGGTGACCGGTACCCACGGCAAGACGACGACCAGCGCGATGCTCGCATGGATCCTCGACCAGGCGAGGTTGCAGCCGGGCTTCCTGATCGGCGGCGTCGCGCCCGATCTACGCGTGTCGGCGCGACAGTCTGACAGCGCGTTCTTTGTCATCGAGGGCGACGAGTACGACACCGCGTTCTGCGACAAGCGCTCGAAGTTCGTGCACTACCGGCCGCGCACGGCGATACTCGCCAATCTCGAATACGACCATGCCGACATCTTTGCCGACCTGGCGGCGATCGAGACGCAATTCCATCACCTGGTGCGCACCGTTCCCCATGAAGGCCGCTTGATCGTCAACAGCGGCGAAGCGAGTCTGCAACGCGTGCTGGGACGCGGCTGCTGGAGCGAAGTCGAGAGATTCGGCTTCGCCGCGGTCGCGGACACCGGTGCGGACTGGACCATCGCCGTAGACGGCACGATCAAGCTGGGCGGCGCGCCGCAGGGCGTGCTGGCGCCGTTCGCGCTGCTCGGACGCCACAATCAGCTCAACGCGCTTTCGGCAATCGCCGCGGCCAGGCACGCCGGCGTGCCGGTCGCGCAGAGCCTTGGCGCGCTGGCGACGTTTCGCGGCATTGCGCGACGGCTGGAAGTGCGCGGGCGTGTGAACGGGATCACGGTCTACGACGATTTCGCACATCACCCGACCGCGATCGCCGCAACGATCGATGCGCTTCGGCGCAAGGTCGGCGACGAGCGCATCATCGCCATCGTCGAGCCGCGCTCGAATACGATGAAACTGGGGACAATGAACGCCCGCCTGCCGGGAAGTCTCGAGCGCGCCGACCGCATCTATTGTTACGCCGCCAATCTGGGTTGGGACGCCGCGGCGATGCTGGCGCCTCTGGGTGTGCGCGCCTGCGTCGGCAGTGATCTCGACCATATGATCGAATCGATCGCTGCGGACGCGCGAGCCGGCGATCATCTGCTGGTCATGAGCAACGGCGGGTTCGGCGGGATACACGCGAAGCTGTTGGCGCGCCTTCAGCGAGAAGGCGCCCGTTAATCGTTTGCGGCGGCCGGCACGTTGCCGTTTTGTGCAGCGCAGCGGGCCTCGGCCAGGATTCGAGGATACAATTCGTCTCATGTCCTGGCGAAGTCGCCTGCTGCTTCCATCCTGATCGCGCACACCCGGCGGCGAGCCGGGCCCCGCGCATCGACATCCCGACAATCCGATCGCATCGCGCCCTCAAAAGGGGCCTGCGGGGCCATCGGATCGAGAAAGCCGAGCGATCCTCCGGCCGATAGACAAGGAGTCACGCAATGAAGAACCGTTTTCCCAACGCCGGCAAGCCGTCCCGGGCCGAGTCGAGCGCGAGCTATATCGACGCCGAAAAGACTTTCGGTGCGCGCAATTACGATCCGCTGCCGGTCGTCGTCTCGCACGGCGAGGGGGCCTGGCTGTGGGATCTGCACGGCAGGCGTTTTCTCGACATGATGAGCGCCTATTCCGCGGTCAGTCATGGCCATGCGCATCCGCGGATCGTCACCGCACTGGTCGCGCAGGCGCAACAGCTCGCGGTGACTTCGCGCGCCTTTCACAACGACAAGCTGCCGCTTTTCCTGAAACGCCTGACCGAGGTCACTGGCCTGCCCCGCGCATTGCCCGCGAATGGCGGCGCCGAGTCGGTCGAGACCGCCCTGAAAGCCGCGCGGAAGTGGGGCTACAAGGTCAAGCGCATCCCGGAAGGACAGGCCGAGGTGATCGTGTGCGCGGGAAACTTCCACGGCCGCTCGATCACGATCGTCGGATTCTCGTCGGAAGCGCAGTATCGCGACGGTTTCGGTCCGTTCGCGCCGGGATTCACGGCCATCCCCTTCGGAGGCGCGCGCGCGCTGGAAGCCGCGATCACGCCGAACACCGCCGCGTTCCTCGTCGAGCCTGTGCAGGGAGAGGCGGGCCTGATCGTGCCGCCGGCGGGCTATCTCGCCGAATGCGCACGCATCTGCCGACAGCACCACGTACTGCTGATCTGCGATGAAATCCAGACGGGCATGGGACGCACCGGCAGGTTTCTGGCGTGCGAGCACGACGGCGTCATGCCCGATGGCGTGATTCTGGGCAAGGCACTGGGCGGCGGCATGCTGCCGCTCTCGGCGTTCGTCGCCAGCGACGAGGTCATGCAGGTCTTCACTCCAGGCGATCACGGCAGCACGTTCGGCGGCAATCCGCTCGCTGCCGCGGTCGGGCTCGAAGCGATCGATGTGCTGTTCGACGAAAAGCTGATCGAGCGGTCGGCAGAACTCGGCGCCCATCTGCTCGCGCAGCTGAAGACCGTGCGCAGCTCGCTCATTCGCGATGTGCGCGGCAAAGGACTCTTTATAGGGCTCGAGGTCGATGCCCGCCGGACCGATGCACGGGCGGTCGTCGATCGGCTGCTCGCCCGCGGCGTCATTTCGAAGGACACGCATGGGACGGTGGTGCGCTTTGCGCCACCGCTGGTGATCGACCGCGAGCAGATCGACTGGGCGGTGGAGCAGGTGCGTGCGGTGTTTACGGAGCTCGACAACGGACTGCGCCGGGCGGCCTGACACGCTTTGCCCGCGACCGCCGGGGGCTATACTAGGGCCATAGCGTTAACAGGCCCCAGGACGTGCCCAAGCCCACGCTCGCCGACAAGCTGGTCGTCGCGATTTCGTCGCGTGCGCTGTTCGATCTGACCGAGAGTCACCGCGTCTACACCGAGGCCGGTGTGGACGCGTACCACCGCTACCAGATCGAGCACGAGGACCAGTTGCTCGCGCCGGGGCCGGCGTTCGTCCTGGTCAACAAGCTGCTGCGACTCAATCGCACCGACAAGCAGTACGTCGAGGTCATCCTCTTGTCGCGCAACAGCGCGGACACGGGATTGCGCGTATTCAACGCGATCAAGCACTACGGTCTCGACATCACACGCGCGGCATTCACCAAGGGCGAGCCGACGTCGCGCTACGTGCCGGCGTTCGGCGCGCACCTGTTCCTGTCCGCCGACACCGAAGACGTCAAAAGGGTGTTGAACGACGGTTACGCCGCGGCGACCATCGTACCCTCGACGGTGGGCAAGAACGAATCGGACGAGCTGCGGATCGCATTCGATGGCGATGCCGTGCTCTTCTCGGACGAGGCGGAGCGCGTCTACCAGGAAAGCGGGTTGGCGGCGTTCGCACGAAGCGAAACCGACGCCGCGCTGCGGCCGCTGTCGGGCGGTCCGTTCAAGGAGTTCCTGGCCGGACTGCACCGCATCCAGAGCGATTTTTCAGACGGCGCGAGCCCGATCCGCACCGCGCTCGTCACGGCGCGGAGCGCCCCGGCGCACGAGCGGGTGATCCGCACGCTGCGCGCCTGGAACATCCGGATCGACGAGGCGCTCTTCCTCGGCGGACTCGACAAGGGTGAGTTCCTACGCGCCTTCGGCGCCGACATCTTTTTCGACGATCAGCGCACGCACGTCGAATCGGCGTCGAAGCACGTCGCCACGGGGCACGTCCCTCACGGCGTGGCTAACGAATAGCGGCGCGAGCCACCCGGCGAGGGGCCCCGCGCGACGCATGGGGATAGGACGCCGGAGGGCGGAGCAGGGGCCCCGCACGCGGGCGCGGAGAATTGCGAGTCAACACAAGGCGGCCGACACGCGATGAATCGATTCGCGTGGCAATCCAAGGAGGCTACCGCCGCATGAGGCCGACGACTCGATCGGTGATACTGCGATGAAGATAGACAAGGCCGGGATCCAGCAGACGAGCGACGGCGCGGCCGACGAAGCGCGTGCTCGGATGGAAGCCGTCTACCGCGCCGAATCGCGCCGCGTATTCGCGACGCTGATTCGCTTGCTCGGCGACTTCGACATCGCGGAAGAAGCGCTGCATGACGCGTTTCGGGCGGCGCTCGAGCAGTGGCCGCACGAAGGCGTGCCCGCGAACCCCCGTGCATGGCTCGTATCGACCGGGCGCTTCAAGGCGATCGATGGCATGCGCCGGCGCGCCCGATTCGATTCCATCGAAGACCACATCGAACACGTCGACGCCATCGCCGACGAATCCTCGCTGCGCAGTGGCGAAGACATCGAGGACGATCGACTGCGCCTGATTTTCACCTGCTGCCATCCCGCGCTCTCGTCCGATGCGCAGGTCGCGCTCACGTTAAGGGAAGTCTGCGGTCTGACCACCGAGGCGATCGCTCAAGCCTACCTGAGCGCGGCTCCCGCGCTGGCGCAGCGGATCGTGCGCGCCAAGGCGAAGATCCGGGACGCGCGCATTCCCTATCAGGTGCCGGCGGCCGAAGAACTCGCGCAGCGTCTCGACGGGGTCCTGCGCGTGGTGTACTTGGTATTCAATGAAGGCTACTCGGCGTCGTCGGGCCCGACGTTGACGCGCGTCGACCTGTCTGCGGAGGCGATCCGCCTCGCGCGCCTGATCGTCGACCTGCTGCCCGAGCCCGAGGCAATCGGGCTGCTGGCTCTGATGCTCCTGCACGAATCGCGTCGGGCTGCACGGGTCACCGCGGCCGGCGAGCTGGTCCTGCTCAACGACCAGGCTCGCTCGCTGTGGAACCGGGAGCAGATCGGCGAAGGATTGGCGCTCGTGAAGACCGCGCTCGCGTCGCGGCGATTCGGCCCCTACACAGTGCAGGCGGCCATCGCGGCGGTGCACGCCGAGGCTGCCACCGCCGATGCCACCGACTGGGCACAGATCATCGGTCTCTACGATGCACTGCTGCGTCTCGAGCCCTCGCCCGTGATCGAGCTCAATCGCGCGGTGGCGGTCGCGATGCGCGACGGTCCGGCGGCAGGGCTCGCGCTGGTGGACGACATCCTCGCGCGGGGCGATTTGCGGGAGTACCACCTCGCGCACGCGGCCCAGGCCGACCTGTGCCGGCGGCTAGGCAAGACCGAGCGATCCCGCGCTGCCTACGAGCGGGCGATAGCCCTGGCTCGCCAGGCGCCTGAGAAGCGTTTTCTGGAACGGCGGCTCGCCGAGCTTCCCGGCTGACCCTATCGCCGGCCCGCTGTCGAATTCGGGCGTCCCCGTTCGACAAGGATCAGGACGAACCAACCACGAGGAACAAGCGATGAACTATCTGTGCCTGGTCTATATGGAGGAAGCGGTGCGCGACGCGGTTCCGGACAGCGAATGCCTCGCCAACGGCGAGGCGCTGCGCAAGAGCGGCCACTACGTTGCCGCAGAGGCGCTCGAGCCCGTCCATACCGCGACCACGGTTCGTGTGCGCAATGGCAAGGTCTCGGTCACCGACGGGCCTTTCGCCGAGACCAAGGAGCAGCTTGCCGGGTTCTACCTGATCGACGCGGAGGACCTCAACGAAGCCATTCAGGTTGCATCCAGGATCCCTCCGGCACGCGTCGGAAGCATCGAGGTACGTCCCGTCCGGACCCTGTCCGCGGCCCCGGTCTCGCCCGCCTCGAGCCGGCCCGACGCACGCTAGCAGCCTGAACCGGAGATTCGCGACCTTTCCCCGGCGTCATCCGCACCTAGGATCACGAGCCGTGGGCCCGGAAGCCGCTCATCTTCTTCGAAAACAAGTTGGCTCGCGCCCGTTCGCAAAACGCCGGTCGTTTCTACCACCATGGCGCGCGTACCTGCCCGGATAGGAGGATTCGTCGGCACGGCGTCAAGGCGCCGGCGAGAACTGTCGAATTGCCTGCGGCCCGATCGACTAGTTAGCAGAGCACCAGAGTCCGAGAGGAGCCGCAAATGCAATGGATCGTGGATCGCTTGATGATGCTGCGCCGATTGGCGTCGACGTTCGGGCCTTATCTGGTTATCGAGATCGTCATGCCGGGAGGAACGCTATTGGCAGTGCTGCTATTCATGTACAGGCGATGGAAGGCAAGCGCATCGATCGATGCGTCTCGGCGCTGCGTTACTTAGGGCCTGTTAACAAGCCCTCGTACCGGCCGATTGGTCGAACGTCGGTTCGGAATTCCACCGAGGGTCCGAACTCAAACCGAAGGAGACAGGACGATGAGATTCATGGTGATGGTCAGAGCCAACAAGCAGTCGGAGGCGGGCGGGCTGCCGGACCAGAAGCTGTTGGCCGACATGGGCAAATTCAACGAGGAGCTGGTCAAGGCCGGCGTGATGCTTGCGGGGGAAGGCCTGCAACCGAGCTCGAAGGGCGCGCGCGTCAGGTTCTCGGGTGCGAAGCGCACCGTCATCGACGGACCCTTTGCCGAGACCAAGGAGCTGATCGCCGGCTTCTGGCTGTGGCGGGTCGAGTCGCTCGACGAGGCGATCGAGTGGACCAAGCGCTGTCCCAATCCGTTCGCGGGCGTCGATTCCGAAATCGAGATTCGCCAAGTGTTCGAAGCCGAGGACTTCGGCGAGGCGTTCACCCCGGAGCTCAAGGAACAGGAGGAGCGGCTGCGCGCACAGCTCGCGTCAAAGAAATCGCCGTGACGGCTCCGTCCGATCGCGGCGGCAGCGGCCTTCTCCATTGGTGCGGGAGAAGGCCGCCATGGCACTTTTGCGAAACCTACTCGACGATCCGCCCGTAAAACGGATATTGCGGGTCGTTATAGCCCGGTGTCGACGGATGGCCGGGGGTGACCAGCGAATCGATCAGCGCTTCGTCATCGGCATCGAGCGTCTTGCCGGATGCGGCCAGGTATTCGTCCCATTGCTCGATCGTTCGCGGCCCGCAGAGCACCGAGCTCACGATGCGGTTTCGCAGGACCCAGGCCAGCGCGAACTGCATCGCCGTCATTCCCTTTTTTTCGGCGTGCGCCTTGATCGTCTGCGCCATTTCGATCGACTCCTCGCGGAACTCGGTCTCCATCATGCGGCGATCCTTGCGGGCCACGCGCGAGTCGGCTGGCGGCGCTGCGCCTGGAGCGTACTTGCCGGTGAGAACGCCGCGCGCGAGCGGACTGTAGGGAACGACGCCGATCCCGTAGTAATCGCATGCAGGCAGGATCTCGACCTCAGGCATGCGGTTCATCGCGTTGTAGTACGGCTGGCAGACGACCGGCTGCGATACACCGACGTCCGCGCACAGGCTGACGATTTCGGCCATCCGCCAACCGCGATAGTTGGAGACGCCGAAATAACGGATCTTGCCCGCCCGCAGCAGATCGGCGATCGCTTCGATCGTCTCGGCAAGCGGCGTTTTCTCGTCATCCTTGTGCAGATAGTAGATGTCGATGTAGTCCGTCGCCAGCCGTTTCAGGCTGTCCTCGCAGGCCTGCATGATCCATCGCCGCGAAAGCCCGCCGTCGTGCGGCGCCTGCGTCATGACGTTGCCGACCTTGGTGGCGACAATCCAGCGGCGCCGGTTGGCGGCGATGCCCGGCCCGACGATGCTCTCCGACGCCCCCTTGGCATACACGTCGGCGGTGTCGATGAAGTTAACGCCTGCGTCGAACGCCGAGTCGATAATACGCTGCGCGACGGCAGCGTCGGTGCGATCCCCGAACATCATCGTGCCCAGGCAAAGCATCGATACTTCGAGGCCGCTGTCACCGAGACGGCGGAATTCCATGGTCGGCTCCGGGATTGGACTCTTCGGCGCCATCGTGCAGCAAAGCGCCGAGCGCTGCAAGCAAGGCGCCGCCACGGTATAATCCGCGCCTCCCTCCGCAGCAACTCCGCTTCCCATGCATGTCTTTTTCGAGGACGACGGCGCGTTCAAGGCCGCCACGGTCCTCGCCGACAACGACACGTCGCTGCAGGTCGAGACGGCATCGGGCAAACGGATGAAGATCAAGACGGCGAACGTTCTGCTTCGATTCGACGATCCATCGCCGACGGCGTTGTTGGCCGAGGCTCACACGCTGGCCGGCGGCATCGATCCGGCGTTCCTGTGGGAAGTCAGCGGCGACGGAGAGTTCGCGTTCGCCGATCTCGCGACCGAATACTTCGGACGTGCGCCGCAGCCGAGTGAAGCCGCTTCGCTCGCGTTGTGCCTGCATGCCTCTCCGATGCATTTCTACAAAAAGGGCAAGGGACGATACAAGGCGGCGCCGCCCGAGGCACTGAAGGCGGCGCTGGCCGGCGTTGAGCGCAAGCGTCGCGAGGCCGACCAGGTCGCGCTACTCGCGACCGAGCTCCAGGAAGGGCGTCTGCCCAATGAGATCAGCGAGGCGCTGCCGATGCTCCTCTATCGGCCCGACAAGCAGGCGATCGCATCGCGCGCCGTGGCGGCTGCGTCCGAGGCAATGCGTACCAACCCGCTGGCCCTGCTTGCCGCCTGCGGGGCGATTCCGTCGACGCACGACTACCATTTCAACCGGTTCTTGTCCGATGCGTTTCCCCGGGGGACCGAACTTCCCGACTGCGGTCCGTTGCCCGAGGTCCCGGCGCTGCCGTTGGCGCGAGTCGAGGCGTTCTCGATCGACGACGCGGCGACCACCGAAATCGACGATGCCTTTTCGGTGCGCCCGCTGTCGGACGGCAATTTCGAGATCGGCATCCACATCGCCGCGCCGGCGGTCGCGATCGCTCGCGGCTCGCCTGTCGACGTTCTCGCGCGCAGCCGCTTGTCCACTGTCTACATGCCGGGACGCAAAATCACGATGCTACCCGACACGGTGATCGAGCGGTTCACGCTCGCCGCGGGGGCGCCTCGCCCGGCGCTATCGCTTTATATCGAGACCGCGCCGGACGGGACCCCTCTCAAGCAGACGACGCGCCTCGAATGCGTGCCGATCGCCGCCAATCTTCGCCTCGATGCCATCGGCGACCAATTCGCCACCGCGGCAACGCCCGGCGAGCCGCGCTGGACCGACGAGCTGCGGACGCTGTGGCGACTGGCGGAAAAGCTCGAGGCCGCACGCGGCAAGCCCGATGTGCTCCGGATCGACTACACGTTCCTGGTCGATTGGGCGGCGACGCCGGGCGGCAGGATCGCGATCGTGCCGCGGCCGCGCGGTTCGCCGCTGGACAAGCTCATCGCCGAGTTGATGATTCACGTCAACAGCAGCTGGGGGAAGGTGCTTGACGAAGCGAATGCGCCGGGTTTGTACCGCACGCAGCAGGCAGGGAAAGTGAAGATGAGCACCAAGCCCGAACCGCACCAGGGCCTGGGTGTCGCCCACTACCTGTGGGCGAGCTCTCCCCTGCGTCGCTACAGTGACCTGGTCAACCAGCGTCAGTTGATCGCGGCGGTCGCGCGCGATCCGCTGCCTTACGCGGACGGCGATGCCGAGCTTTTTGCGGTGCTCGCGGATTTCGAGGCCACGTACGCCCAATACGCCGAATTTCAGAACCGCATGGAGCATTACTGGTGTCTGCGCTGGCTCGAGCAGGAGCAATGCAGTGAGGCGACGGCGAGCGTCGTGCGCGACAACCTGGTTCGCTTCGACGCGCTGCCGCTCTATGTGCGCGTGGCCGATCTGCCGGCCGCGGCGCCGCCGCGGGTGCGGCTCGCGCTCGGACGCATCGACCTCCTTTCGTCGTCCATAGAGGCCCGTTACGCCGGCCCGGCGCCCGGTTGACGACGGTCGGCGATATACTCGCAGGTTATGTCCAGGGGTACGCGAAGCAGCGCGACGGTCACGCCGATAGACACCGCGAGGAAAAAGCCGGCGGCGCGTCCGCGTGTACGTGCTTTCGTCGTGCGCACCGAAGCGCGCACGATGTCGCTGCCGTTTTTGTTTCCGGCCGCCACGCCGGGCAGACGCCTGCTGCACCGGGCAATCGCCGCCTCGGTCATCCTGCACCTGGCCGCGCTCGCGGTCCATTTCAGTCCGCTCGATCTGGCCAAGTTCGATCGTAACGGCCCCCCGCTCGAAGTAGCGCTCGTGAATGCCAAGTCGGTGTCGAAGCCGACCAAAGCCGACCTTCTCGCGCAGGCGCATCTGGACGGCGGCGGCAACACCGATGCCAACCGTCGCGCCAAGAGTCCGCTGCCGGTGCTCCCGAAGGAGAGCGCCAGCAACCAGCTCGCCGTCGCGACACAGAAAGTCGACAGCCTCGAGCAGCGCGCCAGCGAAATGCTGGCGCAGCTCAAGGCCGCGGCTCAGGTCGCGGCGCCGCAGCCGAAGCCGAATGAGACGCCCGACCCGACGGTGCTGCCGAGCGCCACGGAGCTGATGCAGCGGACACTGGAGTCGATGCGGCTCGAGGCGCAGATCGCCAAGCAGATGGACGCCTACCAGAAGCGGCCCAAGCGCCGCTTCATCGGCGCGCGCGCCGAGGAATACCGCTTCGCGCGCTACGTCGAGGATTGGCGCCTCAAGGTGGAGCACATCGGCAACCTGAACTATCCCGAAGCGGCACGCGCCCAGAAGCTGTACGGCAGCCTGCTCTTGACGACCGGGATTCGCGCCGACGGAAGCGTCGAGAGCATCGTCGTCGAGCGTTCCTCCGGACTGCGGCTCCTCGATGTCGCCGCCAGCCACATCGTGCAGATGGGGGGCCCGTACGCGCCGTTTCCGCCCGACATCCGGCGCGATACCGACATCCTGTACATCACGCGAACCTGGACATTTGCGCCCGGCGATTCGCTGACGTCCCAATGAACGGACCGGTGCGGATGTGACGGGCGGCAGGGCGACGCCTTCCGGCCGTCGACCGGCGCGTCACAGCGACGACCTCGGGTCCGCGCCAGGGACTGCCGCTTCGACGCCCGCGCTCGACCGCTATGCGGTCATCGGCAACCCGGTCGCGCACAGCAAGTCGCCGCTGATCCACGACACTTTCGCCCGGGCTACGGGTCAGCGCCTGCGCTACGAGCTGCTTGCGGCGACTATCGACGGCTTCGACGCAACGGTCCGGGCGTTTGCCGCGACGGGCGGCCTGGGGCTCAACGTTACGATTCCGTTCAAGCTGCAGGCGTTCACGCTGGCGCGTGAGCACAGTGCACGGGCGAGGTCGGCATTTGCCTGCAACACACTGACCTGGCGCGGGGATCACTGGTTCGGGGACAACACCGACGGCACCGGGCTGGTACGCGATCTCACGAACAACATGTCCGAAATCATCTCCGGCCGCGACGTGCTGGTTCTCGGTGCAGGAGGCGCCGCGCGCGGTATCGTCGGGGCGCTCTTGGCTGAACGGCCGCAGCGACTGACCATCGCCAATCGTACGCACTCCAAGGCGGTCGCGTTGGCGGCGCAATTCGAGCGCGACGGTCCGATCGCCGCGCATGCACCGGACTCGCTCGCGGGGCGAGCGTTCGACCTCGTCATCAATGCGACGAGTCTCGGCCTGGGTACCTCTATCCCGGCCGGGCTGTGGCCCCGTGGGTTGTTTGCCGCGCAAGCGCTCGCCTATGATCTCGTGTACGCCGATCGGCCAACGCCCTTCCTCCGCTGGGCGCGCACGGAAGGAGCCGCGCGCTGCCAGGACGGGTTGGGGATGCTGATCGAGCAGGCTGCGGAAAGTTTTTTTCTCTGGCGGCGCGTGCGTCCCGATACCGCTCCGGTCTTTCGGCTGCTCCGTGCAGCAAGCGGAGGCTGAACGCGTGCGCGTGGCGCTGCGCTGGGTGGTTCGCGCGATGCTTGTGCTGCTCGGGGCTTTCCTGCTGCTGCAGCTCTGGTATGCGGTTCATATCTGGTGGTGGCGCGATCACCCGCCGCGCGAGACCGCGTTCATGGCCGCGCGCCTGGACGAGCTGAAGAAAGGCAGACCTGGGGCGCGGCTGCAGTACGCGTGGACGCCGTACCAGCGCATCTCGGCCAACCTCAAACGCGCGATGATCGCCGCGGAAGACGCGAGATTCGTCGAGCACGAAGGATTCGACTGGGAGGGAATCCAGCATGCGATGGACAAGAACCTGCGAAAGGGCCGCGTCGTCGCCGGCGGATCGACGATTTCGCAGCAGTTGGCGAAGAACCTGTTCCTGTCGGGAGAGCGCAGCTACTGGCGCAAGGGCGAGGAGGCGGTAATTACCGTCCTGCTCGAGGCGATCCTGGACAAACGACGCATATTCGAGATCTACCTCAACGTCATCGAGTGGGGCAACGGCATTTTCGGGTGCGAGGCCGCTGCGCGTCACTACTTCGGCACGTCGGCTGCGCAACTCGACGCCGAACAGGCGGCCCGGCTGGCCGCGATGACGCCGAACCCGCGTCGCTACGAGCGCAATCCCGACTCCAAGACCCTGGCGCGCCGGATCCCGATCATCATGGCCGGCATGCCGGCGGCGGAGTTGCCCTGACGCGTATTGTGGGGCAGGATGCGCGGCATGCCGCCTGCGTTCCGCGCACTTCCGGTACTTCTGCGCATCTGCGCGGACGTCGACAGGCTTTTTGTGGTGGAGGTTGGACCGTTCGGGCGGCAGCTTGCCGAAGATGCCCGTATGGAGTGGCTCGCGACCGGCAACAAGATCAAGCCGTCCGACGTCGAAGAATACGTCGCCCTTCTGGCGCGTCACATCGCGGACACAGAACGCCGCGATGCGTTCGGCAACGAAGCGCGCGCCTGCATCCATCTCTAGCGGAGCCGCGTACACGTATACTTCCGAAAGGGGAAAGCCATGCTGCTCAATCGCTCGATCACGACGCAGTTCACCGTTGTCTTCGTCGTGGCGCTGCTGCTGATTGTGGGGTCGTTCTACCTCGTGCTCGAAAGCGTCTACCACAGTCAGCTCAAGGCGCAAGCCGAGACGGTCGCCGACAACGTCGATGCATTCGGCAGCTGGGTCTCGCAATACGGTCGGGTCTGGGTCAAAGACGACGACAAGAGCTATCTCGGGCAGGTGACGCTGGTCAGCGCACCCGACCCCGCCCAGGCCGCGGCCGCCGAGCCCGTTCTGTGGCATTTCTACTCGAAGAATCCAGCCCTTGCGCAGCGCGAGTTCTCGGAGGTCGTCGAGAAGTCGGGATCGCCGGCGAAGTTCCGCGTCACCTCCCACAATTTCATGAACCCGGTCAACAAGCCCGATGCATTCGAGGCGAAGGCGCTGAACGCGATCCGCACCAAGCATCTCGCCGAGTACTACGAAATGCTGCCCGACACGTACCGTTATGCGCGCACCCTCTACGTGAAGTCCTCATGCCTGCCTTGCCACGCGAGCGCCGAAAACGCGCCCGCCGACGTCAAGGTTCGGTACGGGACCGAGCATGGCTTCGGCTTTCGCGAAGGCGAGGTGGCAGGCATCATCAGCGTGCGGCTGCCGACGCGTTCGTTCTGGTCGGTCGCGACCGGCGTCATCGGACCGGTGCAGATCGCATTGCTGCTGAGTGCGTTCCTGGTCGCCGTATTGTTCATCCAGTTCGCGGTGGTGCGTCCGGTGCGTCGGCTGACCGCCGCCGCGGGGCGAATCTCGGTCGGTGAGCAGGCGGATCTTGGTGTTGCCCACATCGCGCGCAAGAGCGGCAACGAAATTCATCAGCTGATACTCGCAACGGAACGTCTGCGCGCGAGCCTGATGCTGGCGATTCAGCGCAGCAGACGGCAGCCACCGCCATCGTGACACCTGCGAGTCCCGGGAATAAGACGCTGTCGCGCGTGTTAGCGCTGCCGTACCTCGATCGAACCCAGTTCCAACAATAATCTATCGGAGATCTCGATGAATACGATCATTCGCGCCATCGCAACCTCGCTCTTTGTCATTCTGGCAGCGTCCGGCGCCGCGTTCGCGCAGGCTCCCGCCAAGATGACGGGCGGCGTGTTGACCGATAGCTCGGGCATGACCCTGTACGCGTTCGACAAGGACACCGGCGGCAAGAGTAGCTGCAATGGTCCGTGCGCGGCGCTCTGGCCGCCGCTGCTCGTCACCGGCGACGGAAAGGCTTCCGGGGATTGGTCTGTCCTCGCTCGCGACGATGGGACCAAGCAATGGGCGTTCAAGGGCAAGCCGCTCTATCACTGGTCGAAGGATAAGAAGCCGGGCGACACGACCGGCGACGGCTTCAACGGCGTCTGGCACGCCGTCAAGGGCTGACAGGGAGCCAGGGCGTCGCGAGGTCGACGTCCTGAAGAACCAAGGCGTGGGCAGGAATAGGCCGGTTGGCGAGCCTGTTCCCATTGCCATGCAGCTTGATGCACGCAGCGCCGGAAAGCGCGGAATATCGCGGCGTCCCGGCGGGTCTGACGCGTAGGGGGACACGACCGATGCCGGATTCACTGCCTCACCCGGACCTGGTCGCGGCACTGCCACGGTTGCGCCGCTATGCGCGCGTGCTGACCGGCGATCTCAATCGCGCCGACGATCTGGTGCAGGACACACTGGCGCGCGCATGGGAAAAGCGGCGACTGTGGCAACCGGGCAGCGATCTGCGCGCATGGCTGTTCACGATCATGCACAACGTTCATGTCAACCAGTTCGCGGTGCGTCGGCGCGAACTCGCGGAGAGTTCGCTCGATGCCGACGACGGCCCCGTCGCGGGCTGGGAGATCCCGGTGCGCGCAACGCAGTCCGATCGGGTCGAGCTTGCAGAGGTGTTCGCGCAGATCGGCCGCCTTCCCGTCGAGCAGCGCGAAGTGCTGATACTCGCCGCCGTCGAGGAGCTGCGCTACGAGGAGATCGCGCGGGTGCAATGCGTTCCGATTGGAACGGTGATGTCCCGTCTCAATCGCGCCAGGGAAAAATTGCGACGCATGGGGGAAGCCTCGCCCGCGCCGCTGAAAGTGATCAAATGAGCTCGAACCTGCCTCTGTCCGACGACGACCTGCATGCGTACGCCGATGGCAAGCTGCCCGAGGAACGCCGCGCCAAGTTCGCGGCAGCGATCGAGCGCGACCAGGCGCTCGCCGAGCGCGTTGCCGCCATCCGCCAGCAGAACGCTGCGCTGCGCGATGCGTTCGATCCGTGGCTGGCCGAGCCGCTGCCGCGGGAATTGATCGCAGCGGCGCAGCCGCCGCGCGGCGGAAAGGCGCCTCGCTCCCGCTGGACCTTGCCGGCGCTGGCGAGCGCCGCGACGCTCGTCATCGGCATCGGCCTCGGCTGGATGGGGCGGGGGGAAGTGCTTCGACTCGACGGCACGCCGACCACCTTCCCGCGCCAGGCCGCGCTCACCCACGCGCTGTATGCCACCGATGCCAACCGGCCGGTCGAGATCTGGGCGAACGAGGAGGATCGACTGGTGCGATGGCTCTCCAAGCGCCTGAGCTTCCCGCTGCACGCTCCGAATCTGCATGCAATGGGCTACGAGCTCGTCGGTGGTCGCCTGGTTGCCGGCAACGAAAAACCCGCGGCGTTATTCATGTACGAGAACGCCGACAAGCAGCGGATTTCGCTGCTGGTGCGCAAAGACAACGAGCACACGTCCGAAACGGCCTTCCGCTACGCGCTGGAGGATGGTGTCGGCGTGTTCTACTGGATCGACGATGCCTGCGGCTACGCACTGTCGGGCAGGATCGACAAGGGTCAACTGCTGGCGATCGCGCGCGTCGTGTACGGCGAGCTCGCCGCGGCCGAGGCAGCTCCGCCCAAGCCCTGACCGTCCCGACCGCGAGACTGCGACTACAAGGTCGCCGGGCCCCGGCGCGTCGTCAGCATCGCGGCGAGCCGCGGCGCCGCATCGAAGGTGACTTTCAGCGTGTCGCCCAGATCCAGTGCCGCGAGCGCCTGCCGCATCCGGTCCGGTTCGGGATGCGCGGCGGCCACCGCTGCCAGCCGCACACCGACGTCGGGCAGGGCATCCGCCGGATGCCGGTCGCCGTCCCACTGAATCAGCGTCGGCAGCACGCCGGCTCCTGGACGCCCGCCATCGTCCGGGATGGTGATGCGCCAGCGAAAGCTGCCGCGCGACATGGCGTGCGCGGGACCCGGATCGATCGGACAGACGCGGCGCGCCGCCTCGATGTCATCCGTGCGCGCGGCCCAGTGAATCAGCCGCGGCCGCTGCGCGAGGAGCGCGCGCATGGCCGGACGATCGAGATCGAACCAGCGCGGCCGAGGGGGGGCCGCGGCATCGGGATCGAGCGCGATGAGCTCGAGGTAGCAGCGCTCGCCCAGCCTGAGCAGGCTGTTGTGCGTTCCCATCGCCTCGTGCCTGCCGCCGCGCTGCGGGCGCGCGC
The DNA here is from genome assembly GCA_036493675.1 of Casimicrobiaceae bacterium. Lineage (GTDB taxonomy): Bacteria > Pseudomonadota > Gammaproteobacteria > Burkholderiales > Casimicrobiaceae > PALSA-1003. The sequence goes on from DASXPJ010000043.1 coordinate 358,801, forward strand.
CCAGCATCGATTCGAGATGGTCTTCACCCTGGTCCAGCGTAGCGGCGGCGACGATCAGATGATCGAGCCTCGCGCGGACCGGCTGCATCAGCTGTCGGTGCGCTCTGTTGCGGCGAAATCGAGCTCGATCTTGGCGCCGTTGGGATCGAGGAAAAAGACTTGCCAGAAGCCGGTGTCGACTTGCTTGCGGCAGTCGAACGCGATGCCGCGCGCTTTCAGCGCCGACAGGCTTGCGGCAAGGTCGCGGCCGGTGAACGCCATGTGGTCGATCACGCCAGGCTTGAGGTCCGCTTTGGTCCGCCCGCCGACGATGTGCAGGATCGGTTTGCCGCCTGCGTACAGCCACGCGCCGGGGAAATTGAGCTTGGGCCGCGCGCCGGGCTCCAGGCCCAGCAGATCGCCGTAAAAACGCACGGTCGCGTCGACGTCGTCGGTCAGGATGGTGAAATGGTTCATGCCTTCGACCGCCATGGGCCTTCTCCTTCTCCTTCGCTGCCACCTCAGCGGATCACTTCGGCGACGAATGCAGCCAGCAGCGCCGTCGCGTCGGGCGGCCGGGGATCATTGTACGGGAACGCGGCGTCGCCTCCGCTCCAGGCGTGGCCCAGTCCGGCGACTTGGATCATGCGCACCATCGTGCGACCGGCATCGCGGTATTCGATCGTCGTCGCCGTTCGTCCCGGCGCGACCGCTTGCACCGTCTCGAGGTCGGGCGGCGGCAACGTGTCCGGGGGCGTCGCCTGCGCCTCCAGGCGCCCGTTGAAAACCAGGTACTGACGCACCAGCTGTCTCGCGTTGCGCAGCGCGACGACGTGGTCGTCGTCGCCATGCATGACCAGAAGCGGCACCGGTAGCGCACGGCGGGGCGCAGTCTCGCGCGCCGCGGCCGCGATCTGCTCGACTGCCGTGTCGGCGCCCTTGGCGAGCACCTGCACGGCGGCCACGGGTGCCGACGCCGCGCCGCACGCAACCGAGGAATGCACGGCCACGCCTGCGAAAATCTTCGGGTAACGCAGCCCGAGCACCGCCGCGAGACAACCGCCGGCGGACATGCCGGCGGCGACGATCCGCCGTGGGTGAATGCGATACTCGCGGCGCACGGCGCGCACCTGGGCGGCGATGATCGCCGCTTCGCCGCGGCCCGCGCTGGTTGCCGTATCGAACCAGTTCCAGCAGGTCCACGGATTGGCTCTTCCCGACTGCCGCGGCAGCAGAACCAGCCATCCATCGCGGTCGGCGAGGGCCGCGATGCGGGTGGCGGCGGCGAAATCCTCGGGGGTCTGCCGGCAGCCGTGCAGCAGCACCAGCAACGGCCGGCGCTTCCAGCCGCCGTAGCCGCGTGGCACGTATACGAGGTATTGTCGCGACGGCCAGAGCCAGGGCAGGACGCGCAGCCAGCCCCGCCAGGAAGTCTTGCTGCCGACGACGAACCGCCCGGGCTCGACTGGCTTGCGCCGGAACAGCCGTGCGAAGAGCTCGCGCGCAGCGGACCAGAGTCGGATCACGCAGCCTGGGTGCGATCAACTCAGTACGATGTCGTACTGTTCCTGCGTGTAGATCGACTCGACCTGGAGCGAAATGGGCTTGCCGATGAAATCGCCGAGCTGGGCCAGGCTTTGCGATTCCTCCTCGAGGAACAGATCGATGACCGACTGCGAGGCGAGGATGCGAAAGGCCCGCGCGTTGAACTGCCTGGCTTCGCGCACGATCTCGCGCAGGATCTCGTAGCAGATCGTCTGGGCCGTCTTGATCTCGCCGCGCCCGCCGCAGGTCGAGCACGGCTCGCAAAGCACATGCGCCAGGCTTTCGCGGGTGCGCTTGCGCGTCATCTCGACCAGGCCCAGCTGCGTGAAGCCGTTGACCGTCAGCCGGGTCCGGTCGCGTTCCAGCGCCTTGTTGAATTCGGCCAGCACCGAGGCGCGATGGTCGGCGTTTTCCATGTCGATGAAATCGATGATGATGATGCCGCCGAGGTTGCGCAGGCGCAGCTGCCGCGCGATCACCTGTGCCGCCTCGAGATTGGTCTTGAAGATCGTGTCGTCGAAACTGCGGCCGCCGACGAAGCCTCCGGTGTTGACGTCGATCGTCGTCATCGCCTCGGTCTGGTCGATGATCAGATAGCCGCCCGACTTCAGGTCGACGCGGCGCGCCAGCGCTTTCTGGATCTCGTCCTCGACACCGTGCAGATCGTACAGCGGCCGGTCTCCCGCGTAGTGCTCGATGCGATCGAGTATGTTCTGGGTGTACTGTGCCGCGAACTCCTGCATTTTCTGGAATGTCTCCCGGGAGTCGACCAGGATGCGCGATGTCTCTTCGGTCGTCATGTCCCGCAGCACGCGTTGCGCCAGGTTCAAGTCCTGGTAGACCAGCGACTGCGCCGGCACGCTACGAGATTTCTCGGTCAGATCTCGCCACAGCTTGGTCAGGTATTCGATGTCGTTCTGCATCTCTCGCTCGCTGGCCGTTTCGGCCATGGTGCGGATGATGAAGCCGCCTGCGAGTCCTTCGGGCAGCAGCTGCTGCAGCTTCTCGCGCAGGATCTCGCGTTCTGCTTCGTCCTCGATGCGCTGCGATATGCCGATATGCGAGTCCTGCGGAAGATAGACGAGCAGCCGGCCGGCCAGGCTGATCTGCGTCGACAGGCGCGCTCCCTTGGTCCCGATCGGGTCCTTGATCACCTGGATCAGCAGCGACTGGCCCTCGTGCAGAATGCGCTCGATCGGCCTGTTTTCGTGGCCGTTCTGGCGGTGCTCCCAGATGTCGGCGATGTGCAGAAAAGCGGCGCGCTCCAGGCCGATCTCGATGAACGCCGACTGCATTCCCGGCAGGACGCGCGCGATGCGGCCCAGATAGATGTTGCCGACCAGCCCGCGCGCGCTGGCGCGCTCGATGTGAAGTTCCTGGACCACGCCCTGCTCGAGCATCGCAACGCGGGTCTCCTGCGGCGTGACGTTGATCAGGATGTCGTGACTCATGGCTTGGGCGCGCTGCGCGGAGCCTGCAGGAAGCCCGCTCGCGACCAGCTGAGGATCGCGCGCCGGAGCGGACTCGACCGGCAGCGAGAGCGCAGTCGGAGTGTACAGGAGGTCGCCGGCAGGCTTCATATGACGTGGAAACCGATCTTGGCGAGAATCTCGGCGGTCTCGTATAGCGGCAGCCCCATCACACCGGAATAGCTGCCCTCGATGCGACTGACGAATGTCGCGGCACGTCCCTGGATCGCGTAGGCGCCGGCCTTGTCGAACGGCTCGTCGGTCGCAATGTAGCGTTCGATCTCGTCGGATGCAACCTCGCGAAAGGTCACGCGCGATACCGACAGGCCAAGCACGATCTGGGCGTTCCAGCGGAGCGCCACCGCAGTGAGGACATCATGGCTGCGTCCCGACAGTCGCGCCAGCATCGTGGCCGCACCGGCCGCGTCGTCGGGCTTGCCCAGCACGACGCCGTCGACGACCACCTCGGTATCGGCAGCGAGCACCGGTTTCGGCGGCAGCTCGCGGCGCCCCATCCGATGCCAGCCGACGGCAGCCTTCGTGCGCGCGACGCGCTTGACGTATTCGGACGCGGCTTCGTCCTTGCGCGGGACTTCGACGATGTCGCGCCTGCGTCCCGGCGCCTCGCGCAGCAGGAGCTCCTCGAAGTCGACACCGATCTGACGCAGCAACTCCTGCCGGCGCGGGCTTTTCGAAGCCAGGTAGACCGAGGGACGCTCGGTCAGCATGAACAGCGTGCTCATTGGCGATGGTACGGATGCCCCGAAAGCATGCTCGTTACCCGATACAGCTGCTCGGCCAGTACGACCCGCGCGAGTCCGTGCGGCAATGTTAGCGCGGAAAGCGCCAGCATGGCATCGGCTTTGCGCTTGAAGTCGGCATCGAGGCCGTCGGCGCTGCCGATGACGAACGCCACGGCGAGGGCGCGTTCGCGCCAGCGCGAGAGCTTTGTGACAAACTCGGCCGTCGTCCAGGATGGCCCGCGCTCGTCGAGCGCAACGACGTGATGCCCGACGGTCGCGCTGGCGATCCGCGACGCTTCCGCGGCGAGGATCTGAGACCTGGATCGGCCGCGGTCGCGCGGCTCGGCCTTGAGTTCGATGAGCTCCAGTGCGAATTCCCGCGGCAGCCGACGCGCGTAATCGGCGTAGGCGGCGGTGGTCCAGGCGGGGAGCCTTCCGCCCAGCGCGACGATGCGAAGCTTCATCGCGCGCGGACCCTGCACGCCGCTAAGCCGCGACGGAACGGGCGCGACGCCGCGGCGACGGGGGCGTCCAGAGCTCTTCGAGGTTGTAGTAGGCGCGCACCGCCGGCTGCATGATGTGCACGACGATGTCGCTGGCGTCGACGAGTACCCATTCGCCCGATGCCTCGCCCTCCACGCCGACGATGGTGGCGCCGGCCGCCTTGAGCGAATCGCGCACATGACGGGCGAGCGCGCCGACCTGCCGGCTCGATTCGGCGGTGGCGATGATCAGCGTGTCGTAGAGGCTTGTGAGCTTGCGGACATCGAGTACCGTGATGTCGCGGGCCTTGATGTCTTCGAGGGCGGTGATTGCGGTCTTCTGGATCTTGTTAGCGCGCATCCGGAACGGATCGGTAGAGTTGGTTGCGATCAATATAAGCCAGAACCGCGGCAGGAAGCAAACCACGCACCTGCGCCCGCGTTTCGGCGCCGCCCGCGAGCGCCGCTCGCAGTGCAGTCGCCGATATCGGCTGCGGCGTTACGGCCTGCCATACAATCGCTCCGGCGAGCTGGCGCGACAGCCGCATCGGATCGGTCGTCAGACGCCGCTCGCACTGGATTCTCAAAGCAGGCTCCAGCGCGTCCGGCATCCAGGGCCGCCCCGGACGGTCGACGACGATGAAATGCGCAAGCGTAAAGAGCTGTTCCCAGCGTCGCCAGCCCGCGAGGCCGGCGAAGGCATCGCTGCCTATGATCATCGCCAGCGGCCGCGACGGGTTCTCCTCGTGCATTTCCTGCAGCGTTTGCACGGTGTAACTCGGACCCCGCCGGCGAATCTCGCGATCGTCGGCAACCAGGCCCGCAAATTCGGCGCAACCGAGCGCCGTCATCGCCAGCCGCGCCTCGGCCGGCGCCACCGGCGTCGGACGGTGCGGAGGGACGTTCGCGGGGATCAGGTGCACTTCCTCCAGTCGCAAAGCCTCGCGAACCTCCGCGGCGGGCCGCAGGTGTCCGTAGTGAATCGGATCGAACGTGCCGCCGAGAATGCCGATCGGCCCGCTCATCGCTGGAGCGGCCCCGCGCGGTCATCGCCAGGGCGTCGCGAAGACCGGCGTTCAGATCGCATCGCGCGCTACGCCGGCAACGCGGGTTTCCTCCAGATCCAGATCGACCTGGAGGCGTCGCAGCACATCGTCGTTGATGACGTCGGTTTCGCGCATCTGCATCAGCTCCGCGCGCTCGGCCGCGATCGCGGCGAGCCAGATGCGACGTTGCGTGGCGTGTTGCGCCTCGAGAACGCTCTTTCTCTCGGCGTTGGCCGAATAGCGCTGCAGCCTTTGCTCGTACTGCGACAGCAGCGAATTGGCGAACGCGGTCTCGTCGCGGTCCTTCAATCTCGGCAGCCGTTTGCGCAGGCTCTCGATCGCAGCCTGCGCGGTAGCGATTCGAGCCGCACGCTCCTCGCCCTCGGCGATCCGATCGCCGCGGATGTTTAGCCAGCGAATCAGGAGCGGGAGGGTCGTGCCATTGAGCAGCAGCGTTATGATGATCACGCTTGCCGCCAGCAGGATGATCAGTTCGCGGCCCGGGAACGGCTCGCCGGTGGAGGTCACGAACGGGATCGACAGCGCGGCGGCCAGCGTGATCGAGCCTCGAATGCCCGCCCACCCGGTCAGGAACACCGCGCGCGGGCTGTGCACGCCTTCCCTTTCGCGGATCCGGTGCGACAGCAGCAGCGGAAGGTAGGCGGCGGGGAACACCCAGAGAATCCGCAAGGCGATGACGGCGGCCGACAGCGCCACCGCGAGGCCGGTGAGCTCGAGCGCGGTCGACCGCGACAGCGCGCCGATAATCGAATGAAGCTGCACGCCGAGCAGCACGAATACGAGGCCGTTGAACGCGAACAGCACCATCCGCCACACTTCCCAGGAGTGGGTGCGCGTCGCGGTGTCGAGGTGACGAAGGTCGTGCGCACCGGCGTAGAGTCCCGCGCCGACGACGGCCAGGATACTTCCGATGCCCAGCGCCTCGGCAGCGAGATAGGCGGCGTAGGGCGTCAGCAGCGAGATCACCGTCTGGATCGTCGGATCATCGGCGCAGAAGCGCCGCAGGCCCACGCGCACTCGGCCGATCGCCCACGCGATCGCCAGACCGAGCAGGAATCCGCCCCCCGACGAGACGAAGAACTGCAGTACCGCGTCGCTCCAGCTGAAGGCTCCGGTCATCGCCGCGGCGATCGCGAACTTGAACGCGATCAACCCGGACGCGTCGTTGATCAGGCTTTCGCCGGCGAGGATCGTCGAGACCCGCGAGGGAATCGAGAGCCTTCCGGTGATCGCCTTGACCGCGACGGCGTCGGTCGGCGAGATCACCGCACCGAGCGCAAAAGCGGCGGCCAGCGGCAGATCGGGAACGAGCCAATGCATCAGGTAGCCGACGGCCAGCACCGTCAGGAAAACGAGCCCGAAGGCGAGCAGGAGCACCGGCCGCATGACCTTGAGCAGATCGCGCTTGGGTATCAGCCACGCATCCGCGAAGAGCAGCGGCGGAATGAAGAGCAGGAAAAAGATGTCAGGCTCGATCGAAAGCGAGCGGATGCGGGGCAGGAACGACAGGCACACGCCGCCGGCGACCAGCAGCAGCGGCAGCGGCGCTCCGATCCATTTGCCGATCGCCGCGACCGCCGCGACCGCGAGCAGCAGAGCGAGCGTTATTTCGATCAGTTCCATGGTCTGATGGTAGCCAATACGTTCAGAAATTGCTGCCCGGTGTGGCGAGAAAGGCGATCTCCTCTGGGGTCGACTCGCGACCGAGTATCGCATTGCGGTGCGGATACCGGCCGAAGCGACGGATGACCACGGCATGCTTTTCCGCCCACGCCAGCGGGTCGGCCAGGCCCGTTTCGTCGCGCAAGCGCGTGAACAACGTCAGCGAGCGGTCCTGCGCCTGCGCAGATTCCGAATGCTCGAATGGCATGTACAGGAACCAGCGCTCGACCGGGATCAAATCGAGATCCAGCCCCTGGTCGACGACGCCGGTCGCCGCCGCAACCGCCTGCGCGTCGCCCGCGAATGCACGCGCCGAGTCGCGAAAACAGTTTCGCGTGAACTGATCGAGCACGAGCACCCGCGCAAGCGCGTCGCGCGTCGCCGTCCGGCCGCCGAAGCCGCCGCGCAGCGTGGTCTCGATGACATCGCCGAAGCGCAGACGGATCTGTTCGTCGAACGCCGCGTCCTTGCGAAACCAGACATCGCGCGTCGTGCCGTAAGTTGTGCTTCCAGGCTGCCCGAACCAGAAGTCGAGAACCTGTTGCATGGCGTCTGTCATCGCCGGCTCATCATGGGGTGGTAGCGCTTGCGGCTTAGCGCGGGGGCGCCGGCGCAGCGGCCAGCGGGAATTTCCAGTAGACCTCGTCGATTGTCTTGCCGGCGGTGGCGAGCAGGTGCGTCTTCAGAGTCTCCCCGAGCGCGTAGGAATCCGACGTGTCCAACGGCCGCACGCTTCCCGGAAGCGCGTGCAGGAAGACAACCGCGTGGTCGTCGTCGACGACGATCGACTTCGCCTCGGCCGTTACCGCGTGTTCGGCCAGGAACCGCCGCGCAGCGCGATCGAGATCGACGTCGGTAATGTCGATCAAGAGCCGCCGGTTGATCGACGCGAGGAACAACGCCATCGCGCCGAGCAGTGCGCCAACCGCGATCGCGACGACGGCGTCGAACACCGGGCGCGGTCCCCAGACGAACGAGACGCCTGCGACGACCAGCGTGAGCACGATGCCGAGCAACGCGATCGCGTCTTCGAGGATGACCGCGAGAATCGTCGTGTTGTGCCGGTTGGCCAGCACACCCTTCCAGCCGCCGATTTCCCGCACCGCGAACGCGAGCGTGAATGATTCCAGCGCGAACGAGAACAGCAGCAGACCGAGCACGAGGGGCGTAAAGGGCTCGACGGTCGCGCGCTGGATCAGGGCGTGCACGCCATGATATACATTGAGGCCGCAGCCGACGAAGAAGACGCTGACCGCGGAAACCAGCGCCCAGAAATACTTTTCCTGCCCGTGCCCGAACGGATGCTCGCGGTCGGCTGGCACCCTGGCCCGGACTTCGCCCGTTTTCAGCAGGACCTGGTTGGCGACGTCGGCCAACGAGTGGATCGTCTCGGCGAACAGCGTCGGAGATGCCGTGACCAGCCAGCCGAAACCCTTGGCGGCGGCGATGGCCGTATTGGTGGCGATCGAGATCGTGACCGATGCGGACATCGTCATTCGCCGCGCGGTGCGGCGCGCGGCATCAGGACCGGATCTGCCCGGTCCCGAGCACGACCCATTTCTGGCTGGTCAGGCCCTCGAGGCCGACCGGGCCCCGCGCGTGCAGCTTGTTGGTCGAAATCCCGATTTCGGCGCCCAACCCGTACTCGTAGCCGTCGGCGAGCCGCGTCGATGCATTGACCATGACCGAACTCGAGTCGACTTCGCGCACGAATCGCATCGCATTATCATAATTCGACGTTACGATCGCATCCGTGTGCTGCGAACCATAGCGGGCGATGTGCTCGATGGCGGCATCGAGGCTCGGCACGATGCGGACCGCGAGGATCGGCGCCAGGTACTCGGCCGTCCAGTCCTGTTCGCTCGCGGGCTTCATCGCGGCAATCAGGTTCCGCGCCGCGGCGTCGCCGCGAAGCTCGACGCCCTTGTCGATGTAGATCTGTGCGAGACGAGGCAGCACGCGCCCGGCGATGCGCTCGTGCACGAGCAGGGTCTCCATCGTGTTGCATGGACTGTAGCGCTGCGTCTTGGCGTTGTCGGCGATACGGATGGCCATGTCGATATCGGCATGCTCGTCGATGAACACGTGACAGACGCCGTCCAGATGCTTGATGACCGGAACGCTCGCCTGGTCGGCCACACGCTGGATGAGGCCTTTTCCTCCACGGGGCACTAGCACGTCGACGTGGCGGTCCATCGTGGCCAGCATACCGACGGCGGCGCGGTCGCTGGTCGCGATCGCCTGCACCGCATCCTCGGGCAGGCCCGCCGCGGCGAGTCCTTCGTGCAGGCACGCCGCAATCGCCTGATTCGAACGCATCGCTTCGGAGCCTCCGCGCAGGATTGCCGCGTTGCCCGATTTCAGGCACAACGCGGCCGCATCGGCTGTGACGTTCGGCCGCGACTCGTAGACGATGCCGACCACGCCGAGCGGAACCCGCATCTTCCCTACCTGGATGCCGCTGGGCCGGTACTGGAGGTCGCTGATCTCGCCCACGGGATCGGGCAGGGCGGCGATCTGCCGGAGGCCATCGGCCATCGCCGTGATGCGGTGTGCATCGAGCGCAAGCCGGTCGATGAAAGCGTCATCGTCTCCAGCGCCGCGGGAGGCCGTCACGTCCGCCGCGTTGGCGGCGAGCAGGACCGCGGTATCGCGCACGATCGCCTCCGCGGCCGCCTCCAGCGCCGCGTTCTTCGCCCGGGTCGAGGCGCGCGCGAGACGGCGCGCCGCGCTGCGCGCGCGCTCGCCTACCTCGCGCATGTACGCGCCGAGATCCAGATTCGGAACGCTCAAATTCGTCATGGTCTCATTCTAGCGCGACGACCGCCTTGGCATCAGGCTGCTAAAACCGGTGCGCATCGAGGGTCATTACGCCGGTCGGGGTCCCGACTAGGATGACATCGGCGCCGCGACGGGCGAACAGCCCGTTGGTCACAACGCCGACGATGTTGTTGATGCGCATTTCGAGCTCGGTCGGATTCAGGATGCGCAAGCCCTCGACGTCGAGGATGATGTTGCCATTGTCGGTCGTGTACCCGGCGCGCAGCTCGGGCTGACCGCCGAGTTTGACCAGCTCGTGGGCCACATGGCTTCGGGCCATCGGGATCACTTCGACCGGAAGAGGATAGGTGCCAAGGACGCCGACCACCTTGGACTGGTCGACGATGCATATGTACTTCGCGGCGACCGCCGCGACGATCTTTTCCCGGGTCAGCGCCCCGCCGCCGCCCTTGATCATCGCGCCATGCGCAGTGGTTTCGTCCGCGCCGTCGATATAGACCGGCAGTGAATCGACGCTGGTGAGCTCGACCACGGGAATCGCGTTCTGGCGCAGCCGCTCGGCGGTTTTGATCGAGCTGGCGACGGCGCCTTTGATGCGCTGCCTGATGCTCGCCAGCTCGTCGATGAAAAAATTGGCCGTCGAGCCGCTGCCGACGCCCAGATAAGCATCGTCGACCACATACTTGAGCGCCTCGCGCGCTACCGACCGCTTGAGGTCATCCTGGGTCATTGCCGAAGGACCGCGGCTCATCGAACCATCATCCTAGCAAAAAGCGATTTAGGCGACGGCGCGTCGCCATTCATGGCGAGCTGACCGTCGCACTGGTTCCCCAGCGCCGCCAGCGCCGATCGATCGGATCGAACGAGATGCGGAGGCGCTCGCGGTCCCAGCCGAAAGGGCGCCCGTCGAAAGGATTCGTGCTCACCGGCGCCGCGGTTTCGAGAAACTGCGCCACATCTGCAGCCGGGACTCTTGCGAGCCTCAGCTCGAGCTGCGTCCGGACCAGTTTGATGTACGCCGCAACGCCGTGCGCGTGCGCGATGTAGTCGACGTTCAGCGGAAGATGCCGGCCGAGCAGCGTCTTGCCCAGCGGATTGTACAGCGAGCCCGGTCCGACCGATGTGAGGTCGCGATTGCCGGCGAGGAAGGCGTCGCGGGCGGCCGCAAAGCGCGGCGCGGGCTCGGCGGCAAGCGCCGCGAGGCCATCGAAAACCACCGCACATCGGTTGATCGACGCGTTGCGCCGGTAGAAGAGCTCGTAGACCGGCGTCTCCTTCAAATGGCGATCGGCCCACGATTCGGGCTCGACGCTCACCGCCGGATCGGGCCAACTCGCCAGCATGCGGAGCATCGGAACGAAAGCCATCCTGTATGCATCGGCGAGGCTCTGTTGCTGTCCAGTAAGCGGGGTGAGGAGTGTACGGAGCGGCGGTCCGCAGGCGCCGGCATCGAACGATACTGCCTCGATGATTTCGCTGCCAAGACGCGCGTCCTCGCTGAGCGCACGAAACGCGGAGAGCTTGTCACCGAGCGTCGCAGCGCCGGACAAGACCTGCCGCCAGAACTCACCATCGTCCCGCAGGAAGCCGCAAGCTTCGGCCGCGCGCCCCTGCTGCGCGTCCAGCGCGGCCCCCGTCAACAGCAACGCGTGCACGCGGCCGAGCACACTCCACTCGATAGCGAGCCGTCCAGTGTCCGGGATCGGAACGACGGCGAACCCGGACATCCGTTGCGTCCCATGATAGCGATCGATCAGAAGTTGGTTGTTGGCGATGAGTGTCCGGATGGCGCCCTCGCGCGTCCGCGCGAAAGGCAGACACGGCTCGTTGAAAATGTCACAGCCGGCGTCGACGTCGCCGACGAGAGTGATCTGCTCGTCCTCGTCGGGACCAGGGTCGCCCGTTGGGTGCGTCGGGCGGCGCCCGGCGAACGGATCGGCTGGCGCTTCGCTGGCGCGCTCCGCAATCAGCCGCCTGCCTTCGGCGAGCGGGTCGCTCCGCCGCGGCGCCGTAAGGCCGAGCAAGGCGACATAGGCATTATTGTCCGCGGGAATCGCAGCCGGGACGAAGCGTGCCATCGACCGCGCCTGCGTCGAAATTTCCGCATCGCGCATGTTGATGAGCGCTGCCACCGCAAGCGCGGCCAATACCGCGGCGGCCGCGCCGGCGGCAACCGTCGTGGCGATGCGTACGGGTCTGACCGCCATGGGACTAGCGGCCTGGGCCGACGCTCGCCGGACAGCTATTTCCTTTTCGGGATGTACAGATCGGTGATGGTCCCGGCGAACGCTTCCGCCGCCATGCCGATAGTCTCGGACAGCGTCGGATGCGGATGTATCGTCCTGCCGATATCTTCGGCGTTGCAGCCCATTTCGATGGCCAGCGCGACCTCAGCGATCAGATCGCCGGCGTTAGGGCCGACAATCCCGCCGCCGACGATGCGGTGGCTATCCTGATCGAACAGGAGCTTGGTCATGCCTTCGTCGCGACCGAGCGAAAGCGAGCGACCGCTGGCTGCCCAGGGGAAGGTCGCCTTGCCGAGCTTGATGCCTTCGGCTCTGGCCTGCTCCTCGGTGACGCCGACCCAGGCGACTTCCGGGTCCGTATAGGCCACCGACGGGATGACGCGGGCGTCGAACCACGACTTCTCGCCCGCTGCCGCCTCTGCGGCAACGTGCGCTTCATGCACGGCCTTGTGCGCCAGCATCGGCTGCCTGGCAACGTCGCCAATCGCGAAAATGTGCGCGACATTGGTTCGCAGCTGGCCGTCGACAGGAATGAATCCGTGGTCGTCGACGGCGACCCCCGCATGTTCCGCACCGATTTTTTTGCCGTTGGGCGAGCGTCCGACCGCGACCAGCACGCTGTCGTACACCTGCGGCGCAGCCGGCGCCTGGTCCCCTTCGAACCAGACTTTGAGGCCTTCTTTCTGCGCTTCCACCCTGGTCACGCGCGTCTTCAGCATGATCTTGTCGTAGCGCTTTTCCATCCGCCTGGCGAACGGGCGGACCAGATCCGGGTCGGCGCCGGTCATCAGCTGGCTCAGCATTTCGACGACGCTGATCCTGGCGCCGAGCGCCGAATAGACCTGCGCCATTTCCATGCCGATGATGCCACCGCCGATGACGAGCATATGTTTGGGCAGCCCCTTGAGGTCCAGCGCGCCCGTCGAATCGACGACGCGCGGGTCGTCGGGAATGAATGGCAGTTTCACCGCCTGCGATCCGGCAGCGATGATGCAGTGCTCGAACTTGACGATGCGTTTCGTGCCGTCCGCGGCGCTCACCTCGACGTGATGGGCGTCGACGAAACGCGCCACACCGGTGGCCACCGTGACCTTGCGCTGCTTGGCGAGCCCCGCCAATCCTCCGGTCAGCCTGGCGATCACGGCGTCCTTCCAGCCCCGCAGCCGCGCGAGATCGATCGAAGGCTTGCCGAAGGTCACGCCGAAGTGGCTCATTTCCTCGGCTTCGTCGATCACTTTCGCGGCGTGCAGCAGCGCCTTGGACGGAATGCATCCGACGTTGAGGCATACCCCGCCCAGTATCGGATAGCGTTCGATCAGTACCGTTTTCAGCCCGAGGTCGGCGGCACGAAACGCGCCGCTGTAGCCGCCGGGACCGGCGCCGATGACGACCATCTGGCATTCGAGGTCGACATGGCCGCGGTAGTCTTCCGCGCCCCGTGGCGCGGCGGCCGCGGGCGATGGCGCAGCAGCCTGCGGCTTGGCGGCCGCGCTGGGTGCCGGGGCTGCCGCAGCGGCGGGCCGAGGCGCCGGTGCCGCCTCCGCGGCCGTTTCGAGGGCGAGTAGCAGCGTCCCCTCGCTCACCTTGTCGCCGACTTTGACGCATATCGACTTGACCGTGCCGGCGGTGGGCGCCGGCACGTCCATCGTCGCCTTGTCCGACTCGAGCGTCACCAGCGAGTCTTCGGCGGCGACCGTATCGCCCGGCTTGACCAGGATCTCGATCACCGGCACGTCCTTGAAGTCGCCGATGTCGGGAACCTTGACTTCGATTGTGCTCATCGCGCTTTTTCCTAGAGCATGGTTCGGCGCATGTCGGCGAGGAGCGTCGCCAGAAAAGTGTTGAAGCGCGCCGCGGCGGCGCCGTCGATCACGCGATGGTCCCAGGAGAGCGACAACGGCAGGATCAGTCTCGGACCGAACTGCTTGCCGTCCCACACCGGTCGCATGCTCGAGCGGCAAACGCCGAGAATCGCTACCTCCGGCGCATTGATGATCGGGGTGAAATAGGTTCCCCCGATGCCTCCAAGGCTCGAAATAGAGAAACACCCGCCCTGCATGTCCGCCGGACCGAGCTTGCCTTCGCGTGCCTTCGCCGAGAGCTCCGCCATCTCGCCGGCAATGGCCAGCACGCCTTTCTGGTCCGCGTTGCGGATGACAGGTACCACCAGGCCGTTCGGCGTGTCGGCCGCGAAACCGATGTGGTAATACTGTTTGAACACCAGGTTCTCGCCTTCGAGCGAGGCGTTGAACTCGGGAAACTTCTTCAGCGCCAACACGCAGGCCTTGATCAGGAAGGCCAGCAGCGTCACCTTGATTCCGGCTTTTTCGTTTTCCCTGTTGACCTGTACGCGAAATGCCTCGAGATCGGTGATGTCGGCGTCGTCGTGATTGGTGACGTGCGGAATCAACACCCAGTTGCGGTGCAGATTGGCCCCGGCGATTTTCTTGATTCGCGACAGCGGTCGGGTCTCGATCGGTCCGAACTTGGCGAAGTCGACCTGAGGCCACGGCAGCAGGCCGAGAGCCGCGCCCCCGGCACCGGCGACCGCGGTCGCGACCGAGGCGCCGCTCATCACGCGCTTGACGTGGTTCTGCACGTCCTCCTGCAGGATGCGTTCGCCCGGCCCGCTGCCCTTGACCTTCGACAGGTCGACGCCCAGCGCTCTCGCGTACGCGCGCACCGACGGCGACGCGTGCGCCTGGCGGAACGCGGCATCGTCCACCGGGGCGCTCGCGGGTGGGGCTGCCGGCGCCGGCGCGGCGGCGGATGCCGACGCGGGTGCCGCGCTGACAGGGGCCGCGGTGGACGGACCGGGTTTGGGTGCCGCCGTGGTCGGAGCTTGTGCGGCCGGCTTGGCCGGTGCGGCCGCTGCGGCCGGCGCGCTTGTCGTTGCCGCGGCACGCCCGGCTTCCTCCAGCGTCAGGATCAGATGGCCTTCGCTGACTTTGTCGCCGACCTTGACGCCGAGCGATTTGATCACGCCGGCGGCCGGCGCAGGCACGTCCATCGTCGCCTTGTCCGACTCGAGCGTGACCAGCGAGTCCTCGGCCTTCACCGTGTCGCCGGGTTTGACCAGTACCTCGATCACCGGTACGTCGGTGAAGTCGCCGATGTCCGGAACCTTGACTTCGATTGTGCTCATCGCGACCTCGGGCTCACTCGCAACGGCAAACGCCGTTTACACCGATCAGACCGTCCACGGAGCGGCTTTCGCCGCGTCGATGCCGTATTTTCCGATGGCTTCGGCCACCTTGGCGACCGGCAGCGTACCCTCATCGGCGAGGGCCTTCAGCGCGGCGACCGTGATGTAATGGCGATCGACTTCGAAAAAGCGGCGCAGCTTTTCGCGCGTATCGGAGCGGCCGAAGCCGTCGGTACCCAGAACGACGTAGCGGCGCGGAACGAATTCCCGGATCTGCCCGGCAAAGGCGCGCACGTAGTCGGTCGCCGCGATGACCGGACCCAGCGTCTCGGCGAGCCGCGCCGTCACGTGCGGTACCCGCGGCTTTTCGGTCGGATGCAGCATGTTCCAGCGCGACGCGGCGTGACCGTCGCGGGCAAGCTCGGTGAATGACGGGCACCCCCACAGGTCGGCGTCGACGCCCCAATCCTCGCTCAGCAATTCGGCCGCGGCGATCGCCTCGCGCAGGATCACGCCGGAGCCGAGCAGCTGCACGCGCGGGGCCCTGGCTTTCGCGCCGGCTCGGCCGACCGCGCCCCGCAGCAGGTACATTCCTTTGATGATGTCCGGCGCAACGCCGTCCGGCATCGCCGGCTGCACGTAGTTCTCGTTCATCACCGTCAGGTAGTAATAGATATCCTCCTGTTCCGCGTACATCCGCCGCATGCCGTCCTGGATGATGACGGCGAGCTCGTAACCGAAGGTCGGATCGTAGGAGACGCAATTCGGGATCGTCGCCGAATATACGTGCGAATGCCCGTCCTCGTGCTGCAGACCTTCCCCGTTCAAGGTCGTGCGCCCCGCGGTGCCGCCGAGCAGGAAGCCGCGCGAACGCATGTCCCCGGCGGCCCACGCCAGGTCGCCGACGCGCTGAAAGCCGAACATCGAATAGAAGATGTAAAACGGAATCATCGGCACGCCGTGCGTCGAATAGCTGGTCGCGGCGGCCATCCAGTCGCACATCGCGCCGGGCTCGTTGATGCCCTCCTGCAGCACCTGGCCGGTCTTGCTTTCCTTGTAGAACATCAGCTGATCGGCGTCCTGCGGCGTGTAAAGCTGGCCGCGCTGATTCCATATGCCGAGCTGGCGGAAAAGACCTTCCATGCCGAAGGTTCGCGACTCGTCGGGCACGATCGGGACGATGTGCTTGCCGATATTCTTGTCGCGCAGCAGCGTCTGCAGAATCTGCACGAACGCCATCGTCGTCGAGATTTCGCGATCTTCCGTGCTCTTCAGGAATCGGTCGAGCACGGCGAGCCCCGGCACCGCCAGCGCCGCGGCGGTCCGCCGGCGCGCCGGCAGAAAGCCGCCGAGCTCCATCCGCCGCGCCTTCATGTACTCGGCTTCGGCCGATCCCGGCGGAAACTTGACGTAGGGCACTTCGTCGAGCTTGTCGTCCGGCACCGGAATCTGGAACCGATCGCGGAAGTGCCGGACCGAGCCGCCCGACATTTTCTTCTGCTGGTGCGTGATGTTCTGGGCCTCCCCGGACTCGCCCATCCCGTAGCCCTTGATCGTCTTGGCGAGTATGACCGTCGGCTGTCCCCTGTGGTCGACCGCCGCCTGGTATGCCGCGTAGACCTTGTGCGGGTCGTGGCCGCCGCGGTTCAGATTCCAGATGTCCTCGTCGGAATAATCGGCGACCAGCGCCTTGAGCTCGGGCGTGTTGAAGAAGTATTCGCGCACGTAGGCGCCATCCTTCGACTTGAACGTCTGATATTCGCCGTCGACGCATTCCATCATCCGGCGCATCAGGATGCCCTGCTTGTCGCGCGCGAGCAGCGCGTCCCAGCGCGAGCCCCAGATGACCTTGATCACGTTCCAGCCGGCGCCGCGGAATTCGGCCTCGAGCTCCTGGATGATCTTGCCGTTGCCGCGCACCGGACCGTCGAGGCGCTGCAGGTTGCAGTTGATGACGAAGATCAGATTGTCGAGCGTCTCGCGCGCCGCCATGCCGATGGCGCCCATCGATTCCGGCTCGTCCATTTCGCCGTCGCCGCAAAAACACCAGACCTTGCGGCCCTCGGTCTTGGCCAGCCCCCGGTCCTGGAGGTACTTCATGAAGCGCGCCTGGTAGATCGCCATCAGCGGGCCCAGGCCCATCGACACCGTCGGAAACTGCCAGAACTCGGGCATCAGCCAGGGGTGCGGATAGGACGATACGCCGTGGCCGTCGACCTCCTGGCGGAAGTTGTCCATCTGCTCGTCGGTGAACCGCCCGAGCATGTGGGCGCGGGCGTACACGCCCGGCGCCGAGTGACCCTGGACGAGCACCAGATCGCCCCCGTGCTCGGCCGACGGTGCATGCCAGAAATGATTGAAGCCGGTGTCGTAGAGGGTCGCCGCCGAGGCGAAGCTCGCGATGTGCCCGCCGACGTTGGTGTGCTTGTTCGCGCGCACGACCATGGCCATGGCATTCCAGCGCACATACGATCGGATGCGGTGCTCCATCGCCTGATCGCCGGGGATACGCACCTGCTTGTCGACCGGAATCGTGTTGATGTAGGCCGTATTGGCCGAGAACGGCATGTAGGCGCCGGATCGACGCGATTTGTCGATGACCTGCTCGATCAGGAAATGAGCGCGATCGGGCCCTTCGTGCTCGAGCACGCCGTCGATCGCGTCCAGCCACTCGCGCGTTTCCTGCGGGTCGAGATCCGATTTGATGTCCATGGGAACTCCTTCGACGATGCTTCCTGCGGCTTGCTGCTTGTCGATTGTATGCGTCGCGGCACCGCGTGGCATTGCTGCGACGCGGTGCCCGTCAGGCGGCGACCCACGCCCTAGAATACCACATGGTGGAAATCATTTCCAAAACAGTTTCAGGCGCCGGCGGACTCTAGCTCCTCATTTCCATCGTCCGGCTTTCCGTCGCGATCGCCTGAACCGGCATGTCGTGCGGCGCCGCCGGCACGCGGTCGAGCAATTGCAGTTCAAAAGCGCCGGCGATCCGGGCTGCATCGCCCCGAAGCAGCGGCAGCAGCCTGTCGTAGTAGCCGCCGCCGTACCCCAAGCGATGACCCTCGGCATCGAACGCGACGCCGGGAACCAGCACCCAGTCGATCTCGTCGGCTGCGATCGGCGCGCAGTGCGCCTGTGGTTCGGGAATGCCGCGATGCCCCGGTCGGACGTCGCGGTCAGGCTCGGTGAGGCTGCAAAGCTCGAGCGTCCGCGTCGTCGCGTTGACGCGAGGCAGAACCACCGTCTTGCCGCGTTCCAGCGCCGTCAGAAGCAACGGCAGCGTGTCCCATTCGCTGCCGAAGGGCAGCGTCAACAGGACCGTAGCGGCAGCGAGAAAATCGGGTCGCCCCGCAAGCGTGGTACCGATCGCGGCGCTGGCCGTTGCGCGAAATCCGGCCGACGCGCGGTCGCGCTCGGCAAGCACGCGTTCGCGCAAGGCGCGTTTGGCTTCATGCAACGCATTGCGGGCGGGCGGCGAATGAGTGGATGAAGAATGCGCCACGAATCGGATCTTACCGCACGCCTGCGCGCCACCCGCCGTGCGCCTATAATGGCGCCTTGCCGCAGCGCAGCGCTCCCCGACAATGAATCACAGCCACCAGCACCATCGTGCGCGTCGCGCGCGACTGATTACGGAAATGCGTCGTCATAGCGGCGGCGTCGCCGCCATCCCGACCGCCCCGGAAGCGATCCGCAACGCCGATACGCACTATCCGTACCGGCCCGACAGCCATTTCTATTACCTGTCAGGATTTCCCGAGGCCGAAGCGGTCATCGTGCTGCTGGCCGGCGCAACGGACGGCGACTCCAGGCAAATTCTGCTGTGCCGGGATAAGAATCCAGAGCGCGAGATCTGGGACGGTTTTCGCTACGGCCCCGAGGCCGCGCGCGAGATCTTCGGTTTCGACGAGGCTTATTCGATCAGCGAGCTCCCCAGCAGGCTCACCGATTGGAGCAGCGATCGGCCGGCGGTGTTTACGCCGATCGGGAGCAACCCGGCGTGGGACGAGCTGATCACGTCGACCTTGAACGGCGTTCGCAATCGTGTGCGCACCGGCATCGCCGCGCCGGAGGCGGTGGTCGACGTGCGCGCGGCGCTGGCTGCGATGCGCCTTACCAAGGATGAGCAGGAGCTCAAGCTGATGAGGCGGGCCGCCGAAATCTCGTGTGCCGGGCATCGCCGCGCGATGGCGCGTGCGCAGGCGGACTGGTATGAATACCAGGTCGAGGCCGAGCTTGTGCACGAGTTCCTGCGCTCCGGTGCACAGGCGGTCGCCTATCCGTCGATCGTGGCGTCCGGCCCGAACGCCTGCGTGCTGCACTATCGCGACAATAACCGGCAGATGCAGCCCGGCGATCTGCTGCTGATCGATGCCGGCTGCGAGTACGAAGGCTATGCGTCCGACGTGACGCGTACCTTTCCGATCGGGGGCGCGTTCAGCGGTCCGCAGAAGGATGTCTACGAACTGGTGCTCGCCGCGCAGCTCGCGTGCATCGACGCCGTGGCACCGGGCCGCCCGTTTCATGCCTACCACGAGGTCGCGGAGCGCGTGCTCGCCCAGGGCTTGATCGATCTCAAGCTTTGCGAGGGCACCCTGGACAGCGTGCTCGAATCGGGTTCATACAAGCAGTTCTACATGCACCGCGCCGGCCACTGGCTCGGCCTCGACGTGCACGACGTCGGCCTGTACCGGGTCAACGGCGAATCGCGCCAACTGGAGCCGGGCATGCTGCTGACGGTGGAGCCCGGCTGCTATATCCGGCCGGCCGACAAAGTTCCAGAGGAATTCTGGGACATTGGCGTGCGCATCGAGGACGACATACTCGTGACGGCCGCGGGCAATGAAAATCTGACCGCCGCTGCGCCGAAAAGCGTCGCCGACATCGAAGCCGCGTGTGCACGGTAATGGCCTCGTTGAAGCGCCGCTTTAGCATCGCAGCCTGATTCGGCCTCTCCGCGTGGCCGCTTAACTCGGCGTCCCTCCCAAAACGTACGCGAGGCGCTCGCTCCATGCTGAACGATGTGGTCATCATCGGCGCAGGGCCGGTGGGCGCGACGCTCGCGCTCGCGCTGGCCGGCGGCGAGCTGGACGTGGTCAGCCTGGACGCCCGCCCGCGCGACACCCCGGCGCGCGGCGATCGCTCGCTCGCCTTGTCGCACGGTGCGCGGTTGATTTTCGAGCGCCTGGGCGTCTGGAGCGAAGTCGCTGCCTCGCCGGGCGCAGTGACCTCGATTAACGTGATCGATGTCTCGCAGCGCGGAGGGTTCGGCACGGCGCGTCTCGAAGCGGACGAGCATGGGGTTCCGGCGCTCGGATATGTCGTCAGTTACCGGGCGCTGCAGACAGCCCTCGACGCCGGACTCGAACGCGCCGACCTGGCCGTCCAGCATGGCGTCACCGTGAAGCATGTCGACGGGACGCCCGCGTACGCGCGGATTCGCGGCGTGGCCGATGGCGTCGACCGTGAATGGACGGCGCGCGTGGCCGCGGTGGCCGATGGCGGCGGCGACGTGCTCGCGAGCCATACCCGGCATCGGCATGATTACGGGCAGGTGGCGCTGGTGGCCAAGCTCTGGAAAGACGAACCGCACCGGGGCATCGCGTACGAGCGCTTCACGCCCGAGGGTCCGATGGCGCTGCTGCCCGAAGGCGATCACTACGGCCTGGTCTGGACGACCACGCCGGCGAATGGCGCGGAGCTTGTCGCAATGCCGGAAAGCGATTTCCTCGCAGCGCTCGGGAAGCGATTCGGCGCGCGCGTCGGCGGTTTCCTGAAGACCGAGGACCGCCGCATGTTTCCGCTCTCGCTCGAGTTCGCCGGCAATGTCGCCGGCGCCCGCACGGTCCTGCTGGGCAACGCCGCGCAGGCGCTGCACCCGGTCGCCGGCCAGGGTTTCAATCTGGGTTTGCGCGACGCGCACGAACTGGCGCGGGCACTGCTGGCTACGCCACGCGATCGCCTGGGCGCCGGCGCCAGTCTTGCCGACTACGCACGCAGACGGCTTCCGGACCGTTGGGCGGGCATCGCGCTGACGCACGGCTTGCTCAGTGTGTTCGGCAGCGACGCGGCGCTGCTTCGCTGGCCGCGCGGGTTGGCGCTTACTCTGCTCGACACGCTTCCGCCGGTGAAACGAATTTTCACGCGCGCAATGCTTTACGGATTGCACTGAAGCAAAACAAGCGCATCCGATGTCAAGCAAGAATGGTTCCCGCGCAATCAACGGCGGAAACCCTGCGACGGAATTCTCGTAACACCGCGAACATATTCGATCAGCGGTGACGTGCGCGCGGCAAACTCGGTATAATCCGTTCCCCGTCGCAGCGTCCACTGTGTATTCCATCGTGCAGATCGGCAAGCATCACATCCCGGTCCCCCTCGTCGTCGCGCCGATGGCGGGCGTAACCGATCGACCGTTCCGGCAGCTGTGCAAGCGCCTCGGCGCGGGGCTCGCGGTGTCGGAAATGGTCGCATCGAACCCGAAGCTGTGGAATACCGCCAAGTCGCTGCGTCGTACCGACCATCAGGGCGAGTTCGAGCCTGTCGTCGTGCAGATCGCCGGCGCGGATCCCGCGATGATGGCCGAGGCAGCCCGTTACAACGTGGAGCGGGGCGCACAGGTCATCGACATCAATATGGGCTGCCCGGCGAAAAAGGTATGCAACGTCGCAGCGGGCTCGGCGCTGCTCCAGGACGAGCCGCTGGTCGCCTCGATCGTCGACACGGTCGTGCGTGCCGTGCCCGTTCCGGTGACGCTCAAGATACGCACCGGCTGGAATCGGCAGAACAGGAACGCGCTTCGCATCGCGCGCATTGCGGAGGACGCCGGCGTCGCCGCGCTATCGGTGCACGGCCGTACGCGCGAATGCGCCTACGTCGGACCGGTCGAGTACGAGACGATCCGCTCGATCAAACGAACGATCCGCATACCGGTAATTGCCAACGGCGATATCGATTCTCCGGAAAAGGCGCGAGACGTTCTTGCCCGCACCGGCGCCGACGCCATCATGATCGGCCGGGCGGCGCAAGGACGGCCATGGATCTTTCGCGAGATCAACCATTTCCTGACCACCGGCGAGCATCTGCCGCCGCCCCGGGTCGACGAAATGCATCGGCTGATCATCGAGCACCTGACCGATCATTACGAGTTCTACGGCGAGACCGACGGCGTGCGTATTGCGCGCAAGCACCTCGGCTGGTATACGAGCAAACTCTCCGGTGGCGCTGCGTTTCGCGCTGCGATGAACCGGCTGGAAAGCGTGGGAGAACAGGTCGCCGCCGTCGACCGGTATTTCGGCGAACTTGCGGCCGTCGGGGAGCGCCTGGTCTATGCAGCATCGGCGCAGACGGAAGCTTCGTGGGTGGAGGAGGCCCTCGCAGCGTGAAACGAAACATTCGCATGAACGGCGGCAACGAAATCTGCCGCAGCGTGGAAAAGTCGCTCGAAGAATATTTTCGCAAGCTCGATGGCGAGCAGCCGCACAGCATCTACGATATGGTGATCGCGAATGTCGAGCGCTCGCTGCTGGCTTCGGTCATGCATCGGGCCGGCGGCAACCAGACCCAGGCGGCGGACATGCTGGGACTGAATCGAAATACGCTGCGCTCGAAGCTCTCGAAGTACAACATACGGTAGCGCCCGGTTCTCGCGTGCTGAAGACGGCGCCGGGATCGTTTTTCTCGTGCCTCGCCCGCGTCACGCCGGGAGCGTTCGCCCGGACCACTCTGCGGCGATGAATACGCCGGTCTCCCGCGCGCTGCTCTCGGTATCCGACAAGACGGGCCTGGTCGAATTCGCGCGCGGCCTGGCCGGGCTCGGCGTCGCGCTTCTGTCTACGGGAGGCACCGCCAAGGCGCTTCGCGGTGCCGGGCTCGACGTCACCGAGATCGATGCCTACACCGGCTTCCCGGAAATGCTCGACGGACGGGTCAAGACGCTGCATCCGAAAGTGCACGCCGGCATTCTTGCGCGGCGCGAGTCCGCCGAGCACGCGGCGACGCTCGCGGCGCATGGCATTCCTCTGATCGATCTGGTCGTCGTCAACCTCTATCCGTTCCGGGAGACGGTCGCCAGGACGAGCTGTTCGCTCGACGAAGCGATCGAGAACATCGATATCGGTGGCCCGACGCTCGTACGAGCGGCGGCGAAAAATTACGCCGGCGTCGGCGTCGTCGTCGATCCGGCGGACTATGCGGCGCTGCTGGCCGAGCTGAAAGGCGGAGCTTGCAGCCTCAGCGCAGCGACACGGTTTCGCCTCGCGCAGAAGGCTTTTTCCCATACCGCCGGCTACGACGGCGCCATCAGCAATTATCTGACTGCGCGCGATGCCGCGGGCAAAGCGCGGCCGTTTCCGGATCGGTTCAACTGGCAGGGCGCCAAGCTGCAGGACTTGCGCTACGGCGAAAACCCCCATCAGCAGGCAGCTTTCTATCGCGACGAGGCGCCGGCCGCGGGCACCATCGCCACGGCCCGCCAGCTGCAGGGCAAGGAGCTGTCGTACAACAACATCGCCGACAGCGACGCGGCGTGGGAGTGCGTCAAGACCTTTGCCGAGCCTGCTTGTGTCATTGTCAAGCACGCGAATCCCTGCGGTGTCGCGGTCGCAACGGCGCCGCTGGCAGCGTATCGCAAGGCGCTGGCGACCGATCCGACGTCGGCATTCGGGGGCATCATCGCCTTCAATCGCGAAGTCGACGCGGCGACGGCTGAGGCGGTCGGCGCGCAATTCGTCGAAGTGCTCATCGCGCCTGCCTATACCCCCGAGGCGCTCGAGCGAAACGCGAAAAAGGCCAACGTGCGCGTCCTCGCGCTGGCGTTGACGGGGACATCGGGCGGCGACGCATGGGATTCGAAGCGCGTCGGCGGCGGCATGCTGATTCAGACACCGGACGCGGACCATCTGACGCAGGCCGAGCTCAAGGTCGTCACCAAGAAAGCGCCGACGGTTGCGCAGATGAGCGACCTCTTGTTCGCCTGGCGCGTGGCCCGATTCGTCAAGTCCAACGCGATCGTCTACTGTGCCGGCGGCGCGACGCTGGGAATCGGCGCCGGGCAGATGAGCCGCGTCGATTCGACGCGGATCGCCGCGGTCAAGGCGGCCGGCGCGGGCTTGTCCCTCGCCGGATCGGTGGTCGCGTCGGACGCTTTTTTTCCGTTTCGCGACGGTCTCGACGTCGCTGCGGACAATGGGGCCATCGCGGTCATCCAGCCGGGGGGAAGCATGCGGGACGCGGAAGTGATCGCTGCCGCCGACGAGCGCGGGATAGCCATGGTCTTTACCGGCATTCGTCATTTCCGCCATTAGCGCCACGAGACGACGCATGGAAGCCGTCATTGCGGCGGGGTCGGGTTGCCCTCGATGAAGCTGCTGGTCATCGGCGGCGGGGGCCGGGAGCACGCCTTGGCGTGGAAAATCGCCCAGTCGCCGCGGGTTTCGCACGTTTTCGTGGCACCGGGGAACGCCGGCACGGGCCGCGAACCTGGAGTCACCAATGTGGCGCAACAGGCGATTCCCGAGCTGGTCGAATTCGCGCGACGGGAGCGCATCGCGCTCTCGGTCGTCGGGCCCGAAGCGCCGCTCGCGGCCGGCGCGGTCGATGCCTTCCGAGCGGCCGGCCTCAAGATATTCGGTCCAACGCAGGCTGCCGCGCAACTCGAGAGCTCGAAGGACTTTGCCAAGGCGTTCATGGTGCGTCATCGCATCCCGACCGCGGCGCACCGTACGTTCAGCGCGGCCGTGGAGGCGCACGCCTACGTGGATGCGCACGGCGCGCCTGTCGTCGTCAAGGCGGACGGCCTCGCGGCCGGCAAAGGCGTAGTGGTTGCCGCCACGGCAGAGGAGGCGCACGCGGCCGTCGATGCGATGCTGGTCGAACAGCGCATTGCGGTCCAGCACGCGCCGGCGGGGCCGCGCGTGGTCATCGAAGACTTTCTGCAAGGCGAGGAAGCAAGCTTCATCGTGATGGCCGACGGCCGGAATGTGCTCGCGCTGGCCTCTTCGCAGGACCACAAACGCCTGCGCGACGGCGACCTCGGCCCGAACACGGGCGGCATGGGCGCTTACTCGCCGGCCCCGGTGGTGACGCCCGAGGTGCATGCGCGGATCATGCGCGAAATCATCCTGCCCGCGGTCAATGGCATGGCCGCCGACGGCACACCCTACACGGGGTTTCTCTATGCGGGCGTGATGATCGACGGCGCAGGCAACCCTTCGACGCTCGAGTTCAATTGCCGGCTCGGCGATCCGGAGACGCAGCCGATCATGATGCGGCTCAAGTCGGACCTGGTCGACCTGCTCGCGCATGGCACCGACGGCACCCTTGACCAGGTCGATGCCGAATGGGACCGCCAGGTCGCACTTGGCGTCGTTGTCGCCGCGGCGGGTTATCCCGACGATCCTCGCCGGGGCGACGCCATTTCGGGACTCGATGCCGCAGGCGAGGCTTGCAAGGTCTTTCACGCCGCAACGTCGTCGGATGGGGGCAACATCGTGACCAGCGGCGGGCGCGTCCTTTGCGTGACCGCGCTGGGCGACACCGCGCGCCAGGCGCAACGCAACGCCTACGCCGCGCTCGCGCGCATCCATTTCGAGGGCATGCAATATCGAACCGATATTGGCCACCGCGCGCTGACAGCGCGACGCAGCTGACGTGTCGCCTGCGACGACTCCATCGATGGAAATCGAACGCGCCGCCGATTATTTCACCAGCCTGCAGGACCGCATCGCCGGGCGACTGGAGGCAATCGATGGTATGGCCTTCCGGCGCGATGACTGGCAGCGGCCGGAGGGCGGGGGTGGCGTGAGCCGGATCATCGAGCGCGGCAACGTGTTCGAGCGCGGCGGTGTCAACTACTCGCGCATCCTCGGCGACCGCCTGCCTCCGTCGGCGAGCGCCGCGCGGCCGCAGCTCGCGGGCTGCGGCTTCGAGGTCACGGGGATCTCATTGGTGCTCCATCCCGCCAATCCGCATGCTCCGACGGTGCACATGAACCTGCGCCTGTTCGTTGCGACAAGGAAGGGCGCCGATCCGATCTGGTGGTTCGGAGGCGGCATGGACTTGACCCCCTACTACGGTTATGAAGAGGATGCCGTGCATTTCCACCGCTGCTGCCGCGACGCACTGGCGCCTTTCGGCAGCGATTACTACCGGCGCTTCAAGCGCGGGTGCGACGATTACTTCATGCTCAAACACCGCAACGAGCCGCGCGGCGTCGGCGGTATCTTCTTCGACGACTTGAGCGACCGGGACTTCGCGCATTGCTTCGCACTCTGCCGCAGCGTGGGCGACGGGTTCCTCGACGCGTACGAGCCGATCCTGCTGCGCCGCAAGGATCTTCCGTACGGCGAGCGCGAGCGGGAATTCCAGACCTACCGGCGCGGTCGATACGTCGAATTCAACCTGGTCTACGATCGGGGCACGCTGTTCGGGCTGCAGTCGAACGGCCGCACCGAGGCGATATTGATGTCCTTGCCGCCGGTGGTCAGCTGGCGCTACGACTGGCACCCTGAGCCTGGCAGCGCCGAGGCGAAACTGTACAGCGATTTTCTGGTTGCTCGCGACTGGCTGGGAGATGCGCGCTGACGCCGCCGCAGCGTCACGAAGCGAACACATCATTGAAAATAGCACCGCGGCAACCGTCGAGCACTTCCACCACGTGCTCGAAATCGGCATCGGAAAGAGTGATGCCGCTCGAGGCAACGCCGCGCAGAGATGCTCCCAGATTCGCGGCGTAGATGGGAGTTCCGTGCGCTGCCGCATACTCGCGCGTGAGGGCACCGTCGTGCGCGACAATGTCGCGCGTGACGATAGGGCTCAGCAATCCGACATTCTCCAGCAGCGGCAATGGCGTCGCGTGATGCAGCACTGTGAGCAGTCGCGTCGTGGTTCCATGCGCCAGTATCTGCGTGCCACGCCTTACCAGGTCTTCGTGCGCCCAGATAGCGAAGTCGATGAAGGAGTTGTCCCTGACGAAAACCATCACTGAATTGTTGACCCGGGGGACCTTGACCGCCGCGCCCCAGCGGCGGGTCATCCATATTTCTCGGCAGAACGCGAACTCACGGCTGACATCGATCCGGAACGACCGCGGATCGAACACCAATACGTCGGCGTCGACCCATATCGTCCGGTGGTAGCCCGCAGCCAGCAGCTGTTTGGCGACGACGATCCTCGCAAGATTGGCAAGGACCTGCACATTACCGCGCGCACCGCGGCGATACCAGTCGGGAACGCAATCGAAAAAGCTGTCGTCGATGAAGCGATAGTCGAATCCCTCCGCCGCCGCCCAGGATTGCGTCGAACGCATGCAGCGCCGAAGCCAGTCGGCCACTTCTGTCGTGCGATAGGACTGATAAACTACCGTCTTCAACATGTTCGCATCGATTGGCATGGGCATTGGTCCCGGCGCGTGGGTGACTGCGAGCTCGGCCCGCGGCACGGTGCGGCTCCGGACGGCAAGGCGCGCCGGAATTCTACGCTTGAGGCATGGGAACGCCGCGGACCCGGGTCGCGGCGCGCCCTTCGCCTGACTAGGCAAGTCCGTTGAACGACGATCCTCAATATTCCCACCTCCACGAGATCGGTCTCGATTCGGAGGACGTCTTCCACGGTCGCCTGCTGCACGTCAAGCGAGACACCGTGCGGCTGCCCGACGGCGGGGAGGCGACGCGCGAGTACATCGTGCATCCTGGCGCGGTGATGATCATGCCGCGCCTGCCCGACGGCAAGCTGCTTTTCGAGCGGCAGTTCCGCTATCCGCACCAGCGTGTGTTCATCGAATTCCCGGCGGGCAAGATCGACTCCGGCGAGGACCCGCTGGCGACCGCGAAGCGCGAACTGGTCGAGGAAACCGGCTATACGGCCGCACGCTGGGCCTACGTCGCGACCATGCATCCTTTGATCACGTATTCCACCGAGCACATCGCGATCTATGCCGCGGATGATCTGTCCTACGTCGGCGCGCGACTCGATGCCGGCGAGTTCGTCGAGACGTTCGTGGCGACGCTGGGCGAAGCCTTGGGCTGGCTGGATCGCGGCGAGGTCACCGACGCCAAAACGATGCTGGGCTTGCTGCTGCTCGCTCGCGGCGCGCGCGCCGCGCAGCGCGAATGAGCGGCGCCGGGCCGTCCCGAGCCGCGAATTGCACCCCCTTGGGGGCAGCGCCGTGGGCTCACGACAAGTGAGGCCACAAGCGTGGGGGGCCACATGACCGCCGAGCTGCCCGTCGCGCGTCGTTTGTTGATCGCGGGCCGGGTGCAGGGTGTCGGATTTCGGTACGCCCTGGCCGACGAGGCGCGTATGCGCGGTCTGGCGGGATGGGTTCGCAATCGACGCGATGGCCGCGTCGAGGCCCTGGTCAGCGGGCCCGCACCGGCCATCGATGCGATCGTCGCCTGGGCTCGACGCGGGCCGTCCGCCGCTCGCGTGACATCGGTCGATGTCGAGGAGGCGGTGGCGACGTCCGGCTCGTTCGAGATCGTCGCGACGTTATGAAGGTCGGCCGCTACACCGCCTCGCCCAGGTACGCGGCGCGCACCTTCGGGTCCGACAGCAGATCCCGGGCGTCGCCGGACAGCGTGATGCTCCCGCTCTCCATCACATAGCCGCGGTGGCTCACTTCAAGCGCAAGCTTGGCGTTTTGCTCGATAAGCAGAATGGTCACGCCTTCGTCGGCGATCGCCAACACGGTCTCGAAAACCTTTTGTACCATGAGCGGCGCAAGTCCCATCGACGGCTCGTCCAGCAGCAGCAGCTTGGGCCGCGACATGATCGCGCGACCCATGGCGAGCATCTGCTGCTCGCCCCCTGACAGCGTTCCCGCGGTCTGCCTTCGTCGCTCCTTGAGCCGGGGAAACAGGCCGAACACACGCTCGACGTCCTGGCGGACCAGGTTGCGATCGCGTCGGCTGTAGGCACCCATCGCCAGGTTCTCCTCGATCGTGAGCGCGCCGAACACGCCGCGCCCCTCGGGAACCATCGACAGACCCTTACGCACGAGCTCGAACGCCGGCCTGCCCGTGATGTCCTGGCCGTCGTAGAGGATCTTGCCCGACCTGACGGGCTGCAGGCCGGTGATGCCTTTGAGCGTCGTCGTCTTGCCCGCGCCATTGGCGCCGATCAGGCAGACGAGCTCGCCCTGGCGCACGACGAGGTCGATGCCCTTGACGGCTTGAATACCGCCGTAGGCGACCCGCAGCTTGCTGAGCTCGAGCAGCGTCGCCGCGACAGCCATCAGCGGCCTTTGACGTGCAGCGAAACTTCACCGCCCAGATAGGCGGCGATCACTTTGGGGTCGCTCTGCACGTCGGCCGCGCTGCCTTCGGCGATCTTGCGCCCGTAGTCGAGGACCAGCACACGGTCGCAGACGCTCATCACCAGCTTCATGTCGTGCTCGATCAGCAGGATCGTCGTGCCGTCGCGCCGGATGTCCTCGAGCAGGCTCTTGAGCGAATGCGTCTCGGTCGCGTTCATGCCGGCGGCAGGCTCGTCGAGTGCCAGGAGCTTGGGCTCGGTCGCCAGCGCCCGGGCGATCTCCAGCCTGCGCTGGTCACCGTAGGCCAAATGCTTGGCCAGGTCGTTGGCGCGCGCAGCGACCCCGACGTAATCGAGCAATTGGTAGGCGCGGGTGGTGATCGCCGCCTCCTCGGCGAGCGTCGTTCTGTCGCGAAAGATTGCGCCAAAGACACCGGCATGCGTGCGCACGTGCCGGCCGATCATCACGTTCTCCAGCGCCGACAGATTCTGGAACAGGCGGATGTTCTGGAACGTGCGCGCGATCCCGCGCTTGGCGACTTCGTTCGGTTTCAGACGATTGAGCGGCGCACCGTCGAACGTGAAGCTGCCGCCGTCCGGGAGGTAGATGCCGGTCAGCACGTTGAACAGCGAGGTCTTGCCGGCGCCGTTCGGTCCGATCAGGCCGTAGATCTCTCCGTGCTGGATGCTGAAACTCACGTCGGCCAGCGCCTGCACGCCGCCGAAGCGCTTGCCGATGTCCTGGGCCGAAAGCAGCGCTCCGCCGTTCATGCTTTTGCCGCCTTCGCGACTTCGAGCTCGCGCTTGCGCACCGCCGACGGCCACAGCCCGGCCGGGCGGAACAACATGATCGCCACCAGGGCGACGCCGAATACCAGCAGGCGGATCGTCTCTGCATCGATCAGCACGCGGCCGAACAGCCCCATCTGCAGCGGCTCCATCGTGTAGCGCAATACTTCGGGCAGCAAGGTCAGTAGGATCGCGCCGAGGATCACGCCCGGAATATTCCCCATGCCGCCGAGGACCACCATCGCCAGCACGATGATCGACTCGAACAGGCCGAAGCTTTCCGGGCTGATGAACTGCTGGGTCGCCGAGAATACGGCGCCGGCGATGCCGCCGAACGAGGCACCCATCGCGAACGCGAGGAGCTTGACGTTGCGCGTGTTGATGCCCATCGCCGTGGCGGCGATCTCGTCCTCGCGGATTGCCTCCCAGGCCCGGCCCAGCCGCGAATTCTGCAGGCGCAGATTGACGACGATGACGGCGATCGTTAGCAGCAGCAACATGTAGTAGTACTTCTGCGGGCCGCTGAAAGTAACGCCGAAGAATGTTTGGGTGCTGGCCAGTGAAAAGCCCCCGATGCGGAACGGATCGATGAGGTTGATGCCCTGCGGCCCGTTGGTGAAGTTGAGCGGCGCATTCAGGTTATTGAGAAAGATCCGGATGATCTCGCCGAAACCGAGCGTGACGATCGCCAGGTAATCGCCGCGCAGTTTCAGGGTCGGTGTGCCGAGCAAGACGCCGAACAGGCAGGCGATCGACGCGCCGATCGGCAGGATCACCCAGAAAGGCAGATGGATCCCGAATTGCGGCGAGGCTAGCAGCGCGTAGGTATAGGCTCCGACGGCGTAGAACGCGATATAGCCCAGGTCGAGGAGTCCGGCGAAGCCGACGACGATGTTGAGCCCGAGGGCCAGCATCGTGTAAATCATCGCGAAGTTGAGAATGCGAACCCACGCCTGGCCGGCGAGTGCCGCGACGAACGGCAGCACGCCCAGCGCGACCGCGACCAGGGCGACGCCGGCCCACACCCGCAGGGGTATCCCGCTGCGACGACCGGCCAGACTCATGCGCGGTCGGCGACCCGTTCGCCCAGCAGGCCCGACGGCCGGAAGATCAGCACCAGGATCAGCACGAAGAAGGCGAACACGTCCTGGTAGTTGCTTCCGAACAGACTCACTTGGCCATCGTTATCCGCGCACTTCTGTGCCAGCGCATCGCTCAACGAGGACAGTCCGCACACGTTCGACACGTCGCCGATGTAACCGGCGCCGAGAGCCTCGATGATGCCCAGCAATAGGCCGCCCAGCATTGCGCCGGCCAGGTTGCCGATTCCACCCAGCACCGCGGCGGTGAAAGCCTTCAGGCCGAGCAGGAAGCCCATGTAATAGTGCGCAATGCCGTAATAGGCCATCACCATCAGGCCGGCGACGGCGGCCAGCGTCGCGCCGATGACGAATGCCGCCGAGATGATGACATTGATGTCGATGCCCATCAGGCCCGCGACCTGCGGATTCTGCGCGGTCGCGCGCATCGCCATACCCAGGCGCGTCCGCTGCACGATCAAGACGAGGCCGCCCATCAACAGCGCCGCGAGCACCACGATCAGCATCTGCAGATCGGTCATCGCTGCGCCGAAGATGATGTGGGGCGTCGGCGTGATCAGCGTCGGAAACGTGCGGTAGTTGCGTCCCCAGACCATCAGCGCAATGTTCTGCAGCACGATCGACATGCCGATGGCTGTAATCAGCGGCGCGAGTCGTGGCGCGCTCCGCAGCGGCCGGTACGCGATCTTTTCCATGCTGTAGGCGATGGCTATGCAGACGAGGATCGCGACGAACAACCCGGCGAGGATGATCACTACCGCGGGGAGCGGGACGTGCGAGCCGAGCAGGCCGGTGATGACCGACAGCGACACCATCGCGCCTATCATCACGACTTCGCCATGCGCGAAATTGATCAGACCGATGATGCCGTACACCATCGTGTACCCGAGTGCGACCAGCGCATAGACGCTGCCGAGCGTAAGACCGTTGATGATCTGCTGCAGGAACGTTTCCATGAAACAACCTCCGTCGCGCAGCAGCGGCCGTGCCCGCTGATGACGGATTCTCCACTGCGGCTAATCCGGCGGCAATCCCCCCGCGCGAGAAGCCGCGGGCGCAGAAATGGAAACGGCGCCCCGACGGGCGCCGTTTCGGTCTTGCAGCAACTCGCGGACTATGAGTCCGGGCAGCGCTATTTCTTCGCCGGCGCTTCGGACTTCATCGCTTCTGATTTCGCCGGCTCCGGTGCGGGTGCCGCCGCGGGTGCGGGCGCAGCCGCCGGTGCCGCCGCCAGCTTCTCGGTTTTGCCTCCGACGTTCATCGCCATGGGCACCAGTGCGCCGTCCTTGACCGTATACAGCGTGATTGCCCCGTTCTTGGTATCGCCGTGCTCGTCGAACTCGACCTTGGCCGTGATGCCATCGTACGAGATCTTCGAAAGCTCGGGCAGGTACTTCGCCGGATCGGTCGAGTTCGCCTTCTGCATCGCCGCGATGAGCGTGTTTGCCGCGTCGTACGAATACGGCGCATAAACCTGGATCGGACCGTATTTCGCGGTAAAGCGCGTCACGAAGTCCTTGGCGTTGGCCATCTTTTCCGGCGGAACGCCGGCCTGCGTGCAGTACTCGCCTTCGGCGGCGCCGCCGGCGAGCTTCGGCCACTCGGCCGAGCACACGCCGTCGCCGGCGATGAACTTGGCCTTGATGCCCAGCTCCTTCATCTGCTTGACCATCGGGCCGCCTTGCGCATCCATGCCGCCGTACATGATCAGGTCGGGGCTCTTGGCCTTGATCTTGGTCAGGATCGCCTTGAAGTCGGTGGCCTTGTCGTTGGTGAATTCGTGCGCGACGATCGTCGCGCCGGCGGCCTTGGCGGCCTTTTCGGTCTCCTCGGCGAGGCCCGAGCCGTAGGCGGTCTTGTCGTCGATGATCGCGATCTTCTTCGCACCGAGCGTCGAAACGGCTTCCTTGCCGATGACGCTACCCTGCTGGACGTCGTTGGCCATGACGCGGAACGCCGTCTTGAACCCCTGCAGCGTGTACTTGGGGTTGGTTGCCGAGGGGGAGATTTGCGGGATGCCTGCGTCGCTGTACAGCTTGGAGGCGGGGATGGTCGTGCCCGAGTTCAGGTGTCCGACGACGCCGGCGACCTTCGCGTCGACCAGCTTCTGCGCCACGATCACGCCCTGCTTCGGATCGGCCTGATCGTCTTCCGCGACGAGCTCGAACTTGACCTTCTTGCCATCGATCATGATGCCCTTGGCGTTGGCATCGTCGATCGCCATCCGGGCGCCATTTTCGTTGTCCTTGCCCAGGTGCGCCTGCGGCCCGGTCGTGGGGCCCACATGGCCAATCTTGACGACAGCTTCAGGCGCGGCAGGCGCGGCGGCGGGCGCTTCAGCCGACTTCTTCGGCTCTTCCTTGCCGCAGCCGTAAACGGATATCAGCGCCGCGGCGACGAGCGTCAGGCCGAGCGTGCGATCGAATCTCATGGATGTCCTCCACTAGGGGGATTGTCGGAAAAGCGGGGAGCGCGAAATTATGGTCGGGCCGGCGTATGCTGTCAATCGCGTTCCAGGTCGGAAAGGGACGGAGACGGTGCGGCTCGCAGTTCATCGTCGGCCGGCGTCGATTACCGCCCGGTGCGAGCGTTTCGTCGGCTGCGGCTTGTATTGCCGACCGGTGGCAGCCTAGACTCGCGCACTTTTCGAATCCGGCGCCTTCCCCCACGCCATCTAACCGGGGGAGACGAGCGGCCTGGCGCCCACCAGCTTGGGTGGGCGCCGCCGAAAATCGTTGGTCCGCGGAGTGATTTGCTTATGTCAGGTGGCACAAAGCGGCGCGTTGCCGCTGTCATTGTCGTGGTGCTGGTAGTCGGCGTCCTGGCCGGAAGCGTCGCCTTGCGGGCAAACCGCAACGCCGAGGCGTCCGGTCCGGGGGCGACCGTCACGCTCGAATTCGTCAACAGCGATCTCGCCTATATCCAGCCGGCCGCGCTCACGCGCTGGCTGCCGCTGGCGGGGACGCTGCAGCCGGTCAATCAGACCACGGTTAGAGCGAAGGTTTCCGGCGAAATCCGTCAAGTCAGTGTACGCGAGGGGCAGGCCGTGAAGGCCGGCCAATCGATCGTGCGCTTCGACACCGCCGACCTCGAGGCCAAGCTCACCGACCGCATCGGCGCGCTCGAGGCGAGCCGGGCGCAGCTCGAGCTCGCCGAAAAGACGCGCGAGCAAAGCCAGCAACTGCTCAAGCAGAAGTTCATTTCACAAACTGCGTATGACAGCGCGCAGAGCAATCTCTCGGTCACACAGGGTACGCTCAAGTCCAACGAGGCGCAGGTGCAGCTCGCCCGCAATGCGTTGCGCGATGGGTCAGTGACCGCGCCACTGTCCGGCGTGGTGGCCAAGCGTCATGTCCAGCCGGGCGAGAAGGTTCCGTTCGATGCGCCGCTGGTCACAATCGTCGATCTGACCGAGATGGAGCTGCAGGCGATGGTCCCGGCGAACGACATCCCGGAGCTTAACGTCGGCATGAAAGTCGCGCTCGCGATCGATGGTTTCGGCGAGCGCCGGTTTACCGGAACGATCGATCGCATCAACCCCACGACAGAGGCCGGGACGCGGGCGATCCTCGTCTTCATCCACATTCCGAATCCGGATGGCGCCTTGCGCGGCGGCATGTTCGGCACGGGCCGGGTGACGCTGGCGGCCGGCGCTCCGGTGCCGACCTTGCCTGCCAACGCGATCCGCATCGAAGCGGGGCAGAACTTCGTCTGGACGATCGAGGACGCGAAGCTCGCGCGCCGGATCGTGACGGTCGGCAGGCGCGACGACGCGGCGGGACGGGTCGAGGTAAAAACGGCGCTTCCACAAGGGGTTCCCATCCTTGCGGCGCCTTTTGACAATCTGAAGATCGGCTTGCCTGCGCTCGTCCGGACCGCCGCGCCGGCCGCCAGCGGCGCGGCCGGCTGACGGCGAGCAGAGACATACCCTATGTGGATCACCCGCGTCTCGATCAGGAATCCCGTATTCGCCACCATGGTCATGGTCGGCATCGTGGTAATGGGACTGTTCTCCTATGCGCGACTGCGGGTCGAACAGATGCCGGACGTGACCCTGCCGTTCTGCAACATCGTCACGGTCTACCCCGGAGCCTCGCCGGAGGCGGTCGAGACCGACGTCAGCAAGCCGATCGAATACGCCGTCAACACGGTGTCGGGCGTCAAGCGGATCTATTCGAATTCGCGCGAAGCGCAGAGCCAGGTGTTCGTCGAGTTCCGCCAGGGAACCGACATCACCCGGGCCATCCAGGACGCGCGCGACAAGATCGCGCTGATCCGGTCGAGTTTCCCGCGCGACGTCAAGGATCCGCAAGTGGTTCGCGTCGACGTCGAGGACAACCGGCCGACGGTATCGCTCGCGGTGCTCTCGCCCACCGTGGAGCTGCGCGAGCTCACCTCGCTCACCGATCAGACCATCGTCAAGACGCTCGAGAACATTCCCGGCGTGGCGCAAATCGACGTCAACGGCCGCGTGACCCGGCAGATCCTGATCCAGATCAAACCGTCCGCGCTCGCTTCGCTCGGTATCGGCGTCGATCAGGTAATGACCGCCGTGCGGAATGCCAACCAGGACGTTCCCGCCGGCCGAATCACGCGCGGTCAGAACGATTCGATCGTCCGGGTCGAAGGCAAGATCAAGGATCCCGTGCAGTTCGGCCGCATCATCGTCGCCCAGCAGGGCGGCGGCCCCGTCTACCTGAGTCAGGTCGCCGATGTGATCGATGGCGAGAAGGAGCTCGATTCGATCTCGCGGATCAACGGCCGACCGTCGATCACGCTCGACGTCCGCAAGGCACAGGACGCCAATATCGTCGAGACCGGGCGCGGAATCAACGAAGCCCTCAAAACGCTCAAAGGACGCTTGCCGCAGGACGTCGACGTGCGCGTTGTGTATTCGCAGGCGGATCAGGTGGAGGCGAGCGTCAAGCGCGTCAAGGAGACCATCATCGAGGGTGCGCTCCTCACGGTGCTGATCGTCTTCCTGTTCCTGCATTCATGGCGCAGCACGATCATCACCGGCCTTACGCTGCCGATCGCGGTGATCGCAACCTTCATTGCGCTCTACGCGTTCGGCTTTACGCTGAACATGATGACGTTGATGGCGCTGTCGCTTTGCATCGGACTGTTGATCGACGACGCGATCGTCGTGCGTGAGAACATCGTGCGACATCTCGGGATGGGGAAAAGCCACCCAGCAGCCGCGCGCGAGGGCACCGACGAGATCGGGCTCGCCGTCATGGCCACGACGTTCGCGATCGTCGCCGTGTTCGTGCCGATCGCATTCATGAAAGGCGTGGTCGGTCAGTTCTTCTTCCAGTTCGGCCTCACCGTCGCCGTGGCGGTACTGGTGTCGCTGTTCGTAAGCTTCACGCTCGATCCGATGCTCTCCTCGGTCTGGCACGATCCGCCGGGTTCCCGCTTCTCGCGCGTGCCGTGGCTCGGGCGGTTCATGGATCGCGTCGAGAGCGTGGTCGAATGGATCCATGGCGTGTACGGTGGGCTACTGGAGTGGGCCATCTCGGAGAAAAGGCGCCGCGTCTTCGTCCCGACCATGGGCGTCGTTAGCGCAATGCGCACGCGAAACCTGGGGGCGCTCAAGCCGCGCTGGGTGAGGATCACGAATCGCGGCATCGTGCTCTGGACGGCGCTTCTCATCTTCATCGGAAGCTTTGCGCTGCTGCCGCTCATCGGCAAGGAATTCCAGCCGCAGGTCGACGAGAGCTTCATCTCGCTGCGGCTCAACACACCGGTCGGGACGAGCCTCGAATTCACCGACGGCAAGGTCCGTGAGGCCGAAGCGGTGCTCAAGCAGTTTCCAGAGATCCTGCTGACGATGACGACCGTGGGCAACGCGTGGGACGGCCGCAACTATGCCCGGGTCAACCTCAAGCTGACCGGCCGCGCAAGTCGCACCCGTTCGCAGAAGGATCTCGAGCGCGCGATCCGCAACGCGCTGAAGCCGATTCCCGGCATCGAGCTGGCGCTTGGCTACGACCGGCCGATCTGGGTCAACTTGCTGGGACCGGATCCGGACACGCTGAAGCAACTGATCAACGAGTTCGCGGCGAAGGTCGCCAAGGTGCCCGGTATCGCCGACATGGAGACTTCGGAGAAAGCGCTCAACCCGGCGCTGTCGATTCGGCTCAACAACGATGCCGCCGCCGATCTGGGGCTCTCGGTACAGCAGGTGGGCGCCACGGTCCGCCCGCTCCTGGCCGGCGAGACGGTGTCATATTGGCTGGGACCCGACGGGCAGAACTACGAAGTCAACGTGCAGCTGCCGCAGGAAGGGCGCCGCCTGGCCTCGGACCTCGGCAACCTTTATCTGTCGACGAACAAGCGCGGACCCGACGGGGAATTGCGCATGGTGCCGCTGCGCCAGGTGGCCGACATCGTCGAGAGCACGAGTCCGCAGATCATCAAGCGCCAGGACCTGCAGCGACGCGTCGCGCTCTACGCCAACGCGGAAGGCCGGCCGTCCGGCAACGTCGGCGACGACGTCAAGAAGATCATGGACGCGACGCAGTTGCCGCCCGGCTACCGTTTCGCCATCGCCGGCCAGCAGGAAGACTCCGCGGAATCGATGGCCGCGCTCCTCGCCTCGCTGGCGATGGCCGTCATCTTCATCTATCTCGTGCTCGCCTCGCAGTTCTCGAGCTTCACGCAGCCACTCGCGATCATGGCGTCGCTTCCGTTTACGCTGATCGGCGTGCTGCTGGCGCTGATCCTCACCGGCACGACGCTCAACATCCTGTCGATGATCGGCTTCGTGATGCTGATGGGATTGGTCACCAAGAACGCGATCCTGCTGGTCGACTTCGCCAACCGCGCGCGTCGCGGCGGGGCGTCGCTGCACGATGCGCTGCTCACTGCCGGACAAGTCCGCCTGCGACCGATCCTGATGACCACCGCGGCAATGATCTTCGGCATGCTGCCGCTTGCGCTCGGGCTTGGAGAAAGCGGAGAGACGCAGGCCCCGATGGGGCGCGCGATCATCGGCGGCGTCATCACGTCGACGATGCTCACGCTGGTGGTCGTTCCGGTCATCTATACGTACCTCGACCGGATCACCGTGTGGCGACGCGCCCGCAAGGCACGACAAGCCGCCTCTGCGGTCCGTAGCGATGTCCCGGCTCCGGGCGACTGACGTGCGATAATAAGCGCCGCCGCGGCGAACGATAATGAGCGCCGGCGCGGCGAAATAAGGGCGGCCATTCGAGCGGTGCATCCGCACTCGGCGGCGCTATGGACGGAGAGGCGATGGATTTCGAGCAAGCCCGGTTCAACATGGTCGAGCAGCAGATCCGCACCTGGGACGTGCTCGACCAGGATGTCCTCGATCTGCTGCTCGAGGTGCGCCGCGAGGACTTCGTGCCCGCGGCCTACCGCGCGCTCGCCTTCGCGGATCTCGAGATTCCGCTGGGCGACGGCGAACGCATGTGGTCGCCGAAACTGGAGGCGCGTGTGTTGCAGGAGCTCGAGCTCGAGCGCAGCGACGCGGTCCTGGAAATCGGCACCGGAAGCGGCTACCTGACCGCCTTGCTCGGTCGTCGTTGTGCGGCGGTCGAAAGCGTCGAGATCATCCCCCGGCTGTCCAGCGAAGCGGCGACCAAGCTGGCGCGGGCGGGGCTGACCAACGCGCATCTCGAGGTCGGCGATGGCGCGCGCGGCTGGGGTGATCGGCAGTACGACGCCATCGTCCTCGCCGGCTCGACGCCGGTCCTGCCCGACTCCTGGCTGGCGCAGCTCAGGCCCGGCGGACGCTTGTTCGCCGTCGTTGGCGACCCTCCGGTGATGACCGCGCGGCTGGTTCGCTGGACGGCGCCTGGAGCGATTGCGACCGAAGATCTCTTCGAAACGGTGATCGCGCCGCTGCACAATGCCGCGAGTCCGGCGCGCTTTGTGTTCTGAATCGGTGCGAGCAGCAGACGGATTCCCGCCGCGACCGCAGCCACGGCCGTCCCACCTTCGACTGACTGACTGAGCCGCTCCATGGTGAAACCATTGCTCGTGATCGCGTTGGGGGCCGCATGCGGCGGAGCCTTGTCCCCCGCTTCAGCCGACGACCTGTTGCAGATTTACCGCGACGCGCTCGCCAACGATCCGGTCTTGGCATCGGCGCGCGCGAATTGGGCGGCCACGCAGGAAAACATACCGCAGGCGCGGGCTGGACTGTTGCCCGCGGTCGGGCTCGCAGCCAATGCAACCGAGGATGACTTCTACGCCAGCATCCATTCCGACCCTTCGCAGCGGGTTCGCGAGCGATTTCCCGTACTCGCCTATACGGTTTCCGCGAGCCAGCCGCTGTACCGGCCGCAGAATTCGATTGCGCTCAGCCAGGCGAGACAGCAGGTCGGGCAAAGCGATTACGTGTTGTCGTCGGCACAACAGGACCTGATCGTTCGCGTCACCCAGGCCTACTTCGACGTCCTGCTGGCGCGCTTCAACATCGAGCTGACCGAAAGCCAGAAAGCCGCGGTGAGCGAGAACCTGGCGCAGGCGAAGCGCAATTTCGAGGTCGGAACCGCGACGATCACCGACACCAACGATGCGCAGGCCAAGTTCGATCAGATCGTCGCGCAGGAGATCGCCGCGCGCACCGACCTGGACAACAAGTACGCCGCTCTGCGCGCCATCATCGGTCGCCTCCCGGCCGACCTCAAACGCTTCGGCGCCAAATTCGAAACTCGTCTGCCGGAGCCGAATGTGCTCGATTCCTGGATCGAGCAGGCGCTGAGCCAGAACCTCCAGGTGCGCATCGCGCAGGCCAATTTCGACATCGCCACGCTAGAAGTGGACAGGCAGAAGGCCGGCCACTATCCGACGATCGACCTGGTCGCCAGCATCAACCAGGGCTACGCCGGCGGATCCGCATCGTCGTCGTCGGCCTCGTCGGTCGCGTTCGATTCGCGCCTGGCGCAGATCGGCGTTCAGCTCAACGTTCCGCTCTACGAGGGAGGCGCGATCCAGTCGCGCGTGCGACAGGCGCTCGCCAACCAAGACCGCGCACGGCAGGACCTCGAAGCGGCGCGGCGCAACGCGCAGCTCCTGGCGCAAACGTCGTTCTCCGGCGTGACCAGCGGCGTCGCGCAGGTCAGGGCGTTCCAGCAGGCGCTGGCCTCGGCCCAGGTATCGTACGACTCCAACAAGCTGGGCCTCGAGGTGGGCGTGCGCACCAATCTCGACGTGCTCAATCAGCAGCAACAGGTGTTTCAGACGCAGTTCAACCTGGCTCAGGCGTTCTACAACTTCCGGGTCAACCAACTCAAGCTGAAGCAGGCGGTCGGCACGCTCAGCGAGACCGACGTCGAGCAGATCAATCGCGACTTGCGCGTCTGAGCGAGTCAGAAACGGCGTCGACCAGCTGCGGCGCGAGCCACGACCACAAGCGGTCGGCTGCCCCCTGATGTGTCGCATGGAACGCGCGGGCTGCCTCGCTCATGTTCTGACGCCGTGCCGGATCCGCCAGGATCTCGCGCGCCGTGGCAACCAGCGCGTCCGCGTCGGCGACGATCTCAGCCGCTCCGGCTGCGACAGCGCCGGCGCTCGCTTCGGCAAAATTGAATGTGTGCGGTCCGACCAGCACCGGCGTGCCGAGCGCCAGAGGCTCGATCAGGTTCTGGCCGCCGAGAGGAAGCAGGCTGCCGCCAACGAAGGCCAGATCGGCCGCCGCGTAGTAGGCCAGCAGCTCGCCCATCGAATCGCCGAGCACGACGCGCACATCCGCGGGTATCGGGGTGTTGTCACTGCGCCTCGCGTACGGGATGCTGCGCTCGCGAAGCAGTTCGGCGACAACGGCGAAGCGTTGCGGATGGCGCGGCACGATGACCAGCAACGTATCCGCAGGCAACGGCGATCGTGCAAGCGCATCGAGCAGCAGCGCTTCCTCGCCTTCGCGCGTGCTCGCCGCCACCCACACCGGGCGCGTCGCGCCGAAACGAAGCGCGAACGCCGCGCCTAGAGCGCGCGCGGAGTCGGGAACGGTCACATCGAATTTGAGATTGCCGGTTACGACTGTCGAACGGGCTCCCAACGCCGCAAGGCGCGCCTCGTCCGCCGGCGACTGTGCGGCGACGCCGGTGAGCCGAGCCAGCATCGGCCTGGTCAGCGCCGCGAAGCGGCCATAGCGCGCCGCGGAGCGCGCCGACAGGCGCGCATTCACCAGGTAGATCGGCGTGTACCGCGCTGCGGCGCGCGCGATCAGGTTGGGCCACAGTTCGGTCTCGAGCAGGAATCCGGCAACCGGACGAAAATGAGCGAGGAAGGCGTCGACCGCAAACGGTACGTCATAAGGCAACCAGACTTGCTCGACGGTGTCGCCATAGAGCGAATGGCCGGTTTCGCGGCCAGTCGCGGTCATGTGCGAGAGCACAATGGAGACATCGGGGTAGGCGCGACGCAGCCGCTGTAGCAGCGGAACCGCGGCCCGCGTCTCGCCGACGGACACCGCGTGCACCCACCAGACCGCCGATGGCGCGCGCGGGCGATAACGGCCAAAGCGCTCGCCCCATGCGAGGCGATAGCCCGATTCGCGCCGTCCACGCCACCACAGCCGCAGCGGCAGTAGCGGAAGCAGCGCCCAGCCGGCGAGCGTATAGAGAAGGCGTGCGAATTCCATCAGCAGGCCGGCAAGTCGCGCAGTAACGCGCCGAGCGTGGCGATGACTTCGGTCGGAGTGGGCACGACGCCGGGTGCGCCCAAGTCGCGACAACGCGGGCTGGCCCGTGCGACGCCGGCGAGCTGCGGATCGGTGGCGACGAACAGCGCGACGGTCGGCGCGCCCAGCGCCGCTGCCAAATGGACGAGACCCGTGTCGACGCCGCAAACGATCTCGGCACCCGCGAGCAGGGCAGCCAGCTGGGGCAGTTCCCGCCGCGCAGGAACGCTGGCGCCTGCCATGCCTTCGGCCAGTCGGTGGCTGCGTTCGGCTTCGCCAGTCGTGCCCCACGGCAACACGACGGCGAACCCGGCCTGTGTGCAATGCGCGATCAGCGCGCGCCAGTGGGCATCCGGCCAGTGCTTGTCGGCACGGCTGCTCGCGTGCACGAATACTGCGTACCGCGTCTCCGATGCACTGATCAGTGGCGGCGGAACCAGATCGAAGTGGGGCCCTCCGCGCACCTCATAGCCGAACGCAGCGGCGGCGAGCTGCCGGCAGCGGTCGATCAGATGCTGTGCCGGATCGATCCGGTAACGATGACGGTAGGCGAGGGTCGCAGCAGGCTCGCGGATGCTCGCGCGATCGGGGCCGTGCACCGGTCCGCGCGCCAGCCAGGAGAGCAGCGCGCCTTTCACCTGTTCCTGCAGATCCAGCACCAGGTCGTAACGATCGCGACGCAGCGCACGGCGGAAGGTCCCGGCCTCCCGCCAGGTCCCGCGATCGAACATATGGTGGCGCCAACGGCGCAGCGCGACGGGAATCACGCGGTCGACGCCGCGGTTCATGCCGACCAGCGGGGCAAACCCCTCCTCGGCAACCCAGTCGACCGCTACATCAGGGCGATACTGATGAATGTCATGCACGATCGGCAAAGCGTGCACGATGTCGCCGAGCGAAGATGGCCGGATGATCAATACGCGACTCATCGAGTAGGCCTCATGCGGATCGCGGCAAGCTGCTGCGACGCTGCATCGAACGTCGCCGGCTGGCGGATGACTTGCCGGTGCGTTGCACGTAGAATGGGCCGCGCCCTCCACCGCATGCCGACCCGGAGACGCTCTCGTGCCCCGACGTCCGACGCGTTGTCCGACCCCAGCCGCGCTTGCCCTTGCCTGAACTCAGCTTCGTAGTCATTACGCGCGATGCCGGCGCGCAGCTTGCTGCTTGTCTCGATTCGGTGCGCTTTGCCGCGGAAGTGCTGGTCGTCGATTCCGGCAGCCAGGATGATACCGTACAAATTGCGAGAGCCCGCGGCGCGCGGGTGATCGAACAGCCATGGCTGGGGTTCGGGCCGCAGCGCCGCTTCGCGGTGGCGCAGGCAGCACACGACTGGATCC
Organism: Casimicrobiaceae bacterium; assembly: GCA_036493675.1. Lineage (GTDB taxonomy): Bacteria > Pseudomonadota > Gammaproteobacteria > Burkholderiales > Casimicrobiaceae > PALSA-1003. The sequence continues at coordinate 402,059 of DASXPJ010000043.1, forward strand.
TGTGTCTGGATGCCGACGAAAGTCTGACGCCGGAGCTGGCGAGCGCGATCGGCACCGCGCTCCAGCATCCGCGGCATGCGGCGTTCGAGATGGCGAGGCGCAACCGTTTCTTCGGACGCTGGCTGCGTCACGGCGAAGGCTATCCTGATTGGACGCTGCGACTGTTCGACCGACGCCACGCGCGCTGGACCGAAGATGCAGTGCACGAGCGCGTGCAGGCAGACGGACCGGTCGGGCGGCTCGATGGAGATCTGCTGCATGCTTCGGCGGAATCGCTCGAAACCTACATTGCCAAACAGAATCGCTACACGACGCTCCAGGCAGAGGCGATGCACGCGCGCGGCGAGCGCTTTTCCTGGGGCCGGCTGATCGGCTCCCCGCTCGTCCGGTTCGTCCGCTTCTATTTCTTCCGTGCAGGTTTTCTCGACGGCGCCCCAGGGCTCGTGCATATCGCGATCGGATGCTTCGCCAGCTTCTGCAAGTACGCCAAACTTCGGGCACTGGAACGACCCTCGGAGCTGCCATGAGAGTCCCAATCGATCGTCCGACGCCGGTTGTCTCGAGGGGCTGACGTGAGCGTCCTCGTCACCGGCGCGGCCGGATTTATAGGCATGCACGTTGCACTTCGTCTGGCGCGTGACGGAGCCGAAGTGGTCGGCGTCGACAATTACGATCCGTACTACGACGTCGGGTTGAAGCGTGCACGCGCGGCGCGGCTCGCCGCCGCCGGCGTGCGCTGCATCGAGCTCGATCTGGCCGATCCCGCCGCGACTGCAGCACTCTTCCGCGGTAGCCGGTTTACATCGGTTGTGCATCTGGCGGCGCAACCCGGTGTCAGATATTCGCTGCTCAACCCCGCCGCGTACCTGCGCAACAATGTCGATGCGTTCGGTGCGGTCATCGAGGCGAGTCGCCAAGCGAACGTCGAGCATCTGGTGTACGCGTCGAGCTCGAGCGTCTACGGCGCCAATCACACGCTGCCGTTTTCCGAGGATCAGAACGTCGACCATCCGGTGAGTCTGTACGCGGCGACCAAGAAGGCCGACGAGTTGATCGCGCACAGCTATAGTCATCTTTACCGGCTGCCGACGACCGGGCTGCGTTTCTTCACCGTATACGGGCCCTGGGGGCGACCCGATATGGCGGCGGCGCTGTTCACCAAGGCGATTCTCGCCGGCGAACCCATCAAGGTGTTCAACTTCGGCCGGCTGCGCCGCGACTTCACTTACGTCGACGACATCGTCGAAGGCGTCGTTCAGGTGCTGGCGCGGATACCGAAAGCCGATCAGGGTGCCGCCCCCTACGCCATATACAACATCGGCAACCACTCGGCGGTCGAGATCGAATCGTTCATCCAAGAACTCGAGCGTCTGCTCGACAAGCGCGCGATCCGGGAATACCTGCCGGCTCAGCCGGGGGACGTCCCGGCAACCTATGCCGCTATCGATCGGCTCGCGGCGGCGACGGGATTTGAACCGGCGACGCCGCTGGCGACCGGTCTTGAACGTTTCGTCGCGTGGTACCTGGACTACTACCGGCAGGGCGGATCGGAGCGCGCACCGTGATAGAATCCGCGACCCCGAGCAAGCACCCTGAAATTCCCGCGCACGTGGAGCCCGCATGATTCTGGTCACCGGCGGCGCCGGATTCATCGGCGCCAATTTCGTGCTCGACTGGCGCGCGCAGATTGACGAGCCCGTCATCAACCTCGACAAGCTGACGTACGCGGGCAATCTCGGCAGCCTGGCCGCGCTCAAGGACGATCCAGGCCACCATTTTGTGCGGGCCGATATCGGCGACCGCGCGGCGATCGATGCGCTGCTGGCGGCGCATCGCCCGCGTGCGATCGTCAACTTCGCAGCCGAAAGCCACGTCGACCGGTCTATCCACGGGCCGGCGGAGTTCATCAGCACCAACGTCGTCGGGACGTTCTCGCTGCTCGAAGCCACACGCGCCTACTGGTCGTCGCTGCCGAAATCGGAACGGCTGCGGTTCCGGTTTCTGCACGTGTCGACCGACGAGGTATACGGCTCGCTCGCGCCCGAAGCCGACGGGTTCAGCGAGACGACCGCTTACGCGCCGAACAGTCCGTATTCGGCCTCGAAGGCGGCATCCGATCATCTCGTCCGCGCTTACCACCACACGTATGGCCTGCCCACGCTGACGACCAATTGCTCGAACAATTATGGGCCGCTGCAGTTTCCGGAAAAGCTGATTCCGCTGATGATCGTCAACGCGATCGCAGGGAAGGCGTTGCCGGTTTATGGGGACGGCAAGAATGTCCGCGACTGGCTGTACGTGGGCGACCACTGCGCGGCGATCCGCGCCGTTCTATCGCGCGGCGAGCCGGGCGCGACCTATAACATCGGCGGCAATGCCGAAAGAACGAACATCGAGGTCGTGCAAACGCTTTGCAGGATACTCGGCGAGCACCGCTCCGGGCGGGATTACGCGTCGCTGATCACCTTCGTTCGCGACCGCGCCGGACACGATCGGCGCTACGCGATCGACGCGACCAGGATTCGTCGCGAGGTCGGTTGGACGCCGGCCGAGACTTTCGAATCGGGACTGGCGCGCACCGTACGCTGGTATCTCGACCATCCAGCGTGGCTGCAGTCGGTGAACAGCGGCGAGTATCACAAGTGGATCTCGCTCAACTACACCGGCCAACCGGCATGACGCGGCGCAAGGGCATCATCCTCGCCGGCGGGTCGGGAACAAGGCTTTACCCGGCGACGCAGGTCCTTTCCAAGCAACTGCTGCCGGTGTACGACAAGCCGATGATCTACTATCCGCTGTCGACACTGATGCTCGCGGGCATTCGCGACATCCTGTTGATTTCGACTCCCGAAGATACGCCGCGCTTCGCCCAGCTTCTGGGCGATGGCCGGCGCTGGGGAATCGAATTGCAGTATGCGGTCCAGCAGGCACCCAACGGGCTCGCGCAGGCATTCGTCATCGGTCGCGATTTCGTGGGCAGCGGCGATTCGGCGCTGATATTGGGCGATAACATTTTTTACGGCCACGACCTCCAGCCGATGCTCGCGCGCGCCAACGCGCGCGATGGCGGCGCGACGGTGTTTGCCTATCCGGTGGCCGATCCCGAGCGATACGGCGTTGCCGAATTCGACGATCGGGGACGCGTGCTGAGCTTGGCCGAAAAGCCGCAGCAACCGAAATCGCGCTATGCCGTCACCGGACTTTATTTCTACGACAATCGCGTGCTCGACATCGCCGCCGCGCTCAAGCCGTCGACGCGAGGCGAATTCGAGATCACCGATGTCAACCAGGCTTATCTCGGGCTGGGCGAGCTTGCGGTCGAGGTGATGGGGCGCGGCATGGCGTGGCTCGATACCGGGACGCACGAATCGTTGCTCGAAGCGGCGCAATACATCGCCACGATCGAGCGCAGACAGGGACTCAAGATCGCCTGCCCGGAAGAGATCGCCTATCGCCAAGGCTACATCGACGCCGCCGCGCTGGAAAAGCTCGGCCAGGCGATGGCCAGGAACGGCTATGGGCGGTATCTGCTGAGCCTGCTGCACGGCCCCGCGATCCGCTGAGCCGGCGAAGTATGAAGTTCACGCCGACCGAATTGCCGGAAGTGGTGCTCCTCGAGCCGAAGGTGTTCGGCGACGAGCGAGGGTTTTTCTTCGAGAGCTACAATCGCCGCACGCTCGACGAGGCCGGAATCGATGCCGACTTCGTGCAGGACAACCACTCCCGCTCGTTGCGCGGCGTGCTGCGCGGCCTGCATTATCAGATCGAGCATGCTCAGGGCAAGCTCGTGCGCGTGACTGCCGGCGAGGTGTACGACGTGGCAGTCGATCTTCGGCGCAGCTCGCCCCGATTCGGCCGCTGGTCGGCAGCGGTGCTGTCGGCCGATAATCGGCGCATGCTTTGGATTCCGCCGGGATTCGCGCATGGCTTTCTGGTCATTTCCGACGCGGCCGAGTTTCTCTACAAGACCACCGACTACTGGTATCCGCAGCACGAGCGGAGTCTGCTTTGGAGCGATCCGGCGCTGGGCATCCGCTGGCCGCTTTCGGGTACGCCGCTGGTCGCCGCCAAGGACGCCGCCGGCCGCACGCTGGCGCAAGCCGACGTCTATTCGTGAAGCGCCCGGTGATACTGCTCACCGGGGCCGCGGGCCAGCTCGGGTTCGAGCTGGCGCGGCTTCTTTCGCAACACGGCGAGCTCGTGGCACTCGATCGCGCGGCGCTGGACCTGGCCGACGCCGACCGGGTCGCGGCGACCCTGCAACGGCTCAAGCCGCGGCTCATCATCAATGCGGCAGGCTATACCGCGGTCGACCGCGCCGAAGGCGAGCCCGCGCTGGCGGATGCGATCAACGCGCGGGCGCCTGCCATCCTGGCCGAGGGAGCGAAGCGCCTGGACGCTTTGCTGATCCATTATTCCACCGACTACGTCTTCGACGGCGCATCCGATCGTTCGTACCGAGAGGATGATCAAACGAATCCCCTGAACGCTTACGGCAGGAGCAAGCTCGCCGGCGAACTGGCGATCGCCGCTGCCGGCGGCGCGTATCTGATCCTGCGCACGAGCTGGATCTACGGCCTGCGCGGACAGAATTTTCTGCTGACGATGAAAAGGCTCGCCGCCACGCGCGACGAGCTGCGTGTGGTCTGCGATCAGTTCGGCGTGCCCAACTGGAGCCGCGTTCTGGCCGAAGCCACGGCTACACTCGTGAGCCGCGGCTCGGACGCGCTCGCCAAACAGAGCGGCATTTATCACCTGAGCGGCCGGGGGCGGGCCAGCTGGTTCGACTTCGCGCGCGCGATTTTCGACGATACCGAGCCTCCCCGCATCGTACCCATCACGACAGCGGAATATCCGACGCCTGCCCGCCGACCGGCATCGGCGGTGCTCGCCACGGACAAATTCCAGGATGCCTTCGGTTTCGTGCTGCCGCATTGGCGCGAGACGCTGACGGCGTGCAAGGCCGCGGCCGTCTGACGGAAGGGCAGCGGTGCCGGGAGGGCCGGCGGTGGTTAGAACCGGAATGAATATGCAACCGGAGCGGCGCGATTAAGCGTGGCGCCCGCTCCGGACGCAACGATCGCGTTCATGCCGAAGGCGACCCCGTCCAGCTCCGCATTGTGTCGGTAGCCAGCGAGCGTACGCAGTGGCTCGACCCCGCGCTCCAAAGTATGCTGGTCGGTAGTCGTGACCTCGCAGCGTATGCAGGGCTTGACCATTTTCAGGGCGATGTCGCCGCTGACGATCTCATCGATGTAATCCTCATCGTACGCATCGACTCCGGAGAGCAGCAGATTCGGTCGAAAGCGGTCGATCGGCAGAGAGGTGTCGAGTCGATCGTTCAGGTCACGCAGCGAAGCTTCCGAAAGCACCAGCAAGGGATAGCCGTCGGCAAAGGCCGTGTGAGCGCCGGAGGTCCCGACGAAATTCGGGTTGCAGAGCCGTCGCGCCGCGGCATCGAACCGGACCAGCCGGTGATCGCCTTCCAGGCGATGCGACAGCCATGCCGCTGCCGCCGTGCCCTGATCGATGCCCGGGACCGTATCGCGCCATATGGTCACCGGGCCGGAGACGCCGGACTGATCGAGCGGTATCCGCAGCGTGTCGGCCCCAGGCGCATCGAGTTCGAGTGCGGTTGCCGTGATCGCCGTCCTGATCGAAGCCAGCCGTGGCTCGGTACGTTGCGTGACGAATCGTCCGGCGACGTCGACGACCATCCATTCGCGATCGTGCTCGAGGCCGCGCTCGGTGACCCGTGCCGATGCGAGCGCGATGCCGCAGCAGCCCTTGACCGGGTAGATGAACAGCGCCGCGATCGTCGCGGCCATGTCAGCGCCGATAAAAAGGGCGGCACGGACGCCGCCTCGGGCTACGCTGCAGCGGCTGCACGTTCAGTGCAAGCCTGCGACGTACTGCGCGACCGAGGCGATCGCCTGGTCGTTCATCCTGCCGGCGATCTGCGCCATGATCTTGCCCTCGACGTCCTTGCCTTCCTTGTCCATGCCTCGCTCGCCGGCCTTGAACGCGCGCAGTTGCGCGAGCACGTAATCGGCATACTGTCCGCTGAGGCGGGGATAGCGCGAGGGTATGCCGGCCCCGTTGGGGGCGTGGCACCCGGCGCAGGCAGGCACGCCGCTGGCGGTATCGCCGCCCCGGAAGAGCTTCTGTCCCGCCGCGGCCAGCGCTGCATCCTTCGCGGCCGAACCCTTGGGTTTCTGCTGCGAGAAATACGCGCCCAGGGAGCGCATGTCCTCCGGCGTCAGCGGAGCCGCCATTGCTGCCATCACGGGGTTGCTTCGGATCCCGCTCTTGAAATGGGCGAGCTGCAAGGCGATGTAGTCGGCTTGTTGTCCGGCCAGGTTCGGGTTCGACGGACTCGGACTGTTACCATCGGCACCATGGCAGGCCGAGCACACCTGATCGACGATCTGCTTCGCTTTGGCGAGATCGGGCTTGGCCACACCTTCCTCGGCGCGCGCCCGCGACGCCGGCACGGCACCCGCCGCAATGACCATCGCCACCAGCAACAGCGCGCGTTTCATCGTTCGTTATTTCCCCAGTTTGGCGGCCCGGTGGTCCCACCGGCTCATCAGGCATCGGCCGCGTATCCGTTCGATGCGAGCCGACCGGCTATTGTACCGAATCCGTCGCGGTCGGCCCAGGCGTCGAACCGACGAGCGTGCTGACGCATCCGTTCCGCAACGCGGTGTTCCTGACGACCGCGGCCGACTGGCACCAGTTGCCGGTCGATGGCGCGCCCGAGGTGGCTTTTGCGGGACGATCGAATGCCGGCAAATCGTCGGCGATTAACGCGCTGGCGCAACGGACGCGTCTCGCGTTCGTCAGCAAGACGCCGGGGCGCACACAGAACATCAATTTTTTTCGCTTGAGCTCCGGCGCGCTGCTGGCGGATCTGCCTGGCTACGGTTACGCCGAGGTGCCGGTCGCAGTGCGCCGCCACTGGCAGACCTTTATCGCCCGCTATCTGGCCGAGCGCGGGCCGCTGGCCGGGTTGGTCCTGGTGATGGATGCGCGACGGCCGATGACCGATCTCGACCGGCAAATGCTCGACTGGTTTCTGCCGTCACTGCGCCCCACGCATATCCTCCTGACCAAGGCCGACAAGTTCGGCGTCGCCGAACAGCGACGCATCCTCGGCGGCGCGCGACGCGAGCTAGCGCGCGAGTACGCCGCCCATGCGGACCGGATCAGCGTGCAGCTGTTTTCGGCGACGAAGAAGGTCGGTGTCGCGGAAGCGGAGCAGGCCGTGGGCGCGTGGCTCGCGCCGTACGCGCACGACAGCGCGATGGCGAGCGCACAAAAAGAAAGGCCCCGACATCAAGGGGAGTGAGACGGGGCCCAAGAACGCCCTGCGATCGGTAGGGTTACGCAACCGAAGGGCACCCGCTCAGGGAGGAAAGCGGGAGACGATGCTATCGTCTGCGGGATATGACTGGCCGCGCGAGCAAAGAGTTCCACGCACGGTCAATGATTCGCCGATGGTTTCGGAACGCGGTTGCCCGCGATGATGCCCGCGAGCTAGGATGCGCTTCTGCGACTCGCGCAATCGAGGCTCACCGCTCGCTATGTCGATGAACTTTACCGGAAAATTTCCCGAGCGCCGGCAGCGCCGCATGCGCCGCGATGACTTCTCGCGTCGGCTGATGCGCGAGCATCGACTCTGCAGTGACGACCTGATCTATCCGGCCTTTGTTCTCGACGGCAATCGGCGCGAGGAGGCCGTACTTTCGCTGCCGGGCATCTCACGCAAGAGCATCGACCTGCTTTTGCCCGACGCCGAGCGCTGCGTCGCCCTTGGCATCCCGGCGATCGCGCTGTTTCCAGTGATCCCCGCGGCGCAGAAATCGCTGGATGCGGTGGCGGCCTGGGACCCGAAGGGCTTGCTGCCGCAGACCGTGCGGGCGCTGAAGGCGCGCTTTCCGGAATTGGGCGTCATCACCGATGTCGCGCTCGATCCGTACACCAGTCACGGGCAGGACGGCCTGCTCGACGACACCGGATACGTGGCCAACGACGAGACCGTTGCCGCGCTGACGCGGCAGGCTCTATGCCATGCCGAGGCCGGTGCCGATGTCATCGCTCCATCCGACATGATGGACGGACGCATCGGCGCCTTGCGTGCCGCGCTCGATCGGGCCGGACGCGACAAGACGCGCATCCTCGCCTATTCGGCCAAGTATGCCTCGGGCTTCTACGGACCGTTCCGCGATGCCGTCGGCTCCGGCGCGACCCTGGGCGGCGGCAACAAATACACTTATCAGATGGATCCGGCCAATGGCGACGAAGCGCTGTGGGAGGTCTATCTGGATCTGCAGGAAGGCGCCGACATGGTGATGGTCAAGCCGGGACTGCCGTATCTCGACATCGTGCGCCGGGTGAAGGAAACGTTCGGCGTGCCGACCGCGGTATATCAGGTGAGCGGCGAATACGCCATGCTGAAGGCCGCGGCAGGCAACGGGTGGCTCGACGAGCGCACCTGCGCGATGGAAGCCCTGATCGCATTCAAGCGCGCCGGCGCCGACGCCATCCTGACCTACTACGCGCTCACGGCGGCGGCGTGGCTCAAGGAATGATCACGATGCAGGATTGACGGCATCCGTCGCTCCGGCCATAAGCGACCTGAGGTCGGCCAGCGAGAGTCGTTCTTCCTCGTTGCGTCGTGGTCGATGGCGGCGTTGTTGCGGAGAGACGATGTCGAGCCGAATCGCTCGCGCTCCCCGCCCGGCATGAAGGCGCGTGCCCGGTGGGGTTCCCGGGGCCTGCGCCGCCGAGTACTCGATCCCGGCATTGATGAACCCGAGCTCGACGGCCTTGGGGTCTTCGGCCTCCAACTCGAGCCGTATGTCGCTGTGCGCGGTCGCCCATCCCGCGGCCACCCCGCCGACGAGCAGGGGTCGCCACGGCGCGAGGCGCTCCATCCATTCGAGGGCGATCAGGCGCTGGGCGCGCAGCGAAGCTGCCTGAACCTCGGGCTGGAAAAGACTGTTGTAATCGCGCAACGCCTGTTCGATCTCTTCGTTGGCAGGCAGCGGCTCGCGCTCACTCAGGCCCAGCTCGCGGCAGGCCTTGCGTTTGGCCACGGCCCAATCGGACAGACCGTGCTCGGCGATCAAGCGCGCCGCCACCTGCGCGATCCGCGTCCGGTTGCGCAATCCCTGCGATGAGGCGTTGTGCGATGCCATAGCGTGAGCAGCCCTAGAAAAGTTGGTTGCGCACCTCGGGCGGAGGCCGACCGCCGTCGGTAGCCAGCGCGTCGTCGTGCTTGCGCGGCGTGAACTCGGAGAAGAAATATTCGGGGATGCCGCCGCGGTCGTCACTTTCGCGCAGCCCGGAGTCGGCATTGATCCGGGCGACGACCACGCCATCCGGCTGCTTCAGCGGCGTTTCGGGCGTGCCTTTGAGCATCTTCCCCATGAAATTCATCCAGATCGGCAGGGCCGCAACCGCGCCGGTCTCGTTGTTGCCGAGCGTTCGCGGCTGGTCGAAGCCGATCCAGGCGACTCCGACGATCGAGGCGTTGAAACCGCAGAACCAGGCGTCGATGTTGTCGTTCGTCGTTCCCGTTTTTCCGGCGAGGTCGTGGCGGCCGAGCTGGTTCGCGCGCGCCGCCGTGCCGGCGCGCACGACGTCACGCATCATGGTCGTCATGATGAAGGCGTTGCGCGGATCGATGGCCAGTTCCGCGTTGACTCCCGCCACCGCGGGCGCGGCCTGCGACAGCACGTTGCCGCGCCCGTCGACAACCCGGTCGATCAGATAAGGGGTCACTCGATAGCCGCCGTTGGCAAAAATAGAATAGGCGGCGACCATTTGCAGGGGCGTTGCCGCTCCCGCGCCCAGCGCCATCGTGAGGTAGGCCGGATGCAGCTTGGGATCGAAGCCGAAGCGCGCAATATAGTCTTGTGCGTATTTCGGGCCGATCGCCTGCATGACGCGCACCGTGACGAGGTTCTTCGACTTCATCAGCGCGGTTCGCAACCGCATCGGCCCGTCGAACGTGCCGTCGTAATTCTTCGGCTCCCAGGGCTCGCCACCGGTCTGTGCCGCATCGAAATAGAGCGGCGCATCGTTGACCACGGTCGCCGGGCTGAAGCCCTTTTCGAGCGCAGCCGAGTAGATGAAGGGCTTGAAGCTCGACCCCGGCTGGCGATAGGCCTGGGTCACGTGATTGAATTTGTTGCGGTCGAAGTCGAAGCCGCCGACCAGCGACAGGATGGCACCGTCGCTGGGGCGGACCGAGACGAATGCCGACTCGACCTGGGGCATCTGCGTAATCTGCCAGTTGCCCTTGTCGTCGCTGGCGATGCGGATCAAGGCACCGCGCCGGATGCGCGTGTTGGCCGGAGCCTTGTCGGACAGGGCTCGCGCGGCGAATTTGAGGCCCTCGCCGCTGATGACCAGCGTGTCGCCGTCGCTGCGAACGACCTTGACGGACGCGGGCGAGGCCTCCAGAACGATCGCGGCCTCGAGGTTGTCGGCATCGGTGACGTCCTGGAACGCCGTGTCGAGGGCGTCCTCAAGCTCGCTGGCGTCCGCCGGAAGGCTCACGTAGGCCTCCGGGCCGCGATAGCCGTGGCGGCGGTCGTAGTCGGCGACGCCGCGCCGGACAGCCGCGTAAGCCGCGGCCTGGTCGTCCTTGCGCAAGGTCGTATAGACGGTCAGGCCTCGCGTATAGCCGTCCTCGCCATAGGTATCGATGACGATCTGCCGGGCCATTTCGGCCGCGAACTGAGCATGAGTGTCGTATTCCTGCAACGCCTGATGGATGGCCAGGGGGGTGTTCTGGGCCACGACGAACTGGTCGTCGCTGATGTAATGGAGTTCGTGCATGCGGCGCAGGACATAGAGCTGCCGGCCCCGGGCGCGCTTGGGGTTGGCCACGGGGTTGTACGCCGACGGCGCCTTGGGCAGCCCGGCCAGCATGGCGGCCTCCGCGATACTCACCTCCTGCAGGGGCTTGCCGAAGTAGATCTGGGCGGCGGCAGCGAAGCCGTAGGCCCGCTGCCCCAGGAAGATCTGGTTGACGTAGAGCTCCAGTATCTGGTCCTTGCTCAGGTTGGATTCGATCTTATATGCAAGCATGACCTCGCGTAGCTTGCGAGTGAGCGTTCGCTCACGTGTCAGGAAGAAGTTACGGGCAACCTGCATCGTAATGGTGCCCGCGCCTTGGGGCGCGCCGCCGCTGACATTGGCCAGAGCCGCCCGCAAGACCGAAAGGTAGTCGACGCCCCCGTGCTGGTAGAACCGCTCGTCCTCGGCCGCAAGGATCGCGTGCCGCATGACATCCGGGACTTCCTTGATATTCACGATCGCCCGGCGCTCCTCGCCGAACTCTCCCAGGATAGCCCCTTCCGCGGAGACGATCTTGAGGGGTATCTTAGGCTGGTAGTCCGTCAGGGTCTCAAGCGACGGCAAAGTGGGATAAAGTAGTGCAAAGACAAAGGCCGCCAGCAGGGCCCCGACCACGCCCAGGCCCGCCGCCACGGCGGCAAGATAGATCAGCCAGCGCTTTAGCATGGGGGAATTAAAGTTGCCGGGGGGCGGAGCGGGAGCCGCGATTATATGCAGGGTTAGGAGCCAAGATAAACTTGAAAAAACAGTTTTACATGGTTTATATTTGCTGCTACTGTTTAATGTAATTTATATGAATTGCGCCTAAAGTTCCCATGCTCAAGGAAAAATTCGATTCCGCGTTTGCGTTTTTGCAAACCAAGGCACCGCCGCTGATCGGCGTGGACATCAGCTCGTCGGCGATCAAGCTGGTGGAACTCTCCGAATCCGGCAAGGGTGCCTATCGGTTGGAGCGCTATACGATCGAACCGCTGGCCAAGGACCTGGTCACCGACGGCAACATCGGTGATCTGGACCAGGTCAGCGAGGCACTGCGCCGGGCGCACAAGCGGCTGGGCAGCCGCAACAAGCATATCGCAATGGCGCTGCCGACGGCGATGGTCATCACCAAGAAGATCATCGTGCCGGCGGGCCAGACCGAGGAGGAGCTCGAGCTCCAGGTGGAGGCGGAGGCCAACCAGTACATCCCCTTCGCGCTGGACGAGGTAAACCTCGACTTCCAGATCCTCGGGCCGGCGCCGAACAACGCCGAAGACGTCGAAGTCCTCATCGCCGCTTCGCGCAAGGAAAAGGTCGACGACCGGGTCGCCATCGCCGACAACGCCGGGCTGCGGCCGCAGGTGATGGACGTCGAAACGTACGCGACCGAAGAGGCATTCCGCCTGATCGCGCCCTCGCTGCCGGCCAACGGTCGTGACCAGAATATCGCGCTGGTCGACATCGGCGCTCACGTCATGCACTTCTACGTGCTGCGTAACAACCAAATTCTGTTCTCCCGCGACCAGGCGTTCGGCGGCAACCAGTTGACCCACGACATCCAGCGCGCGTTCAACTTATCGCCGGAAGAAGCCGAATCGGCGAAGAAAAATGCCGGTCTGCCGGAGAATTATGACGCTGATGTGCTGCAGCCGTTCATGGAGACGCTGGCGCTCGAAATAACCCGGGCGCTGCAGTTCTTCTTCACGTCGACCTCGTACAGCCAGATCGACCAGGTCGTGCTCACCGGAGGCTGCGCTCTTCTGTCCGGCCTGGACGAGCTGGTCGGCAAGCGCGCCGGCGTGACCACCATCGTCGGCAATCCCTTTGCCAGCATGACGATGTCCGACCGCATCCGGCCGCGGCAGCTCGCCACCGATGCGCCGCTTCTCGTGATCGCCTGCGGCCTTGCGCTGCGCGGATTCGAATAGCCATGATCCGCGTCAACCTCCTGCCGCATCGCGAGCAGAAACGCCAGGCGCGCCAGCGCCAGTTCATCTCGATGGCGATCGGTCTTGCCGTGCTAGGCGTGGCGCTGGTCGGCCTGGTCCACATCGTCATCGCGGCGCGGATCGAGAACCAGAACGGCCGCAACGCGCTGCTGAAGACCGAGATCGCCAAGCTCGACGAGCAGATCAAGGAGATCGATAAGCTGCGCGAGCAGACGCAGGCACTGCTGGCACGCAAGCAGATCGTCGAAACCCTGCAGTCGAACCGGACCGAGGCCGTGCACCTGCTCGACCAGCTGGTGCGCGAGCTGCCGGACGGACTCTATCTGAGGTCGGTGAAGCAGGTCGGCGCGAAAGTGACGCTGACCGGGTACGCGCAGTCCAACGCCCGCGTCTCGACGCTGATGCGCAGCATCGAGGGCTCACCGTGGTTGAGCTCGCCGGAGCTTATCGAGATCAAGTCGGTTCCGCTCGACAAGCAGAAGGTCAACGAGTTCACGCTGAGCCTGCAGATGAAGCGGCCGGCCGAAACGACCGCCCCCGGCGGCAGGATCCCGGCCGCAGCGGTGAAGGCTTCGGCGACCGCGCCGCAGGGGAAGGGCCCGCAATCATGACGCTCGACGACATCCGCCGCCTCAATTTCCGCGAAGCGGGAAACTGGCCGCTGCTGCCCAAGGTCCTCGTGCTTGCCCTGGTCGTGGTGCTGATCCTGGCGGCAGGCGCGTTTTTCGACTGGAAGGACCAGCTCGACGCATTGGACCGCGCTCAGGACGACGAAGCGAAGCTGCGCGTGGCGTACACCGAAAAGAAGGCGAAGGCGGTCAATCTCGAGCTCTATGTGCAGCAGCTGAAGGAGATCGAGCAGGCCTTCGGCGCGCTGCTCAAGCAATTGCCGAACAAGAGCGAAATGGATGCGCTGCTGACCGACATCAACCAGGCGGGGCTGGGCCGCGGGCTGCAGTTCGAGCTCTTCCGGCCGGCGGTGCGGGAGCGCATGGCCGACTTCTACGCTGAATTGCCGATCACGGTCCGCGTGACGGGCAACTATCATGATATGGGAGCATTCGCCAGCGACGTTGCGCAGCTTCCGCGAATCGTGACACTCAATGACATTGGCATCACGAACGACAAGGGCACGCTGGTCATGGATGCCACGGCCAAGACCTTCCGCTACCTGGACGAGGACGAGGTCGCGAAGCAGCGCAAATCGGCCAAGGAAGCCAAGGGCAAGAAATGAAGCTGCGACTGGCCGCGTGCGGGGCTCTTGCCCTCCTCATCGCCGCCTGCGGCGGAGAGAGCCATCAGGACTTGCGCGCCTGGATGCAGGAGCAGGGCAAAGGGGTCAAGGGCAAGCTCGACCCCCTGCCGCAGGTCCGGCCCTACGAGCCATTCACCTACAACGCATTCGACCTGGCCGATCCGTTCAAGCCGCGCAAGATCGAGCCGGTCAAGGGGGGCAGCAAGCTCGCGCCGGATCTCAACCGGCGCAAGGAGCCGCTCGAGGCGTATCCGCTCGAATCGCTGCAAATGGTCGGAACGCTGCAACGGGGCAAGAACAGGTTCGCGCTGGTCAGAACGACCGACAGGGACGTCTATCAGGTCAAGGTCGGAAACTACATGGGCCAGAATTTCGGCGTCATCATCGACATCGCGGATGGCGACATTCGGCTCAAGGAGCTGGTGCAGGACGGTGCCGGGGACTGGACGGAACGAACCAGTACGCTCCAGCTCGCCGAAGCGGACTCTAGACAGGAGCGACGCAGATGATGGCCATGCGATCCACCGAAGCGAAACGCGGGCATTGGCTGAAAGGGGCCGCCATTGCCGTCGTTGCGTCGCTGCTCTTTTTCAATATCGGTCAGGCGCTGGCGCAGGCCGCGAACAGCATCGAGGACGTGACGGTATCCAAGGGCAGCTCGGGCCGCACGATCGTCCGGTTCACGCTGAAGGCGCCGTTGCCCAATCCGCCAGCCGGTTTCGCGATCAACAATCCGCCGCGGATCGCGCTGGATTTCCCGGATACCGGCAACGGCACGGGGCGCTCGTCCCAGGAAATCGGTGATCCCGCGCTGCGTAGCGTCAACGTCGTCCAGGCCGGCAATCGCACGCGCGTCGTCTTCAACCTGAACAAGCCGCAATCCTTCGAGACCCAGGTCGAAGGAAATACGGTCGTCGTAACCCTGAGCGAGACGGCCGCCGTCGCCGCCGAATCGCCCACCGTGTCCCGCTTTGCCGAAGCGCGCCCGGGCGAAATCACGCACGCGTTGCGCGATATCGATTTCCGGCGCGGGCGCAACGGCGAAGGGCGCATCATCGTCGACCTGTCCGACGCGACGACCGGCATCGACATCCGGCAGCAGGGCAAGAACCTGATCGTCGAGTTCATCAAGACATCGCTGCCGCGCAACCTCGAACGCAGGCTCGACGTCGGCGACTTTGCCACGCCGGTGATGACCATCGACACCTTCGAGCAAGCCGGCAATGCGCGCATGGTCATCGAACCGAAGGGCCTCTGGGAGCACTCGGCCTATCAGACTGACAACCGCTTCATCGTCGAAATCAAGCCCATCCAGGAGGACCCGAATCGCCTGACGCAGGGTTCGCGCGCCGGCTACAAGGGCGAAAAGCTGTCGCTCAATTTCCAGAACGTCGAGGTAAGGGCGGTGCTGCAGGTGATCGCCGACTTTACCGGCCTCAACATCATCACCAGCGACACGGTGACCGGCAGTCTCACCTTGCGGCTGAAGGACATCCCCTGGGACCAGGCACTCGATATCATCATGCAGACCAAGGGCCTCGACATGCGCAAGAACGGCAACGTCGTTCTGATTGCGCCGCGTGAAGAGCTCGCCGTCAAGGAGAAGCAGCAGCTCGAGGCCCAGCAGCAGATCAGCGAGCTCGAGCCCCTGGTCACGGAGTCGTTCCAGCTCAACTACATCAAGGCACAGGATCTGCTAAATCTGATTTCGTCAAACCGCAACGCTGCCGGCGGCACCACCGGCGGCCAGGGCTCGATAATTTCGAAGCGCGGCGTTGCGATCCTCGACCCGCGCAGCAACATCCTGTTTGTATCGGATACCCCCGCCCGTCTCGAAGAGGTGCGAAGGATCATCCGTCAGGTCGACGCTTCAGTTCGCCAGGTGGTCATTGAGAGCCGCATCGTTATCGCCGATGACAAGTTCGGTCGCCAGCTCGGCATACGTTTCGGCATGCAGACGGGGTTCACGTTGAATCGTCGCTACGCGGGGGGCATTGGCGGCACCCTCAATACACAGCCCGTCGTCAGCTCCGGCGGCGGAACGACGACCACCCGCGACACGCGCACGCAGACTCCGTTCGAGCTCGCCTCCGGACTGGCGAGTGCCGGATATTCGGATTCGCCGCAGCTCAACGTGAACCTGCCGGTGATCAACCCGGCGGGCCAGCTCGCGCTGACCTTGATCAACCTCGGCAGCGGCAACCTGATCAACCTCGAGCTGTCGGCGCTCGAAGCCGACAGCCGGGGCAAGGTCGTGTCGAGCCCGCGTGTCGTGACGGAGGACAATCAGAAAGCCAGCATCGAGCAGGGCACCGAGATCCCCTATGTGACTCCTGGCAGTGCCAACAGCCCGGCGACCGTGCAATTCAAAAAAGCCGTGCTGCGATTGGACGTGACGCCGCAGATCACGCCCGACAACCGCATCATCATGACGGTCGAGATCCGCAAGGACGCGGTCGGCCAGTTCGTTCCGGTCCAGGGTGGCGGATTCGTTCCGGCAATCGACACCAAGAACGTCATCACGACGATCGGGGTCAACAACGGCGACACCGCGGTGATCGGCGGCATCTACGAGGAGACGCTCAACAACGACGTGACCAAGGTGCCGTTCCTCGGCGACCTTCCTTACCTCGGGTACTTGTTCAAGACGACCAACAAGAATGTCGAGAAGACCGAGCTGCTGATCTTCCTCACGCCGCGCATCGTCAAGGAATCGGTCACTGCCGTGCGCTAGCTGTTGCCAGGGGGGTCCGCGGCGCCTCCCCCCATCTCGTCGTATGCTCTAGAATGCCCCGATGCATCTGCATCGGGGCAATTTGTTTCTGGTCGGCATGCCGGGCAGCGGAAAGTCGACGCTCGGGCGCCTGCTCGCCAAGCGCCTGAACAAGGCGTTCTACGACGCTGACAGCGAGCTCGAGCTACGCCTCGGTGTTTCGATCCCGGTGATTTTCGAGTTGGAAGGCGAGCCTGGATTCCGCGACCGCGAGCAGGCAATCATTGCCGAGTACGTGCTCCACACCCACACGATATTCGCCACCGGGGGCGGCGCCGTCCTGCGCCAGGTCAATCGTGATTTGCTGAAGCAGAACGGGTCGGTGCTCTACCTTCATGCGACGCCGGCGACGCTCTGGGAGCGCACCAGGCGGAGCAAGCATCGACCATTGCTCAAGGCGCCCGATCCGTACGAGCGACTGAAAGAGATCTACGCGTTCCGCGACGCGCTCTATCGCGAGACAGCGGACTTCGTCGTCGAGTCCGACCAGGAGCAGGTGATCCGACTCGCGCAGCGGCTGGAGCAGCAGCTACGCGCGGCAGCGCAGGCCTAGCTTCGTAGATTCTCTAGTCGATGCAGACATTGACCGTCGCGCTCGCCGAGCGCAGCTATCCGATCCACATCGGATCGGGGTTGCTCGCCCGCGCAGGTGAGTTGATGGGTGCGACGCGGCCCCCGCGCGCCGTCATCGTCACCAATCCGATCGTTGCCGCGCATCATCTTGCGCCGCTGCAGTCCGCGCTTTCGCGCGCCGGCGTCCGTTGCGATACCGTGCTGGTCCCGGACGGCGAGGCGCACAAGGATTGGGCGACTCTGTACGAGGTCCACACACGCCTGCTCGAGCTCGGTGCCGAACGCTCTACGATGCTCGTGGCGCTCGGCGGCGGCGTCGTAGGCGATCTCGGAGGATTCGCCGCCGCCACCTACCAGCGAGGCATCCGCTTGCTGCAGATGCCGACGACCTTGCTCGCGCAGGTCGACTCGTCGGTCGGCGGCAAGACCGCGATCAACCACCCACTGGGCAAGAACATGATCGGCGCGTTCTACCAGCCGTCGGCCGTCATCATCGATATCGCGACCCTGTCGACGCTGCCCGAGCGCGAATACATCGCCGGCATCGCGGAGGTCATCAAGTACGGCGCGGCCTGCGACAGTACTTTTTTCGACTGGCTGGAGAAGCACGTCGATCGGCTGCTCGCGCGAGACCCTGATGCCATTACGCACGCGGTGCTCGAGAGTTGCCGAATCAAAGCCGATGTCGTCGCGCGCGATGAACGCGAGGCCGGCGAGCGCGCGGTGCTCAACTTCGGTCATACCTTCGGTCATGCGATCGAAGCCGCAACTGGCTACGGAACCTGGCTGCACGGCGAGGCGGTCGCGGCAGGCATGCTTCTCGCCACAAGGCTCTCGAATCGAATCGCCGGATTGCCAATAAGCGAAGGCGCCAGGATTGTACGACTGATTGAACGTGCCGGGCTGCCCACGCAGGCGCCATCTATTGGATTCGAGCGCTGGATCGAATTGATGTCGCGGGACAAAAAGGTCGATGCGGGGACGAGAAGATTTGTGCTGCTGGATGCACTCGGACGAGCTTCGATCCACAGCGCGATCGGCGAGACAGATCTGCTCGCCGTTTTTGACGAGTAACGCGACCGCCAAAAAGACAGAGCGGCGCTCGCGCCGCTCTGTCCATTCAGACCTCGTTGGTCAACCTGACTAGTTACACGAGACCTTGGCGGTTTGAGTCAACTGAGGAACGCTTGCGTCTCCGACCTTGATGGTGTGATCGCCGCTTCCGTCCGTCAGTCCGCTGATGTCGAACGACCCGGGGGACGCTGCGACAACCTGCGGATTTGGCGGTACCGGGCCTATCACCGCGACGTTGTAAGGCGGCGTGCCGCCGTCGACGATGAACGTGAATGTTACGCCCGTGCAGCTGTTGACACCTGAGGCCTTGTAGAAGGAAGGGGTCACCTCAATGGCGATCGGCGCGGGCGCCGGCGGATTAGCACCGAGCAGGTTGTGCAGCGTCGCCGTGGTCACCGCGCCCGTGGCATCAACGATGGTCAAGGTTA
The DNA here is from genome assembly GCA_036493675.1 of Casimicrobiaceae bacterium. GTDB lineage: Bacteria > Pseudomonadota > Gammaproteobacteria > Burkholderiales > Casimicrobiaceae > PALSA-1003. The sequence continues at coordinate 420,962 of DASXPJ010000043.1, forward strand.
CCGGATTGACGCAAAGACCGGTCGTGATCGCGGTGAACGCGCCGCCGAACGGTATATTCACGCTGTTTTGCAAGGTCACCGCGTTCGGCACGGATGCCGAGGCGGAATAGGGCGGCGTCCCGCCGAAGATGCGGTAGACGACGGCGAACCCGCCCAGGCAACCGGTGTTGTCGGGCGCCGTAATGGTCGCATCGGGCGGCAGTACCGACAGCGCCGAGTTTTGCACGATCGTGAACTGTCCGTTGACCTGATTGCCGGTCGTCAGCTCGGTCGCACGAAGCGTTGCCGGCTGGGTGGGGGCGCCGAGATTGGCCTGGATGAATACCGTTGCCACCCCGGCGCCGTCGGACACGACCGTAAGCGTTGGCACCAGAGGAGTCGCGGGATTGTTGCTTTGGATCGCGAAGTCGCCGTCGACGACGTCGAAGCGAACCTGTCTCCCCGCGATGCCGACGCCCCCGGGTCCGGTCACCGTGACCGATGCGGTCCCGATTTGTCCCGAGCAGATATTGGCGCCGCATGCGGCGGAGCTCGGCTTGATGGTCAGCGTGTTGAAGATCGGCGCGGCCTTGACGGTGACCGTCGAGGTCGCCCGTTGACCGATCGCATCCTGCACGGTGATCGTCACTGCCGTGTCCGCCGTGACGTTGCCCGGCAAGAGGACGATGGTGCCTGTGCTGTTCTGCGCGACCGGCAGCACCGAACTATTGCTCGACACCACAAAGAATGGGGCTGCCCCGCCGCTGATCGTCAGCGTCGCCGGAGTATTGGAAAAAACAGTGATAATGGGCGGTAGGACCGAAAGCGGGCCAGGCGTCGGCGGAGGAGGCTGGTACGGATTGTTCGGGGCGCCGCTGCCGCCGCCACAGCCGCTCAAGGCCAGCAATCCGCCGAGCGCGCAAAGCGCAAGTGCCGTCCGCAGCCAGTGGGCAATCATTCGTTTTGGCGCCATGGATGAATCCCTGATGATGTTGTCCTAAATAGTTTACCCGGGCCGACTTTTTTAAACGCTGCTACAAGCATATAGCCCACTTTGTTCAGATTAAAGCGCAAGTTTGGGGCTGGCGCAAGTGGTTTTGACACATCGGCCATAGCGAGGGACGCCCGGGTTGCCGCAATGCAACATTGTGGCTAGTATGAAAAGGGTTTCGGCCGATATTTCGAGGTCACGGGACGCGCGGCGGATGGGCAACCGGCGAGGGACGACGTGAAGCACCAACGGCAGGTTTTGGGGCGGTTGCCTCCGACGAGGCAGGGAATGTACGACCCATCGAACGAGCACGACGCCTGTGGACTGGGCTTTATCGCGCACATCAAGGGCAAGTCCAGCCACGCCATCGTCACGCAAGGCCTGCAAATCCTCAAGAATCTCACGCATCGGGGTGCCACCGGTGCCGACCCCCTGCAAGGCGATGGAGCGGGCATTCTGATCCAGCTGCCCGATGCGTTCCTGCGCCGTGCTTGCGGACGGCAGGGGCTCACGCTCCCGGCGCTGGGGCAATACGGCGTCGGCATGGTCTTTCTGCCGAAGGAGCCCGCCTCGCGAATGGCGTGCGAGCAGGAGATCGAGCGCGCGATCGCCGGCGAGGGGCAGTCGCTCCTCGGCTGGCGCGACGTGCCGACCGACAATTCGGGCCTTTCCGAGCGCACCAAGGACGTCGAGCCGGTGATCCGGCAGGTTTTCATCGCGCGCGGCTCCAATCGGATCGACCAGGATGCGCTCGAGCGCAAGCTCTACATCATCCGCAAGAAGTCAGGTCACGCGATCCAGGCGCTGAAACTGCGCCACGGCAAGGAGTTCTACGTACCTTCGATGTCGTCGCGGACAATCGTATACAAGGGAATGCTGCTCGCGCATCAGGTGGGCGAGTATTACCTGGACCTGCGCGATCCGACGATGGTCTCGGCGCTGGCGATGGTGCATCAACGGTTTTCGACCAACACCTTTCCGACCTGGGACCTCGCGCACCCGTTCCGCCTGGTCTGCCACAACGGCGAGATCAACACGCTGCGCGGCAACGTGAACTGGATCCGGGCGCGGCAGCAGGCGATCGCCAGCACCGTGCTCGGCGAGGATCTCGACAAGATCTGGCCGTTGATCTACGACGGGCAGTCCGACTCCGCTTCTTTCGACAACTGTCTCGAGCTGCTGCTGATGGGCGGTTACCCGCTCGCCCACGCAATGATGCTGATGATCCCCGAAGCCTGGGCCGGCAATCCGCTGATGGACGAGGATCGTCGCGCTTTCTACGAGTACCACGCCGCCCTCATGGAACCTTGGGACGGCCCGGCGGCGATGGCGTTCACCGACGGCCGGCAGGTGGGCGCGACGCTCGATCGCAACGGCCTGCGTCCCGCGCGCTACATCGTCACCGACGACGATTACGTCATCATGGCCTCAGAGGTCGGCGTACTCGATATTCCCGAGCGAAAGATCATCAAGAAGTGGCGGCTTCAACCGGGCAAGATGCTGCTGGTCGATACCGACCAGGGACGCATCATCGATGACGAGGAACTGAAGCACACCCTGGCGACGGCCAAGCCCTACCGCGCATGGATCGATCGGACCCGCATTGCGCTGCAAGACCTGCCCGCGCCGGCGCCGCCGCAGCACTCGAAGGTGCCGCTGCTCGACCGCCAGCAGGCGTTCGGCTACACGCAGGAAGATCTGAAAGTGATCCTTGCGCCGATGGTGCAGACAGGCGAGGAGGCGATCGGATCGATGGGCAACGACGCAGCGTTGCCCGTGCTGTCGAACCGGCCGAAAGTTCTGTACAGCTACTTCAAGCAACTTTTCGCGCAGGTGACCAATCCGCCGATCGACCCGATTCGCGAAGAGCTCGTGATGTCGCTGGTGACTTTCATTGGACCGCGGCCGAACCTGCTCGCCGTCGACTTGGCGCCCGATGCCACCGATCTGCCGATGCGCCTCGAGGCAGCGAAACCGATCCTGACCGCCGACGAGATGGAAAAGATTCGGCACATCGGACTGTTCACCGGGGCGACGTTCCGTTCGCGCGAACTCGACATCTGCTATCCCGCGGCCTGGGGTGCGGCGGGCATGGAGGCCGCGCTGGCGAGCCTCGCCGCGCACGCCGAGGATGCAATTCGCCTTGGCTTCAATATTCTTATCGTGTCGGACCGCAATGTGTCAGCCGAGCTGATGCCGATCCCGGCGCTGCTGGCGACCGCCGCCGTGCACCAGCATCTGGTACGCAAGGGCTTGCGCACCAGCGCGGGACTCGTGGTCGAAACCGGATCGGCCCGCGAGGTGCACCACTTCGCGCTGCTGGCCGGTTACGGTGCGGAGGCGATCTACCCTTACCTCGCGCTCGAAACACTGTCGCGCCTGCACGAGTTCGTGCCCGAGGTCTCGCCCGAGGAATCGGCCAAGCGCTTCGTCAAGGCGATCTGCAAGGGTCTGTACAAGGTGATGTCCAAAATGGGCATCTCGACCTACCAATCGTATTGCGGCGCGCAGATATTCGAGGCCGTCGGATTGAACAGCGGCTTCATCGACAAGTACTTCACCGGTACCGCGAGCAACATCCAGGGCATCGGTCTGTTCGAGGTTTCCGACGAGGCATATCGGCTGCATCAGATCGCATTCGGCGACAGTCCCGTCTTGCGCGACACGCTCGATGCCGGCGGCGAATACCAGTATCGCGTGCGCGGCGAGGAGCACATGTGGACGCCGGATTCGATCGCCAAGCTCCAGCACGCCGCGCGGGCGAACAGTCACGCAACCTACCAGGAGTACGCGAAGCTGATCAACGATCAGAGCCGGAGGCTCATGACGCTGCGCGGCCTGTTCGAGTTCAGACCGGCGGGCGCCGCGGTCCCGCTGGACGAGGTCGAGCCGGCGGCGGAAATCGTCAAGCGCTTCGCCACCGGCGCGATGAGCCTGGGCTCGATCTCGACCGAAGCGCACACGACGCTGGCGATCGCGATGAACCGGATCGGCGGCAAGTCCAATACCGGCGAAGGCGGCGAAGACGCGCGCCGCTATCTGCCGATGCAGAAGGGCGAAACGCTGAGCTCGCGCATCGATGGCGTCGTCGTCGATGTTCCGGTGAAGGAAGGCGATTCGCTGCGCTCGCGCATCAAGCAGGTGGCATCAGCGCGTTTCGGCGTTACTGCCGAATATCTGGTCAACGCGGATCAGCTGCAGATCAAGATGGCACAGGGCGCCAAGCCCGGGGAGGGCGGCCAGCTGCCGGGGCACAAGGTTTCCGAGTACATCGCCAGGCTGCGTTTTTCGGTTCCCGGCGTCGGCTTGATCTCGCCACCGCCGCACCACGACATCTACTCGATCGAGGACCTGGCGCAGCTGATTCACGATCTGAAAAACGCGAACCCGCAGGCGTCGATCAGCGTCAAGCTCGTGTCCGAGGTCGGCGTGGGCACCGTCGCGGCGGGCGTGGCCAAGGCGAAGGCCGACCACGTGACGATCGCCGGTCACGACGGTGGCACCGGAGCCTCGCCCGAGTCGTCGATCAAGCACGCCGGCACGCCATGGGAGCTGGGCTTAGCCGAGACGCAGCAGACGCTGGTGCTCAACCGGCTGCGCGGCCGCATCGCAGTCCAGGTCGATGGACAGATGAAGACCGGCCGTGACGTCGTCGTCGGCGCCATGCTCGGCGCCGACGAGTTCGGCTTCGCGACGGCGCCTCTGGTGGCTGCCGGCTGCATCATGATGCGCAAGTGCCATCTCAACACCTGCCCGGTCGGCATTGCGACGCAAGACCCCGCGTTGCGCGCGAAATTCGACGGCCAGCCCGAACATGTCATCAACTTCATGTTCTTCGTCGCCGAGGAGGTGCGCGGCCTCATGGCGGAGCTCGGCATCCGTCGCTTCGAGCAGCTGATCGGGCGCTCGGACCTGCTCGACACGCGCGCGGGTATCGATCACTGGAAGGCGCGCGGCCTGGACTTCTCGCGCATTTTCTATCAGCCGCCGATGCCGGCGGAGGTCGCGCGCTTCCATTGCGAGGCGCAGGATCACCGGCTCGATCGGGCGCTCGATCATCAGTTGATCGCCGCCGCCTCCGCCGCGGTCGAACACCGGACGCCGGTGCGCCTCGCGTACAAGATTCGCAACGCGCACCGCTCGGTGGGCGCGATGCTTTCGGGCATTATCGCCCGGCGCTACGGGCACGCGGGTCTGCCCGAGGACACGATCCACGTCGCGTTCGAAGGCACCGCGGGGCAGAGCTTCGGCGCGTTTCTTGCGCGCGGGGTCAGCTTCGAGCTGCAGGGCGCGACCAACGATTACGTCGGCAAGGGGCTGTCGGGTGGACGCATCGTCGTCTATCCGGATCCCGAGTCGCCGGCGAAGCCGGACGAGAACATCGTTATCGGCAACACGGTCATGTATGGCGCCATCGACGGGGAAGCATACTTTCGCGGCATCGCCGGCGAACGCTTTTGCGTGCGCAATTCCGGGGCCTCGGCGGTGGTCGAAGGCACGGGCGACCACGGCTGCGAGTACATGACCGGCGGCACCGTCGTCGTACTGGGCCGCACCGGCCGCAATTTCGCCGCGGGCATGAGCGGCGGCATCGCGTTCGTCTATGACGAAGACGGCACGTTCAGCGAGCGCTGCAATCAGTCGATGGTCACGCTGGAGAAAGTGCAGGACGAGGCCCAGCAGGCAAGGGCGGAGACCGAGCTCGCGGCCGCCGGCAACGGACGGTTGCGCCACCGCGAACTGAGCGACGACGCGCTGCTGCGCGGGCTGGTCGAGCGGCACCTGCGCTTCACGGCGAGCACGCGCGCATTGGCGATGCTGGATGACTGGGACACGGCGCGCGCCAGGTTCGTCAAGGTTCTGCCCAACGAATACAAGCGCGCACTTGGCGAGCTTTTCGCGCGGCGTGTCGTCAAGCCGGCGCTGGATCGCCAGCACGCGGCGGTCTAGCAGGGTTCCCCGATGGGCAAGACCACCGGCTTCATCGAGCTGCAGAGAATCTCCGAAGTGGCGCTGCCGATCGGAGAGCGCGTTCGCAACTATCGCGAGTTCATCTTCGCGCTCAAGGATGTCGAAGCAGCGAAGCAAGGTGCGCGCTGCATGGACTGCGGAATACCTTTCTGCCAGTCCGGGTGTCCGATCAATAACATCATCCCCGACTGGAACGATCTCGTCTATCGGCAGCAGTGGCGCGAGGCGCTCGATGTGCTGCACTCGACCAACAACTTTCCCGAGTTCACCGGACGCGTCTGTCCGGCGCCATGCGAAGCCGCCTGCACGCTCAACATCAACGACGATCCGGTCGGCATCAAGTCGATCGAGCATTTCATCATCGACAAGGGATGGGAAGAAGGCTGGGTCGTGCCACTGCCGCCAAAGCGAAGGACCGGCAAGCGCGTTGCCGTCGTCGGCGCGGGCCCGGCGGGAATGGCATGCGCGCAACAGCTCGCTCGCGCCGGGCATGATGTCGTTGTGTTCGAAAAGGCCGATCGAGTAGGCGGACTGTTGCGCTACGGCATTCCCGATTTCAAGATGGAGAAGCATCATATCGACCGCCGGGTCGAGCAGATGCGCGCCGAGGGGGTGGAGTTCCGGGTCAATGCGCATGTCGGCGGCAAGGGGAACGACGGCGTTCCCGCGACGAGCATGCTCGAGGAATTCGATGCCCTGGTCATATCGGTAGGCTCCGAGCATCCGCGCGATCTGGCCGTTCCGGGCCGCGAGCTCGACGGCGTTCATTTCGCGATGGACTTTCTGCCGTTGCAAAACCGTCGAGTTGCCGGCGACGCCGATGTGGCGCCGTTGTCCGCCAAAGGGAAGCACGTGATCGTCATCGGCGGCGGCGACACGGGATCGGACTGTGTCGGCACGTCGAATCGGCAGGGTGCGCTGTCGGTGACGCAGTTCGAGTTGCTGCCGCAACCGCCCGAGCACGAGAACAAGCCGCTGGTGTGGCCGTATTGGCCGATGAAGTTGCGCACCTCCTCATCGCACGAAGAGGGATGCGAACGGGACTGGGCCGTTCAGACCAAGGCGTTCGAGGGCGATGACGGCAAACTGGCCGCGCTCGTTGCCTGCCGTGTCGAATGGAAGGACGGCAAGCTGCGCGAAGTACCCGGCAGCGAATTCGAGATGAAGGCCGACCTCGTGCTTTTCGCCATGGGCTACCTGCATCCGGTGCACGCGGGAATGCTCGAAGCGTTCGGGGTCGAGTACGATGCGCGCGGCAACGTCAAGGCCGATACCGAGCACTACCGGACTTCGGTACCGAAGCTTTTCGCCGCCGGTGATACGCGCCGCGGCCAGTCGTTGGTCGTCTGGGCGATCCGCGAAGGGCGACAGTGCGCGCATGCCGTCGACGAATTTCTGATGGGCGCGTCCGAGCTGCCGCGCTGATGCCCGACATCGTTGCGCTGGACATCGCGAGCTGGCGGCCGGCGCTCGCGGCCAATGCGCAGGAGCTGGCGATACGCACGCTCGAAGGCGGCGGCGTGTTGACCCTGCCGCGCCTTGGCTTCACGCTCGCCCCGGACGAGGAGCGTTTCCTTTCGCCGCGATGGTCCGACGGCAGGGCGAAGAACATTTCCCTGTATGGCGGCACACTCAAGGGCGCCCGTGGTTCCGATGAGGAGCTGGCCGCACTTTCGCGCATGGTCGCGCGTTTTGCGACCGAGGCGTCGGCGCTGGTCACAGCGCTGTTTCCGCGTTACGCGTCCTACGTCCGGCGTGCGCGTACCAGCTTTCGTCCGCAGCCTGCAACGGGCCGCGAGTTGTCGTGGCGCAAGGACGATTCGCGCCTGCACATCGATGCCTTTCCGTCGCGGCCGACCCGCGGCGAGCGGATCCTGCGTGTTTTTTGCAACGTCAGTCCGGGCGAGGATCGCGTGTGGCGCGTCGGCGAGAATTTCGAAATGGTCGCCCGCAGGTTTCTGCCGCATATTCGCCGGCAGATCCCTGGCGAGGCGCGATGGCTGTCGGCACTCCATGTCACCAAGGGCCTGCGCAGCCCGTACGATCACCTGATGCTGGGTCTGCACGACAAGGCCAAAGCCGACCTGGACTACCAGTCGAGCTGCGAGCAGCAAGTCGTGCACTTCGCGCCTGGCACCACGTGGCTGTGCTTTTCCGATCAGTTGATGCATGCTGCGGTGGCGGGGCAATACATGCTCGAGCAGACCGTCGACCTGCCGCTCGCCGCGCTGTACGACCGCGAACGCTCGCCGCTCGCGATCCTGGAGCGGCTGTGCGGTCGCGCGCTCGCGGTCGAAACCTGAGCGCCGACCCGGCCGGCACCGGCTCGTCCCTGGCTAGCGGGGACGGCCGGCGGATGGTCCGTTCGGCTCTACAATGGCGGCCGTGAAAGCCAGGACCGATCCGATCGCGGCGAACGGGCCGCGTGCGACCTTCGCATGACCCCTCCGCGAAACGATACGCTGCTGCGCGCGCTCAGGCGCGAGCCGACCGATTACACGCCGATCTGGCTGATGCGGCAGGCGGGCCGCTATCTTCCCGAGTACAACGCAACGCGCGCCAGGGCCGGCAGCTTCATGGCGCTGTGCACGGATCCGGAGCTCGCCGCCGAGGTCACGCTGCAGCCGATCGATCGTTTTGCGCTCGACGCCGCGATTCTGTTTTCGGACATCCTCACCGTGCCCGACGCGATGGGTCTCGGTTTGCATTTTGTCGATGGCGAAGGTCCGCGATTCTCACGGCCGCTGGTCGACGAGAATGCGGTCGCGAGCCTCAGCGCACCGGATCCGGAGCGGCTGCGCTACGTCTACGACGCGGTCGCTGCAATCAAGCGCGCTCTGGGAGGCAAGTTACCTCTGCTGGGTTTTGCCGGGAGCCCTTTTACGCTGGCCTGCTACATGATCGAAGGCGGGGGAAGCGCTGATTTCGCGCGTGTGCGCCGCATGCTCTATGCGCGCCCCGATCTGCTGCATCGAATACTCTCGGTCAACGCGGAGGCGGTTGCCGCGTACCTCGCGCAGCAGTTTGCCTGCGGCGCGGACGCCTTGATGGTGTTCGATACTTGGGGCGGACTGCTCACGACCGACGCCTACGCCCATTTTTCGCTCTCGTACATCCGGACGGTGCTGGAGCGGCTACGGCAAACGGTGTCCGGCGCCGTGCCGACGATCGTATTCACCAAGGGCGGCGGCCAGTGGCTGGAGCGCATTGCCGACATCGGCTGCGCCGCGATCGGCATCGATTGGATGACCGACATCGCTGCGGCACGGGCGCGCGTCGGCGGACGCATCGCGCTGCAGGGCAATCTCGACCCGCTGGTGCTCACGACCACGCCGGAGGTCGTGCAGGCGCAAGCCGCGTCGATCCTGGAAGCGGCGGGAACCGCACCGGGTTTCATCTTCAATCTGGGTCATGGCATCGTGCCCGCCACGCCGCCGGACAACGTCGCTGCGCTGGTCGAATTCGTCCACAGCGCGTCACGCAGGCGCCTCGCGCAGGCACCTGCGATCGAGGGCTAAACGATGGGAAGCCGCGCCGGCACTCGATTTGCGGAGCATTGACCAACCTTCGGGACTGCGTTCTGGCGCTGTCACTTATGCACAATCCAGCCGGAGCGCAGCCCCGCCCGGGCAGCCCTGCTGCGGCTCTCATGTGCCTTGCTGCAAGACATGGAAAAATATAGTGTTTTTCCAGTTCACCGCTCAGCCATCATGTCGACACATCGGAGCCGGTGGAATCAGGGCTTCGGTACTGACCAACTTACACACAGAATTGTCCACAAGGGTCCTCCGAGGCGTCGATTATCGAAAAATGAAAGACTTGGCGTGCAATCTTGCGAGTAAGCCTAATGATTCAGAAGCCTACAAGTTGTGACGCCACGCGGTCTGTCGGTGGCGGGTTGCCCGCGGAGTAGCCCTGGCCATTGTGCGTGTCGCGCTGCCCGTCGCAGCGCATCGGGTATTCGACTACTGGCTTCCGGCCGGACTCACCGTCCATCGCGGAAGCATTCTCGCGGTCAAGCTGGGCATTCGCACGCTTTGCGGCGTCGCAGTCGAGCTCGTCGACCAAAGTGAACTTGCCCCCGATCGCTTGCTGCCGATCGACCATGTCATTGCGAATCTGCCGACGCTGCCCGACGAGCTGATCGATCTCGCCTCGTTCATCGCTGCGTACTACCAGCAACCGATCGGAATGGCGCTCGCGCAGATGTTGCCTCCGTTGACGGGGGACGGGACGCCGCGCGCGACCTGGGCGGCGCGATATCGGTTGACTGCGGCGGGGGCTCACGCCTTGGCGGGTACGCGAGGGCGGGCGCTTACGATACGGCCGCTGCTGGCCTCCGCGCAGGGCGCATCGACGGCCGAGCTCCGCGCCATGGGCGAGCATGCGTGGCGGCTGCTTGCGGCGTGGCGCCGCGAAGGTTGGATCGAAGGCATGGCCGGGCCTGGAGCGCCCGCTTCCGCTGCCGTCGAGCTCAACGTCGATCAGCGCGCGGCGCTGCTCGATGCGCTTCCCGACGACGGGGGCTTTCGCACGTCGCTTCTGCAGGGCGTGACCGGAAGCGGCAAGACGGCGGTCTACCTGGCGGCAGCCTCCCGCGTCATCGCTGCCGGTCGCCAGGCACTGTTGCTCGTACCCGAGATCGGGCTGACCCCTCAGCTCGAGCAGCGTATCGCCGACGCGCTTCCGGGCGCACGGGTCGCGATGCTGCACAGCCGGCTCGGCGCGGCCGAGCGTCGGCGTCAATGGCTGGCGGCGGCGAGCGGCATGGCGGACCTTATCGTCGGAACGCGCCTTGCCGTTTTTGCTCCTGCGCCCCGGCTCGGCTTGATCGTCGTCGATGAGGAACACGATGCCTCGTTCAAGCAGCACGAAGGCGTCCGCTATCACGCGCGCGATGTGGCGATATACCGCGGCAGCCGGCGCGATGTGCCGGTGATCCTGGGCAGCGCCACGCCGTCGCTGGAAAGCTACGCCCAGGCCACGAGGGGACGCTATCGCTGGCTCAAGCTGCCACTGCGCGCCCCCGCGCAGTCGGCGCTGCCGCCGGTGCGGCTGGTACCGGCGCGCGCCCCGGGGACGATCGAGGGCATCGGACCCGCGCTGCGCGAAGCGATCGACGCGCGCCTGGACCGGCATGAGCAGTCGCTGCTGTTCATCAATCGCCGCGGCTATGCGCCCGCGTTGCTGTGTCCCGGTTGCGGGTGGAAAGCGCCCTGCCCGCGCTGCGTTGCGCGCCTGGTCGTGCACCTTGACGCGGACGAACTACGCTGCCACCACTGCGGGCACGCCTCGGGGATGCCGCACGCCTGCCCGGAATGCGGCAATCAGGATTTGCTGCCACTGGGCTTGGGCACGCAGCGCCTGGAGCGTGCGCTGTCCGACATGTATCCGGCGGCCAGGATCCTGCGCATCGATCGGGATACCACGCGAGCCAAGGGATCGTTCGCATCGATGCGCGAGGCCGTCGACGCCGGCGCCGTCGACATCCTGGTCGGCACGCAGATGCTGGCCAAGGGTCACGATTTCGCGCGGCTGACCTTGGTTGGCGTCCTCGGCGCGGACAACGCCTTGTACAGCGCGGAATTTCGCGCGACCGAGCGCCTGTTTGCGCTGCTCGCCCAGGTCGCGGGCCGCGCCGGCCGCAGGGAGTTGCCAGGCGAAGTTCTGGTGCAGACCGATTTTCCACGGCATCCGCTGTACGAAGCGCTTGCGGCGCACGATTTCGATCGTTTCGCGGTGAGCTTGCTTGCCGAGCGCGAGGACCTCGGGCTGCCTCCCTTCGGGCACCTCGCTTTGCTGTCGGCCGAGGCGAGATCGATGAAGCCGTTGCAGGTCTTCCTGACTGCGGCTTCGGCGCGCGGGCGCGAGCTTGCCGAACCGGGCCCGCGCGGATGCGAGGTGTATTCGCCGGTGCCCGCGGCTCTGCCGCGGCGCGCCGGGCTGGAGCGTGGGCAAGTGCTGGTGCAGAGCCGCGACCGCAGTGCACTGCAGGCGTTCCTGCCAGGCTGGCGAGTCGAACTGGAGCGACTGGCCGAACGCCGCGTACGGTGGAGCATCGACGTGGATCCGCTGGGATTCGGCTGAGGCGTCGGGCGTGTCGGCATCGAGCCGAGCGCTATAATTACTAGTTTGTCTCTGCCAGCCAGCCCTTGATCGAGCTCAAGACAGAACTTTCTGCGTTGGTCGCAGCGGCCCTCTCGCGCGTAGCCCCGGACGTTGCCGCGCCGGCGATTGTGCTCGAACGGCCGAAGCAGGCGCTACACGGCGACTACTCCACCAATGTCGCGTTGCAGTTCGCCAAGGCGCACAAACGCAATCCTCGCGAGCTCGCCGCCGCGCTTGTGGCAGCGCTGGCCCCGTCGCCGCTGCTCGCGCGCGCCGAAGTCGCCGGTGCGGGCTTCGTCAATCTTTTCGTGTCGGACGCGGCGAGGCAATCGGTGGTCGCGCGCGTGCTGGCCGAAGGCGACCGTTATGGAAGCGGAGTTTCGGGCCAGGGGTCCAAAGTCATCGTCGAATTCGTCTCGGCCAACCCCACGGGGCCGCTGCATGTCGGTCACGGTCGCGGCGCCGCGGTCGGCGATGCCATCGCGCGGCTCTTGACGGCCCAGGGATGCGCGGTCCACCGCGAGTTCTACTACAACGACGCCGGGGCGCAGATCATGAATCTCGCGTTTTCGGTGCAGGCGCGGATTCGGGAGGCCCAGGGGATCGCGGTGAGCTTTCCCGAAGACGGCTATCAGGGCGAATACATTCGCGAGATAGCGCGCGACTATACCGCCGGGGCGCCGGAAGATCCTCGCGGCGACGATTTGGAGGCGATCCGTCGCTTCGCGGTCGGGACATTGCGCCGCGAGCAGGACATCGACCTGGCCGCGTTCGGCATCCGCTTCGACCAGTACTACCTCGAGTCGTCGCTCTACGAAGACGGACTCGCCGACCGTACGGTGCGGGCGTTGATCGCGGCGGGCAAGACCTACGAGCATGAAGGAGCGCTCTGGCTCAAGACCAGCGAATACGGCGACGACAAGGACCGGGTGATGCGCAAGTCGGACGGAAGCTACACCTATTTCGTACCCGATATCGCCTATCACGTGACCAAGTGGCAGCGCGGCTATACCCGCGCCATCACCGAGCTCGGCGCCGACCATGCCGGCTCACTGTCCCGGGTGCGCGCCGGTCTGCAGGCGCTGGGCATCGGTATTCCGCGCGGCTATCCCGACTACGTGCTGCACCAGATGGTGCTGGTGATGCGCGGCGCCGAAGAAGTGAAGCTCAGCAAGCGCGCCGGCAGCGGTGTCACGCTGCGCGAGTTGGTCGACGAAGTCGGGCCGGACGCGGTACGTTTCTTTTTCCTCCTGCGCAAATCCGATTCGCAGCTGACCTTCGATGTCGAGCTGGCCCGCTCGCAAAGCGAGGAGAACCCCGTCTACTACGTGCAATACGCGCACGCCCGCGTCTGCAGTGTTCTCGACAAGGCGGACATGGCGGCCGCAAGCGCGGCCCACGTGCTGCGCGACGCGGATCTCGCACCGCTGCGCAGTCCCTACGAGCAGGCGCTGCTGCGCCGTCTCGCGGATTTTCCCGACGAACTGGCGCTGGCAGCACGCGAGCTCGCACCGCATCTCGTGACCTTCTATCTGAAGGAATTGGCGGCTGAATTTCACAGCTACTATAATGCTGAACAGTTCCTGGTCGAGGAGCCCGCGCTGCGCAGGGCGCGGCTGGCCCTGGTCGTCGCGGTGGGGCAAGTGGTAAGAAACGGGCTTTCCATGCTGGGGGTCAGCGCGCCTGAAACGATGCGCAAGGAAGTTGGAATTCATCAAGATACGGATCGATGACTCACCGAAATGACAGACCATCCTGCGCCTACCCGGCGCGCCGCGCGATGCGGGGCGGTATCGTGCTCGGGATATTCGTCGGATTGATCCTTGGTCTGGGCATCGCCGCCGCCATCGCTTTCTATCTCGGCCGGTCGGGATTCTCGTCGCCGCTTCCGGTGCCGGGTGCGGCCAGGGATGCGGGGCGCGCCGGCAAGACCGACGTAACCGCCACCCCGGCCGCGTCGGACAAGCCGCGCTTCGACTTCTACAAGATCCTTCCCGGCGCGGAAGAGCCCAGGGCCGGCGCCGAACGAAAGGGTGGGGACAAGGCAATGGAACGGCCGGCCGACAAATCGGTTCCCAACACCGTCGCCAAGGCGGCGCCGCAAGGCGCTGTCAAGCCCGCGGATCGCATGTGGCTGCAAGCCGGCGCGTTCGCCAACGAGTCGGACGCAGACAGCCTCAAGGCGCGGCTCGCGCTGGCCGGATGGGAGGCCGCCGTCCAGTCCGCGGCCGTGCCCGATCAGGGCGTACGGTACCGCGTCCGCCTGGGTCCTTTCGACAATACCGACGAGGTCAATCGCGTCAAAGCGGACCTTGGCAATAGCGGTTTCGACGTCGCGGTGATCAAGAATCAGTGACATTGCATCAAACGGTCGCGGTTGAACTTCCGTGCCGCCGGCGAGCCCAATAGCGGCTTTCGATTATTTTCCGCAGGAGTAACGATGACTCGTCTCGCGAAGTGCCTTGTCGGCTTTCTGGCCGTGTTTTCGTTCGCGATCGCGGGCGCGGCCGATCTCGTCGAAGGCAAGAACTACGCGCGCCTGAAGGTCCCGCAGCCGGTCGAGTCGGGCAAGAAAATCGAGGTCATCGAATTCTTCTCCTACGGCTGTCCGCACTGTAGCGATCTCGAGCCGTACCTGGACAACTGGTTCAAGTCGATGCCTGCCGACGTTCAGTTCCGGCGGGTGCCGGTGATGTTTCAGGACCGCTGGAAGTCGCTGGCCAAGATCTATTACACGCTCGACGCGCTGGGCGAAGAAACTCGCCTTTCGCCGGAGGTCTTCAAGGCGATCCATGGCAGCGGCCAGCCGCTCTGGGACGACAAGACCTTCCTCGACTGGGCAGCAAGCAAGGGTCTCGATCGTGCCAAGGTCGCCAGCGTGTACGGTTCGTTCGGCATCGACAGCAAGATGAAGCGGGCCCTGGCGCTCGCTCAGACATACAACATCCAGTCGGTGCCCACGGTGGTCGTCGACGGTAAGTTCATCACCGCGTCGGATCGCGTCGGCGGGCATGCCGAGATCCCTGCGGCGCTCGATGTGCTGATCGCCAAGGCCCGCTCCGAGCGCGCCAAAACCTAGCGTCTTCGCAAGCCGGTCCTTCGCGCACGTGAACGTATTCCTCACGGGCGCCAGCAGCGGCATAGGCGCGGCGCTCGCCAAGGTCTACGCCGCGCGGGGTGCCGTGCTCGGCCTGTTCGCGCGCCGGGCGGGCCCTCCGGCGGATCTCGCCTCGATGCTCGACGGCAGCCGCCATGCATGGTATGCCGGCGACGTGCGCGATCCGATGGCGCTACGCGCCGCGGCCGACGATTTCGTGGCGCGCTTCGGTGTTCCGGACATCGTCATCGCCAACGCCGGCATCTCCGTCGGCACCTCGACCGAGTATGCGGCGGACATCGCGCCCTTCCGTGCCGTGCTTGATACCAATGTGCTCGGCGTTCTGCATACGTTTCAGCCCTTCGTCGCGCCCATGAGAGCCGCTGGCCGAGGCAAGCTGGTGGGCATCGCGAGCGTTGCGGGTTTCCGCGGGCTCCCGGGTGCCGGCGCGTACTCCGCATCGAAGGCCGCCGCTATCAGCTATCTCGAGAGTCTGCGCGTCGAGCTTGACGAAAGCGGGGTCGAAGTCATCACGATCTGCCCCGGCTTCGTCGCCACGCCGATGACCGCTGACAATCCCTATCGCATGCCGTTTCTGCTGACGGCGGACGCAGCGGCGCGCTCGATTGCCGGCGCTATCGACCATGGACGTCGCTTTTATGTGCTTCCCTGGCAGATGGCGTGGCTGGGCTGCCTGTTGCGCCTGCTGCCGCGTCCGGTCTACGACAAGCTTCTCGCGCGCCGTCCCCGCAAGCCCCGCGCTTCGACTTGAATCGATGGATGACTTCGCGCGGCGCGACGCGCTCGGCGTCGCGCATCCGATCGCGGGGCCCGGCGCACGCATCGTCAGCCTGGTCCCCAGCCTGACAGAGCTCCTGTTCGCGCTGGGGCTGGGATCCAACGTCGTTGGTCGCACCGGATTCTGCATCCATCCGCGCGCCTCCGTCCGAGCCGTGCCTAAAGTCGGCGGCACCAAGGACGTCGCTGTCGACAAGGTCCTCGCCCTTGCGCCGACTCATCTGATCGTCAATATCGACGAAAACCGGCGCGAAACCGTGGACTCGCTCGCAGCGAAGATCGCGCACGTCGTTGCCACGCATCCGCTGACGCCGGATGACAATGTGCCGCTCTATCGAATGTTCGGAGCGATCTTCGGCCGCACCGACGAGGCCAGTGCACTGGAGAGGCGCTACGTCGCCGCGCGGGACACACTGGTCGCGGCAGTCTCCGCCTTGCCCGAGGAGATCGTGCTCTACCTGATCTGGCGCAATCCCTGGTATACGGTCGCGCGATCGACCTACGTATCGGCGATGCTGGGGCTCGCGCGCTGGCGTACGGTTCCTGCCGTATCTGTCCCGCGCTATCCGACGCTCGCCGAAGACGCGCCGGCGTGGCGCGAGGCCGAGCGCATCCTGCTGTCGACCGAGCCGTTCTCGTTCAAGGAAGAAGACGTCGGCACGCTGGCCGCCGGACTCGCGGCCAGGGGTCGACGCGTGCCCGTGACATTGATCGATGGCGCGATGACGTCGTGGTACGGCAGTCGGGCGATCGCGGGGCTGGACTATCTCGCCAAAATGCGGCGGAGCCTGCCACGCGAAACCGGTGGTGCCGCGTGAGTGCGGCGCGCGGACGGGCGCGCGCTCAGCCGACGTCCGCGCGCAACCGGGCGTAGCTTCCCGGCGCGGCCTCGATGATTTTCAGGCGACCCCTGGCCCCGCCTTTGCCGACTTCTCGCGCCGCGACCTGCGCCCCAAGTTGGGGCTTGAGCCAGCTCAGCCAGTCATTCCACCAGGATCCCTCGTGCTGCTTGGCGCGGCCGAACCACTCGTCGGGCGTCGCCGCGAGCGTTTCGTTGGTCCAATAGCCGTATTTCTTGGCGGCCGGTGGATTGATCATGCCGGCGATATGTCCGGACCCCGAGAGCACGAAGCGCGATTTGCCTCCAAGCAGGCGCGGGCCGGCGTAGGTCGTTTTCCATGGTGCGATGTGGTCTTCTACGGCCGAGACGAAGTAGGTCGGAAGCGAGACCTTGGACACGTCGATCGGGACGTTCGCCAGGGTGATGCCCCCCGGCTCCTTCAGCGCGTTGCGCAAATACATGTTGCGCAGATAGAAGCTATGCATCTTCGCCGGCATGCGCGTCGAATCGCAGTTCCAGTGCAGCAGGTCGAACGGAAACGGATCGCGCCCGAGCAGGTAGTTGTTGATGACGAACGACCAGATCAAGTCGTTGCTGCGCAGCATGTTGAAGGAGTTGGCCATCTCCGACCCTTCGAGATACCCGCGTTCGTTCATCCGCTTTTCCAGCGCCTGCAACTGGGGCTCGTCGATGAACACCTCGAGCTCGCCGGCGCCGGTGAAATCGATCAATGCGCTCATGAATCCGGCGCTGACGATACGCCGGTCCTTTTTCGCCGACATGTAGGCAAGGGTCGAGGCGAGCAGCGTTCCTCCCAGGCAGTAGCCGAGCGCGTTGACCTCGCGCTCGCCGGTAGCCTTCTCGATCGCGTCGAGCGCGGCCAGCGGTCCGTCCAGCATGTAGTCGGCGAAGTCCTTGCCGGCGAGCTTCTTGTCGGGATTGACCCAGGAGATCACGAAAACGGTGAGCCCCTGCTCGACGCACCATTTGACCAGAGAATTCTTGTCGCGCAGATCGAGAATGTAATATTTGTTGATCCATGGCGGCATGATCAGCAGCGGTCGCTTGTAGACCTTGGCGGTCGCAGGCTCGTATTGGATCAACTGCATCAGTTCGTTCTGGTAGACGATCTTGCCCGGCGTCGTCGCGATGTTGACGCCAAGCTCGAATGCCTTGGTGTCGGTCATCGATATCTTGAGCTGCCCGTTGCCGCGCTCGATGTCGTCGAGCAGGTTATTGAGCCCCTTGACCAGGTTCTGGCCGCCGCTGGCGATGGTCTCGCGGAAAACCTCAGGATTGGTCAGCGCGAAGTTCGATGGCGCCAAGGCATCGATGTACTGGCGGGTGAAGAAGTCGACCTTTTTCTGCGTGTGCTCGTCGAGCCCCTCCACCGTTGCGACCGCGTTGTGCAGCCAGCGCGCGGCGATCAGGTACGATTGCTTGACGTAGTCGAACAGAAAGTGCTCCTCCCAGTCCTCGTGGCGAAAACGGCGATCGCCTTTGGCCGGCTGGGCGACCGGGGTCGGCGACTGGCCGAGCAGTTTGAGCATCGACGACTGCCAGAGAGCCGAGTAATCCCACCAGAGGTTCATCTGCGTTTCCGCCAGGCGGTAGGGATTGGACAGCATCTTGGCCGCCAATTCCATGAAGGCCTTGGTCAAGCCGAACTCGTCGACGGCGAGCGATGCGCCCGCCTTGGAATGGCGCGCGAGATAATCGCCCAGAAGCTTCGCGCTCTTGTCCGCAGCGCTGGCGAGCGAGTCCACCAGCGCGACCGGGTCGTAACCCCGTTTGCTCAAACTTTCGGTATCGGTCGCACTCATCGAGACTCTCCCAGATTGCTTTATTGTATTCCGGACGTGCGCACGAAGCGGATGGTTCCCTCGTCATCGCGCACGCGCTCCAGGCGTCCGCGGTGCCACAGATGGTTCAGATGCGCGATCGCTTCGCCCATCGCAAAAAACCGTTGCTGCAGGTCGAGCTCGCGACGAAACAGCACCGGGATGACCTCTGCCGCGGATTTCGGCGTCGTCGCAGCGATCTCGAGCTCTGCCAGCCGCGCCGCATGATGGTCGCGCAACTGGTCGACCCGAGCACCTGCGCCGACGAAGGGCAAGCCGTGCGAGGGCAGGATGAGCGTCTCGCCCGGGAGCTCTGCGAATGGCGTCAACGAATCCAGAAAACGGCGCAGTGGATCGCCGTCGGGCTCGACCGGCCACACGCTGACGTTGGTGCTGATCCTGGGCAGAAGCATGTCGCCTGAAATGCACACTTCGAGCGATTTGCAGTAGAGGGACGCGTGTTCCGGCGAATGCCCGTACCCCGGAATCACGCGCCAGTCGTTTGCACCGATGCGAATTTCTTCGTACGGCGCCAGACGCTGGAAGTAGGACGGCAGCTCGGGGACGCCGCGCCGGTACGGATTGCCGCGGGCATCCAACGCCGCCATGTGCTCTTCGGACAGGCCGTGCGCGCGCAGCAGACTCCTCATCGGCGCCGGGCCATAGCCGCTGTGCTCGCCGGCGATCGCATGCGCGGTAAGGTATTCGGCCTGCGGCATGATGACCGGGCAGGCGAATTGCGCCGCCAGCCAGGCCGCGTTGCCCAGGTGGTCCGGATGGTAGTGCGTCGCGACGACGCGCGCGAGCGGTTTGCCCGCCAGGATGCCGGCGAAGTGCGCCTGCCAGAGCTGCCGCGTCGGCGCGTTGCCGTAGCCGCAATCGATTTGAGTCCATGTCCCGCCGTCCCCGACGAGCCACAGGTTGATGTGATCGAGGGCGAAGGGCAGCGGCATGCGCAGCCAGTGAATGCCGGGCGCCACTTCGCGCGACGTACCGGGCGCAGGTGCGTCGCTGTATGGGTAGTGGAGTATCGGTGGCAGGGGGGCGTTCATCTTGCGCCGGCGCGCCTGCGGTGCGCCGGAATGACCGGTTTTGTGCAATGCAGCATCGTCCATCGAATCGCTGCGACCTGTCAAGGCTGCCCTGTCGCCGGCAGGCGTGCGGGACCCCTTGTGGTATCTTGGAACCGCCCCCGCATTTGAGCTCCGCGCTCTACCGAAATGCCTTCGCATCCGGATCCGGTCACGTTCAGCATCTCCGATCTTGCGCAGGAATTCGCGCTGACGACCCGCACGATCCGTTTCTACGAAGACGAAGGCTTGTTGCTGCCGCGACGCGTGGGGCAGGCCCGCGTTTACGGCGAGCGCGAGCGGGTGCGTATCAAGCTCATTTTGCGCGGCAAGCGGCTCGGCCTGTCGTTGACCGAGATCCGCGAACTCCTCGACCTGTACGACGTCAGCAGGAGCGAGCGGCCGCAGCTCGTCAAATTCCTCGAAGTGCTGGCCGCGCGCCGCGCCATGCTCAAGCAGCAGCAGGAAGACATCGCGATCGTGCTCTCCGAGATCGAAGCTCTCGAAAGGCAGTGCCGCAAGCGGCTGCGCCGGAGCCCGAACGGAGGTCAGGCATGACGGCGGTTGGCTCCGACGTTGACGTTGACGTTTACGTAAACGTAATGTAGAGTTGGTCTTTTGGTTCGATTGGCGATGCCATGCGGGAGGAAGCGTCGACGCTGTGTGCGCTGATGCAGCAGACGTTGATCGTGACGGCTGGAAAGCCTGACCGCTGAGCGTCGAGGAGCGAAAAATGTCCAGCTTTCCGTCGCTCAACTTCGCGCTGGGCGAGACGATCGACATGCTGCGCGCCGCGGTCCACGATTTCGCCGCCGCAGAGATTGCGCCGCGAGCTGCGGCGATCGACCACGACAATCGTTTTCCGCACGACCTCTGGCGAAAGATGGGTGATCTCGGCCTGCTCGGCATCACCGTCGAAGAGGAGTTCGGGGGCGCCGCCATGGGCTACCTCGCCCATGTCGTGGCGATGGAGGAAATCAGCCGCGCTTCGGCATCGGTGGGGCTGTCTTATGGGGCCCACTCGAACCTATGCGTCAACCAGATCCGGCGCAATGGCAGCGAGGCGCAAAAAAAACGCTTCCTTCCGCCGCTCGTAACAGGCGAACACGTCGGCGCATTGGCCATGAGCGAGCCCGGCGCGGGCTCGGACGTCGTCTCGATGCGGCTCTCGGCCGCGCATCGCGACGGTCACTACCTGCTGAACGGCACGAAGATGTGGATCACCAACGGCCCGGACGCCGATACGCTGGTCGTCTACGCCAAAACCGACGTCGATGCCGGGCCGCGGGGCATCACGGCGTTTCTTGTCGAAAAGGGCATGAAGGGTTTTTCCACCGCGCAGAAGCTCGACAAGCTCGGCATGCGCGGATCCAACACCTGCGAACTGGTGTTCGAGGATTGCGAGGTACCGGAGGACAACGTTCTCTCGGCAGAGGGCCGCGGCGTCAATATTCTGATGAGCGGTCTCGACTATGAGCGCGTGGTTCTTGCCGGCGGCCCGCTCGGCATCATGAGTGCCTGCATGGATGCGGTACTTCCCTACGTGCACGAGCGGCGCCAATTCGGTCAGCCGATCGGCGAGTTTCAGCTGATGCAGGGCAAGATCGCCGACATGTACACGACGATGAACGCGTGCCGTGCCTACGTCTACGCCGTGGCGCGTGCTTGCGACCGGGGCGAGACCGCGCGCAAGGACGCCGCCGGTGCGATACTGTATGCGGCGGAGAAGGCGACCTGGATGGCCGGCGAGGCGATCCAGGCCCTCGGCGGCAACGGCTATGTCAACGAGTATCCGGTGGGCCGGCTCTGGCGCGACGCCAAGTTGTATGAGATCGGCGCCGGTACGTCGGAAATTCGCAGGATGCTGATTGGTCGCGAATTATTCAACGAGACCAAGTAGCACGGTATCGGCGTCGATCGGACGAGGCTGACCCGAGCGAAGCGAAGGTCAAGCCGCGAGAGCGGCGGCCGAGGCCAGAGCAACAAGGTACGTCGGAAATTCGCAGGATGCTGATTGGTCGCGAGTTATTCAACGAGACCAAGTAGCACGGTACCGGCGGCCAGAGCAGGGCAACAAAACGGCTCGGAAATCCGTAGAATGCTGGATCAACGAGATCGAGTAGCGGAGAGGCGATGGCACTGGAAATGCGCGAACGCTGTGAGCGATGTGCATGGCCGCTTGCTGCCGACGCCGACGGCGCGTACATCTGCAGTTACGAAAACACCTTCTGCGCTACCTGCGCGAACGCGTTGAACGGCGTGTGCCCGAACTGCGGCGCTGAACTGGTGCGTCGGCCGCGCCGCATGCAGAAGGCGGCGGGTCGGGCAGCGCCGCCGGCGTGACGCCCGGACGGGCGCCACGCCGGCTTGTCGAGGAGTGTTTTCATTTTGCAGAGTGATCCGATAGCCATCGTTGGCGCGGCGAGGACGCCGATCGGCGGCCTGCAGGGCGATTTCGCGTCGCTTGCGGCGAGCGATCTCGGTGCGGTGGCGATCAAGGCCGCGGTGGAGCGCGCCGGTGTCGCACCGGCCGAGGTCGACGAAGTGATTTTCGGCAATTGTCTAATGGCCGGACAGGGGCAGGCGCCGTCGCGTCAGGCATCGCTCAAGGCCGGCCTGCCGCTATCGACCCACTGTACGACGCTGTCGAAAATGTGCGGGTCGGCGATGAAAGCCACGATGCTCGCGCACGACGCGATCATCGCTGGCAGCGCCGAGATCATTGTCGCGGGTGGCATGGAAAGCATGACCAACGCGCCCTACTTGCTGCCAAAGGCGCGTTCGGGCATGCGGATGGGCCATGGCACCGTCATCGACCATATGTTTTTCGATGGCCTGGAGGATGCCTACGACCGCGGGAAGCTGATGGGCGTCTTCGCCGAACAGTGCGCGGACAAGTTTCATTTCTCGCGCGAAGCGCAGGATGAGTTCGCGCTACGCTCGCTGTCGCGCGCACTCGCCGCGAACAACGACGGATCCTTCGCATGGGAGATTGCGCCGGTCACCGTGCCGGGCCGCAAGAGGGAGGTGGTGATCGACAAGGACGAGCAGCCGGCCAAAGCGAGTCCCGACAAGATCCCCGGGCTGAAGCCCGCATTTCGCAAGGACGGTACGGTGACCGCGGCCAATTCGAGTTCGATCTCGGACGGGGCCGCCGCGCTGGTGCTCATGCGCCGATCGCTCGCCGAGCGCAAGGGACTGAAGCCGCTGGCGGTGATACTGGACCATGCCACGCACGCGCAGGAGCCGGGGTGGTTCACGACGGCACCGGTCGGCGCGATGCGCAAGCTCTATGCGAAAGTCGGCTGGAAACCGGAGGACGTCGATTTGTATGAGATCAACGAAGCCTTTGCGGTCGTGACGATGGCTGCGATGCAGGAGCACGGTCTTCCTGTGGACAAGGTCAATATCCACGGCGGTGCCTGTGCGCTGGGCCATCCGATCGGAGCCTCAGGCGCGCGCATCGTCGTCACTTTGCTGGGCGCGCTGCGCAAGTTCGGCAAGAAACGGGGTATGGCGAGCCTTTGCATCGGCGGCGGCGAGGCGACCGCGCTCGCGATCGAGCTCCCCTGAACGACGGGCGATGGCCGACAAGCTCGTCTTCGAGTCGCCGCGCGTCACCTTGCACGTCGGCGGTCGTCACACCCGGGTAACGACGCCGCGCGCGCCGCTCGATCCGTTTCCGGTCATCGTCGGCTGCCCGCGCTCCGGGACGTCGTTGCTGGCGGTGATGCTCGATGCGCATTCGCAACTGGCCATTCCGCCGGAAACCTCGTTTCTGCCGAACGTGATGGGCATGTCGGGCGAGCCCGAGACGCTCCGCCGCCGCTTTTTCGACATTGTCACCACAGACCGGATGACCATTTCGAACTGGTCGGACTTCGGCCTGGACAAGGACCAGTTCTGGCGCAAGCTGCAGGCGATTCCCATATTCACCGTCGCCGCCGGCACCCGAGCGTTCTACGCGCTGTACGGCGAAGCTCAGAACAAGCAGCGTGCGGGCGATAAGACCCCCGGCTACGTGTTCACGATGCAGCACATCCAGGCATTGCTGCCCGAGGCGCATTTCGTCCATGTGCTGCGCGATCCGCGCGACACCGCCATGTCGTGGCGCAAGACCTGGTTCGCGCCAAGTCAGGATTACGCGGTGCTGGGCCAGTACTGGCGGCAGAACGTCGAGGCCGGCCGGCGGCTGGCGCAAGGCTTGCGCTGCTATCTCGAGGTCCGCTTCGAGGACCTGGTTCTGCAGCCGGAAGTCGAGCTCAAGCGGCTGTCCGACTATCTGGCGCTTCCCTACGAGCCCGGCATGCTCGACTCCGGCGCGCGCGGACAAGCGCGGCTCGCCAGGCTGCGGGGCCGGATGCACGCCGACGGAAGGATGATCGCGCGCGACGAGCGCACACGCATCCACGTCAATCTCGCGCGGCCGCCGATGGCCGAGCGGGTCGAGGCGTGGCGGCGGGAAATGAGCGATGCCGAGCGGCGTCAGGTGGAAAGCGGCGCCGGACCGTTATTGCGCGAGCTCGGCTACGAGGTCGGCGCTTGATCCCGCGCGTGCCGGCGCATCGCGCCGCGAGCGTCGGAAGCACCGGACCCGGTGAAATGGAAAGCGACTGATGCCGACGCCGCAGAACCTTGCGCTGTTCGCCGTGGCGAGCCTCCTCCTCGCATTGACGCCGGGCCCGAACCTCCTCTATCTGGTGTCGCGCACATTGTGCCAGGGACGCCGCGCCGGCATCGTCTCGCTGGCCGGCACCTCGCTCGGCTTCGTGCTTCATGTCTTCGCCGCGTCGCTTGGGTTGTCGGCGATCTTCCTGACGGTGCCGGTCCTTTATGACGCGGTGCGCTATGCCGGCGCCGCGTACCTGTTGTGGCTCGCCTGGGACGCCCTGCGTCCGGGCGGCCGGGGCGTATTCGCGCCGCGCCCGCTGCCGCGCGATGCGCCCGGCAGGCTCTTCCGCATGGGCCTGGTCACCAGCATGCTGAATCCCAAGGTCGCGATGTTCTACCTGGCGCTGTTTCCCCAATTCATCGATGCCGCGCGAGGCAGCATCCTAGCGCAGGGGCTGGTGCTCGGACTCCTGCAGATAGCCATCAACGTCGCCAGCGACCTCGTCTTCGTCCTCGCCGCGGGTGCGATCACGCAGTGGCTTGCGCGGCGCCCGCTCTGGTCGGCAGTGCAGCGCTGGGTGCTCGGCGTCGTGCTCGCGGGTATCGCCGTACGCCTCGCCTTCGACACGCGACGGTAGACACCGGACGATCGATGCTGCTCAGCGAATCCCAGCAGATGGTGCGCGACACCATGCGCAGCTTTGCGCAGCAGCGGCTTGCGCCTTTCGCCGCAGCCTGGGACCGCGAGCACACCTTTCCACGGGAGGCGCTGCGGGAGCTCGCGGCGCTTGGTGCGTGCGGCATCGTCGTGCCGGAGTCGCACGGCGGCGCCGGCCTCGACTATGTTTCGCTCGCGGTCGTGCTGGAGGAAATCGCCGCCGGAGACGGAGCGACATCGACCATCATCAGCGTGCAGAACTCGGTCGTCTGCGGACCCATACTCGCGTTCGGCACTGCGGCGCAAAAGGATCGGTACCTGAAGCCGCTGGCGAGCGGGGCCAAAATAGGGTGCTTCTGTCTGACCGAGCCGCATACCGGGTCGGACGCTGCGGCCATCGCGACGCGAGCGGAATTCGTCCGAAGCGACGGGGCCGGCCACTATCTATTGAACGGCACCAAGCAGTTCATTACGTCCGGCAAGAACGCAGACGTCGCCATCGTGTTGGCGCTGACCAATCGGGATGCGGGCAAGAAAGGCATGTCCGCGTTCATCGTCGAGACCAACTTTCCCGGGTATGAGTCCACGCGCATAGAGGACAAGCTCGGGCAGCGCGCCTCGGATACCGCGCAAATCGTCCTCTCCGACTGTCGCGTTCCGGCAGCGAACCTGCTTGGCCGCGAAGGCGAGGGCTACCGGATCGCGCTCGCCAATCTCGAGGCGGGACGCATAGGCATCGCTGCGCAGGCGGTCGGCATGGCGCGGGCGGCGTTCGAGGCGGCGCTCGCGTACGCGCGCGAGCGGACGAGTTTCGGCAAGCCGATCATCGAGCATCAGGCCGTAAGCTTCCGCCTGGCCGACATGGGCACGCAGATCGAGGCAGGCCGGCAACTGGTCTGGCACGCCGCCAGCTTGCGCGACGCCGGGCAGCCATGCCTCAAGGAGGCGTCGATGGCAAAGCTGTTTGCCTCCGAAATGGCCGAACGCGTATGCTCGGATGCGATCCAGATCCACGGCGGCTACGGGTATGTGACCGATTTTCCGGTCGAGCGCATCTATCGGGATGTGCGCGTCTGCCAGATCTACGAAGGCACGAGCGATATCCAGCGGCTCGTGATCGGGCGCGCGCTGGCTGGCTGAATCTCAGGAAGGACACGATGCCTGCCGCAATCGATTTCTACTTCGACTTCTCTTCGCCGTATGGTTTCCTTGCCTCGGAGAAGATCGAGGCGCTGGCCGCACGCCACGGGCGCCGTGTCGACTGGCATCCCATTCTGCTTGGCATCGTTTTCAAGCACACCGGCGCTGTTCCGTTGACGCAGGTCCCGCTGAAAGGCGACTACTCGAAGCGCGACATGGCGCGCAGCGGCCGACTTTACGGTGTGACCGGATTCCGTATGCCTTCGGTGTTTCCGATCGCCACGCAAGCTCCGGCGCGCATCGTGCTCTGGTCGCAGCGCAAAGAACCGGCGCTCGCGGTCGCGGTGCTGCATGCGCTGTACCGCGCGTTTTTCACCGAAGACATCGACATATCGAGTCCGGACCGAGCTGCGGCGATCGCCGCGCGATCCGGCGTCGACCAGGGCGCGGCGCGCGCGGCGATCGACGATCCCGCGATCAAGGATGCGCTCAGAGTCGAAAACGACCAGGCGATCGCCGCCGGCGTTTTCGGCTCACCGTTCCTCATCGCCGACGGCGAGCCCTTCTGGGGGATGGATCGGCTCGACCAGGTGGACCGCTGGCTGGCGACCGGGGGGTGGTGACGTGACCGATCGCACGCCCGAATACGAGCTGATGCCCGGCTACCCGTTGCAGCAAAGCGCCTGGATGCCATGCCCTTGATCGAGACCCGGCTGGACCCGCGCGACCCGGTGTTCGTCGCCAACCGCAAGGCTCTCGAGTCGCTCGTGACCGACCTGAAGGCTAAGGTGCGCGCGATCGAATGCGGCGGGGGTGACGCGGCGCGCAGCCGTCATACGGGCCGGGGCAAGCTGCTGCCGCGCGAGCGGGTGGCGGCCTTGCTCGATCCCGGCTCGCCGTTTCTCGAGCTCTCGCAGCTCGCGGCCTACGGCATGTACGACGACAACATCGCCGCGGCCGGGATCATCACCGGGATCGGCCGCGTATCCGGCCGCGAATGCGTGGTCGTCTGCAACGACGCGACGGTCAAGGGCGGCACCTATTACCCGATGACGGTCAAGAAGCATCTGCGCGCGCAGGAGATCGCGCGCGAAAACCGACTGCCGTGCATTTATCTCGTCGATTCCGGCGGTGCCAATCTTCCGAACCAGACCGACGTTTTCCCCGACCGCGACCATTTCGGCCGTATTTTCTTCAACCAGGCGACGATGTCGGCGGAGGGGATACCGCAGATCGCGGTCGTCATGGGATCGTGCACCGCAGGCGGTGCCTACGTGCCGGCAATGTCGGACGAATCGATCATCGTGCGCGAGCAGGGAACGATATTTCTGGCCGGGCCGCCCCTGGTCAAGGCGGCGACCGGTGAAGTCGTCAGCGCGGAAGCGCTGGGCGGTGCCGATGTGCACACGCGAATTTCGGGCGTCGCCGACCACTTCGCGCTCAATGACCCGCACGCGCTGGCGATCGCACGTCGTATTGTCGGCAATCTCAATCGCGTCAAGCCGGCGCTTTCCGACGTCGTTCCACCGCGGCCGCCGATCTATCCACCCGACGAGATCTACGGCGTCATCAACGCCGATATCAAGAAACCCTATGATGTGCACGAGGTCATCGCCCGGATCGTCGACGGCAGCGAGTTCGACGAATTCAAGGCCCGCTATGGCGCGACGCTGGTCACCGGATTCGCGCGCCTGTCGGGCTACCTGATCGGAATCATCGCCAACAATGGCGTGCTGTATTCGGAATCGGCGCTCAAAGGGTCGCACTTCATCGAGTTGTGCAGCCAGCGGGGAATCCCGCTCGTCTTCCTGCAGAACATCACGGGATTCATGGTGGGCCAGAAATATGAAGCCGGCGGCATCGCCAGCGACGGGGCAAAGATGGTGGCCGCGGTCTCGTGCACAAGCGTTCCCAAGTTCACGGTGATCATCGGCGGCAGCTACGGCGCTGGTAACTACGGGATGTGCGGCCGCGCGTTCAATCCGCGTTTTCTCTGGATGTGGCCGAACGCGCGGATCTCGGTGATGGGCGGCGAGCAGGCGGCCACGGTACTGGCGACGATTCGGCGCGATGCCATCGAAGCCAAGGGGGGTACCTGGAGTTCCGACGAGGAGCTGGCGTTCAAGACGCCGCTGCGTGACCAGTACGAACGCGAAGGGCATCCTTACTATGCGAGCGCGCGCCTCTGGGACGACGGCGTGATCGATCCCGCCGACACGCGAGCGGTCCTCGGACTCGCCATTTCGGCTGCGATGAACCGTCCGATCGAGCCGACCCGGTTCGGCGTGTTCCGGATGTGACTGCCGTGGTGCGCAAGAAGAGCGCAAGCACCGGCAAGGCGGGCAGTCGTCCGCGGACGCGAGGCGCTCCCGAATCGACCCGCATCGAGGTCGAGCTGCGGCCGGCGATTGCGGTGGTGACGCTGAATCGGCCCGAGCTGCACAATGCGTTCGATCAGCTTTTGATCACCGAGCTCACCGCGGCGCTGCGGCGCCTTGATCGCGATCCGAACGTCCGCGCGGTTGTGCTCGCCGGCGCCGGAAAGAGCTTTTGCGCCGGGGCCGACCTCAACTGGATGCGTGAAATGGCGACCTATTCGCGCCCGCAGAACCTGGCTGACGCCAACGCGCTGGCACGCATGCTGAAGACCTTGAATCGAATGTCGAAGCCCACGATCGCGCGCGTGCACGGCGCCGCCTACGGCGGCGGCGTCGGTCTGGTCGCTTGCTGCGACGTTGCGCTGGGCACGCCGGAGGCGACGTTCGCGCTATCCGAGGCGCGCCTGGGTCTGATTCCCGCGACGATCGGTCCTTACGTCGTCGCAGCGATCGGAGCTCGCGCCGCACGGCGATACTTTCTGACCGGCGAACGCTTCGGTGCCGACGAAGCGCACCGCCTGGGCTTGCTGCATGAAGTGATATCGCTGCCCGGGCTCGATCCGAGGATCAACGACATCCTCGGTGCGTTGCTGATCACCGGTCCCGCGGCGCAAGCCGAATGCAAGGACCTGATCCGCGCCGTCGCGAACCGGCCGGCCGATGCAAGATTGATCGCCGACACGGCGCGCCGCATCGCCCGCGTGCGCGCTTCGCCCGAAGCGAAGGAGGGTATCGCGGCCTTCCTGGGCAAGCGCAAGGCATCGTGGGTGCCGCGCGGCGAGTGAAGGCCGAAAGATCGTGGAACACTTCGACACCTGGCAGCTGGTCGCATTGGCCGCGGCGCTGGGCTGGGCCAGCGGCATACGACTCTACGCGGTGCTGTTCATTACCGGTGCGGTGGGCTTTGCCGGCTGGTACGAGCTGCCCGAGCATCTGCGCATCCTGTCGCACCCGATGGTGCTCGCCGCGTCGGGATTCATGGTGATCGCCGAATTCTTCGCCGACAAGGTCCCGGGCTTCGACTCGGTCTGGGACCTGGTGCATACGTTCGTGCGCATCCCCGCCGGCGCGGCCTTGGCCGCCAGTGTCTTCGGCGATTCGCCGCCCGCATGGACCTTGACCGCGGCGATTCTCGGCGGAACGCTCGCGGCCGGCAGCCATTTCACCAAAGCCGGAGCGCGAATGGTGATCAATACCTCGCCCGAGCCCTTTTCCAACTGGGCGGCATCGTTCTCCGAAGACATGCTGGTCGGCGTGCTGATCTACCTTGCGCTGGCGCATCCGATCGGGCTTTTCATCGTGCTGGCGCTGCTCGTCGCGCTGGCGATCTGGATGCTGCCGATGCTGGTCCGGTCGCTCCGCGCGGTCATCGGCAGGATCCAGCGCTGGTTCGGCGCCGCCACCGGACCGGACGCCTGAGACCCGCGATGGTCGCGCGCCCGATGTTCGGCAAGATATTGATCGCCAATCGCGGCGAGATCGCCTGCCGCGTCGCGCGCACCGCGCGCCGCATGGGTATACGGACGGTCGCGGTCTATTCGGATGCCGATGCCGGCGCGCTCCATGTCGCCAGTTGCGATGAGGCCCACCGCATCGGTCCGCCACCTCCACGCGAGAGCTACTTGTGCGGCGAGAAGATCATCGCTATCGCGAAGCAGGCGAACGCGCAGGCTATCCATCCGGGGTACGGCTTTCTTTCGGAGAACGCCGAGTTCGCTGCGGCCGTCGGGTTGGCGGGGATGGTTTTCATCGGTCCCCCACCCGCCGCGATCAGGGCGATGGGTTCCAAGGCCGAGTCCAAGACGATCATGGGGCGGGCGGGGGTCGCACTCGTTCCCGGCTATCACGGCGCCGATCAGGCTGACGCAGTGCTCAAACGTGAAGCCGACGCTGTCGGCTACCCGGTGCTGATCAAGGCGTCCGCCGGCGGGGGCGGCAAGGGTATGCGCGTCGTCGAGCGACCCGAGGATTTTGTCGCGGCGCTCGAGTCGGCGCGACGCGAGGCGAAGGCAAGCTTTGGCGACGCCGCCGTACTGCTCGAGAAATACCTGATCGAGCCGCGACATATCGAAATGCAGGTGTTTGCCGATATGTACGGCGAATGCATCCATCTGTTCGAGCGAGACTGCTCGATGCAGCGCCGCCACCAGAAGGTGATCGAAGAGGCGCCCGCACCGGGTCTGAGCGAAAGGCGCCGCGCCGACATGGGAGGGGCGGCCGTTGCGGCGGCAAAGGCGATCGGATACGTCGGTGCCGGCACGGTTGAGTTCATCGTCGAGGCGGCAGGCGCGGGCGCCTTCTACTTCATGGAAATGAACACGCGGCTGCAGGTCGAGCATCCCGTCACCGAGATGATCACGGGGCTTGACCTGGTCGAGTGGCAATTGCGTATCGCCGCAGGAGAGCCGCTGCCGCGCCGGCAGTCGGATGTCAGCATTGACGGCCACGCGATGGAGGTCCGGATCTACGCCGAGGATCCCGAACGTGGATTTCTGCCATCGACTGGACGTATAGCCTACCTGGGCACGCCGCCGCCAATGGAGCACGTGCGGATCGACAGCGGCGTGCGAAGCGGAGACGAGATCAGCCGGTTCTACGATCCGATGCTCGCCAAGCTCGTCGTCAGAGGCAGCGATCGACCCGACGCGCTGCGGCGGCTTGGCGATGCGCTGGCGCAGTACCGCGTCGTCGGCGTCACGACCAATGTGGCCTTTCTGCGCCGGCTGGTCGCGCATCCCGACTTTGCCGCAGGGCGGCTCGACACCGGCCTGATCGGCCGCCAGCAAGCGGATCTGCTGCCGCCTGCCTCCCCGCCGTCGGCGGCGACGCTGGCCGTTGCGGCCCTGGCGGAGGTCTTGCGAATGCGCGAGGAGGCAGCTGCGGTCGCGGCATTCTCAGCCGATCCCTATTCACCCTGGCGCGCGATCGAGGGCTGGTGGCTCAACAGCGACGAGCACGGCATAGCGTTCACTTTTGCCGCGCACGAAATCGAATATCCGGTCATGGTGCGCGCCGCGGGCGGTGCATGGATCGTCGAGGCGAGCGGCCGGCGGATGCCCGCGTCGGTGGAAAGCCAAGGCGAGTCGCTGACGGTCGCAGTCGACGGCGTCCGTTTTGCCGCGCAGATCGTGCCGTTGGAGGATCAGCGCTTCGTGTTCTGCGGAAGCGAAGAGTATCGCCTGCGTCTGATCGATCCGTTGGCGCACGCGGTAGACGAGCCTCGACAGGGCGGTCATCTTGCTGCGCCGATGTCCGGCACGATCGTCGCGGTCCTGGTGAAGCCGCACGACACGGTCGCCGAGGGTGCACCGCTGCTGATTCTCGAAGCGATGAAAATGGAGCATACGATCATTGCGCCCATCGCGGGAACGGTGGCCGCCATCCACTACCGTCAAGGCGATCAGGTGCCCGAGGGTGCGGAGTTGATCGACGTCGAAGCGAAAGCGCCCGAAGTTTGAATCTGTTTTTTTGCACTGCGGCGAGCAATGCTGCGGAATGGCTTGCTGCGCTGTCGCGCGCGCTGCCTCTGGCCCGCCTGCATTCGTGGCCGCATTGCAATGGCGCCAAGACAATGCCGCCGCTTGAAAACATCGACTACGCGCTGCTCTGGAAGCCGCCGCCTCATTTGCTGCAGCAACTCGGATCGGTCAAGGCGATCTTCAATCTCGGCGCCGGCGTCGACGCGCTGGCCGGCATCGAAGCGATTTCATCGAATGTTCCGGTGGTCCGGCTCGAGGACGCGGGCATGGCGGAGCAAATGAGCGAGTACGTCGTTCATGCGGTGCTTCGCCGATACCGCGAGTTCGACGCCTACGCGGAGGCGCAACGCGCCGCGGCCTGGCGGCCGCGCGTGCGGCTGGACAAGCGGACCTTCGGCGTGGGCATACTCGGCTTGGGTGTGTTGGGCAGCGCGGTCGCCGCCGCGCTCAAGCCGTTCGGATTTCCCCTCGCCGCATGGAGCCGGACGGGAAAGAGCGTGGCGGGCGTGGACAGCTATGCCGGGGCAGTCGAGCTGGATTCGTTTCTCGCCCGGTCGCGCGTGTTGATCTGTCTGCTCCCGCTGACCCGCGAGACCCGCGGCATGCTCGACCGCCGCACCTTGTCGCAACTGCCCGCAGGCGCGTACCTGGTCAACGTCTCCCGTGGCGCGCTGATCGTCGACGACGACCTCCTTGCCATGCTCGATGCGGACGGGCTGGCGGGTGCCGCGCTCGATGTTTTTAGCGACGAGCCTTTACCGGCCTCGCATCCTTTCTGGCATCATCCGCGGATCAGCATCACGCCGCATGTTTCGGCGGTCACGTTGGTCGAGGAGTCGGTGTCGCAGATCGCCGGCAAGATCGCCCGGCTCGAAGCCGGCCTGCCGATCACCGGCATCGTCGGCCGCGACCGAGAATATTGACCGATCTCATGGCCGAACCCACCCGCAGCAGACTGCCGCAACGCGTTCGCATCGTCGATGTGGCGCCGCGAGATGGTTTGCAGAACGAGAAGGCGATGGTGCCGACCGACGTCAAGGTCGGACTGATCGACCGCCTGACCGACGCGGGTCTGCCGGCGATCGAGACGACCAGCTTCGTTTCGCCCAAATGGGTACCGCAGATGGCAGACAGTGCCCAGGTGATGGCGGCTATCCGGCGCAAGCCCGGCGTGCGCTACCCCGTGCTGACGCCCAACATCAAGGGGTTCGACGCCGCCGTGGCCGCCGGCGCCGACGAAGTGGCGGTCTTCGTCGCCGCGTCGGAGACATTCTCGCAACACAACATCAACTGCTCGATCGCCGAGAGCCTGGATCGGGCACGCGCGGTCGCCGCTGTGGCCAAGGCGCGAAGCGTGCGCGTGCGCGGCTACATCTCCTGCGTGCTCGATTGTCCTTACGAAGGAGAGATCGCACCCACGGCGGTGCGCGAGGTTGCGGCGGAGCTGCACGCGATGGGCTGCTACGAGGTGTCGCTTGGCGACACCATCGGTACGGGAACGCCGGGGCGGACGAGCCGACTGGTCGCGACGGTCGCCGCAGCGGTGCCGGTCACCGCGCTGGCCGGGCATTTTCACGACACCTATGGCCAGGCCATTGCCAACGTCTATGCCGCCATGGAAGTCGGCGTCGCAACCTTCGACAGCTCGGTGTCCGGTCTGGGCGGCTGTCCTTACGCCCAAGGGGCGACGGGCAACGTAGCCACCGAAGATCTGTTGTACCTGCTCGATGGCCTGAATATCCACACCGGCGTCGACATGAACCGCCTGCGCGTCGCCGGGCGATACATTTGCGATTTTCTCGAGCGCGAGCCGGCATCGCGCGTGGCGCGCGCGCTCGACGTCCGACAACCCCTGCCGCCTGCGCCGTGACACCGGTCGGCAACGGCGCGATCGCCTCGCCATGCACCAGCGTATGCAGGATCGATCGCGCGACCGGCTTATGCGCCGGATGCTATCGGACGCTCGACGAGATCGCCGCCTGGGCCGAGTCGTCGCCGCGGCAGAAGCAAGCGGTGCTGGCGACGCTGGCAACCCGCCGTGCGCAATTCGGTGCGGCCATCGCTGCGCGGCACGCGACCGAGGATGAATCCGATGGCGAGCGCTGACTGGTATTTCGATTTCGTGTCGCCATTCTCGTATCTGCAGTGCGAGCAACTGCCTCAACTCGAACGCTCGCTTCGCGTCCGCTACCGGCCTGTCCTGTTCGCCGGCCTGCTCAAAGCGTGCGGACAGAAGGGCCCGGCTGAAATTCCGGCGAAGCGGCGCTTCACCTACCAGTTTGTCGCCTGGCAAGCCAGGCGCATCGGCGTACCGCTGAAGTTTCCTGCCGTGCATCCGTTCAACCCGCTGCCGTTGCTGCGTCTGGCCGTCGCCGCCGACGCGGATCCGGACATCGTCCGTCGCATCTTCCGTTTTGTCTGGCGCGATGGAAGGCTCGGCGACCTCCCGATCGAATGGGCCGAGCTCATGACGGAGCTCAACGTGCCGGACGCCGCCGAGCGCATCGCATCCGCCGAGGTCAAGGACGCGCTGCGCCGTAACACCGACGAGGCGGTGGCACGCGGGGTCTTCGGCGTGCCGACGCTGGCGATCGGCGGCGAACTTTTCTGGGGCGCCGATGCGACGGCCATGGCGGCCGACTATGTCGCACAGGGCTGCCGTTTCAACGATCCGGAAATGGCGCGCGTTGTCGACCTGCCGGCCGGCGTCGAGCGGGAGGTCGGCAGGCGGAAATAAGTCCCGGACACCGCCATTCGCAGCGCCTCGCCGGCCAATGCCCGGCCTCCTCGCGATGGACGCTCGGAAAAAAAGATGACCGGCGATGACCGGCCATCCGCTGCGACGAACCGATTACTTTCCGTCGTACCAGATGCGGTAGAGCGCTCCGACCAGATCGTCCGAAATCAGCAGCGAGCCGTCATGCATCACCGCAACGTCGACCGGCCGTCCCAGGTAGTAGCCGTTGTCGTTCCAGCCTTCGGCGAACGGTTCGGATTTACCGGCGACGTGCCCGTCGTCCTTGAGGAACGTGACCATGACGCGGGCGCCGATCGGGACGGTGCGATTCCACGAGCCGTGCTGGGTCGAGAAAATCGCGCCCTGGTATTTCTTTGGGAACATCGTGCCCGTATAGAACACGAGCCCGAGGTCAGCCGCGTGTGCGACCTGCTCGACTTCGGGAAACACCACACCGGCGGGCGGCGCGTCGCTCTTGTATTCGTTGGTCCGCGTATGTCCGCCCCCGTACCAAGGAAAGCCGAAGTCCAGCCCGCCTTTGGCGATGCGATTCATTTCGCCGGGCGGCTGGTCGTCGCCCATGCCGTCGACCTGGTTGTCGTTGCTCCAGAGGGTCTTGTCCTTCGGATTGAAATCCATGCCGACGGCGTTGCGAAGTCCGGTGGCATACACCTCGCGGTTCTTGCCGTCACGGTCCATGCGGAGGATCCCCATCATGCCGGTCTTGTGGTACAGGTCGAGCTTGTCTTTGGGCGGCACGTTGTACGGCTGGCCGAGCTGAATGTAGAGCTTGTTGTCCGGGCCGATGCGGCAGGGACGGGCGGTATGGTTGTAGCTCTCTTCGGCCTTCGGAATGAGCTCGCCTTCCGCGACGACGTTGCCGGCCACCACGTCCGGGCTCTCGTAGAAGAACTCGGCCGCCGGATACTCCAGCACCCGGTTCTGCTCGACGATGTACAGGAAGCCATCCTTGGAAAAGCACGGCCCGTTGGGGATGTTCTTCGGCAAGGTCGGGGCGAACTCCTTGACCTCGTCGCCGACGCCCCTTCGCGCGCGGTCGGTCACCGCCCAGACTTTCGTCTTGCGCGTGCCGACGAACGTCACGACGCCCTGCGGACCGACGGCGATGTGGCGTGCGTCCGGTACGATCGCGTACAAGCCGATGTGGAAACCCGGCGGCAGCTTGATCTTGGCCAGGTTCTGCTTGATCTGGTCCGCCTTGGGTCCGGTCTGCGGAATCAGCGGCCAATCGACCGCCTTGCCCGTCTGATGCATCGCGCCGAGCGTCTCGAGTTCAGCGGCCTGGGAAAGGGCAGGACAAGCCGTCAGCGCCACCAATACGACGGCCGTTCTCAAGCGAAATCTCATCGTGCCTCCTATCAACGTCTCGCTGGCAAACCAGGCTGTGCGGCCGATCCGCACACGCTGCGGGCGAAGGGTTTTGTAGACTTCATCTTCTCAAAACTCTAATCCGTCGGAGGCGAAACGGCAATCCCGACGGACCGCTTTCGACGGGGCACCGGCGTCGGAGGGCGCCGGCCCTCAGACGCCCTCGACGAAGGTGCCCCTGGCACGCAGCGCATCGATTTCCTTGTCGCTCAATCCTGCTTCCCGCAGAATCTCCGCCGAGTGTTCGCCATGGGTCGGCGCGCCGCGCGCGATCGCGAATGCGTGACCGGCGAGCCGGAACGGCGGCGCGTAGTGGCGCACGCCGTCCACCGTGACGATCATGCCCCGCGCACGGACCTGTGGGTCGTCGAGAACCTCGTCGGGCGAGAGCACCGGCGTCACACAGCAGTCGACCGCGGCCAACCGCTCGATCCAGTGCGCGCGCGGATGCTGCGCGAAGACGGCAGCGAGCTGCCGTCGGACGGCGTCGCCGGCCGCTCCGGTCGC
This sequence comes from Casimicrobiaceae bacterium, assembly GCA_036493675.1. Taxonomy (GTDB): domain Bacteria; phylum Pseudomonadota; class Gammaproteobacteria; order Burkholderiales; family Casimicrobiaceae; genus PALSA-1003. The sequence goes on from DASXPJ010000043.1 coordinate 457,557, forward strand.
GAGTTGTCCGGGGATGAGGTCGGGCCGCTCGATCGCCTCGCAGAGCTGCCGCCAGAATTTTTCCTCGAGCGCACCGACGGCGATATGACGGCCGTCCTGCGCGACATAGACGCCGTAGCAAGGAACACCGCCGGTCAACAGGTCGTCGCCACGCGGCCGGGCGTGTCCGAAGGTCTGCACCGCGTGCAGCGCAAAGATGTTGTGCGCCAGCGCTCCTTCCGTCATTGCGACATCGACGTGCGTGCCCTGCCCCGTGCGCGAGGCGGCGAAGAGCGCCGCGAGAATCGCCGTCGACGCATTCATTGACCCGCCGAGGAGGTCCGCCACCTGCAGGTTGGAAAGCGCCGGCGGGCCGCCCGCGATTCCGGTCTGATCGAGAACGCCTGCGTAACCGAGATAGTTGATGTCGTGGCCGGCACGATCCCGATAGGGGCCGGTCTGGCCGTAGCCGGTAATCGAGCAATAGACTAGGCGAGGATTGATCCTGGCCACCGCCTCGTAGCCGATGGCCAGCTTGTCGACGACGCCTGGGCGAAAGCTTTCGACGATCACGTCGGCGCGGCTTGCCAGGCGCAGGAACGCGTCGCGGCCGGCATCGGCCTTCAGGTCCAGCGCCAGGCTTCGCTTGTTACGATTGACCATGCAATAGAAGGCTGAAGCCGCCGTCGGCGCGCAAGTCGCGCTTTCCGGTCGAGCCAGTCCCAGCGAGCGGGCATAGTCACCGGCCGCGGTATCCTCGACCTTGACGACGTCCGCGCCGAGATCGGCCAGATGCAAGGTGCAAACCGGCCCCGGCAGCAAGCGCGAGAGGTCGAGCACGCGAACACCGGCAAGCGGTGAGCTCACGCCTCGGCCTCTTTTCTCGGCCGTCGCAACTTCTTTCGCCACGCGTCGGCCTCCAGGCAATCGCTCGGCGACGGCCCTTCGGGTCTTGAAGCCGCCGCCTCGCTCATGCCTCACCGTCGTCGGGCATCCTCAGGCGTCTGCGAATCGTCCGGGCGGCGGCCAGGGCCTGGTCGAGCGTCGGCGCAACGCAGGTCACGTGTCCCATCTTTCGACCGCGCCGCGCTTCGTCCTTGCCGTACAGGTGCAGCTTGGCCTCCGGGACTTCGAGCACCGCGCGCCAATCGGGGTCGCGCCGACCGGACTCGGCAGCGCTCTCGGGCGAGTCGAACCAGACGTCGCCCAGAAGGTTGATCATGACAGCAGGCTCGCGGGCCCGCGTGTCGCCAAGCGGCAGGTCGGCGAGAATGCGAACCTGCTGTTCGAACTGGGAAGTCACGCAGGCATCGATCGTGTAGTGGCCGCTGTTGTGCGGACGCGGCGCGATTTCGTTGATCAGCAGGCGGTCGCCGGCATCAACGAACAGCTCGACGCACAACACGCCGCAGTAATCGAGCGCCGCAGCAACGCGAAGCGCGATCTCGCGCGCCTCAGCCGCAAGCGCGGGTGCGATCCGGGCAGGTACGATCGTGACGTCCAGAATGCCGTCACGGTGATGATTTTCCGCGACCGGCCAGGTTACGGCGTCGCCGCGGTCATTGCGTCCCACAATCACCGACAGCTCGCGCTGCAGCGTGACGAACCGCTCGAGCACGCACGGGGCCGCGCCCATGGCACCAAATGCCGCCGGGACCTCCCCCGCCTCGTCGACGCGGATCTGACCCTTGCCGTCGTAGCCGAAACGCGCGCTCTTGACGATGCCCGGCGCAAGCGCAGGATCGACCGCTCGCGCGTCGGCGGCGGTCGCCAGCACGGCGAACGGCACCACCGTGAAGCCATTCTTGGCCAGGAACTGCTTTTCGCGGATGCGATCCTGCGCGATGGCCACACTGTCCGCCGATGGAGTCACCCGCGCGCTTCTGCCAAGATATTCGAGGCTCGCCGCCGGAACATTCTCGAACTCCGTCGTGGCCGCCGCGACCAGGGCGGCCAGCGTCGCCAGACCGTGTCGATCGACGTATTCGGCGCGGATATGGCGGTCGGCAACTGCTCCGGCCGGACTCGCATCGCCGGGGTCGAGCACGGCAACGCGGTAGCCCATGCTCTGGGCGGCCATGCAGAACATCCTGCCGAGCTGGCCTCCGCCGAGCAACCCGAGCCAGGAGCCCGGAGCGATCACTTCGCTCGCGGCTTCGGCGGCAGCGTCGTCGCGCTCGTAGCCGCAGTCTGTGCGGAGCGGAAGTCGGCCAGCTTCCTCGTCAGTGCCGCGTCGCCTCGCGCCAGCATCGCGACCGCGAACAGGGCCGCGTTCACGGCTCCCGCTTCGCCGATCGCGAACGTTGCCACCGGCACGCCCCTGGGCATCTGCACGATCGAAAGCAGCGAATCCTCGCCGTTGAGGTGTCGCGTCGGGATCGGCACGCCGAGTACCGGGACCGGCGTTTTGGCGGCCAACATTCCCGGCAGATGCGCAGCGCCTCCGGCACCGGCGATGATGCAGGCCAGCCCGCGCGAGGCCGCGCCCGCGGCGTAGGCGAACATCGCGTCGGGCGTGCGATGCGCCGACACGACCTTGGCTTCACAACCGATGCCGAACGCGGCGAGCTGGGCAACCGCATGCCGCATCACCTCCCAGTCGCTATCGCTGCCCATGACGACGCCGACCTGGACCGGCTTTTGTCGTTGTCGAGGCATGTCTAGTCCTTCGCTTCGTGGCACGTCGGCGCCGGCAGGCGACGATTTTACCATCGGCCGCGAGGTCGTCCTCGAGTCGCGCTTCGGCCGCGGAGGCGTCGACGAACGGCGACAATAGGCGATAATCGCGTTCATGCTGACGCCGTCCCTCGGACAGGTCCCGCGTTACTTGGCGATCATCGCCGCGAGCATCTTCTCCGTCGCGCTTCGCGCTGAGCCGACCGACGCGGATTTTCTCGCCGCTCGCGACGCGTTCCTCGCCGCCGACGCGACGGCGCTCGACACGATCGCGCCCCTGGTGAAGGGTCATCTGCTCGAGTCGTACGTCGGATATTGGCAGTTGCACTTGAAGCTCGACGAGGCGCAACCCGAGCGCGTGCGGGCATTTCTCGAGCGCAATGACGGGACGCCGCTTGCGGATTTGTTGCGCGGTGAATGGTTGAAATCGCTGGGCAAGCGCGCGCAGTGGGCCGAGTTCGGCGCCGAATACCCGAAACGCAACGGCCAGGACATCGAGCTTTCGTGCTACGCGTTGCAGTGGCGCCGCGAGACGGACCCGGCGGGCGCCCTCTCCGCTGCACGGCAATTCTGGCTCAGTGGCCGCGATCAGCCCGATGCTTGTCAACCGCTGTTTGCGCAACTCGAGGCGCAAAGCCTCCTCACGACTTCCGACCTGTGGAGCCGTTTTCGGCTGGCGCACGAGGCGGGAAATTTCAGGCTGGCGGCGCGGCTCGTCGGTGCGTTGCCCAGCAAGGAACGACCGGCGCAAGTCGACTATGATCGCGTCGAGCGCAACCCCGGGGCGGTCCTGGTCAAAGGAGACTTTCGTTTTGGGACTCGCGCCGGGCGCGAGCTCGCGCTGTACGCGCTCGATCGGGTTGCGCGCAGCGACGCCGACTCGGCGCGTCGCGCCTGGGCGCGCTGGCGCGGCCGCGTGCCCGAAGCGGAAAGGCACTACGGCAATCTGCTCGTCGCCTACAACGCCGCAAGGCAGCTCCTTCCCGAAGCCAACGAGTGGTACCGCGATGTCGGCAATACGCCGCTGAACGAGTCGCAGCGCGAATGGCGCGTGCGTGCAGCGCTGCGCGCACTCGCGTGGAACGACGTCGCGCGTGCGATCGATGCCATGCCGGAAAGTCAGGCGCAGGAGCCGGCATGGCGCTATTGGCGGGCACGGGCATTCGAAGCCGACGGACGCAAGGAAGACTCGATCCGGCTGTTCGGGAGCCTCGCTGCGGAACCGCATTTCTACGGCTTTCTGGCGGCGGACGCGATCGGGGCGTCGATCATGCCCGTCAGCGAGCCACTGCCGATCGACACCGATGCGCTGACGGCTTTCGGCGGGCGTCCCGCGGTGCAGCGGGTGCTGCGGCTCGCCATGTTAAGCATGCGGTCGGAGGCACAGCGCGAATGGACCTACGTCGTACGCGGTACCGATGACCGTTCGCTTTTGCTCGCGGCGGAGTTCGCGCGCCGGAATCGGTTGTACGATCGCTCGATCAACACCGCCGAACGAACGCAGCGACGGCATGATTTCGGCTTGCGCTACCAGACGCCGTACCGCGAAGCCATCGGTTCTGCCGTGCGCGAAAATAGCCTCGACGAAGCCTGGGTATTCGGGCTCACCCGCCAGGAGAGCCGGTTCGCCGCCGACGTCATCTCCAGCGCGGGCGCGATCGGCTTGATGCAACTTATGGCGCCGACGGCGCGCTGGATCGCCCGGCAGACCCATCAAAGCGACTATCGCATCGCTCAGCTCGGGGAACCGGAAGTCAACGCCCGGTTCGGCACCTACTACCTTCGTTATGTGCTCGATCGACTCGACGGGCTGCCGGTGCTTGCGACGGCGGCATACAACGCGGGCCCGGGTCGAGCACAGAGCTGGCGTGGCAGCGAACCGCTCGAGGGAGCGATCTACGCCGAGACCATACCGTTCAACGAGACGCGGGACTACGTCAAGAAAGTCATGGCGAACACGATGTTCTACCAGGCACAACTGGGGTTGCCCTATGTCACGCTCACCGACCGGTTGGGGATCGTCGCGGCCCGGGGTGCGAGCGGGTCGCCGGTGGCTGCGGCCGAGCGGCGGACGGCGATGCCATGAACGGTGCTCCGATCCTGGTCCTGGGCGGCTCTGGCTTCGTCGGCCGGCACCTGGTCGCCCAGCTGGTCGCCGAGGGACTGCGCGTGGTCGTTCCGACGCGGCGGCGCGAACGGGCGAGACATCTGATCCTGCTGCCGACGGTCGACGTGGTCGATGCCGACGTGCACGATCCCGCGGCGCTCGCGATGCTGGTTCGCGGCGCCGCTGCAGCGATCAACCTGGTCGGCATCCTCAACGAGTTGCGGCCCGCAGACTTCGATCGCGTTCACGTCGAGCTTCCGCGCAAGCTGATCGCGGCCTGCCAGGCGGCCGGCGTTCCGCGCCTGCTCCATATGAGCGCTCTCAACGCCGATCCGAACGGCCCGAGCCGCTACTTGCAAACCAAGGGCGAAGCCGAGGCACTGGTGGCCGCGTCCGGGCTGCGATGGACCATTTTTCGGCCTTCGATTATCGTCGGGCGCGAGGACGCATTTCTCAACCTGTTTGCCAAGCTGCAGCGCCTGTTGCCGGTCATTGCTCTGGCCGGCGCGGACGCTCGTTTCCAGCCGGTAGGCGTTGAGGATGTGGCGAGGGCGTACCTGCGCGCCCTCGAGGACGATGCGACCCAGGGCCAGCGTTACGCACTCTGCGGCCCCACCGTGTACACGTTGCGCCAGCTGGTCGCCTACGTTGGCGAGCTGACGGGTCACAAGCGGCCGATCCTCGCGCTCGGGCCCGGGCTGTCCCGGCTTCAGGCGGCCGTGCTGGAACGGCTGCCCGGCAAGCTGATGAGCCGCGACAACCTGGCCTCGATGCAGCGCGACAGCATTTGCGATTGCCCGTTCCCTGCGCGCTTGGGCGGACCGCCGGCGCCGCTGGAGGCGATCGCGCCGACCTACATCGCTTCCACGGCAGCGGAATCGCGCTACGCGCGCATGCGCTCGCAGCAAGGCAACTAGGACGTGATCGTTCGCCGTTTCGGCCAACGCCCTGGCGCCGTCATTCTGGCAGCCATTCGCCGTCTGACCGGCGCAGTGACGCCGTAGCCCCGCGACCGGGATGAAGATCTATCGCGTCGGCGGTTCGGTGCGCGACGAACTACTCGGCCTGCCCGTTGCCGATCGCGACTTCGTCGTCGTCGGAGCCACTCCGGAGCAGATGATCGCTGCCGGCTACCGTCCGGTCGGCCGCGACTTTCCGGTCTTTTTGCACCCCGAAACGAACGAGGAGTACGCGCTGGCTCGGACCGAGCGCAAGAGCGGGCGCGGTTATCGCGGCTTCGTTTTCCATACGGCGCCTGACGTGACGCTCGAAGCCGACCTCGCGCGACGCGACCTGACGATCAATGCGATCGCCCGCGGCAGCGACGGGGCGCTCATCGATCCGCACGGCGGCCTCGCCGACCTGCAAGCCGGCATTCTCCGGCATGTCAGCCCGGCGTTCGCCGAGGATCCGCTGCGCGTCCTGCGCGTGGCGCGCTTTGCGGCACGGTTCGCGTTCAGCGTCGCGCCCGAGACCGAGGCGCTGCTGCGGACCATCGCGGCTTCCGGCGAGCTCGCGACGTTGACCCCGGAACGGGTCTGGCAGGAGCTCGCGAAGGCATTGATGGAGAAAAGTCCCTCACTGTTTTTCGAAGTGCTGCGGCGCTGCGGGGCGCTCGGCCAGCTGCTGCCGGAAGTCGACGCGCTGTTCGGCGTCCCGCAGCCTCCGGCGCATCATCCCGAGGTCGATACGGGCGTTCATATGCTGCAGGCGCTGGATTTTTCCGCGCGAGCCGGCGATTCCCTGGCGGTGCGCTACGCCGTACTCAGCCACGATCTCGGCAAGGGCACGACCGAGCCCAAGGACTGGCCGCGCCATATCGCCCACGAAGCGCGAAGTGTCGCGTTGTCGCGACGTATGAGCGAACGCCTGCGCGTTCCGGCGGACTGCAGCGAGCTCGCGCGCCTGGTCGCGCGCTATCACGGCGACGTGCATCGTGCTCACGAGCTGCGCGCCGCAACGCTTCTCGACCTGCTGCTGGCCGCGGACGCGTTGCGGCGGCCGGAACGCCTCGACGGGCTGTTGCGCGCCTGCGCAGCGGACGCTCTGTCGCGGCCTGGCCAAACTGCTAAAACCTACGAACCTGCGCAGCGTCTTCGCGCCGCGCTCGCCGTCGTGCGCGGCGTCGACGCGGGCGCGATTGCGGCCGCGAACGACGACGCCAGTGATTTGCCGCAACGCATCCGGGCCGCACGACTTCAAGCCCTGCAACGTTGACGAGCCCGGCCGCTGCCCACCGCCGACGTGGCGGGTCCCTCAGGAGGATGTCGTCTCGGCCGGATCGCCGATCAGTGCGCGTTCCACGGCGGTGACGACGCTCGACCAGTCGCCCGGGCGCTGCTGGCGAAAGAGTCTGGCCGTCGGGTACCAGGGAGAATCCTCGCGGTCGAGCAGCCACCGCCAGTCCGCGGCATAGGGCAGAAGAATCCATACCGGGCTTGCCAGCGCGCCGGCGAGATGCGCGACTGCCGAGTCGACCGAGATGACGAGGTCGAGGCCGCCGAGCAGCGCGGCGGTTTCGGCAAAGTCGGTCAGTTCGGCGCTCCAATCGACCAAAGGCGCCGGACCCGGCCAGATGAGGCTCTCGGTTGCGCCATCGTCCTTCTGCAGCGAGAAGAAGGTGGTTTCCGGCAAGGCTGCCCACGACCGCAACATGCTCAGCGAAATCGGCCTTTTTCGCTCATGCCGATTCCTGCGCCGACCTGCCCACGCGAGGCCGATCTTTCTGCTGCGCGCATACGGCAGCAGGCGGTGCTGCCAGCGCCGCATCGCTTCATCGGGAGGACGAAGGTAGGGAACGGTGCGAGGAATGGTATCGACCGACGATGTGAACGCGGCGGCGAGGCTCGGCAGCGGCGCATGCGCATCGTAGTCCGGCAGCGGCTGCCCCGCCGGGACGACGGTGATCGATTCACCGCCCGACGCGAGCAGGCGCGCCAGCGCGGCCGCACAGTGCACGATCGGCCGGACGCCGGCTGCGACGAGCGGCCTCAGGTAGCGAGCGAACTGGATCGCGTCTCCAAATCCTTGTTCGGGGTAGACCAGCAGGCGCAGGCCCTTCCGCAGCGCACCGTCCCAGGTCGGGCCCGCGGCGAACTGCGAAGCTTGTCCTGGCAGCTTGCGGCGCCACTCGTATTCGTGCCAGCCTTGCTCGTAATCGCCGCGCAGCAGCAGGGCGAGCGCCAGATTCCAATGGACTTCGGCGGACTGCGGTGCCTGGCCAACCGCCGGACGCAACACCGCGATCGCCTCGTCCGGGCGATTCTCGGACAGCAGCGCAAGTCCGAGGTTGTTCATCGCCTGGAGATGGTCCGGCGCGAGGGCGAGGGCACGACGGAAGGCGGCGATCGCTTCGCCTGTGCGGTTCGATGCCGAGAGGGCCAGGCCGAAGTCGCAGTGGCAATCGGCATCGTCCGGCATGCGACGCGCTGCCGTGCTCAACAGGGGAAGGGCCTCCGCCACATCGTCTCGCTGGTAGAGCAGCGAACCCAGAAAGCGCTGTGCGGCCGGGTGGCCTCGGTCCGTTCCCAGCACGCTGCGGTAGATCGCTTCGGCGCCCGAAAGGTCTCCGCGCTGATGCAGTGCGACGGCGACGCGAACGCGTTGATCGGCCAATACGGTCGCAGCTTTATCGCCGGTCACGACGCTCGAAGCACGACCGCCATGGCAATTCTTGTATCGCTTGCCGCTGCCGCACGGACACGGCGCCCGGGGACTGATTTGGCCGATTGGTGATCGCGCCGGGAGCGAGCGCGCGGTAGCAAGTGCCAGCACCGCCTCGTGATTGGACGGGTCGGCATCGACAATGCGCGCAAAGATCGCGTTCGCCAACGCGAGCTGGCCGGCGTTGAGGTAGTTACGGCCAAGTTGAAAGCACTGCGGGGTGCGCACGATGTGAGGCGGCAGGCCTGGCACCAGGCGGGCCATGTCCAGATCGGGAACGACGCGCCAAAAATTGAAAAGGGCATGAAACCCGAACGGGCGTCCGACGGGGAAATCAGCTTCGAACGAAAATTGGTCGGCCAGCGGTTCGCTGGCAAAACGGATCCCGAATTCCGCCTCCAGCAGCGGGCGTTGGTGGCGGCAGATCGTATCGTCTTCGTTGCCCTGCAGGACGATGCGCGGATCGGCCAGGGCCGTGAGTAGCTTGCGCGATCGCAGCGAAAATCCCCCGTTACCCACGGTATGCCCATCGCCGTGCCACGGCCACTTGGCGCCGATGTAATCGCAGGCGAGGAACTCGCTTTGCCACGATGCCGGCTCGACGACGTAGCCATCCCACTGCACCAGCAGCACATGATCGGTCGCGATGTGCTGGCGCAGCTGTTTGAGCACGAAGCCAGAGTAGCCGTCGCGCGACTCCAGCGGCGGAATCGGGACGGTGTCGATGCCGCGTTGTCGAGGGTCGCGGTCGGTAATGAACAGGACCCGGGCAAAAGCGACGTTCGTCATCGACAGCAACAATGCGCGCAAGGCCAGCGCGTGGTTGCGCGTGTCAATGCAGCACAGTGTTACCGTGGGCAGGGTGATCATTTTGAGCTGTGCTCACTGCATGCGACCCTATCGCACGATGCGACGCCGGGGGGCGGACCGGAGGCTCAGACTGCAAGACCCGCGTCGTCAGCTAGAAAAAATGGGCGATCCCGAACACGATGCCTGAGGGCCTGGCTCCCGGCGCGACCGGATAAGGATTGATGTTGAACGTATAGGCGGCGTTGGCGCGGTTGTCGATTTTCACCCATCCCGCGTAGACCATCGTTCGCAGCGACAGGCTGTAGCTGTACGACAACTCCCATTGCTCGCTCGCGGTTTCCGGCCCCTTGATGAGCGCGCCGATGGTCGTTCCTTCGACGGCACTGCCCTTGCCGTTGGCAGCCTTCCCCCAGAAAGCATAGAAGGTCCCATCGCCGACCGCGAGCGTGCTCGACAGCCCGTAGAAATCGCGGATGAGGCTGCCGGTCGGCGTGTCGTAGTTCAACCGTTCGTAGACGCCCGCCACGCGCAAGCCGACATTGCTGACAAGCGTGCCGAAGTCGTAGCCGCCGGTGATCGATAGTGCGTTGTCGCGAGGGCCGGTCGGACGTATTCGGTAATTGTATTCATAGGCAACGCCCAGATCGACCGGCCCCCGGCTGTAGAACGCGCCACCCGAGAGGACGCTGGCGTGGCGCAGCTCGGATAGGCGATCGCCGTTGTCACCGCCGTTGGGATCGCCGGAGGTATCGCGCGTGGCGAATTGCAGCGCCGCGGAAAAACCGTCGAGCGGCGGTGTCTCGTAGCGAATCGAGTTGCCCAGGCGCGCGTCGAAGCCACCCTCGACCTTGGTCAGCGCGCCCTGTGCCCAGAGCGCTGCGGTAGAGAGGATCGACGTCGTCAGTGTCGGCGAATTGCCGAAAATCGTGTGGATGTCGTCATAGGGCGTCAGGAAATTGCCGAGCTTGACGGTGCCCCAGTCACCCTGCAGACCGACGAAGGTCTCGCGCGATGCGAGGGCCGAGCCTCCCGTATCGCCGAAGACCGACGACTCGAGCTGAAAGATCGCGACCTGACCCTGGCCGAGGTATTCGTGGCCGCGCAAGCCGAAACGCGACGAGTTGCTCGACACGCGCACCAGCGACGGGTTGCCACCCTCTGTACGCGCGCCATTGACCAGCTCCACATCCAGGTTCAGGTTGCCGTAAAGGCTGACATTGGCAAACTGCGCATTCGCAAGCGGAGACAGCGCGACGCCACCGATCAAGAGGAGCATCGCCAGTCGATCACGCAAGGCGCCCTCCCGTCGGCGCGAGCTTCAGCGCATCGATAAGCACGTTTTCGATCATCGGAACAAATGATCGAAGTGTACCGCAGGGAACTCCTCCCCCCGGGCTCAAACGCGATAGGCGGTGAGCGTCATCAGCTTTGCGGTCGCGCGCATCAGGGCCCGGACCGGCAACGGCAACGCGCGCGCGCCGGCGTCGCCGGCGGCCATACCATGGCGAATTTCATCGTCGCGCATTGTCGCGACAATCGCGCGGCTGCGTGCGTCGCCCGGAGGGAGGCGATCGATATGGGATGACAGATGCTCCTCGACCTGGCGCTCGGTCTCGACGACAAAGCCCAAATTGCTGCGGTCGCCGGCGAGCCCCGCCGCCAGACCGATTGCGAACGATCCCGCGTACCAGATTGGATTGGCGAGACTGGTACGGTCGCCGAGCTCGGCCAGCCGGGCCTGGGTCCAGGCCAGATGGTCTTCCTCCTCGCGGGCGGCGGCGGCGAAGCGCTCCCGTATTTCGGGATCGCGCGCCACCAGCGACTGGGCCTGATACAGAGCCTGCGCGCACACTTCGCCGGTGTGATTGACTCGCATCAGCCCGGCTGCGTGGCGACGCTCGTCGGGCGTGAGATCGGCGCTGGAAATGCCGTCGGCCGGGTTGGGTCGCGTGCTGGATACGGTGCCCGCGAGCGTACGCAAGGCGCGGTCGAATCCGACGATCAGCTGGTCGACAAGATCAGGCATGGCAATGTCAAAGGCGCCGCAGTGCCGGCGCTATGCAGCATAACGCGCTCGACGCGGAAAAAAAACGGGCGTCCAGAGGACGCCCGAGCGATCACTTTAAAACCAGTTACGCAACCTGACGCTGCCGCAGGTCTTTTAGAAGTTGTGGATGATGCCGAACACGATGCCTTGCGGGTCGCCGCCCGGGTTCACCGCGTAGCCGTTGACGTTGAACGTGTAGTTCGCGCGCGAATCATTCTTGATGATCACGTAGCCGGCGTTCACGCTGGTGCGCTTCGACAGGTCGTACCGGAACCCGATTTCGAAGTTTTGCGCGCTCGAGGAGTCGCCGTGCACCAGCGAATTGATACGCGGCGTGTCGTCCGATGCGTCACCCTTGCCGTTTTCAGCCTTGCCGTAGTAGGCGTAGATCAGGCCGCCGCCCATGGGGATGGTGCCCGACACGCCCCACATCGGCCGCTTCAGATCGCCGGTCGGCGTCTCGTACTTCAGGTATTCGTACATCAGAGCAATGCGAGCCCAGCCGAAGTCATAGCTGCCGGCGACGGTGATCGCATCGTCCTTGGCCGCGAAGCCGGTGAAAGGCGTCGAGCCGCAGGCCGCATACGAGGTACCGGCCGCGTTATAGCAGCGGATCTTGTCATGGCGCGTGTACGTCAAGCCGGCCTGGATCGGTCCGTTGTTATAGAAAACCCCGGGTGAGAACACCCAGCTGTGACCGGTGTTCTCCTTGGTTGCGACTTGCACCTCCGCGGTAAAGCCGGACCACGTCGGGCTGTTCCACCGGATGCTGTTGCTGTACCGATCGTCGTACCCGCCGATGGCCTCGCCGCCGATCGCGTTCGAGTTGTTGGCCCACAGGCTGGAGTTGTTGAACAAGCCCGTGTTGTAGTTGTACGGTCCGGCCGCCCAGATCGGCGTCGTGTCGTCGTACGGTGAAAGCGAGCGGCCGAGCCAGATCTGGCCGTAGCTGCCCTGCAGTCCGACGAATGTTTCGCGACCGGCGATCGTGCCGCCGTTGCCATCCCAGTTTACCGAGTTCTCGACCTGGAAGAACGCGGTCAGTCCGCCGCCCAGGGCTTCGGTTCCGCGCAGGCCGAAGCGCGACGAATTGCTGGCTACACGCGTGACGGTCGTGGTGTTGCCGTCGGGGGCCGCGCCGGCGCCCGAGGCCTTGACGAATTCGAGGTCCATATTGGCACGGCCATAGAGCGTGACCTGTGCGGTTTGCGCTTCCGCCGCGAGCGGCAGCGCAAATGCGCCGGCCACGGCAAGAGCGACGAGTTTCTTATTCATGGAATCTCTCCTCTAACGATAAGATTGGCAAGGTTGCAATTTCGCCTGCCACCGGAACCTTCTCAGGAGCAACGGAGAAGTTGCCCCAATTGTGCCAAACGCGTGATTACCAAGGCAAGCTAAAACCCCCGGCCCCGAAAACCCCCGTCAATGCTGTTGCTTAATTGCAACAAGGAATGCTTTTTTCCATAGCGCCGCCCGAGGGCGCGAGCGGGTATAATTCGCGTTCCGCCACCGTTGCGACGTTTGGCGCGCGAGGCGGGCAAAAAATGGGTTCAAACAACGGCTTGGCGGCCGGATTTCCCTATGCGTATCGTTTCGGCGCGGATGCCGACGAATATCGATGTTGCTGCCCGCGCTGATCGCCGCCGCCGTCGCCGCGATAGCACTTTCTGCCCTGCGAGGCGCCGGGCATCTGCCCTTCGATCGACCGAACGCGCGCTCGCTTCATCGCAACCCCGTGCCGCGGGGCGGCGGACTCACGGTCTGGATCGGATGGGGCGCCGGTACCTTTTGGCTTCCCGGCCCGCGGCCCTGGTTGCTGCCGCTCGCCGCGATCGTCATCGTTTCTTTTTTCGACGACCGCAACGGTATACCCGCGCCCTTGCGACTGTTCGTACAACTGGCGGCCGCGATCGTCTGGCTCGGGCTCGCAGCGTCCACGTCCGATTTTTGGGTTGCGGGCCTCATCGTGGCAGGCATCGTCTGGATGGCCAATCTTTACAATTTCATGGATGGCAGCGACGGCCTTGCCGGTGCGATGGCCATCGTCGGTTTCGGCGCCTACGCGCTGGCTGCTTTCTGGGCCGGAAGCGACCGCGCGCCGATGTTCTTTGCGCTGGCGGCCGCGGTGGCGCCGTTCTTGCTCGCCAACTGGCCGCCGGCGAGCGTCTTCCTCGGCGATGTCGGCGCCGTGCCCCTGGGGTTCCTGGCCGCCGTATTCGGAATCGAGGGCTGGCGGGAGCAATGGTGGCCGGTCTGGTTCCCGGTGCTCGTTTTCATGCCGTTCATCGCCGACGCCAGCTCGACCTTGCTGCGCCGGCTGCTGCGCGGGGATCGGATCTGGCAAGCGCATCGCGATCACACCTATCAGCGTCTGGTGCGTCTCGGGTTCGGGCACACGGGAACGCTCGCGCTCTACGCGGGGCTGATGGGTGGGACGACCGTGTCGGCCCTCGCCGCGCTGCACCGAGCGCCCCAACTGGGGTGGTACCTGCTGGTCGCCTGGGCCGCCGTGCTGGGCTTGATGTTCAGCATGGTCTCGCATCAGTGGCGGACAAGCATAAGCCCGATCGATGACAGTAAGCGCTAACTGGCGAGCTCTCCTGGCGTTTGCCCACGACGTGGTCGCCGCGGCGCTCGCGTGGACGGGCCTTTACTGGCTTCGCTTCAACCTCGACCTGCACCAGCCGCAGCTTTCGGACATGATGCGCACGCTCGCCTGGGTCCTGCCTTTGCAGGCGGGGATCTTCCTCGCCTTCGGCCTCTACCGGGGTCTGTGGCGCTTTGCGAGCATGCCGGACCTGCAGCGCATCGTTCTGGCGGTAGCGCTTGGCGCAGTGGCGATTCCGGTGGTGCTGGTCATGCTGCGGTTGACCACGGTGGTGCCGCGCAGCGTGCTGGTCCTCTACCCGCTGATCCTGATCTTTCTGATGGCAGGCAGCCGGTTTGCCTACCGCATCTGGAAGGAGCATCGCCTCTACAGCCCATTGGCCGCGCTCGGAGAGCCCGTCCTGATACTCGGCGCTGGCGAGGCCGGCGCGCGGCTGACCAAGGAGCTCGGGCAGAGCCGGCAATGGCGAGTGGTTGGCCTCCTCGACGACGATCCGGGCAAGCAAGGGCGCCTGCTGCGCAACATCAGCGTGCTCGGACCGATCGTCGAGCTCCCGATGTGGGCCAAGCGCTTCGGTGTGCGCACGATCATCATCGCTCTGCCGGCGGCGGCCCACGGCGTGCGGCGTCGGGTCGCCGAGCTTTGCGCGGCGGCGGGCGTCGAGGCGCTCACGGTACCGTCCTACGACGATCTGATCAGCGGGCGTTCGCAATTGACAACGATCAGGCATGTCGAGCTCGACGACATCCTGGCGCGCGACCCGGTCGTGCTCGACAGCGCGGGTTTGAGCGATTGGATCGGCGGACGCGTCGTCATGGTTACCGGCGCGGGTGGCTCGATCGGCGCCGAGCTCTGCCGCCAGATCGCGCGCTTCCGCCCAGCGCGACTCGTGCTGCTCGATCTGTCGGAATACGCGCTCTACCAGATCCAGCAGACGCTGCAGGACGAGTTTCCGGACTTGGCGCTGGCCACGCTGGTCGGCGACGTCAAGCACCGGTCGCTGGTCGAGCAGGTGCTCGCGCGGGAGCGGCCCAGCGTCGTCTTCCATGCCGCGGCGTACAAGCACGTGCCGCTGATGGAAGAGGCCAATGCCTGGCAGGCGGTGCGCAACAACGCCTACGGGACGTGGGTGCTGGCGCGCGTCGCCGCCGCGGCAAAGGTCGAAAAGTTCGTGTTGGTGTCGACCGACAAGGCCGTCAATCCAACCAATGTCATGGGTGCCTCCAAGCGCCTGGCGGAGATGGTCTGCCAGAGCCTGCAAAACGGCGCGACTCAGTTCGTCATCGTCCGCTTCGGCAACGTGTTCGGCAGCGCGGGCAGCGTCATCCCGCGGTTCAGGGAGCAGATTGCACGCGGCGGGCCGGTGACCGTGACGCATCCGGAGATCACCCGCTACTTCATGTCGCTGTCGGAAGCGACGCAACTGCTGTTGCAGGCCGGTTTGATGGGGCGCGGCGGCGAAGTGCTGGTGCTCGACATGGGCGAGCCGGTCAAGATCGTCGATCTGGCGCGCGACATGATTCGACTCTCGGGCGCCGATCCGGACCAGATCCGCGTCGTGTTCACCGGTTTGCGGCCGGGCGAAAAACTCTACGAGGAGCCGCTTGCGTCCGGTGAGACGACGCTGCCGACGCCTCATCCAAAACTGCGGATCGCCCAGGCCCTGCCGGGCCACCGCGACGCCGTCGAGCAAATGGTCGGCTGGCTCGAGCGCGATCGTGCCGCGGGCGACGCCGAGGTTCGCGTCTGGCTGAAGAGCTGGATTGCCGAATACGCGCTGCCAGGCGAAGTGCCGCTGCCGATGGCCGGCGCCGTCCCCTTGTTCGCGCGGCGCCGCGGCTAGCTTAGCCGCTTATCGCGCCAAGCTCCGCGATCGCCGCGCACGCCTCGCCCAGATCGATCGCTTCCATGCAGCGCGGTCGCGCGCATTCGGCGACGCTGCGTCCGCAGCGGCGAACCCAGGCGATTTCGCGCTTGAACAGCAGCTGCTGATCGCGGCAGGGAAACGGGTCCACCGTCACCGCGCGGAACGGCGCATTGCGCCAGAAATCACCGGCGCCGCTGATCAGCGCCGAGCCCGGCCCGAACAATGCGACCGTCGGCACCGAGACGACGCGTCCGAGATGCGCGACCCCGGTATCCGGGGCGACCAGAAGCGCGGCACGGGACAGCAGATGCCACAACTGCGGCAGCGTCAACGCGCCGGCGTACGAGCGATGCGTCGCTCGAGGATCGCAATCCCGCACGATGTCTTCCTCGCCACGTCCGGCCGACCAGACAGGCTCGATGCCGCGAGCGCCGAGCCACGCGGCCAACGCGCGCCACCTGTCCGCGTCCCAACGCTTGAGGGGGGTGCTCGCTCCCACGTGCAGTACCGCGTAGCGCCCGCCTGGTACTTCGACCGGATCGGCCGCCGGGTCGCTCCAGTCGCGCTTTGCGTACGGTGCCGGCGGCGGCCCATCGGCCAGTGTCGCCACCATGTCGGTCCACGCCGCGGGTCGCTCCGGGTAGCGACGCAGCTCGTCGATCGGCCAGCTCTTGCGCGCGGGCCGGTCGCCGTCGAAGCCCACGATCCAGCGGCTGCCCAGCGCAAGCGCAAGCCAGCTCACGCGGTTGTCGCCGGGGACGAAGGCCAGGTCGAATGGTCGCTCTCGCCAGAGCGCCGAACGCGCCGGCGTCCGCGGATTCCATCCGAGCGCGCGCACGCCGTAAGGTGCGCCGCCATAGAGCGGCGCGAACGCCTCCGGCAGCGCCATCACGATATCGGCGCCGGGATGGATCGTGCGCAGTTTGGCCAGCAGCGAGGTGATCATCAGCGTATCGCCGAGAAGCAGATGATGGGCGATCAGGATCCGCTGCGGCGCGCGCGGAACGCTGCGTCGACCGAGCGTCGAGACGCGCCGCGTAAGTGCGCGGAAGACGACCCTCGCCCTGCCCGCGAAACGATGCGCGCGATCAGCCATCGGCAGAGCCGTCGATCGCGCGTTGAAACACAGCCTCCATGCGATCGAGCATGGCGACCAGACTGAATCGCGATCGCGCGCGCTCCATGCCGGCAGCGGCGATGCGGCGTGCGAGCCCGGGATCGCTCAGCACCCGGTCGATTCCCGCCGCCAGCGCGACTGTGTTTTCCTTGGCGACGACGACGGCCGTGTGATCGGCGATCGCCGCCTCGCCGATCGCGCCGGCGTCCGTGGTCACGCAGGGCAAGCCGACCAGCATCGCCTGCAACAGCGCCTGCGGCACGCCTTCGTTCGCGTAGGAAGGGAGCGCGAAGACGTCGAAGGCGGCGAGCCAGGGCGCGACGTCGGGCTGGTTGCCCACCAGCCTTGCCCGCTTCTCCATTCCCAGCGCATGTATTTGCGCACGCAAGGCGTCACGCTGCGGCCCGTCGCCGACGATGATCAGTTGCGAGTCGCCATGCGCCAGCAGCGACAGCGCATCGATCAGGATGCGGTGTCCTTTCCAGCTGCGCAAAGTCGCGACGATGCCGATCAGCGGCACCGCCGCCGGCAGCCCGAGCGATCGTCGGACGGCGGGGCGATCGGCCGGAACAAAGCGCGACGGATCGATACCGGTAGGAATCGAGCTCACGCGCGGCGGGGCGACGCCGATATCGCGGATCAGCTGCGCGCGAATGGTTTCGCCGGTGGTCACGATATGCGCCGTCGCCTTGGTGTAGAGCCATCGCGTCATCGCATCGCGCGAGACCGGCGCGGAGATATGCCGCGTGCGAACCAGGCGCGGCGAATTCGGCAGCGAACGTGCCGCAAGCGCCGCGAGCCACGCATCGGTCGAGCTGTGCGCGTTGATCGCATCGACCGGGTGCGCAGCGAGGAACCGCCGCAAGGCGAACAGGCCGCGCGGTCGCTTCCGCCCGATCGGCAGCGCGGTGACCGGCACGCCGAAGCGCGGCGCCTCGACGAAAATGCGGGCTTGGCGCGGGCACGCGAGCTCAACCCGATGGCCGCGGGCGATCATTCCGGCGGCCTCGGTAAGGATGCGAATTTCCTGTCCACCCCAGCCGAGCGACGCCTCGGTATGGAGGATGCGCACCGCGCCTCAGCTCGCGACCGGCGCCGCCGCCGAAAACTGGATCCGGTGCAGCTTCGCATACAGACCTCCGCGCGCGAGCAACTCGGCGTGCGTGCCGTGCTCGACGAGGCGGCCGGCATCGAGCACGACGATGCGGTCGACCCGTTCGATCGTCGACAGGCGGTGTGCGATCACGATCGTCGTGCGCCCTCGCATCAGCGCGTCCATCGCTGCCTGCACGTGACGCTCCGATTCCGAGTCGAGCGCCGAGGTCGCCTCATCGAGTATCAGGATCGGCGCGTTCTTCAGGATTGCGCGCGCGATCGCAAGCCGCTGGCGCTGTCCGCCGGACAGTCGCAATCCGTTTTCGCCGACCAGCGTGTCGAAGCCATCGGGCAGCGCACGGATGAAGTCCAGCGCGTGGGCGGCGAGCGCCGCCTTTTCGATCGCATCGCGCGAGACGCCGGCCATCGCGCCGTAGGCGATATTCGCGGCGACGGTATCGTCGAACAACGTGACCTCCTGGCTGACCAGCGCAAGGTGGCCGCGCAGGTTGTCCAATGTCAATTGGTCGATGTCATGGCCGTCGAGCAGAATGCGGCCGGCACTGGGCTGATAGAACCGCGGGATGAGGTTGATCAGTGAGGTCTTGCCGCTGCCCGACGGCCCGACCAGCGCGACGCTCTCGCCCGGCGCGATGGTCAGGCTCACGTCCTCCAGCGCATCTTTGTCCGCGCCAGCGTAGCGCGACGAGACGTGCTCGAACTTGAGCTCGCCGCGCAGGCGCGCGATTTCAAAGGTGCCATTGTCGGTCTCCGGTCGTTCGTCGATCAGACCGAAGATGCTTTCTGCAGCCGCCAGTCCGCGCTGGATGTTGGCGTTCACGCCGGACATCGACCGCAGGCGGTCGAGCAGCGTCAGCAAGGCGATCACATACGAGGTGAAGCGTGCGGCATCGAACCCGCCCGTCTCGCTCTGCTTCAGCGCGAGATAGACGATCAAGCCAACCGCGCACGCGCCGACGAACTGGAGGAACGGGGAGCTCGCGGCGCTCGCCGAGGACTGCTTGCTCATCGACTGGCGCAGCCGGTTCGCACCGGCGATGGCGCGCGCCCGCTCGTAGGCCTGGCCGCCGAAGATCTTGACCACGCGCTGCGCGCCGACGATCTCCTCGAGCACGTGGCTGAGCGAGCCGGTCCGCTGCTGCACGTCGCGCGCGACGCGGCGCAGCCGCCGGCTGAAGTAGCGGATCACGATCGCGACCGGCGGCATGATGACAATCGAGACCAGCGTCAGCTTCCAGTTGAGCCAGAACAGGAGGCCGAGCGTGCCGGCGATTGTCAACGCGCTCCGCACCGCGGTCGTGATCGCTGAGGAGGTCGCGGCGGCGAGCTGATAGGCATCGAACGTGAACTTCGAGATCAGCCGGCCCGAGGACTGGGCGTCGTAGTAGGGCGTCGGCAGCGACAGCAGGCGATCGATCATCTCGCGCCGCAAGTCGAAGACGACGCGATGGCCCGTCCACGCCATCCCGTACTCGGACATGAACGAGCCCAGCCCGCGCAACAGGAACACCGCGACCACCGCCAGGGGAAGCTGCACGGTCATCGCGGGGTCGGGGTTCTGCAGCTTCTGGATGATCGGCATGACCATGTAGGCCATGAGCGTGTCGCCTGCGGCGACGATCACCATGCCGACCAGCGCCAGCGCGAACGCCCACCAGTAGGGGCGGACATACTGCAGCAGACGCCGGTAGAGGACCAGGCTGGACGACACGGCGGGACGGATGGGGCCGGCGCTTAATTTCCTTAGCTGCCGGCGGTCGTATGAACGGGCGGCGATTATAGCGCAGCGCCCTTCGGCGCCTCGGTCCTGGCGGCGTGTGCGGCGGCCAATAGATCGCGATAGAGCAGCACCAGCTGCAAGGTCATCGCCTCCGGGGTCAGCGGCAGCACCGCTTCGCGGGCGCGCTCGCCCCGTCCCGTGCGCGCCGCGGCGTCGGTCAACGTACGCATATGCGCGGTCAGGGCATCCAGGTCGCGCGCTGCGCAGACGAATCCGGCATCGTGCTCGATGACGAGTTCGGCGGCGCCGCACTTGGTGCTGGTGACGACCGGAAGACCGCAAGCCATCGCCTCGAGCGCGGCGTTGGGGCACGGGTCATAGAGGCTGGGTAGCACGAAGACGTCGGCGGCGCCGTAGAACGGCTTCGAATCGTCCTGCGCGCCGACCAGCGCGACGCGCGATGCGATCCCCAGGCGCCTCGCCAGCCGCTTGTAATGTCCGCGCGCCTTGTCGCGACCGACGACCAGCAAGTGCGTGTCGGCCGGCAGGCGCGACAGCGCGGTCATCGCCGCGGCGACGCCTTTGCGGACATAACCCGATCCGACGAGCAGGAACAAGGTCGCATGCGGCGCCACGCCGAGCTTCTGTCGCATCGTGTCGCGATGCGTGCGCAGCGCCGGCGAAAACGCTTCGCTGTCGACGGCGTTGTAGACCACCGGCAGCCGATCCTCGGACACGCCGAAGCGATCGCGGATTTCCTCGCGGACCATCTTCGAGTTGCAGATGACCGCCTTGAGCAGCGGGCTCGCGAACAGACGTCGCTCGGTGGCGAGCACATAGCGGTGATAAGGGCTCAACTCCGTCACCCAGCGGCGGAGCGCAAAGGCGCCTCGCAGGCGCTCATCGAGCCAGGCGCGGTGCACCCCGTCGCCGGCCCGATAGACATCGCAGCACAACAGGCGCTCGTGCGATTGCACGAGCTCCGGCGCTTTCTTGGTCACTGCGCGACAGACCGCGCGTGCGAAGCTCCAGTCGCGCCAGAGGCGCCCGATATGGAACGGATCGCACAGCACCGGCTCGATCAGCTGCAGCCGCGTCTGCGGCCACTCGCGCGTATACAGCGAGATCGCGACGCCTCGTTCGAGAAGCGCCTCCAGCGCCGCCTCGACGAATCGTTCGGCGCCCCCGTAAGGCGTGTAGCGCTGCCGGATGATCGCGAGGCGCAACACGGGTCAGCCACCCGTTTCGTCGAGGAGCGCGGTCAGTGCGGCATAAACGCGTGCGACGGGCAGCGTCGTCAGGCACTCGGAGATCTTGCCGCCACCGCAGCCGTCGTTGCCGCAGGGTCGGCACGGATGCTCGCTCGACGAGACGATGCGGTGCGGCACCTGCCACGGCCCCCATTCGACTTCGCCGCTCGGACCGAACAGCGCGACCACGGGTGTCCCGACCGCGGCGGCGATGTGCATGGGGGCGGAGTCGACGCCGACGAAGGCGCGCGCATCGCGGGTCAGCGCCGCAAGCTCGGTCAGGCTCAATTGCCCGCCGAGATCGCTGACGCGGCTTCGCGCCGGCTCGTCTGTCGCGCCGCGGATCGCATCGAGCAGCGCGCGTTCCCGCACGTCCGGCGCAGCAGTCAGCACGACCTGCCAGCCGCCGGCCGCGAGCTGTTCAATCAGGGCGGTGTAGCGCTCCGCGGACCAGCACTTGAACATCCAGCGCGAGCCGGGGTGGACCTGGATGAAGCGCTTGGGACCGATGCCGCGCTGCGCCAGGAGGCTTCGCACGCGCTCGCTCGCGGCGCGGTCGGGCGCGAGCACCAGCGCCTTGTCGGCCGGTTCGGGCTGCACGCCGATGCGCCGAAGGCTGTCCAGATTGCATTCGACCGTGTGGCGCGGCGTCCGTCGCGGCAGCCGATAATAGTGAGTGAAGCTGGTTCGCCACAGCCAGTGCGCGCGATCGAGATGACGGGCGACGCTGTAGCGCGGCCGCAGCAGCCGGGACAGCCAGGCGCCCCGAGGATGCTCGGTCAGATGGACGATCAGATCGTAGCGACGCTCCCGCAGAGCCGACAGCAGCGCACCCTCGGCGCGCGCCTGGCGGAAAAATCCTTCGCGCTTCCAGTTGCGATCGATCGCATGCAGGCGCGAAATCGCCGGATGTCCGGCAAGCATCGGCGCGGTTTCCGCATAGACCAGCGCGTCGATCTCGGCCGCGGGAGCCGCGTGTCCGAGCACGGTGAAGACCGGTGATGCAAGCAGGACATCGCCGTGATGCCGGAGCTTGGTCACCAGCGCGCGGTGCACGAGACCGAGGTCGACAGGGTCCGGCAGCGGGCTCGGCATGGCCCCAAGATAGCAAAATGCCTTGTCCGATACAAACGCCAAGACACTTCGCCAGTTAGGGCTTACTCGTTGGCACAGCGGCGCGCGTGTTCTATTCCGGAACGTTCAAGTACAATCGCCGCAACCTGATGCGTCCGATGAAATCCGCGTCGATCGAGGCTGGCGCCTCGGCCCTCAAAGCCCAAATCCTGGCCGAGGCGCTGCCTTATATCCAGCGCTTTCACGACAAGGCGATCGTCATCAAGTACGGAGGCAACGCGATGACGGAAGCCCAGCTCAAGGCCGGTTTCGCGCGCGACGTCGTGATGCTGAAGCTGGTCGGCATGAATCCGGTGATCGTGCACGGGGGCGGGCCGCAGATCGGCGATCTGTTGAAGACGATGGGCATCCAGAGCGAGTTTCGTCAGGGTATGCGCGTCACCGATGACAAGGTGATGAACGTCGTGGAGATGGTGCTGGGCGAGCTCAACCAGGAGATTGTCGGCCTCATCAATCAGCATGGCGGCCGCGCGGTCGGGCTGACCGGGCAGGATGGCGCATTCATCCACGCCCGCAAGTTGCTGCTGAAAAGCGAAACCAATCATGGCGAGCTGGTCGATATTGGCTTGGTCGGCGAAATCGAGAAGATCGACCCGGAGCTCATCAATCTGCTCGACTCGCGCGACTTCATCCCGGTGATCGCTCCGATCGGGGTGGGCCACGAGGGCGAGGCGTACAACATCAATGCCGATCTGGTTGCCGGCAAGCTCGCCGAGACGCTCAACGCCGAAAAGCTGGTACTGATGACCAACACCGCCGGCGTGCTCGACAAGCACGGCAATCTGTTGACGGGACTCTCCGCCAGCGGCATCGAGGCGCTGTTCGCCGACGGCACGATTCACGGCGGCATGCTGCCGAAGATCGGCTCGGCCCTGGACGCGGTGAAGAACGGCGTCAAGAGCTCGCACATCATCGACGGGCGTGTCGAGCACGCATTGTTGTTGGAGGTACTGACCAACGAGGGCGTCGGAACGATGATAAGCGCGGACTAGTCGATCCGCGCGGGCAACGAAGTTTCGTGGCAAGCCTTAACGTCGCGATTCGGCGGCATCGCTACCTCGCGATACCAGCCGACTTGATCAGGGAGCAGACGATGGCGAGCAAACCCGGGGAACGGCGCCTGCAGATACTGCAGACGCTGGCCGCCATGCTGGAAACGCCGCGCGGCGAAAAAGTGACGACCGCAGCGCTGGCGAGCCGCCTCGATGTCTCCGAGGCCGCGCTGTACCGGCACTTCGCCAGCAAGGCGCAGATGTTCGAGGGGTTGATCGAATTCATCGAGACGACGCTGTTCTCGCTGGTCAATCGAATCACGACCGAATCGACCGACGGCGTCGCGCAGGCGACTCAGATGGTGGTCGTCCTGCTCGGCTTCGCCGAAAAGAATCCCGGCATGACACGGGTGCTGATCGGCGACGCGCTGGTTAACGAAGACGAGCGCCTGCAGGCGCGAATGAATCAGCTCTATGACCGCATCGAGGCCGCGCTGCGACAATCGCTGAAGATCGCGCAGGCGGGAGGCGCCTGGCCGGGCGATCCCGTCGCGGACGCCAATGCCCTGCTGGCCTTCGTGGTCGGACGCTGGACGCTGTTCGCCAAATCCGGATTCAAGCGCCTGCCGCAGGACGGCTGGGACGCGCAGCGCAAATATCTGTTCGGCTGAAGCTCGCTACGCCGCGCGGACGGTCGACGGCGCGATCCGGCAGCTCGAAATGCGCCAGCGGCCATCGGCCTGTTTCTCCATCGTGTACAGCGCGACGCGCACCGTGTTGTCGGCGTCGATCAGGCGCAGCGGCTGCAGGACGATGCCATCGATCACCGCGCCCTCCAGGAATTCGACGTAGCGTGCGGACTCGAGCGGAGCGTAGGCCGCATCGACCATGGCCAGAAAGGTTGCGGCATCACCGAACTGCTGCCGGATACCGGGCGAGGCCAGGGCGAATGCCTTGTCGGCGTCACCGGCGACGATCGCCGCGCGCTGCGCCGCGATCACCTGCTGGATCGCGCGCCAGTCCGCGGCCGGCAGCTTGGTTTCGGCGGCTATGGCTGCGGCAAGCCAGCAGGCGGCGCCGAGGGCCGCGAGCAGCAAAGCGCCCCGAGGCCGGCGCGCCGACCCCCGCGTCATTGGCGTCCCGTCCCGCAAACCGGGCACGCGGGATCCTTGAGTACGCGGACCTCGCGCCATTCCATGGCCAGCGCATCGAGCAGCAGAAGCCGCCCTGCGAGCGAGCGCCCCGCCGGAGCGATGAGCTTCAGCGCCTCCGCGGCCTGCATCGCGCCGACGATGCCTACCAGCGGCGCGAACACACCCATGACTGCGCAGCGCGTCTCCTCGAACTCGCCGTCCTCGCCGAACAGGCAATGATAGCACGGGTGCTGGCCGTCGCGCGCGTCGAACACCGCGATCTGTCCGTCGAAACGGATCGCCGCGCCGGAAACGAGCGGCTTTCGGGCCGCGACGCAGGCACGGTTGATCGCATGCCGGGTGGCGAAGTTGTCCGAGCAGTCGAGGACGATGTCGCTGGCCGCGACCAGCGGCGCGAGTTCCTCGACGCCAACGCGCCGGGCGACGCGCTCGACCTGGACTTCAGGATTGACCGCAGCGATGCGCTCGGCCGCAGCATCGACCTTCGCCCGACCGACATCGTTGGTGCCGAACAGGATCTGACGCTGCAGGTTGGTCAGATCGACGGCATCGGCGTCGACCAGCGTCAACTTCCCCACCCCGGCCGCGGCCAGGAACTGCGCCGCCGGATTGCCCAGTCCCCCGACACCGACGATCAGCATGTGCGCGTCGGCGAAGCGCTGCTGGGCATCGACCCCCAGTTCGGGCAACAGCACGTGCCGGCTGTAACGCAGCAGCTGGGCATCGTCCATGGTCGCGTTGGTCTGTCCCTCGCCAGCAAAAACGCCCGGGCGAGCCGGGCGTTTTGCGTTGCGAAAGTTGCGTGTTTTACTTCGGCGCTACCGCCGCCACAGCTTTGGTCGACGCCATGACCGGTAGACCCTTGAGCCGATTCAGCGCCTGCTTCAGCTGGAAATCATCGACGGAGCCGAATTCCAGGCGCGGTTGCGCGGCATCGCCGGCTTTCCTCGCGCTCTCCTGCGTCTTTTCGACCGGGGTCTTGATAGAAAGAGTCGCCGCGCCGTCGGCGCTGGCGATCGGCTTGCCGTCAATCAGGTGGTGATCAAGGTTCGCTTCGCGCAACCGGTAGTCGCGTCCATCGTCGACGGGGATATCCGGCTCGATGCCCTTGGCCTGGATCGAACGGCCGCTCGGCGTGTAGTACCGCGCCGTCGTGAGCTTGAGTCCCGCGTTCGGACCCAATGGGAGGATCGTCTGCACCGAGCCCTTGCCGAAGGTCTGCGTGCCCATCACCACCGCACGCTTGTGATCCTGCAATGCGCCGGCGACGATTTCCGACGCCGACGCGGTGCCGCCGTCGACCAGCACCACCATCGGCACCCGCTTCACCGCCGCGGGCAGGTCCCTCAAATAGTCTTCGCCGCGCCCGCGCAGGTAATCGCCCTTGGTCGACGAGAGCCGCATGCGTGCATCAGGAGTCCGGCCATCGGTATAAACGACCAGCGAATCGGACGGCAGGAACGCAGACGCGACGCCCACCGACACGTTGAGCAGGCCGCCCGGGTCGCTGCGCAGATCGAGGACGAGCCCGGTGAGCTCGCCCTGCTTATACAAATCGCGGATCGCCTTGGCGACATCCTCGCCGGTGTGCTCCTGGAACTGCACGACACGGATATAGCCATAACCCGGCTCGATCAGCTTGGCGCGAACGCTGCGGAAATTGATGACCTCGCGCGTCAAGGTGAAGGTCAGCGGCGCATCGGCGTCCTTGCGCGCGACGGTCAGCACGATCTGCGTGCCCGGCTTGCCGCGCATTTTCTCCACGGCTTTCGACAGCGCCAGCCCGCGCGTCGACAGGTCGTCGATCTTCACGATCAAGTCGCCGGACTTGATGCCCGCGCGAAACGCCGGCGTGTCCTCGATCGGCGAGATCACCTTGATCAGGCCGTCTTCGGAGCCGACCTCGATGCCCAAGCCGCCGAACTTGCCCTGCGTGTTGATCTGCAGTTCCTTGAAGGCATCGGCGTCCAGGAAGTCGGAGTGCGGGTCCAGCCCGTGCACCATGCCGTTGATCGCTTCGCGGATGAGCTTGTCGTCCGGCACGACCTCGACGTAATCGCTCTTGATGCGGCCGAACACGGCCGAGAAGAGCTGCAGATCTTCATAGGGGATCGGGAGTCTCGCTTCGCGCTCGGCCTGCGCCGAGAAGTTAAGGCTGAGCAACAGCCCCAGCACCGCGCCGATTCCGATCAGCCCCGCCTTTTTCCAGCCGTTACCCATATTTGCCTCGTCGTGTCGCGATCACGCGCCTGGCGCGCAACCATTCGGTTGCCGGACTTCAGCGGCCCGATAGTCGAAATCGTTGCGCTTGGCTCGCTCAACGGCCATCGAAGCCGCCCCACTGCCGCGCAATCATTGCCGGATTACGGTGCGATCCAAAAGACCCGGACCGACCGCCCCCCCAACTTCACCTCTCAAAGTATACGCCCGTTTCCCGGCCGCCACCGCGGGCGCCGTCCCGCGCGGCGCTTGCCGGCCCCGATGCTCGTTCCGATCGCTCACCGCATCGCGTCGTCGCGGCAGAGGCTCTTATAGCCGTCTCCATGTTCGGTGATCAAGAGATTTGCGACCCGCGCAGCCATTCGGCGCAGACGACCTGACCGGCGGCCACCGCCCGCATGGGTTGGCCTGCTGGGCGGCGGATCAGCCAACCCGTCCTGCGCGCTCCGCCGCAGGTTCGTGGACTGCCGAACCGCTTGCAAGTTCCCGCCGTCCCATCCCATTCCGTCGACATGCTGGTAGTGGACAATAAATCGCGCGAGGTCTTCGGGTTCGTCGGCGAGGGAAACGATCAAGGCTGCCGTAGGCGCGCGCATTGCGGAGCATACGCGTCGCGGACAGACGGCACCGCCGTGAGCATGAGCGCACCCCGGTCGGCGCGGCGCGCCGGGTATTACTTTCCGATGTCAAACAGTGCGCGCCCGGTCATTTCAACGGGTTGCGGCAGGCCCATCATCGCCAGCAAGGTCGGCGCGATGTCGCGCAGCGCGCCCGGACCACGGGGCGTTGCCGCACGCCCAACGTACAGACAGGGCACGAGGTTGAGCGTGTGCGCGGTGTGCGGCTGCCCCGTCGCGTCGTCATGCATCTTCTCGGCATTGCCGTGGTCGGCGGTGACCAGGACCTCTCCTCCGCGCGCGAGTTGGGCGGCCACGACCCGTCCGACACACGTGTCGAGCACCTCGATCGCGCGTGTCGCCGCCTGCAGCTTGCCGGTATGGCCGACCATGTCGCCATTCGCATAGTTGCAGACGATGGCGTCGTACCGGCCCGATTCGATGGCCGCGACCAGCTTGTCGGTGACCTCGAAGGCGCTCATTTCCGGCTTGAGATCGTAGGTCGCCACCTTTGGCGAGGGCACCATGATCCGGTCCTCGCCGGGGTACGGTGTCTCCGTGCCGCCGTTGAAAAAGTAGGTTACGTGCGCGTATTTCTCGGTCTCGGCGATGCGTAGCTGGCGCAAGCCGCGCTCCCCGACCACGGCGCCGAAGCTGTTGGCTATCGTCTGCGGCAGGAAAGCGACCGGCAGCGCAGCGAACTCCTTGCCGTAGCTGGTCAGCGTGACGAAGGCACCGAGTCTGGGTCGACGCTTGCGTACAAACCCGGAAAAGGCGTCATCGGTCAGCGCGCGCGTCATCTGCCGCGCGCGGTCGGCGCGGAAATTCATGAATACGACGACGTCGCCGTCCTCGATGCGGGCGCCTGCGCCGATCGTGGTCGGCTTGACGAATTCGTCGTTCTCTCCGCGCGCGTAAGCGGCGGCCAGCGCGGAGGCGGCGTCGGCTGCGGAATAGGGCGCCGCGGCGTCGACGATCAACTCGTAGGCCGCTGCGACGCGTTCCCAGCGCTGGTCGCGGTCCATCGCGTAATAGCGGCCGACGATGTCGGCGATGCGGCAGCCGGCGTGGGACGCGCATATCGAGCTCATGTAGTCCAACGAGGCGCCGGCGCTGCGGGGTGGCGTATCGCGGCCGTCGAGGAAGGCATGCACCGCAACCTGCGCAGCGCCGCCGTCGGCCGCCATCGCTACCATGGCGGCGATCTGACGCTCATGACTATGCACGCCGCCTGGCGACAGCAGGCCAAGCACGTGCAGGGTCGCTCGATTGCGGCGCGCGACCGCAACCGCCTGGACCAGGGCAGGATTGCGGACGAATTCGCCCGTCTCGATCGCGCGGTCGATGCGCGTGAATTCCTGGTAGACCACTCGCCCGGCGCCGATGTTGAGATGGCCGACTTCGGAATTGCCCATTTGTCCGCGCGGAAGGCCGACCGCGATCTCCGATGCGTCGATGGTCGTGTGCGAGTACCCGCCCCACAAGCGGTCCCAGTTGGGTTTGTTCGCGAGGCTGATCGCATTGTCGGGTGCCGCATCGCGGCAGCCGATCCCGTCGAGAATCACCAGCACGACGGGAACGACCGCGGCCGTCGCGGCGGAATGCTCGGTCATCGGGAATTCGCGATCGCGGTCGAGGTCGTAGGGATTTACGCTATCATTTTACCGTTATCACCTCACTTCGGCGCCCGGCGCGCCGCGAAGTCGGCATCCCGATGCTCCAATTCCTCCAGAACAACTGGCCGCTCGTCCTGGTCCTGCTCGTGTCCGGATCGATGTTGCTGTGGCCGCTGATCCAGAGTCCGCTGTCCGCGATGCGCGAAATCGGCGCGGTACAGGCAACGCAACTCATCAATCGCAAGGACGCGCTCATCCTTGATTTGCGCGAGGCGAAGGAGTACGAGGGAGGCCGCGTCCCCAACGCCATGCACATCCCGCTGTCCCAGCTTGCCAGCCGGGGACAGGAACTCGGCAAATTCGCCGGCCGGCCATTGATCGCCTATTGCGGACGCGGCAATCGCAGCCGGAGCGCCGCTTCGGCGCTGTCCAAGCTCGGTTTCAAGGAGATTTACGCCTTGCGGGGCGGCCTGCGCGCCTGGGCCGAGGCCGGATTGCCGCTCGAGAAGGGCTCCTGATGGCGACCGTCGTGATGTATTCGACCGCCAACTGTGGATTCTGCGTGCTGGCTGAGCGTCTGCTGCGGGCGCGCGGTGTTGCCGACGTTGGCAAAATCCGGGTCGACCTCGAGCCGTCTCGGCGCCGCGAGATGATCGAGCGGACCGGCCGCCGCACGGTGCCGCAGATTTACATCGGCGAGCAGCACGTCGGAGGCTACGACGACCTGGTCGTGCTCGATCGTGCCGGAGATCTGCTGCCGCTGCTCGGTGATGTCCCGCAGGCCGACGTGGCGACCGGCGCTACGCTATAATCAACGGTTTATCGCCTGGGAACTCGCATGGCCGACCCACTAGCCCAACCCGCGCCGTCGCTGTCGATCGAAAAAATCTATGTCAAGGATCTTTCGCTCGAGAATCCAGGCGCGCCTCAGTCGTTCACCACGCCCGACGCCCCCCAGGTCGAAGTCGGACTTCGGACACGCGGAGAGCAGATCGAGGAAAATGTCTACGAATGCGTGCTGACGATCACGGTGACCGCGAAGACGGCCGACAAGACGCTGTTCCTGGTCGAGGCCGCGCAGGCCGGCATCTTCCGCATCGTCGGCGTGCCTCTCTCCGACATCCAGCCGCTGATGGGCATCCATTGCCCGACGGTGCTCTTTCCGTACATCCGCGAAACGATCGCCGACGCAGTGGGACGCGCCGGCTTCCCGCCGGTGCATCTCGACCCGATCAACTTCGAAGCCTTGTACCAGCAGCAGATCGCCAATATGCAGCAGCAAGCGCCGGCCGTGCCGGCGACGAACTAGTGCCTGGCTCCTCCAATCCGCTTGGAACCTACGGACCAGGACACTAGCGCGCGATGAAACGCGCTACCTTGCTGCTGGCCGCGACCGTTGCGCTCAGCGGCGGTGCGGCGGCGGCGGAATTCCAGGCGGCGAGCGAAGCGGCGGTCCTCTACGACGCCCCGTCGGTCAAGGCCAAGCCGCTTTTCGTCATCGGCCGCGACACGCCGTTCGAAGTGATCGTCGGCGTCGAAGGCTGGCTCAAGATCCGCGATGCCAGCGGGACCGTCGCTTGGATCGAACGCAAGTCGGTCGCGGACCGGCGGACCTTGATCGTGCGGGTTCCGGTAGCCGATGTGCTCGCCGCACCCGAGGCCGGTGCGCCGCTGGTGTTCAAGGCCGAACAGAACGTCGTGCTCGAGCTGGCCGACCCGGCCTACGCAAGCAGCACGCCGGGCTGGGCCAAAGTACGACATCGCGATGGACAGCAAGGCTACATTCGAATCTCCCAGGTCTGGGGTTTGTAGCCGCGCCGGGGTCTGGGGCGGGTGAGCGACGCCGTCGCCATTATCGGCGCCGGTGCCTGGGGTACGGCGCTGGCCGTCCATCTCGGCGGCGGTCGTTCGCCCGCACCGGTGCGGCTGTGGGCCCGCGACCCGGCCGCCGCGCGTTCGATCGCGGCGACGCGCGAGAACGCGCGCTACCTGCCCGGTATCGCCATCGCGCGCGAGATCGTGGTCGTGTCGGACCTTTCGAGCGCGACCGAAGGCGCCGCGCTTGTCGTCGCGGCGACACCGATTGGCGCGCTGACGGAAATCGTCCAGCGCCTGCAGCCCCACACGCGCGCCCCGCTCGTATGGCTCGCCAAGGGTTTCGTCGCCACGGTGGAACCGCCCGGGGCGGCGCTCGCCCACCGGGTCATTGCGCCGATGTGGCCTGCGCCGGTCGGCGCGATCTCGGGACCTGGCTTTGCCGAGGAGGTCGCTCGCGAACTCCCGACAGCGCTAAGCGTCGCGGCGACTGACCCGGGACTCGCCCAGTCGGTGGCGCAGCGACTTCGCGGCGGTGCCCTGCGTGCCTACGTCAGCGACGATCTGGCGGGAACAGAAGTAGGCGGCGCCGTAAAGAACGTCCTGGCGATCGCGGCTGGGGCGAGCGACGGGTTGGGCTTCGGCCACAACGCGCGCGCCGCCCTGATCACACGGGGCCTGGCCGAAACCGGACGGCTGGCGGTCGCTATGGGTGGCAGGCGCGAGACGCTGACCGGCCTGTCGGGTCTGGGAGACCTGGTGCTCACTTGTACCGGCGACCTGTCGCGCAACCGTCGCGTCGGGCTCGGGTTGGGCCGTGGCGAAGCGCTTCCCGTGATTCTGGCGGGTCTCGGCCACGTCGCCGAAGGCGTGGTCGCCGCGTCGGCCACGCACCGGCTCGCGGGCGCCCTCGGCGTCGACATGCCCATTTGCGAAGCCGTCTATCGAGTGCTGTACGAGGGCGTCGCGCCCCGGCGGGCGGTCGAGGCATTGCTCGCTCGCGAGCCCGGTCCCGAATGACGGCAGGACGGAGCGCTTTTGCGCGAGGCGGGCGAGCCGGTCAGCCGGCGGCGCCGGCAAAGCCGGCTTGCCGCCATGCCTCGTAGACGGTGATCGCCACTGCGTTGGAAAGATTGAGGCTGCGCAAGGCGGGGCGCATCGGGATCCGCAACCGGGCGTCCGCCGCGAAGTCGTCGAGAATGACATCCGGCAAGCCGCCGGTCTCGCATCCGAACACGAAAGCGTCATCGGTCGAGAACTGGCCCTGGTAGAGCGATATTCGGCCCCGCGTCGTCAGCGCGTAGCGCCGCCGACCGGCGAGCGCGGCGCAACATGCTCCCCAGTCGCGATGCACGATGACGCGGGTGTACTCGTGGTAGTCGAGGCCGGCGCGCTTGAGTTCGCGATCGTCGAGCCGGAACCCGAGCGGCTCGACCAGGTGCAGCTCGGCGCCCGCATTGGCGGCCAGCCGGATCACGTTGCCGGTGTTCGGCGGGATTTCGGGGTGGACGAGGACGATGGCGATCATGCGGCCGCAAGACGCTCGGCTATCCGTGCGCCGGCGGCAGCGTCCGCGCGACGATCCAGTTCTCGACTCCGGCCGCCCCAGCCGCCCGCAAGGTTCCGGCGAGTTCCGATAGCGAGGCGCCGGTGGTCATCACATCGTCGACGATCGCCACCCGAAGGCCGGCGAGATCGAGGTCGCAGGCGAATGCGCCCCGCACGTTGCGTTCGCGCTCATTCCATGGCAGCACGGCTTGCGGCGGCGCAGTCCGGATACGTCGCACGCCGGAGGTCAGCAGCGGTATACCGGTCCGCGCCGCCACGACGCGCGCGATTTCGGCGGCCTGGTTGTAACCGCGCTCGCGTTGACGTTCCCTCGACAGCGGCAGCGCCACGAGCCGGTCGGGCGCGTCGCCTGTTCGCCGGTCGCGGGCAGCGAGGATCGCTCCGGCGGACCATTCGGCCAGCGCAAGACGGCCCTGGTACTTGAACGCATGGATCAGCCGATCGACTGGAAAGGCGTACGCGAACGCGGCGATCGTCGCTTCGAACGCAGGGCGGCGGGCCAGGCAAGTTCCACAGATCTCGGCCCCGGCGGTGGGCAGCGCGCATACCGGGCACGCGGGTCCCAGCCACGGCAGAGCGCGCGTACACGCCGCGCATACGAGCTCCCGACCGGACGCCGCCGCACAAAGCTCGCAACGCTGGGGCAGCGCGCGCCGCGCAACGTCGACTGCACCGCGCCTCACGCGGCCGAAAGCGCGGTCAAATGCGCCGGCCAGAAAATTTGACAACGCGGAATCCCTCCCCGACACTGGACCCATTGTAACCACCCCGTATCCGCACGATGCAGCCGATCAGCTTCGTCCGTCGCGCCGCAGCCGCCGACGCCGAGCGACCCTGGACCGTCGACGCGGTCGCAGCTGTGCTGGCATTGCCGATGAACGATCTGCTGCATCGGGCGCAGCGGACGCATCGTGCCCATCACGATCCCAACGCCGTACAACTGTCGACGCTGCTGTCGATCAAAACCGGCGGCTGTCCGGAGGACTGCGGCTACTGTCCGCAGGCCGCGCGCTATCACACCGGCGTCGATAACGAGGCGATGCTTTCGCCGGCGACCGTCGTTGCCGCGGCAACTGCGGCGAAGGCGGCGGGCGCGACGCGCTTTTGCATGGGCGCGGCATGGCGCGGACCGAAAGACCGCGACCTCGAGCCGGTGCTCGCGATGGTGCGCGAAGTCAAGTCGCTCGGTCTGGAAACCTGCGCGACGCTGGGCATGCTCAGGGTCGGTCAGGCCGAGCGACTGAAGCAGGCCGGTCTCGACTACTACAACCACAATCTGGACACCGCACCCGACTTCTACGGAGAAATCATCACGACGCGCGATTACGGCGACCGGCTCGAGACCCTCGAACGCGTCCGCGACGCCGGGATTCGAGTCTGCTGCGGCGGCATTGTCGGCATGGGCGAATCGCGCGAACAGCGGGCGGGGTTGATCGCGCAGCTCGCCAATCTCGATCCGTATCCGGAGTCGGTGCCGATCAACAACCTGGTCCAGGTCGAAGGCACGCCGCTGTACGGCGGCGAAGCGATCGATCCGCTGGAATTCGTGCGCACGATCGCCGCGGCTCGCATCACCATGCCTCGTGCCATGGTGCGCCTGTCCGCCGGAAGGCAGCAGATGGGCGACGGCATCCAGGCGCTGTGCTTTCACGCCGGCGCAAACTCGATCTTCTATGGCGAAAAACTGTTGACGACCGGCAATCCCGACGTCGCCGCCGACCAGGCCCTGTTCGCGCGCCTCGGACTGCACGCGGGCCACAATTCGCATTAAGCGGGCATTCGTCCCGGGCCGACCGCAACGATGTCGCGGCTAATCGCGGAGCTCGATGCCGCGTTCGCGCAGCGCGCGCGACTGGTTGCCGATGGGCGCGAGATTCTGCATTTCGGCAGCAATGGCTGCCTGGGGCTCGCTGCGGATCTCTGCGTCATCGCCGCCCCGCGCGGGTGCGGCGGGGGCACGGTGTCGGTGCCGCGCATGCTTCCTTCCTTACCCATCCGGGAACATTTTTCGCGGCGATAGAGGGTTTTCCACGACGATGGATGAGCGCGAGCGCAGAGGGGAGCTCGACCGGGCGAGCGTGCGGCGTGCCTTCGAGCGCGCAGCCGAAACCTGCGACAGCGCGGCCGTGCTGCAGCGGGAAGTCGCGCAGCGCATGGCCGAGCGCCTCGGCATCGTGCGGCTGGATCCGGCACTGATCCTCGATGCCGGCTGCGGCACCGGCGAGGCCATGGGCGAACTGCAGACGCGTTATCCGCGTGCCCGGCTGATTGGTGTCGATCTGGCCTATGCGATGGTTCACGCTGCGCGGCAACGCAACCTCGCGGCACCGGCCGGTACGCCCTCTTTGCGCCGGCGCTGGCTGCGAGCTTTTTCGAACGTCACCCGCGCTCGTCCCGCGCTCGTCTGCGCCGACGTTTGCCGGCTGCCGATCGCCGCGCGCAGCGTCGATCTTCTCTGGAGCAATCTGGCCCTGCAATGGGTCGATGAGCTGCCGCTCGCTCTGGGCGAATTCCACCGTGCCTTGAAGGTCGGCGGCCTGCTCACGTTCACGACACTCGGCCCCGACACGCTGCGCGAGCTGCGGCGCGCGTTCGCCTCGGCCGACGAGGCGGCGCACGTCAACCGCTTTGTCGACATGCACGACGTCGGCGACATGCTCGTGCACGCCGGTTTCGCCGATCCGGTGATGGACATGGAAATGATCACGATGACTTATCCCGACGCAACGGCACTGATGCGCGACTTGAAGGCGACAGGCGCGCAGAACTCTCGCGTCGACCGCAGGCGCGGCCTGACCGGAAGAAGACGATGGCGCGGGATGCTCGGCGCGATCGAATCCTTTCGCCGCGACGGGCGCCTGCCGGCGAGCTTCGAGGTCGTCTACGGGCATGCCTGGAAGCCCGAGCCGCGGGTCACCGACGACGGACGCGCCATCGTGCGCTTCGATCGCGGATCTCGTGAACGAAAGTGAGCACCGCCTGGCAGATGCAGGAGTGCCGCGCCGCGCATTGCCCCGCGCAGGTTCCCGCGAACCGATCTTCCATGCTAAGATTTCGCGGTTTTTGAGAGTATACCAGCGGCCGATGCGTAGCGCGGGCGGTTCGCCGCAGGATCGAGATGACAGCGGCGACGAGGTCGAATTCTCACTGACCTCGCAGCGGCATGATGCGGTCGGGCGGCGCGGACGATGGTGGCTGTTTGCTTCGCTGTGCGCGCTGTCGTTCGGTTTCGCGATGATGTTTGCGCTGCGAGGCGCATGGCCAGTGCTGCCCTATTCGGCGCTGGAAATGGGCGTGCTGTTCTGGGCCTTTTACCGCTTCGAACGCCGCCTTGCCGACTGGGAGCGTATTGCAGTTTGTGGCGATCGGGTGATTGTCGAACGCGAGCAAAACGGCGTCCGGACACGGCGCGTATTCAACCGCCAGTGGCTGCGCGTCGAGCTCGAACAACGAAGTTTCGGCCGTCCGCCGGCGCTGGCATTGCGCTATGCAGGGGGGCGAACGGCGTTCGGCGAGGCGCTGCCGGCCGGTGAGCGAATAAGGTTGAGTCGCGAACTGCGCCGCGTGCTGGCCGGGTTGACGAAACCTCCGGCGCATGGCTTCGGGGATGGTTGACGTTTTCTAAGGAAAGCATGGATCGCATCAAGGCGGCATGGCGGATCGGACGGTTGCTTCCTGCACTACTGATGGCGGCGCTGGCGTCGGGCGCCGCATCCGCCGACCGAGAGTGGAACCTGCCGCCTCCGGTGACGCCGATCGCGCACGAGATATTCGAGCTGCACGCGATCATTTTCTGGATTTGCGTAGTCATCTTCATCGTCGTCTTCGGGGCGATGTTCTATTCGATCTACGCGCACCGCAAGTCCAAAGGTCACGTCGCCGAGCAGTTTCACGAGAATACGACCGTCGAGATCATCTGGACCGTCATTCCATTCATCATCCTGGTGCTGATGGCGTGGCCGGCCACCAAGACAGTGCTGGCGATGAAGGATGCGTCCGCCGCCGATCTCACGGTCAAGATCACCGGGTCGCAGTGGAAGTGGAACTATGACTACCTGAACGACGGCTTCGGCTATTTCAGCGAGCTCGCGACGCCGTACGCGCAGATAGAGAATCGCGAGAAGAAGAGCGAGCATTATCTGCTCGAGGTCGACCGGCCGCTGGTCGTGCCGGTCAACAAGAAGATTCGCTTGCTGATCACGTCGAGCGACGTGATCCATGCCTGGTACCTCCCGTCGGCGGGCGTGCAGCAAGACGCGATCCCCGGATTCGTGCGCGACGACTGGATGAAATTCGAAAAAACGGGAACCTACCGCGGGCAATGCGCGAAGATCTGCGGCAAGGAGCACGGCTTCATGCCGATCGTCGTTGAGGTCAAGTCGGAGCAGGACTACGCCGCCTGGGCCGGGGAGCAGAAGCAGAAGCTCGCCTCGGCCGCCGATGACGTCAACAAGACCTGGGACATCAAGGACCTGACCGCACGCGGCGAAAAGGTTTACCTTGCCAACTGCGCCGCCTGTCACCAGCCCACCGGCAAGGGCCTGCCGCCGGCCTTTCCGCCACTCGACGGCTCGAAGGTCGCGACCGGGCCGAAGCTCGCGCACATCACGACGGTTCTGAACGGCGTGACGCGCGACGGCAAGCCGACGGCGATGGTGGCCTGGAAGGGAACACTTTCCGACGTCGAGATCGCCGCGGTCGTGACCTACGAGCGCAACAGCTGGGGCAATCACACGGGCGAAGCGATTCAGCCGGCGGAGATCGCCAGCGCCAAGGCTGCGGCCAAGTGAAACGCCCGAACAACCGGCACGCCGAAGCCTATCGAGATCGATCCAGGAGCTAAGCGATGAGCAGCATTCCCCACGATCACGTCGCAGGTCACGAGCACGCGCACGAGCACGGGCATCACCCCGGCGGGATCATGCGCTGGATCATGACGACCAATCACAAGGACATCGGCACTTTGTACCTGTGGTTCTCGTTCATCATGTTCATCGCGGGCGGCATCATGGCGCTTACCATCCGGGCGGAATTGTTCCAGCCCGGACTGCAGCTGGTCGAGCCCGAGTTCTTCAACCAGCTCAACACCGTGCACGGCCTGATCATGATCTTTGGCGCGATCATGCCGGCGGCGGTCGGTTTCGCGAACTGGCAGGTGCCGATGATGATCGGCGCGCCCGACATGGCGTTCGGACGCCTCAACAACTGGAGCTTCTGGCTGCTGCCGTTCGCCGGTGCGCTGCTGTTGGGCTCGTTCCTCGCGCCCGGCGGCGCGCCGAGTGCCGGATGGACGCTGTACCCGCCGCTGTCGGTGCAAGCCGGCATGGGCATGGACATGACGATCTTCGCCGTCCACATGATGGGCGCTTCGTCGATCATGGGGTCGATCAATATCATCACGACGATCCTCAACATGCGCGCGCCGGGCATGACGCTGATGAAGATGCCTCTTTTCGTCTGGACCTGGCTCATCACCGCGTACCTGCTGATCGCCGTGATGCCAGTGCTCGCCGGCGCGGTCACGATGCTCCTGACCGACCGCCACTTCGGCACCAGCTTCTTCAACGCCGCCGGCGGCGGCGACCCGGTGCTGTTCCAGCACGTGTTCTGGTTTTTCGGGCACCCCGAGGTCTACATCATGATCCTGCCGGCGTTCGGCATCGTGTCGACCGTCATCCCGGCGTTCTCGCGCAAGCCGCTGTTCGGGTACGCGTCGATGGTCTACGCGACGGCGTCGATCGCGATCCTCTCGTTCCTCGTCTGGGCGCATCACATGTTCACCGTCGGCATGCCGGCGGCGGGCCAGCTGTTCTTCATGTACGCGACGATGCTGATTGCCGTGCCGACTGGCGTGAAGGTCTTCAACTGGCTGGCGACGATGTGGAAGGGTTCGATGACCTTCGAGACGCCGATGCTCTTCGCGATCGGCTTCATCTTCCTGTTCACGATGGGCGGCTTCACCGGACTGGTGCTGGCGATCGTGCCGGTCGACATCAGCCTGCACGACACCTACTACGTCGTTGCCCACTTTCATTACGTGCTGGTCGCCGGCTCGCTGTTCGCCTTCTTCGCCGGCATCTACTACTGGTTGCCGAAGTGGACCGGACGCATGTATGACGAGACGCTGGGCAAGTGGCACTTCTGGACATCGTTCATCTTCTTCAACGTCACGTTCTTCCCGATGCATTTTCTCGGCCTGGCCGGGATGCCGCGCCGCGTCCCGGACTACGCCACCCAATTCACCGACTGGAACGCGGTAGCTTCGATCGGCGCTCTCGGCTTCGGCTTGTCGCAGCTGCTCCTGCTGGTCGGGGTGCTGAAGACGATCCGCAGCGGGGCGCCTGCCCCCGCGCGCCCATGGGATGGCGCCGATACGCTCGAGTGGACGCTGCCTTCGCCGGCTCCGTATCACACGTTCGAAACGCCGCCGCTCGTCCAATAGGACGATAGCGCCGAAGCCATGCAACCCGACGCCAAGACGACGGCGCAGCGAGCCGCCAACCGGCGCACCGCGATCATGCTGGTGTCGATTGCCGCGGTATTTTTCTGCGGCATCATCCTCGCGCAAATCGCGGCCTCGCCGGATGTCGCCCTCGGCGTGCTTGGACTGGCGAGCGCCGGTTATCTTGGCATCTCGATCGGCCGCAGGGCGGACAGGCGCGCGCGGCAATGAAGGTCTCGCGCCCCTCCGCCGCATCCACGGGCCCGGCCCGGGCCAACCGAAGGATGCTTGCGCGGCTCGGCATCGTCGTCGTGCTGATGTTCGGGTTCGGATTCGCGTTGGTCCCGTTCTACGATCAGATCTGCAAGGCGACGGGACTGCGCGACATCGGCAGCGCCGATCGAGTGGCCAATACGCAAGTGGACACATCGCGCACCGTGAGGGTGGAATTCGACGCCAATGTGCGCAAGCTGCCCTGGGCCTTCCGCCCGCTGACTCCGGCGATCGACATCCACCCGGGCGCGGTGACGCAAGTGCTCTACGAAGTCGAGAACACCACCGACCGACCTCTGACCGGCCAGGCAGTGCCGAGCTACGGCCCGCAGCTCGCCGCCGCCTATTTCAAGAAGCTCGAATGCTTCTGCTTCAGGCAGCAGTCGTTTGCGCCGCACGAAAAGCGACAGATGCCGGTGGTGTTCGTCGTCGACCCGGCGCTTCCTTCCGACGTGGGCACAAT
Source organism: Casimicrobiaceae bacterium (assembly GCA_036493675.1). GTDB lineage: Bacteria > Pseudomonadota > Gammaproteobacteria > Burkholderiales > Casimicrobiaceae > PALSA-1003. The sequence continues at coordinate 496,812 of DASXPJ010000043.1, forward strand.
CACGCTGTCGTACACGTTCTTCGAGGTTGAGGGCAACCGATCCTAGCTGGCCGCCACACGCGGTGAACAACAGAAGCACAAACGGGGACAAGAGATGAGCGCAAGCCCAACCGGTGCAGGACCATACTATTTCGTGCCGCAGCCGTCGTACTGGCCGATCACCGGCTCGTGCGCCCTGTTGCTGATGGGATTCGGCGCCGCGTGCTGGTTCAACTCGTACGCGTTCGGGCCGTGGCTGGTGCTCGCCGGATTCTGCGTGCTGCTGACGATGATGTTCGGCTGGTTCGGAAGGGTGATCGACGAGTCGGAGCGGCGCGTCTACAACTCGAAAGTGGACCTTTCCTTTCGCTGGGGGATGAGCTGGTTCATCTTTTCCGAGGTCATGTTCTTCGCCGCCTTTTTCGGGGCGCTGTTCTACGTGCGCAACATGTCGGTACCCGATCTGGGCGGCCTGGATCAAAAACTGCTGTGGCCGAATTTCACGGCGGCCTGGCCGACCAACGGCCCGTACCTCAAGGACGCGTTCACGCCGATGGAGGCCATCGGCATCCCCCTGCTCAACACGATCATTCTGGTCAGCTCGGGTGGAACACTGACCGTCGCGCACCATGCGTTGAAGGCCGGCCATCGCGGCGCGCTCAAGGCGTGGCTTTTCGTGACCATCGTTCTCGGCTTCACCTTTCTCGGTCTGCAGGCCTACGAATATACGCACGCGTACAGCGCGCTGAATCTCAAGCTGTCGACCGGTGTGTACGGATCGACCTTCTTCATGCTGACCGGATTCCACGGCTTCCACGTGACCATCGGCGCGTTGATGCTCTCGGTCATGCTGGCGCGTTCCTTCCGCGGTCACTTCGACGCCTCGCATCATTTCGCGTTCGAGGCGGCGGCCTGGTACTGGCACTTCGTCGACGTCGTCTGGCTGCTGCTTTTCATCCTGGTCTACTGGATGTGACGGCACGGCGCCGGACTGCGGCGCCGTGCGCCGGTCTAGCGCAGGCCGGATTCGCCGATCCAGCCGAGCTTGTAGCTGACCACCAGGAAGAGCAGCAGTCCGGCCGACAGCGCCACCCGGATCGCCAGCGCCTTGACCATGCGCGTGCCCTCGCCGCGATCGTGGTAGAGCAAGTACAGCGCCCTGCCGAGAAACCCGACGATGAGCAGCAGGACGACGATAACGACGATCCGGATCAATGCGCGCTTTCGGTGGTCGAACAGGGGCAATCAGTCTAGTGCAAGCTCCGACCGATGCCAATGAAAAGGCATGCGCCACGCGCCCGACGCCGTTTTCGGCCGACCCTCTGGCCGACGCTGGGGATGCTGGTCCTGGTCGCGACGACCGTCGCGCTGGGGAACTGGCAGCGTCATCGGGCGCACGACAAGCAATTGCTTCGCGAACAATACGAGGCGGCAGCGGTGGCGTCTCCGCTCACGCTCGATGCGCTGTCGGCCGCCCTGGCCGACCCGGCGGCAATGCGTTTCCGCAAGGTCCGCGCGGAAGGCTCGTACGACGCGGCGCATCAGCTGCTGATCGACAACCGGGTGCGCGCGGGGCGCGCTGGCTTCGAAGTGGTTGCCCCGCTGAAGCTCGGCAGTGGGCAAAGCTATGTGTTGGTCGATCGCGGGTGGGTCGCGCAAGGGGCAAGCCGCGCCGAGTTGCCCCGAGCGCCCCCGCCGGCAGGCGCGGTCGTCGTGCACGGCCGGATCAATCTGCCGCCGACGCGCTACCTGGAACTGGGCGCCGATTCGAGTTCGGGGCCGGTGCGCGAGAACCTCGACATTGCACGCATCGCCGCGAGCATCGGACTGCCGTTGCTGCCATTCATCGTCGAGCAGACCGAAGACAGCGCTGACGGCTTGGTGCGCGACTGGCCGGAACCGGACTTCGGTGTCGAACAGCATCGAAGCTACATGGTCCAATGGTATTCGCTGGCGGCGCTGGGCGTTGCGCTCTGGCTCGGGCTCAACTGGCGGTCGGGGAGAAACGATGACGCAGCGCCGGGCTAAACCGCGCGGACGTCGCACGCTGCTGACAATCGCGGCGATCGGACTGGCGCCGATCGTCGCTTCGTATGCGGCCTATTATTGGTTCACGCCTTCGAAGCGGGTCAACTACGGCGAGCTTCTCGCCACGGCACCGGCGCCGATCGTGGCGGGGGAGCGCGCGGACGGAGGGCCGTTTACGCTCGACGAGCTTCGCGGCAAATGGGTGCTGCTGATCGCCAGTCCGGCCGGCTGCGGCGACAGTTGCGCGCGCGCGCTTTACGCCACACGCCAGGCGCGCACGATCCAGGGGCGGGAGCAGGATCGGGTGGTCCGCCTGCTCGTGCAGCCGGCGGCGGCGCCAAGGCTCGCGCCCGAGCTCACCGCTGCGCATCCCGGTCTCGTCGTCGTCAACGTCGTTCCGCGCGAACTGGGACAACTGCCGTTGGGAACGGAAAAAACGGCCGGCGTCCTGTTGCTGGATCCGCGCGGCAACCTCGTGCTGCGTTACGACGCCGATCCCGATATCCGGGGACTCGCCAACGATCTGCAGCGCCTGCTGAAGGCATCGCAAATCGGCTGAGCGTCGGTGCTAAAATTCGTTCCTGCCCGACGTTGATGCTTTCGATGACCGCCGCCGCCATTACCGAAGACCGCCTGCGCCAGTTTCTGGCATTGACCAAGCCGCGCGTGGTCTCGCTGATCGTTTTCACGGCGGTCATCGGCATGTTTCTCGCCGCGCCTACGCTGCCCCCGCTCAACGCCGTGGTCTTCGGGACAGCGGGTATCGCGCTGGTTGCCGGAGCGGCCGCGGCCATCAACTGCCTGGTCGAGCAGAAGATCGACGCCGTGATGGCTCGGACCCGGTCGCGGCCTTTGCCGCGCGGCGATTTGACCTCTGCCCAGACGCTGGTGTTCGCCAGCGTCGTCGGCGGCACCGGCCTCGCGGTATTGCACATCATGGTCAATCCGCTGACGATGTGGCTGACCTTGGCGACGTTCGTCGGATACGCCGTCGTGTACACGGTGCTGCTCAAGCCGGCGACGCCGCAGAACATCGTTATCGGCGGCGCCTCCGGTGCGATGCCTCCGGTGCTCGGCTGGGCCGCGGTGGCCAACGACGTCGCACCCGAGGCGCTGATCCTGTTCCTAATCATTTTCGCCTGGACCCCTCCCCACTTCTGGTCGCTGGCGCTGTATCGCGCCAAGGAATACGCGAAAGCCGGACTGCCGATGCTGCCGGTCACTCACGGATCGGCCTACACGAGGCTGCACATCGTTCTGTATACGGGGGCGCTGATCGCGGTGAGCCTGCTCCCGTTCGCGATCAGGATGAGCGGATATATCTATCTGGTGGCCGCGGTGGGTCTCGACGCGGTGTTCGGAGCTTATGCGCTGGCACTGCTGCGCCGCTACAGCGACTCGCTCGCGCGGAAGACATTTCGTTATTCGATCGTGTATCTCGCCGCGCTTTTCTCGGCACTACTGTTCGACCACTACTGGCATTGATCTTGGCGATGCGTTGGCTGACCGCCTTGTTGGTCGCCCTTGTGGTTGTGGCCTGCGGGCCCGCGTCCCCCCGATTCCAGGGCTCCGACGTGACGGGCGCGAGTTTCGGGCGGGACTTCCGGCTGACCGATCACAACGGCAAGCCGCGCACGCTTGCCGACTTTCGCGGCAAAGCCGTTGTCGTCTTCTTCGGCTATACGCAATGCCCGGATTTCTGCCCGACGACGATGTCGGAGCTTGCCGCGGCGATGCAAAAGCTCGGGCCCGATGCCAGCCGCGTGCAAGTATTGTTCGTTACCGTCGATCCGGACCGCGACACTCGCGACGTGCTCGCGCGTTACGTCCCGGCGTTCGATCCCTCGTTTCTCGGGCTGTACGGCGACGAGAAAGCAACCGCCGAAACGGCCAAGGAGTTCAAGATCATCTACCAGAAGCAGCCCGGCCGCGAGCCGGGAAGCTACTCGGTCGACCACTCGGCAGGAACTTACATTTTCGATCCGCAGGGACGGTTGCGCGTTTACGAAAGCTATGGGCCCGGCCCCGAGGTCTACGCCCACGACCTGCGTGAAGTGCTGAAGCCCGCCGCTTAGCGCAAGCGGCGGGGTGTACGCACGTCGGCGACGATCATGCAGACCACCGTGCAGGAGGCGTTTGCGCTTGCCGCCCGGCACGAAGCCGACGGCCGGAGCGCGGACGCGCGCGCGATCTACGAACAGATCCTCGCGGCGGCGCCGGAGCACCCCGGGGCGCTGCTGCGCATCGCTCAGCAGGATCTGGCCGCCGGGGAGTTCGATGCGGCGCAAGCGCTGCTTGCGCGCGCCCTGGCCGGCGCGCACGCACAGGCGCTGCCGGCGCACGAAATCTGGCTCGTTATCGGCCGGGCGCAGCTGGCGCGTCAACAGTGCGATGCGGCGATCGCGGCGGTCGAGCAGGCAATGCTCTCGCCACCGCACCTGGCCGCGAGCGGGACGCGCCTCGGTCAGTTGGCGCTCGACGCCGCAGGGCCCGCCACCGCCGAGCGATGTTTTCGCGCGGCGCTGGAAAGCGATCCCGAGTCGGCGGGAGCCACCCGCGGACTAGCGCTCGCGTTGAGCGCGCAGCGCAAAGGAAGCGAAGCGCTGGCCGCCGCCAGGCGCGGCATCGAGCTCCTCCCAGACGCAGTCGTCGGCTGGCGGGTCCTGGCGCTGGTCGCACTGGACGGCGCTTCGCTGGACGTAGCGGAGCACGCAGCGCGACAAGGGCTCGAGCGCCATCCGCAAGACATCGCGCTGCGGCATACGCTGGGCAAGACCTTGAAGGCCGCGGGCGCCCTCGACGCGGCGCGCGCGACGCTCGAGCAATGCACGGCGCTCGCGCCGGACGATGCGGCCGTCCTCAACACGTTGGGTGCGACCTGTCTCGAACTGAACGATCCGGCCGAGGCGCGGCGGCATTTCGATCGCGCCATCGAGCTTGGGGACGAGGCAGGCGAGTTGCTGGACAACCTGGGCCTCGCCTGCCGTGCGATGGGAGACGAGGAAGGCGCCGTCGCAGCGTTCGGGCGCGCGTTGCGCGCCGCACCCGCGCTCACGCCGGCGATGGCGAACCTGGTTTACGCCCAGCAATATCTGTGTTCCTGGGATGCGCTCGAGGAAAGCGAACGCCGTCTGGTCGCGACTCTGAGCGATCCGGACGCCGATCCCCGATGGCCGCCCTTCGTTGCGCTGGCGATGGCGCTCGAGCCTTCGCAGCAGCTCGAAGTCGCGAGGCGCTGGTCGCGCGCGATGTTGCCGGCGCCGGCGGCACGCCGGCGGCCGACGCGCCGAGCGGGACGCCTGCGAATCGGATATCTGTCCGGCAATTTCCACGAGCACCCGACGGCGCGTCTGATGGTCGGTCTTTTCGAGGAACACGACCGCGCACGCTTCGAGGTGACCGGTTACAGCTACGGTCCGGACGATGGCAGCGCGCTGCGTACCCGGGTGCGCCATGCGTTCGAGCATTGGCGCGATGTTCGCTCGATGTCCGACGACGACATCGCCCGGACGATCCGCGGCGACGGGATCGATCTGCTGATCGAACGCAAGGGCCACACCTACGGCGGCAGGCTTGGCATTCTCGGGTCGCGTCCGGCGCCGATCCAGATCCACTACATGAGTTTTCCGGGGACCCTAGGTTATGACGCGGTCGACGGCGTGATCGCCGATGCCGAGGTCGTGCCGCCCGGAGCCGACGCCGATTTCCACGAGCGCGTGTGGCGGCTGCCACGGTGCTATTACGTCAACGACAAGCGCCGCGGCGTGCCGAGCGCGAGCTCACGCCGCGACAACGGCCTGCCGGACGGCGCGCTGGTGCTTGCCTGCCTGAATCAGAGCTACAAGTTGCGCCGTCCATTTTTTGCCGCCTGGATGGACGTCTTGCGCGCGCATTCCAACGCGGTGCTGTGGCTTCTCGCGGGCCATCCGCGCGCCCAGGCGAACCTGCGGACCGAGGCCGTGCGTCACGGCGTCGATCCCGCGCGTCTGATTTTCGCGCGCGGTGCGTCACAGGACGTGCACGTCGGGCGTGTTGCCTGCGCCGATCTCGCGCTCGACACGCTGCCCTACGGCGCGCATACCACCGGTGTGGATGCGCTTTGGGCAGGAGTTCCGATGCTGACCTGCCGCGGCAACACATTCGCAGGCCGAGTCGGCGCGAGCCTCTTGCTCGAAGCTGGGCTAGCGGATCTGGTGACGAATTCGCTCGATGAGTATCGCGCACGGCTGATCGAACTCGCCGCTGACCGGTCCGCGCTGCGCGAATATCGCAGCTGTCTCGAAAGCGGCCGCGACACGAACCGACTGTTCGATACCGCGGGTTTCACGCGCAACTGGGAAGCGCTGCTGCTGGCGATCTACGACGAAGCCGCGGGGCCGTAGCCTAAGGCTTGCGCGCACCGGGGCCGCGCAAACGCGACGTGAGCTCGGCGATACGCCGCTCGTCGATGCCCTTCGCCGCCGCGGCGATATCCGGAAAGGGAACGCGTGCGACCCGCCGCGGCTGCGGGGCGATGCGATCCAGATGCTCGGCATGCTCGGCGAGAAAGCTCTGGTGATAGCGCTGCCAGTCGGCGTCGAAAGAACCGGTCGAACGATGAAAGCAGGTGATGTCGGACACGATCGACACCTTGCGTCCCGACGCGCTCGCACGCAGCGAAAAATCGGCATCGTACAAGTCGAAGCCGTCGAAGCGCCGCGCATCGAAGCCGAGTGCCGCCGCCACGTCGCGGCGTACGGCGATCATGCAACCGTCGAGGAGCCTGACACCGTCGATGCGCCGGCTCGCCGCACCCCAGACCAGGAGATCGACATGCGTGCCGTCGGGTGCGGCCGTGACGACGTGGCCATGCGTGTGCGGCTGGCCGGCGTAGCCCCAGAAACCGGTCAGCGCCACGGTCGCTCCGGCGATGCCGACGACATCGACCGCATCGAGATGCGAGGCCAGACGCTCGGCGAAGTTCGCGGAAATCGGAAACGCATCGTCGTGCGAGAAGACGATGTTGGCGCCATGCGCGCGAGCGATACCTCGGTTGTAGCCTTCGGCCAGCGAGCGGGCATCGTCGATGACGATCAGCTCGAAGGTCTCGTCGGCGAACGCCGCGCGATAGCGTGCGACGCACTCGTCGAGCCGTGTGCGGTCGACGCTGCAGATGACGAGCGAAAAGCGCTCCAAGGTGCGCCGGCTCGGGCGCCGGCTCAGCGCTCGATCAGCTCGATCTTGTAGCCATCAGGATCGGCGACGAACGCGATGACCGTCGTCCCGCCCTTGACCGGCCCCGCCTCGCGGGTCACCGTGCCTCCCTTGGCGCGCACGTCCGCGCACGCCCTCGCAGCATCCGGCACCTCGATGGCGATATGGCCGAAGCCGTCGCCGAGCTGGTACCGGTCCACCCCGTAGTTGTAGGTAAGCTCGAGCACCGCCTGCGAGCCCTCGTCGCCGTACCCGACGAACGCGAGCTTGTACTTTTGCTCGGGCCGGTCGGTGGTGCGCAGGACTTTCATGCCGAGGACACCGGTATAGAAGGCGATCGATCGCTCGAGGTCGCCGACGCGCAACATGGTGTGAAGGATTCGCATCTAGTGTCCTGTTCCGTAAATTCGCTCGATAGTTCGCGGCGCAATCCGCCGCCATGCTGCGTTGCTCGGTCTTACCGTAGCAAAGGCTGCGGTTTCGTCCTCGCGTCCTGCCTGACGGCCGATTGCATCCACTGCTTTATCTTCGGAACTCACGGAACAGGACACTAGAATTCGACCAGTTCGTAGTCTTCCTTGCGCGCACCGCAATCCGGGCACGTCCAGTTGGGCGGAACATCTTCCCATCGCGTTCCGGGCGCAATCCCGGTATCGGGGTCGCCAAAAGCCTCGTCGTAAATATGGCCGCAGATGAGGCACATGTATTTTTTCATTCGGTACCGCTCGACTGGAGTAAAATCATATTTTACCAAGCATCCCGCTGCCCCTGCGCCGGCCCACAACGCAATCGAGCCCGGCTGCACTGAAAGCCCCTCCGCAATGTCGCAGCCGTCCGACGCCGAGTCCGATTTCCCGCCCGTAGTGATGGCTCTCGCCGCTTCCGACCCGTCGGGCGGTGCCGGCATCCAGGCCGACATCCTGACCTTGGCCAGCATGGGTTGTCATCCGCTGTCGGTGATCACCGCGATCACCGTGCAGGACACGCTGGGCGTCGAGGCAGTGCAGCCGATCGATGCCGACTGGGTCGCCGATCAGGCGCGCTGCCTCCTCGAAGACATGCCGGTCGATGCGTTCAAGATCGGCGCGCTGGGCAGCGTCGAGAATATCGCGGCGATCGCCGAAATCCTGTCCGATTATCCCGACGTTCCGCTGATTCTCGATCCGGTGCTGGCTTCGGGGCGGGGCGACGAGTTGGCAAACGACGAGATGCTGCACGCGCTGCGCGAACTCCTGCTTCCGCGCACTACGATCCTGACGCCGAACAGCATGGAGGCGCGCCGACTGGCGGATGTCGAAGACGAAGACGAACCCACACTCGCGACCTGCGCCACCAGGCTGATCGAGAGCGGCTGCGAGTTCGTTCTGGTTACCGGAACCCACGAGCCGACGCCCCAAGTGCTCAACACGCTGTATGGCAAGAGCGGCGTCGTTCGCACCGACAGCTGGCAGCGCCTGCCCGGCAATTATCACGGCTCGGGCTGCACGCTGGCATCCGCGATCGCGGCGATGCTGGCCAACGGGCTCGATCTGCCGGAAGCGGTACGCGAAGCGCAGGACTACACCTGGCACACGCTGCAGAAGGCCTATCGTCCGGGCATGGGTCAGTTTCTTCCGGACCGGCTGTTCTGGGCGCGCGAAGACGAGGCGGAGCCGCGTATCGATGATGACGCTCTCCCGGCGTCGCCCGATCTGCATCGCCACTGAGGCCGCGCCCATGGCCGCGGCACCGAACACCGCGCCGCGGCCGAAGCTTGCCGGTCTGTATGCGCTGACGCCCGATCTTGTCGACACGCACGTCTTGTCGATGCGCACAGCCTCCGCGCTCGCCGGAGGCGCGGCGGCCGTTCAGTACCGCAACAAGAGCGGGTCGGCCGCGCTCAAGCTGGAGCAGGCCGATGCCTTGCGCGTACTGTGCGCCGCGCACCGCGCCATCTTCATCGTCAACGACGACGTCGAGCTGGCTCGCGTGGTCGGAGCCGATGGCGTTCATCTCGGCCGAGACGATGCGAATGTCGGGCACGCGCGCGCGCGGCTCGGTGCGGGCGCTTTGATTGGCGCGTCCTGCTACGATTCGCTCGAGCGCGCGCAAGCCGCGGCGGGCGAGGGCGCCAGCTATCTGGCGTTCGGCAGCTTCTATCCCTCGCGGGTGAAACCGGATGCCGTTCGACCGCAGCGGCGTCTCATCGCTGAGGCCAAAGCGTCATGGCCGCAAATCGACATCGTCGCCATCGGTGGGATCACTGCGGCCAATGCCGCACCGCTCGTCGCTGCGGGCGCCGATGCGCTGGCGGTGTTGAGCGCGCTCTACGACGCGCCGGATATCGGATTGGCGGCGCGCGAACTGGTCGCATGCTTCCGATGATGCATTGCCCGCGCCGTCCCGCGCCGGCATTCGAAGCGGCGCAAGCTTGGTCCGCCTCGTTCGCGTCGATATTGACCAGTGGCGACTCGAGATCATGACCATGACCCGAAACGAACAGCTGTTCGTCCGCGCGCAAAAGACGATTCCCGCGGGAGTCAATTCGCCGGTGCGAGCGTTTCGCTCGGTAGGCGGAACGCCGCGCTTCTTCACCCGCGGCGAAGGCGCCTACCTCTGGGACGCCGACGGCAAGCGCTATATCGATTATGTCGGCTCGTGGGGTCCGGCCATCCTCGGTCATGCGCATCCGGACACGGTGCGCGCGGTGCAGGAGACCGCCCGCCACGGCTTGTCGTTCGGCGCGCCGACCGAGCTCGAGATCGAGATGGCCGAAACGCTGTGCCGGCTGCTGCCGTCGCTCGAGATGGTCCGGTTGGTGTCGTCGGGCACCGAGGCGACGATGACGGCGCTGCGGCTCGCCCGCGGCTACACCGGCCGCTCCAAGATCATCAAATTCGAAGGCTGTTATCACGGCCACGGCGACAGCTTGCTGGTCAAGGCCGGTTCGGGCGCGCTGACGTTCGGCCAGCCGTCGTCGGCCGGCGTGCCGGCGTCGATCGCCGGCGAGACGCTGGTGCTGACGTACAACGATCTGGACGATGTCGCGCGGGCCTTTGCCGAGCATCCGGACGCCATCGCCGGCCTCATCGTCGAGCCCGTCGCAGGCAACATGAACCTCATCGCGCCCACGCCGGGTTTTTTGCAGGGCGTGCGCGAGCTTTGCGACCGCCACGGCGCCGTCCTGATCTTCGACGAAGTGATGACCGGATTCCGCCTGCACCTGCAAGGCGCGCAGGGTCTGTACGGCGTGGCTCCCGATCTGACGACGCTGGGCAAGGTGATCGGTGGCGGCATGCCGGTCGGCGCCTTCGGTGGAAAACGGGCGATCATGGAAAAGATCGCGCCTATCGGCCCGGTCTACCAGGCGGGCACGCTGTCGGGCAACCCGGTCGCCGTCGCGGCGGGGCTCGCGACGCTCAAGGCCATCCAGTCGCCAGGCTTCTACCAACAACTGGCGGGGCGTACCCAATCGCTGACCGACAGCCTCGCGGCGGCGGCGGCGGAAGCGGGTGTCGCGTTTTCCGCGCAGGCGATCGGAGGGATGTTCGGGATTTATTTTTCGGAACGGGTGCCCGATTCGTTCTCGGCGGTGATGGCCTGCGACAAGGAAGCGTTCAACCGCTTTTTCCATCGCATGCTCGACGCCGGCGTCTACCTGGCCCCGTCGGCGTTCGAGGCGGGCTTCGTGTCGGCGGCGCACAGCGCCGTCGACATCGGCGAAACCGCATCGGCTGCAGCCGGGGCGTTCAGACAGCACGTGCAGTGACCAGGTTTGCGATCTAACCATCGCCGAGAATGAACGAGTCAGTGCCGTCAATGCTCGAAGACGCCATAGAGAGGCATCGGCGCGGTGACTTGGCTGCCGCCGAACGCGGCTACAGGCAGGTGCTGGAACAATTCGGCGACAACAGTGACGCTGAGCACATGCTCGCCATGACGCTCCACCAGCAAGGCCGCAGCGGCGAAGCGGTTGCATGGTTGGAGAAAGCCGCAGCGCATTCCAGTGGCGTTTCACTCTGGACGAATTTCGCCACCGTCCTCCTGGCGCTCGGACGCGTTTCCGAAGCCGAGGCTCTGTGCCTGCGGGCGACCGCCGCCGATCCGTCCCATTTTGGCGCTTGGCTCAATCTTGGATTGAGCATGGAAATACAGCTGCGATTGCACGATGCGATCGCCGCATTGGAGCGAGCCCTGGCTCTTGCACCAGACTCCGCCGTGGCTCGACGCACACTGGCACGCTGCCATATTCATGCTGGAGCCCTGGAACGGGGACTTGAGCTGCTGCAACCGATCACCGCGGGCAGCGATCCGCAAGCCGATCTTCTCCGATCCGAAGCCTGGGTTGCTTGCGGCCAATTTCGCGAAGCGCGCGAGTTGCTTCAGCGATTAGTCGATTTGCCTGCCTGCGAGATTGACGCGCTGGGGCTGCAAGCGGAGCTCGCACTTCGCGAACATCGGAGCGACGTCGCGCATTCGCTGATGCAGAAGGTGCTGGCGCGCGACGTAGACAACCGGCGCGCGACGATGGCTGTCGCGTCCCTGCAGCTCAGTCGCTCGGATGCGGAATCATCGCTCGCGACGCTGGCCGACTGGCTGGCCAGACATCCGGCCGATCGAGATGCACGCAGTGCGTACCTGGTGACCTGCCAATACAGCGAACGATTCGACGCCGCTGCGCTTCTGACCGAGCACCGGCGCTGGCAGCCTGCGGCATTCGACGCCGCGCCTCTCAGCCCAAGACTTGATCGTGCATCGGCATCGCGACCCGTGCGCGTGGGTTGGGTCTCTACTCGCTTCTGCCACGGTCCGGTGGAGACGTTCTTCGCCGAGGTGTTGAAGCACCTCCAAACGTGTCCGGATTTGAGCAATATCCTGTACATGTGCGGCAGCGCCGCACCGGGCGCGACCGAGTATTTCCGCCAAATCGCCCCGCAGTGGCGTGAAGCCGCGTTTCTTTCCGATGCGCAGCTGCATCAGTTGATTCGAGACGATGACATCGATGTCCTCGTCGACCTCGTGGGCCACGGCCCGGGCAATCGCCTTTCGGTGTTTGCAGCTCGGGCGGCGCCGGTGCAAGTAAGCTGGCTCGACTACTTTTGCACGACGGGCCTGGACGCGATGGATTATTTGATCACCGATATGCGCCTCAGCCCTCCTGGCAGCGAAGTCCATTTCAGCGAGCGTCTGTTGCGCTTGCGCCGTGGGCGACTGTGTTACACACCCCCGCCGGCGCCGCCGAATTCGCTGACGGCGTCAGGCAGCAGGCGACTTGTGTGTCTCAATCGGCTCGCCAAGCTCAACGAAGCGGTGATCGCCCTGTGGGCGGACGCGCTGAAGCGCCTTCCCGACTGGAGTTTGCGGCTGAAGGCAGCGGGCGGCGACGACAGCGGAATCGCCGACGTTTTGCGCAGCCGATTTGCCGGTCACGGGATCGCATCGCCGCGCGTCGAGATATCGGGGCTGGGCCCCTATGCTGCAGCGATCGAAGCCTATCAGGACAGCGCCATTGCCCTCGATCCATTTCCGTTCAGCGGCTGTGCGACGACCTTCGATGCGCTTTGGATGGGACTGCCTGTAGTCACATGGCCACGCGACACGCTGGCCAGTCGGCAGAGTGCCGATCTGCTGGGCGCGATTGGGTGCGACGACTGGATCGTGGACGACGGAGCCGGTTATATCGCCAAGGTTGTCGAGCTTGCGGGCGCAGAGGAATTTCGGCGCCAGTGGCGCCAAGTTGCCCGGGAACAGATGCGTCCTGCGCTCACTGACGCGGAGGCATTCGCCGCCGAGCTGGCGCAAACATTGGTCCGCGTCTCTCGCGGCGGAAAGGTCCAATACTAGGAAATGGCCCGCGCGTGGCGCCGCCAATGCGGAATGCTGTAGGGATGACTTTCCATCGGTGTAGTCCGACGTCCTACGTCTTCGCGACCTTGATCGGACAAAAATTCCGCCGCCCACCGACAGACGCGTGCGCCGTGCTAACGTAGCCTCCTCGCTTGGGGAATGTCGTCCCCACCGGCGCGCGAACCAAACCAACAATGATCAAGGTCCGGAAGGGGCAGGCGCCACCGACGCATTCACGCGACGAATTTGGCGAGCGTTTTCGCCACGCTTTTGTCGACCCTGCATTTCGTGCCGAGCAAGCCGCCCTCGGCCGCGTCGAGGCCATCGCGTGGTCGGCGTACGAAGAATATCGGAAGGCGCCGGTGACGCGTAAGGCGGGCCCGGGATTCGCCGATCCGGAGTACGACACGTCGACGGAATGGCTGCAGACGCGCGAGCGGCTGCTCGCGGCGGCCGCGAGGCAGCGCGAACCGGCGACAGCCTCGCGTGTTCTGCTCGTCTGCGGCGCGCCCCGGAACGACGGTTCGTGCCCGGGCGAGATGTCCAAGACGTACCGGCTTGCCGGTATCGCTGGAGAGACGCTGCGCGACGCCGGCATCGAAACCGACCTCCTCGATCTGAGCCTTGTTACTTCCGACTATCGTCGGCACATACATCCTTGCAAGGGTTGCGTATCGACCGCGATGCCGCTGTGCCACTGGCCATGCAGCTGTTATCCCAACCATGCGCTCGGTCAGACGCACGACTGGATGGCGGAAATCTACGAGCGCTGGACGGCCGCGCATGGGATCCTCATCGTGACGCCCGTGCACTGGTATCAGGTTCCGAGCGTGCTCAAGCTGATGATCGACCGGCTGGTGTGTGCCGACGGGGGCAATCCCGATGTCAGCTCCACGTCGGGCAAGAACGTCGATAAGGCAAAGGCGCTCGAGATGGCGGGCTGGCCGTACCCGAAACACCTGGCCGGGCGCGCCTACGGCCTGGTGGTGCACGGCGACGTCGCCGGCATCGAAGGCGTGCGGCGCGCATTGAGCGACTGGCTCGACTGGATGGGCTTGATCGACGCCGGAGCGAAAGCGCGGCTGGACCGTTTCATCGGCTACTACGAACCTTACGCCATCAGTCACGATGCACTCGATCGCGACCAGGCGGTCCAGGAAGAGGTGCGCAACGTCGCGCAGGCGCTGAGCGAAGCGGTCGGCGAATTGCGGGCCGGCCGCCTTTCCGCGCCCGGTACCGATCTCGCGTCACCGCGACCGAAATAGCGGAAGGCGCCGATACGGCGCGAACCGCGCCCGGCCCGCTTGCGTCGGACGCAGCCGCCGGCACGATGCAATATTGAACGCAGTTACCACGAGGACAACATGGCCCGCACCGCACTGCTTCCGCAAGCCGAACGCGCTTTCGCCGCCGATGTACGGGCCGGACTGTCGCACATTCCACAGAAGGCGCTCCCTTCGCGCTACCTCTACGACACGATCGGCTCCGGACTGTTCGAAGTCATTACCGCGCTGCCCGAATATGGCGTCACCCGCGCCGAGGAACGCATCGTGCGCAGCCACGCCGTCGAAATCGCCACTCGGCTGCCGGGGCATACCCTGATTGCCGAGCTCGGCAGCGGCAGTGGACGCAAGACGCGCTGGCTGCTGGAAGCTTTCAGCCGAAAGCAGCCGGTGACCTACTGTCCGATCGATATTTCGCCCACCGCACTCGCGCTGTGCCGTCACGAGCTGGCGGAAGTGCCCGGCGTGCGGGTGGTCGGATACGAGCGCGACTACCTCGACGGCCTGAGACGAATCGCGGCCGAGCGCAAGGGCGCGACGCGGCTCTTGGTGCTGTTCCTCGGCAGCACGATAGGAAACTTCCGTCGCCTTGCGGCAACCCGCTTCATGCGCGAGATCCGCGCGCTGCTCCATCCTGGCGACGCGTTTCTGCTCGGGGTCGACCTGCTCAAGCCGGAAGCGGCTTTGCTGCCAGCGTACGACGACCCGCTGGGCGTGACCGCGGCGTTCAATCTCAACCTTCTGGCGCGGATCAACCGCGAGCTCGGCGGTCAGTTCGACCTGCGACGTTTCGCGCACGAAGCGCGGTTCGATTCCGACACCCGAAGCGTCGACATGCACATCCGGTCGTTGCACGAGCAGGAGGTCTCCATCCCCGGGGCCGATCTGGTCGTTCGATTCGCGTGCGGTGAAACCATCTGGACCGAGAGCAGCCACAAGTATCTGGCCGAGGAAGTTTCGGCGATGGGCGAAATCGCGGGCTTTCGCTGCGAGGGTCAGTGGATCGATCGGACGTGGCCATTCGCCGACACCTTGTTCACCGTCGGCTGATCGCGGGCGTGCGATGGATACCGTGCCGGCGGGTGCGACCAACAGTGTGCTGAAAGGCAAGAGGGTGGCCATTCTGGCGACCGATGGTTTCGAGCAGTCCGAGCTTGTCGAGCCGCGCCGGGCGCTCGATGACGCGGGCGCCGGGACCGTGCTGATCGCGCCGAAGGCGGGCTCGATCAAAGGTTGGCGCCACGACGGATGGGGCCGGAGCATTCCGGTCGACCTGACGCTCGACAAGGCGCACGCCGACGACTACGACGCGCTGCTGCTGCCAGGCGGCGTGATGAACCCCGATCGCTTGCGCACGGACAAAGCGGCGGTGGCCTTCGTTCGTGCTTTTTTCGATGCCGAACGCCCCGTCGCGGCCATCTGCCATGCGCCGATGATCCTGATCGAGGCCGATGTGCTGCGCGATCGGCAACTGACGTCCTGGCCGTCGTTGCGGACCGACATCCGCAACGCCGGAGGCCATTGGATCGACGCCGAGGTCGTCGCGGATCGCGGGCTGGTGACCAGCCGCAAGCCTGAGGACATTCCGGCGTTCAACCAGAAGATGATCGAGGCGATCGCGGCGGGTGCGCCGAGCGCGCGCATGGACCGCAACACGCCGGAGCTATGAGCGGGCGGGCCGTGGCCGACCGGCGAACAACGGCTGCGTCGCCGCGCGCGATCCTGCATCACCCCAGCGGCTTCGTCCTGTGCGTGCTCCGCGGCTTTCGCGCGAACCAGGGGCTGCTGCTCGCCGGCGCAGTTGCCTACTACACGTTGCTGTCGATGATTCCACTGCTGATCCTGTTGCTGATCGCATTGTCGCACTTCATCGACGAAGCGCGCCTGCTCGCCACGCTGTCCGAATATCTGCAATTCATCGTGCCCGGCCAATCGGATGCGCTGGTCAGTGAGCTTCGCACCTTCCTGCGTCATCGTACCGAGATCGGCGGCGTGCTCCTGCTCACGATGGTGCTGTTCAGCGCGCTGGCCTTCACCGTGCTCGAAAACGCCATGTCGGTGATCTTCATTCACCGGGTCGCCGTGCGCCGGCGTCGCTTCATCGTTTCCGCACTGCTGCCGTACGTATTCATTCTGTTCCTTGCGCTCGGATTTCTCGTCGTGACCGTCGTCGCCGGGAAGCTGGCGGTGCTCGCCACGCGCGACATCACGGTGTTTGGCGTGCCGCACTCACTCGAGGAGCTTTCCGGCTACCTGCTTTATCTCCTCGGTGTCGTCGGCGAAATCCTCATCCTCACGGCGATCTATCTGGTGATGCCCGTGGGCCGTCTCTCTTTCCGCCACGCGCTGATCGGAGGCATCAGCGCTGGCTTGTTGTGGGAGATCACGCGTCACGTCATCGTCTGGTACTACAGCACGATCTCGCAGGTGCGGCTGCTCTATGGCTCGCTGGCGACGGCGATCGCGGTGATGCTGAGCGTCGAAATCGCCGCGATCCTGCTCCTGCTGGGCGCCCAGGTGATCGCCGAGTACGAGCGAATGGGCCGCGAGCCGATCGACCGACCGGCGGTGCCGCTGGACCTGAAACCATCGTCCGATAGCAAGCGCGCGCACTGATACCGAGTCCCGGCATGCAGGACAGGTGGCGAAGTCGGCGCCGCCGTGCGCCGGTCGGGCCGTCCCACTGAAAGATCTATCGATGGACCTCGTCGTCGTCCGTCCCGAAGGTCTCTATTGTCCGCAGGGCGATTTCTACATCGATCCGTGGCGTCCGGTCGCGCGCGCCGTTATTACCCACGCGCATGGCGACCACGCGCGGCCTGGCCATGCGCATTATCTGGCGGCGCGCGATTCGGCCGAGGTGCTCAAGGCGCGGCTCGGCGAGATCACTTTGCAGACCCTGCCTTATGGCGAGGTCGTCCTGCAAAACGGCGTGACGGTGTCGCTCCATCCGGCGGGGCATGTACTCGGGTCGGCGCAGGTACGGCTCGAGCACGGCGGCGAAATATGGGTGGTATCGGGCGACTACAAGCTCGAAGCGGACGCGACGTGCGCGCCATTCGCGCCGGTGCGCTGCCATACGTTCATCAGCGAATCGACGTTCGGTCTGCCGATCTACCGATGGCGGCCGCAGCACGAGATCTTCGCCGATATCGCCGCGTGGTGGAGGCGCAACGCGGACCACGAACGCGCGAGCGTTCTGTTCTGCTACGCGTTCGGCAAGGCGCAGCGGATTCTCGCCGGCCTCCGGGCGGCCGATGCGCTCGATATCGGGAAGCTCATTTGCCACGGCGCCATCGAGCCGCTGAATCGCGCCTACCGCGAGAGCGGCGTCGAGCTGCCGCCGACGTATAAGGTTGCCGACGTCGCCAAAGCCGAGCTGCGGCGGGCGTTGGTGCTCGCACCGCCATCCGCAGCAGCTTCGCGCTGGCTGCGGCGTTTCGGCGACTTGAGCGACGGCTTCGCGTCGGGCTGGATGCAGCTGCGCGGCGCGCGGCGGCGCCGCTCGCTCGATCGCGGCTTCGTGTTGTCCGACCACGCGGACTGGCCCGGACTCCAGGCCGCGATCGCGGCCACGGGCGCCTCGCGGATCATCATCACGCACGGCCAGGTCGCAGTCATGGTGAGATGGCTGACGGAGCACGGCCTCGATGCGCGCGCGTTCGTCACGGAATTCGACGACGACGGCGGCGACGAGGAGGCGCAACCGCCCGAGGCAGCAGCCCAGGCGGCAGCCGTCGAATCCGCCGAATGACCCGGCGAGATGCCGCCACGCGGACGACCGTACACGTGCACCCGGGCTTCTGATGGAAGCATTCGCGCGACTCTACGCCGAGCTCGACGCGACAACCTCGACCAACGCCAAGCTTGAGGCCCTCAGGCGCTATTTCGCCGCGGCGGCACCTGCCGATGCGGCATGGGCGGCTTACTTTCTTGGCGGCGGGCGGCCCCGCCAGTCGGTACCTTCGCGCGTGCTTCGTCAGATCGCCATCGCCCGCGCCGGCATCGCCGAGTGGCTGTTCGAAGAATGCTATCAGGCGGTCGGGGATCTGGCCGAAACGATCGCGCACGTGCTGCCGCCCCCGCGAACGCGGACCGCCGCCGGACTCGCCGAATGGGTCGAGCAGCGCTTGCTGCCGCTGCGCGGCATGTCGCCCGAGGCTATCGGCGAACGCCTCGCCGGTTACTGGGACGAGCTCGACTGGTCGGGACGATTCCTGCTCGTCAAGTTGATCGGCGGCGGATTTCGCGTCGGTGTGTCCCGCCTGTCGGTCATCCGCGCACTGGCCGAGGTCGCAGGCGTCGACGCCAAGACAGTCGCGCAGCGCATCGTCGGCTATACCGGCACGACGACGTTGCCGAACGCGGCCAGTTTTGCCGCGCTGATCGCGCTGGGAGACGATGCCGTGGCGGCCGCGGGCCAGCCGTACCCTTTTTTCCTGGCGCACCAGCTGAACGATCCACCGGAAACGCTCGGGCCGGTGGAGGACTGGCTGGTCGAATGGAAATGGGACGGCATTCGCGGACAACTGGTCAAAAGAGACGGCGCGATCTGGCTCTGGTCGCGCGGCGAGGAGCTGGTGACCGAGCGCTTTCCGGAGCTGCGCGATCTCGCAGCGCGGATTCCCGACGGCACGGTCGTCGACGGCGAGATCGTCGTATGGAAGGACGGCCGCGTGCAGCCGTTCGCCGCGCTGCAGACGCGCATAGGAAGGAAATCGCTGCCGGCGAAAATGCTGACCGACGTTCCCGCGGCGCTGCTCGCCTACGACCTGCTGGAGGAAGGCGGCGCGGATATACGGCTGTTGCCGCAGCAGGCGCGCCGTGGTCGCCTCGACGCGCTGGTGGCCGCGGTCGCCGATCCTCACCTGCAGCTCTCGCCGGTCTTGTCGCTGCCTTCCTGGGCTGCCTATGCGCGCTTGCGCGCCGAGTCGCGATCGCGCGGCGTCGAAGGCTTCATGCTCAAACGGCGCGATGCGCGGTACGGCGTCGGCCGAACCAAAGAGTCCGGGACGTGGTGGAAATGGAAGATCGACCCGATGACCATCGATGCCGTGCTCGTATACGCGCAGCGGGGGCACGGTCGCCGCGCGAGCCTCTATACCGACTACACGTTCGCGCTGTGGTCCGACGAGGAGGGAAGCGGACGCCGCCTTATGCCGTTTGCGAAGGCGTATTCAGGCCTTAGCGACGACGAGATCCACCAGGTCGACGCGATCATCCGCAAGACGACGGTGGAAAAATTCGGTCCGGTGCGCAGCGTGACGCCAACGCTGGTGTTCGAACTCGGGTTCGAAGGCATCGCGCGATCGCCGCGCCACAAGTCGGGCATCGCGGTGCGCTTTCCCCGGATTCTGCGCTGGCGGATCGACAAGCCGGTGGGCGAAGCCGACACACTGGACAACCTGAAGGCCCTGCTGCCGTCGTAGCGGGCCCGGCGAGCACGAAGGTATAGTGGCGAATTTTCGCGCGGCGCCTGCCCGGGCGCCGCGGCATCGCCGGATCGGATGCGTTCTGCGCACAGCCTGGAGGAAGCGTCGGTGGTCGGTCGCAACGAATCCTGTCCCTGCGGTAGCGGGAGGCGCTACAAGGATTGCCACGGCAACCTCGGGGCGGCGCCGCAGAAGGTCGCATTCGTCATCGCCGGGACGCAGAAGGGCGGAACCACCGCGCTCGCCTCCTACCTCTACGAGCACGCCGAAATCGGCATGCCGACGGTCAAGGAGGTGCATTTTTTCGATACCGAAGAGCATTTCACGTCCGGTGAGGTCGACTACGCGCGCTATCACGCCTACTTCAACCGTGCCGTGCGGGGACGCTTGCTCGGCGATGCGACGCCGATCTATATGTACTGGACGCCTGTGCCCGAGCGCATCCATGGCTACAATCCGGCAATGAAGCTGATCATGCTGCTGCGTAATCCCGTGACTCGGGCCTATTCGCAATGGAACATGGAGCGGGAACGGCGCCGCGATCCGCTGCCGTTCGAAGAGGCGATCCGCACCGAGCGGGAACGAAGCCGCGAAGCATTGCCGCTGCAGCATCGACTCTACTCGTATGTCGACCGCGGCTTCTACAGCGAGCAGATCCGCCGGATATGGCGCTATTTTCCAGCCGAGCAGACGCTGGTCCTGCGGAGCGAGGACCTGCTGCGCACGCCCGATGCCGCGCTTGCCCGCATTACCGACTTCCTGGGCGTGGCGCGCTTCCCTCCGGTCCAGCCGCGCAATGTGCACGCGCGACCCTACGAATCGCCGATGAGCAGCGAGGCGCGCGACTATCTGCGCGAAATCTTCGCGGCCGAAGTCAGGAATCTCGAGAAGATGTTCGGCTGGGACTGCGCCGACTGGCTGGCCTAGCAGCCTGATGCAAAACCCTCCGCGAGCCGCGTTTCTGCCGCAATGGCCCCGGATGCTAGGCGCCGCGGCGCAGCCAATAGCTCGGCCTATGGGCAAGCCGCGCAACAACGCAGATGGGGCCATTGCGGCGAAACCCGGATGGGGCGCGGCTTCCCAGGCGATC
>DASXPJ010000044.1:0-18722 GCA_036493675.1 Casimicrobiaceae bacterium
CTGCCGCTGCACCAGGCGATGCGCGTAATAAATGGGCAAAGGCATCAGGGCGGGAGTCTCGTCGCACGCGTAGCCGAACATCAGGCCCTGGTCACCGGCGCCCTGGTTCATGTATTCGTCCGAGGTCCGATCGACGCCGCGAGCGATGTCGGGCGATTGCCGGCCATAGCAGACCATGACCGCACAACCTTCGGCGTCGAACCGAAGCAATGGGTCGGTGTAACCGATCTTATGGATCGTGTCGCGCGCGATCCGCGCGTAGTCGTGCTTGTGGTCGGTCGTAATCTCGCCGGTCATGACCACCAGGCCTGTCGACACGAGCGTCTCCGCTGCTACCCGTCCGTGCGGATCCAGCGTTAGAATCGCATCGAGAACGGCGTCGGAAATCTGATCGGCGACCTTGTCGGGGTGACCCTCGGACACGGACTCCGACGTAAACAGAAACTCGTTCATTACCGCTCCCTGCTGGATTGGCCCGCGGATGCGCCAAGGCGTGCTGGCGCGCGGCGCAAAGAGTCGAATTCTAGCAAATTTGCGGACTTGGCCGCAGCTCCGCGGGCAGGAAGGTTCCCGATGATCGTTGCCCCCACTGATCAGAACGTCGCGCGCGCCGCGCAAGCGCTCGCCCGGGGAGAGCTCGTCGCGTTTCCAACCGAAACGGTGTACGGGCTGGGTGCGAATGCGCGCGATGCCGCCGCGGTTGGACGACTCTTCGCCGCGAAGGGGCGGCCCGCGGAGCATCCGGTGATCGTCCACCTCGCCGACGCCGCCGCGTTGCCGCGCTGGGCGCGGATGGTTCCCGCGGGCGCGCAGGCGCTCATCCGCGCGTTCTGGCCGGGGCCGTTGACCTTGATCCTGGCGCGGGCCGATGCCGTGCCGGACGCCCTGACCGGCGGCCAGTCGAGTGTGGGCTTGCGCGTGCCCGCGCAACCGGTCGCGCACGCTTTGCTCGTTCAAGTCGCGGCGCTCGGCTGCGATGGAATCGCGGCACCGTCGGCGAATCGGTTCGGGCGAATCAGCGCGACCACCGCCGGGCATGTCGCCGAGGAATTCGGCGACGAGATCGCGCTGATTCTCGACGGTGGGCCGTCGCGCCACGGGATCGAATCGACGATCGTCGATTTCAGCGGCGGCGAGCCTGTCGTGCTTCGTCCCGGATCGATCACCAGCGAAGAGCTCGCGCACGTGCTCGGTGCGTCGCCGCGCTCGGCGCGGCTCGGCGCGACCCGCGCGCCCGGGACGCTCGCCACGCACTACGCGCCGCGAACTCCGGCGAAACTGATGGCGCGCACCGAGCTGCTGGCAGCGCTCGCCGGTCTTGGCGGATCGAATTCGCACATCTCCGTGCTCGCGCATTCGGTCGGTCAGCCGCCGGAATTCGAGGGCGCGTGGTTCGATGCGCCCGGAGAAAGCGCGCGCTATGCCCAACAGCTCTATGCAAACCTGCGCGCGCTCGATGCGCGCGAAGCCGACGAGATCTGGATCGAGGCCCCTCCCGACGGTCCCGACTGGGTTGCGATCGGCGATCGCTTGAGGCGGGCGACGCACCGCGACTAGGCACGCTCCACGTTCCCACCGGCGTCGCGCATCCATTCAGCGGGCAGCGTCAAGGGGCGCGGGGTGTCAATTGCCTCGGTGGCCGGATCCGTACGGCGTAATCGCGCCCCTCCCAACGCGACGACGCAGTCCAGTAGATCGTGAAATCGATACTCTGTTTGGTCGCGAGCAGCGCGCCGGAAATCTCCACGACGTGCATGTCCAGACCCTGATCGACGGAGGCGGTGTCGGTGATTCCCTGCCAACCGTCGACGCCCCAGTGGACGACGGCCGACTCCGGCAGGCAGATTCGCAGCGTGTGCCCGGTCGCGAGTTCGTCAATCGGAACGCGCGGCATCCACAGCGCATAGTCCGGTGCCGGACGCCGCCCTCCATAGCGCTGCCACACCGTCTCCGGGCGGTCGAACGGTCGACGCAGCTGCCTGCTTACGGCGAGCTTGATGAATTCGGCATGGGCCCAGACCAGCGGCATCGCCGAGCCGCTGGGCTTGCCCGGCCAAAGATTGAACTGGGGCATCGCCGCGCTATCCCACACCTGCTCGGGGATCATGCCGCCAGGACTGGTCATGGCGGCCATCGCCTCGAGATACGCAAGCGCATCCCGTCCCGCCGCGACCTCGAAGTGACCGCGCTCACCGGTGAGCAATGGCCACGCACGGCCGACACCGACGCCGTCGTACGGCGCCCCGTCGGCATGCTCGCCGTAACCGTCGCTCGTGTAGCGGTGCCAGGCGGGCCCGAACGGCGTGTCCACCCTGAGCTGGCGATCGATGACCTTGATCGTGTCGACGACGATCGGATCGTTCGCGTCGCGCAGTCCCAGCCGTACGAGCTGCAGAAAATCCGTGCTGACCTGCTCGCCCGCGGACAGGCCCGGATCGAAGCGGCAGTTCTTGATCGGTAGCACCTGTTTCAGACCGTCGGTGCCGATGGCCGGCGGCGATGCGCAGCGGACGTAGTAGGCGGGGACGCCGCATTCGCGGCCGAGAGGGGTATCGCGGACCGTGGTCCACGTCTCGATGCGACTGTTCCAATAGTCGGCCAGCATCAGGGCAAAGCTCCTCGCGGGCTCGGTCAGGTAGCGGGCGCCGCAGACCAGCGCGGAAATGCAAACGGCAAGCGTGAACGCATTGATTCCCGCGTCCTCTTCCCAGCGGTCCTGGTCGGTCGCCGGCCCATTACCGGCGATCCAGGTCAGCGCGCGGCGCACCATGTCGCGAATGTCGATGCCATCGAGGGCATTGAGCTCGTCGAGCGCAGCAGCGAGCAGGACCGGAAACCCGGTTTCATCCAGTTGCCTGCCATGCCAGTACGCCTCGCCATCCAGCCACTGGTTTTGCGACCAGTGGCCGTCGGCTTGTTGCGTGGCGATCAGGTAGCGCAGGACGCCCGCGGCTTCGGCCGTCGCTCCCAACGCCAGCAAGCCGCCGGCACATTCCGCCAGATCGCGCGGCCAGACCAGGTGATAGCCGCCGATGTCGTCCCGGCTGTTGCCCCACGGAATGCTGAGGCTTGCGATGATCGCACCGAGGTAGGTCTTGTCCTGGTGAACGCGCAGTACCATCGCCGAGGTCGCGAGCTGCGCCTGCAATGCGGGTGCTAGCTCGGCAACGGACGTGTCCTCCGCGCGCGCCGGCAAGCGCATGCCGCGATGCCACGCGCGCCAGACGCCGACGTGCGCCTCCCGGATCGCATCGATCGGCTGCGTCAGCGCGCTGAACGCGAGCGTCGCCGCCGATTCGCGGCTCGGTCCGAAGCCGAGCGCGAGCGTCGCGTGATTCGGCAGTTCGCCCACCAGTGCGACGTTCCCCGGGCCTGCGCTGTCGTAGCGCCAGGTCAGCGCGCCGTTGCGCGCAAAGTCCTGCCAGCCATCCGAGACGCCGACGTAGCCTGCACTGGTCGCGCCCCAGACGTCGGGACGTTCGTCGTTCGCTGCCGCGAGCGCCACGCCGAACGGTCCCTGCTCCGCCCAGAGGATCCTGCGTCCGCGGTGGACGCACGCTTCGGCCAGGTTGTCACAACCCGAGCCGCCGAGGTGCGGCGCGAGCAGCGCATAAGGACGCAATTCGCTGTCGCCCTCGAGTGCGACGCCGATCAGAAGCACCTCTCGCTCCAGATCGGGCACGATGCGCAGGCGCAGCTCGAAACGCGAGTGCGTGTGGATGACGTCGATCGCAGGGATCCCGGGGCCGGGCAGCACGATGCGATAGTTCTGCAGCCGCTTGACTTCGATCCAGAAGCCCATGCCGTCGGCGACGATGAAGCCCAGGTCGCGAATCTGCGGCGTGTCCGCGCGCGGGTAATACACCTCGTTCAGGACGCCGTAGCCCGTGGTGAACCACAGTCGCGACGGCCCGAGCGCGCAGCCGACCATATCTTTGGCGCTGCTGGTCCAGGTGGGTGGAATGCCCGGCTGACCGGGAGCGTGCACGGTGATGATTACCCTTCTCGACTGGCCCACGGCCGCCAAAAGCAAAATGCAGCGTGCACGGAAATGCGGTCCGAATGCGCGCTGCTATTCCCTGCAGTTACCCTCAAATACCTCTTTGATGAACCGCACGACAACCTCTGACAGTTCCTTGCGGCGACTTCCCATGAAGTGGTCGGCGCCGGCGATCACTACCTGCCGCGAGCACGTATCGAGCGGCAGCTTGCGCGCACGCGCCGCCGCGGCGGCGATGACTTCCGCGAAGTCGTTTTGAGCGACAATGTCGAGCACCGGTTCAGCCGGGTTTGACGCGAAGTCGACTGGCATGCCGATCGGCACCCATGCCGACGGGGGAACGGCGGCCGAAAACGCGAGATAGGCGTCGGTCATCTCCGCGCCAAGGCTGTGCGCAACGATCGCAATTTTCGCGATGCGGCGATTCCGAAGGAATTCGATGCCCGCAGCGATGCGCTCGCCCGCCTCCGGAAAAAGCTTGGCGTAATCGGTGCGCGGCGCGTCGGCCGCGAGCACCGGCATCTGCACCGACAGGGTCGCCATGCCGGCATCGGCGAGATCGGTGCGCAAGCTGTTGACCAGTCTCCAGTCGGCGTGCACGCCCAGGCCGTGGACGATGACGGCGGCCCCGATCGGCGGGACTTGCGGCAGGGTGAATATGGCCAGCACGCGCGGGCGGCGCGGCGTCGCGAGATAGACCGGGTCGCCGACGACGATCGCCGGCACGATTTCGTCCACGAGGCGATCCTCGCGCGCGTAATCGGCGGTGACAGCGCACGCACCCGATGCCGCGCCCATGGCCAGCGCCAGAACGAATGCCCGCATGCCTCCCGATCCCGGCCGCTTCCGTAACGACGGCCTGCTACCATGGCATCGCATCCGCATCGATTGATCATACGCGCCCATGCCGCGACGCTCGCCGGTCGTCGTTCTCGCCCCCGATTCTTTCAAGGGATCGCTGTCGGCCTCCGCCGCCGCTGCGGCAATGGCGGAAGGCCTGCGCCGCGTCTGGCCCGATGCCGACTTTCGTCTTTGTCCGATGGCCGATGGCGGCGAAGGTACGCTCGACGCCGTGCTCTCGCGCGGCGGACAGCGGTTGACCGACCGGGTCAGCGATGTCTCGGGCGAACCACGCACTGTGGCCTATGGTTTGGTCGGCGACCCGCCGACCGCAGTGCTGGAAGTCGCGCAGATCGTCGGGCTGAACGATCCTGTCGTCGGCACCGTCGCGGTGGAACGGCGCACGACGCTCGGTGTCGGCGAGCTGATCCGCAACCGCCTGGACGCCGGCATTCGCCGCTTCATGATCGGCCTGGGCGGCAGCAGCACCAACGACGGCGGCGCCGGCCTGCTCGCGGCGCTGGGGCTCATGCTCGCCGATGCGCGCGGCCATACGATCGAGCCGACACCCGCCGGCTTGGCCGGGCTCGCGACCGTCGACGCGAACCATCTGGATCCGAGGCTCGCCGGGACCGAGATCATCGTACTGTCGGATGTCAATAATCCGTTGACTGGTGAACACGGCGCGACCGCGATCTTCGGTCCGCAAAAAGGCGTGCCGCGCGAGCGCATCAGTGAATTCGATGCACGCATCGCGAGCTTCGCGGCACTGACCGAGCGAGCGCTCGAAAGGCGTGCGCAGAACAAGCCGGGCGCGGGTGCGGCCGGGGGGATCGGCTTCGCGCTGCACTTGATCGGCGGCGAGATGCGCTCGGGGGCGGAGCTTGTGGCCGATCTGATCGGGCTCGATGCCGCGCTCGAGGGCGCTGATTGGGTGATTACGGGCGAAGGCAGGAGCGACGCGCAGACGGCGTTGGGCAAGACGCCGCTGATCGTCGCCAGGCGCGCCTCTGCGCGGCGGATTCCCGCCACCTTGATCTCGGGAAGCATCGACCATTCGGCTTTGCCCGAGCTGGGCCGCCATTTCGCCGGCTGCTTTTCGCTGCCGGCCGAACCGGCCAGCCTCGAGCAATGCCTGGCCGACGCCGCGCGACTCCTCGCCGATCGTGCCGAACAGGCCGCGCGTCTGCTCGATGCGGCGCGCCGCGAGCGCCGGCAGGCCGACCTTTAGTGCACCATGCCCATCAGGTGATCGGGCAGCCAGGTCGCGATTTCGGGAAACATGCACAGCAGGACGATCGCCAGCATCATGCACAGCACGTACGGAATCGTGCCCCACATGATGCGGGTCACCGGCACGTCCGGGGCGATCGCGCTGACAATGTAGATGTTGAGGCCGACCGGCGGATGGATGAGCCCGATCTCCATATTGATGGTCAGGATGACGCCGAACCACACCGGGTCGAACCCCGCCGCCTTGATGATCGGATAGAGGATCGGCGCCGTCATCAGGATGATCGCCGCCGGCGGGATGAAAAATCCGCAGACCAGCAGGAAGACGTTGATCATCGCCATCAGCACCCAGCGGTTGACGTGCGCATCGGCGATGGCCTGGGCCAGCATCTGCGTCAGGTAGAGCGAAGTCAGCATGTAGCCGAACAGGACGGCGGCGGCGATGATCATCAGGATCATCACCGACTCGCGCGTCGTGTCGCGCAGGATCTTCCACCACTGCCGCGGCCGCCACATCCGGTAGATGACCACCGCCATCACGACGCACAGGGCGGCGCCGACGCCGGCCGCCTCCGATGGCGTGGCAACGCCGCCATAGAGGACGTACATCACGCCGATCACGATGGCCAGGAACGGCGCGACCTTCGGGATCGAGCCGAACTTCTGCCGCCAGCTATAGCGGAAATCCGGCGTGTGCGCATGGAAGCCGCGCTTCCAGATGATGAACAGCGTCCACAGTATGAACAGCCCGGTCAGCATCACGCCGGGCAGCACGCCGGCCAGGAACAGCCGCCCGATCGAGGTTTCGGTGGCGATGCCGTACAGGATGAACGTGATCGACGGCGGGATGAGGATTCCCAGCGTGCCGCCGGCGCAGATCGATCCGGTCGCGACGTCGTCCGGATAGCCGCGGCTGCGCATCTCGGGGATCCCCATCTTGCCGATCGCCGCGCAGCATGCAGGCGACGAGCCGGTCAGCGCGGCGAAAAGCGCGCAGGCGCCGAGGTTGGAAATGACCAGGCCGCCGGGCAGCCGATACAGCCAGCGGTCGAGCGCTTCGTACAGATCCTTGCCGGCCGGCGACGAGCCGATCGCCGCGCCCATCATCACGAACATCGGGATCGATACCAGCGTGAAATCGTTCAGGCCCGCGTAGAAGGTCTCGGCGACGACGTGGAGTGCGTCGAAACCCTGGAACACCATGATGAACGCGATCGAGATCGCTCCCAGCCCGAAGGCCACCGGCGCGCCCGAGAGCAGCACGATCAGGGTGACGACCAGGACGATGCCTCCCTGCGCGGCGGGACTCATGCACGCTCCTTGCCGATGCCGAAAGGCGGCTCGCGGCCGGTGACGAGGGCAAGAAGGTCGGCCACGCATTGCAGCGTCAGCAGGCCGAGCCCGATCGGCATCGATGCATAGGGAATCCACAGGCGCGCCCGCCACATGGTGTCGGAGACCCACTTCTGGTCCCAAGCCTCCTTCCAGAACAGGAAGGTCAGCACGGCGATCACGACGCAGAAAGCGAGCGTCAGGCCCGAGGCGAAGAGCGCCAGCCAGCGTCGCTTCCGCGCGCCGACGTGGTGCGGCAGCACGTCGACGTTGACGTGGCCCCGCGTCATCAGCACGAACGGGCTGCCGATGAAGGTCGCGGCGATCAGGCTGTAGGTGACGAAATCGGTTTGCCAGATCGTGTTCGCCTTGAGCACGTAGCGCACGAACACCATCTCGCAGACGACGACGACGCCCGCGGCAATGAGCGCCGCGGCGACGAAGCCGCAAAGCAGCGAGACGCGCCGGACGTGGCGGACGAAGCGGTCGATCGCGTGGTTAGCCATGCGTCGCAGGCGCGTTGGGCCGGCGGGAAGGGAAGGGCTTCCCGCCGACGATCGGTTCGCTCGCTATTTGACGCTCAGCGCTTCGTCGATCAGCTGCTTGCCGTCGGGAACTTCCTTGGCGAACTCGGCGTACGAGCTCTGCTTGGCGACGTTGACCCAGGCGTCGTATTCGGCGGAGGTCAGCGTGACCACCTCTACCTTGTGGTCCTTGAACACCTTGACCATCTCATCGTCAAGGCCCTTCGCCTCCTTGCGGAAATAGTCTTCGGCCTTCTGGCCGGCCTTGAGCAGCACATCCTGCTGCTTCTTATCGAGCCGGTCGAAGCTCTTCTTGGACATCAGCACCGGCTCGTACATGAACCACAGCGCGTTCTCGCCCGGCGCGGTGACGCACTTGACCTGCTCGTAGATCCGGAACGAGACGAAGCTGCCGGTGCTGGTATCGGTCCCGTCGATGACGCCGGTCTGCAGCGCGTTGTAGACCTCGTTGCTGGGAATCGAGACGATCGACGCGCCCGCCGATTGCCACATCGCCGCGAATGTCGGCCCAGCAGAACGAACCTTCTGGCCTTTGATGTCGTCGGGCTTGCGGATGCAGTCCTTCTTGGACGCCACCGCGCCGGCGAGCCACGCATCGGACAGCACGATGACACCGGCCTGTTCGATCTTGGCCCGGATGTCCTTCATGAACTTGGTGTCATGCAGCCTCGCCGCGCGCTCGTGGTTGCGAACCAGCCCCGGCATCAGCGTGGCACTGAAAGCGCGGATCTTGCCACTCGCGTAGTCGAGGGGGAACGACGAGATATCGAGCCGGCCGTTGACCAGCGCGTTCCACTGCTCGTTCGGCTTGAACAGCGAGGCGCCGGGGTAGACCTGGACGTCCAGATCGACGCCCGCGGCCTTGGCATCGCGGGCGATGATCTGCACCATCTCGTCGCGCGCGTCGCCCTTGCCGCCGGGATACTGGTGCGAGGCGCGCAGTACGACTGGCGCCGCGGAAACCGAGCTGACCGCCAGAATCGTTGCCAGCGCGCTCAGCGCGCCGAAATTTCCGAGTTTGCTCATACTGGATTCCTCCTAAGCAAAATCAAGCGAATGACGCGCTATCCCCGCGGCGGCTCTGCGGCCGTTCGCGAATCGAGGATGAACGCGGCAACTTCGCGCGTACGCCGACGCTGCATGCGCAGCAGCTCGGGGCTGATGGATTCAGCCGTCGTAGCCGACGACTTCGCTCGTCGCCCCGCCCGCGCTTACACGAACGGCACAGTACTTGAACTCGGGAATCTTGCCAAATGGGTCGAGCACGGGATTGGTCAGCAGATTCGCCGCGGCCTCGTAGTAGCAGAATGGGATGAACACCGCGCCGCGCGGCGTGCCGTCGTCGGCGCGCGCGGACAAGGTGACGCTGCCTCTTCGCGATGCGACGGTGATCGCGTTGCCGGGAACGACACCGAGCTGCTCGAGGTCGTCCGGGTTGACCGACGCCACCGGGGAAGGCTCGATCGTGTCGAGCACCCGGGCGCGCCGGGTCATGCTTCCGGTGTGCCAGTGCTCGAGTTGTCGCCCGGTGATCAGCACGAACGGATACTCGCTGTCCGGTCGCTCCGCCGCCGGAATGATCGCGGCCGGCACGAAGCGTCCTTTGCCGTCCGCCGTCGGGAAATCCTCGGTGAACACGACCCGTTGTCCGGGGTCGCCTTCCTGCTCGCAAGGGTAGGTGACGGCGTGCTCCGCCTCGAGGCGGTCCCAGGTGATGCCGGCGATCGACGGCATCGTCCGGCGCATTTCTTCGAAGACCTGGCTCGGATGATCGTAGTGCCAGTCGAGGCCGAGGGTCCTCGCCATCGCGACGATGATCGCGAGGTCTTGGCGCGCCTCGCCCGGCGGGTCGAGCGCCTGCCGGCCGAGCTGGACGCTGCGGTCGGTGTTGGTGAACGTACCGGTCTTTTCCGGAAACGCCGACGCCGGCAGGATCACGTCGGCCAGGTACCCGGTCTCGGTCAGGAAGATGTCCTGCACGACCAGCATCTCGAGCTCGGCCAGCGCCTGCCGCGCGTGGCTGACGTCCGGATCGGACATCGCGGGATTCTCGCCCATGATGTACATGCCGCGGATTTGCCCGGCGTGCACGGCGTTCATGATCTCGACTACCGTCAGTCCAGGCTTCGGATCGAGCGCGGTGTGCCAGAACGCCTCGAACTTGCTGCGGATCCGTCCGTCGCCGACCATTTGATAGTCGGGATACATCATCGGGATCAATCCGACATCGCTCGCGCCCTGGACGTTGTTCTGCCCGCGCAGCGGATGCAGGCCGGTGCCGGGACGGCCGACCTGCCCGGTCATCATCGACAGCGCGATCAGGCAACGCGCGTTGTCGGTGCCGTGCACGTGTTGCGAAATGCCCATGCCCCAGAGAATCATCGAGCCGCGCGACGTCGCGTACATTCGCGCCACCTCACGGATCGTCTCCGCGGACACGCCGCAGACCGGTGCCATCGCGTCGGGACTGTATCCGGCGACATTCTTGCGGATCTCCTCGAAGCCGCTGGTGCGGTCGGCGACGAAGGTCTGCGCGACCAGTCCTTCTTCGACGATGACATGCATCATCGCATTCAGCAGCGCGACATCGGTGTCGGGCTTGAACTGCAGATAGTGCGTCGCGTGCCTCGCCAGCTCGGATTTGCGTGGATCGGCAAGGATCAGCTTGGTGCCATTGCGCACGGCGTTCTTGATCCACGTCGCCGCGACCGGGTGATTGACAACGGGGTTGGCGCCGATCAGCAGCACGACCTCGGCCTTCATCACGTCCATGACGGGATTGGACACCGCGCCGGAGCCGATGCCTTCGAGTAGCGCTGCGACGCTCGACGCATGGCACAAGCGCGTGCAATGGTCGACGTTGTTCGAGCCGAAACCGGTGCGGACCAGTTTTTGAAACAGGTACGCTTCCTCGTTCGAGCCTTTGGCCGACCCGAAGCCGGCGAGCGCGTGGCCGCCGCGCTGGTCGCGAATCCGCTTGAGTGTCCCGCCGGCGACCTCCAGCGCTTCTTCCCAGCTCGCCTCGCGAAACGCCGCCAGCGGATTGTCGGGGTCCATGACGAAGTCGGCCGTCTTGGCCACGCCCGCCTTGCGGATCAGCGGCCGGGTCAGGCGCTGGCGGTGATGCACGTAGTCGTAGCCGTAGCGCCCCTTGACGCACAGCCGCTCGTGATTCGCCGGCCCGTCGCGTCCTTCGACGCGAACGATCTCGTTGTCCTTGACGTGGTAATTCAGCTGGCAACCGACGCCGCAATACGGACAGACCGAGGGCACCACCTTGTCGGCGACGACCAGGTAGGCATCGTTGGCGGGCGCCAGCGCGCCGGTCGGGCACGCCTGGACGCACTCGCCGCAGGCCACACAGGTCGAGACACCCATCGGATCGCCCAGGTCGAACACAATGGCCGAATGCGCACCGCGGTAGGCGTAGCCGATGACATCGTTGACCTGCTCTTCACGGCAGGCGCGCACACAGCGGGTGCACTGAATGCAGGCATCCAGATTGACCGCGATCGCCGGGTGCGACAGGTCGGCCCGGGGCTGGGCCCGGGCCTCGAAGCGCGGCACGCCGATGCCCAGCCGCAGCTTCCATTGCTCGAGCTCCGAATCCAGCTTGTAGACCCGCGCCGGCACGTCGGCAGCGAGCATTTCCACGACGAGCTTCTGCGAATGAAGCGCCCGCGGGCTGTCGCTCGTGACTTCCATACCGGCCGTCGGCGAGCGGCAGCAGGACGGAGCGAGTACTCGCTCGCCCTTGATCTCGACCATGCAGGCGCGGCAGTTGCCGTCGGGCCGCATGCCCGGCTTGTAGCAAAGGCGCGGGATGTCGACGCCGTGGCGCGCGGCCGCATCGATGATGGTTTCGCCTGGGCGCGCTGCGGCGGCTTGCCCATTCAGGCGAAACTCGATCAATTCGATGGCGAGGGCAGTGTCCGGCGCGTTCATGTCTCGCTGTCCTCGTCGCTCACGTCAGCTCGTGCGGAAAATATTTGACCACGCAAGCGACCGGATTGGGCGCCGCCTGCCCCAGACCGCAGATCGACGCATCGGCCATCGCCTGCGACAACTCGGCCAGGAGCGCAGTATCCCACTTCGGCTTGGCCAGCAGCCCCACCGCTTTTTCGGTGCCGACGCGGCACGGCGTGCACTGCCCGCAGGACTCGTCGGCGAAAAAACGCATCAGATTGAGCGCGGCGTCCCGCGCGCGGTCGTGCTGGGACAGCACGATGACCGCCGCCGAGCCGATGAAGCAACCGTGCGGCTGCAGCGTGTCGAAGTCGAGCGGAACGTCACCCAGCGACGCCGGCAGGATGCCGCCCGATGCCCCGCCGGGCAGGTAACCGTAGAAGTCGTGCCCCGGCAGCATGCCGCCGCAATACTCGGCGATGAGCTCGCGCACCGTGATGCCGGCGGGTGCGAGGTGCACCCCCGGCTTGGCCACTCTTCCGGACACCGAGAACGAGCGCACGCCCTTCCGTCCGTGGCGGCCCTGCCCGGCGAACCAGGCGCCGCCCTTTTCGACGATGTCGCGGATCCAGTACAGCGTTTCCATGTTGTGCTCGAGGGTCGGCCGGCCGAACAGTCCGACCTGCGCGACATAAGGCGGGCGCAACCGCGGCATGCCGCGCTTGCCCTCGATCGACTCGATCATCGCCGACTCCTCGCCGCAGACGTACGCGCCCGCGCCTCGGCGCAGATGCAGCGCCGGCAGCGGTCCCGGCGGGTCGGCCTGGAGCGCCGCGATCTCGCCCTCGAGCATCGCGCGGCAGCCCGCGTACTCGTCGCGCAAATAGATGTAAACGTCGGCGATGTCGACCGCCCACGCCGCGATCAGCAGGCCTTCGAGGAAGCGATGCGGATCGCGTTCGAGGTAGTAGCGGTCCTTGAACGTGCCCGGCTCGCCTTCGTCGATATTGACCGCCATCAGCCGCGGGGCGGGCTCGGCGCGGACGATCTTCCACTTGCGGCCGGCGGGAAAGCCGGCGCCGCCCAGGCCGCGCAAGCCCGATTCCTCCAGCGCCGCGGTCACCGATTCGACCGTGCACTGGCCACCGACGCAGGCAGCGAACGTCCGGTAGCCGCCGTCCGCGCGGTATGCGGCGAGCCCGATGTACGGCGGCGGCTCCGCCTCGACCCGCCCGGCGGCGATGGCAGCCGCGATCTTTTCCGGCGTCGCCTGGTCGACCAGATGGCGGCCGACCACGGCGGCCGGCGCGTGTTCGCAGCGTCCGATGCACGGCGCGCCGATGACGCGCATGCCGGGCCGCCCCGCCCGCTGGAGCGTCGCGAGCAGCGCATCGGCGCCCGCCATCTGGCAGGACAGCGTCTCGCACACGCGCACGGTCAACGGTGGCGGCGCTGCCTCGCCGTCGGCGATGACGTCGAAGTGGTGGTAGAAGGTCGCCACCTCGTACACCTCGGTCCGCGCGAGCTTCAATTCCTCGGCCAGGGCGACGACGTGCGCGCCGCTGATGTGGCCATGCCGGTCCTGAATGCGGTGCAGGAACTCGATCAGCAGATCGCGGCGCCGCGGCGCTTCGCCAAGCAATGCGCGGATGTCGGCCAGCGCCTGAGGCTCGACCGGGCGACCTTTCGGATGCGCGCGCGCCCGGCGTTTGCGGTCCAAGCCGGAAATATCGACGACCGACTGCTCGTTCATCGGCGGCGGCCCGGATCGGTGCGGCGCAGGACGATCACCATGGCGTCAATCCAGGAAATCACAATGCTTTTCGATATAGGCGGCAAGGTCGAGCGAATGCTGGCGCACCAGGCGCTCGGCCAGCTCGGTATCGCGTTTTTCCAGCGCTTCGATGATGCGCATGTGGTCGATGATCGAGCGCGAGGCCCGGTCACGCTGCGATATGGTCATGCGCCGAATCGCCCGCACGTGCAGAAACAGGTCATCGATCGTCTTGCCCATCAGGTGCGACCCCGACAGGCGGATGATCGCCTGATGGAACGCAATATTGGCATCGGAGTATTCATTGATATGCTCGGCCGGCGTCGAGTTCCGGAATTCGTCGAACATGTGCCGCAGCGCGCCGATGTCCTGATCCGAAGCGTTAACCGTCGCCAGGCGCGCGGCCATGCTTTCCAGCGCGGCCCACATCTCGATCATTTCGATGATCTGCTTCTTGGTCTTGCGCACGATGAACACGCCGCGCCGGGGGACCGTCCGCAGGAAGCCTTCCTGCTCGAGCAAGGTCATCGCCTCCCGAATCGGCGTGCGGCTCACCCCCAGCGCCTGCGAGAGCTGGCGCTCGTCCAGGCGCAGCTCTTCGCGATGCGCGTAGATGTCCGCGTCCATGATCGCCTGCTTGAGGGCCGAGTAGGCCTGATCCCTGAAGCTGACGTTGGTATTCAGCGGTTGCAGCGTCAGTGTTCGCGGGGCGTGCGGGTGGGCCGCCGGCCGCGGACGCGGTTGCGATGCCTTGGCGGATGCGTCGGTCCCTGCTGCCATGATGCCTGTCGACTTCGCCCTGAGTTGGCCGGCCCTGCCGCGTCCGGGACCGTCCAGATCAGCCGGTGCCGCCGGCGTCGGGGAAATCCCCTGCCGTGGCGCTTTGGCGCGGCGCGAATTCTGCGGTGACTCCCGTTCGAATCCCGACAGGATTCGCTGATATACTATATACGTTATGCCGAATACCTAAAAAAAGCCAGCACATCCCCGGACCGCAGCCAGCCATGCGAGATCAACGCGAAGCGGGTGACCGCAGCTGCGACCGACGGGGAAACTCGCCGTTCCCGGGGACGTCACACAGAACGCTCTGTGCCGAGCCGCACCTGTTTCTGATCGCGGGGTAAGACCATGGATACATCGACCAAGGCGGCGGTCAAGCCGGCGACGACGACCGCCGAGAACGCACCAAGAACCGGTGGTGGTGGCGAGAGCAGCGCTCCATCGCAGGAGACCGACGGCTTCACGTTGGTCATCGATGCCCTGAAGCTCAACGGCATCGATACGATCTTCGGCCTGCCCGGCATTCCGATCACCGACCTGACGCGCAGGCTGCAGGCCGGGGGACTGCGCGTGATCTCCTTCCGCCACGAACAGAACGCGGGATACGCCGCGTCTATCGCCGGCTTCATGACGCAAAAGCCGGGCATCTGCCTCACGGTTTCAGCGCCGGGCTTTCTCAATGGACTGACCGCGCTCGCCAACGCCACCACCAACTGCTTCCCGATGATCCTGATCAGCGGCTCGAGCGAGCGCGAGATTGTCGACCTGCAACAGGGCGACTACGAGGAAATGGACCAGCTCGCGATCGCCAGACCGCATGCCAAGGCCGCGTTCCGGGTCTTGCACGCCGAGGACATCGGCATCGGCGTGGCGCGCGCGATCCGCGCCGCGCTCTCCGGTCGTCCGGGCGGAGTTTATCTCGACCTCCCGGCGAAGCTCTTCCCGCAGACGATCGACGCGGAAGCCGGCAGGAATTCGCTGATCAAAGTCGTCGACCCGGCGCCGCGCCAGATCCCGGCACCGGACGCGGTGCAGCGCGCGCTCGAGCTGCTGAAGAGCGCCAAGCGTCCGCTGATCATTCTCGGCAAGGGCGCCGCGTATGCGCAGGCCGACGCGGACATTCGCGCGCTGGTGGAAAAGACCGGCATCCCTTACCTGCCGATGTCGATGGCCAAGGGGCTGCTGCCAGACACGCACGAGCAATCGGCATCCGCGGCCCGTTCGTACGTGTTGCCCGAGGCCGACGTCGTGATGCTGGTCGGCGCGCGGCTCAACTGGCTGCTGTCGCAGGGCAAAGGCAAGACCTGGGGCGGCGGCTCCGCCAAGGCATGGGGCGGCCAGAGGTTCATCCAGATCGACATCTCACCGCAGGAAGCCGACAGCAACGTGCGTATCGATGCGCCGGTCGTCGGCGACATCGGCTCGTGCGTGCATGCCCTGCTCGCCGGCATCGGCTCCAACTGGCCGAAGCCCCCAGCCGCGTGGCTCGATGCCATCGCGGAGCGCAAGAACAAGAACATCGCCAAGATGGCCGAGACGCTGGCGAAGAATCCGTCGCCGATGAGCTTCCAAAGCGCGCTCAATGTCGTGCGCGACATCGTCAAGGCGAATCCGGACGCCATCCTCGTCAACGAAGGCGCCAATGCGCTCGACTTCACGCGCAGCATCGTCGACATGTACAAGCCGCGCAAGCGCCTGGACGTCGGCACCTGGGGCGTCATGGGCATCGGTATGGGCTTCTCGGTCGCGGCGGCCGTGGTCAGCGGCGAGCAGGTGATCGCGGTGGAAGGCGACAGCGCCTTCGGTTTCTCCGGCATGGAAGTCGAGACGATCTGCCGGTACAACCTGCCGGTCTGCGTCGTGATCCTGAACAACAACGGCGTGTACCGCGGCGACGAAGTCAACCCGACCGGCGGATCCGATCCGTCGCCCCTGGTATTCGTCAAGGACGCTCGCTACGAGAAGCTGATGGAAGCCTTCGGCGGCGTCGGCGTGCACGTAACGACACCGGATGCACTGCGTAAGGCGATGGAAGAGGCGATCCGCTCGCGCCGGCCAACGCTCATCAACGCGGTCATCGACGAGAAGGGCGGCACGGAAAGCGGCCGTATCACCGGCTTGAATCCGGCGGCAAAGAAAAAAGTGTGAGGGGAACCTGATGGGCAAGGCATTGGACGGCGTGCGCATCCTCGATTTCACCCACGTGCAGTCGGGCCCCACGTGCACGCAGCTGCTGGCGTGGTTCGGCGCCGACGTGATCAAGATCGAGCGCGCCGGCGAGGGCGACATTACCCGCGGCCAGCTGCGCGACATCCCCGGCGTGGACAGCCTCTACTTCACGATGCTGAACCACAACAAGCGCTCGATCACGGTCGACGCCAAGCATCCGAAGGGCAAGGAAGTGCTCGAGGCGCTGGTAAAGAAATGCGACGTGCTGGTCGAAAATTTCGCGCCCGGCGCGCTCGATCGCATGGGTTTCACCTGGGAGCGGATCCAGGAGCTCAATCCGCGCATGATCGTCGCCTCGGTCAAGGGCTTCGGGCCGGGACCGTATGAAGACTGCAAGGTCTACGAGAATGTCGCGCAATGCGCCGGCGGCTCGGCATCGACCACGGGTTTCGACGACGGACCTCCGTTGGTGACTGGCGCGCAGATCGGCGATTCGGGCACCGGGCTGCATCTCGCGCTCGGCATCGTGGCCGCGCTCTATCAGCGCAAGACGACCGACCGGGGTCAGCGCGTGCTCGCGGCGATGCAGGACGGCGTGCTCAATCTCTGCCGGGTGAAGCTCCGCGACCAGCAGCGGCTCGACCGGACGCACGTCATGGAGGAATACCCGCAGTATCCGAACGGCAAGTTCGGCGACGCCGTTCCCCGTGCCGGTAACGCCTCCGGCGGCGGCCAGCCCGGCTGGATCCTGAAATGCAAGGGCTGGGAGACCGACCCCAACGCGTACATCTACTTCATCACGCAGGCGCCGGTGTGGAAAGACATCTGCGAAGTCATCGGCCGTGCCGAATGGCTGACCGATCCGCGCTACGCGACGCCCAAGGCGCGGCTGCCGCACCTGATGGAAATCTTCGGCCAGATCGAGGAATGGACCAAGACCAAGACCAAGTTCGAGGCCATGGATATGCTGAACAAGCACGACATCCCCTGCGGCCCGATCCTGTCGATGAAGGAAATCGCCGAGGAGCCGTCGCTGCGCAAGACCGGGACCGTGGTCGAGGTCGACCACCCGACCCGCGGCAAGTACTTGAGCGTCGGCAACCCGATCAAGATGTCGGACAGTCCGACTGAGGTGAAGCGCTCGCCGCTCCTGGGCGAGCATACCGACGAGGTCCTGGCCGAGCTCGGCTATGACACGAACAGGATCGCCGCGCTGCGCGCCGACAAAGTGATCTGAAACCGCGGCGCCCAAAGCGCCATGCGACAACAACGTACGACGGAGGAGCTAAGCGATGGCGAACAACAAGACGGCAGTCCGGCAGATCCTGGACAAGGTGAAGGCGGAAGGCCGCACCTCGCTGACAGCGCCGGAGGGCAAGCTCGTATGCGACGCGTATGGCATCGCGGTGCCGAAGGAAGGCGTCGCGACGTCGGCCGCCGACGCGGCGAAACTCGCGTCGGGCATCGGTTTTCCCGTCGTCATGAAGATCGTCTCGCCGGAGATCCTGCACAAGACCGAGGCCGGCGGCGTGCTGCTGGGCCTGGACTCGGCCGAGGCGGTCCGGGCCGGCTACCACACGGTCATCGCCAACGCCCGGGCGTACGACGCCGCGGCGCGCATCGTCGGGGTGCAGGTCCAGCAGCAGCTGCCGCCCGGACAGGAGGTGATCATCGGCGCGGTCACCGACCCCACCTTCGGCAAGGTGGTCGCCTTCGGCCTGGGCGGGGTGCTGGTCGAGGTGCTCAAGGACGTCACCTTCCGGCTCGCCCCGGCGAGCGGCGCCGACGCGGAGTCGATGCTGGACTCCATCGCCGCCGCCGAGGTGCTCCGCGGCGTCCGCGGGGCCCCGGCGGTGGACCGGGAGGCGCTGGCCGGACTGATCGTCAGGCTGTCCGAACTGGTCTCCGACTTCCCGGAGATCGCCGAGGCCGACCTCAACCCGGTGCTGGCCACCGCGGCCGGCGCGGTCGCCGCCGACGTCCGGCTGATCCTCGACCCGGCCCCGGCGCCCGCCCGGCCGCAGCACAGCAGGGAGGACATCCTGCGGGCGATGGAGCGGCTGATGAAGCCGCGCGCCATCGCGGTGATCGGGGCCTCGGCCGAGCCGGGCAAGATCGGCAACTCGGTGATGCGCAACCTGGT
>DASXPJ010000045.1:0-30564 GCA_036493675.1 Casimicrobiaceae bacterium
TGTTACCGCGAGGTGCTGGCCGCCTCTCCTCACCATCCCGATGCGCTGGCCAACCTGGCCAATATCGAGTTCGGACGAGAAAACTTCTCCGCCGCGGCCGCGACCTACCAGCGCGCCTTCGCCACCCGCCGCGAGGCGCCGACATCCATCTGGATCAAGCGCGGCATCGCACAGGCTCGCATCCACGACAACGTCGGCGCCGAGGCGACTTTCCTCGAAGCCGCGCGCCTGGCGCCCGACGACCTGCAAGTTCTGTGCAACCTTTTGACTCACCAGATGGGTCTTGCGCACTACGCCGAAGCCGAGCCGACGATGCTCCGCGCACTGGAGCTCGACCCGGGCAACCCGTACGCGCTGTCGATGTTGACGCATGCCCGCCAGCAGCGCTGCATCTGGGCCGGTCTCGACGATCTTTTCGGTCGCGTCGTCGCAGCGCTGGCCGCGCCGCCGCACGGCGATGGCCGCTATACGATCAACCCGTTTCCGCTGCTGGCGATGCCGTGCGATGCAGAAGCCCAGCTGCGCGCCGGGCAACGCTGGGCCGGGACGCTGGCGCCGCCCGCGCCGGTACCGCGCCCCAGACTGACGCTAAGGCCTCGGGAGCGCCTGCGCGTTGGGTTCCTGTCGGCGGACTTCCGCGAGCACCCGATGGCGCACCTGCAGGTCGAGCATTGGGAGCGCATCGATCGTACACGCATCGACACCTTCGGTTACGGGCTGCGGGCGACTGATCAGAGCCCGCTCGGACAGCGCATCACCCGTGCCTTCGAGCATTTCGTCGACACGAGCAGGGAATCCACCGATGAACTATTGCGCCGCATCCGCAGGGATCGCATCGGCATCCTGTTCGACTTGAACGGCTACACGGCGGGCGGCGACAGCCGCCTGTTCGGGTTGCGTCCGGCGCCGGTCCAGATCAATTCGATCGGCTTTCCGGGGACGCTGGGCGCCGAGTGGTACGACTACATCCTGGTCGACAGCTTCGGTGCCCCTGCGGCGATGCAGCCTTATTACACCGAGCGCCTGTGGCAGATGCCGCACGCGTCGTATCCGAGCGACACGACGCGCGCACCGCAGGGTGTGCCGCCTTCACGCGCCGAATGCGGCCTCCCAGCGCGGGGCTTCGTCTTTTGCTGTTTCAACAAATCGTTCAAGATTCTACCCGTCGTCTTCGCCGTCTGGATGCGGCTACTGCACGCGGTGCCGGCGAGCGTATTGTGGCTGCTTGCCGCCGATGCGGAGGTCACCACGAACCTGCGAAGCGAGGCAGCAACCGCCGGCGTCGACCCCGCACGGCTGGTTTTCGCCCCAAAAGAGCCGCAGGAGCAGCATCTCGCGCGACACGCCGCCGCGGACCTCTTCCTCGACACGTTTCCGTACGGCGCACATACGGCCACCAACGACTCGCTGCTCGCCGGATTGCCGGTGCTGACCTGCGCCGGACAAACGCTGGTGACGCGCCTTGCCGGAAGCCAGCTGCAGGCGATCGGTCTGCCGGAGCTGGTGAC
The DNA here is from genome assembly GCA_036493675.1 of Casimicrobiaceae bacterium. Classification (GTDB taxonomy): domain Bacteria; phylum Pseudomonadota; class Gammaproteobacteria; order Burkholderiales; family Casimicrobiaceae; genus PALSA-1003. The sequence goes on from DASXPJ010000045.1 coordinate 1,509, forward strand.
GCAAAGCCTGGCCGAATACGAGGCGCTGGCCCTGCACCTGGCGCGGCAGCCTCGGGAGCTCGCCGGGCTGCGCATGCGGCTCGCCGCCAACCGCCACACCCACCCTCTGTTCGACATGGCGCGCTACACGCGGGATTTCGAAGATGGACTCGACGCCATATGGCGCGACTATGCCGCCAGAATGTCGTCGGACTGAAGCAGCTGCTGCAGCCGATCGATAGCGTCGGACACATTGAACAGTTGCGGCCGGGCCGCAAGGATGCGCGTTGCGAGCCCGCGTCGCCACGCCTCGTCGCCGGTTAGACGCGCCGTGATGGCCAGGTAGGCCGCGCGATCGCCAGCGACGAGTTCCGGCACGCCCAGCAGCGCCAGCATCCCTGCGCTCTGGCGACCGCGCATCAAGGGTCCCGGCAACGTGACGATCGGCAGGCCGCACGCCAGTGCATCGAGGCTGCTGTTGCCACCCGACCAGTGCAGCGTGTCGACCATCGCATCGCACAGCATGTTGATGCGCAGGTAGTCATCGTGTCCGACCTGCGGCAGGACGCGCGTGCGCTCGCGAATCGGGATGCCGAATCCATCGAGCGTACCTTTGAGTCGCTGCATGAAGCGGTCGATCGGCGCCGGGTGCCAGCCGCCGAAAAAAACCAGCATCGCGCGCGGATTCGCCGCCAGGATATCGGCGAACAAGGGATCGTTGTCCGGGTGGATCTTCCATAGCGACTGGGGGCAAAGCAGCAGCACGCGGTCGGAGGGCAGCGAGAATTGCTCGCGAGTTCCGGGGACGGGTAAACGCGGCTGCTCGTAGCGCGTCCCGATGCCGGGCAGCAACACCAGAGGCTCGGTGTAATGCGTCTGCGCGGCCGCGCCCTCCATGGCGGCGCAACTTAAGAACGCATCGATTGTCGCGTGTCCGGTGGTCACCGGATGTCCCCACGCCGCGTACTGTCGGGGCGCTAGACGAAGCGAGGCCAGCGCGAAGCTCGTGACGTCCATGCCGAGCTCGGTGTAGACGAGTACGTCGAGATCATCGGCGCGAATCGCGGGCGCGACCAGCGAAGGGCGCGACCGGTTGGCAGCGAACGTGCGGAAGTGGTCGGCCCGCCCAGAGATCGCTTGCGCGATGTCGTCCATGCCGGGCCAGAGATGATAGACAAAAACCTCGAACCGGTCCCGATCGAGATCGGTGATCCAGCTCTTGAAATAGCGGCCGCAGGTGCCGCTATGGAAAAACGCCGACGCGAAGCCAGCCCGCACGCGCCTGCCGCGCAGCGACCGCGCAGGCATCGGCGCGTGCCAGTGCGGTGCGACGGCATCGACCGCAGCAGCAGCGACCGCAGCGTAGCGCGCCTGCAGATCGCGGTCGTCGCGGCCCTGATAGGCGAGAAAGAAATTCACCCAGCGCAGACCGTCGAGAACCTGTATCTCGGTTATCTGCGCGGCGCGTATCGCGGGAACGAGGTCCCGCTCGAGCTGAGACAGCCCCGACTCGAATCCGGCGCGCGCCGCGTCTACCTCGCCACCGTCGGCATACACCATCGGCAAGGTGAGGTGCTCGCCCAGCAGCATTCGCAAGTCGCTCGGATCCAGCTCGCGGGCACGGCCATACGCTTTGCGCGCACCGACGTGGTCGTTGCGCTCCGCTAGCACCAGACCGAGGTTGAACCATTCTCCGGCGCTTTCCGCCGGCGCGGCGTTGATCGCCTCCACGTAAAGTTGCACCGATTCGTCGAGCGCTCCGCGCAGCCGCAACACGCCGGCGAGCAGCACGAGCAGCGGCCGGTAAGGTTTCACTCCGGCGCGGTCCAGCGCCGCGCGCAGTGTCGCTTCGGCGCGGTCCAACGCGCCTAGATCGCGCTGCACGCCGCCCAGATTCGCCGCGGCGAGCCAGTAGTCGGCCTTCAAGGCGACGGCGCGTGCGAACGCCGCTTCCGCTTCGTCGAGGCGATTCTGCGCGCGCAGCGTATTGCCCAGATTATTCCACCCGCGCGTGTGCGCGGGGTCGAGGCGCACGGTTTCGACGAACGCCGCCGCAGCTCCGGCGTCGTCGCCGCTCTCGCCCAGCAGGATCCCCAGATAGTGATGCGCCTGAACGAACTTCGGATTGAGCGCAATCGCACGCCGCACACTCGCGACCGCGCCGGCCTTGTCGTTGTCCTGCTCCAGCAGCTCGCCATGGACATAATGGGCGACCGGATCGTCGGGCGCGCGCGCCAGCGCCGCTTCGGCATGCGCGACGGCGGTCTTGATGTCGTGGGCGCGGTCGAAGCACGTCGCCAGCACGAGGTGTGCGGCGGCATGCTCCTCCGCGGCGCCCGCGCGGGCAAGGATCGCTTCGGCTTCGCGGCGAGCGCCGGACAGATCGCCGGCGGCAAGGCGCTGCCGCGCGCTTTGGACCTGCGCCGAGCTGACCGAGCCGGCAGCCATCAACCGCTGCCTGCGAGCGCGTCTGGATAACGCTGCTCGAGCGCGCTGATGTACGCGCGCTCGAGGTTCCTGGTATGCGCATCCATGTCGGTCAACGGGGACCTCGCGACGCCGGCGCGAATGGCCGCCTTCACTCGAGTCGCGAAGACGCGATCGCCGGCGAGCCGTACAGCGATTGCGACATAGTCGCCCGCGGCGCTCGCGACCGTGTCGAGCACGCCGAGGTTGGCGAGAATGGTGTATGAGCTGCGCTCGCCGTGTCGCCGCCCCGCGAGCGTCACGACCGGGACACCCATGTCCAGGGCCTCGATCGTGCCGTTGGCCCCCCCGTAGGGCATCGGATCGAGAGCGAAATCGACGACATGATAGCGGGCCTGGTTCTCGGCTTCGTCACGGCCCGCAGGCAGGACGATCGTGCGCTGCAGCGCGACGCCCGCGGCCGCGAACAGCCGCCGTTGCGCCTCGCCCGCGCCGGACGACAGGGGCGATAGGGCGAGGAGCGCGCGCGGAATGCGGTCGAGCACTTCCCGCCACAGCGCAAGGCAGCGTCGCGACAGCTTCATCGGATTGACGAAAGCGGCGATGATGACCGCATCATCCGCGATACCCAGTCGGTCGCGGCGGTACGGATGGATCGCGGCCGGGGCGATGTGCCGGTACGGATACACACATCCTTCCATGGGCAGCAGTTTCTCGAGTTGGGCCGCCTGGTTCTCGGGCGGGTCGGCGAAGGCGTCGGTCAGCTTGAAGTCGACTGCCTCCAGGCCGACGACACCGGCGCTGGCGACATGCGTAATCTGCACATGCGCCGGCCGCAACGCGAGAATACCGGGCTTGGCGCCGCGGGTGTTGCTCGCCAGATCGACGAGCAGATCGATGCCGTCAGCCGCGATGCGCTCCGCCGCTTCGTGCTCGGTCGCGTCGGCGATCACCGTGTAATGGTCGCCCAACGCCCGATAGCGCGCGGTCCAGTCGTCGGCCGCGTTGGACAGCGAATAGAAGTAAAGCTCGAACCGACCGCGGTCATGCCGCCGCACCGCCTCCCACATCATTTTGCCCATGACATGATCGCGCAGGTCGCCCGACAGGTAACCGATGCGGATCCTGCCCGGCCGGCGCCGGCGCGGTGGCGTCACCGGCTCACCGTAAACCTTGGGCGCCACCGCTGCATAGTCGCGGTACAGGGCCAGCATGTCGGCGGGTTCGATGTCGAAATACAGGATCAGGAACAAAATCGTCTCGAGACAGTCGGCGAGCTCGGTGTCGCCGGCTCGCTCGAACTGTCGGTGCCGCAGGCGGTCGAGGTAAGCCTCGACCCCCGCGGAATCGGCCTGGTACTGGCAGGCTTCGAGAGCCTGCGCCATCACCGGCAATGCCTGCGGGCAGATCGTTTCGAACCGCCGGAACGCCCGGAGCCACTCGTCGGTCCGCCCGGCCTCGTGCAAGGTTTCGCAGAGCGCATGGTGCGCGGCGACATGCCCCGCATCTCGGCCAAGGACGCACTCGAAAGCGGCGACCGCGGCATCGGAGCGCCCCAGCTCGCGAAGCACGACCCCGGCGTTGTATCCGGCCTCGGTCATGTCCGGTGCCAGCGCCAAGGCGCGGCCATAGGCGTTGAGTGCCGCACGGCGTTTCCTGCCGAGCTGCAACGCGACGCCGCGGTTGTAATGCGTGTCGGCGTCGGCCGGCTCGTATGCCAGCGCCCGGTCGAAGGCGGCACGCGCATCGCGGCCGTGTCCCCGCGCAATCTCGACCAGCCCAAGCGCACGCCACAGCGCAGGCGCTTGAGGCGCGGCCGCCAGCCCTTCGCGGCAGACGGCGATCGCGTCGTCCCGGTGTCCATCCTCCCGCAAAAGATTCGCGAGTGCCGTCCGCGGATCGACAAAGGCGGGCGCCGACTGGATTGCCTGCTTGAGCTCCTCCATCGCGGCGGCATGGTCGCCGCGGTCGCGCAGCGAGAGTCCCAGCAGGTAGTGGGCGCGCGCGAAGCCGGGCTGCAGTGCCAGTACACCGCGATAGGCTGCGATGGCGGTGTCGATGTCCCGTGCCTGATGTGCGCGCAGCGCCTCGTGCCAGCGCCGCGCCAGCGCTACCGGCGAGTCCGTAGACGAAACCTCGATCGACGACGTGGGACCGATCGAGGCAGCCAATGCGTTCTCGATATCATGCCGATGCCGATGCAGATCCTCGTCCACTGCGGATCGCGGCGCAGGGAGGCGATGGGTGACCAGCGGCGCGACGTGAGCGCCGGCGAGCATGTCGATCGTCCAGATGCTGCGCGCAGGATGTTGCGCCAGCAGCGGACCGGTTGCTTCCGCCATCCCGGCTAGATCGACGATCGCATCGAAGTCGGCTTCGGCCATCCGCTGCACGATGGCCGGACTCGGCGCCGGCCCCAGCATCGTCATCCCCGACGCGGCGCGACCTTCTTTACCGTTGGCCAGCGGCGCGCGCGCCTCGACATTGAAAACGACAGCCAGAATACGCTCGCGTGGGTGTGCTGCGACGACTTCACGCAAATAGCGGGTCGGATCGATTTCGGCCCCGCCGATGCGTAAGTGTCGGCCGGGTACGACCAGATAGGCGACACGCAATGCCGTCCCCGCCGTACGCCGGGGCCACGCGAGCGGCATTTCGGGCCCATGTCGGGCCTTGCATGCTGCCGCATAGCGTTCGGGCCAGCCGGACCCCGGCGAGACGAGCGCGGCGGCAAGCGCGAAAAGGCGCGATGCCTCGAGTGAATCCTCGTGCGCGTGTTCGCCGTCAAAGGATTTGAGCAAGCTCAAGGCCATACCGCGCTCACCCCGCTCGGCCGCATCCGCGGCCAGCATCGCCGCGAGCAACGGCGATCCATCCGCGCGACCGCGCTGCGCCAGATCGCCGAGCAACGCCTGCTTCTGCACCGAGGGGGGGGCAGGCAGCAGGAGCCGCGCCAGTTCGTCGGCGTCGTCGACAAAGCGCCCCAGCGCGATCGACCGCCTTATTTCCGCATACGCACCATCGTCGCCGGCGGCAAGGCGCGCCAGCGCAACCCCATCGCTCGCTTGCCTATTGTGCGGCTCGAACGCCAGCGCGCGGCGGTAGGCTTCGGCCGACACCGCCGTCTTGCCGATGCGCCGCGCCGCGGCGCCAAACGCAAGCAGTGTCGGCAGATGCCGGGGTTGCAGCGTCAGTACGGTGTGCCAGGCGTCAAACGCGTTGCTGTCGCGGCCCAGATCGCACAGTATTTCGCCGAGACGGTAGTGAGCCTGGATCGCGTAGCGGTTCGCCGCCAGGGCTTCGCGATAGCAGACGAGCGCATCGATCGCTCGGCCTGCGCGCTGATGCACCTGCCCGCGCGCGAGCCATGCGCCATCGTCCACCGTGATCACCGCGGCAGCCGCGCCTTGAGCATTGCGACGAGCGACGCAGGAGCCAGCTGGTACAGCGCACGTCCCGCCCGTGTATGGCGGATGCGCAGCGCTGCGCGCGCGACCCGCGCCAGCGGATCGTGCGCAAGGTACCTGTCGTGCGACGCAGGAGGCGCGGCCCGTGGCGGCGGATGCCACGGCAAATAACCAAGCGCGGCGAGACAGCGCGCAGCAGCGATCGGTCGCATGCGAAGTCTCGCCGCCGCCCGCGGTGCCGCTCGATACACGGCGATCGTCGCATCGGTCATTGCCTGAAGCGAAGGCTTAGGCGCCGCTCGCGCGCGCGCCGCCGCGGCGGAGAAGGCCTCCGCGCGGGAAGGATGGAGCACGCCGGCGATGCGATCGAGCATTCGCGCTTCCGATTGCCATTCCTCGTCGGTCATCACCCAGCCGCCGCCGGTCTCCACGACGCGATCGGCGAGCGCGCCGATCGGCGGCACGATGGCCGGCCGGCCCGCAGCCCAAACTTCGGACAGCGTGAAGCTGAACGTCTCGGGACCGGCCGACGGATATGCAACCAGCCGCACGCGATAATGTTCGATCAATTCGGAAAGCCCACGCGAATCGTACGGCCCATGCATCGTGAACACGCCATCGACGGACTGGAATGGCTCGCGTCCGCGATCGAGATAGCCGATCAGGACCCAGCGCAGCGGAAGTCCGCGTTGCCGCGTCAACTCGACCAGCCGCTCGAGCCGACGCGCACCCTTGTCGGGGCCGATCGCGCCGAGCACAGCGATGACCGGCCGTCCATCGTCCCGCATCGGAAGCGGCGAGCGCACCGCATCCGGACGCGACATCCCCGCGGCGTTGCCGTGCGGGATGACCGCGACCTCGTGCCCGGGAAAATACTTGCTCAGTATCGATGCCGCCCAGGGCGAAGGCGCAATCAGGAACGCGGCGCGCGCCAGCAGCGCGCCATGCCTGGCTCGCCACGCTTGGATATCCGCGGCGGCGAATTCGGGCTGCGCAGCGAGGCAGGCGGTGCACACGACCGGGTCGGTCACTGCACCGCAGTAACGATGCTGGGCGTTGAGGAACGTGATCGTCGGGCAGGCGAAATTGAGATCGTGCACCGTGTAACCGTAAGGCGTGTCCAGGTGACTCAGCGCCTCCATCAGACCGTCGCGACAGCCGGAGATATTGTGCAGGTGAATCAGGCCGACGTCGAAGCGGGCGCAAATCCCGCCCAGATAATCGCCCCAAGGCTCGCTCGGCAGGCGGTCGAAATCGTAAATCCGCGTGGCATCGCGCTCGTGCTCTTCGAGCTGCCATTGGTCACCGACGGCGATCAGTAGGTAGTGCCGAAACGACGTCGAAGACGCGGCGATCAGTGCACGAACGTGGTATTCGGTGCCGCCGCCGTGGCCGTGAGCCACGTGCAGCACCCCAGGCACGGCCTCGCTGAGAATCCGATACTGCGACAGCGCCAGCTCGCGCAGCGGACGCACCGGATCGGCCGCGATGTACTCGCGCACCACATCGAGATAACGAGGATGGCGCTCGAGCAGAATTCGCATATTGCGCTCGGCCAGATCGGCGCGCTTGTCGCCGAACGAGCTGCCGCCCAGGTGAAGCACGAACGCGTCCTCGCACAGCACGTTGCGGAAACCCGCGGCTGCGGCCCGCATGCAAAGGTCGTTCTCTTCGCCGTAGCCGAGTCCGAACACCGGATCGAACATTCCGATCGCGGCGATCAGTTGGCGACGAATGTAAAGACAGAAACCGACGCCGGTGGGCAGATCAGGATAGGTCGGCACGGCGGCGCGCTCGAGCGCAAGTGCCATCGTGTCGGGGTCCGCCGAGGCCGGCCAGGGATTGTTCTCGCAAAAGCGAGGCAGCGAGCAGATTTCCGCGTTGTTGGAAAAGGGGGTGATCGTGCCGATCGACGGGTCCGAGGCGGCGCAACGCGCCAGCGCGTCCAGCCAGCCGCGCGTGACGACGGTGTCCGAATTGAGCAGGACGACATCGCTATCCGGACGTGCGGCGTCGACCCCGCGGTTTGCGTTGAGCGTGAATCCGAGGTTGCGCTCGTTGGCCAGCATCAGGAGCTGCGGCAGTCGCCGCGTGTCGAGGCGCGACAGATAAGCGCGCACAGCGGGATCGGGCGACGCATCGTCGATGACGATCAGACGATAGTCGCCGGTCGTATGCTCGAGGACGCTGCCGATGCAGCGCTCCAGATCGTTCGCGGCGTTGTAGACCGGGACGACGATGTCGATCGGCACGCGAGGCATCGACCGTCAGCGCCCGCGAAGCCGGACCCGCAAGCGGTGCCAGGGCAGTGCAAGCCACCCGCGAATCGACTGCTGTTCGGCGATCGTCTGCTCGCGTGCCGCGATCTCAGCCCGCAGAGCGCCACGCTCCGCGTCGAACGCGGCGGCGTCCGCCGCCATCGCGTCAGCCTGACGCTGCCGCTCGCGGTCCAGCGCTTTGGCTCGCGACTGCAACGCGACGATCGCGGTGTCACGCTCGGCGAGCAGCCGGTCCCGCTCGGCCAACTCCCGATCGCGCAGCGCGATCAGCTGCTCGCGTTGCTGGCGGACGGCATCCAGCGCGCCGAGCTGGCTGTCCTTGCTCGCGATGATGCGTTCGCGTTCTGCGATCAAAGTCTCGAGATGGCGAAGATGCGAGGTCTGCCGGTCCAGCGCCGCTTCGCGCTCCTTCAGCAGCGTGTCCTGGCGCAGCACCTCGCTCGCATTGGACAGCGCGCGCTTCTGCTCGGTCTCTTCGGCGTCGGTGAACAGAGAGCCATACAGCGCCGCCACGGGAAGCGCGCCCTCCGTCCGTGCGGCGACGACGATGAAATACATGCCCTCGGGCGAAGCATACGGCGACACGCGTCCCGCGTCGCCGAGCCATGCCTCGACACCCTCTCCCCCGCCCTCGCCCCAGATCGCCGACCACGGCGTCACCCGCTGGTGGAACCAGCGCTGCGCCGGGAACGCCTTGGCGAGCAGCGCGGCGAGACCGTCGCGGTAGAGCTCGTGGCGATGGAACTCGTTGACGAACCCGCGAGCATCGCTATAGACGCTCTTGTTCGGCGACGAGATGACGAGCAGTCCCGACGGCTTCAGCACCCGGGCGAACTCGCCAAGCATGCGCGGCTGGTCGACGGCTTCCAGATGTTCGATCGTCTCGAACGAAACGACGACGTCGAACGATGCGTCTGGAAACGGAAGCCGGGTACAGGAGCCTTCGACGAAACGGATGCGCGGCGTACCGTAGGCCGATTGCGCATGGCTTATCGAGCCTGCGTCGATGTCGACACCGACGACCTCGGCCGCGCTCGTGGCCAGCAAAGCCGCACCGTAGCCTTCGCCACACGCGGCGTCGAGCGCGTGGCGGCCTTCCGCGTAACGCCGCGCGAACGCGTACCGGTGCCAGTGTTCGTAGGCGATCTCGCCGGCGCAGCCCGGAAGAAAGCGTTCGCCGGTGAACGTGAGGTCGGAGGCCATGCGGAACATGAGCCGCGCCGCTACGGGCGCGAAAACGGGCTTCGCGGCGGCAAAGCGGTAATTTTACCCGATCAGGCGGGGTCGCCTCCGTCGGTGGGCGGTTTACCCGCGCGGGGCGCCGAATGGGTCCAGCCATGATCGATGCGAACCAGCCCCATTTCGCGGGTCGCACCCTCGACGAGCAGCGGCACCTCGACGTTGTCGAACAGGCGGACGCCTTCCGGGTCGAGCGCGTGGGCTCGCACGATGTATTTTCCCGGCAGCAGCGGCAGTCGCGGGAAAGCGAGGGAAAAGGCGAAACGCTGCGCGGCGATTTGCACCGGCAAAACGCCATCCATGTCGGTGGCCACCCCGTACACGGGCGTTCCGTCCGCGCGGACCAGCCCGAGCAGAACGACGGGCGCCCGTCCGTCAGGGGAAAAGACTTCGCCCGCGATCGTCAGCCTGCCTCCGGAGGAAACGGTCGCCGGCGGATCGAGCGTCAGCGACTGGACCGCGTACACTCCCGCGGCCGCCGCCGCGGGTGCGGCAATGGGTTTTTTCGCGCCGGTGGACTTTTCCTCGTGGTAGGCGAGGTAGGCCTGGCTCACTTCCGGCGCCGGGCCATACCGCTCGACGCGCCCGTTCCTGAGCCATAGCGCGGCGCGGCAAAGCTTCTGGATGTGGTACATGCTGTGCGAGCACAGCAGCAGCGTGCCGCCGCCGACGAGATAGCTTTCCATCCACGCAACGCATTTTTTCTGAAACGATTCGTCGCCGACGGCGAGTACCTCGTCGGTGATCAGGATGTCAGGCGTCAGCGCGGTCGCCACCGCGAAACCGAGCCGCACGACCATGCCCGACGAATAGTGTTTGATCGGGTCGTGAATGTGCTCGCCGATGTCGGCGAAGGCGATGATCTCGTCGCGCTTGGCCGCGATCTCGGCACGCGTGAGTCCGAGCAGCGCCGCGGCCAGATCGATGTTGGCGCTGCCCGAATACTCGGGATGAAAGCCCGATCCGAGCTCGAGCAGCGCGCCGATCCGGCCGCGACTCTCGACCACGCCGCGCGTCGGCGTGATCACGCCGGCAACGATCTTGAGCAGTGTCGACTTGCCGGCGCCGTTCTCTCCGATGATGCCCAGCGATTCGCCGGCCGAAAGATCGAACGAAACCTCGTCCAGTGCGTGGAATACCTGCGGCGCACCGCGGCCGCGTAAGAGATCGAACACCAATCGCAGCCGCCCTGCGTTGGCATCGAGCTTCGCGTAGTCCTTGCCGACGCCGGAAAGGTGAAGCAGTGCGGACATCAGCGTTCGGGTCGCGTCCGCCTAGACGAAATCTTCGAAGTGCGGCGACAGCCGCAGGAACACCCATCGGCCGGCGGCGAACAATATCAACGCGACAATCACCGCCAGCCCATCGCGCCAATCCAATCCCAGGTGTCCGTCGAGCAGCGCATCGCGGAGTCGGCCGACCAGGTAGCCAAAGGGGTTGGCGGCGACCCATGGCTTCATGCTGTCGGGGACCAGCGATAGAGGGTAGAGGATCGGCGTCAGATACATCAGGATCATCAGCACCGGCATCAGGATATGCTCGACATCCTTGACGAACACCTGCAGCGCCGCAAGAGCGAGCGCCAGGCCGGTCACGGCGATCGCGAGCACCAGCCACAGCGGCACCGCCAGCAGCAGACCTTCGAAATGGACCGGCTCGCCGAACAGCGCCAGGACGACCAGCACGACGAGGTAGCCGGCAAACTGCAGAGCCAGCGTGGACGCAACCGAGGCGTAGACGACCAGCTCATGGCGAAATGCGACCTTGCGAATCAGCCCGGCGTAGCTTGCGATGCTGACGGTCCCTCGCTGCAGTGCCTCCTGCGCGGCGAGCCAGGGCCAGAGGGCGACCGCGACAAAGAGCAAGAAGCTCTTGCCATCCATCGGCCCCGCGCGAAAGATGGTGGTGAATACGAAGTGGTAGACGGCGAGCAGCGCCAGCGGGTGGACGAATGCCCACGCCAGCCCGCTGATGCTGCCCAGGTAGCGCGAAAACAGTTCGCGATGGAAAAAATTCGCGAACAGCGCGCGATGACGAGCAAGGCTCGCCCTCACCTGGCCCTCATCCGCGTTTCTGCGTAAAGCCAGGACTGGACGCGAGGTCGGCGGCATGGCGAGCAGAATACCAGCGTTCGGCCCGGCCGACCGACCTGAAGAATCCAGCGCTACTTTGGTTCGGCGTTCCCCGTTTGCGCCGGATTGGGGCGGAGCGATTCAATTGCCGCCCTGCTCCTTCCCGTGCCGAACTGGCCCGGTGCGAGTCGGAAAACCAGTCCATCAACCGCCGGCTGATTGACTTTCAATGTCGGGTCGGTGCGAATCGCCGCGACGACGGTCTCACGCTTTTCGCTGATGTAGTGCTGGCGGAGCTCCGCCATGATCTGCGGTTCGACCGCCTCGAACGGACGCGTCGCGGCTGCCTTGCGTCCCTCGAGGCGGATCACGTGGTAGCCCGAACGCGTAAGCGTCGGTTCGCTGATATCGCCAGTCTGCGCCATGCCGAAGACCGCGTCGGCGAATTCCGGATCTACTCTCTCGCGCGTAAACCATCCCAGTTCGCCGCCGGTCTTATTGGCGGCTGGATCGTCGGAAACTTCCTTTGCCAGCGTGGCGAAATCGGCGCCGGCGATGAGCTTTTTGCGCGCGTCTTGCGCGATGGCCAGCGCCTCTTCGGGTTTGCGCTTCTTGATGTCGATCAGGATACGCGACGCGGCGACCTGCTCCGGTGTCCTGTACTTGCTCTTGTCGACGAGATAAATCTCCTTGGCCTTCACTTTGAACTCGTCCGCTTTGGCGTCGAACTCCGCGCCGGCCATCTGTTCGATATGCCGCAGTTGCGCATCGGCCAGCTGGCGTTCCACTTCCAGTGCGATACGCTGCTGCGTTAGCGGATCCTTGTCGATGCCGCCCAGGCGGGCGTCCGCCGCCAGCGTCTTGACGATCAGCAGATTGGTCAGGTATGCGCTGAGCCGCGAGGCGCTGCTCGCGAACTCGTCGCGCATCTGCGGAGGAACGCGCTGGATATCGGCGTCGTAATCGGCGCGCGTCAATCGGGTTCGCGCATTCTCGGCCAGGACATCGTCCGGCGAGCCCTGCGCGGGTGCCGCGGTGGGCGCGGGTGCAGCGGCGGCAGCGCTCATCGCCGCGGGCGCTGGCGAGGGCGTCTGCCCGTATGCGGGCGCGACTAGCGGCGTGGCCAGCAGCGCCACGATGACCAAAATCAGACGTAGCATGAAACCTCGCGACAAAATAAGACGAAATGACTGGAACGGAAGCGAATGATGCCAGCGGCCGCCCGAATTGGACAGCCCCTGCCCGGCAAGTTCGACTCAACGGTCGTCGCCGGGGCTTGCAATAAAAATCGGCCCCGCCGTGGCGGGGCCGACTCCTTGAGCCGATTCGCGGCGGCTGCCGCGCGGTTTATGTGCCAGGAGGCTTTTGCAGCGAAAGGACTCCGATGTCGCAGCTGTTGGCCAGGCTACCATCGCAAGTCGCGTTAGCCGAATTCTTGAAGTTGAAGTAATAGGTCGAATTCGGCTGCAGGACCGGGGTTGAGGTACCGCCCACCGAGAAGCCCAGCTTCTGCGTTTTCCCATTGACTGCCGACGCCAGCCCCGGGCCGAAGTCGCACGACGACGCCGACAGCGTCACGTCGTGCGCCGAGCCGAACAGTGAAGTCGCGTACATGATGGCAGTACCGTTACTCGGCGTGGGGCCGGTCGTAAACTTGAGCACAACGGCGTCGAGCGTCCCCATCTTAGCGTTTGCGTTGCTGATCCAGCCGCCCCAGTTCATGGTCACGGTGGCGGTGTTGAGAAAGCCGCTGCAGGCAATCGTGCCGCCGCCGCCGCCGCCGCCCACGCTAACCGTCGCCTGGCCGGTCGACGAGCCGCCGCCGTTGGTCGGGCTCACGGTAAAGGTCGTGGTCGCAGCGATCGTCGCGCTGGCCGTGTTGCCGCTGGTGGTCGTGAAGGTCGCGCCACCCCAATCCCAGCTGTCGACGCCGTCGCCGCCGGAGCATTGCGCCGTCAGGCTGACATTGCCGCCGCCCGCTGGCAGGCTACCCGGCGATGGAGTGATCGAGCAGCCGCTCGGTTTGACCGGCAACGAAGCGCTCCACACGACCTGTTTGGTCGGCGTATTGCCTGGACCTATACCGTTACTCGGGGTGACACCGTACGTCACCGTGGCATTGTTGCCGGTGGCTTGGCAACTCTGTGTGGTGATATTGGCGCAGTTGCCGCCCGTCCACGCGTACGTCGTGGGTGATCCCGATGAGCAAATGGCGGTCAGCGTGATCGCGACGCCATTCGAGCCGGTACTGGGACCCTGTATCGAGCATCCCGATGGCGCATTCGAGACGACGCAGCTCAACACCTGGTTGCCCGCCGGCCCGCTTAGCGAAAAGCTGTCGCAGTTCGAATCGCTCAGCGTAATGCCCCCGGCGTGTGCCGCGAGTGCACACGAAAAAAATGCTGCGCCGGCGAACCCACGGACAGCTTGTCGAATACAGGATCGAATCATCTTTACTCCAGAATAAGGCTGCGGAAGGTACACGCGATCCCCTTCACGCAATGTCCGCGCCAGGCCAAGAATATTTTTGTTGGCGGATTATACCCCCCTGTCATACTTCATGAACAGCGTTGTAGGCGCCCGTCCGTCAGAAAATCTCGGCCGTTCATTGATCGAGCGCAAAGATCGCGCGCCGTTGCCGCGCGATCCGCAAGCAATGTCGGGGCGCGATTGAGCATTCCTCCCGTCTTCCCGACTGACCGCGTGACGTCCGGCGTCACTTGCTGACGCCACCGCGCGTCACCTGCCGAATCGGGCGAAAAAAAGGCGGAACCGTGGTTCCGCCTTGGATCTGAAACAAGGTTTTGCTGTCAGTCTTCGGATACGAATGTCTGATACTTGTGGATGAAATTGCCGCCGTAGTTCGACAGCACGTTCACGCCGCCCACCGACAGAGTACCGTTGCTGAACGTCTGCACCGCGAAGCCGACCACCGGCAGACCGACGTACGTCACCGTGTTGCCCGAGCTGGTGCTGCTGCCGATGGTGGTGATCAACGTATTGGTCGTGTTGACCAAGTTGTGCACGTTCGGATCTGCCCCAGTTATGCCCGTCGGGAAGTTTATGTCCAGCCAGCCGTTCTGGAACGTCGTCGGAATGTTGGCCGTGTTGACCGACGCCAGGACGTTGCTGTTGTTGAACGTCACGACGTTCGCTTCCCAGCAGATCGAATTGGTCTGCGTCGGAGGCGGCGGCGAGAAGTCGACCGGCGTGCTGGTCGTCCGCTCTTCGCGGTCGTAGATGCTGAGCGAGACATCGTCGCAGGAGCCATCGGTCTTGTTGAAGTTGCGCTGGAACAGCTTGGGCGCATTGCCGGTGCCGACATTGACGTAGTAGCGCTTGGTCGGGAACGTTACGACCCAGTCGGTGCCGGACTTGGTGGTCGTGTCCAGCACGAACTCGTTCATCACGTTCGCATGCATCAGTACGGCACTGACCGGATCGGCGGTGCCGAACGTCCAGCTCGATGTATAGACCGAGCCGTTGGCCAGAACCTGGCTGACTGCCGGTCCTGCCAGCTGCAGATCGGGCAGGATCGAACCCGGGTCGTTGTAGATCTGGCCGAATCCGGAAGCTTGCTGGCTGGGGATGATGTAATTGTCCAGCGCGACCGCGTCCTCGGTGAAATCCGTGCCGTTGTCCACGTTGATCAGCGTCATGCCGCCGAACAGACCGCCCGAGACAAAGTCCGCGATCAACGCATCTTTCTGAGCCTGTCCGGTCGTCAGATCGGCACAGGTGAAGCCGTTCTGCCCGGGAACGCCACCGACGTGCGTGACGATCTGCGAGGTCGTCGAGGCGGTGGTGAACGTCGCCATCTCGATGATTTCGACGTAGCCTTCCTTCGTCCGGTCGAGAGTGGCTCCGCCCTTGTCGTCGTAGTTGCCCGTGTAGGCGAAGTTCACAAAGGGCGCGATGGTGCCCTGGGAGATAGACAGCGGCAATGTGCAGGACTTGTCGAATGTGCCGACCGCTGCTCCAGCGCCGCTGGCAAAGATAGCCGCGGTCCAGACGTCGTGCTTCGACAGGAACAAGTTGAAGTCAAGCACTTCCTTGCTGTTCTTGCCTTCGAGGAAGCGAACCTTGACCGCCTTCGCCGAGCTGGTCGTGTTGACCACCGACAGCAGCGACGTGTACGCGTTTCCGCCCGCATCGGCGCGCGTCGTGTAATACGGATAGATCAGTACCTGGCCGAGGCCGTCGGGGTTCAGGTTCACCGCCTGCGCGGCCCCCGTCACGCCCAACGCGCTCACTCCCGCCAGAGCCGCGTACAGCGATTTTCTTTTGAACGTGTTCATGGTTTTTGCTGACTCCTCTGTTTCAGATTTAAAGTGATCACTTTAACCGACAGCACCGCGATGTTAGTACAGATTACTTCCCTTTACAAACAGAACCGACCACACGTACTGCCTTGCTGTGTGATATTTGCAACGTATTGCCTGAGTTCCGGAGGTGTCCCTAGCGATAAACGTACCAGGCCGACCCTTTCTCGATAATCCAGTTTTCGTTCAGCGGCGTCTGGATGCCTTTCATCAGTTTGTGGTCGAGGGTGATCCGCAGCTCCACCTTGCAGACCTCGGCCTCGCATTCCACCTTCTCGACCTTGGCCTGGCGCCACATGCCCGGCCTGATCTTCGCCTTGTACACGTCCCGGGGCGTCGTCGCCTTCGACCCTTCGCTCAGGTAGGCGTACGCGGCGTCCAGATCACCCTTGATCAGCGACTGCCAGCGCGCCTCGGCCCGCTCCGCCACCACCTTCTGCTTGGCCGTCGGATCCGAATCCTTGCTGATCCAGAAGCCAGCCATTCCGGCACATCCACCCAACGCCATCGCGGCAACGGCGGCTGTTGCAATCATCGCCGACGCCCGCCTTCTTCCGCCTTCGCGCAGCCGGGTTACGGCTACGCATGCTTCCGTATGCTTCCGAATCGTTGTTCGCATCTGGTGCTAAATTCCCGCTGCCGAGACCTCAATTATGCCGGGATCAACCCCGGCATCCCGGCGTTGCAGCACCGTATTCGTCGAGCCAAGACTAAATAAATCACCCTGTATCGTCAATTGCTTTACTCCCGATTTATCAGGCGCTAGCCGCCTGTTGCACGCGTGCAACATGAGGTCCGTCGTCATTTGGAGACGTTTTCCGGCGCAACCGCCGCCGCCGGCGCCGGCTTGGGCCGCGGGAACACGTCCTCGATCTGCTCCATCTTGCGCCTCAAATCGTCGATGACGCGCTGGTAATCCATCTCCGATTCGAGCACCTGAGGCGTGATGAAAAGGACCAGTTCGGTCCGGTTGTTCTTGAGGTCCTGATTGCCGAACAAGCCTCCCAGAATCGGTATGCGCGAGACCAACGGCAGTCCATTCGACGTATTTTGCTTGTTTTCGGTGATTAGCCCGCCCATGACCATCGTCTGGCCGCTCGGCACCGCGAGCAGCGTCTGGACCGACCGGGTGCTGATCGGCGGCGCATCGCCGGCGACTGCCGGGTTGCCTGGATTGCTGACCTCGGCGTCGACCTCCAGGGTCACCAGTCCCCCGGCATTGATGTGCGGCGTGACCTGGACCAGAACGCCTGTATCGATGTACTGCGAGGTCGTCGTGACGGCGTTGGTGACCGTGCCGGTGGTCGACCCGCCCACGAAGGTCTGCTGGTTGATCGGGATCCGGTCGCCGACCTTGATCGTCGCCTTCTGGTTGTCCAGCGCCGACAGGTGCGGATTCGAGATGACCCGGGTGCTGCCATAGCTGTCCAGCAGGTGCAGGGCCGCCTGAACACCGCCGGGAAACATCGCATTGTTGAGGATGTAGTTGAATCCCGACTGCAGCACCAGGGCGGCGGCGCTCGTCGCGGTCGTGGTGCCGGTGGTAGTCGACGTCGGCGTCGGCTGCGGGTTGAACGGCTTGCTCGAATTGAAATTGCCGCCGCTGCCCCGTCCGGAGGGCGCCCCGCCCCGAAACAGCCAATCGATGCCGAAAGTCAGGTCATCGGTCAAGGCCACCTCGGCGATCGTCAGCTGGATAAGCACCTGGCGTTGCGGGACGTCGAGTTTTTTGAGCGCGGCCTCGATCACCGTGTACTCGGCGGGGGTGGCCACGAACAGGAGCGTATTGTTGTCCTTGTCGGAGACCACCTGGATGTTGCGCACGACGCCGACGCCTCCGCTGGCGTCGACCGGATTGTTTGCCAGAGCCCGGGCCACGGCCTGCGCCACCGGGCCCCCGGCGGGCGGCACCTGGGTCCCCTGCTGCTGCACCACCGTCGTCTGGGGCTGCGGGGAGATGGGCACCACTGAGCTCGGCTGCGACTGGTAGGAAGGCGGCGAGACGATCGTGCCGGCCGGCGTGCCCGGCGCCAGCGTCGGCGCACCGGCCGAGGTCTGCTGGGTGATCCGGCCGGTAAATGCCTGCTGAAGCAAGGGCCCGATGCGCTCGGCGCGGCTGTTCTGCACCTGGTAGACATAGAAACGAACGCCACCCCCCACATCGCCCTTGTCCAGCCGGTCGATCCATTTCTTCGCCTCCTCTAGGTACTCCGGTTGCGGAGTAACGATCAGCAAGGCGTTCATCCGCTCGATCGGGATGATGCGCAAGATGCCCGCCAACGGGCTTTTGTCCGGCGGGCCCATCGCCTTGTCGAGTTCGGCCACGACGGTCTTGACTTCGGCGCTCTGCAGCGTGAACAGGCCCACGGACATGCCGGCAAGCCAATTGACGTCGAACATGTCGATGGTTTCGAGCATGTGCTTCAATTCGAGCTCGGTGCCCGAGACGATCAGCAGATTGCGCAGGTCGTCGGCGCGTATGGTGGTCGCATCCTTTTGAAACGGCTCGAGGATCGCCATCATCTGCCGCACGCCGACATACTTGAGCGGAACGATCTGTACGCTGTAGCCGGGCGGCAGAGCGCGCGAGGAATTGCCGAGCTGCGGGGTGATGTTGCCGCGGGCCGCGGTCGCGGCCGGCACGACCTTCCAGATCGTCCCTTCTTTGATCATCGTCGCTCCGTTGGAGCGAAGGATCATCTCCAGGGTCGCCGGCAGCGCTTCGCGTGGAATGCCCGTCGTCGTACGTATCGTGACCGTGCCCCCGACCGCGGGATCGATCGTGTACGACTCGCCGAGGATATCGGTCAGGATGTTGCGGATGACCTCGCGCAGCTCGGCGCCCTCGAAGTTGAGCGTGACCGACGGACCGTTCGCGACGGCTCCAGGCGATGCCGCGGGCAACCCCCCGCCGGGTTGCTGCCCCTTGACCAGCACACCCGTGCCCTTGAAAACCTTGGTCGTCTCGGTCCCTTCCGGCAGCGGTCCTTTGGTCGCGTCGGCGGTCGCCGTGCTTTTCAGAGGCGCTGTCGGCAGGGTCGCCATCTCTGCGCCGCGATCCGGCCGATACGTCGCACAGCCGGCGAGCAGGAGGACGGCAGCCAGGACCAGGACCGGGCCCGGCGCGGAATGGCGATTGATCATTGTTGGTTTCCCAGGCGCGAGGTCGAGCGCCGTCCAGTGTTCGTTGCCGACGAGGGCGCTCCTGCACGGCCGGCGCTTCGTTCGATCGTCGAGTCGGAGCGAAGGACGCTCATCTCTTGCGCCCCGCGCCGTGCTGCATGCGCTGATACACCTGCCCCCAGGCATCGGTCGGCGAGTTGCCCGCCGGCGGAGGCGCGTTGCTGGTGGTCCCGCTCGCCGCTTCGGCAGCGGCGGCCGCCCTGGCAGCGGCGCGCGCGCCTCGTCCGGTTGCCGGCGGAGCGACTGATCCCGGTGGTTCTCCCGCCGCCGGTCCTCGCGCCGCGGCCGCCGCGGCTGCGCGCCGGCCGGCGAGGCTGTTGGGTCGCGCCGCCGGGGCATGGGTCCCGGCAGTCGCGGGTGCGGCAGCGATCGTGGTCTTGGGTCCAGGGGCGACCTTGAGCAGCAACTCCTCGGAGTCATCTCCTTGCGTCAAACGCACCCGGTCGGGCAGCACTTCGGCCACGAGCACGCCGTTGACCTTGTCCCCCTTGCGCACCGTGCGCGCCTTGCCGCTCGCCACTTCCTTCAAGAATGCGATGCTTCGATCCCCGGCGAGCGTCGTGCCGGTCAGGACGAACTGTCCACTCTGCACTTTCCGATCGCCTTCGGCGCCCGCGGACGCCTGCGGGGCCGGACGGCGTGTCGGATTGAACAGCGTGCGCTCGACCGTCTCGTTGAGGCCGGCCACGCCGCCTTCGACGCGATACTCCGGCAACAGTGCCGGCGCGACCGGTTTGGGCTCGATCGCCTGGGGTGCCGCCGGCGCGCGATGCATCTCGCCGCCCCAGTCGGTCTCGATGCCCAGCAGAGCGAAAAACGCCAACGCAGGTGCAACCCACCACGCCAGCGAGCGAAGGTTTCCGTTCATGGCTTGTCCGCCTCGGTTTTGGAGAATGCGACGACGTCGAGCAACACGCTCACCTCGGGCTCGACGCCGGGGGCCGGCTTGAATCCGCGGAAAGCGTTGAGAGGACGTATCGTCAGGCCATCGACGATCAGGTACGGCTGCTGGGTCTCGATGGCATAAAGGATTTTCTGGAGATTCGGCGTCGTCGCGAAGAGCTGGACGTTGACGCCGATCTGGCGGAATCGCCCGTCTTCCTTGGGTGCGATGATCTGCACCGTCGTGATGCGGCCGCCGTTGTTCTCTATCTGTCCGCGCACGATGTCCTGCAGCTCGGCCCCGGCCAGGTTTGGCGCCGTGTTCTTCAAAAAGAAGCGGCGAGCGTTTTTCGCACGCAGCGTATCGAGCGCTTTTTTCGTTTCCGGTGCCTGCGCGGCGACGCGGCGGTACCTCTCGAGGTGATCCCGCATACCCTCGATCGCGAAGTCGTAGTGACGGTGCAGCAGCAACACCGGAGCCACCAATATCGCCACCGCGGCGATTACAGCGATGACCAGCAGCGTGATCGCCAGGGCGCGGTTCGCGCGCGGAGAAGCGCGCATCGCAAGGGTCGCCATCACTCGGGCTCCTCGTCGTCGCCTGACGGTGCGGCAGGCGGGACGGCGGGTGTCGTCCCGGGAGGCGATGGCGGCGCCGCGCGCGCCGCGGCTGCGGACGATGCCGGCGCGGGTGCCCGCATCCCCGGAGGGAGCGGAGTCTGTTTCGGTGCCGGCGCAGCGGCGGACGGTGCCGCAGGCGGAGGTGCGGGCGGGGGTGCGGGAACGGCGGGCGCCGGGTCCGGTATCGCGGACAAAGGCACCGGTGCCGGCGGCGGCAGCTTTTTCACCTGCGCTCCGAGATCGAAAATTTCGCCTGGCCCCGGCTGAATCTTGGTCGTCGACGAGCGCAAGGCGGCCTGCTCGACCAGCTTGGAGTCCTCGAGCAGCCCGATCAGCTTGCCGGCGTTGGCCGACTCCCCACGGAGAACCAGATCGCGCTGCGTCTCTTTGCCGTGCAGGCTCGACCGCATCTCGAGCTGCGTTATCCACGTGTCGTCGGGCAGCACGCGAGTCACGCCATCGAGCAGCTGCAGCGTGCCGGGATAGGCATATTTTTTTGCCAGCGTGTAGTTGTATTCGCCCTGCGCCCGTTCGAGCTGCGTGCGCACGACGTCGGCTGCCAGCGCCTGCACGCGGGCCTCTTCCACCTGCTTGTTCAGAGCGATCGCATATTCGCGTTTCTGTACGAGCGGGATCACCAGCGTCGCCAGCGCGACCGCTGCCAGCAATGCCAGCGGCGCCCACACCTGCCAGCGTCGCCACCCGCCCGCGCGCGGCCTCTCTTCGCCGGGGATGAGGTTGAGCCGAGGCGGCATCGTCGAGGCGGGCCCCGGCACGACTGCCCGCACCGATGCGCCCCAGGCCTCGGCCTGCCGCCGGGCGGAGTCGACCGTCGTTTTCAGCGCGGCCGCCCAGTCGACGGCAATGGTCTTGTGCGCCGGATCGCGGGCGACGACGACAGCGTCGAAGTAGAGCTGGTCGGGTCGAAACGGCGTATGCCGGTCGAGGTCGTACGACAGCGCCTGCTCGAGGTTCTCCTCGACTGCCGCCGGCAGCACCAGTTGCTTGCGCATGACCTGACGCGGCGGCAGGGCGACGATGACTTGCGGCCGCCGAGTGGAGGGGTTGCCCTGCGCATCGGCGCCGATCGACGCCATTGCGGCCCGCCCGACCGCGGCGATGTCGGCGGGGTCGCCCTGCAGCGGCGCCTTGGCCATTGCCGCGAGTTCGACCTGCCCGTTGACGATCTCCGGGCGCCAAAACACCGCTTCGCGATCACCGAGCTCGATCACCGGGCGCATGCGCCAGCGGCGGACGGCACTGCGGGGCGCGGCGGGCACGACCGGCGCGAGCTCGGCCATCCACCATCGCCAGAATCGGGGCAAGCCGATGCCGTTAACCGCATCGCGGGCGTAACGGCCGAGGCTGCTCGATCGATTTTCCATGCTCACTGCAAATCAGTCATTTGTTCGCGTTGTTCGCTGCGCCCGTTTCTTCCGGTGCAACCGGAGGACCGCGCTCGCCTTCCTGCCATGCCATTATCGTGAGCAGCCGTCGCGGGTCCTGGTTGGGACGCACGACGGCTTCGCGTACGAACACCACACCATCGGCGGCCGTAACCTCGGCGCGCACATGCCAGACATTCACCGGTGGGCCGGCACCGGCCAGCGGCAGGACCGGCAACGGCTGCGCTGCGGCAAGCGCCGCTGCCCGCTGTGCAATGTAGGTATCGACGATGGCGTCGGTCGCTCCAGGCAACGCCATCAGTACGCTGCGCGACGCGAACTGCGGGTTGATCGCCGCCGAAGCGCTGTAAACGGTCAGGCTGCCGGCAAGTCGCGCAAAAAGGGCCGGCGTCATGCCCAGAACGCGCTGCAGATCGGCAACCGTCTCGAACGCGGCGTTCGCGGGTTTGTAAGGCAGTCCCGCGGCTTGATAATCGGCCGCTTCCGCACCGTTCGGCCGGCGCAAATCGTCGGCGTCCTTCCAGTCACCGATCACATCGACAAAACGCGAAGCGGTGTCGGTGTCGAGCTGTCCCGCGGTCTGCAGCAGCCCCTTGAGCAGAGCATCCGGTGCGGCGTTGAGGTCGATTTTACCAGACTCGTCGACCGCGCTCGCCGCGACGCGCATGCCGTCTTCAGCCCACGCATGAACGAGTCCGTCCGCGGCCCAGACGCCGGCGATCGTTCGCGGGCGCATCAATTCGAACACCGTGCGCGCGACCGCCCCGTCGGCGAGGGCACGCGCCTGAGCCTGCGATATCGTGTTGCGGGCGGCCTGTGCTTCGTTTCGCATCGCGTAGGCGAACCCCCCGGCGATCACCGTGAGCAACGCGGTCAGCCACAGTACGAGCACCAGCGCAATGCCGCGCTGCGGCCGCAGGAAGCCTCGTCCGCCGGGCGAGATGGACGCGTTCACGAAGGCCCCACGCATCGTCGTCTGTTGGCGTCCCAGCTGCGGCATCCCGCCTCGGGGGCGATTTTCGGCTCGACGACCAGCGGCGGCCAGCTCGCCCCCTGCGCCGTCTTGATGTCCATGCGAATGAGCAATGGCAGTATTTGCGGATCGTCCCAGTGGTCGCGCCAGCTCGGATCGACAGCGTCGCTGGCATCGGGATCGCGGCCGAAATACGAGAATTTGAGCTGAGAGATACCGTCGGCGAGCACCGAGGCATCCGCGCCGTCGAACGTCGGTGGCTTGAGCGCCGAGTAGTCGGGAATCGCGCGCGACAGCACGAGCCTCGACGAGTCCCCATTCGGCGCGAGGCCGATGCGAAAGTAATAAATGCCGCCGCCGACGCGTCCCGGCGTCGCTCCGGCGAACGCAAGCGAGTCGTTGGCGCCGGCAAAATAAAGAGGCTGCTCGATCGCCTTGTGCAGCCGCAACGGATGCTCGGCCGCGAGCGCCTGGCGCAGGAATTCCCCGGTTTGCCGCATGTCTGCGGCCTGCTCGGCCTTTGCCTCGCCGCGATCCCAGCTCGTCGCCGATAGCGACAGCGATCCGTAGAGCACGCTCGACATCAGGGCGAGCAGGAGCAGCGCCACCATCAACTCGACCAGCGTAAACCCGTTCGGGCGGCGCTTCATCGATGTTCGACCGTGGTCATCCGCGGCAGCTTTAGCGCGTGAGCGCGGTGAGGGGACGAGCTGCCAGCCGCACCGTGGACAGCGCAATCGTGCGATCGCTACCGGCCACGCCCGGCCAAGCGACGGTCACGGCGATATGCCAAAGCTGCACCGGCATCAGGTCGACCGCTGCGTCGAGATCGGGGGTGCTGCCCGGGGGATGATACGACTCGACGCGCGTCGTCCATGCATATTTCCCGTCGTCGGACGTTCCCTGCTGCGCGCCTTCCTTGAGCGGCGTTTCGACGCCGGGAGACACCAGCCGGCTCTCGGCGTACAGCGTGGCGCGACTGTACTCGTCCGATAGCGATGCATTGCCCAGCGCGCCGGAAAAAACGCGAAACAAGGCCGTACCGACCAGGGCCAGCACGACGAACGCCGCGAGCACTTCGAGCAGCGAAAAGCCGCCGGTCCTGCGTGCGGAGGGTTGCGCTGGCGTCATTCGAGTATGGCGACGCGGCCGGTCAGCCAGTCGACGTCGACGTTGAGCTTGCGCTCTCCCGAGGCCAGCGTGATCCGGCCGCCGTTCGAGCCGCCATCGGCGAAAAAGCGAATTGCGCCGACATTTTCGTTGACCAGGTCGCTCTGCGCGGTAAAAAGCTTGAGTTCGAGCCGCTGGGCAAGCTTGTGCACGCGCGGATCGGGCGGAACGCTGAAGCTGTGGGCCCCCAGGTCGAGCACGAGCGCGGCGTCGCCGCGCTGCGCGATCGCCTGACCGCGCGCCTGGCGCAATCCCGCAGCGACCGCACGTGCGTCGCTTTTGAGCTCGGTGTTCGAAACGCCCTCGCCGAACATCGGGACGACGACCGCGACCAGCAATCCCATCAGCGTCAACACGATCAGCATCTCGAGCAAAGTAAAGCCCGGCGCGCCGCACCCGGCGGCAATGCGACGCGGGGCCGCGAACGATCCGTACCGGGGATAAGCCACGACGATCATTGGTCCCAGCTGGTGATGTCCTTGTCGCCGCCATCCCCGCCTTCCTTGCCGTCGGAGCCATACGAGATGATGTCGTAGGGACCGTGCGACCCGGGCGATGCGTACTGGTATTCGCTGCCCCATGGATCTTTCGGCACCGTCGACTTCTTCCAGTACGGCCCGTTCCAGTTCGACATCCCGGCCGGCGCGGTGATCAGCGCCTGCAGGCCCTCCTGCGTGGTCGGATAGCGGCCGAGCTCCAGCTTGAACAGGTCTAGCGTCTGGCCGATCTGCTCGATTTCGATCTTTGCCGCGCGTTGCTTGGCCTTCTCGCCCTGGCCGATGTAGTTGCCACCGACGATACCCATGACGATTCCGATGAGAACCAGCACGACCAGAATCTCGATCAGCGTCATGCCGGCGGCTTTGATTCGGTGGCGACGGTTCAGTTGCATGACTTGATTCTCCTCCGCGCGGACGCGACCGGTTCGATTAGAGATGCACCTAGCTGACAAGTTCGCTCATTCCCATGACGCCGAGCAGGATCGAGAACACGATGCCGCCGATCAGCACGGCAAGCGTAAGAATCATCGCCGGCTCCAGAATCGCGAGAAATCGCTTGATCGAGACCTGCACCTCGCGGTCGTAGACGTCGGCGACACGATTGAGCATTTCCTCCAGCCGCCCCGACTCTTCGCCGACCAGGATCATCTGCGTGGCGAGCTTCGGGTAGAGGCCGGTCTCGGCCAGCGGCCGACCGAAGCCCTTGCCTTCGCGCAGGCGCGTGATCACGCCTTCGAGCGCGCGCGCGAGCACGCTGTTGGTCATCGTCTCGCGCACGATCGAAAGCCCGGACAGCAGCGTCACGCCGTTCGCAAGCAGCGTGGCCAGCGTGCGCGAAAAACGCGCGACCTCGACCTTGGCCAGCAGGTCGCCCAGCAGCGGCAAGCGCAGCAGCCGCCCATCCCAGCGAAACCGCACCTCGGCCTTCCGCAGCCTGCGGCGTATGAACCAGACCAGACCGATGACGATCAGGATCGCGAGCCACCAGTATTTGCGCAGCGCCGTGCCGAACAGAATGACGATCTGGGTCGGCAGCGGCAACGCCTTGCCCGCCTGCGAGAACGTCTGCTGGAACTGCGGCACGACGAACACCAGGAGCACCATCACGGAGGTCACCGCAACGCAGATCAAAATTGTGGGATAGATCAGCGCCGACTGCACGCTCTCGCGCAGGTCCTTGTTGCGTTCCATCGTATCGGCGAGTCTGGCCAGCACGGTGCCGAGCGCGCCCCCCGCCTCGCCGGCGCGCACGATGTTGACGTAGAAACGGCTGAATATCGCGCGGTGCGCATCGAGGGCCTGCGAGAGGGCCTTGCCGCCGCGAACGTCATCCCGGATCGTCTGCAGCAGATTCGCCACCGGAGGCGTCGGCGCGAGGTCGATCAGCACTTCCAGCGCGCGATCCAGCGGCAGCCCGGCACCGAGCAAGGTCGCGAGCTCGCGGGTGATCGACAGCAGGTTGTCGCGCGTCACGCGTCGGGCCGCGAACCAGCGTCGCCGCCTCGCCGCCGGCGCCGCCGCGCCGGCCCTGCCGCCGACCGCGGCTTCCACTCGCATGGGCATCAGGCCCTGATCACGAAGCCGATCGACGATTTCGGCCTCGTTCGCCGCCTCGAGCTCGCCGGCGGCGACATCACCGGAGGCATTGACCGCCCTGTACTTGTACAGCGCCATCAGCGCGCCGCGGCCGGGGACGGCCGCACATGCCGAAGCATATTGCCGCAGCCGGACACTAGTTTTCGCGGGTGACGCGAAGAACCTCTTCGAACGTCGTCACGCCGTTGAGCGCCTTGCGCATGCCGTCTTCGTACATCGTAACCATGCCTTCCTTGATCGCCTCGGCGCGGAGCTCCGCCGAGTTGGCATGCCGCATGATATGCGTGCGCAGCGGATCGCTCATCGGGAGCATTTCCATGATGCTGACCCGGCCGATGAACCCGGTTTGCGCGCACTCCTTGCACCCCTTCGCGTGATAAAGCGTGACATCGCCCGGCGGCGCGAACTTGTGCAAGCCCAGCTCGGCAACGACCTCCGGCAACGCCGTGTACGAGGCCTTGCACGCCGGGCATAGCGTCCGGACCAGGCGCTGCGCCAGGATGCCGATCACCGTCGATGTCAGCAAATAGTCTTCAACGCCCATATCCAGCAGGCGGTTGACGGTGCTCGCGGCATCGTTGGTGTGCACGGTCGAAAGCACCAGGTGTCCTGTCAGGGACGACTGGACGGCGATTTGCGCGGTTTCGAGGTCGCGGATCTCGCCGATCATGATCACGTCGGGGTCCTGCCGGACGATCGAGCGCAGCGCGTTGGCGAACGTCAGGTCGATCTGCGGCTTGACCTGGATCTGGTTGATCCCGGCCATCTGGTATTCGACCGGGTCCTCGACGGTGAGAATCTTGACATCGGGCTGATTGAGCCTGTCGAGAGCCGTATACAGCGTCGTCGTTTTGCCACTGCCGGTGGGTCCGGTGACGAGCAGGATGCCGTGCGGCTCCAGCAGCACATCGAGGAATTTTTTCAGCGTGTCTTCCTCGAAGCCCAGCCGCTTGAAATCCAGCGCGACGCCGCCCTTGTCCAGGATCCGCATGACTACCGACTCGCCGTGCATCGTCGGGACCGTCGATACGCGCAGGTCGATCTCCTTGCCCTGCACGCGCAGGCGGATTCGTCCGTCCTGCGGCAGGCGTCGCTCGGCGATATCGAGGTTGGCCATGATCTTGATGCGCGAAATCACCGCGGCAGAAAGTCGTCGCGGCGGCGATTCGACCTCGTGCAGCACGCCGTCGATCCGGTAGCGCACGATCAGCCTGTTCTCGAACGGCTCGATGTGGATGTCGGACGCGCGCGTGTCGAGCGCATTGGTGATGATCAGCGACACCATTCGGATCACCGGCGCTTCGGAGGCCAAGTCCTTCAGCTGCTGGATGTCGGCGTCGAAAGCGAGATCGTCACGCTGCTCGACGTCGCCCAGGATCTGGCCGAGCGCCGACTTGCCGGCACCGTAGAGCCGCTCGAGCGCCGCCTCGAGCTCCATCGGAATCGCGACCTGCGGTCGCACCTTGCGCCCGGTGACCATCTCGAATGCGTTAACCGTGTACTCGTCGGTCGGATCGGCCATCGCCAGCGCCAGCTCGGTTTCGTCTTCGGCGAGCGGCAGCGCGCGCGACTCGCGCAGGAATCGCGCCGAAACCCGCTCCTCGAGGATCGGAAGCTCGGGGTAGCTGGCCGCTTCGACCAGCGGAAGACCGAGCTGGTCGGCGAGCGCCTCCGATACGTCGCGCTGGGCGACCACGCCGATCGTGACCAGCAGCACGCCGAGCTTCTCGCCGGAGTCCTGCTGGATGCGTAACGCGCGGTCCAAGCCTGCGGCATCGAGCTTGCCGCGCTCGATCAGCATCTCGCCGAGTCGTTTTCTTTCCGGTGCGTTCACACGGGTGCTTGCATGAAAAAAGAACGTGTGATCATAGCATGTCAGCTCCGGGCAAAAGGTCGCGAAGCCGTGCGAATCAAGGGTTTGCGGCCGCTTTCCGACATCGACTGTCGTCGTCGGACGACGTGTGCCGAGTAGAATGTCGTCTTCGCCCGACGCCTTTCCCGCCGCCTCCGATGAAACTTTCGTGCTACGCCCTGAGACCCGATCCGCTCGCTCTCCAGCCCGCGCCGCTGACGCGGCCCTGGATGGACAGAATCGCCGACAACCATGCCTATCGCTGTCTTCCGCTCAACATCGCCAACAGTCATGGCTGGGAAGTGCTGTCGCCATGTACGTTCACCGCGACGTGGTCGGGCGGGATTCACGCGCGCGATCTGAAACTCGCGGCGGAGGACGATTACCCTCGACTGTCCGATTTCGCGGTCACGCATTTTGCTTACGGCATCGTCACGTTCCACCTGTCATACCTGTTTCGCACCGAGCCCGGTTGGGATCTGTTCGCCTCGGGTCCGCTCAACGGCGCCAAGGATGGCATTGCGCCTTTGACCGGCGTCATCGAAACCGATTGGCTGCCGTACCCGTTTACGATGAACTGGCAGCTGACGCGTCCGGGCACCGTGCGCTTCGAAAAGGGTGAGCCGATATGCATGCTCTTTCCGGTGCCGCACGGTGCGCTGCAAAGCTTCGAGCCCGAGATCATCGATCTCGAAGACGATCCGGAGCTCAAGGCGCAGACGATGGCGTGGAAGAACCGTCGGGACGAATTCATGAGCAGGTTCAACGCCAAGGACGCGCAGACGCTGAAGCAGGCCTGGCAGCGATTCTATTTTGTCGGCAAGATGCCCGACGGACCGCAGCCGGAGCAGCACCTGCACAAGCTGCGTCTCGCGGCGCCGATCGACCGTAGGAAAGCCACGCCGTAGGCGCCGTCTCCCTCCGGCATATCGGCTCTAGCAGCCTGATGCAGAACCCCGCGCGGCCGCGGCGCAGGCTTCCCGGGATGAGATGCGCGAAGCGGGGCGAAGCCAATGGCAGGCCCCATTGGCGAGCGGCGCGACAAAGCAGATCGCCTGGGAAGCCGCGCCCCATCCGGGTTTCGCCGCAATGGCCCCATCTGCGTTGTTGCGCGGCTTGCCCATAGGCCGAGCTATTGGCTGCGCCGC
>DASXPJ010000046.1:0-4049 GCA_036493675.1 Casimicrobiaceae bacterium
CCGCCGATCTCGATACCGGGCTGCTGATCCTCGAGGACCTGGGCCGCGAGATCGTCGTCGAAGGCGATCCGCCGGCGCCGATCGGCTCGCGCTATCTCACCGCCATCGATGTGCTCGCCACGCTCCACAGCATGACATTGCCCGATACGCTGCCGGCGTCGCCGACCGTCGACCACACGATTCCGCCCTACGATCTCAACGCGCTCATGATCGAGGTCGAGTTGCTGCCCGACTGGTATGTGCCCCATCGCGATGCCGCGCTCGGTGCGGAGGCGCGCGCCACCTATCTGGCGCTGTGGCGCGACGCGCTCGCGGCGATCCTCGACGAGCCGCCGACCTGGGTGCTGCGCGATTTTCATTCGCCCAACCTGATGTGGCTGCCCGACCGCGCCGGCGTCGCGCGGGTCGGCCTGCTCGATTTCCAGGACGCCGTGATGGGGCCGCCGGCCTACGACGTCGCCTCGCTGACCCAGGACGCCCGCGTCGACGTGCCGGACGAGATGGAGGTCGAGTTGCTCGGACACTACGTGCGGGTGCGACGCGTCACCGACGCCAGCTTCGACATGACGCGCTTCGTGCGGGTCTACTCGACGCTGGCGGCGCAACGCGCCTCGAAGATCCTCGGCATCTTCGCGCGGCTCGACCGCCGCGACGGCAAGCCCCAATACCTGCGCCACCTGCCGCGGGTGTGGGGCTATCTGCAGCGCTCGCTCGCCCATCCGGATCTGGCGGCGCTCGAAGCCTGGTACGGCGCGAACGTGCCGCCGCCGGGTTGACCGCCCGACGCCCAATTCCCGCCTTGGTTGCAGCGGCCTGGACCTTATGCGAATACGGTAATTAGTTGTTCAACACTGCCCTTTAAGCTTGCACCCACGACTGGGCCTCTGCCCGGGTGGGAGCCCGTGATGGGTAGCGAACGAAGGCAGGTCAGCCGGGTGCGGATGGGCAACGGCTACACCGCCCGGATCACCGCGATCGATGGCACCTGGCAACGCGAGTGCCGCATCAACGACGTCTCCGACACCGGCGCCAAGCTCAACATCTTCGGCTCGATCGAGACCATCGATACGCGCGAGTTCTTCCTCCAGCTGACCGCCACCGGCAACGCCCATCGCCGCTGTCAGCGCGTATGGATCAATGGCACCGAAGCCGGTGTGCGCTTCATCAAAAGTTGATCGGCTTGCGGCGCGTGGTCGCGCGACAGCGCGACGATCGTGTGATGCGAAATTGGGCGTGATGACGACATGCGCATCGTGAAGCGAACGTGTTGAATTGATTGAACGGCCTCCGCTTACGCGCGACACCGATGCTTCAGAATTTGTCAAAATCAAATCTCCGCAGCGACTCTCAGCGAATGGAATTCGTCCAAGCCATGCGTCGCTCGCGCGGCGCGCCTTGCGACTGTCATCTTTGCGTCCGCCCATCGGGCTATGATTCGTCATCTCGACGCTCCAGAGCGCATATCTCGACGCTCCAGAGCGCATTCCGACGAATGCGCTCTGGATTCTTCGTTTGGCGAATATTCTTATCGGCGAACCGGCGTCCACTTCGCCGGAATATGCGCGAAGCGTGGGTGCGACATTCGACTGCATGAACGGAAGGACTGAAATGCCCAAGTCGCTACCAAAATCGCGACGTACCGCCATTCCGAGCCACGCCATGATCCTGGCGGCGGGCTTCGGCACGCGCATGCGCCCGCTCACCGACGTGATGCCAAAGCCGCTGGTGCCGGTCGACGGCAAGCCGCTGATCAATCATGTGCTCGATCGCCTGGCGGCGGTCGGCGTCGGGACCGCGGTGGTCAACGTCCATCACTTCGCCGATCAGATCGAGCAGCACCTCAAGCCGCGCCGCGCCCCGAAGATCGTCATCTCGGACGAGCGCGCCGAGGTGCTCGGCACCGGCGGTG
Organism: Casimicrobiaceae bacterium; assembly: GCA_036493675.1. Lineage (GTDB taxonomy): Bacteria > Pseudomonadota > Gammaproteobacteria > Burkholderiales > Casimicrobiaceae > PALSA-1003. Next base: position 1,910 of record DASXPJ010000046.1, read on the forward strand.
GCGTCGTCAAGGCGCTGCCGCTGCTCGGCGCCGCCCCGTTCTTCCACGTCAACGCCGACACGCTATGGATCGACGGCGTGAAGTCGAACCTCGAGCGGCTCGCCGCCACGTTCAATCCCGCACACATGGACGCGCTGCTGCTGCTGGCACCGACCGCGACCAGCGTCGGCTACGGCGGCCGCGGCGACTTCATGATGGCGCCGGACGGCAAGCTGCGCCGCCGCCCCGAACGCGAGGTGGTGCCGTTCGTCTATGCGGGCGTCGCCATCCTGTCGCCGGCGCTGTTCGCCGGGGCGCCGCAGGGCGCGTTCTCGCTGACCGACCTGTTCGATCGCGCGATCGAGCAGGAGCGGCTGTACGGGCTGCGGCTCGAAGGCGTGTGGATGCACGTCGGCACGCCCGACGCGGTGGTCGCCGCCGAGCGGGCAATCCTCGCCAGCGCGGCGTAAACCAAGCATGCGGTGCCGTAGGGTGGGTTAGGCGCGAAGCGCCGTAACCCACCGGCCGAGTCTCGGCGTGCGGCACCGCCGATGGGTATCGCTGCGCTCAACCCATCCTACGAAGCGGCTCGCAGTGGATGAAGAAAACCCGCTAATCCTACTGCGTCACGAGCTTTCGTCAGCCGTAGATGCGGCATGGGCTCCACAGCAGGGACATCGTGGCAGGGTTTTGATGAGAGCGTTGATCAGGCGCACGCGCACGGTAGCAATCGAGTCCGGTATGTGTCGTTCAGGCCGCAAGGGCGGATCCTCTGGGTCGATAACCGTTGGGTAAGGCAGGCGCCTGGAGCAGCGAGGAGGAACGAGGTCCTGAGGGGGGAATCGTCTCCCGCTCGGAGATGAGGAAGCCATAGGCGGCGATGCATAGGGTGGCGTGATGATGGAAGCCCCGCCACCTGCGGCCCTCGTAGTGCCCGAGCCCGACCTCCTGCTTGAGCTCCAGATAGTCCCGCTCGATGCGCCAGCGCAGTTTGGCAGCGTCGACGAAGTCGTGGAACGAGATGCTCTTTGGAAGGGTAGAGAGCCAATATTTGGTTGGCTCCCCCTCTTCCTCAGGCCACTCGATCAGCAGCCACTCTCTCGTCGGCTTGTTGGAGTGTCGGTGGCTCGACGCAACGCAGACACGCACTCGCGCAAAGCGCGATGACAGCCATTCGTTGGTGCCTTCTCGCCACTTGATCGTGCGCCAGGCTTTCGCAGGCAGCGCAAGGGCTGCTTCCTTCACAGAGATCACATTGGGCTCGCCGTGGCGGCCCTTCTTTGGAGCACGTCCGGGCCGGACATGCGGTGCCCACACCAAGGTCTGCGCCTGAATGCCCGCGATATAGCAACGCCCCAGTTCGGCAATGCCGCTGCGCAGCTTGACGTCGTTACCATAGCCGGCATCCAACAGCACAACGCCGCACGCAAGCCCAGCCTCACACGCCCAGCGTATCTGCTCGAGCGCAATCTCCGGCTTGGTCTTGAAGCTGATCTGTGCAGGCACCCCGGCCGCGTCCCGACGCGCCATATCTTCCGCCCATGTCTTCGGAAGATACAGCTGATAGGCCACCGGTAAGCTCGCATGATGGTTGGCAATCGACAGCGACACCGCGACCTGGCAGTTCGCCTGCTTGCCGAGTTGACCGCAATATTGGTGCGACACTCCAACCGAATGCCGTCCCTGCTTGGGAAAGCTGGTGTCGTCGATGATCCACGCCTCGATCGCCCCATGCCGCTCGAGCGACGGCAGCACCAGCTCGCGTACCTTCCTCAGCACATTCTCATCCGACCAGGTCGCAACGCCGACAAAATGCAGCAAGGACTGGTGCTGCGCCGCCGTGCGCGCCGGCGCCGTCCTGGCGGCCATCGGCTCCACGCTCTTGCGCTCGCCCGGAAGGATCAGTCCGGTGCAATAGTCCCGCAACGGTGCATGCCTGTCCGCATGCCCGATCACGCTCGCAAGCCCCTCAACATACTTCCGAAATCGCGCCCCGCCGGCGTCCATGCATCTGAGGTTCATCTTGCCCCCCAACAGCGCAAAGCCTGAAACCCCAAAATAATCGATTCTCAAACTCCCACACCCGTGACCTTCTGACTCAGTAGGACTAAGTGCGATTTTTGCGCGTTTGCAACAACAAGCGATCTACAACGAATCTACA
>DASXPJ010000047.1:0-85171 GCA_036493675.1 Casimicrobiaceae bacterium
GATGCTTATCGAGCCCCCAGGCTCCCAGCCCACCAGCTCCACCAGAGTCTCCTCCAGCTTCACCAGCCCGCCAGTCACCCAAGGCCGCCATCACCCCAAGTACCCACACTTATCGGTTGTTCACATTGTTAAAGAGCGTGCTCGCCCCGGGTCGAGCAACAACGCCGGATTCGGTCGAGCAGAGGGGGCCAATTATAATGATTCGAGCTCGACATTGCAAGCATCCAGCGCGCCCGTTCGAGCACTTTTGCCTATGACAATCGCTGCACTGGCGTGCTTAGCTGCATGAATTCAGATACTTCGCAAATGACCTCGACCAAGGCTATCGCGTTGCCCGCGCCGGATCCGGCGATCGCGCTATGGCTTTATCCGCTGGACTGCAGCAGCGACGAGTCGCGCGCGCTTGAGCAAACGTTATCCCTCGCTGAGATCGAACGCGCGGATCGCTTCGGCACGCCGGCGCTGCGAGCGCGCTGGATCGCCGGTCGCGCAGCATTGCGCAGACTGCTCGGAGCGGCGCTCGGCGTCGATCCCACGGCGGTTCCGCTGCGCCGCGGCACTCGCGGCCGTCCCGAAGTCGCCGCAGAACATGCGCTCGATTTCAATGTGTCGCACACCGGCAACATGGCGCTGATCGGCATCGCCGCCGGATTGCCGTCCGGCGCACGCATCGGAGTCGACGTCGAGCGCGAGAATCGCACAGTCAATGCCGACGGGCTGGCGCGCAAGTTCATGACCGCGCGCGAGCGCGCGGCGATGGCCCCGCTCGACGAAGAGGCGCGCCGCCGTCAGTTCCTGCGACTGTGGACATGCAAGGAAGCGATGAGCAAGGCCACTGGAGATGCGCTTTCGGCACCCTTTCGGGACATTGACGTAGGCCTCGATGACAGCCCACATCTGCTCGCGGGACCGCCGCCCTACGTCGCCGGCCGCTGGCGCCTGGTAAGCGCCGCGGTGCCGGCGGGCCTGATCGCCACGATCGCGATCTGGCGCGGCGCCTAGAGCTGTGCCTTCGCGTTCGCAGTCCCGCGCTTACGCACCGGCCGCGTCGACCGCCGCGGGTTTGGCGTACTTCCATTTTTTCTGCAGCCAAAGCCAGTCGGCCGGGCTCTCCCGGATGTCCTGTTCGAGCATGCGTGCGTATCTTTCAACGACGATCTGATCGGCTCCTTCGTCATAGGGCGGTTCGGCCAGCGGCGTCAGACGCACCGAGTAATAGCCTCGCCGCAGTCGTCGCATGGTCACATAGAGAACCTTCGCGTCGAGAAATCGCGCAATCTTGCCGGCGCCGACGAAAAAGGCCGTGTCCTGTTCGAGGAAGCGCGTCCATTGCCGCGGATCGTTTCCCTTCGGGGTCTGATCGGCGATCAGCGCGTAGACTCGCGGCTGGCCCGCGCGGCTCAGCAGATCAAAAATGAAATCCTTGCGCGGAACGAAGCGGCTGCCGAAGCGCGCGCGTGCCTCGCGCAGAAACTTGTCCACCGCTTCCACGCGCTGCGGCTGGTAGACGACATCGATCGTGATGCCGAAATGCGCACCGGTCGCGAGCGACAACCATTCCCAGTTGCCAAAGTGGGCCGTCAGCAGAATCACCGATTGCTTGGCGTCCACACAGGCGGTGACCAGCTCGGGATTTTCGATCGTCACGCGGCGCCGCAATGCGTCGGCGCTGGCCCCATAGCCCCAGAATGCTTCGAACAGCGTGTCGGCGAGATTGCGATAGGAATCGCGAAGAATGACGGCGCGCTCGTCCGCGCTTTTCGTAGGAAACGCGTTGGCCATATCGGCCTCGGCACGGTCGCGTCTCCAGCGCAGCACACGAAAGGCGACGAAGTAGACGGCCGCACTCCACGTATAGAGCAGCGGCAGCGGCACGCGCGTAAGCGCCTTTAGCAGGAATTGCATAGGATTCGATGGCCGGTATTCAATACCGCTCGCGCCACCGCGCGAATATAGACGAGCGGGTCGACCGGAGCAATGCGCAGGCGCGCGTGGTGCGCGCAGGCGATCGACTCACTCAGGCGACCGCCACCAGCCGGTCGAGGGATTCCGGATCCTTGAGCAGCTCGTCGCTGCTCGAACGGTGCACGACTCTCCCGCGATCGAGCACGACCGCATGCTGCGCCAGCTGCAGCGCCAGCCTCGCATGCTGTTCGACGACAATCACCGCGAATTCCCGGGCGCGGATCAGTTCGCCGATCAATCGCATCAGATCCTGGACGATGATCGGCGCCAGGCCCTCCATCGGCTCGTCCAGCAACAACAGCTTCGGATTGGTCATCAGAGCCCGCGCGATCGCTACCATCTGCTGCTCCCCGCCCGACAGCTGGCTGCCGAGGTTGCGTCTGCGCTGCTGCAATAGCGGAAACATCCGATACACGCGATCGACCGTCCACGGCCCGGGCTTCGCCACGACGCTCAGATGTTCGTCGACAGTCAGCGACGGGAACATGAAACGTTCCTGCGGTACCCAGCCGATACCGGCGTCCGCACGGCGGAACGTCGCAAGGGACGTTACATCCGCACCACGCCAGGCGATCGCGCCGGTCTTCACGCGGGTCATGCCCATCAACGTCAAAAGCAGCGTCGTCTTGCCGACACCGTTACGGCCGAGCAGCGCAAGACTGCCGGCCTCGTCCAGGTCGAGCGAAACGTCCTCCAGGACGATCGAATCACCGTAGCCTGCGGTCACCCTGTCGACCGTAAGCAGATTAGGCATGGACCGTTTCTCCGAGGTACACCTCGCGAACGCGGCGATCACGCGAAATTTCGTCCGGCGTACCTTCGACCAGAACCGATCCGCCGACCAGGACCGTGATTCTTTCCGCGAACTTGAAGACAAGATTCATGTCATGTTCGATGAACACGATCGAGACCTCGCGCGGCAGGGCGGCGATGACGCCGAACAGCTCGGCGCTCTCGGTCGACGGTATTCCGGCCGCAGGCTCGTCAAGCAGCAGTACGCGCGGCCTGGTCGCGAGCGCCAGCGCGATCTCCAGCAGCCGTTGCTTGCCGTAAGAAAGCTTGCGCGATTCCACTGCCGCATCCCGATCGAGGTGCAATTGGCAGAGGATGCCGTACGCTTCGTCTATCCGGGCTCGTTCCCGCGAAGCGGAACGCCACCAGACACCGCCTCGCCCGGCGCGCTCGCAGCAAGCCAGCACCAGAGACTCCAGCACGGTCAACCCGGGAAACAGGGTGTTGATCTGGAAGGTTCGCGTCATGCCGCGCTTGACGCGGGCGTGCTGCGCCAACCCGGTGATCCTTTCTCCGGCAAGGTAGACTTCGCCCGCGCTAGGCGCGAGCACGCCGGTGAGCAGATTGATGAACGTCGTTTTGCCCGCGCCATTGGGTCCGATGATCGCGTGCCGCGCGCCTGATTCGAATGAGACGCTGATGTCCGAATTGGCCTTGACGGCGCCGAAAGAGCGACTCAGCCCTTCGGTTCGCAGCGCGTGGTTCATCTGCGCTTCCCCAGTAGCCGCCGGCGCAAGGCGAGCGTTCCGCCGATGAGCCCGCCACGGGCGAAGAGAACCAGTACTACCAGCAGCAGCCCGAGCCAGAATTGCCAATACACAGCGCTCAGATTGGACAGGAAGTCCTGCAGCAACATGAAGGCGGCCGCGCCGACCAGAGCTCCGTACAGATATCCGGCGCCTCCCAGCACCAGCATAATGAGTAATTCGGCTGACCGTGGAAACCCGAGCGAATCGATGCCGACGAACTGCGTCGTCTGCGCAAGCAGGGCTCCAGCGATCCCCGCGATTCCCGCACCGATCGTATAGATGGCAACCAGCTTGCGGTGCACCGACACGCCGATCGCGGGCATCCGCCGCTCGCCTTCCCGGATTCCGCGCAGGCTCAAGCCGAACGGGGACCGCACGAGCATCCTGGCGAAACAAAAGACGATAAACAGAATGCCCAGGCAATACCAGTAGCTGGTCTTGCCATTCAAGCCGAAAGCGAAAATGCCGAAAAGCCGGTTCATTTCGACGCCGGAAAGGCCGTCGACACCACCCGTGATCGACGATGCCTGGTTCGCCGCCTCGAAGAGCATCAGCCCGATGCCCAGCGTCACCATCAGTCGCGTCAGATCCTGACCCCGCACCACCAGGAAGCTGGTCAGCAGCCCGGCGCAGGCGGCGAGGATCGCAGCTGCGGCGAGACCGCTGACCGGTTCGCCCCATCCATGGCGCGCAAGCAGCCCGGCCGTATAAGCGCCGATGCCGAAAAAGGCGGCGTGGCCCAGCGAGATAATGCGTGCGTACCCCATGATCAGATCGAGAGAAAGGGCGAACAGCCCGGCGATGAAAATCTGGCTGCCGAGCGTCAGATAGCGCGGGAACAGAAAATAGGCGGCCACTGGGACCAGCCAGAAGACGATCTCCAGCCGTTCCCATCGCGCCGTCGGCAACGCCCTCGCGGGAAGCAGCGTCCCCGTTGGTGACTCGATGCTCACGCTCGTTTACCCACGAGCCCGCGCGGAAAGATCAGCAACATGGTCACCATCACGACATAGATGATGAACGAGCCAATTTGCGGCACGTAGTATTTGCCGGCGACGTCGAACACGCCGAGCAGCAACGCGGCGATCAAAGGGCCCTTGATCGTGCCCGCGCCGCCGACGGCGACGACGAGCAGGAAGTAGACCATGTATTTGAGGGGAAAGGTCGGGTCGAGCCCTAGAACGTCGATGCCGAGACCGCCGCCCAGCCCGGCAAGGCCGGAGCCCAACGCAAAAGTCAGACTGAATACACGATGAACATTGATGCCAAGCCCGGCGGCCGCCTGCTGGTTGTCAACCGACGCGCGTATCGCGGCACCGAAGCGGGTGCGCTCGATGAGCCATGTCAGCGCCAGGGTAATGACGATGACGACCGCAACCAGGAAAAGGCGGTAGACGCCAAAATCGATGCCGAACAGATGAACCTGTCCGTGCAGCAGTGTCGGCAGCTGCACCGGCTGCTGCTGCGAGCCGAACACGTAGGTCGCGCTCGCCATCGACATGAACACCAGACCGATGCTGAACAGGACCTGATCGAGATGCGTGGCTTGATAAAGCCTGCGGTATAAGCTCCGTTCGAGGACCGAGCCCACCAAGGCTGCGATGACGAACGCCAGCGGTAGCGTGGCCAGGAACGGCACACCAAGGCGCGTCATCAGTACGACGCAGACGTAGCCGCCCAGCATCGCGAAAGCGCCGTGCGCGAGGTTGACGAAGTTCATCAAGCCCATCGTCACCGACAGGCCGATGCTGATGATGAACAGCAGGCTTCCGTAGGCGACGCCGTCGAACAGCACGCCGACCAAGTTGCCGAACATCACGGATTTCCGGTCGGCCGCATCTCCTCAGACGCTCGGATCCTTGACGTTGTCGATCTTGTCGAACTCGACGTTCCAGTAGTGCCCGTCCCGCATCTCGACCTTGCGCATGTACACGGTCTGGATCACGTCGCGCGTCGCCGGATCGATCGACATCGGCCCGCGAGGACTGGTCCATGACATACCCTTCATCGCCGCGACCAGTTTCTCTCCATCCGCATCGCCATTGGTCTTCTTCACCGCTTCGTAGATCAGATGCATGCCGTCGTAGCCACCGACCGACATGAAATTCGGACGCATTCCGCCGTTCGCCTTCATGAAGGCTTCGACATAGGCTTTGTTCTCGGGCGAAGGATGCGCTGCCGAATAGTGAAACGAGCTGACGATACCGAGCGCCGGCGAACCGATCGCATCGAGAATATCGTCGTCGACCAGATCGCCGGTGCAGATCATCTTGATGCCCGCAGCGGCCAAGCCCCGCTCGGCGAACTGCTTCATGACCGCCGTTCCCTGCCCGGAAGGGACGAACACGAACAAAGCGTCCGGTTTGGCGTCCTTGGTGCGCTGCAGGAACGGCGCATAATCCGGACCCTGCAGCGGCGCGCGCAGCGACTCGAGCACGGTGCCGCCGCCTTCGTTGAAGCGCTTGACGAACGTCTTCTCCGCGTCGATGCCGGGACCGTAGTCGGTCACCAGCGTCACTACGCGCTTGATTCCGTTTTTCAGCGCCCATTCAGCGATTGGCGCGGTCACCTGCGGCAACGCGAAGCCGGTACGCACGATGAACGGCGAGCGCGTTGGAATGATCGAGGTCGCCGCGGCCATGATAATCATCGGGACCTTGGCTTCGGTCGCTACCGGCGCCGTGGCGAGCGCCAGCGGCGTGAGCCCGAATCCCGCCAGAATGTTGACGTGGTCCTGCACGACCAGGTCTTGCGCGATGCGCTTGGTAACCTCGGGAGCACCGGTGTCGTCCTTGACGATCAACTCCACCTTGCGCCCGGCCACCGTATCGCCATTGCGGGCGACGTAGAGCCTGCATGCTGCCTCGACCTGCCTCCCGGTTGACGCAAACGGCCCGGTAAGGGGCAGGATCAAGCCGATCTTCAACGGGTCCGCAGCAAAGGCGAACCGGGGCATGAGCGCGCCCGCCGCCACTGCTGCAGCGGCCGCGCTCGTCAGCAATTGACGGCGCTTGATCGAAAATGGATAAGGCATGTTCACTCTCCTTGTTTTTGCGTGATAATCTGCCCTGGCGCGACTCCCAGCCGCGCCGTCATCGTCGTCGGTGCACCTTGCGCGGGTGGCGGCAAAACGTTCGGGCCCTCGTCCGTACGCGCATGATAAACGCTTTGCCACAAATCGCACGCGCCCGACGCGCCGAGACGCCAGAATTCACCACGGAGGCATTGCGATGAGCATCCGCAGCACCCCGCCGTTCCGCGCCGACCATGTCGGCAGCTTCCTCCGTCCAGCGGCGCTCCTCGATGCGCGCGAGCGCCACCGCAGCGGCGCTCTCAGCCGGGCGCAGCTTCGCATCGCCGAAGACGCGGCCATTCGCGATATCGTGCGCTTTCAGGAAGACGCCGGCCTTCAAGGAATCACCGACGGCGAGTTTCGCCGCACCTATTTCCACATCGATTTTCTTGAGCAGCTGGCCGGCGTCGAGACCAAGGGCGGCATCGCGGTGAGCTTTCACAGCAAAGCGGGCAACGTCGGCTTCGCGCCGCCGGTGATGAAAGTGACGGCGCCGGTGCGTCACGTCAAGCCGATCCAGCTCGAAGATTTCAAGTTTCTGCAGTCGATCACCCGGCGCACGCCCAAAGTTACGATTCCTTCGCCGACGATGCTTCATTTTCGCGGCGGCCGCGAAGCGATCAGCCGGGAGGCGTATCCGGATATCGAGGTTTTTTTTGACGATGTCGCCGCGGCGTACCGGGCCGAGATTTCCGCACTGGCCGAGGCCGGCTGCCGCTATCTGCAGCTCGACGACACCAACCTCGCTTATCTGTGCGACGAGAAAATGCGGGAGGGTGCCCGGCAGCGCGGCGACGACCCGAACGAGTTGCCTCGGCGCTACGCGCGGCTCATCAACGCGGCCATCGGCGGCCGCCCGGCCGGGATGACGATCTGCGTCCATCTTTGCCGCGGCAACTTCAAGAGCGCGTGGGTTGCCGAGGGAGGCTACGAACCGGTCGCCGAAGTATTGTTCAACGAATTGCAAGTCGATGGCTATTTCCTCGAATACGACGATGCGAGATCGGGCGACTTTGCTCCGCTGCGCTTCGTCCCCAAGGGCAAGACCGTCGTGCTCGGGCTGGTTACCACGAAGCTCGACACCCTCGAGTCGAAGGATGCGCTCAAGCGCAAGATCGACGAGGCTGCCAAGCGCGTGCCCTTCGAGCAGCTCTGTCTTTCGCCGCAGTGCGGATTCTCCAGCACCGTGCACGGCAATCAGATCGCGCGCGACGCGCAGGCGGCGAAGCTCCGCCTCGTCGTCGAGACGGCGCAGGAGGTCTGGGGCACCGCATGACGCGGCACCCCAGACGGCTCCCGGCAAACCGCGTCGGCCTCCGCCGATAACCCTCATTCGACTACTTGCCCGGGTCTTTCTGATCCAGGTATTTGTCGAATTCGACGTTGTACAAGCCGCCGTTCACCTTTTCGACCTTGCGAATGTAGACCGTCTGAACGATGTCGCGCGTGTCCGGATCGATCATGATGGGGCCGCGGGGACTCGTCAGCTTCATTCCCTTCAAGGCCGCCATCACCTTGTCGCCGCCGGTCGAGCCGCCGGTCTTTTTCAAGGCCTCATAGATCGCCGCCATCCCGTCGTACCCGGCCGCCGCCATGAAATTGGGACGCAGCTTCGTGCCATTGGCTTCTTCGTAGGCCTTGCGGAACGCGCGGTTCTCGGGCGAGTCGTGCGCCGCGGAATAGTGGAAGCTCGTGGTCAAGCCGAGCACGGGGTCGCCCATCGAATCGAGTACGCCGTCGTCGGTGATGTCGCCAGTAGCGATGAGCTTGATCCCTGCTTCCGCGAGTCCCCGCTCATTGAACGCTTTCATGAACGCAATGCCCTGTGCACCCGCCGGCAGGAAGAGAAACACCGCTTCAGGCTTGGCGTCCTTGACCCGCTGGATGAACGGCGCGAAGTCGGGATTCTGCAGCGGCGTATGCACGCTTCCGACCATTTTGCCGCCGGCTGCGGTGAAGGCCTTGGTAAAGGCGGTCTCGGCGTCCAGGCCGGGACCGTAATCGGCGACGACGGTATAGACGTTCTTGATGCCGTTCTTGGCGGCCCAAATCGCCATCGGCTGCGTTACCTGCGGCAGGGTCATCGATACGCGCGCGATGTAGGGTGACTTGGTCGTGATGATCGACGTCGCGGCATTCATGATGATCATCGGCTTCTTGGCTTCGGTGGCGACTGGAGCCACAGCCATCGCATTCGGCGTCAGGCCGAAGCCGACCAGAAAATCGACGTTGTCGCGCGTGACGAGCTCCTGCGCCAGGCGCTTGGCCACCTCGGGCGCAGGACCGGTCGTGTCGCGCTGAATGACTTCGATCTTCTTGCCGGCGATGGTATCGCCGTGCTGCTTCATGTACGCCTTCATGCCGCCATAGATCTGGCCACCGTAATCGGCGAAGGGGCCCGAGAATTCAGCGATCAGTCCCAGCTTGATCGTATCCTGCGCATGCGCCAGTCCGGCGATGGCGAAGACGGCGGTTGCAATCAGCAGCTTTGCTGCGCTCGACGCATATGGCATTTGATCCTCCTAGTGAAAAGCGACCTGCGATAAGTCTGGCCCGTGATCGCGGCAGGTTTGGCAAGCAATGGAACCGGCATCGGGTGGCAACATCGCCGCGGTACTCATTCGAACGGCAGTCCGACATAATTTTCGGCGAGCGACGCAGCGGCCGCCCGCGACGCAACGACATAATTGAGCTGGGAACGTTGCAGACGATGCTGAAAGCCATCGTCGTCTGGAAATCGATGCAACATCGAGGTCATCCACCAGGAAAAATGCTCTGCGCGCCAGACACGCTTCAGGCACGTCGCGGAATAGGCATCGAGCAGCGCTTTGCCTTCGCCGCCGCAAAAGGCCCCGATGGCCCGCGCCAAGACGCGCACGTCAGCTACCGCCAAATTCATCCCCTTGGCACCGGTCGGTGGGACAATGTGCGCTGCATCGCCGGCGAGGAACAAGCGGTGGTATTGCATCGGCTCGACGACGTGACTACGCATGCCGGTGACGCCTTTTTCGATGACTGTCCCCTCGCGCAGAGTCCAGCCGTCATCGGTCTCGAGTCTCGTATGCAGCTCGCGCCAGATCTGCGCGTCGGACCATGCCGTGATGTCCTCGTCGGGACTCACCTGCAGATAGAGTCGCGTGATCTCCGGTGAGCGCATGCTGTAGAGCGCGAACCCGCGGTCGTGATACGCGTAGATCAGCTCGTCGTGCGTCGGCGGCGCCTCGGCCAGGATACCCAGCCAGGCAAACGGATAGGCGCGCTCGAAGCTCCGCAGCGCACCCTCGGGGATCGCCTGCCGGCAGACGCCGTGAGAGCCGTCGCAGCCGGCGATGATGTCGCAATCGAACTGGAAGGATTCGCCCTCAAGCCGAAAAGCTACCGACGGCGCGTCCGTGTCGATACCGTCCAGACCGACGTCGCTCACGCCGAACCGGATGTCGGCCCCGTCGGCCAGTCGGGCGCGAATCAGGTCCTTGACCACTTCCTGCTGGCCGTAGACGGTAATCGAGCGCCCACCCGTCAGGTCGGTCATCGCGATCCGATGACCATGGCCGTCGAAGCGCAGCTCGATACCGTGATGAACCAGGCCTTCGCGCTCGAGGCGCGCGCCGACGCCCGAGGCATGAAGCAAGTCGACGGTTCCCTGCTCGAGCACGCCGGCGCGCACCCGGTGCTCGACGTACTCTCGGCTACGATTTTCGACGACCACCGACTCGACGCCTTCCCGATGCAGCAAGTGCGACAGGAGCAGCCCCGCCGGCCCGGCGCCCACGATGCAGACCTGGGTGCGCAGCCGCTTCATTGCCGGTCGGCCGAGCGACGCCGCTCAGCGCGGCGACTGTTCCATCTGCGCCAGGACCTCTTCGGCCAGATGAAACGCGGTGTTGGCCGCCGGCACGCCGCAATAGATCGCGGTCTGCAGCAGGACTTCCTTGATCTCATCACGCGTCACGCCATTGTTGAACGCGGCTCGCATATGAAGCCGGAATTCGTCGGCCCGGTTGAGCGCTACCATCATCGCGATCGTGATCAGGCTTCGCGTGTGCCGCGGAAGTCCGGGTCGTGTCCAGATTTCTCCCCATGCGTAGCGGGTGATCAGCTCCTGGAATTCTTCGTTGAACGAATCTCTCTTGGCCAGCGTACGATCGACGTGCGCATCGCCCAACACGGCACGTCTGACGCCTAGACCGTTTTCGTACCGTTCGCGTTCGTCCATGGAAGGGCTCCTTAGGCTTCGAGAAAGCGCAGGACTTCGCCGGTGAAGGCTTCGGCCGCCTCGACATTGGAGATGTGCCCCGCGTCGAGCTCGACGTACCTGGCGCCGGCGATCTTGTGGGCCATTCGCCAGCCGTCCGCCGCCGGCGTCGCGGTATCGTGAGTACTGGAAACGACAAGGGTCGGCCGGTCGATCGCCGCGATCGAATCCCAGTGATCGATATCGCGGATGGCCGCGCACGAAGCCCGGTACCCGTCGGGCGAGCCAGCGGTCAGAGCATCGCGCAGACGTCGGGCCGTCTCAGGCGCGTGCTGGCGAAAATCGCGCGTCAAAAACCGGTCGAGCACCGCATCCGCAACGGCCTCGAGACCTCCGCGGCGTACCGCATCGATGCGCGCGTTCCAGAGCTCCGTCGACCCGATGCGCGGCGAGGTGTTGCACAGCACCAGCCGGTCGATGCGCGATGAGGCGTGCGCGCCGAGCCATATGCCAATCACGCCGCCGAGCGACAATCCGCAGAAATGCGTCCGCGCTATGCGAAGACGATCAAGTAGCATGAGAACGTCGCGCGCGAGCCGCTCGATCGTATACGGCACGGTACCGGCAGTGGAGACGCCGTGGCCGCGGCTGTCGTACCGCAGCACGCGAAAGCGCGCCGCGAACGCCGGCATCTGCGCATCCCACATGGTGAAGTTGGTGCCGAGCGAGTTGGCCAGTACGAGCGTCGGCGCGCCGCTCGGTCCGTCCAGGCGATAGCCGATCGTGGCGCCGTCGATATCGATCGACTGGATGCTCGCACCCGCAGCGGGCGGATGCTCGCCCTCGATGCTTTGCTGCAGCTGCGGTATCGTCACGGCCGGCGTCCCTGCGTCAGTAGTCGAAGAAGACCGTTTCCTCGTCGCCCTGGAGAATCAGATTCCACTGCAGCGTCGCCTTCCCGTGCGGTGAACGTCGCGCAACCAGCGTCGACCGTCGCTCCGCCGGAACGAGTCCCAGGATCGGATCGCCCGCATTGGCCGGCTCATCGGGGAAGTAGATACGCGTGAGCAGATGCTTGAGCAGTCCTCGCATGAACACGGTGACCACCAAGTGCGGGGCCTGCATTGCGCTGCGAGGCCCCGGCACAGGCCCGGGCTTGACGGTCGTGAACCGGAACGCGCCCTCGGCGTTGGTCAGGACGCGTGCGAAACCGCGAAATTCGCCCCGACTTGCCGGCTTGCCGAGATCCTCGTCGTGCGCATAATTCCCGTCCGCATTGGCCTGCCATATTTCGAGCACGGCATCGCTGACGGGCTTGCCTTCTCCGTCGACGACGCGTCCCTCGATCGCGAGATGCTGGCCGGGCGCCTGCGTCGGCGCGATGACATCGACGGCGAGCGCCGTGAAGCCGATCCGCAGATAGGGGCCGATGGTCTGCGACGGCGTAGTCAGAAGACTCATGGAAGGCTCCTAGCTTCGCCTGCTCGCCATCGGCGTCTCGTCGCGCCCGCGCAGCACGATGTCGAACCGATAGGCGAGCGCAATGTCGGGGATCGTGCGTTCCCAGTCGAATTCCGCGATCAAGCGGCGCCTGGCCATGTCGTCAGGGACGCTGTTGTACATCGGGTCATACGGCAACAGCGGGTCGCCCGGGAAGTACATCTGCGTCACCAGCCGTTGCACCAGCCCCACCCCGAACAGCGAGAAATGAACGTGCGCGGGACGCCAGGCGTTGAAGTGGTTTCGCCACGGATACGCGCCGGGCTTGATCGTCAGAAACCGGTAGTTGCCGTCGGCGTCGGTCAGCACGCGGCCGCAACCGCTGAAATTGGGATCCAGCGGTGCATCGTGATCGTCGACGGCATGCGCATACCGCCCGGCCGCGTTTGCCTGCCAGACCTCGATCAGCGCATTCGCTACGGGATGGGCGTTTTCATCGAGCACCCTTCCGGAGACGACGATGCGCTCACCCAGCGGCTCGCCCGCATGCTGCGCCGTGAGGTCGCTCTCGCCCGCGCTTATGTCGTCGCTGCCGAATACGGGTCCGGTCACCTCGGACAGCGTGTGCGGCAGAAGGATGAGCGGCCGTGTCGGCGCGCGCTTGATCGTCGAGCGGTAGCCGGGATAGAGGTAGGGCGGCTGCGTATTGAAATAAGGCCGGCGGTAACCCGCGATGTCGGTCATTTCGGTCGCTTCCGTTGTTGGATCGATCGGCAGCCTTGGGCTGCTCGACGGCCGTAAAGAGTCCGTTCGCGCCATTCGAGTTCTTGCGATTTATGCGCGCTCGATAATCATTGCGATACCCTGCCCGACGCCGATGCACATCGTGCACAACGCATACTTGCCGCCGGTCCGATGCAGTTGGTAGAGCGCGGTCGTCACCAACCGCGCGCCACTGGCGCCAAGCGGATGGCCGAGCGCGATCGCCCCGCCGTTCGGATTCACATGCGGGGCATCGTCCGCAATGCCGTGGTCGCGCAGCACCGCCAGCGCCTGCGATGCGAACGCTTCGTTGAGCTCGATGACGCCGATGTCCGCCAAGGTCAACCCTGCCCTGGCAAGGACCTTACGCATCGCGGGTGCCGGGCCGAAGCCCATGATACGCGGCGCGACGCCGGCCACCGACGCGGCGACAACGCGTCCTTTGGGCTGCAGTCCGAACTGCTTGACCGCCGAGTCGGAGGCGAGCAGCAAGGCACACGCACCGTCGTTGACGCCCGATGCGTTACCCGCCGTGACGGTACCGTCGGGGCGGACGATCCCCTTGAGTCGTGCCAGCGCCTCGAGCGTCGTGTCGGCTCGAGGATGCTCGTCCTTGCTTACCGACAACGGGTCGCCGCGCTTTTGCGCGATCGACACCGGCACGATTTCCTCGGCGAGCCGGCCCGCGGCGATCGCCGCGGCAGCGCGTTGCTGACTGCGCAGAGCGAACGCATCCTGATCGGCACGCGACACCCGGAAATCGACGGCGACGTTCTCCGCGGTTTCGGGCATCGAGTCGACACCGTACTTCACCTTCATCAACGGATTGACGAAACGCCAGCCTATCGTCGTATCGTAGACCTGCGCCGAGCGAGAAAATGCGGCGTCGGCCTTGCCCGAGACGAACGGCGCGCGGGTCATGCTTTCGACGCCGCCTGCGACGGTCAACGCAGCTTCGCCGCACTTGATGGCGCGCGCGGCCGTTGCGATTGCGTCCATGCTCGACCCGCACAGGCGATTGACGGTCGTGCCGGGGACCTCGGCCGGCAGGCCCGCGAGCAACAGCGCCATTCGGGCGACGTTGCGGTTGTCTTCGCCGGCCTGGTTGGCGCAGCCGTAGACGACATCGTCGATGGCCGACCAGTCGACGCCGGGATTGCGCTCCACCAATGCCTTGATCGGCACCGCGCCCAGATCATCGGCGCGCACGGACGCGAGCGCCCCGCCGTAGCGTCCGAACGGGGTGCGCACCGCATCGCAGATCCAAGCCTGTTGCATCATCGCTCCGAATAGGCGGCCGCCGGGTGATCGGCGACCGGGCCGTCCGCCGTCGAAGCGCCCATGGCCAGCGGAACTCCGGTCAGGCGTTGCAGATCCTCATGATTCAGGCCGTCGACCATCTCGACCACGCGCAATCCTTGCGCGGTGACGTCGATGACCGCAAGATCGGTGTAGATGCGATTGACGCAACGTACGCCGGTCAAAGGATAGGTGCACCGCTCGACGATCTTCGATGCGCCCGATTTGGTTTGGTGATCCATCATCACGAACACCCGTTTCGCGCCTATCGCCAGGTCCATCGCGCCGCCGACCGCCGGAATCGCGTCCTTGGCACCCGTGTGCCAGTTGGCCAGATCGCCGGCCACCGAAACCTGAAACGCGCCGAGCACGCAGATGTCCAGATGCCCGCCTCGCATCATCGCGAACGAATCGGCATGGTGGAAGTACGCCCCGCCAGTGAGCAAGGTGACCGGCTGCTTGCCGGCATTGATGAGGTCGGGATCTTCGAACCCGCTGGCCGGGGCCGGGCCCATGCCCAGCAGGCCGTTTTCGCTATGAAGGAAGATTTCGCGATCCGCGGGCAGGTGATTGGCTACCGTGGTCGGCAAGCCGATCCCCAGATTGACGTATGCGCCTTCCGGTATGTCGCGGGCGACGCGCGCCGCAAGCTGTTCGCGTGTAAATCGTTTCATCGGCCCATCCTCATGCCGCCGCCTGCGGCTGCATGCGCGGCGTTGCCGCGTCGACACCGACCACCCGCTGCACGAATATCCCGGGCGTCACGATGTTCTCGGGATCGAGCGCGCCGAGCGGCACGATCTCGCGTACCTGAGCGATCGCGCATTTCGCCGCGGATGCCATGATCGGCCCGAAATTTCGCGCTGTCTTGCGATACACGAGGTTCCCCCAGCGGTCGCCCTTCTCCGCCTTGATCAGCGCGAAATCGGCGGCGATCGGATATTCGAGCACGTAGCCCCGCCCATCGATCGTGCGCGTTTCCTTGCCTTCGGCCAGCGGCGTCCCGTATGCCGTTGGCGTGTAGAAAGCGCCGATCCCCGCGCCGGCGGCGCGAATACGCTCGGCGAGATTGCCCTGAGGCACCAATTCCAGCTCGATTTCGCCGCGGTGAAACAACGCATCGAAGACATAGGAATCGGTCTGGCGCGGAAACGAGCAGATGATCTTGCGCACCCGGCGCGCCTTGAGCAATGCGGCAAGTCCTATCTCGCCGTTGCCGGCGTTGTTGTTGACGATGGTCAGGTTCTTGGCGCCTTGTGCGATCAGCGCATCGATCAGTTCCGACGGCATGCCCGCGGTTCCGAAGCCGCCGATCATCACCGTCGCGCCGTCGTGGACGTCGGCCACCGCGGCGGACAGGGATGTGACGGTCTTATCGATCATTCGAACTCCGTGAGCCCGCAGAAACGGCAAGGATTTGGCTGTCGTTCGGTAATCGCACAATCGTGCGATGAACGAACCGATGCTAGCCTGCCGACCACCCCCGGTCAAGGGCGATAATCGAATTTTTGTTCGGTAACCGCCCATCTGCTACCATCAGGCGTCACCCTCTCCGGAGTACCACATGCCGCGGCCCACAAGTCCGGGGGTTTCCGCAGCGGGTCGTCGAGCTGCCTCGGTAGGCGATGCCGACATTGTCGCCCCGATCTTCCGGGGCGTCACGCCTGCATCCGAAATCGACGCATTGACCGGCGATCCGAATTTCATGAGCTCGCTCGCCCGGGGTTTGGCGGTTATCCGCGCGTTTTCGCAGCAGCGTCGCGAGCTCACGATCGCACAGTTGAGCCATCGCACCGATATTCCTCGTGCCGCCGTGCGCCGCTGCCTGTACACGCTGGGCAAGCTGGGGTATGTCGGCAGCGATGACGGGAGGACCTACTCGCTCCGCCCGCGGATCCTCGCGCTCGGTCACGCTTATCTTTCGTCGACCCCGCTGGCGACCGCGGTGCAGCCGCTGCTCGATCAGATCAGCGACGAGCTGCACGAATCGAGCTCGATGGCGGTGCTCGAAGGCGACGAGATACTCTATATCGCGCGCTCCTCCACGACGACCCGTCTGATGTCGATCGACCTCGGCCTCGGCAGTCGGTTGCCGGCGTATTGCACGTCGATGGGCCGGGTGCTGCTCGCCGAGCTTGCGCCGGCGCAGCTCGACCAATATCTGGCCCGGGTGGAGCTCACTCGATTGACCACTCGGACGGTGTCGACGGCCCCCGAGTTGAAGAGGATGCTCGCCGAGGTCAGGCGAGATGGCTATGCGATTGTGGATCAGGAGCTCGAAATCGGTTTGCGGTCGATGGCCGTGCCGGTGAAAGACGCCGCCGGCCGATGCGTCGCAGCGATCAATGTCGGGACGCAATCGGCGCGCGTGTCGGTCGCCGAAATGCAGGCGCGGTTCCTGGCGCCATTGCGGGCGGCGGCGGGCGAGCTCTCCGTGCTGCTCGTACGCTAAAGGCCATGGACTGGAACGTTTTCCTCGAGCGCGAGGCGGGGATCGAAGTTCGCGCGGCACCGGTCTCATCGCATCGTTTGCGATGGACAGCCTCGACGGGCAAACGCAAGGCCAGGCGACGAATCCGACGCTAGCCGCCTCGGTTCGGCCGAAGGTGCCGGGCGCGCATGGCGACGCGGTATCGACGTCGTCCACTCGCGGCGGTCGACACGGCGGCCGACGATCTGCCTTGGTGCGCGACCCGATGGAAGCCGATAGACTTCATGTCCATGGCGACTCCGGTACTGATCATCCTGACGGCCCTGCGTTGGGTCGGGGCAGCCCGTATGCCACGGGCGCTCGCGCAGGCGGGTTTCGAGGTGACGCTCCTGACGCCGCCTGGATCGCTGGCCGAAAAGAGCGCCTACGTGGCCAAGATCGCCTATCTGCCGGAAAAGGGAACGCCTGAGACCTGGGTGCATGCATTCGCCGCCACGGCCAAGGCTATGGGCGCGCGCCTGATCATGCCCTGCGACGATAATGCGTTTCGTTTGCTGCAGATGCTGGCAAAGTCGCCACCGGAGGGCCTGCAGCCTGCCTTGCATCAGGAGCTTGCGACACTCATTGCCGAATCGCTCGGTGACCCGGCACATTACGCTTCGAGCGTCGACCCGTCCGTGCTTGCTGCGGCCGTGACGGCGCTCGGCATCGGCGCCCCGTCGGTTGCCGATATTGGCAATCAAGTACCCGGTCCCGGCGAGGTGCGGTCGTATCAGGCGGCGGCGTGGAAAGGCGATCTGCTGGTCGGATTCGCGGGCGAGCGGGTCCTCGATCCGCCCGGCAGCGGCGTGCGCACGGGGGTCAATCGCTACTACCGCAGCGACGCGCTCCGGAAGATCGCGGCCGCGACCGCCCGAGGATTCGGCATCAGCGGGCTTTTTTCGATGGAGGGCGTGTTCGCCGAGGGTGGTCGGTTTCAGATTCTCGAGCTCAACCGTCGGTTGCTCGGCGGCGCTCATCGGGGCAGGGAGTTCGGCGTCGATCATTGCGCGGCGCTGTACGCCGCGCTTCATGGCTTGCCGCCGCCCGGCCGCGTGGATCTCGACGAGGGCGAAGAGCAGATCTGCGTATCCTTTCCGCAGGAATGGTTGCGCGACCCGGAAAGCAAGTGGTTGCGCGACTATCCGGTCGATGTGCCCTGGGAGGAACCGGAACTGTTCGAGGCCATGCTGGATCTTTATCCCGCGCGGTAAAGCGGTACTCGCCGATAGCGCGGTCCGATCATCCCGCCGGAAGCGGCGCGATCGCGGTCATGGGGCCGGCACGCATGAAGTCGAAATCGCAGCCGCTGTCCGCCTGCAGCACGTGTTCCAGATACAGGCGCCGGTACCCGGATAGGTCGCCGCTTGCGCGCGGCGGCGCCAGCCGGCTGCGGCGACGCGCGAGTTCGTCGGGCTCAACGCACAGCTCGAGCAACCTCTGTCCGACATCCAGCCTGATCACATCGCCGCTTTCGACCAGCGCGAGCGGCCCTCCGACTGCCGCTTCGGGCGTGACATGGAGTACGACGGTGCCGAAGGCAGTCCCGCTCATGCGCGCGTCCGAGATGCGCACCATGTCCTTGACGCCCTCGCGCGCGAGCTTGAGCGGTATCGGTATGTAGCCCGCCTCCGGCATCCCCGGTGCTCCTCGAGGCCCGGCATTGCGCAGGACCAGCACGTCGTCCGCGGCGACGTCGAGATCGGGCGCATCGATTCGCGCCGCGAGGTCGTCGAGCGAATCGAATACGACGGCGCGGCCGCGATGCGCGAGGAGCTCC
Organism: Casimicrobiaceae bacterium; assembly: GCA_036493675.1. GTDB lineage: Bacteria > Pseudomonadota > Gammaproteobacteria > Burkholderiales > Casimicrobiaceae > PALSA-1003. Next base: position 18,526 of record DASXPJ010000047.1, read on the forward strand.
CTGGTCGCGGACGCATGCTTGATGACGGCTCCGCCGGGCGCAAGGTTTCCCTTCAGGACCGCGATAGCACCCCCGTGATGAATCGGATCGTCGATGCGGCGTACGACTTGCTGCGCCGGATGGGTTTCCGCGGCATCGATCAACTCGCCCAGCGTTCTGCCCGACACCGTCGGCACGTCGAGATGAAGCAGCGGCCGCAACTCGCGCAAAACCGTGCTTAGGCCTCCGGCCTCGTGCAGGTGCTCCATGTAATGCAGCCCGGACGGCTTCAGGTCGACCAGGACCGGAACCCTGCGACCGAGCATATCGAAGGCTTCGAGATCGACGCGGATGCCGCGCCGTGCGGCGATCGCCGTCAGATGGATCAATGCGTTGGTCGAGCCGCCGATCGCGTGCAGTACGACCAGCGCATTGCTGACCGACTTCGACGAGACGATCGCTTCGGGAAGCGGACCGCTCCGGGCGAGAGTGGCGGCGCAGGTTCCCGACGCCTCCGCCAGGCGCAACCGTTCGGCGTGCACGGCGGGGATCGTCGCCGCCATCGGCAGGCTCATGCCCATCGCTTCGGTGATGCAGGCCATCGTGCTCGCCGTGCCCATGACCATGCACGTCCCGGCGGTCGGCGCCAACCGGGCGTTGACGGCATCGATCTCGTCCTGCCCGATCTCGCCGGACCGGAATCGCGCCCAGAAGCGGCGGCAATCGGTGCATGCGCCCAGCCGTTCGCCCCGATGCGTGCGCGTGAGCATCGGTCCGGTCGGCAAGACAATCGCCGGAACGTTCGCCGACGCGGCCGCCATCAGCTGCGCGGGTATGGTCTTGTCGCAACCCCCGATCAGGACCACCGCATCGACCGGCTGGGCCCGGATCATCTCCTCGGTATCCATCGCCATCAGATTGCGCAAATACATGCTGGTTGGCCAGGCAAACGACTCATGGATGGAAATCGTCGGAAATTCCATCGGCAACGCGCCGGCGAGCATGACGCCACGCTTGACCGCCGCGACGAGCTGCGGGACCGTCGCGTGACAGGGATTGAATTCGCTGTACGTATTGGCGATACCGACGATCGGACGCTCGAGCGCGTCGTCCGAATAGCCCATCGCCTTGATGAAGGCCTTGCGAAGAAACAGCGAGAATTGCGCGTCGCCGTAGCTCGTCAGTCCGCGGCGAAGTCCGCCGGTCATGCCGCAGCCACCGACCTGTCCAGCTCGAAGCCCAACGCGGCGAGCGAGGCGAACAGCGGCTGCTTTGCCTCGTCCGGGAGCGAGCGCAATGGCGGGCGCACGACGTTCCAGCCCGGTTCCCGACGCAGCTCGGCCAGAATGGCCTTGTTGGCCGGGACCATCGGGAATTTCTGGATCGCTGCGCGCACGGCGGTAAGCTCCTGCTGCAGACGATCGGCGCCTGGCGTGCGCCAGGAGCCGATCATCCGATGCATTGCGGCCACGTTGACGTTCGCGGTGGCCGAGATGCAGCCCGCGCCGCCCCGCCGCAGCCCGTCGAGCAGGTAGGTTTCGCTGCCCGGAAAGACCTCGAAGCCGGGAAACGCTTCCAGCAGGCCTCGCGTGTGGCCCCAGTCGCCGGAGCTATCCTTGAGTCCGACGACGATACCCCGATAGTCGTTGAGCAAGCGCCCGATCACCTCGTGGGAGAAGCCGACGCCCGCCATCGGAGGGATGTGATAGAGATAGACGCGGAGGCGCCGGTCCCCCACCCTCTCGATGACCTCCGCGATGCTCGCGTAGACGCCGTCGTCGCCGACGCCCTTGTAGTAAAAGGGCGGTAGCATGAGCACGCCGAAGCAAGCCCTTTCGACCGCGTGCCGGGTCAGCGCGACGGTGTCCGGCAGCGCGCAGCATCCGGTGCCGGGCATGAGGACGCCGGGCGCGATTCCGCCGTCGATGAGCCGCTCCAGCAGCTGCCGCCGCTCGCCGGCATCGAGCGAATTTGCTTCGCTGGTCGTGCCGAAAACCGCCAGGCCGTCGGCGCCCTGCGCGAGCAGCCAGCGGCAATGCGCGACGAAGCGCTCGCCGTCGACGGCAAGGTCGTCCCGAAACGGCGTCAACGCGGGGACGAGCACGCCACGTGGAAAATGGTCGAGGCTGATGGTCAGGACTCCTGCGGTGAGGCAAACGATGTTGCGGCCGCCGGCGCGGCAATCCGCATGCGAATTATAGGCGCGTTTGCTCGGCCGGACCGACCGCCGCGCCGCTCGGGCATCGAAGCGGGAACTCCGCGGCACAGCGCCGGTCTTTGCTAATAGGATATCCGTCGCATGCCGCAGGTCGGTTGCGCCCGCATCGTGGGCGGCATACGATGACGACGTTGCTCTCCGGAGTCTCCCATGCGCGTCATGCCGGTTCTACTTGCGGCTTCCACCGCCGCGGTCGCACTCTTCTCCCCGGCCGCAGCGGCGTTCACCTGCTACATGCTGTACGACCGCAATGACAACCTGGTTTATCGAGACACGATCTCCCCAGTGGACATGAGCGACCAGGGCGCGGCCGCTCGCGAGTCGATGCGCGCTCGGGGCGACTACCTGGTCGTCGCCGACGCGGACCGCTGTCCACCGGTGACGTTCGTGTTCGGCGCAGCGGGCTCGACTGCCCTGTCGGTCGACTCGATCGTCGGCGGGATGCCTGCCGGTCCGGGGTCGTCCGGGATCACCGCAACGAGACCGAAAGCGCGCGCGATTCCGCGCGCCGTCCCCGGTCCCGTCAGCCGCGGCGCCGGCGACAAATAGGCGGGGCAGATCGGCTCAGGCGAGCCGGTTGTACCACAGCAGGGAGAGCGTCGTCGCCGCCACCAGCAGGATGGCGGCGGCCGCTACCGACAGCGCGCCGATCTCGGTTTCCTTTTTCTCCAGGACGTAACGGGCATTGAGCCTTTGATAGATCTTGGCCAGGTCCGCGGCGCTGGCCGCATGGAAGTATTCGCCATGCGTGATCTCGGCGATCGATTTGAGCGTCTCTTCGTCGAAGGCCATGTACATCGAGTATCCGTCCATGTCCGCGGTGCCGCCGCCGGGCATGCCGAAGCCCACCGCGTAGATCCGCACTCCGTGGTCGGCCGCCAGCCGGGCGGCATCGAGCGAGTCCGGCCCCGTGGTGCGTCGACCATCGGTGAGCAGAATGATTGCCGCGGAGCCGTTCGATCCGGGCGGCACGGGTTTGAAAGCTTTTTTCGTGCCTTCGGTACCGCGGTCGATCGACTTTCCCATCGGCCGCGGGCCCATGGCGCCGAACAGCAACGACTCCAGGTCGATCCCTTCCTCGGGGAAGAGAGTCGCCAGCGATACGATGATCCCGCTTCCTATCGCCGTGTGTCGCTGCAGCTCGAAGCGGTCGATCGCCGCGATGAGATCGTCCCGATTGTGCGTCGGTCGCTGCACCACGGAGGCCGTTCCGGCGAACGACACGATGCCGACCAGGACATCCGCCGGTTGCTCCTGCACGAACGCCTTGGCCGCGGTTTGCGCGGCTTCGAGCCGGCTTGGCTTGATGTCGTTCGCTCGCATGCTCAGCGACACGTCGATCGCCATGATGGTCGTTCGCTGGTCGGAGGGCAACGTGACCACCGCACTCGGCCGCGCAATCGCGAAGATCGTCGCGACGAGCGCGATAAGGAAAAGCAGCGGCGGGACGTGACGCCGGAAGCGCTGTCTGCGCCCCAGCGCATCCTTGACCAAGCCGACACTGGCGTAACGCAGGGCGTGCTTGCGTTTACGGCGCAGCATCCACAGGTAGAGACCGACCAGGGCGGGCGCGACCAGCAACAGCCACAACATCTGCGGCCAGACGAACGTCATCTTCCTTGCCCGGGTTCGTTGCGATGGCTGCGCATGCTCGTGTTTCGGCGTCCGCTCGCCGACGGCGCGGCGCGGACTTGCACCATCAAGTCTATGCCGTGTGGTGCCGCAAAAGCAACCGGTCGATGGCGTGCAGAACGCCGAAGAATTGGGCGAAATCGGCAAAGAGCTCGTCGTTGCCGACAGCCCGTCCGGCGCACGCCGGCTCCGCCCGCACCCGCTCGAAGATCTGGCCGAACGTGCGCTTTCCGTCCATGTGCTTCAGCACGTACTTGGCGAAGCGACCCGGATCGACACGCGTGGTGACACCGCTGAAGCGGTGGTTCAGCACAAACGGACGATCCCGATGCCGCGTGATCAGGTCGAACAGTTCGCCGCCGGTCACCGGTTCGTGGAAAAAAAATGGCACGTAGTCCGGGTCTCCGTAGGGCGCCTTGGTGCCGCCGCCCGCGGTGGCGTAGAAAACGTGCATCTTGATGCTGCCGCTGAGGAGCTCCGCGATCTCATGCTGTCTTCGCAACGGCAGCGCCTCGACTTCCCGCCAGAGCGCGATATCGTCCGGCGGCGCCAGCAACCGGGGGGTATACGCCGCTGGCCCGCGGTTCACGTCCGTAAACTGAATGGAAAGTCCGCACTTGTCCTCGAACCAGGCATATATTTCCGCCACCGTATACGCCCGATCCTGCGAATGCAGCAGCATGTCGTACATGCCGGCGTCACCGCCGATCACATGTTCGCGATAGAGATCCTGGGCCCGCGCGAACCAGTTCGTGCGCGGCAGACAGGGCAGCAGCTCCTTCGCGTTGGCGAGCTTGCGGTCGGGATCGTCGATCCCGGCATTGATCAGGCGCAGCAGCGCCTGCAGCTGATAGATGCCGGTGCGTCCGTACTGGGCGTAGACCATGATGCCGAACGCGCCGCCCTCGGCCCGCAGCGGCAGCAGCGCCGCCATGCCGGCCTCCGGGTCCTGGAGATGATGCAGCACGCCGCAGCAGTTGATGTAGTCGAAAACTCCCAGCTCGCTGCGCGACAGCGACAGCAGCGAGCCATCGATCCAGCGGATGTTGCGCAAGCCCCGGACCGCCGCCCGTTGCTTGGCGATTTCGGTGCTGCGTGCGCTGATATCGACATGGACGATTTCGGCGTCGGTCTCACGCAGTTGTTCGGCCAGGTAGATCGTTCCGTCGCCGGTGCCTGCTCCGGCGACCAGCGCCCGGAAGCCCCGCTCGAAACGGCGGCAACCGCCGAAACAGTACTGGTTGATCATCGGCAGGTCGTCCAGCCAGGTGCGCACGATCCGCGTCTTCTCCTCCGTGGCGTCGCGCAGCGGATAGGGAAAGCGTTCGTACTGATCCTTGACGGCAGGCAGGACCTCGGCCGGATCGCTCGACTTCATTGCGCTCCTGAATCACCGGCGCTTGCGAGGATGTGGCGCGATCCCGGCGCCGCTCGGCGGGACCAGCCCCGAGTTTAACGGCTCGTGCGCTGCCGCGCTCGCCGAAGAAGCGGCCCCAACGCGCGGGTCGGCGCGATCGTCTCGACGCGCCTTGACCGGGAACCGCGCGGCGGGCTACGCTCGATCCGACGCCGGCGGGTCAGCTTCCGTACCGGCCACGGCACCGCGCCCCGCCGCGTCAGTCCCAAGGAGCAAGCAAATGAAAAGTGTGCAGTTCATCGTAGGCGCGGCGCTGCTGCTGCTCGGCCTGGTCGCATCAGGCTGGGTGACGGCGGCATCGATCCGGGGGACGGTGGTCGTCACGGGCACAGTCCCCGCGGCGAAGAAGATCGACGTCACGATCGACCAATATATATGCGGCACCGAGAAGGATGCCGGCGATTTTCTGATGTCCCCGCGCCGGGAGCTCAAGAATGCGGCGGTTTGGATCGAAAATCCTCCGCCGAATACGGCCCCGCCAAACCCTGCCGCCAAGGTCGAGATGGATCAGAACGGCTGCGTTTTCGTTCCGCGAGTGGTCGTCGTCCCGGCCGGAGGCACGGTGGATTTTCTGAACAGCGACCGGCTGCTGCACAACATTCACGCGACGCCGAAGCTCAACGTGTCTTTCAACCGAACACAGCCGAAGGACCGGACGATTCCGGTGACCTTCGCCAAGCCTGAGATCGTACGCATCAACTGCGATCTCCACTCATGGATGGTCGGCTGGGTGGTCGTCGCCGCGCACCCCTACTACGCCATCACCGGACCGGACGGACAGTTCAGCTTCGACGGTCTGCCGCCGGGGAAATACACGCTGCACGTCTGGCACGAGCGGCTGGGGACGGTCCAGACGAGCGCGACAATCGACGGCCAGCAGGCAGCGCGCGTCACCGTCGAGATGAAGGCGCGTTGACGACGGAGCTACGGCTCTACGGCGATCGTCTTCGATGTTTCCCACGCCGCCGAATGGGTCGGCTCTTCGACCGCGCGCAACGTCCCGCCCTCGTCGAGGGCGACCGTGAAAGTCACGATCGGTGCCGAGTACACCGGATGCAGATAGGTCCGGGCGATCTCCACCGAATCCTTGTACAGCGCGATGTAGCGGACGAAGTGCTCCTGCAGCGACGGGTGCTGACTGCCGGCGCCGATGCTGATCGTCACGGTGAACCATTCACCCCGCTTGACCGAGTCGGGGGCGGTGATTTTCGGCGAGTGCTTGGCGTCGAAGGTCGTGTGCACCTTCCTGAACTCGGGTGTGAACTGCTCGGCCTGCTCCCCCGCCGCAAGGGCGAGCGGCGCCATGCCGCAAAGGGAAAGCAGCAGTGCGGCCGAAAGGCCGCGCGACGAAAATTTAGCGGCGATGCTCATCGAATCACCTCCTCAACGTTGATCAGGCTTCCGGCAGGTACTGGCGGACCAGCGCCAGCAACTCGCGCGGGCTGTACGGCTTGGCGAGATAGCTGTCGGCGCCGGCCACGGCAGCTTTTTCCCGATCACCGCTAAGCGCGAAGGACGTGATGACGATGATCGGTATGTGACTTGTGCGCGGATCCGCCTTGAGCGCCCGCGTCGCATCGAGGCCGGACATCTTGGGCAGCTGCACGTCCATGAGGATGAGCTGAGGCACCTCCTGTTGCGCCATCGCGACGCCGCTCTCGCCGTCGACCGCCTCGACCAGCCGATACGATGTGCGCCCGAGCAGCTGCCGCACGATCTTCCGGTTGTATTCATTGTCTTCGATGTACAGAATCGTCCGCTCGCTCATGCTTGCTCATCCTTGGCCCGCAAAGGGACCGCGAAGAAAAACGTACAACCCTTGCCGAATTCGCTCTCGACCCAGATTCGACCGCCGTGCATCTCCACGAATCTCTTGGTGATGCTCAAGCCGAGTCCCGTGCCGCCGTACTCTCGCGTAACCGCGGCGTCGACCTGGCGGAACTCGGTAAACACATTCTCCAGCTCGTCCAACGGAATGCCGATGCCCGTGTCCGAGACGCGGAACATGAGCTCGTCGCCAACGAGCTCGACCCCAATCTCGACGCGGCCTTCCCGGGTGAACTTGATGGCGTTTCCCGCCAGATTCATCAGGCACTGCGTCAGGCGCCCGTTGTCGCCGTAGGCGACCGCCAGATTGTCAGGCACGCTGACGGCGAATTCCAGTCCTTTTTCCGCGGCCAAGGACCGCAAAGAGACGTGGACGATATCCACGATCTCACGCACCGAGTATTCGCCCAGCGCGAGCTCCATGCGCCCGGCCTCGATCTTGGACAGGTCGAGCACGTCGTTGATCAGGCGCAGCAGATGGCGGCCGTTCAACTGGATGTCGGTCAATGGCTCCGTCAGCTCGGGCGGCACCGCGCCGTAGAGCCCATCGATCAGCATTTCGGTGAATCCCAGTATCGCGTTCATCGGCGTGCGCAGCTCGTGGCTCATGTTGGCCAGAAATTCCGACTTCGCCTTGCTGGTCTGGGCGAGCTGCTGGTTAAGACGGCCAAGCTCGGCCGCCGCGCGACGCTGCTCCGTATCGAAGCGCTGCAACTCGCCACTCATGTGATTCATCCGATCCGCGAGCATGCCGAACTCGTCGCGGTTCGGTACTGCGATGCGCGCGCCGAAATCGCCGGCCGCGACCTTGTCCAGGAAGTCCTGGGCCTCTCGCACCGGCAGAATGAACGACCAGGAGATGATGAATCCGCAGAACAGCGCGAATATCACCGCTGTCAGCGCGAACGTAGTGGTCAGGATCAGCGAACGCTTGTTCGCCGCGGCAACGCTGTCGCGCAGCCTCGTCATTCGATTCTGCTGCGCCGCGACCAGTACCCCGACCCGCGTGGTGATCTCGGTGTCGAGCCGCTCCTGTCGATGCAGCAGCGCCCCGGTGACCGATCCCAGCTTGCCGTCGCGGATCGCGTTGGCCATGTCGGCCACGACGGCCATCGCCTCGTCCTGCGAGGTCCTGATCTGCTCGACCAGCGTCCGATCCGCCGTGCCGGCCGCTTCGAGCTTGGCCAGCTCGTCATTGAACCGGTTATTCTCGCGCAGGATTCTGGAGATCGCAGCCTCGTCCTGTGAGAGCAGCGCCAGGTCGGTGTAGTGCATCTGGCGAGCCAGCGCGTGCTCGCTCTGTTGGGCCAGGCTGACCAGCTCATGGGCCTCGTCGAGCTGCCGGCTTTGCTGCGTCGCGGTGACCAAGGTCTGCAGGCTCACCAGCGCCATGCCGATGAACAGAGCGGTGACGATCAGAAACGCGGCGAGCAGCTTGGTGTGGACCGAAGCGCGCAGCGCCGCAACCCACCGCACCAGCAGGCGCAGCGGCGTTCGTCTTTGCACCAGCTCGGCGAACTGCTCGATCGCGGCTTCCGGATGCCCCGCCGATGAAGGATTGTCGAGTGAGGATTGCACGTTTTGCAAACGCGGTTTCGCCTTGTGCATCTCCGGCCGAGGCCGTATATTTCCCCGGACCTTTAGGAATACCTCTGGTGAGAGCCACCCCCCGCATCCTCATCGTCGACGACAACCCGACCAACGTCAAGGTCCTTCAGACCCGCCTGGCCGCCGAAGGCTACGAGATAGTCACTGCCGCGGACGGTGAAGAAGGGCTGGCGGTCGCGCGGCGCGACAAGCCCGACCTGATCCTGCTCGACGTCATGATGCCCAAGCTCGACGGCTTCGAGGTCTGCCGCCGCCTGCGCGCCGACGCTTCATTTCCGTTCACGCCGATCGTCATGGTCACCGCGATGGCGGATGTCAAGGATGTCGTTGCCGGGCTCGAGGCCGGCGGCGACGAATATCTGACCAAGCCGGTGGACCATGCGGCGCTCGCGGCGCGCGTGCGCTCGATGTTGCGGATCAAGCGGCTGCACGACACCGTCGAGGAGCTCGCGGAGGAAGTCAAACAGTGGAATGCCAAGCTGGAGGAGCGCGTTGCCGCACAGGTGGGAGAGCTCGAGCGCGTCGGACGCCTGCGCCGTTTTTTTTCGCCGCATTTGGCCGAGCTCATCGTCACGGGCGGTACCGACGATCCGCTGAAGAGCCACCGCAGGGAGATCACCGTCGTATTCCTCGATCTGCGGGGCTTCACAGCCTTCGCGGAGGTCGCCGAGCCCGAGGAAGTCATGGGCGTGCTGCGCGAGTATCACCAGGTCGCCGGCAGGATGGTTCTCGAATACGAAGGCACACTCGAGCACTTTACCGGCGACGGCATCACGATCCTGTTTAACGACCCCGTACCGATCCCCAATCCGGCCGAACGAGCCGTGCGGATGGCGCTTGCCGTGCGCGAGCGCATCGCTCGCATGGCCGTGGACTGGGCCAAGCGCGGCTACGAGCTGAGCCTCGGCATCGGCATCGCGCAAGGGTACGCGACGATCGGAGCGATCGGCTTCGAAGGACGCTGGGACTACAGCGCCATCGGCACGGTGACCAACCTGGCCTCGCGGCTTTGCGGCGAGGCGCCTGGCGACCAGATCCTGATATCGCAGAAGGTGTTCGCCGGCGTGGAATCGCTGGTCGACGTCACGTCTCAGGAAGCGCTTACCTTGAAAGGGTTCCGCCGCCCGGTCGTCGCCTATCGCGTGCGCGGGCTCAAGGCCTGACTGGGCCGCCTAAGCGAATCCGGCGGGCGCCGGTGCACCCGCCTATTCTTCGAGCTGATGGATCGTCCGGTTTGCCTGGCGCAGGCGGCGGCTTAGCTCGCGGCTCAGGTTGGCGAGCAGCTTGATGGCGGCATCGGGAGCCTCGGCCGACAACGCGACAAACTTTTCGTCACTGAGCGCGTAGCACACCAGCTCGGTGTCGGCGACCACCGACGCCGAGCGTGGACCGGGGTCCAGGATCGCCAGCTCGCCGAAGATGGTGCCTGACGAGAATGTCGCCAGGCGAATGTCGGCGCCATGGGCCTGGCGCAGGTAGGCGCTGGCCGTACCCCGGGTGATGATGAAAAGCTCCTTGCCCGTTTCACCCTCGCTGAATACGGTGCGGCCCTTCTCAATGGCGTTGCGTCGCAGATGCCGCTTGATCGCGCCAACGTCCTCTGCGCTGATGCCGTTGAAGATGCCCGCGTGCTCGAGGGGCGTCTCCTGCTCGGTCGCGCGATCGTGTGCCTCGGCGTCGAGCAGCTGCTCCTCGGCCCATTCGAGTGCCCGGTCGACATGTCCGAATACCTTGTCCGCCGTGACGGCGTCGAGCACACCCGAATCGGCCAGAATGGCGGCCTGTTCGGAGGGTTGGGTCACGCAGATCGCAAGATCGGCGCCCTGCGCCAGCACATCGGCATTGATCTGCCGCAGTATCTCTCCGCCGGTGCTGTCGATTTCGGTAACGCGTCGCAGATCGAGAATAATGTGCCGGGTTTCGCGCTGCATCTGTGCCGTGATTTCTCCTGCCAGCGTTTCCGCGGTCCCGAAGAAAAGCGCGCCCTGCAGCTCGATCACCAGGATCTCGCCGCCGGTTCTTTCCAGCACCGCCATCTGCTGCAGGGCCCGCGATTTTCGCGAGCGTACCGCGCTGCCGCGATAAGCGCGCCGGACGATCGAGCGGCTCATGCGCAGCGCAAACAGCAGCACGGCAATCGCCACGCCGAGGAAGACTGCGACCACGATGTCGACGGCGACCGAGAGCACGGCGACCACGGCGACGACCAGGAGCTCGAGCAGCAGATGGCGACGGTACGGTGTCGACGCGGACACGACGCGGCGGATCGTATGCAAGGTCCACGGATCGACGTGCTGTACCGCGATGATCATGATCACCGCCGACAGCGCCACGCGGGGTAGATAGCCGATCAGCGGAAACAGAAGTGCGATCGCCAGGAGGATCGCAGCCGCATTGACCAGCACCGAAAACGGCGTGCGCCCCCCAAAACCGCGATTGACCAGACTGGGCCCGAGATTCAGCCCGCTGGTAATGCCGCCGAAGCAGGCCGCTAGCACATTGCCGGTGCCGAGACGGACCAGCAGTCGATCGCCATCGACCCGGGGATCGCCAGGCCGCGCCAGCAATCGCGCGCAAAGCAACGCATCGATCGACGCAATCAACGCGAGTGCCAATGCGCCACTGATGATCGTCGGAACGATCGCGCCAAGGCCTGGATGCCGTGCCAGCTCCACAAAGCGGGGAAGCATCGGCGGCGTCAACTCGGCCGAGGTCGCGCTGCCGATGACCGGACCCAGATGTGCGCCGAGCCCGGCGACGGTGATCGCGTAGTAGGCGAGTGTGCCGACCGCCAAGCCGACCAGAATCGGGGGCAGCTTCGGCAGCACCGATTTCGCCCTCCACATTGCGACAAAAACGAGGACCGCGATCACCACGCTCAGCGGTTTCGTTTGGTCGACGTGCTGCAACGCCTGAACGAACGGCACGCTCCGATCGAACCCGAAGACGTTGCCCAGCTGCACCAGGAACAACAGAATCGCCGCCGCATTCTGGAAACCGGCCATTACCGGATGCGGCGTAAACTTGATCAGCGTGCCGAGCCTGATCAGCCCGAACAGCAGCTGGAATAAGCCGCCCAGCAGGATGATGGAGAAGATCACGGCGAGGGTGAGCGGCAGCCCCCCCGACTGCACCACCGGTGCATCGGAATGAACGAGCCCGTAGAGCAGAATTCCGAGAAAGAATGTCGTCGTGATGCGCGGCGCGTAGAGGGTCGCTGACTTGTTTCCCAGGGTTACGCTGGCGATGCCTACGACCAGCGCCGTCGTCAGGCCGGCCAACGCGCCGGCAGCGAAGTATTCGTCGCCGAACGAAACGAATGCGAACATGCCGAAGCCCATCGCCAGGGGGATCGCCACGCTCGCGGAGACGAGTCCCCCGACGATGTCGCCGCGGATACTCGATTGCTCGGCTTCCGGCATCACATCGACCGCGGGTCAGTCCTTGCGGGCGGCTGCGACCAGCGCCCGGTCGAGATCGCCGAACAGATCGTCGATATCCTCGATGCCGGTCGACAGGCGAAGAAGATCGGGCGGACAGGGTGAGCCCGCGCCTTCGATCGATGCGCGATGCTCGACGAGGCTTTCGACCCCCCCAAGCGAGGTCGCCCGTCTCCACAGTCGAACATTGGCTGCGGCGGCAATCGCCACCTGCTCGCCGCCGCGCACCCGAATCGACAACATGCCGCCGAACCCATCGTGCATCTGTCGCGCGGCGATCGCGTGGCCCCGGTGCGACGGAAGGCCGGGATAGAGCACCTCGACCACCATCGCATGCTTCTGCAGCCGTGTCGCAAGATCCATCGCGCTGCTACACGCCTGGGCAACGCGAAGGTGCAAGGTGCGCATGCCGCGAATCAGCAGGTAAGCTTCGAGCGGTCCCAGGATCATGCCAAGCATCGTGCGAATACGCTTGATGCGTTCCCAGAATTCGTCGACACGTCCGACGGCCAGTGCACCGGCCACGACATCGGAGTGACCGTTCAGATATTTGGTTGCGGCATGCATGACGATGTCTGCGCCGAGGGCGATGGGACGCGTGAGGATCGGCGTAGCGCAGGTGGAGTCGACCGCGACCCGGGCGCCCGCTGCATGAGCGATTTCGCACACCGCAGCGATGTCGGTGACCGTCCATAGCGGATTTGCCGGCGTTTCCAGCCAGACGAGGCGCGTCGCGCCGGGTCGAATGGCGGCTCGCACGGCGGCGAGGTTGTCGGTATCGACGAGGTCGACCTCGAGTCCCCACTGCCTCGCATCGGTGAGCAGCCAGTTGCGCAAGCCCCAGTACATGACTTTGGGCACGACGACGTGATCGCCGGGCGCGAGCGCAAGGAACACACAGCTGGCTGCGGACATGCCGGATCCGAGCACGAGTGCCGCTTCGGCGCCTTCGAGCATCGCGACGATCGCTTCGGCTTCGCGCACGGTGGCGTTGTCCGGGCGCCCATAGACGTTGCCGCTGCGATACTGGTTGTCCGGGTCGCGAATGAAGGTGGTCGCGACGTGGATCGGCGGCACGACGGCGCGCGTGGCGGCGTCGGTCCCGCCCAGCGCTTGCGCGGCGAGCGTGCGGCGGGAATAAGGAGGATCGGGCACAATGCTCTCCGCGAAGGGAATGCAGTGGCGAGTTTCACCGATTGGCAACGTCAATGCAAAGGGCCCGTCTGCCGACGGGCCCCTCTGTTGCGGGACGCCGTGACCCGCCCCGCGACAACCACCCCGTCGCTCGTTCAGCTTTTCATGTTGTTGGCGATCTTTGCCAGCGCGATCGTGAGCGCCGCGCTGCCCAGCGTCTTCACCAGTCCAGGATGGGCGGCGTAGAAGCCGCCCATCTTATCGATGATGCCGGGATTGCGCTGCTCGGCGTGCGCGGCTACCTGCTGAACTTGCTCCGGCGTCAGTTTGGCCGCGTCCTGCGGCGCGATGGCGACTGGAGCGGCGGTGCCGGCCGACGACCCCTGCCCACCCAGAATGCCGCTGCCGAGGATCGACGCGAGCGCACCCGGCCCCAGGCCGCTGATCAGCTGATTCAGCATCCCCGCCTTTTGCTCCGGCGTCCCCTGGCCGAACATCTTAGCCACCATATCGGCAAACGGCGGCGTCTGATCCGAGCGAAATGCGTCGGCCAGACCTTGGCCGAGGACCGACGGAGGCGCGCTCTGTGCCACCTGCTGGTAATGATCGGCCGCGGCGGGTGACGGCTGGGTCGAAGCGCCGCCCAGGTATTGCTGCAATAGACCGTTGAGATCGAATGCCATTCTCTGCTCCTCGACGAAATGAATCAGGTGCTCTTGCGTGCAATCAGGTGATAGATGACCAGCAGGATAATGGCGCCGATCAGCGCGCCGATGAATCCCGCGCCCTCGCCCGCCTGATACCAGCCCATGGCCTGCCCGACATACGTCGCGCCGATCGATCCCGCGATCCCCAGCGCCGCCGTGAGCAAGAATCCGCCGGGACCCGGGCCGGGCGTCACCGCCTTGGCGATGAGGCCGACCACGAAGCCGATGAGGATCGTCCAGATGATATGCATAGCGAGAGTCCGACCGGTGATGGAAGCGTTCGTGCGAGGGGTGCCGCAGCAACCATTCTAGTCCCAACGGCGGCCGATGCGGTGGACTCCCGGCGCCGCCATGGCCGTGGTCCGAGTCCGCGACCCTATCCGGGTGCGATGCCACCGTTCGGCGCGAGCAAGGCGTAAATCGGCCGGGACTGACCCGGGGCGTCGCTTGCCGGCGCGCGCATGCCGAGGCCTCGGGGCGGGCGTGCTTGGCATGAAGCTTGCCTTTTCGAGCAGACGCAGCAGGCTCGCGGATATAGGCGCGCGTCCGCCCTTCGAGAATCGCTCGGGGAAAGGCACGCCGGGGAGGCAGCAGTGGCGGTTTTGGGACAGGAACGGCAGGCACGCACGAAGCCCACATCGCATCCGGCGTCCACCCGGCGGCTGGGCAGGCCGCTCGCGGCGTTCTGGTCGAGCTTTACCGGCCAGGCGATTGCCGCGGTCGCACTCGCGCATCTCTCGCTGCTGCCTCTTTTCTACGCCGGCGCATTCAGCGGACTTGCCTACGCGCTTCTGGCGTTGATCCTGTCGTGCGCAGCGATCGCGGTGATCGGACGGCGCATCTCGCGATCGGTGGCCGCGCTTCGTGGCGAATTGACCCGTTTTCGCACCAGCCGCGATGAGGCCGCCTTTTTCGGCGTTACCCAGGCAGGCCCGAATTCGACCGAGATGGTCAGCCTCAAACGCGGCATTCGCAACATGTACCGGCGCGTCGCCCGGCGCGAGCAAATGCTCAAAGCGGCCTACGAAGCCGCCGAGCGCGAGAATGCCGCCAGCCGCAACCTGGCACAGCAATTGTCGCGCTCGCAGCGCATCGCGCGAATCGGGAGCTGGGAGTGGGAGCGCTCGAGCAATCGGGTCGTGTGTTCAGGCGAGGCGTTCCGCATTCTCGGCGTCAACGCGTCGCAAATAGGCCCGCGGCCCGATGCGATCCAGCGCCTGGTCCACACGGAAGACTGGCGAGCGTTCAAGCGCTGGCTCGTCCGACTGGCCCGAGGCGCTGTTCTGCAAGGCATGGATGTGCGCATCGTCGGTCAGGACGGGGAGCTGCATCATGTGCACGTGCTGGCCGAACCGCTGCTCGGCGCCAGCGGCAGCGTGAACGGCCTGGCGGGGACAATCCAGGATTCGACCGAACGAACGCGTGCAATTCAGCAGATTCACCGCCTTGCCTACTTCGACGCGATCACCGAGCTGCCCAACCGCTCCCGTTTCGACGAGAAGCTCGCCGAGACGCTGGATAGCGCAAGGCGCGATGGAACCTCGTTCGCGATCATGTATCTCGACCTCGACCAGTTCAAGCGGATCAACGACACGCTGGGCCACGCGGTGGGCGACGACTTGCTGCGGGTCATTGCGCAGCGGCTCACCCGCGGGCTGCGTCCTGACGACATTGCCGGACTGCCGCCGACCAAAACGGAGGAGCGCGATGTCTGCCGTCATGGCGGCGACGAGTTCATCGTTCTGCTCCGCGGCGTGGCCAACGAGCAGGATGCGGCCCGCGCCGCAACGCGCCTGCTGGCAACGCTCGCGCAGCCGATCATGCTCGGTACGCACGAGGTCTTCGTATCGGCCTCGATCGGCATCGTGCTCTATCCACGCGACGGCGACGAGCTCGACACGCTGCTCAAGAACGCGGACGTGGCGATGTACCACGCCAAGGCGCAGGGCCGCAGTCGCTTCTTTTTTTACCAGGACTCCATGCGCGCGGCGTCGGCGCAGCGGCTCTCGCTCGAACATGATCTGCGCAAGGCGCTCGAGGGCGGCCAGTTCGAACTTTACTATCAGCCCCAGATCGAGGTCCGCAGCGGAAGAATCGTCGGCATCGAAGCGCTGATCCGATGGAACCATCCGACGCTCGGTATGCTCGGGCCGGCGCACTTCATCGGCGCCGCGGAAGAGGCCGGACTGATCATGGCGATCTGGGAATGGGTGCTGGTCGCGGCGCTAATCCAGCACAACGCCTGGGTGGCCGACGGCCTGCCCGCGGTGAGCATCGCGGTGAATTTGTCCAGTGTCCAATTCAGCGATCCGGCGCTCGCCGAGCGAGTCGAGGAAATCGCGAAGGTGGTCGGCGTCCCGCTCGATTTCCTGGAGCTCGAGGTCACCGAATCGATGCTGCTTGTCGACGCCGACGCCGCGTTTCGAACGCTGACGGCGTTGCGCGCGATGGGCGTCAAGATCGCCATCGACGACTTCGGTACCGGCTATTCGTCGCTGTCGTACCTCCGCCGCCTGCCTCTGGACAAACTGAAGCTCGATCAGTCTTTCATCCGTGACGCCGGCCAGAACGAAGGCGACGTCGCAATAACGCGTGCCATCATCGCGATGGCTCAGAGCCTGAAGCTCGCCGTCGTCGCCGAGGGTGTCGAAACCCAGGCGCAGATCGATCTGCTGCTGAGCCTCGGCTGCACGATCGTGCAGGGGTTCATGCTCGGTCGCCCTCTGCCGGCGGCGGCGACCGCGAAATTGCTGCGCGAGGGCGTCGCCAGCGCGGATACAGCGGCAACGCAGGACACGGACTCGGCGTGGAACGCTATCCTTCAGGCATCGTCGCGATAGCAAGTTTGTCGGATTTACGCGCTGTGGTCCGCGCGCGCGTCGGTGCGCTGGTGGCAGCGGCTTGAGTGCGGGCAATGACGGCGGCGCGGGAACCCCCGCAATCGATCTACTTCTCGGGCAGGACCGGTCGACGAAGCGCACGGGGCGTTGGGCGTGCTCAGGTCCCGGAGCCCGCGACCGTCGCCCTGGCCGCGCTCGCAATGACGATGGCAGGCGTCGGGCGCCGCCGCGCGGCGAGCTGATCACGCAATGCACAGCGCGTGTTGCGCCGCATGCCGACGAACCTATTGGCCGGCGGCCTGCAGCACGCGAATCGGTTTGCCGTCCAGGAAAGCGAGCGTGTTCTCGATCGCGTGGCGGTAATACTCGCGGTAGACCTCGATGGCGCTGTAGCCGAGGTGAGGCGTAAGGACCACGTTGGGCGCTTGCGCGAAGGGGTGATCCGCCGGGAGCGGCTCGCGATAGAACACGTCCAGCGCTGCGATCAGACGCCCTGACTGCACCGCAGCGATCAGTGCGCTCTCATCGACCAGTTGCGCGCGCGCGGTATTGACCAGGATGGCTCCGGCGCGGAGCCGGGCGAGGTCCGCGGCGCCGAGAATGCCCCGCGTGCGCTCCGACAGCACGAGATGGAGGCTGACCACGTCCGCCGCCGACAATAGCTCGTCCTTGGCCGCGCGCTCCGCGCCCGCCGAGGCGCCTGCTTCGGCGCTCAGATTCTGGCTCCAGGCCAGCACCTTCATCCCGAGTGCGTTGCAATACGCCGCCATTTTCGAGCCGATTCGCCCCAAGCCGATCAGGCCCACGGTCTTGCCCTCGAGCACGGGGCCCGCCTCGGTGCCCAACTGAAAGCGGCCCTCCCGAACGGCGACGTCGCCGGCGGGGATGCGTCGTGCGGCAGCGAGCATCAGGCCGAGCGCCAGCTCCGCCGTGGAGCTTCCCGACGGCCCGCCGCCCGTATAGCAGACGGTGATGCCGCGACGGACCATGCTCGCCGTATCGATCAGCGCGGCACGCGCACCCGTCAGGCCGAACATCCTGAGCTTGGATAGTCGTGCAACTAGCGAGTCCGGAAAGGGCGTGCGCTCTCGCGTCGACAGGACGATATCGAAATCGGCAAGACGGGTGGCTGCGTCGTTCTCGTCGGCAAACGGCGCTGCGAAAAAATGCACATCGGCGCGTGCGAGAAGCGCCGACCAGTCGGCGCTGCGCCGCGCGATATTCTGCCAATCATCGAGGACAGCGATCCTGATCACTGCGCGATCTCCAGGGGGTGAACTTTAACAGCCGACCGGCGCAATGAGAATCGATTTCCCATCCCGCCGCGCGGCGAAGTCTCTCCGTGAGACCGACTGTGACCGGCCGTATCAGCGCGGGCCGGAGTTAACTCGATCGCTTACCGCGATTGCACGTACTGCGCCAGCGCTTCGATTTCGGGCGGCGTAAGATCCTTGACGATACCGTGCATCACCGGAGCCGCGCGGACCAGCGACTGGATGTAGTTGAGTTGCTTGACCACGTACTTGGAATGCTGCCCGGCCAGACGAGGAAAAGCGGCGTTGCCTTGCGCGTCCGGCCCGTGGCATGCCATACATGCCGGAATGCCCCGGCCCGGCACACCCTTGTCGAAAAGCTCCTTGCCTTGCGCGACGAGCGCGGGGTTATCGGTGCGTCCCTTGGCGGCGGGCTGCGCCGCATAATACTCTGCGATGCCGCCGACGATCGCCTCGTCCAGGTTGCCTGCGATCCCCCACATGAAATCGTGCGCGTCCTTTTCGGCGCGCGTTCGTTTCCGGAACGCGTCGATCTGCGCTTCGAGATAGCCCTTGTGCTGCGCTGCGAGGATCGGAAATTCCGGCGACGTGCTGATTCCTCTCGGTCCGTGGCAGGTCGAGCACAAATTCACTGCCTTTTCCTCCGCCGCCCTCTGCACGTCTGCCGAAGGAGTCTGAGCCGTCGCACACGTTAGGAAGGCTGCGAGAGCTCCGCCAAAAATAATCGAACAAGTTTGCGTCATTGCCGAATCCTTCGCTTTATCCGTGGTCCCAGGCGACGGCGTGTTTTGCCGCATGAGCCGCTCGGTTGCCGGCCATCAAAACGCCACCCAGATGTTGAAGAAGAGCGTGTCGTTGTCGCGTGCATTGCGCCCGTTGCCGTCGTAGTTGGTGGAGGCGCCGTCGAACTTGCTGTACGCCGTGTACTGCAACATCAACCGGACGTACTGGATCGGAAGGTAGTCGAGCTCGACGATGTAGCCCTTGCTGTCGGGTTTATTCGCGTTCCCGTCCGCGCCCACTCCGTAAAGCCCGGCGTCGGCGCTGCCCGTGGTCGAAAAATAGGCCAAGGTGCCGCCGTACTTGCGATCGTGATAATAGGTGGCCTTCGCCTTGAGCGTGTGCAGCTTGTCCGTCGCATTTGCCGGCGTTGGACCGGCACCGATCCCAGCCCCGGTGGCAGCGGTCACCGGGAAGCTCGCGTTGTACGACTGCTTCTCGTCGATATACGTGAATTGCGCCGTGAAGGTGTGCGGGTCGGTGATGTATTGGTACTGCGCGTCGACGGCGACATCACGGAATCGATCGGTGGGAGTCGACGTGTCGAAATTGCTCGGGTAGCGATCGACGGTCATGCCGTAGGTGCCGACCATGAACGAGTTGGGACCCCAATCGTGACTGTACGCAAACCGCCAGTACGGGTTGTACCCCTTCAGAGCCGCGACGCCGCCATCGGTGTGGATGTCCTGCCCTGCACGCAGGAACGAGAACGCACCGTCCGCGGTTCGGTAGAACGACAGCTCACCATACAGCGTCTTCTTCCAGAACAGATACCCGCCGAGCCCCGCGACCTGCTGCGCGAGTCCGCCATCGATCTGGGTTGCCGCCGCAGGCGTGCTGGCCAGCGGCGAACTCGTGTAGGGGAATCCGAACGCGGGCGTGCTGTTCCAAACGTCCTGCACCGTGGGGTTATTGTGCAGTGTCGCTCCGTAAATCAGGTCCGGCTCAGCCGCGCCAGGGGCCGAATACTTGCCGACGACACGGAGATCGGTATTGTCGATTCCACTATGTCCGCCCAGCGTCCCATCAGCCGTCGTTGCCAGATTGTCGTAGCTCCACTGTACAAAGCCGCCGATAAAATCATTGACCTTGCTGGCCAGGAAAACGCTAGCGCAGCAGAGGACGAAGCCGTTGTTGCGCTGATTGACCGACGTCGTCTCGCCGGTGTCCGGGTTGACGGTGTTGTTGTTCCTGGTGCTGGTTACCGACGCCTGAGCCATGACCGCCAGCGGCACGTAATTGATGCCTTGCGTCGTAAATGCAACCCTGCCTATCGTATAACCGGTCAGCTTGAAATACCGGCCATAGGGGGTCAGCTCCGGAAAGCTCACGTGGCACGCGATGCACTCCTGCCCGGTCTGCCGTGCAAAAGACGGCACGGCGCTTGCCGGGTTGATCAAGCCAAAGAGCGGCAGAACCGACAACACTGTTGCGCGCAATATCGTCGCGATCCAGCCGATCGACATTTTTTCGTTACGGTAAGGCATCGCAGCACTCCTTTAATTCGGCGTCGCGTTTCTCTGAATGAACATGCTCGTCCTGTTACCGCAGCTTGCCGCATGGTAGCGCCGTCTTATTTGACATGCATCAAGGGTCGCGTGATCGAGCCTCTTCGACGACATGCTGTCAGCTAGTTGTCAGGAATGGATTGGATGTGCGAGAGCGCACACAGCGAAAGCATCTGCGCGCTGTTCTAGCCGACGTGTCGTTCGCGCGCCAAAAACACGCGTGCATCGAACGCTCGGGTTGGCCGACGTGCTTCGCGGCTAGCTATCGGATCGTGCGATCCGTGGGTGACGCGCCGCAACCTGACCTGAGCAGGCTCGAGCCTTCCGATTCAATCCGACGTTTGACCGTCGACGATCGCGATCGCAAGACCGTCGTAGCTCCTGCTGCCGACAGTCTGGTTCGCTCTTGCGCTTAGTTCCGCACTCCGCGAAAGCATCTCGAGCATGCGACGCGTTCCGTGGACACCCGGCGCCGAAGTGTCTGGGTCGATCAGCGTTCCTTCGCGCACGACACTGTTTTTGCTCGTTCCATGTGCATCATGATGACGTTCGCCATCACGCCATGGCTGTGTCAGAATCACGTCGGCGCGTAGACTCGCAACCGGCGCCGCGTACGGCGAGCCGTCTCTGGCCAGCGGATCGCGAGGATTGATCCCGCCAGAGCGTCGATCATGAAAACAAGGAACGGATGAGCATCGACTGGACGGCCTTCACGCCATGGTCGGCACTGGAAGGTGGCGCGATTATCGGTATGGCCGCCCTGCTGTTCGCGCTGCTCAATGGCCGCGTCGCCGGCATCAGCGGTATCGTCGGAGGCTTGATGCGCCCGTCGCTCCCGGATGCGGGCTGGCGCGTCGCGTTTGTCGCGGGGCTCGTTCTCGCGCCGGGCGTCTTTCGCCTGCTTGCGCCCTTTCCCGCTGTGACGATCGAAGCCGGGTATCCGACCCTGGTCATCGCCGGATTCCTGGTGGGTATGGGAACCCGCTACGGCGCGGGGTGCACCAGCGGCCACGGGGTCTGTGGCATGTCCAGATTGGCGCCGCGCTCGCTGGTTGCGACGCTCTCGTTCATGACGGCGGGCTTTGCAACGGTGTTCCTGATGCGTCACGTGCTGGCGATCTGAAGCAGACCATGTACGCATTTTGCGCCTTTGTCGCAGGCCTCGTTTTCGGCCTCGGGCTTATCCTGTCGGGAATGGTGAACCCGTCGAAGGTGCTTGGATTTCTCGATCTTGCGGGATTGTGGGATCCGTCGCTCGCTCTGGTGATGGTCGGCGCGATCGTGGTCGGTGGCATCGGCTTCGCAATCGCAGCGCGTAGACGCGAGACGCTGCTCGGAACTCCGATGCTGCTGCCGACCTCGCGCGTCATCGATCGTCGCCTGATCCTGGGCAGCGCGCTCTTCGGCGTCGGCTGGGGAGTCGCGGGATTCTGCCCTGGCCCCGCGCTCGTCGCACTCGGCTCGGGCCGCCTGAAAGCCCTGGTATTCGTCGCGGCAATGACGGCGGGCATGCTTGCCTTCGAATGGATCGAGCAAACGAGGATGCGCTCGACCATGGCCCGCGAGACGACGCCGCTCGGAGCGAGTGAATAAATGCTGATCTTCCGTCAACTCTTCGATCCGCAGTCGTCGACCTATTCATACCTGCTGGCCGATCGCCGGAGTCGCGAAGCCATCCTGATCGATCCGGTCTTCGAACAGGCACAACGCGACGCGGCACTGATCCAGGAGCTCGGCCTCAAGCTCATGGCGACGCTCGATACGCATGTACACGCCGACCACGTGACCGGAGCGTGGCTGCTCAAAAAGCGCTGCGGCAGCGAAATCATCATCGGCGCGGCGAGCGGCGCGTCTGCGGCCGACCGTTATCTCGCTCATGGCGACCGGATCTCGTTCGGCGGCCGCTATCTGGAGGTCCGCGCCACGCCGGGGCACACGCAGGGATGCGTCACGTACGTCCTGGACGATGAAAGCATGGCGTTCACCGGCGACTGCCTGCTGATCCGCGGTAGCGGACGCACCGACTTTCAGCAAGGCGACGCTCGCGCGATGTACCGTTCGGTACGAAGCCAGATCCTTACGCTTCCGCCCGCCTGCCTGCTCTATCCGGCGCACGATTACCGCGGCTTAACGGTCACCAGCGTCGAGGAGGAGCGGCGGTTCAATCCACGTCTTGGCGGCGAGATCGGTGAAGCGGATTTTCTGGGCTACATGAAGAATCTTGGGCTTCCGCATCCGAAATTGATGGATATCGCAGTTCCCGCGAATTTGCGCTGCGGCCAGCCGGAGGGCCCGGCTTCTTTGCCCGCTGATCCGTCCTGGGCGTCGTTGACCTTCACGTTCGCCGGAATCTTCGAAATCCAGCCCCAGGCGCTCGAGGAATGCGCGGCGCCGGTTCAGATCATCGACGTTCGTGAGCGCGACGAGTTCAACGGACCGCTTGGGCGAATCCGCGACGCACGGTGGATCCCGTTGGGAGAGCTTCCGGCCCGCATCGGCGATCTTGCTCGAGATCGTCCGATCGTCGCGGTGTGTCGGTCGGGGGCACGCTCGGCGCAGGCGTCGGTGCTGCTCTCCAAGGCGGGGTTTACCGACGTCGCCAATCTTGCGGGCGGCATGCTGCGCTGGCGCGCGGAAGGACATCCAGTCGAGGGTGCACGCGATTAGGCGGCCCTCCGCGCAAACGACGGGCGATGTTCGCGGCACAACCAAGGTTCTCGATGACCCGACCCCTCAAGCAATGGAAAGTCCTGCCACACGGCAGGCTGGTCGACGTCGACATGAGCATTCGCACCGTGGTCGGCGAAATACCCATGCCGCTTACGAAGTTCCCGCGACGCATGACGGTCGTGCGTCTGCGCGATTCGCGGCTGGTCGTGTTCAGCGCGATCGCCCTCGATGAAACCGAGATGCAGGGGCTCGAGTCCTTCGGGCGTCCCGCCTTTCTTGTGGTGCCGAGCGATAAGCACCGGCTCGATGCGGGAATCTGGAAAGCGCGGTATCCCGCGTTGCAGGTAATAGCCCCTAAGGGAGCCCGTGCGGCCGTGGAAAAAATCGTCCACGTCGACGCGACCGAACTCGATTGCGACGACCCCGCCGTACAGTTCGTGACCGTTCCCGGAACCCGGGATCGCGAAGCGGCTCTCGTCGTCCGGACGTCAAACGGAGTGACGCTGGTGTTGAACGACATCGTTGGCAACATACCCGACATGCCGGGCTTCGCCGGTTGGTTCCTGCGAAGGGCGGGATTCGTCGGATCCAAGCCCCAGATCCCGAAGGTCGTGAAGCTGGTCATGATCCACGACCAGGCTGCGCTGCGCGCGCAGCTGCTGCGCTGGGCTGGAATCGAATCGCTCAAGCGCATCCTCGTATCGCACGGAGCGTCGATCGAGGATCACCCGCGGGAGATCCTGCGCGAACTTGCAGGCTCGCTAGCGTAGGCCCTTCGCCTGCACCACGAGCTCGCGAGACGTCTAATGCCGGTACAGTGGCTCGGCGTGGCCGCGTGGACACTCAGGAGGGGGTGCATAATATTCGCTTGCCATATGCATACCTGGCCGGGCGCCGGGCCTCGCACGTCCAATTCGCTGCGGCTTTTGAACATGTCTTGACAAGAATGAAACCCGAGGCGAAGGCTTGCGTCAAAGACGCACTGAATATCGGCAGCAACCCTTGACCAAGAAACCACTCTACGATTCCGGCAACGTCCGATGGCATGGTGTATCCACTGCAGCCAATGCGCGTCCGATTGCAAACCCCCTCGCAAGCACGGGCACCGAAGCCACGCCCGCTGCGCGCGGACCTATGCCCGTCGTCGTCGGGTGTCCGCGGTCCGGGACCACGTTGCTCGCCGTGATGCTGGATAGTCACCCGCAGATCGCCATCCCACCGGAAACGGCGTTCTTGCCGCATTTGCGGGCACTTGCTGGCACCGACGGTGCAACTCTGAGACAAGGCTTCTACGCGTTGCTGACCACCGACAAATGGGCGGTGTCTAACTGGAATGATATCGGTATCGACAGGGGCGCGTTCTGGCGCCGACTCTGCGGACTCCGGACATTCTCGATCACGGCGGGGCTTCGAGTGCTCTATGGCATGTACGCCGAGCAGCTCGGCAAGCGTCTGTTCGGCGAAAAAACGCCGGCCGACACCCATTGCATGCCGGAGATCGAACAATATTTGCCCGAGGCACGATTCATCCATATCGTGCGCGATCCGCGTGATGTCGTTCTCTCGCTTCGCCGAACGACCGCGGGGCAAAGCGTCGAGAGAACCTCCCGGATATGGGTCGACATGGTTTCGCGGGCCCGGGCTTCGGCAGCGCAGGTCCGTCACTATCAGGAAGTCCGTTACGAGGACCTCGTACTCGAGCCGGAGGCGTCGCTGCGCAAAGTCTGCGCTTTCCTGGAGCTTGAATATTCGGACCGGATGTTGGACTACCGCGCCAGCGGCGAGCGGCACATCGGACATCTCGGTGACCGCCTTCTTCCGGACGGGCACGGAAGGGTGCGGCGCGAGCTTCGGGCCAAATTGCATGAAAATCTCACGCAGTCGCCGAGGGCGGATCGCGTGCACAACTGGCGAGGGCAGATGAGCGCGGAAGATCGGGCCAAAGTCGAGGCGGTCGCCGCCCCCCTCATGCGGGAAGTCGGCTATGACATCTCGGCCTGAGGCAATCCCTCCGGCTCAGCCGGCCAACGACGAGCACAGTGAGTCACATCGCGCGGGCGTTCTGCGGCCGTTCACACGCCGAGCCACGCAACGACGTCGGACTTGAGTTGCGTCAGGTCCTGCTCCCGCGTGTACATCATGTGACCGGCGTCGTAGTAGCGGTGCCGGACTCGGGACAGCACGTCGGCCGGCGCATCCAGCTGCGCCAGCGACCAGTCGGTCGCGCTGTAAGGCGTGCCCAGGTCGTAGCGGCCGCTGCCGACGAAAACCTTGAGATGCGGATTGCGGCGTAACGCGCGAGAAAGGTCCCGGCTGGTCGTCGCGTAGCCGTTTCCCTTGGCTTCGCCGCGGTTCCAGTCCCAGCCTTTGTGGACGTCGAGCGATAGCACTTCGTAGCGCGTCTCGGTACTCATTCCAAGCTGCTCGCCGAAGTACGCCATCGCCGCCATCGTGTACGGGGATGCGATGGCTTCGATGCCCGGATCGAACTCCCAGTCGCGGGTCCGGCTCGCAGCCATCGGACCGGAAGCGCGCGCGTCGAGCCGGCCGACCATCCGGCCTTGCGGACGAAGCGCCTCGAAAAAGTAGGTCATTTCGCTGATGCGCAGGTTCTTTTCTTCGACCAATGCTTGTGGCAGGCCGGTCAGCTCGGCGATGCGCCGAGCAATGCGACCGCGACGCCTCGGGTCCAGGCGCGCGCCTGCCTGCAACGCCGCGACATACTCCTCGTCGACGAAGGCTTCGGCCGCCGCGCGCGCCGCTGCGGGCGATGCGCCGAGCGCGCCCTTCAGCAGCCCGTGATACTGGGAAACGTTGGCAAACGCGGGCAGGAACAGCGCATACGGAAGATCGTTCGCCGGGCCGAAGACTATACTTTGCAGATCCATCGCGCACGAAATCAGGACGAGACCGGATAGCGCGACCCCGGCACTCTGAAGTTTGTCCGCGAGCGCGGCGCCGCGCGTTGTGCCGTAGCTTTCACCCGCAAGGTAGACCGCTGAGCTCCAGCGCTTGTGTCGCGTCAGCCACACCCGAATTACCCCTGCCAGCGCTGCGACGTCGCCGTCGACCGAGAGCATTTTCTTGCGCGCGTCGAGGCTGGCGGTCGTGGACCAGCCGGTGTGCGGCGGATCGATGAACACCAGGTCGAAATGCTCGAACCAGCTATGCGCGTTGTCGGCTACCGCGTAAGGGGCGGCCGCCATAGTGGCGTCGTCAGGCGTTATCACGCGCCTGGGGCCCAGTGCGCCGAGGTGCAGCCAGATCGACGCCGAGCCCGGGCCGCCGTTGAAGGCGAAGCAGACCGGGCGCGTGCGCGCATCGGCATTCTTCAGCGTATAGCTGGTCGCCATCACGGCGGCGTCGGGCTCGCCGAGCGCGCCATCGAAGCCCTCGGCGACGACCGGCAGAAACGCCGCGCTGACCGCGTACTCGAGCGATGTGCCACCCAGCGTTATGGAACCGCTGCTCTCGCTCGGCGCCTGTGCGATGAGCTTGTCGACGAGCTCCCGCATCTTCTTTTCCGATTCCTTGCTGTCGCTGCTGGGCTGAGGCACGTCTGCCATGAAATCTCCTGTAAGAAAGATCCGCGCACCACGGGCGCGCTGTCCCGTGGCGTCGCAGGATAGCGCTATACGTAGCGATGTGGAATAAGCGGCGGCGGTGGGCTGTTTTTGCAGTCACATACGCGCCGTGTTGTTGCGGGATTTTTTTCGGCAGCAAACGCGAGCGAGGGGCGCGCCACAGCCCGGCAAACGCCGGATATTTTGTAAGTATTGCAAGAAAGGAGCGCCTCTCATGACGACTTCACACTCAATTGGACGTGGTGCAAGGCAACTCGCTGCGCTCATTTGTGCTTTGGCGTTGAGCACGCCGATCCTCGCCGACAATGGCGACCACGGCAACAGTGGCAATAATGGTAATGGTGGTAACGGGGGTGACGGTGCCAGCGGCAACTACCGGATAACGAATCTCGTGGCCGACGTTGCTGGTGCGGCGGACTTCACCGATGGCAATCTCGTCAACGGCTGGGGCATCGCGTTGCGCCCAACGAGCCCCATGTGGGTATCCGACAACGGAACGGGCTTTTCCACCGTCTACGACGGTCTCGGCATCCAGATCAGCCCCCCTTCGCCTGTGACCATCCCGGCGGCGGGCGGCGGGGATCACGGCGTTCCGACAGGCATCACGTCCAACCCCTCGACGACGGACTTCTTGTTAAGCGGACTGGGAACTGCGGCCCTTTTCCTGTGGGCGACGGAGGACGGCGCTATTGCTGCCTGGAACAGCGGGCCCACCGCGACCATCAAATTCACGGCCGACGATGGCGCGGTCTACAAGGGACTCGCGCTCGCCGGCAATGGCACGACGTTTCGTTTGTACGCAGCTGATTTCCACAACGGCAAGATCGATGTTCTCACCGGCGCCTTCGCGAAGACGACGACACTCGGCGGCTTCGTTGATCCGAACATTCCCGCCGGTTTTGCGCCGTTCAATATCATGAACCTCCAGGGCAATCTCTACGTTGCATACGCCTTGCGCGAGCAGGACGGCGATGACGAGGTCGCGGGGGCCGGGCTTGGGTTCGTCGACATCTTTGACGCCGACGGCTTCCTCATCGAGCGCGCGGCCTCCCGGGGTAAGCTCAATGCGCCCTGGGGCATGGCGATCGCGCCTGCGGGGTTCGGCAAGTTCAGCAACCATCTGCTCGTCGGCAACTTCGGCGACGGCACGATCAACGCATATGACCCGAAGAACTTCAACTTCGCCGGACAACTGCGCACGTCGAACGGCAAGGTGCTGGCGATCGATGGCTTGTGGGGAATCGCGTTCGGCAATGGCTTTCGGAACCAGCCTACCGACACGCTGTTCTTCGCCGCCGGCCCCGCCGAGGAAAACCACGGCTTGTACGGCAAGATAGAACCGGCACCCTAGTCTCCATCTCGAACCGATCCCGGCTGCGGCCGGGCATCGGCATTCGCAAGCGTCGTGGCGCGACCCATCGGGGCGGGGACGCTCGCGAAAGCCAAGCCGCGCCCGCCGTTACGCCCGGATCAGCCGCGCGATGCCGCGCGTGTGTTGAGAAACACCGAGTAGAGCGACGTGGTCGCGCAAATGAAGAGGCGATTGAGCTTCGCGCCGCCGAAACACACGTTGGCCACGCTTTCTGGAATCAGAATCCTTCCCAGAAGCGAGCCATCGCTGGCGATGCAGCGCACGCCGTCGCCGGCTGAAAGCCAGAGGTTGCCTTGGACGTCGAGCCGAAAACCATCGTGCAAACCCACCGGGCAGACGGCGAAGACCTCGCCACCCGAGATCGAGTTGCCGTCGGCCGACACCCGGAAGCGCCGGACGTGATGCGGCCCGTCCGCGCTGTGGGTAAGGCCCGTATCGGAGATGTAAAGCAGCGATTCGTCGGGTGAAAATGCCAGTCCGTTGGGCTGCACGAAGTCGGACGCCACGATGGCGACGCGGCCGCTGCCAGTGTCTATACGGTAGACGTTGCAGGCACCGATTTCGCTGCGCGCGGCGTCGCCTTCGTAGTCCGAGTCGATCCCGTAGCTGGGATCGGTGAACCAGATGCTGCCGTCGCTCTTGACGACCACGTCATTGGGCGAGTTCAAGCGCCGGCCGTCGTAGCGGTCGGCCAGCACCGTCCGGCTGCCGTCGAACTCGATGCGCGACACGCACCGGCTGCGGTGTTCACACGAGATGAGACGGCCCAACAGGTCGACTGTGTGCCCGTTGCTGTTCATCGCCGGCTGCCGGAACACGGAAACGGAGCCATCGGTCTCGTCCCAGCGCAGCACGCGATCGTTCGGAATGTCCGACCAGACGAGGTAGCGTCCCGCCGCCAGCCACGCCGGCCCCTCGGCCCAGCGGGAGCCGGTGTAGAGCTTGTCGACGTGCACATACGGCAGCGCCAGCTTGCGAAAGCGCGGGTCGATGACTTCAAAACTCGGCGTGAGCTCCAAGGGCATGTGTCGGGTCCAATCGATCGATGGCAGGATGAGCTATTCCGAATGCCGCCGACCGCGTCCATAAATCAGCAGCATCGCGATAATGACGATGCCATAGGTGATGTGGCGCCCGAACTCCTCCATCTGCATCACCGACAGGATCGACTGCAGCAGCGTGATCAGGATGACGCCGGCCACGGTACCGAGGTAACTGCCGCGGCCGCCGAGGATCGACGTGCCCCCGAGAACCACCGCGGCGATCGCGGGCAGCAAGTAGGGATCACCCATCGCCTGCGCCGCCTTGCTCGCGTAACCCGCGAGCAGCACGCCACCGAATGCCGATAGCCCGCCCGAGATGGCAAATGCCGCCATCACGACGGTTCGCGTCCGTGCGCCGGACAGATAGGCCGCACGCTCACGATTGCCGATTGCATAGACGGTGCGGCCGAAAGTCGTCCGCGTCAGCAGAAAAACGGCCGCGACGCCGACTGCGGTCCATACCAGCAGCGCATTCGGGATGCCGAACACGCTGTGGCCGGTGGCGAGAAGGCGCATCGCCGGCGACGACGAGTCCTGTGGAGAAAATCCCCCTGTATGCACGACCATCAGACCTTGCGCCACCGCGTTTACGGCAAGCGTCACCACCATGGAGGGGATGCGCAGGAATGCCACGCCGGCGCCGCTGACCAATCCCAGCGCAACGCCGCAACCGATGCCCACCGGAATCGCGACGACTTCGCCGAGCGGCCCCCAACCCGTGGCCGCCGTCGCCATCATCCCGCCGACGGCGACGACCCATGGCACTGACAGGTCGATCTGGCCGAGGAGCACGACGATCATCATTCCGGTCGCGATGACGCCGAGGAAAGACGCGACCTTCAGCTGCTGCAGCAGATATTCCGGCGACAGGAAGCTGCTCGAATACAGGCTGCCGATGAGCAGTACGATGACGATGCAACCGAATGCCCACGCGATCGCGGGATCGATACGCCGCAGCAGCTTGCCGGCGATATGGCTGAATCCGCCGCCGGCACGCTTGGCAGGAACCCGCGTCTCAGCCATAGAGATCGAGTTGATTGCGGATACGCAGCAGCCGAACCGCCCCCAGGCATACGGCGGCGAAGAGCACCAGACCCTGGAACAGCGGCTGCCACAGCGGCTCAACGTTGAACACGAACAGCAAGTCGCCGATCGTTCGGAACATCAGCGCTCCGAAGATCGCGCCGATGGCGCTGCCCGAACCGCCGAAGAGCGAGACCCCGCCGAGCACCACCGCGGCGATCGAATACAGCGTGTAGGTGCCTCCATTGGCCGCCGACGCTTCCCCGGTGTAGGTGATGAAAGTGAGGAATAGCCCGGCGACCGACGCAAGCAGCCCCGACAGCGTGTAGGCGACGAACTTGGCACGGCGTATCGGCACGCCCGACATATAGGCGGCGATCTCGGACGATCCGACGGCATAGGCGGCACGGCCTATGCTCGAGCGCCGGAAGGGCAGCCATACGATGACCACCAGGCCAAGCAGCAGCGCCAGGCTCGCCGGTATGCCGCCAGGCAATTGCCCGGTCAGTGCGTCCGCCAGCGGGGCGTTGACATCGCCGCCGGGAACAGGCCTCAGCGCGAGCGCCGTACCGTAGTACACCGCTCCTGTCGCGATCGTGGTGACGATGGGCTGAAGCCTCCCATAGATCACGATGAGTCCGTTGACCGCACCGCACACGCAGCCGACCAGAAGTACGCCGAGCACACCCGCGGCCGTCATCAGCGGCGAGCCGACCACGATGCTCGAGGCCAGGCAATTGGCAAGCACCATCACCATACCCACCGATAGATCGATGCCCGAGGTCAGCACCACCAGCGTCTGCGCCATGGCGACGATCGCGAGCAGCACACCCTTGTTGGCCGCGGTGGTCGCGACGTTGGCGTTGAATCCCGCCGGATGGTTGGTGGCGTAGATCGTGAACATCACGACAAACGCCGCGAAGGCGAGCAGCGTCCCCTTGTGCTCGCGCAGGCGGTAGCTCCAATCGGCGTTCACCCCACCGCCTCCCGCGGTGCGCCGCCCGTCCCGCCTTCGGTGCCGATGTTCAGCGCGCTGCTTACCAGCGCCCGCTCGGTGATGTCCCCGCCCACCAGTTCGCGCCTGATCGACCCGTCGTACATCACCAGCACGCGATCGCAGCAGCCGATCAACTCGTCGTAGTCGGTCGAGTAGAAGAGAACCGCCGTCCCGGCATCGGCCAGTTGGCGCAGCAGCTGATACATCTCCTGCTTGGTGCCGACATCGATGCCGCGCGTCGGATCGTTCAGCAAGAGAATGCGAGGCGACATCATCAACCACTTTCCGATGACGAGCTTTTGCTGATTGCCTCCGGACAGCGAGCCCGCCGGCAAGTCGATGCCGTCGGTGCGAACCGCGAGCATTCGCACGATACGCTCCACCGCCTCGCGTTCCGCCGTCGCGTCGACGACGCCCCAATGCGACAAGGTACCGAGCGCGGCGAACGAGAGGTTATCGCGCACCGACATCGGCAGCATCAGCCCTTCGGTCTTGCGATCCTCCGGGATCAGCGCCATGCCGATCTCCTTGCGCTTGGCGACATTCGGACCGGTGATGGTTACCGGCCGGCCATCGATCAGCACCTCGCCCGTCGCGCCGTGCAGCACGCCGAAAAGCGCCAGCAGCAGCTCGCGCTGGCCCTGACCGTCCAGTCCGCCAAGGCCGACCACTTCGCCGGCGCGAATCTGAAGCGAGATGTCCTTCAGGCGGTCGGCCCAGCCGAGATGCCGCACTTCGAGGCGCGGTGCCGCGTCGCCCGCCGTCCGCGTCGCCCGCGCCGGAAACGCCGCGTTATATTCGCGACCGATCATCAGCTCGACGATCTCGTTATCGGTCTTGGTGCCCGCGGCAAAGCTCGCGACGCTGCGGCCATTGCAGAACACCGTGCACTCGTCCGCCAGCTCGGCGATCTCGTGCATGCGGTGCGATATGTAGACGAGTGCAAGCCCCTCCGAGCGCAGCCGCTTCAGGACGCCATAGATCTTGCTCACGTCGGCGGCGGTCAGCGCCGAGGTGGCCTCGTCGAGGATCAGGATGCGCGGCTTGCGGGCGAGTGCCTTGGCGATCTCGACCATCTGCCGTCGAGACAACGAAAGATCCTTCACCAGCGCCATCGGGTGGATGTTATCCGCGCCCGCGCGCGAGAGCGCCTCCTCGGCCATGCGGCGCTGCGCGCCGCGATCGATCAGTCCGAACCAGCGCGGCGGATTGGTGATCGCGATGTTGTCGGCGACCGAGAGATCCGGAATGAGCGACAGCTCCTGGAAGATGCAGGCGATGCCGGCCGCGTTTGCCTCGGCGGGCGATGAGAATGCCGCGGGCTCTCCATCGAACAGCATGCGGCCCTCGTCGGGCGCGACAACGCCGGCCATGATCTTGATCAACGTGGACTTTCCGGCGCCGTTCTCGCCGAGCACCGCATGAATGCGGCCCGCCCCGACTACCAGCGCGGCATCCTGCAGGGCGCGCACGCCGCCGTAGCGCTTGGAGACGCCCTGCATGACCAACAGGCTCATTGACGATTCCCGAGCTTGCGGCGTGCGCCGTTACCCCACGGAGCCGGAAGGGCACCCGGGACGGTGAGTGCGGGGATTTGGAATCCCCGCATTCGCGTTTACTTGTTCGCTTCGCTCTGCCCCATGATTTCCT
The DNA here is from genome assembly GCA_036493675.1 of Casimicrobiaceae bacterium. GTDB lineage: Bacteria > Pseudomonadota > Gammaproteobacteria > Burkholderiales > Casimicrobiaceae > PALSA-1003. The sequence continues at coordinate 51,229 of DASXPJ010000047.1, forward strand.
GCGCGGTGAAGTTGATGCCGCAGGTCGGGAAAGAGTTGCCGACAAAAAAGTTGTCGCTCTGCGCAGGATAGAAATCGGACCCTTCCTTCAAGTTCGGGTACTCTGCCTTCGCCAGCGGCAGCTTCACCGACTGGGGCACGACCTTGCCCTCGAGCGCCGCGATCGCGGTCTTGATCGCCACCGCGACCTGGGCCGGCCCGGTGCCGGCCGACGCGCACTTGAGTCCCTGCGCGCCGTACTTGCCGCAGAACTTGCGGAATCCGTTCTCGGTTTCGCCGCCAAACGGCACGAACGGATGCTTGGCATCGAGCATCGCCTGCACGACACCGGTGTCGCCGCCCTGCGCGGTGATCGCGTCGAATTTCTTGTGCACGGCGATAGCGTCGGCCGTCACCTTCTGCGCCGTCGGATCGTCCCACTTGCCGATCACTTCGACCGTATCCCACTTCTTGCCCGAGGCCTTGAGCACCTCCTGGATGCCCTCATGCCGGTCACGATCGACCGAAGTACCAGAAACCCCCCGTACTTCCAGCACCTTGCCCCCATTCGGAACGTTCTTCACCAGCCACTCGGCCCAGTACTTGCCGAGGCCTTTCTGGTCGACGTCGACGTTGATCGCCTCTTCGGTGTCGAGGATATTGTCGAAGGCCACCAGCACGACGCCAGCGTCGTTGGCGCGCTTGATGACCGGCTTGAACGCCGCCGGATTCTGGGCGTTCACGATGATCGCGTCGTAGCCGGAGTCGATGAAGTTGTTGATCGCCGCGATCTGCGCGGCGACGTCTTCGCCGGTGGAGACGACCTTGAACTCCTTGATCTTTGCGGCAACCTCGGGGTGAGCCGCGTACGCCTTGGCCGTCTTGATCATCTGGATGCGCCACGTGTTGGCAATGAAGCCGTTGGCGAGAGCGATACGGTAGGGAGCTTTCTTCGCGGGGTACTGGAACAGCTTGGTATTACTTGCCCATGGCACGAAGCATTGGGAATCGGAATTGGGCAGCGTCACCACTTTGGGGGGCGCGGCAGTCGCGAGTCCGGCGGCAAGCAGGGTCGCCGCGGCAATACTGGCACGGTAGTGCATCAGATCCTCCTCTCTTATCTACGAGTTGCGGCCACCGCTACGGCCGGCGGCAAACGCGGTGGCGTCGTTTCGACCACAAGCCCGACGCTTGCAGCAGATCGCCATCAAGCATACCTTTGGCCCTCCAATCATACAATCATGGTCGGGAGGCTTGTTTCCGGACTCCCGGAGAGGAAATCGTCGGGACGATCAATTTCGCGGTGCAGCAGCTGTCAGTAAGAAGAAAACGATCAAAGGGTCCGTATGTCCGCGGCCCCCGTGTCTGCGAAAGCCGTCAATGGTTCCAGTGCGGGCAAGGCCTGGCATCGATTTGACTAGCCCGTGCGCGCAAGCGTAACCTAGTCGTGGGGTTAACAGGAACCCCGGAAATTTTTCCTCCAAGACGGTGCCCCGTCCAATCCTGTAAGCGTTGCGCGTGGACTGGGCACTGTCGAATCCGCAGTCAGACAAGTGCTGCCGTTCGTAGCCTTCGGGCGACGCAACGTCATACAACATTTGCACTTGGAGGCTATGACATGCGGTACTCATTGAGGCAAATCCACTGCCGTCCGTGGCTCTTGAACGGCCTTTCGCTCAAACTCATCGAGAGCCATTACGAGAACAATTACGGAGGGGCGCTGCGGCGACTCAACGCCATTACCGGGCAGATCGAGTCGCTCGACTTGGCGAAGACTCCGGGATATCTGCTGAACGGCCTCAAACGCGAACAACTGATAGCCCTCAACTCCACCCTTCTGCACGAGCTTTACTTCGCAAGTCTCGGGGGCGACGGAAAGCCGACAGACGTGTTATCCGAGGCGTTGACGCGGGACTTCGGGTCGCTCGACCGCTGGCGCACCGAGTTCGTGGCGATGGCGAATGCGCTCGGCGGCGGGTCCGGCTGGGTTCTGCTGACATATATTCCTCGCGATCGTCGTTTGATCAACCAGTACGCGGCCGAGCACACGCAAGCCATTGCGGGCGGCCTTCCGGTCGTCGCGCTCGATATGTACGAGCACGCCTATCACATCGACTTCGGCGCTAACGCAAAGGCCTATGTGGAAGCCTTCATGCGCAACATCGATTGGCAAGCAGCGACGGGGCGGTACGAGGATGCGGAGAAGATCGAGCCGCCGCGCCCTCTCATTCAGCCGGAATTCGGCGACCTCCCAGGCGTGGGCGTCGAGGAGGTCCAGCAGTTGCTGGATTCGGGCAAGCCTGTGCAACTCATCGATGTGCGTCCGAAGTTTTACGTTTCCCGGACTCAGGACATCGCGGAAGGAGCGACCTGGCGCGACCCGGAGCGCCTGCAGGAATGGATCGGCGAGCTTTCCAGATCGGATCCCGTGATCGTCTACTGCGCCTACGGATTTCATGTCGGCTGCGGCACGGCGGTGAAGCTACGCGAGGCTGGTTTCGACGCGAAGTACATGAAGCCAGGCCATTCCGGATGGAAGGCTTTCGGTGGTTCCCTGCGGATGCATCGCTGAGGGCCTGAAGCATGGACCAGGCGATCGCGGTGGAAAACACCGAGCCGGTGAGCGCGATCGACGGAGAAAGTACCGAGCGGAAGGCCGCCGGAGATTCCGGTGATGATCAAAAAAAACCCCCAACTCGGGGGTCAAGGACAACACCATGAACAGCAAAATCGTGCGAGTGGAACCAACCTGAACGTAACGCAATCCCGCGTAAAGAATGGCTTCATCGGCAAAGAAGACAACTTGCCGATGAAGGAAACCCTTACATCACGCCTCGGTGGGACCGAAGTGGGACGATTTTCTGCAACGCCTGGTCGTTGGCTGCGTTTCGCGCCTCCTCCTGCTTGCGCAGCTCGCGTCGAACGCGGGCAAACGTTTTCCGCAAATCGGTTTCCACGCTTTTCGTGTATCGAAATGATGGATCAAGGATGGATCTCATCTGCGCTCCATGTCATCCGGTTGTCCGGTACTTGCCCTCTCAAACGTCCTTCTCCTGCTTGATATCGCAAGAGTCGTTCCATGGCCGTTAAACCGCAGCAGGTTCAGATGTTTAGTGCGAGGGACTGCACCTTCAATTATGGAACTGTAAAATCTATTGACACTTCCCGGAGACCGTTGTTGCGCTGGCTTTGTCTGCAACATGTTGTCCGCATCGGTGTAACACTTAGAGAATGGCACGCTGACCGCACGCACTCATGCTCAGCTCACGATGCCGGACACTGGAGTGCCGCTGAGCCTCCTTAGTTGCTTCGACACGCGCCTCTTGTGACTGCTGTTTTATCAGGAGTGCTATTGTTGCAGCCCATGCGTGGTTGTCTGATGCCGCATCTGATCTGTAAATTTCGAGGAGTGAAATCATGAAGAAAAAGCCCGACGCAAAGAAAATGAAGGCGCTGAAGCGAGAACGCGATGCCCCCTTGATCACGCCAACCGACCTGAAGGCGGCGGCCACCAGGGACATCTCAGGCGCCATGAATGGCATCCTGGCCGATGTCTTCGCCCTTTACCTCAAGACCAAGAACTTTCACTGGCATATGAGCGGCCCGCACTTCAGGGACTACCATTTGCTGTTGGACGACCAAGCCGACCAGATCTACGCCATGGCAGACCCGATCGCCGAGCGCATTCGCAAGGTCGGTGGATCCACGTTGCGATCGATCGGCCACATCGCTCGAATGCAGCGCATAGCGGACAATGATGCCGATTACGTCGAGCCTGGCGACATGCTGGCCGAGCTGCGGGAGGACAATAAGACGCTCGCCGCGCGCCTGCGTCAGGCCCATGGCGTGTGCGAAAAACACCGGGACATCGCCACCGCCAGCTTGATCGAGGTGTGGATCGACGAAACCGAACGCCGGACGTGGTTCCTGTTCGAAGCGGGTCGCCGCGGAGATTCCACCGGGCATTAGGCCCGGCGTGAGGACACCCCGCACCGGATCGGGACCTCGATGTAAGCCGAGCGTCACCTTCTCTGGCGAAAATGGGGTCGAGGTCGGATCACGCCCACACCGATGACCGCCACAAGACTTTGCGTCGACTGCAGGACGCTGATGGGTTCGTCGATTCTCAATGAACCCCACGTGTCGCTCGAAACCTACGTCGTGAGCGAGCTCGCGGCAGGCACGATCGAATACTATGAATGCCGGGCCTGCGGCGCGAAGCTGTCACGCGAACGCCGAAACTACAACTATGACGGGCGCTGGCAGTTGGTCGTCTGATCGCATGAACGACGGGCGACTCTTCCGCAAGGCGGATAGCGCGGAGTACAATGCAGCCTCCGCGCTCGGGCCCTTTTGCCGCCTCGATGCGCGTTCGCGATTTCGATCGACAAGGGAACCCCATGAAAATGCTGCGGCTCGCGCTATTTGGGCTTGTCCTGATCGGTTCGACGCTCGTTCCATCCGTTAGCGCGACCTCGTTCAGCACCGACCAGAGCGACCTGTATTACATTCAGGCGGAATCCGGTTGGGGCGTCCAGCTCGTTCAGCGGGGATCGGTGATTTTCGCGACGATGTTCGTTTACGGACCCGCCGGCGCGCCGACATGGTATGTCGCCGCGATGCAGTCGGTCGGCAACTCCATGTGGACGGGCGATCTGTTCGCAGCAACCGGCCCCTGGTTCGGCACCGTACCCTTCGACCCGAATGCCGTCATGGGCCGAAGGGCGGGAACGATGACCTGGACAGCACAGACCTTGAGCACCGGCACGCTCGCCTATGTCGTGGACGGAGTTGCAGTGACGAAGAACGTCGTTCGCGAAACCACCGCCACCGACGATTACAGTGGAACGTACCTTGGTGCGCTGCATCTTATGGCGACTAATTGCACGAATCCCACGGACAACGCGTCCGGCGAGATTCCTTTCACGACTATTTCCGTGACTCAAAATGGCCAGTCAGCGACCCTTACGATGACTATCCTCGTACTGACGCTTACGATTACCGGTACCGTGAGCCAGGATGGGCAGTTCGGTACGGTCGCTGGCACGTACACCAGCAGCGTTGGTGAGGCAGGCAATGCCACCGTCTCGGCCATGAATGTCCAGGTCAACTCGCTGACGGCCTCGTTCAACCTGAACAGCACCAACAATGGTTGCCAGAACTCGGGCTACTTCGCCGCCATGCGAAGCAGGCCCTGACCGAGCGAAACCTGGGCGATCTCGCGTTGGGAAACGCCGGGTTCTTCACCTCTTGCCGCAGTGCTTCTGCTGCCCCCGCTGCATCATATTCCCACGCCGGTCCATTCTGCGGGCGGGACGGGAATCCATTCCCAATCCGTTACGTCTCTGTGAAATGGCGCCGCCGCCCGGCATACGCCATGCGGCGGCGTCCGCCACCAATTTAGTCAAGTGTAATATTCCGATCGGCAAGCCCGGCCCGCCGGGTAATGCTGGAGCGCGATGGACATGATAATTCACAGTTTTCGACTAGCTTTTGCGATTTGCCTGGCGCTCGTCTTGGGGAGTTGTGCGACTGCACCGAGCGGCACTGGAGGGGCTGCCATCGAGCGCGGCTTCGTCCTGCGCTCGCTGACTCTGGATGACACCGTCGAAGATCGGATCCTGGCACTTGATCCGGACCACATCTCGGGACAGGACGTCCATTCGACGCTGGCGGCAGGGCCAACGCCGAGAATCATTCTTCTGCACGGCAGCGTCTATCCCGATTTCCTGATCATGACCTCGTTTGCGAACTTTCTCGAGGGCATGGGGTACCCGGAGGCGAAACTCCGCGATCCCCTCGATGGCGCCTATTCGCAGAGTCCTTATGGAAACACTGAGCGAATCGCCGGCGAAGTCGCGTGGTACTACGAGCATGATGGTGTGAGGCCTCTGATGATCGGCCACAGCTTGGGGGGAATGCAGGCAGTCAAGGTCCTTTATGAGTTGGCGGGCGACTTCACCCATAAAGTCAATGTCTGGAACGCACGGATCGATCGACCCGAGAAGCGATTTACCATCGTTGATCCGCTCACCGGTGTCGAACGTCCCGTGGTGGGCCTTTCAGTTGCCTACGCCTCGGCAATCGCTGCCGGAGGCGCTGCCTTCATTCTGCCCAATCAGTGGGACATGCTTTCTCGGTTGCACAAGATTCCGAATACCGTGGATGAATTCACCGGCTATGCGATTCGAGGGGACCTCATCGCTTGGAGTTTTGCCGGCATATCCAGTGCAAGCAACTATCGTGCCGCCGGTGTAGCCACGGTACGCAATGTCGTATTGCCCGTGACCTACAACCACATAACGGTGCCGATTACCCATGGGCTGGCTGAGGACCAAAGGACGCGTGACTGGATCAACGCGTATGTTCCGCACGACAGCAGCGAGGTTGTCGTGCCAGCTGATGTGGCGACGTTCAACATCCTGTGGGCGGCCGACGTGTGGTTCAGCATCAAGAAGCACTGGTGTCTGGAGGCGCAGCGGCTGATCCGCGCGAAGCGGGCTGCGTCTCCCTTACCAATCCGTCCAAACAATCCGTCGAGGGACGAAAGCGCCCTGCTTGGTCGCTGAAGCGCCAAACGTGTCGGCGTGAGGCTGGGCCAACTCGACCAGCGTGAGATCGCAGCGCGACTCCGAGCGACGCCGGTTCCGGAATTGCCGCAATAACGGATGCCTGAACCCGCCAGTGCAGATTGACGCCGTATATTCCGTCAGTTAGTTTCCCTACCTTTTCGCTCGGTGGTTGCCGCCCCTTGCAAAGGATCCGTCATGAAGCGCAGCACCGACAGGTTTCTGACGACGCACACAGGCAGTCTGCCGCGCCCCGAAGATCTTATCCGTATGATGTACGCCAGGGAGGAAGGCGTGCCGGTCGACGCCGCCGCGCTCTCGCAGCGAGTGGCCGCTGCCGTCGACGAGGTTGTCCGCAAACAGGCGGCAGCGGGTGTCGATGTGATCAACGACGGCGAGATGAGCAAGCCGAGCTATGCGACGTACATCAAGGATCGATTGAGCGGATTCGGCGGTGCCGGCAACACATTCGTTTATCAGGATCTGGCGGACTTCCCCAACCTCGCCAGGCGCGTCTTCGGCGATCCGGGGCGTTCACGCCGGAAGACGCCCGCGTGCAACGCAGCGATCGGCGTGCGTAATCCGCAGGCGGCGCAGGCCGATGTCGACCATCTCAAGGCCGCGTTGGCCACCGTCGAGGCGCAGGAAGCGTTCATGACGGCGGCGTCGCCCGGGGTGGTGTCGCTGTTTTTTCGCAACGAGCACTACCCGACCGAGGAAGCGTACCTCTTCGCGATTGCGGATGCCATGCGGCAGGAGTACGAGACGATCGCCAGGGCCGGCATCATCCTGCAGATCGACTGCCCCGATCTCGGCATGGGACGGCACATTCAGCATGCCGACCTGAGCCTTGCGGAGTGGCGCAAGAAGGCGCAGCTTCACGTCGAGGCCCTCGACCATGCCGTCGCGAATATTCCCCGCGAACAGCTGCGCATGCACCTTTGCTGGGGCAATTACGAGGGGCCGCATCACTGCGACGTCCCCCTGGCCGACGTGATCGACATCGTGTTCCGTGCGCGACCGAGCGCCATCGCGATCGAGGCTTCCAATCCCCGCCACGCTCACGAATGGAAGCTGTTCGAGACACTCAAGCTGCCCGACGGCAAGCTGCTCATTCCTGGTGTGATCGAATCGAAGTCGAACTTCATCGAGCATCCCGAGCTCGTCGCGCAACGGATCGGCCGTTACGCCAACCTCGTCGGCAGGGAAAACGTGATCGCCGGAAGCGACTGCGGCTTCGGTACCTGGGTCGGACAGGCCGCGGTCGATCCCGACGTCGTATGGGCAAAGATGGCGGCGATGGCCGAGGGTGCGCGCATCGCCTCACGCGAGTTCTGGAAGCACTGAAGCGCGCGTGGGACCCCGGCCGGAACCGCCGGCATCAGACCATACAGAAATTCCCGCTGCCCTCCGAGCAAGGGCTCGAAACGGTGAAGGGATTACTTTCCCTCATCGATATTCTTGGTGTGGAGAGCGCCAGTTGCTTCGTGTCAAGCTCAATTTCTCGACCGACACGATCTGCCCCCGTGTGTTTTGGTGCAGTGCGCATCCCACGCGCACCCATCGAATGCGCTTCAACGAACGATGCCGAACCAAGCTGGCCAAGCTGAATCCAAGTCTTGTGCCGAGTCGATTCGCATGAAGCCTCCAGAGCCACCACCCGCTGCATTCAACGAGGAGCTGCCTGACAGCGCCCTCGCGTCCGCCGCCCGCGCCTTGCGCGTGGGTGCTCGGCTGGATGAGTTCGAGGTTGGGGAAGTCATCGGCGAGGGCAGCGCCGTGATCGTCTACGCGGCCTCGGACCGCGCTCGCGCGGTTGCGGTGGCGATCGCGGAGTACATGCCGGCGAGGCTCGCGCAGCGTAACCATGAGGCGCAGGTCACGCCGCGAACCTCCGCGCAAGCCGATGCCTTTGCGAAAGGGCTGAAGGCCTTCATCAAAGAATCCCGTACGCTGTCCCGATGCGGCCATCCGTCGCTGGTGCGCATCGCGCGCCTATGGGAAGCCAACGGAACAGCCTACCGCGTCATGCCCCGCTACCCGGTGAGACGGCTGCTCGAGGCGCGCCGGGGCATGAACGAACCACCCGACGAGGAGGCAGTTCGCGCGCTGCTCGACGCGCTGCTGGGCGCGCTGGAGGCGTTTCACAACGCAGGGGGCGGTCATGGCAAGGTGACGCCGTCGAATATTCTGCTGCTGGCCGACGACCGGCCTCTGCTGCTGGGCCCGGGCGCAGCGGGCCGGGCGATCGCCGGCGACCGGATCGATGCGCTGATGACCGGCGGGGAACCCTCCTATGCACCGATCGAGCAGATGGTCGAATCGGCCGACCTTCCGCTCCGTGCCTCGGGCGACCTCTACGCGTTGGCCAACGTCGCGCGCTACTGGATCAGCGGCGACTTGCCCGCGCCGGTCTTTGGCGCGCCCCGCACTCCGCGGCGCGAAAGACTCGCCGACACGGTGCAAAGGCTGCGCTTGACGTGGCCGCGGCTGCAGTACAGCGCAGCCCTGCTGGACGCCCTCGACAGCGCGTTGTCGATCTATCCTGCTGAGCGGCCACAAAGCGTCGCGCAGATGCGCGCGCGCTTAGGTACCACACCTGCGGCCGCGGGTGGCCCAATGGGCGCCGCAAGGACCGCTGTTCCTGCGTTGAACGATGCCGTAGCGAACGATGCCGTACCGAACGATGCCGTGCCAAACGATGCCGTACCATCGGCCCCGGCAACTGCGCTGGAACCCGCACCGCCGGACCGCGTGACACAGGATTTCGACGTCGTCGTATCTTCCGCGCCCGATCTCGATCCGCTGGCCACTTCCGGCCTCGCTCGCATCGATGATGATCCGTCGGTGCGGACTCCTTTCGCACGCGAGGTGCGAAGGTCCCGACGCATCGCCAAGTGGAGCGGCGCGGTCCTGGTATTGCTGCTGCTGCTTGTCGGCGTGTTTGAGTTTGGCCAGGAAGGACAGGTTGGGCGCGTGCTCGATGCCCTTGGCATCAGCCGTGGCACGGCCGTGGGGGACAGCGCGGCTGTGTCCACGCCTGCCGTAGGACCCGCGGCGCCGGCAGCACCGCCGATGGCCGCTGATACCGCGAGCGTGAAGCCGATGCCGACCGAGCCAACCGGCGCGGACTCACCGGCGAGCACTACCGCGCCCGCGTCTCCCGCCGGCGCCCCGATTGCTGCGGACGCCGGGAGTGCGAATCCGACGTCGACGGAGACCACCGCAACGGACTCCGCGCCGAGCGCCGCCGCGCCCGCACCTCCCGCCAGTTCCAACAGCACGACGCTATCGGCCGCCGCTCCCGCGGCGTCGGCCGCACCGGCGGCAATCGCTCAGCCGCCGCCCGTCTCTATCACGCCGTCCCCGACGCGTAGTGCGCAGCAACGTGCCACGCGCGTCCCGACCAGTCCGCGCGAGGCCTGCGGTCCGCGCACCCAGTTCTCGCTGTACCGCTGCATGAAAATGCAGTGCAGCCAGCGCCGGTGGGCATCGCATGCCCAATGTCAACGCCTGCGTATCACCGATAGCGTCGACTGACGCGCATGTCGAAGTAAGATCCGAGCTATCGGATACGAGGAGACTGCAATGTGGAATCGACGGCGCGCATTAGGCATGCTTGCTGCGGCCGGCGCTTACGCCGTGCTTCGGCCCGCAACTGCGCCAGCCCAACCGCGGGCTATCCTGACTCGGCCGATTCCTTCATCCGGCGAGGCGCTGCCGGTTATCGGTCTTGGCAGCTGGATCACATTCAACGTCGGCGACGACCCCATCGCGCGGGACACCTGCACGGACGTCATACGAAATTTCGTCGAGGCGGGCGGCCGCATGATCGACTCGTCGCCAATGTACGCCTCGTCGCAGGACGTCATCGGCTACGGCCTGCGCAAGGCCGCCCTGACGGGACGCATCTTCTCCGCGGACAAGGTTTGGATCTCGTCCGGCGCACAGGGGCGGGGTCAGATCGAGCAATCGCGCCAGAAATGGCAGGTCGGCCGATTCGATCTCCTTCAGGTCCATAACCTGCTCGATTGGCAGGAGCATTTGCCGACGCTGTTCGCGATGAAGGCGGCAGGACAGCTCCGTTACGTCGGAATTACGACATCGGAAGGTCGCCGCCATGGCGACATGGAGCAGCTGATGCGGAGCCAGGCGATCGATTTCGTGCAGGTCACCTACAACCCGGTGGACCGTGAAGTCGAGGAGCGCATCCTGCCACTCGCACGCGATCGCGGCATCGCGGTGATAGTGAACCGGCCATTCCGCCAGGGCGGGCTGCTCCGCGTCCTGGCGCGACAACCGCTCCCTCCCTTGGCGGCGGACATCGGCTGCACGAGCTGGGCGCAGTTCGTGTTGAAGTTCATCGTGTCGCACCCTGCCGTGACCTGCGCGATCCCGGCGACAAGCAGCGTTGCCCACGTGCGCGAGAACATGAATGCGGCGTATGGCCGCCTGCCCGACGCGGCGTTGCGCCTGCGCATGATCGCGGCGGTGGAGCGGGCCTGATGTCGGAATGGTGGACGTACAGGCTAACGAGTTTTCTGCTGTTCTCGCCGCGCACCTACTACCGCCTTCTCGAGCTGTACAACCTTGCGATCTGGCCGCTGCAGCTCGCAGGCATGGCGATCGGCGCTGCGATCGTCGCATTGCTGATTGCCAAGCGTGGCCCCCGCGAACGCATCATCGCGGGCCTGCTGGCCGCCTGCTGGTTGTGGATCGCTCTGGCCTTTCATTACCAACGCTACGCCCACATCAATTGGGCGGCGACGTGGTTCGCGGGCGCGTTCGCGTGCGAGGCGTTGCTCCTCGTAGTAGTCGGCGTTCTCACCGGACGGCTCGTCTTGCAGCGCGCAAGAGACGGCAGACTTTGGATCGCAACCTCGATCGTTACAATTTCGATCCTCGGCTATCCGATATTGGCGCCGCTCACCGGTCGTCCGTGGACGACGGCCGAGATATTCGGCGTGGCGCCGGACCCGACGGCGATCGCGAGCGTCGCGGTGCTCGCACTGGTTCGCGGTCGCGTCCGATGGCTGCTGTTAGTCGTTCCGGTGCTCTGGTGCGCGGTCGCGGCGGCGACGCTGTGGGCGATGGATGCACCGGAGCGATGGGTCGTGCTCGCCGGGGGCCTGCTGGCGCTGTGGCCTGCGCTTCCGGGAACCCGTCGCGATACGCCCGAGGCGATGCGCTGACGAAAAGCGCGCGCGCCGGCGGTGCATGCGTCGATTTGCTCCGTCTCCGGTGAATGTCTTGTCGTCAAACTCGATGCAGATGTAAGCCGCCGCCCACGGCTGTTATTCACAGAATCTGGTTGCGCAGGGTCGCTCCGCCCTTCCACAGGCGCTGGAGGTTTTCCTCCAGGACATCAAGGACATTGTCCTCGTAGCGCCGGGTCTCACCGGCGGTGTGCGGCGTAATGAAGGTGTTGGGCAAGTCCCACAGCGGTGATGTGGCCGGCAGCGGATCCTCCGGCGTCACGTCGATGCCGGCGCCGGCGATGCCGGCGGCTTGCATCGTTGCGATGAACGCTGCTTCGTTGACTACCTTGCCGCGCGCGGTGTTGATCAGGTAGGCCGACTTCTTCATTCGGCCCAGCGCGTCGGCGTCGATCAGGTTTTCGGTCTCCCTGGTCAGCGGGCACGTCAAGGCGACGATGTCCGCCTGCGGCAGAAGGGATTTCAACTCGGCGATGGCGTGAACGCTGTCGGCGGCTCCCTTGCCAGCGGCCGGGTCGCGCCTCACACCGATCACATGCATATCGAAAGCCTTCGCGAGTTGCGCCAGCCGACCGCCGATATTGCCCAGGCCCACGATCACGAGCGTCTTGCCGCCCAGCTCGTCTTCGCGCTGCGTCAGGTCGCCGATCATGCCGCGCCAGTGATGCTTGCGCTGGTTGTCGCGCGCCTCGGGCAGGCGCCGCGCCAGGGCCAGGATCAGCGCCATCGCGTGTTCGGACACCGCCTTCACATTGACGCCGCTGGCGCTCGCCAGGCGGATGCCTTTCGCCGCGAGCACGTCGCGCCCGAACTGATCGGTGCCGGCGCCGATCGACTGGATGAAGCGGATCCTGTGCGCCTTATCCACCAGGTCGTTGCGCCACAAGCCGGAGATCACCAGCACATCGGCTTCACCCACCCGAGCATCCAGCTCGTCGCGGTTCCAGACCTGGAAGCTGTTGATGCCGGTCTTGCGCTTCGCGAACTGCGGCATGAAGCCGTAGGCGACGTGAGCGAAACAGATGGTCAGCTTGTCTTTTGGCGGAATCATTGGACGTTTCCTTTTTTCTCGTTCGTCGCCGTATTCCACGGCTCTATCCGCGATAGCGTCGCAGGAACTGCTCGAGGCGCGGACTCGTGACATGGGTGAGCACGCGCTCGGTCGGTCCCTGCTCGACGACCAGGCCCGCATCCATGAACGTGACCTCGGTGGCAACCTCCCGCGCGAATTGCATCTCGTGTGTCACCACGACCATGGTCATGCCCTCTTCTGTCAGCTTGCGGATGACCGCCAGCACCTCGCCGACGAGCTCGGGATCGAGCGCCGAGGTGACCTCGTCGAAAAGCACGACTTCCGGTGCCATCGCCAGCGCCCGGGCGATGGCGACGCGTTGCGCCTGGCCGCCGGAAAGGTGCCTGGGATAGACCTCGCGCTTTTCGGCCAGCCCGACCTTCGCGAGCAGGCCTTCGGCGATCCCAGCAGCCTCGGCCGCCGGCAGATGCTTCACCGTGCGCGGGCCTTCCATCACGTTCTGCAACGCCGTCATGTGCGGAAACAGGTGGAATTGCTGGAAGACCATCCCGACGCGAGCGCGGAACTGCGCCTGCGCGCGTGCCGACATCCCCTTGGCCCCTTCGCCGAACTGCATGGCCGTGTCGCCGATGCGCAGCGTGCCGCGCGTAGGCTCTTCCAGCAGGTTGATGCAGCGAAGCAGCGTGGACTTGCCGCAGCCGCTGGGGCCGATGATGAAGTGCGCCTCGCCGCGTCCGACCGCCAGCGACACTCCTTTCACGGCTTCCAGCGGGCCATAGCACTTGTGCAGATCTGCGATCTCCACCATCGGCCGGTTGTCCGCCGTCGCACCGCGGTCAGATGTCGTCACGGCGTTCCAGCCTCTTGGCCAGCTTCTGCATCGGGTAGAGGATGACCAGGTAGATGATCCCGAGCGTAGTGTAGATTTCCAGCGGCCGGAAGGTGTCGGACACGAATACCTGTGCCATATACATCAGATCCGGCACCGCGACGATCGATAGCAGCGAGGTATTTTTCAGTTGCAGGACCGACTGGTTGACGAACGGCGGCATCATTCGCCGCGTAGCCTGCGGCAGCACGATGCGGCGCATCACTTGCCAGGGCATCATGCCGATCGCCTTGGCGGCCTGCCACTGGCCACGATCGATCGACACGATGCCGGCGCGGAAAATCTCGGCGGAGAACGCCGCCATGTAGAAGGTCAACCCCATGCCGGCGGCAAGCCACGCTGGAATCGAGACACTGACGGCGACCGGAAGCGCGTAGTAGAACCAGATGATCTGAATCAGCAGCGGCGTGCAGCGAAAGACTTGCACGAAAGCGCCCACCGGGGCGCGGAAGACCCAATACCTGCTCAACAGCATCATGCCGCAGATGACGCCGAGGATCAGACCGAGCGCCGTGGTGGCGACCGCGTATCCGAGGGTGACCGACAGTGCCTTCAGCCATAGCTCGGGATGGTAGAAGGCCGCTCCGAAATTCCACTCATAGCTTCCCATGCCAGCCTCGCTGTGTACGGATCGCTCGATGCCGAGATCGGCGGCACACTGAGCAGCCCCGAGAAACACTATTGGCGATTAGTCGTCAGCGACGTAGTATCTTGTTCGGACAAAATATTGAACGACCATCGTTCGGTTGGCCGCGGGAAACTCTCCCATTCATGAGCATCATGCCCAAACCTAAGGCAAGCTCTGCAAAACGGGCTGCGGCCACAAGCGACGCACGCGGGGACAACGGCCTCGAATCCGCATTGGGTGAGGTCGTACGCGAGTTTCGCAAGCGTCTTGGGCTCGGCATTTCCGAGTTGGGTCAACGCGCGAAGCTCTCGCCGGGCATGATTTCGAAGATCGAAAACGGCGCGATTTCACCCTCGCTGGCCAGCATTCGCGCGCTGGCGCGGGCCTTGCAGGTGCCGGTCACTTCGCTGTTCCGCGAATTTGACGAAGTGACCGATGCCACTTTCGTGCGCGCCGGCGAGGGCAGCCTGGTCCACCGCGACGGCCTGGGTATTGGGCACCAGTATCGCGTGCTTGGCCAGACCACGGCCAAGGGCATCGCCGTCGAGCCCTACCTGATGTCGTTTGTGGAAACGTCCCAGGTGCTCCCCTTTCTTCACCGGTCGGGCACCCAATTCGTCTATGTCCTGGAGGGCCAGGTGCTGTATCGCCACGGCAAGAAGACCTTCCTCATGTCCGAAGGAGATTCGTTGCTGTTTCAGGCAGACGTTCCCCATGGCCCGGAGAAGCTGTTGCGCACGCCGGTGCGCTATCTCTCGGTCCTGTCCTTCCTCGGCGGCTTCGGCGGTTAACCCTCATACGACACAAAGAAACGCCCGGTCGGCATTGCGCGCAGACCGGGCGGTCGGGGCGCTCGAGGGGTTGCTCGGACGCGCTAGAACGACACTTCCGGCGGTATCGATTCCTTCTTGATGCCGATGCTCTCCATCGCCGATGTCAGCCAGAAGTTGATGTTGCCGTTGCCGCGGTTGTACTCGGTCCACTTCTGCAGGAATTTCTGGAATCGACCATCGTCGAGGCGGACCCCGGCGTAGGAAGGCAGTGCGTAGTTCGGCGTCATCAGGTGGAGGGGACCGAGCTGCGCATTCTTCGCGCGGGCGCCCATGCTGCCCATCACGCCGTCGATATACCGGTCGGCGCGCCCGGACATGATGGCCAGCACGCAATCGTCCGATTTCGGCAATGCGACCTGGGTCGACTTCGGCGCGAAGCGCTTGATCTGTTGCTCCGAGCTGTTGCCGACCGCGTAGCACACCCGGATCGACGGATCGTTCAGATCGGCCCAATGATTGCCCTTCGGCTTCCATCCTGGCCGATCGATCGCTCCGAAGCCCAGCGTATAGAGCGGTCCCGCGAAATCGATGGCGAGCGCACGTTCGGGCGTTGCGTTGAAACCGAAGAACGCATGGCACTTGCCGCTCTGGATATCGAGCACCACGGTCTTGAAGCTCGTCTCCACGAACTCGACGTCGACGTGCAGGCTCGCGGCGACGTCCTTCGCCATGTCGACGGCGAAGCCGCTCCACGTTCCACCGGCGTCCTTCGCCGAATAGGGCTGGTAGGCAGGAACGACGCACACGGTGAGCTTCTTCTTGGCCATGATGTCGTTCCAGGCGGAGGTCGGCTCGGCGGCGAGCGCCGCGGAAGAAGCAATACCGGCAATCAGTGCGAACGACAGAATGATTCGTGTGAACACGGTCTGCCCTCCAATGACGATGGGAAGCGCTGAACACGCGTCGAGACGCGATGCGGACACTTTCAAAGCCCCGATGACTGCGACAAGATACTCCTCCGATGCTTGACAAAAGATTGGCACGCGGTCGATATTCCTGTCAAGAACAGATTATCCTTCCAAGAATAAAAGTAAGCAGGTGCTCCAGCGTTTCGCGTTCCGCCGTCCCGTCGAGGTCTGACTATGCCGAATACGTTTCAATTCAGTTTCGAAGGTGAGCCGGTAGACGCTCGCGAGGGGCAGAGCGTGGCCGCCGCCCTGCTGGCCGCGGGCGAGCGCTGCCTGCGGATCGATGAGGCCGGCAATGCCAAGGGGGCGGTGTGCGGTATCGGCTTTTGCTGGGAATGCCGTTGCAGCATCGACGGTGTTCCCGACACCCGCGCATGCGTTACCGAAGCGCGACCCGGCATGATCGTTCGCCGCCAGCGAGGCCTGTCTCCATGCGCCGATCAATAGTCGTCATCGGCGCGGGCCCGGCGGGCATGGCGGCAGCCATCGAAGCGGCCGCGCGCGGCTGCGACGTTACCGTACTCGACGAATCGGCGCGGCCGGGCGGCCAGATCTATCGCCAAGCCGACCCCCGTCTCGCGGGTAGCGACTTCGCCCAGCGGACCGAACTGGCACGCAAGAAGCAGCTGTTGCATCGGTTCGACGAGACTGTTCGGCAGATGGACTATCGCGCCCGCGCGGTCGCCTACGCCGCCTTCCGCAACGGCGAGATCCACGTGACGGTGGGCGATCGCACCGAGGCCTTGACGCCCGACGCGGTGATCCTCGCGACCGGCATGCGAGAGCGCGCCATTGCGTTCCCGGGATGGACGCTACCCGGCGTCATGTTCGCCGGCGGCGCCCAGGCCATCCTCAAGTCGCAACGGGTCGCGCCCGGGAAGACAGCGGTCGTGGCGGGATGCGGCCCGCTGCCGATCGTCGTGGCCTCGCAATTGACTCGCGCGGGGGTCCGGGTCGCGGCGTTGGCGAGTCTGCGTTCGACGCGGACCATGCTGCGACACCCGGGCGGCTTGTGGCACGGACGCGACATCGTGAGCGAGGGCCTGCGCTATGAATGGACGCTGCTCCGTGCCCGGATTCCGCGATTGACCGGCTTCGTTCCCATCCGTGCACTGGGCAACGAGCGGCTCGAAGCCGTGCAGCTGGCGCGCATCGACGAGCGCGGACAGGTGGTGGCGGGGACCCTGCGCGAAATTGCCTGCGACCTGCTGGCGGTCAACTATGGCTTCATTGCCAACGGCGAACTGGCGGCGATGGCAGGCGCGCGTATGCGGTGCGATCCGGACGCCGGGTTCTGGCTGCCCGAGACCGACGAGCAAGGCCGCACGTCGCTGCCGTGGCTCTATGCTGCCGGCGATATGGCCGGCCTTCGCGGCGCGCTGATTGCCGAGAGCGAGGGAACGATCGTTGGCGCCGCCGCGGCAGGCACGCCACGAACGGCAGCCGTATCCGGCGCGCCGCGCGAGGCAATCGCCTCGCGACGGCGATATGGCGCATTTCAGCGCGTGGTGCGCGAGACGCTCATCGTGCCGTCGGCGCTGTGGCGCGTCACCACGGACGATACCGTCGTATGCCGTTGCGAAAACGTACGATTTGCCGAGATTCGCGGCGCCCTCGAAGGTGGCCATCAGTCGCTCAATGCCATCAAGCGCAACACGCGTGCCGGCATGGGATGGTGCGGCGGGCGCATGTGTCTGCATTCCGTCGCTGCGTTAGCCGAATTGCACGCCGGCATCGCCCCCGCGAACATGATGACGCCCCGTCCACTGGCACGCCCCATCGCGTTTGCCGCACTGGCGCGACAGAAGCGGGGCGCCGCGCCATGACGACGCATACGACGGACGTCCTGATCGTCGGCGCCGGACTCTATGGGCTCTCCTGCGCCTGGTGGATGGCACGCCGCCGGTCCGGCGTGCGCATCACGGTCGTCGACGAGGGCGAATTCGCAAACGGCGCATCGGGCCGAAACGGGGCGGGATTCCGGATGCAGTGGGGTCTCGACCTCAATATCCGGCTGAGCCAGGAGAGCACGGCGTTTTTCGAGAACGCCGCGGAACTGCTCAACTATCCACGCGGCATCGAGTTGAAGCAGGACGGCTACCTGGTTCTGGCGCATAGTCAGAAGGCGCTTGCCAAGCTCAACGAAAGCATCGCGATTCAGCATCGATATCGCGTGCCGAGCGAACTGCTGGATGCCGACCAGTGCATGAAGATGGTGCCGGCCCTGGGAAGGGACCGCCTGGTGGGCGGTACGTACTGCGCCAAGGATGGCAGCGCATCGCCCTTCCGGCTGCTCGACGCGTTGTTGATTGCCTCTCGACGCGAGCAAGTCGACGTTCGCTACGGCACCCGGGTCGAGCAGCTCGAGAAGCGTAACGGCGTCTTCGCGGCGTCGATCAACGACGGGACGATCGAGGCCAACCGGGTGCTCCTGTGTACCGACTGGGCCGTGCCGCAGTTGACGCGGCCGTTCGGAATCGATCTGCCCGTGACCAGCTTGCCGAAGGAGGTCATTGTCACGGTGCCCTGCACGCCGCGCGTAAAGCCGATCCTGATTTCGCTCGACCACAGGATGTCCGTCAACCAGGTCACGCGCGGGTCGATCATCTTCGTCGTTTCGCGCGCGCGTGAAGGCACGACCATCGCATCGACACCGGAGTTCCTGGGCTGGGCTGCGCCGAAGGTCATCGACCTCCTGCCGGGCGTTGCCGACGTCGCGGTTCTGCGCACCTGGGGCGGGGTATCGAGCGTCACTCCGGACATGCAGCCGATTCTTGGCCAGACGGACGTCGAAGGGCTTTTTGTGGCGGTATCTTCCTATCGCGGCCTCATGACCTCTCCTGCGGTCGGAAGGATGATGTCCGCTTTGGTGCTGGACGGCGTCTGTGACGATCCTGTGCTGTCGCAACTGACGCCGCAACGGTTCCAGACCGGCAACCTGATCATCGAACCCTTGCTGAACCAGGAATGATCGCACCACGTCCGGTGCGCATCCGCAAAGCATGAACTTCTGCAGCGACAATGTCAGCGGTATTCATCCGCGTATCCTCGAGGCGTTGGTCGCGGGCAATGAGGGCGACGTCATGCCCTATGGGGCGGATCCTCATACCAGCCGCGCGGAAGCGCGCTTTCGCGAGGTTTTCGAGCGCGAGCTCGCGGTGGCGATGATGGCGACAGGCACGGCATCCAACGCCTTGGCGATGAGTCTCGTCGCCTCTCCAGTTTCGGCGATCTTCTGCCGCTCCGGAGCGCATCTGCAGGACAACGAGGCAGGCGCATCGCTGATGTACACGAATGGTGCGAGGATAATCGGCATCGATGGACGCAACGGCCTGATCGACCCCGCTGATCTGGATCGCGTGCTGGCCAACTTCGATCCGACGCATATGTATTGCACGCCCGCCGTAGTCAGTGTCACCCAGGCGAGTGAGCTCGGCACTGTCTATAGCCTCCAACACCTCGCCGAGATTTCCACCGTGTGCCGGCGCCATGGTTTGCGCATGCACATGGATGGCGCACGTTTTGCCAACGCCCTGGTGCATCTCGATTGTCAGCCGGCGGAGATGAGCTGGCGCGCCGGCGTCGACGTGCTGTCGTTTGGCGCCACCAAGAACGGCGCCATGGCCGCCGAGGCGGTGCTGGCGTTCGAGCCAGCGCTTGCCGAGGGCCTGCGCGCCCGGCTAAAACGCGGAGGCCTGATGTTTTCCAAGCATCGCTTCCTCGGCATCCAATTCAACGCCTATTTTGCCAATGGCCTGTGGCTCGATCTGGCACGCACGGCGAATGCGCGGGCAGCAGAGTTGGCGGATGGACTTGCGCGTGCGGGCGTGGGGGAATTGCCGTTCCCGGTCGAGGCAAACGAAGTGTTCGTTCGACTTCCGGAAAACACGCTGGCGAGCCTCGAAGCGCAAGGCTTTCAGTTCTATCGCCGGGGTGCCGGGGTTATCCGGCTGGTGGCCGGCTGGAACACCAAGCCCGCGGACGTTGCGTCCTTCGTCGATAGCGTGTGCAAAGCGGTTTGACGCACGATGCCCGGCAGCGGCAGAGCGGTACGTTGCTGCGTCCGGCCGCGAGCGCCGGCCGCGCGGCGTTCGACAGAATCGCAACCAGGTGACCTACTTGCCGCAGCTCATCCCTGCGGCCGCATCCTTGGCGGGCAAATTCAGTTCGAAGTCGAACGTAAACGCCGTCTTGTCGAGGTTGCCTGCGATCTTGCCCGATAGCGCGCCGCCGGGCTTCACTTCTCCGGTCATCTTCTCGACCTTGAAGTCCCTGGACGCCTGGACCACGCGCTGAATGCCCGCCATTGGCGACCTGGCATGGTTGGTGTTCAGGTCGATCGATTTGACAGCCGCCGCGGAGGCCGTCTCCTTGCCCCCGCCCGGGCAGAGCATGATGATGGCCATCGTGCGCTGCTTGCCGCCTTTCGCGCCATCGGCGTACGACGAGGTCTGGAAGCTCTCCGCTTCCTGCGGCGTGATGGCATCTTCGTTGAACCAGATCGCCACGCTGTGCTGGTCGCCGTACAGCGACGCCACGCAGTGGGTGGCCGTGAACCTCTCGCCACCCATCGATCCGGTCGCCGAACACCGCGCCTTCACCGGCGCAGTGGCGATGGCGACGGCTGCCGTCGCGCCCGACGCCGTACCCGACGTGGCAGCACCCGGCATCGGCTGGCCGACCTTCCAGGCGTTGGCCAACGCGGTGGCGCGACGCCTTTGTTCCGGCGTCAGCGGCTTCGCGATTTCGTTGCGGTAGTCGATGTTCTCCTTGTCGCCGTTGCGCGCGGCGATCGTGGCGTTGGCGAGTGCGAAGACCTCATCCTGAGCCGCGCCCTGGCCGGTGTGGTAGACGACGGCCAGCTTGAACTGCGCGTCGGCATTGCCCTGGATCGCGGATTTCCGCCACCAATCGAATGCCTGCCCATAGTCTCTCGCTATACCCTGGCCCTTGGCATACAACAATCCCAGGTTGTACTGCGCCGTCGCATCGCCTTGCTCGGCCGCTTTTCTGAACCACGCGACGGCTTGCACGTTGTCCTGCTTTACCCCGTCGCCCGTCGCGTAGATAACCCCCAGTTCCTGTTCCGCGTCGGCGTGGCCTTGCGCGGCTGCCTTGCGAATCCACGCGATGCCCTGCGCCTTGTCCTGCGGATAGCCGTTGCCGAACTCGTACATCCGCCCGATCCGGTATTGGGCTTCGGGGTCGCCGCGTTGGGCCAACGGACGATATTCGTTGGCGGCGGCGACGTAATCCTTCTTGCTCAACGCCTCGTAGCCTTCCTTGAGACCGGCGATGGCGACGGTGGAACACACCAAGACTGAGAGGGCGAGCAGCACGCGCAGTCGCATGACTCCTCCTACATCAACGGAAGACCGGAGAGACGTGCCGGATTATGGTGCATGCAGTCTGGCTTCAGGGGTATCAGCGAGCCCACGCGTGGCGGCTGGACCTTTGGGCCCCTATCCTACTTACCGGACAGAACTCCCGCGCTTGCAGACAATGATCCGTCAGCGGCTTTCCGTGCCAATAGAAACACCCTGTCTCCCACGACCGGTTTGGTTGCAGTGAGTCGATACTCGTTGACAGGTGTATCTGCAGGCACGGTGATTTTCTGGACCCCGCCCTGATACTGGACCGTCAGCGTTGATGCGTCCGTGCGGTTGACGCTGCCATTAGACATTCTGGATTGAGACGCCGTCCCGTTCGTCATGCGCGAGACCGATGCGTTACCATTTGTCATGCGGCTCGGCGTGGCACCGGCGGGCGTATTCATCATGTAGCTTCCTTGGCCAACGCCCCGCATCTCCTCCGGAAGAATGCCGATCGCGGATGCCCGCTCCGTCCCGTCGGGTTGCTTCACCGACGTTACGCCGACAAAGCTCGTGTCCTTCAGATGAGACAGATCGCCGGGAACGCGGGCGTAAAGATGAAAGGGCTGCACCAGTTTCACCGTCGTGACGTCGGCTCCCGTTCGAGGTTTGATTGCAAGTTCGGCGGCGGAGACGCGCTCAACCGTTCCGCTGATTGAAATCATACCGTCAGGATTGTGCGCCGGGACATCCTGAGCGAGACCCGAAAACGGTACGGAGAACGCCCACAGGACGGCAAACGCTTTCCCCCAAGTTTTCTAGAAATCCACCGAGATGTTCTCCAGCATGTCGACCATTCCTTTGATTTGGACTTCGGTACTCTATCACTTCAAGACAGGCGAGATTATCGATCCGCCAACGCTAGTCGGCGCAATAACATGTCTTGGAGATAGAATCGGTCGAGGACAGTTCGTACCGGAGGCGGGCGAGTCCGGAAGATGGCGCGGCGCTACGCGCATCTGGCCGCTTACTACTCAGCTCCCTCTGCCGAACACCTTTGCGCTTTGCGCGTCGTCAACTCCAACGCTCAGGTCGCAAGCTATGCACGGGCCGAGAAACAAACGGCTCGCATCGCTGCAAGTCGTTGAATTGTTGTTTGCCGGGACAGGATTTGAACCTGTGGCCTTCGGGTTATGGATTTGCCGCGTCCGGCTCAAATGCAAACAGGATGCCGCCGGCAATCGGCCCGCGAACGAAGCGGCCTAGCGCTGGTGCCGCCTTGCAGTCGCCGCGACATCGATCGCGGGAGGGCTGCCGGCGATGACAACGCCGTACACGTCGCGCGCGTGTTCGACCGACATCTTCTCCTCCATCACGTCGGCGAGCACCGCCACCGGATCGCGTTGGAGCGGGTCGCCATGTCCACCTCCGCCCGCGAGCCTGACCTGCAGCACGTCGCCATCGTTTACGGTCGTCAGGAATTTCGCGGGACAAGGCTCGTCGCGCCCGTCCGCCCGCCGGATGCGCACGCCGGACGGCGCGCCGCCGTGGCCACCCTGCAGCCCGTATGGCGGATGATCGCGCCGGTCGGAACGGATCTGCAAAGTCGCGTCGTTGGCCCGAAAACGCAGATGGCGCTCGATGGCAAGGCCGCCGCGATATCGGCCTGCGCCGCCGGTGTCCGGCACGAACGCGTAACGCTCGACGGCGATGGGCTGATCGGCCTCGATCATTTCCGCCGGCGTATTCGAGTAGTTGACGAGCGTCCCCGTGCATGCGTCCATGCCGTCGCGATCCGGTCCACCGCCCCACGAGCCCACCAGGAACTCGAGATAGACGAACGGTGCGCGATCGGCATCGACGCCACCGAAAGAAATTCCGACGTCGGGTGCGTTGGCGCCGCAGGCGGGCAGAATGTGCGGGATGGCCTGCGCGAGCGCGCCAAATATCGCGTCCGCGATCCGGATGCCGGTGATCCCGCGCGCCGCCACCGCGGCCGGCGCCTTCGGGTTGACTACGGTGCCCTCGGGTGCAATCACATGGATCGGCCGGAAATAGCCCGCGTTGTTCGGGATCGACAGGTCGAGGATCGAGCGTACGCAGGCCAGCGCCGTCGACAACGTGAACGGATACACGCAGTTGATGGCTCCGCGGACCTGCGGCGCGGACCCCGTGAGGTCGATCGTCATTTCGTCGCCGGCGATGGTCACCGTTGCCACGATCCTGATCGGGTCGGGATCGAACCCGTCGCCGTCGAGATGGTCGACGAAGCGCCATGTCCCTTTGGGCAGTTTCTCGATCTCGGACCGGGTGAAACGCTCCGTGTAGTCGAGCAGTTCGCGGCACGACTGCTCGAACCGCGCCATCCCGTACCGCTCGGTCAGCTTGACGAATTCGCGCTCGCCCACCGTGCACGCCGCGATCAGCGATCGGATGTCGCCCAGCACCTTGCTCGGAACGCGCACGTTGCACGCGATCAGTCGAAACATGGTCTCGTCGGGCTCGCCTTCGCGCCACAGCCGCGATGGCGGAATGCGCAGCCCCTCCTGATAAAGCTCGGTGGAGTCGCTCGCATTGCCGCCCGGAATGCGGCCACCGATGTCGGTCATGTGCGCGAGCGCGACCGAATAACCGATCAGCATCTCTACCAGGAAAATAGGTTTCACCAGCACGATGTCCGGAAGGTGCGTGCTGCCGTCGTAGGGATCGTTGGTGATGTAGAGGTCGCCCGGCTTGATACGGCCCGCGTACTGCTTGACCACCGCCTTCACCGCAAACGGCATGGCCCCCAGATGGAACGGCAGGCACGTCCCCTGCGCGATCAGCTGCCCGTCCGCCAGGAACAGCGCGGTCGAGAAGTCGAGTGCCTCCTTGACCACGAACGAGCGCGCCGTACGGTGGATCGTGAGGGCCATTTCGTCGGCAAGCGCCGCCAGCGCGTTCTTGATAAGCTCGAGCGCGAACGGATCAGACGGGCCCGCGTCGTCCGCACGATCGCCGGCGGTGACGGTTTCCATGAGTAGATTCATCGGATCATTCGAGCTCGATTTCGATCGTATCCCAGGCAACGCGCCGCACGCGGCCGTCCGGCGGCACGACCGTCGTGCTGTCGAACTCCTCGACCAGCAACGGTCCCGCGCGCCAATCGGCAGAAAGATCGGCGCGCGTTGAGATCGGCGTCGCGAGCGCGCCGAACTCCGGACCGAAATAAACGTCGCGCGCACCGCCAGTGGCCGCCCCGCCGTCGGAGAGCGACAGGCGATCGGGGACCTGCGTTGCCCCAGTGGAGGCCCGTGCGATCACGCGCACGTTCATCGTCTCGATCGCTTCGTCGTCGGAGCGATAGCCGTAATGCCGGTCGTGCGCTTCGCCGAACGCTTCTCGCAGCATGGCCATCGCGTTATGCGCCGTCGGGAACGGCAGCGTCAATTCGGAATTGGCGCCCACGTAGCGCAGGTCGATGAGTTGCTCGAAACCATGATCGTCCGAATGAAAACCTTCGTCGTGCAACGCCGCCGCCCCTTCGGCGATCAGCACGCCAAACACGGTGTCGAGCACAGCAGGATCGAGTTCCTCCAACCTGCGCTTGTGTGTGCGCACGTAATGGTGCTCGATCTCGGGAAACAGCATGCCGAGCGCGCTGAAGAGTCCGGGCGCCGGCGGCACCAGGATGTTCCGGATGTCGAGCAGGCGCGCCAGCGTGGCGGCGTGCACCGGGCCGTTGCCGCCGAAGGCCAGCATAAAGTGCTCGCGCGGATTGCGCCCGCGCTCCGTGGATACGGCGCGCAACGCGCGCGCCATCGCGGCATTGGCTACCCGATGCACGCCCCATGCCGCCGCTTCGAGGCCAAGCCCGAGCGGGTGGGCAATGTGCGCGTCGAGCGCCGTGACCGCCAGTTGGCGACGGATCGGGAGTCCGCCGCCCGCCAGCGCCTGCGGATTGATGAAGCCCAGCACGACGTTCGCGTCGGTCACCGTCGCCAGCGCACCGCCACGGCCGTAGCACGCAGGACCCGGATCCGCGCCCGCGCTCTCGGGACCCACCGTGAGCCGACCGCCTGTATCGAGCCGCGCGATGCTGCCACCACCCGCTCCGACCTCGGCGATGTCGATTGCCGGTGCGCTGACGTGATAACCACCGCCGGAAAGGAGCCGGCCGGCGATGTTGATGCCGCCGCCGACTTCGAGTGAATTGACGCGCAGAAAGCGACCGCCGTCGACGAGCGCCGCCTTCGCCGTCGTGCCCCCCATGTCGAAACTGAGCAGGCTTATGTTGCCGAGCCGGCGGGCAACTTCGGCCGCGCCGACGACACCGGCCGCCGGGCCCGATTCGATGATGTGAATCGGGCGCTCGGCGGCGGCGGCGGCGCTCATCGCCCCGCCGCTCGACTGCATGATCGTGAGCTTGTGCCCGATCTTGCGCGTGGAGAGCTGCGCGTCGAGCCCGTCGAGGTAGCGCCGAACGAGTGGCAGTACGTAACAGTTAACGACTGTCGTACTGGTCCGCTCGTACTCCCTGATTTCCGGCAGGAGCTCGCTCGAGATCGACACCGGGACGCGGGCGTCGCGTGCGCGGATCATGTCGCGCAGTCGCGCTTCGTGCACCCCGTTCGCATACGCATTGAGCAGGCAGACGGCGATCGTCTCGACCCCGGCCGCGAGAATCCGGTCGATGACCTCGCCGGCCGCGGCCTCGTCCAGCACGCGCTCGACGCGGCCGTGGTTGTCGATGCGCTCCGGCACTTCGAACCGCAGCCGCCGCGGCACGAGCGCCGGCGGTTTCCTGAACCGGATGTCGTAGAGCACCGGCATCCGTAGACGGCGAATTTCCAGCACGTCGCGAAAGCCCTCGGTCGTGATCAGCGCGACGCGTGCGCCCTTCGCTTCGAGCAGCGCATTGGTCGCGACCGTCGTCCCGTGCATGATCTGAGTGATTGCCGATGTGGCGAGTCCGCCCGCGGCCAGCGCGGATTCGAGCCCGTTCGCGATGCCCTGGCTGTAGTCGTCGGGGGTGGACAGCACCTTGACGCGCAGCACGTTGCCGTTCGGATCGAGAAACACGAGGTCCGTGAACGTGCCACCGATGTCGATGCCGAGCCGCGTTCCCATGAGGTTTCCCGCGTTCCTCGATGACCTGCCGCGCCAATCAGGCGGCGAGTCCGATTAGCGCGGCCGTGTTGCCGCCCAGGATCCGCTCCTTCTCGCCAGTACTTAAGAACGAGCAGTGCTTGCGCACGTAATCCAGGCACTGCCGGTAAGTACAAAACCGTTCGACGTTCGGCATGTCGGACCCCCAGCACAGTTTCGAGGCGCCGAAGCGGTCGCGCAGGCCGCGGATGAGCTCCTGCGCCTCGGAATACGGGTAGTCCCAGACTCCGCCCCACGTGATCGGGAACATGACTTCCATCGACAGGTTGTCGCGCATGTACGCGGCAAGCACGTCGGCGGGAAACTCCCATCGGCCCGATGCCGCGAAATGCGCGACGGGCGGTCCCATGACGAGCAGGAAGCGGTGCGCCGGATAACGCGTGACCAGCGCATCGAGCGCCCGCAGGTTGCCGACATAACCGGCGCGATCGTAGGTCGGCGCGGATGAAAGCTCGATGAAGACCGGGAGCTTGCGCGTGACGATTCGGTCCCAGAACGGTCGGAAGTCCGGATGATCCAGATTGCGCGCGTAACCGTGCCGCGAAAAATCCTGGGCGTAGTAGAGGCCGCCGAGACCGAGCTCATCGACCGCGCGATCGACCTCGGTCAGCGTTTCTTCACGGTCGGCGATGGCTTCGTCGACGTGCAGCAAGCCGGAGAACTTCGCGGGGTACTGATGCTGCGCGAATGCATTGTAATTGTTCATCGCGCCGTACCCGCCTCCCGCCTGCAGCACGCAGTGGTCGACGCCGGCGTTGATCATCTGGGCAAGCAGGAGCTCCGGCGGGCAGGCGAGGTCCTGCATCCCGATCGGCAGGTACTGTACGTAGTAGTCCTCACCCTCGTAGGTGAAGCGGAGTTGCCCGAAGCGCCCCACCCGGAAACCGACCTCGGCGAGCCCGGCCCACGTGTTGTCATCGGGCCGGAACAGCATGGACGGTTTGATCTCGAGGCCGTCGCGCGCGCGAAACGCCCGCGCCGCCGGCCGCGTCACCACCTTCTGCAGATACTTGAGGTGAATGGCGGCCGACGGATGCCCACACGCGCCCTGCCAGTGCTGAAATACATGCGCGTGGCAATCGACGATCATGCGTCCGTTACGCGGTGGCCAGCGCTGCCATGTGGTGCTTGAAGAGCCGCTCCATCTCGCCGTTGACCGTCATGAACACCGCGAAGAAATCGAGGAATTGCTTCCACTCGGGGTCGCCGTAGCGGACGGCCCACGTGTTGGGCCGCTTGTCGATCGGGTTGCTGGAATCGAACACGGTGGCCCAATCGGCATTGCGCTTGGCGAACAGCAGCACGTCGCTGTCGCCGCTCATCCACACATCGGCCTTCTTGGCACGTACCGGCTCGGCGCCGAGCACGATCTGGCCTGTCGTAGTGATGAGCTTGGCCTTGGGAAACAGGATCGGGATGCGCGGCTCCTCGCTTCCGCCGGCAGCCACGGAGAACGTGACCTTGGGGTCGTTGAAATCCGCCAAGGTCTTGAACCGCGACGCGCTGTCCTTGCGCACCAGCAGAAGGCTGCCCTTCGACCACAGCGGGCCCACATAGTCGACGACGAGCGCGCGCGCCATCGTGTAGGTCAGAGACGAGCCGTAGAGGTCGTAGTCGTTACGCCGCAGTCCGACCGTCGAATTCTGGAACGTGACCTCCTTGTAGTCGACCTTGACCTCCATTTCCTTGGCGAGGCGATCGACCGCGTCCTTATAGATCCCGCCCAGTTCGCTGGTCTTGGCATCCTTGTAGAACCACGGCCCGGTCTGCGAATAGCCTACCCGCATGACGCCCTCCTTGCGGACTTTCGCGAGGCTCGAATCTTCGCGTATCCCGGTCTCCAGAATCTGCGCCATCGCCTGCCGCGGCGCGCCGGCCGCCGCGACCAAGCCGGACGCCATGCCCAGAACCACCGCGCCCTTCAGGAAGTCGCGTTTGCCATCCTTGAATTCGTCGCTCATGCCGTCCTCCTCGACGTTGGTACGTTCCACACCACCCGTGGCAGTATGTCATTCAACTCCGTCAACCTCAATAACATCGCCCGTTCAGCTGCTCGCACCCCGGGCAGTAATCGGCCAGAGCGCTTCGACCCGCCCACGCCTCACCGCAACATACCAGTCATGCAGGTTGACGGTCGGATCGCAATGGCCTGGAATCAGCATTACCTTGTCGCCGAGGTGAAGGCGCGCAGCGCGCGCGCCTACCTTGAGCTTGCCGTGCTCGTCCGAGACGCCGACCAGTTCCACGTCATCCCGCCCGTGCACCCACGGCGGACCCTTTTCGCCGCTGTAGGACTTGAGCCCGGCATCGACGACCGCCCGATCCGCGGTCGGCACGCTCATCACCGTGGCAAGCACGAACAGGCTGTGCTCGAACTCCGTGTAAAGGCCGCCGTCGCGGCCGCCGATGCGCGCATATTCGGTGTCCATGAAAACGTACGAACCCGCCTGCAGTTCGTTCCAGACGCCGCTTTCGCCTTCGAAGCGGAAGGTTCCGGTTCCGGCGCCGCTCACGATCGCGCAGTCGATGCCCGCGCGAGAAAGAAGCGCAACCGTGGCGCGGACGGCGTCCGCGGCGATGGCGATGGCGCGCTGCCGCGCTTCCGCCGTGGGGAAGTGCTGCGCGGTGCCGTGGTAGGCCTGCAGACCGCGGAACTCGAGCCCCGGCGCGTCGGCGATGCGTTGGGCGAGATCGCTCGCCGCTTGCCCCGGTACGACCCCGCAGCGCTGCATGCCGACGTCGATTTCGACCAAGCCGCCGAGGGTCATGCCGAATTCGGCCGCCGCGCGCGACGCGGCCTCGACCTGTTCCGCCGCATCGAAGCAAAGGCCGATCGTCGCCTCCGCAGCCAGCGCCGCGAGGCGCCGGAGTTTCGGCATGCCGACGACCTGATTGCTGACCAGCACATCGCGCACCCCGCCCCGGACGAGCGCTTCGGCCTCGCCGACTTTCTGGCAGCACTGACCGACGGCTCCGGCGGCGATCTGGCGCAGCGCGATCGTCGGGCATTTGTGGGTTTTTGCATGCGGGCGCAGCCGTACGCCGACGGACTGCGCGAACGCGGCCATCCGCTGCACATTGTGTTCGAAAGCGTCGAGGTCGATGATCAGCGCAGGCGTGTCGATTTCGTCGAGCGGCGCGCCGACCTGTGCCGGGATGATGTTCATGCGATGCTTGCCAAGCGCGCTCCGTGTGGGCGACCATAACGAAGTGAATTCCCGTTGTCAACAAAGCACGGACCGCAGCGCGGCGTTGCGCGCGACGATGCGCCTACACTCGACACCATGAGCGCGGTGCCGACTATACGTGTGGTCGACGTCCACAAACGCTTCGGGCCACTGGAGGTATTGAAAGGCGTCTCGTTCGAGGTCCATCGCGGCAGCGTCGTCAGCATGATCGGCGCGAGCGGCTCCGGCAAGAGCACGCTCCTGCGCTGCATCAACCATCTCGAAACGCCGACAGCGGGCGACATCTTCATCGACGGCGAATCGCTGTGCTTCCGCGGCACCGGTGACGGCGTGCGCACACCGCGACCGCTCGCGGAGATCAACCGTATGCGGCGCGATCTCGGCATCGTCTTCCAGCAGTTCAACCTCTGGCCGCACATGACGGTGCTCGGCAACGTCATCGAGGCGCCCAACCGGGTACTCAGACTCTCGCGCCGGGAGGCGACGGCGCTCGGCGAGGCGTGCCTCTCCCGCGTGCATCTTGCCGACAAAGCGATGGAGTATCCGGCCCGGCTATCGGGCGGCCAGCAGCAGCGCGTTGCGATCGCGCGCGCACTCGCAATGCAGCCCAAGGTCATGCTGTTCGACGAGCCGACTTCCTCGCTCGACCCCGAGCTGACCGACGAAGTGCTGGGCGTCATGCGCGAGCTGGCGACCGACGGCACGACAATGATCGTGGTGACGCACGAGATGGGGTTCGCCCGCGAAGTCTCCGACCGGGTCATGTTTCTGCACAACGGACTGATCGAGGAGGAAGGTCCGCCCGACGCGATGTTCGGCGCTCCGGAATCGGAGCGGTTGCGGCAATTCATCTCCAAGTACCTGCGTTAGCCGCCGTGTCCGATTCGCTGCACCAGGCGCTCGATCTCGCCCTGTTCTGGGAATACCGCACCGTCCTTCTCTCGGGCCTTGCCGTCAACTTCTACGTCTTTGCCGGCGCCGCGGTGCTGGCGCTGGGGATCGGGCTGGCCGCCGCGCTGCTGCGGGTGAACCGGTTCTGGATCTTCCGCTGGATCGGCACGCTGCACGTCGAAATATTCCGCAATGCTCCCGATTACATCATGGTCGTGTGGGTGCATTTCGTCCTGCCGCTCTTGATCGGATACCTGATCCATCTCCGCCTCGAATTCAACCCGTTCGTCTCGGCCGTCATCGGCCTCGGCTTTGTCTATAGTGGCTATTTCGCTGAAACCTTTCGGGCCGGGATCGAGGCCATCCCGCTCGCGCACCTGGAAGCCGGGCGCTCTTGCGGCATGTCCGAACGGCTCATCCTGTGGCGGATCGTATTGCCGCAGGTCGTGCGCCGCATGCTGCCCGAGTCCGTCAACCAGTTCATCTCGCTGTTCAAGGCGACCACGATCGTGTCGCTCATCGCCGTACCGGACCTCATGTACCAGGTGTCGATGATCACGCAGCAGGAAATGCGTCCGCTGCCCCTCTACACCGGCGCGGCACTCGCCTACTTCGCCGTCATCCTCGCCGCCGGCAGTGCCTTGCGCGCGCTGTCCGACCGCTGGCGACGCAAGATCTACGCCTGACGACCGGCGCATGGGCAACTGGGAACGCCTTGTCTGGAACCAGCGCGACGCGCTGTTCGCGGGGCTCAGCGTCACGATCGAGGTCTGCGCCATCGCGTTCTCGCTTGCGATCCTGGGCGGCCTGCTGCTCTGCCTGGTGCGCATGTACGTGCGGCCGCTGCGGCCGGTTGCCGCCGTGTTGATCGAGTTCTTCCGCGCGACGCCGATCCTCGTCCAGCTCCTCTGGGTGAATTATGTCTGGCCCGCGCTCTTCGGTTGGCCCGACACGTTCTTCGCTGCCGCGTGGACGGCGCTGGCATTGCAGTCGAGCGGATATCTCGCCGAAACGTTCCGCGGCGGGATCGAAGCGATTCCCAGGGGGCAGCGCGAAGCCGCTTACTCGGTCGGCATGTCGCCGGTGCTGGTTTTCGGGCGAGTCGTGCTGCCGCAGGTCGCATTGAGCTCGGCGCCGTCGATCGTCAACCAGTTCACCGTGATCGTCAAATCATCGACGCTGGTCTCGGTGATCACCGTCCCGGACCTGATGTTCCAGTCGCAGAAGATCGTCAATATCTGGTACGAGCCGATCGAGATCCTGACGGCGACGGCGGCGCTCTACATCGTCTTCATCTTTCTCGTCTCCGCGGCCGGCAAGAGCCTCGCCGATGCGCTGCGCCGGCGCTACGGAATCGCCGCGACGTAAGGTCCGCTCCCGCGCTGCCCGGGGCCGGATGAAACGGCTTGCGAAGCGGCCACTCAAGCTGGCCGCTTGAGGCCGACGCGAAGCGACCGCCTTTGGAACGAAGCTTCGGTGCAACCGATGCGGTACAGGGTGAAAGCTTGTATCCGCCGAGGCAATGGGCTCGATAAACGAACTTGATCCACAAGTGCAACGTGGCACTGGCCTAAAGGCACGGTATAGAATACCAGCGACGTCTCGTCCACTACCCGAGGTTTTTTGCGCGCGGGGGGATCGAACGATGTACTACTTGTCACCAGCGTTCGTAGCAGCTGCCCTTATCGTTCTCCTGTCCGGCTGCATTG
Organism: Casimicrobiaceae bacterium; assembly: GCA_036493675.1. Classification (GTDB taxonomy): domain Bacteria; phylum Pseudomonadota; class Gammaproteobacteria; order Burkholderiales; family Casimicrobiaceae; genus PALSA-1003. Next base: position 83,531 of record DASXPJ010000047.1, read on the forward strand.
CGACTCCGCTGCGCGAGATTCCGCCGAAGATGCCCGAGGCCGGGGAAGGCGTCACGGCCAATGCCGCGAACGGGGGACGCGTGCAGTCCATCGCCGTCAATCCCAACAATCGCGACAACGCCATCATCGCGATGCAGATCGGCGGCATGTGGAAGACTTACGACGCCGGCGAGGCATGGTTTCATATCTACACGCTTCCCGCTGTCTACGTCACCGACGTCGAATACGGCGCGGATGGCAACACGGTCGTAGCCACTGTGTTCCGAGATAACCAGACGAAGGCCGGCGGTGGCGGCGGCATTTATGTCAGCCGAACCAACGGCGACTTCTGGGCACGGCCCCAGACCGGCATCGTTCCAGCGAATCCCTGGACGTCGGTCGCAACGAGCGCCTATTCAGTCTCGCGCGCACCGGACGAGCGTGGCCTCTGGTATGCGGGAACGGATTTTGGGGTTGCGATCAGCCGCGACGACGCCAACACCTGGACGCACACGAGCTTCGCGCAAGCCGCGATCCAGTCGGTGCTCGCCTTTCCCGGCGGAACCGTGCTCGCGATGGACTCGACCCGCGTCTGGCGCAGCGACAACCGCGGCGCGACCTGGCGCGTCGTCATCACCGACGACTTCTCGCAGTTCTCGCCGATGAACCAGGGCATCGCCCCCAGCGGCAACAAGATGGATCGCTCGCCGCTGCAGCCGTGGGCTTTCATTCTGAGAGACTACCAAGCGGCGCCGCCACACGGCTCCGGCAGGCTGTGGTTCTACGAGCTCGACACGGACACAAAGACGCCGCTCGCGCTGCCGCAGGGCCGCTCGCGCGGACCGTTCGTGCGCGTGTCGAAGGATGACCTCTTCGGTGGTAACAACATCCGGGTATGGGTCGGCACGGGGTGGGACGGGTATTACGTGATCCGCGACAACGCCGCCGCCTTTCGTGGCCTGCTTTCGACTCCAGAATGGGATGACTGGGTGAGCTTCATCGCGGAGGGCGGAATTCACGCCGACATGGGTGATCTCGGCCTCGATGCGGACGCAAAGCCCGCATTCCTCAGCAGCGATGGTGGCATCTACAAGCCACGTCCACAGGACCATTGGTGGGACATCGGCGGCCACCATAAATGGATGAGCGCGGCCCGCCCCGGCAGCGGCATGAACTCGCTGCAGATCTCCGACCTTGCCGGCACCAACTTCCACATGGCGAACGGCAGCGTGACGACGTCGCTTTACATCACGACGCAGGACAACAACCTCTACACGTCGCCCGATGGCGGCTTTACATGGACCGTGGGGAATGGGGGCGAGGGCTTCGGCCTCGAAAGCCGAGTCGATGCGAACAACGGCGAAAGCGCACAGATCGTGTTCGTCGACGTAGGCGGAGGAAACGGGGACACGTTTGCTGACGGCAACGTGACGAATAAACGGTCCGTGCCGAAGCTCGACCAGAACGGCACGCCGCTGGATAAGTTTCAGAATCCTTATTTCGTCAGCCAGCAGTCCGGCAGCAACACGAGCAACTGGGTGCGCCGGCGCATTCCGAGCACGCCAGTCACCGAAGTGTATTTTTCGAACAACAGCGGCGACAACTGGTTTCAGTTCGCCACGGCCAATTTCAGCTTCGCCGGCGAAGTGCGCACGGTAGGCA
>DASXPJ010000048.1:0-93425 GCA_036493675.1 Casimicrobiaceae bacterium
ATCGACGACTATCTGATCGAGCATCCCTCCCAGACAGTGCTGGTCCGCGTGAAGGGGGATTCGATGATCGATGCCGGCATCTTCGACGGCGATCTGGTCGTCGTCGAAAAGCGCACGACGGCGCGGCGCGGCGAGATCGTCGTCGCCATCGTGGACAACCAGTTCACTTTGAAACGGCTCGATCTCGAACGCGGCCAGTTCATCCTGTGTCCGGAAAACAAGGCTTATCCGGTCATCCGCCCTGCGGGCGCGCTGGAGATCTTCGGCGTGATGGTGGGACTCGTCCGCAAATACAACTGACGGGAATGCCGAGCGGAGAGGGCGCCCCTCACACGCCGACGCGCTCGACCTCGACCAGCGCGTCGTAGAACGTCGCTGCGCGTCCCATGTCCGTCAGCCCCTGTCCGGTCACCATGTTCGCGTTGGTTCCATCGGGAGAGAGTTTGCGCCACCAGATCGACGGCGCGACGACCACACCGGGGCGCGTGCGATCGGTAATGCGCGCGGTGACGACAAACGCGCCGCGGGCGTTGTAGACCCGCACCTTGTCGCCTTCCGCTATCCCGCGCGGGGTCGCGTCGGTGGCATGAAGGTCGAGCCACGGCGTTTTTTCGGTTTCCAGAAACACCGGCAGTCCGCCGAAGGTGGAGTTCAGCGCGTTGCGCGCGGGCGGCGATAGTATCGCCAGGGGAAAGCGCCGAGCCAGCGCCGGATTGGTCGCGGCGGATTCGCGCGGCGGCGTGTAGGTCGGCAGGGGATCGATGCCTTGTGCGCGCAACGATTCCGAGAAGAACTCGCACTTGCCGGACGGTGTTGGAAAGTTGCCTTGTGCGAAGGGAGCATACGGCGCGGGGACGTTCAGCCGCTGCCAGCCCTTGGCCTTGAGCGTCGCCCAGTCGATGCCGGCCATGCGCGGATGTCCGGCGATGAACGCGTTGGTCGCCATGCTCTCGTCGGTCTCGGCGAAGCAGGGGTCTTCGAATCCCATGCGCGCCGCCAGCAGTCGGAACACCTCGGTGTTCGGCTTGGCTTCACCCAGCGGCGCGATCGCGGGATTGTTGGCCAGCGCATAGAGGTGCCCGTACGACGAGTGCACGTCGAGGTGCTCGAGCTGGGTGGTCGCCGGGAGCACGATGTCCGCATAGTCCGCGGTGTCGGTGAGGAACACGTCGTGCACGACGCAGAACAGATCCTCGCGCGCGAAGCCTGCTACGACCTTGCCCGACTCCGGCGCCACCGCGACCGGATTCGAGTTGTACACGAACAGCGCGCGGATCGGCGGAGCATCGGCCTCGAGCAGCGCATCGCCGATCGCCGACATGTTGATCGTGCGCGGACGATGGGCCATCAGATCGGGCCGCTCGAGCGCAGCCGTGTTCACCGGATAGGTGCCGCTCGAAGACAGGAGTGCGCCGCCGGCCGCATGGCGCCAGGCTCCGATCAGCGCCGGCAGGCAGGCCACCGTACGTATCGCCATGCCGCCGCCGGCGTGTCTTTGCATGCCGTAGTTCAGGCGGATGACGGCGGGCGAGATCGTCCCGTAGTCGCGCGCCAGCGCGACGATCTCCTGTTCCGGCAATCCGGTGATCGATGCCACGCGTGCCGGGGCGTAGTCGCGCACTCGTTCTTCCAGCGCCTCGAAGCCAAGCGTGTAGCGGGCGATGTAGTGGCGATCGAGGAGGTCCTCGCCGATCAGCACATGCATCATGCCCAGCGCCAGCGCGGCGTCGGTTCCAGGCAGCAGTGCCAGGTGCTGATGGCACTTTTCGGCGGTCTGACTGCGATAGGGATCGATCGCGACGAGCTTGGCGCCGCGCCGTTTCGCTTCCTGCACGCGACTCCATAGATGCAGGTTCGAGACGATCGGGTTCGAGCCCCAGATCAGGATCAGCCTGGCGTTTTCGAATTGCTCGAGATCGGTCCCTATCGACGCGCCGACGGTCGCGGCATAGCCCGCTTTGCCGGCAGTCGAGCAGATCGTGCGATCGAGCAGCGACGCGCCCAGCTTGTGAAAGAAGCGCCGATCCATCGAGCCGTACTGCAGCAGCCCCATGGTTCCGGCGTAGCTGTAAGGAAGGATCGCCTGGGGGCCGTCGGGCGAGGCCGCGATTTGCTTGAAACGAGAAGCGATGGTGTCGAGCGCTTCGTCCCAGCTTATGCGCTCGAATCGGCCTTGGCCCTTGGCGCCGACTCGCCGCAGTGGATGCAGCACGCGTTGGTCGGAGTAGGTGCGATCGAGATAGCGCGCGACCTTGGTGCAAAGCACGCCGCGCGTCGTCGGATGATCGGGATCGCCTTCGACTTTGATGGCGCGTCCGTCGGCCACCGTGATGTGAAGGGCGCAGGTGTCCGGACAATCGTGCGGACAGGCGCCGCGGACGACGGTGTGTGCCGCGGAATTCCCGGATGGACGATCGAGTGGCATGGCAGTTCCAGCGCTCGCCTCTATTGTAATCCCTTGCACCCCGGGAATTTCGTCGCGAGCATCACCGGTGCGTTATCGTTATGCTTACGCGAATGCGGCGTCAGGTGGCTAATGGCCGGTATTGATCGAGCGATCGAATTGCGTTCCGGTGAGCACATGCCGGTGCTCGGTCTGGGCACATGGCGCATGGGCGAGCGACGCGACCGGCGCCAGCAGGAAATCGGGGCAGTAAGCCTCGGGATCGACCTCGGCATCAAACTGGTCGATACCGCGGAGATGTATGGCGAGGGGGAAGCCGAGAAGATCGTCGGTGAGGCCATCGCGGGCCGGCGCGAACAAGTTTTCGTGGTGAGCAAGGTTTATCCGCACAACGCGAGCAAGCGGGGCGTGATCGCGGCATGCAAGCGAAGTCTGCAGCGCCTGCGAACCGATCGGCTCGACCTGTATCTGCTGCATTGGCGGGGCGACATTCCGCTCGCCGAGACGGTGGCAGGATTTCGGGCGCTGCAGGCCGAAGGCGCGATCCGAGCGTGGGGCGTATCCAACTTCGATCGCGGCGATATCGAGGAATTGCTGGCGCTCCCCGGCGGCGACGGCTGCGCCGCCAATCAGGTTCTCTATAACCTGAACGAACGCGGCGTCGAATGGGATCTGCTTCCGCTCTGCCGCCGACACCGCATTGCAATGATGGCCTATTCGCCGCTCGACCAGGGGCGGTTGCTTCGGCAGCGTGCACTGCGAGCGATCGCGACGACGCTCGGCGCGACGCCGGCGCAAGTTGCGCTCGCATGGCTGCTGCAGCAGCGCGACATCGTCGTCATACCGAAGGCAACCGACGCGACGCATGTGCACGACAACGTGTCGTCCGCGAATCTCAAGCTGGATCCGTCCTCGCGCGCAGTGCTCGACCGCGAGTTTCCGCCGCCACGCAAACCGACGTCGTTGCGCATGCTCTAGGTCGAAGTCTTCCGCAGGACGGCAGAACGTTCGATCGCGTCTGAGGCTCGCGTTTGGATCGTTCAGCCCCAGCGAAGCGAGGAGACGTTACCTTGCTTCCATCAAACAATCAGACGCTTGCATCTCTACTCGCCGGGATTGCGGCGGGCGTGGCATGGATGTTGCGTAGCCATGCCCATCAGGGCCGAGGCCCAGCCGAATCCAATGTGTGGAAGGAGATGATCGTGCACTACACCTACTACGATTACTTGGACTTGCCACCCGGCGCGTCAGCAGCGCGTATTGAAGCCGCATACCAGACCATCAAGCAGCGGCTGGAGGCGGTTGCCGACGAAACGCTGGTACGACTGATTCACGAGGCGCACGCGCTCCTGTCTGACCCGGAGCAACGGCACGTCTACGACGAGGAACTCGAGCGCAGCGCGGCGCAGGCGGATGCCGAACTGAAGGCACTGCTCGACGAAGAAGCCAAGAAGCCGCGCTCGCGACGGGTGCAGGATGTTCCGACGCCGTTGCTGATGGCAATGCGTGCTTGGGCGTAGCGACGGCATCGACCGTCTGCACGACCCATTGGACCGATGCTCAGGGAAAGTTCCGGTGCGAAGATGAGCTCACGAACGAACGTGATGAAGCCGCGTTTCACCGGAAAGTGAACGGAAGAATCGAAGAACAAACGGGAGGCCGCACCGTGAAGAAATGCCAGAATTGCCAGTTCTACGATCGCAAGGAATCCCGCTCGACTGATGGACGAAGCACGATGTGGGGTCAATGCCGACGCCACTCCCCGCTGCTCAATCCGCAGAACATCAAGGCGTACGTGGTAGAAGGCATCTGGCCGGTCGTGCGTGACGACGATTGGTGCGGGGAATGGTTCGCGACCGCGCCAACGATCATGCCGCGCGCGCACGGACTGATCAACGGGAGAGAATTGATGGCCGCGGCCGTGAATGCGTCCGAAAACGGCGCAAGCTCGCGCACTGCCACGGAATCCCAACCGGCCGCACTGGCTGCAGGCGACGACTGACCCGAGCCTCCGCCTCGATGTGCGCCGGCAGGCGCACAACAAGGGCGCCGCATCAGGTGCCGCCCGACCAGGGCCCTATTCATGTTTGCGGCGTCCTCGCGCGCCGCACCGTAATCATCCGAATCGAGCAAGGGCCGCGCTTGCGCTGAGGTCGGATTCGAGCGTCGCGACGCCATTCGGCGTCCTTTGCCCTCGAGCACTTCCCGTTGTTCCCACGAATCGGATATCCGTCCGCTTGAAGTGACGAGCGCGCCGCCGCGCGTCGGATACCATGCGCGAATGAATGCACTCCTGTCCGCGCTGGCCGCAGGCGCGATGGCCGTGACGCCCAATCGGCGTCTGGCTCGCCGGCTGCATGCCGACTTCGACGCGGCGATGGCGGCCGCCGGCCGGCGAAGCTGGGCGACGCCGACGATTCTGGCGTATTCAACGTGGGTCGCGTTTCTCTGGGATGGCCTGCTCGCGCACGATGCGGGCTCGGAGGGTCGTTCGCTGCTCAGCGCGTCGCAGGCGATGGGCTTGTGGGAGCTCGTCATTGAAGACTCCGGGACGAGGCTGGCCGACACGCGCGGTGCGGCGGCGCTCGCATCCCAAGCCTGGTCGCTCGTTCACGCCTGGGGCGCCGGGGGACCGAGCTGGCGCAGCTGGGCTCGTGAGGGCGACGAGCAGGATCCATCCATGTTTGCCGCATGGGCCGAGACGTATATCGCGCGGCAACGGCGTCTCGGCGTGCTGGACATCGCGCAAGCGCCCGACGTCATTGCCGCGCAAGCGGCGACCATCGCCGGGGCGCACCCTCCGTTGTGGATCGCGGGATTTTTGGAACGTGCGCCGCAGCAGCAGCGATTGTTCGCAGCCGTCGCATCGTCTGGGGTCGCGGTGCGCGAATTTGATCCGTTGCCGGAGGGAGAGATGCGGGTCACCCGCACGATCGCCGCCACCCCGCGCGACGAAATCGCGGCCGCGCTGGGCTGGGCTCGTGCGATGGTCCTGGCGCGGCCCGGGATTCGCGTGGGCATCGTGGTCGAGGACCTTGCGGCCCGGCGCGATGCCGTGGTGGCGCTTGCGCAGGACATCCTCGACCCGGCGTCGATATTGCCGGACCGGGGGCATGCCGCTGCGCCCTTCGAAATCTCGCTCGGTGTGCGCCTTGCCGCGGTTCCCGTGATCGCGTCCGCGCTCGACTTGATCGCCTTGTCCGGAGCGCCAGTGCCCGTCGGCGCGGCAGCGGCCCTTCTGCGCTCGCCGTATCTTCCGGCGAGCGAGGCATCGTGGCAGCGCCTGGGAACGCTTGAGCGGAAGTGGCTTGAGGATGGCGTGCGGACGGTGTCGCTGAACGATGCGATTGCTGCCACGACACCCTTGGCGCCAGAGCTCGCCGCGCGGTGGCAGCACGGTCGCGATGCGAAGCGGGCGCCCCGCGTGGCGACGCCGCGCGAATGGGCGGACCGCTGGCGCGAATGGCTCGCCCACGCCGGCTGGCCCGGCACGCGCCCGCTCGACAGCGCCGAGTATCAGGCACGCGAAGCATGGGAAGCGCTGCTGCGAGACTTTGTCGCCCTCGGCGCGGTAACGCCGCGACAGGACAGCGTCGCGGCGGTTCGCGCGCTGCACGCATTGGCGTCGGAAACCATCCATCAGCCCGAAGGCGGTGACGCTTCGATCCAGATCCTCGGCGTGCTCGAGGCGGCCGGGCTGGGCTTTGACGCGCTGTGGGTCGCGGGGCTGTCGGCGGATCGCTGGCCCGCTGCGCCGCGACCCAACCCGCTGCTGCCCATTGGCTGGCAGCGCGAGCGCGGGGTGCCTCGGGCCACCGCGCAGCGCGAGCTCGAGTACGCCCGGATGCTGACGGCGCGACTCGCACGAGGCGCCGCCGAGGTCGTGCTCAGCTCCTCGGCGGGCACAGACGACCCGCCGATCTCGCCGTCGGCGCTGCTGCTCGCTTACCCGCAGTCACCGCTGCCTCCGCTGCCTGAAAGCTGGTCGGCATCGATGCTGCGCGCCGCGGAATTCGAAAGCTTCACGGACGAGCGCGCGCCGCCGATCCCGGAAGGAACGACGATTCGCGGCGGCGCTCGCGCCATCCAGACGCAGAGCGATTGTCCCTTCCAGGCCGTCGCGCGCCATCGCCTCGGCGCGCAGCGCTGGCCTACGGTCAAACCGGGCCTCGCGGCCTCGGAACGGGGGCAGCTGGTGCACGCGACGCTTGCTTCGTTCTGGACCGCGGTGGCCGATCGCGCCGGGCTGCTGGCGCTCGATGCCGACGCGCTCGACGCGGAGATTGCGACGGCCGTCGGCAAAGGACTCGCTTGTCTGCCCCCCGTGCGATGGCGCAACGTACCGGACGCGGTGCGCGGGGCCGAATCGCGGCGATTGGACCGCCTGTTGCGGGCGTGGCTCAGCGTCGAGCGGGCGCGGCCTCCGTTCACCATCGCCGCGATCGAAGCCAGGCGCGAGCTGGTCCTGCACGGCGTCGGTTTGCGGATGCGTGTCGACCGTATCGATGCGCTCGAGGACGGCGGGCTTGCGATCATCGATTACAAGACGGGTGCCCTCGAACAGCCGCGCCAATGGTTCGACGATCGACCGCGCGCATCGCAACTTGGCACGTATACCTTGGCGCAGCGGGCAAGTGAGCCGGGCGTCGCGGTGCGCGCCGTTGCCAATGTCGAGTTGCGCACGGCAAGCATCGCCGCGTCGGGTTTAGCCGCCGATAGCTTGGCGTGGCCGGCGCTCCCCAAGGTCACGTCGATCCGCGACCTCACCGACTGGCGCTCGCTCGAGGCCTGGTGGGAAACGCATTTGGGCGCCCTTGCGGCGGAGCTCGCCGCGGGCGTGGCCACGGTGACACCGCGGCCGAAGCCATCGCCGTGCCGCATTTGCGGATTTCAGGCCTTTTGTCGTATCGAGACGGTGCGATTCGACGAGCCCGAAAATGACGGCGAGGTCTGAGGAGAGGGACCCCGCCGACAGCGCTGCGCGCCGGGCGGCGCTCGAGATCACGCGTTCTTTTATCGTCCAGGCGCCGGCGGGATCGGGTAAGACCGAACTCCTGATTCAACGATGCCTGGCGCTCCTGGCGCGCGTGCAGCGCCCCGAGACGATCGTCGCGATGACTTTCACGCGCAAGGCTGCCGGCGAGATTCGAGAACGGATCATCAAGGCACTGCGGGAAGCCCAGGCGTCGGCGATGCCGGAAGAGGCGCATCGCGCACACACCTGGCGTCTCGCCCGCGCCGTGCTCGAGCGCGACGCCGCGCTCGGCTGGGAACTCGTCGCGCATCCCGCGCGGCTGCAGGTCCATACGATCGACGCCCTTTGCGCGACATGGATGCGGCAGGCGCCCATGGCCGTGAGGCTGGGCTTCATGCCGCGGCTGATCGAGCGTGCGGAGGCGCTGCATGTGCAGGCGGCCCGGGCGGAGCTCGATGCCGCAGGGGAGCGCAACATCGCCTGGCAGCGTCTGCTCGACTATCTGGACAACGACGGCGATCGGCTGATCACGCTGGTTGCGGAGATGCTGGCGCGACGGGATCAATGGTTGCGTCACGTGCTCGGCGGCGACGCCGCCGCGCTTCGCGTCCAGCTCGAGCAAACGCTCGGCGCAGAAGTCGCGCACAGGCTCGAGGCCGTCGTGTCGCTGCTGCCGGCGCATGAAATTCCTGCGCTTCTCGATCTCGGGCGCTACGCCGCGAGCAATCTGGAGCAGTCCGATCCGGAGCATCCGCTCGCCGCCTGGATGAAGCTCGGCACACTGCCGGTTCCGCGCGCCGAGTTTCTGGACCACTGGCGCGCGATCGCCGATTGGCTGCTGACCAAGAAAGGTGATTTCTACGCCGACATCACCGTCGCTCAGGGTTTTCCGCGACGAGGCGACCTGCGCGACGCTGGCGCGGCCGAACGCGACGCGCGCAAGCAGGCCATGACCGGATTGCTGCAAAGACTTGCGGCCGTGCCGGGCCTGGTGGAAGCGCTGCATGGCGTTCGCCGCTTGCCGGTGCCGCGCTACGACGAAACGGCCTGGGCATTCATTGAAGCCCTGCTCGAAGTCTTGCCGCGCGCCGCGGCGCGGCTGCAGCTCGTCTTCGCGGAAGCGCGCGCCATCGACTTCATCGAGGCCAGCCAGATCGCTTTGCGCGCGCTGGGTGAGCCCGACGCTCCATCGGACCTGCTGCTGCGATTGGACATGCGCATCGAGCACCTGCTGGTCGACGAATTCCAGGACACTTCGCTGGCGCAGTACGAGCTGATCGAGCGTCTGGTCGCGGGCTGGACGCCGGGCGACGGTCGGACGCTGTTCGTCGTCGGCGATCCGATGCAGTCGATCTTCGGATTTCGGGAGGCGGAGGTCGGCCTGTACCTGGACGCGCAGCGGCGAGGGTGTCTGGGTGGAGTCGCGCTGGAACGGCTCGCGCTGAAATGCAATTTCCGCGCGCAATGCGAGCTCGTCGGGTGGGTCAATCGGGTATACGCCCAGGTGCTCGCCTCGCCCCGCGCCAGGACCGATCCGCTCGTGTTCGGTGCCGCCACCCCGGTGCTGCCGGCGGGGCCTCCGCCCGCCGTGACCGTGGAGGCGTGCACCGGATACGCCGACGAAGCGGCGAGGGTCGTACGGTACGTGCGTGCGGCGCTGGCTGGCGGTGCCGCCGAGGTCGCGGTGCTCGTCCGCAAGCGTGGCGACCTCGCGGAAATTCTGCCGGCCCTTCGCGCGGCCGACATTCGCTTCGCCGCGGTCGATCTCGATCGGATGACCGATCGGCAGATCATTCTCGACCTCGCATCGCTGACGCATGCGCTGATCCAGCCCGACGATCGCCTGGCGTGGCTCTCGGTGCTGCGCGCACCGTGGTGCGGGCTGAGCCTTGCCGATCTTTTCGCGCTGGATGCCGCGGCAGGATCCCGGAGCTTGTGCGAAGCTGTCGTCGCGCACCAAGCGGCGGAGCACGTGTCTCCCGGCGTGTCGGCGGAAGGCGGATGCCAATTGCGGCGGCTCGCGTCAGCCATCGCGCCCGGCGTTGCCGATCGTGGGCGCCAGCCGCTCGCTGCCGCCGTGCGGGGGACCTGGCTGGCACTCGGGGGGCCGGCTTGTCTCGCGGAGCCGAGCGATCTGGATGCGGCCGAGCGTTTTTTCGGGCTGCTGGCCGAGCACGCACCAGGTGCCGACGTTGCCGACTGGAACGCTTTTCTCGATGCGCTGACCGCGACGTTCGTCGAGACCGGGACCGGCGCCGGGGCGCCGGTGCGCGTGATGACCCTGCACCGCGCCAAAGGGCTGGAGTTCGATGTCGTGATCCTGCCCGGGCTGGCGGAGGCGCCGGGCAGCGGGCCATCCCAGCTCCTGCGCTGGCGCCGTCGCGCGGGCGGGCTGCTGCTCGCGCCGATCGCGGCCCGCCATGTCGATATCGCCGACCGGGATCCGGTCTACGCCTACCTGGACAAGCTCGCCAATGCCGAAGAAGCCGACGAGCTCGTTCGACTGCTCTACGTCGGCTGCACCCGCGCCAGAAAACGATTGCACCTCACCGCGGTGCTCGCCCCGGAGCAGGGTGACGATGGACGATTACGCTGGCGCAAACCCTCGAGCAACACCGCGCTGGCCAAGCTGTGGCCGGCGATCGAAGCAGACTTGGCAGCGCCGGAATCGCCGGCGATCGGGAACACACGGCCGGCCGCAGCGACGGGCGTGCCGCTGCTGCGCCTGCCGCTGGTTTGGCGCTCGCCGCCGTTGCCGACGAGGCTGCCGATTCCGACGCGCGCGATCGGTGCCGAGCAAACGCTGGTCGAGTTCGACTGGGTACGCGAGACGGCGCGCCAGATCGGCCTCGTCGCGCACCGTCTGCTGCGCCAATGCGCGGACGAAGGGCTCGAGCGCTGGTCGGTCGAACGCGTCGCCGCGCAACGCGTCCGCGTCGCGCGTGAACTTGCCGCCCTCGGTTTCACCGGCACCGAAGCCGACGCCGCGGCCGATCAGGTCCTCGCCGCGATCACACGGACGCTCGCCGACGCGCGCGGCCGCTGGCTGTTCGACGCGCGGCACACCGATGCGCACAGCGAATATGCGTTGACCGGCGTGCGCGCCGGGGCGCCGGTGCATGTCGTGCTCGACCGCAGCTTCGTCGACGCCTCGGGCATACGCTGGATCGTCGATTTCAAGCTGTCGCAACACGAAGGCGCCGGGCGCGAGGCTTTTCTCGACAGCGAGCAGGCGCGCTACCGCGCGCAGCTGGAGGATTACGCCGAGGTGATGCTCGGCCTCGGCGCGCAGCCGATCCGGCTCGGGCTGTATTTTCCGGTGCTCGGCGGTTGGCGCGAATGGGAAGCGCCGGTCTGACTTGGGCGCGCCGGGGCGGTCGCTGGACCTGGGCTCGTCCCGCAGGCTAAAATCATGGTTTTTCAAGGTCTTCCGGCCTTGGACAGGAATCGCAGTGCAGGTATTTCGTGGACTCCCGGACCCAGCCCACCGCCATCGCCCCATTGCGCTGACCATCGGCAACTTTGACGGCGTCCATCGCGGCCATCAGGCGATGCTCGCGCGGCTGACCGAGGCCGCGGAAGACCTGGACCTGCCCTCGGCGGTCCTGACCTTTGATCCGCACCCGCGCGAATTCTTTGCGCCAGGTTCCGCACCGCCGCGCTTATCGACGTTGCGTGACAAGCTCGAGCAATTCGCCGCGCATGGGGTGGGAGAGGTCCATGTCGCGCGGTTCGACGCCGTGCTCGCCGCGCTGCCCGCCGCGCGCTTCATCGGTGACGTCCTGGTACGCAGGCTGGGCATCCGCTGGGTGCTGGTCGGCAGCGATTTTCGCTTCGGTCACGGACGAAGCGGCGACCTGGCGTTGCTGCGGAGCGCCGCGACCGTCTTCAGTGTCGAGGCGATGCCCACCGTTTCGGTCGACGGCGAGCGCGTGTCGAGCACGGCGGTTCGCACGGCGCTCGCCGCCGGCGCGCTCGATCGCGCCACGCGTCTGCTCGGGCGGCCGTACGCCATCGGCGGAAGGGTCGTGCACGGCGAGAAACTGGGACGCAGCCTCGGCTTTCCGACGGCCAACATCGTGCTGCGCCACGCGCCGCCACTGTCCGGGATTTTCGCGGTGCGGGTGCATGGCCTGGGCGACGTGCCGCGCATCGGTGCCGCCAGTCTCGGTGTCCGCCCGACGATCAAGGTCGATGCCAAGCCGCTGCTTGAAGTATTCGTGTTCGACTTCGACGAGCCGGTGTACGGTCGTCGCGTCGTCGTCGAGTTCCTGCACAAGCTGCGCGACGAGGAGCGCTATGCCGATCTCGATACGCTGACGCGACAGATCCGCGCCGACGTCGCGCAGGCCCGCGAGTACTTCGCGACCCTGTCGGGCACGGCGCGTTGACGCAAGGCCACGATGTCTGACCGACCGAAGTCCGACTACAAGTCGACGCTCAATCTCCCCGACACGCCGTTTCCGATGCGCGGCGATCTGGCGCGGCGCGAGGTTGCGTGGGTCCGCGAATGGCAGGAACGCAAGGTGTACGAGGCGATCCGGACTGCAAGCCGCGGCCGGCCGCGCTTCGTTCTGCATGACGGGCCGCCCTACGCGAATGCCGACATCCACATCGGGCACGCGGTCAACAAGATCCTCAAGGACATCGTCGTCAAGAGCAGGGGGTTTGCGGGCTACGATGCCCCTTATGTGCCCGGCTGGGACTGCCACGGCATGCCGATCGAAGTGCAGATCGAGAAGACCCACGGCAAGAACATCCCGGTCGAAGAGACGCAGCGGCTGGCGCGGGCCTACGCGACCGAGCAGATCGCGCGTCAGAAGGCGCAGTTCCAGCGCCTCGGCGTGCTCGGCGACTGGGATCGTCCATACACGACGATGGCGTTCCGCAACGAAGCCGATGAGATCCGCATGCTCGGCGCGATTCTCGCCAAGGGCTACATCTACCGCGGGCTCAAACCGGTGAACTGGTGCTTCGACTGCCAGTCGGCGCTGGCGGAGGCCGAAGTCGAATACGAGGATCGCACGGACGCCGCGATCGATGTCGGGTTCGACATCGATCCGCGCGATCGGAGCAAGCTCGCCCACGCGTTCTCGATGGAGCAGCTGCCCGAAGGCCCGGTCCGCGCTGTCATCTGGACGACGACGCCCTGGACGCTGCCGGCCAATCAGGCGCTGGCGGTGCACCCCGAGCTGTCCTATTCGTTGGTCGAGACCGACCGCGGCAGCCTGACCGTCGCGACCGACCTGGTCGACGATTGCCTCAAGCGCTTCGGTGCGGCGCGAAAGGAGCCGGCGCGGCGCTTCGAACACAGGGCGCAGGGCCGGGCGCTCGAGCACCTGCGGTTCCGTCATCCGTTCTACGACCGTGCATCGCCGGTGCAGCTGGGCGAATTCGTCACGCTGGAGCAGGGGACCGGCATCGTGCACAGCTCGCCGGCGTACGGCATCGATGACTTCCAGTCGTCGCGCCGCTATGGCCTGACCGACGACCAGATATTGAATCCCGTGCAGGGCGACGGCCGCTATGCCGACAACCTTCCTTTTTTCGGCGGCATGGACATCTGGAAGGCCAACCCGCTGATCGTCGACAAGCTGCGCGAGGTCGGCGCGCTGCTGCACGCTGACAGGATCACGCACAGTTACATGCATTGCTGGCGACACAAGACGCCGATCATCTATCGCGCGACGACGCAATGGTTTGCCGGGATGGACGACGTGCCGGGTTGGCGCGGGGTCAAGCCGCAACGGACACTGCGCGAGACCGCGCTGGCCGGCATCGAGGCGACGCAGTTTTTCCCGACATGGGGCAAGGCAAGGCTGCACGGGATGATCGCCAACCGTCCCGACTGGACATTGTCGCGCCAGCGGCAATGGGGCGTCCCGCTGCCTTTTTTCGTCGATCGCGAAACCGACCAGCTGCACCCCGATACGCTGGCGCTGCTCGAGCTCGCGGCGGCCAAGGTCGAGCGCGGTGGCATCGAGGAATGGCAGAAAGCGAGCTACGAGGACTTCGGTGTCGATGCGAAGAAATATCGCAAGCTCTCCGACACGCTCGACGTCTGGTTCGATTCCGGAGCGACGCATCAGACGGTGATGGGCGGTCCGGAGGGTCGGAAAAAGCACATGGGCTCACACCCGGACCAGACCGGTTTCCCGGCGGATCTGTATCTGGAAGGGTCCGACCAGCACCGGGGGTGGTTCCATTCGTCGCTCCTGTCTTCGTGCATGCTCAACGGCGTGCCGCCCTACAAGGCGCTGCTGACGCACGGCTTCGCCGTCGACGGCGAAGGCAAGAAGATGTCCAAGTCCAAGGGCAACGTCGTCGCTCCGCAGACGGTCTCCGACACGCTGGGCGCGGAGATCCTTCGGCTGTGGGTCGGCGCGACCGACTACTCGGGTGAGCTTTCGATCTCCAACGAGATTCTCAAGCGCGTCGTCGAGAGCTATCGCCGTATCCGCAACACGTTGCGCTTTCTCCTCGCCAATACCTCGGACTTCGATCGCGCGCGGCACGCGGTGCCCGCAGCACAGTTGCTCGAGCTGGATCGTTACGCGCTGGAGGTCGCGCACGGCACCTTCGAAGCGATGCAAAAGGATTACGCGCGCTACGAATTTCACCTGGTCGTACAGACATTGCAACTGTACTGCTCCGAGGAGCTCGGTGGCCGTTATCTCGACATCCTGAAGGACCGTCTGTACACGACGGCTGCGGATTCCCCCGGGCGGCGATCGGCACAGACCGTGCTTGCGGTCATCCGCGACGAGCTGCTCAAGCTGATGGCACCGATCCTCTCGTTCACGGCCGAGGAGGCATGGCACATCACCCACCCGGAAGATCCGACGATCTTCGCCACCATCTGGGAGACACAGCACCCGGCGGCGCGAAGCGACAGCGCCGAGCTTTCGGCACGCTGGACGGCGATCATGAACGTCCGGGATGCGGTGCTGAAACAGCTGGAATCGTCGCGCGAGCGGGGCGAGATCGGCTCATCGCTGCAGGCGGAGATTGCGATTACTGCGCCGAGCCCCGTGTACGAGGCGCTGGCCTCGATCGGCGACGACCTTCGCTTCGTCATGATCACGTCGGCGGCGGCGATCGCGCCCGGCAGCGCGCTCGAAATCCGCGTGACACCAAGCGTCCACCCCAAGTGCGAGCGCTGCTGGCATTATCGTGCCGATGTCGGCGCCGACGCCGCGCATGCGACGCTTTGCGGGCGCTGCGTGGCCAATCTGTACGGCGCGGGCGAGCCGCGCCGATTCGCGTGAACATGACAGGCCACGCCGGTCGCTGGTGGACGTGGCTTTTCATCAGCGCGGCGGTGATCGCCGGCGATCAGATCAGCAAGTCGGCGGTGAAATCGGCGCTGCGGATCGGCGAGCAGCATCCGCTGACCGGTAATTTGAGTATCGTGCTTGCCTATAATTCGGGGGCTGCGTTCAGCTTCCTGGCCGATGCGTCCGGCTGGCAGCGTTATCTATTCACGGGATTGGCACTGGTGGCTTCGGTGGTCATCGTCTGGCTGTTGCGGCGCGGCGGCGACCGCGTCTATTGCGCCGCGTTGAGCCTTATTCTTGGTGGAGCGCTGGGTAATCTTTGGGATCGAATAACGCTGGGTAAAGTCGTCGATTTCGTTCTGGTGCACGATTACCTGCCGTTCGGAGGGTCGCTGGCGGCGCGGTTCGATCCCTTTCCCGCCTTCAATCTGGCCGACAGCGCGCTTACCGTCGGCGTCGCGTTGTTGATCGTCGACAGCTTTCGCCAGCATACCGAGCGCCGCGAACGGGTGGATGACCGATGAACGAGGTCATTCTCGCCAACCCGCGTGGCTTCTGTGCCGGGGTCGATCGCGCGATTGCGATCGTCGAGCAGGCGCTCGTTCAGTTCGGCGCGCCGATCTTCGTGCGCCACGAGGTGGTTCACAATAAATTCGTCGTCGATGACCTCAAGGCCAAGGGTGCGATATTCGTCGACGAGCTGGCCGACGTTCCTCGGGGAAGCACCGTCGTTTTCAGCGCCCATGGCGTCTCCCGTGCGGTGCGCGCGGAGGCGGCGGCGCGCGGACTGGTCGTCTTCGACGCGACTTGTCCGCTGGTCACGAAGGTCCACGTCGAAGTGGCCAAGATGCGCGGGCAGGGCCGGGAAATAGTGATGATCGGCCACAAGGGACATCCCGAGGTCGAGGGAACGATGGGCCAGGCCGATGGCGGCATCCATCTGGTCGAGTCGACCGAGGACGTCGAGCGACTGGTCGTCGGGGATGCATCGCACCTCGCGTACGTGACGCAGACGACGCTTTCGGTCGATGACGCCGCGACCATCGTTGCGGCGCTCAAGCGGCGCTTTCCGGCGATCGTCGGCCCACGAAGGGACGACATCTGCTATGCGACTCAAAACCGCCAGGATGCAATCAAGTTTCTGGCACCGCAGTGTGACGTGGTGATCGTCGTGGGCAGCCCGAACAGCTCCAACTCCAACCGCTTGCGCGAAGTCGCGGCGAACCGCGGCATACCCGCGTACATGATCGACCACGCCGCCGAGCTCAAGCCGGAATGGGTCGACGGCAAGCGGCGGGTGGGGGTGACGGCCGGTGCGTCGGCGCCTGAAGTGCTGGTACAGCGGGTGATCGACCGGTTGCGGGAGCTCGGTGCACGGCAGGTGCGCGAGCTCGACGGCGCTGTCGAGACGGTGATGTTCCCGCTGCCGCGGGGTCTCGGCCACCACGGACGCTAGGAGCTCCGTCGAACGCCCGGACGCGGCGGATGGCCTTCGGCGCGAAACCACCCCAAGCCTGCGCCGAGCGCGGCGAGCGCCACGGCGACGGCGGCGGCGGCGCAAAGCGCCTGCCTGCCGTCCTCGCTTAACGCGCGAACGATACCTTCGGCAACATACCAGGGCAATAAGATCAGCGTCCATTGGCGCGCTCGCTTGCGCCCTTGGGCTACGCCGGGCACGAAAGCAAGCAACGGCAGCGCCTTCAGCGCCATCCAGCTGCCGCCGGGTTTGAGCGGCGCAAGCCAGAGTTCCCAGAGCAACTCCAGCAAGGCCAGCGCCAGAAGTGTGGTTGCGGTGGCCCGCCGCCAGCGGAAATCGCCGGCGTCAGGCGACGGCGACATACTCGAACAGCTCGAACCCGGGCCCCTGGTCAACGAGCTTGGTCAGCACCGCCGTTCCGACTGACTTCTCGCGGTGCAGGGAGATCGCCTGCTCCAGCTGAAATGCCCCGGCCGGGACCAGCGCCATCGGCGGCGACTCCTCGGGGCCATCGCCGGGTACCAGCACCATCGGCAGCAGCGGTGCACTGTCGGTGCCTTCGCCGCGACCGGCGGCGGCTTCCGGGGTATCGGTCAACAGCTCGCAGCCGAACTCGAGCCCGGTACCGCGCATCGTGTTGCGAAACCAGCGCACCATCGCGGCCTGAAGGGTGCTGCGTCCCTCGACGCGCAATGCGATCAGCTCGCCGACGCGCAGCGGCGCATGGACGGAGTCGATCTGCCGCAGCGCGTATCCGCCCGGCGTATGGTTGATGACTTGGCACGCGGTCATCGTCGGCAGGCCCGGAGGTGGATTGAAAATGTCCAGGTGCGCCCCCGGGCTGTACTGCCACACGGCGTTCAGTCCGGCGCACATGACTACCCGCGCCCGCGACGGCAAGCGATTGAACTGCCGGGCCGGCGGTATCGCCCATTGCCGCAACAGGCGTCGCAACAAGGTCATGTATTGCGCCACCGCCGCGGTGTCCGCGGGGAAGCCCGTCGGCGCCTTGCCGCCGGTCTCGAGCGCGTGGAGCTGCTCCTGCAGCTGGAAGGCCAAGTCGAACGTGAGCAGGTACAGTTTCTTGCCCTCGACGTTGCCGCCTTTGTTCGACGAGAACGGAGGAAAATCGTGGCCGACCGGAACAATGGCCACGGCCTTCGCCAGCCGGTGCACCGGCGCGACGTCGGTCAGCTTCGCCCAGTGCGAATGCTCCTGCAGATATTGAATGACGTGCCCGAGCTGCGTCGGCAGGAAACCATAGGGATTGGCCAGCGCCAGCAGCAGCGCCTGCACATAGATCCGCTCGGGCGTGGCGTCGGGATTGTCGCTGGCGATAGGCGTCTGATGCAGACCCCGGGCGCGCGCATGGGTGTAGATCGCATGCGCATCGTGCCAGGTGCGGGCGGGCACGGGCGCATACGACATATAGCTGTTGGTCAGCACGCGGGTCGTGCATTGCAGACAGCGGTGGATCAGTGCCACGAGCAACCGGTTGCCACCGAGAAGGATGCGCTTGTCGGCTTCGTGGGCGAGCAGACGCTTGTACGCGGTCGCGAGCTCCGCCGACAGGGTCAGCGCCACCTTGGCGGCTTGCAGCGCGTTGCCGGTAAGCGGGTGCGCGGCACGTGCGAAATTGCGCTCGAGTATCGGCCACAGGGTCACTGCGGCCACGTAGAACTTCTCGGCGAGGTCCAGCCGACGCGAATCCGAGATCGCGGCCCGATTGGTCGCGGCCAGCGCGTCGCCGATCACGCCGGCCGCCTCGATGGAATCCCGCTTCATTACCTCGTCGATCCATGCCTGCACCTGCGCAGGCCGCGTTTCGGGCGGATGCGCGGGGCGCTCGTCGATCGGCGGCAGGCTGAGTGCGAGGGTCAAGTGGCGTGGTCGCGGCGTGGATACTGGGCGATTGTAGACGATGCGATTCGGGCTCGACGATGCCGATCGAGAAA
Organism: Casimicrobiaceae bacterium; assembly: GCA_036493675.1. GTDB lineage: Bacteria > Pseudomonadota > Gammaproteobacteria > Burkholderiales > Casimicrobiaceae > PALSA-1003. Next base: position 18,089 of record DASXPJ010000048.1, read on the forward strand.
GCTCTACGTGGCACCGAGAAATTCGACCACAGGGGCGATCTGGGCCGGGTCGAGCAGCATCGGCGCATGACCGATGCCGGGAAATTCGATCACATTCGGCTTCGGCCCGCGCGTCTTCATCGCCGCCGCCGTCGCGAGCGCCAGCAGATCCGATTCGGCGCCGCGCAGAACGAGCGTAGGACAAGAGATGGCGTCCCAAAGCGGCCAGACATCGCGGGTCTGCGCCGCCTGAACGCGGAACGGTACGGCAATGCCCGGATCGTACTTGAGCCGCCAGCTGCCGTCGGCTTGTTGGCGTGCCGTCGTGCGCGCAAGCGTCGTCCACTGGGCGTCGGACAGCGGGCCGAACGGGGCAGACACGGCACGAATGTGCGCCTCGAGAGCAGCGAACGAGTCGAACCGGGGATCGGCGCCGACGTAGGATGCGATGCGGGCCAAAGCCGACGGCTCGATCACCGGCCCCACGTCGTTGACGACCAGCCGGTGTACGGGTGTATTGCGTTGCGCCGCCAATGCAATACCCAGCAGCCCGCCCATCGACGTACCGACCCATGCGCAGCGCTCGACGTCGGCGTGCGCCAGCAGCGCGGTCAGCGTGGTCAGGTAGGTCGGGAACGTATAGTCGTTCGGATCGGCCAGCCATTCGCTGTCGCCGCGGCCCGGCATGTCGGGACAGAGGACGCGGAAACGATCGGCGATCGCGGCGGCGAGCGTGTCAAAGTCCCGGCCGTTTCGGGTCAGACCGTGCACGCAGACGACAACCCGCGGATTGCCCGGATCGCCCCACTGTCGGTAGACGACGCGGTGGAAGCCGTGCGGACTGAGGCTGTGAAAATGGCGGTCGCGTTCGAGGGACATGCGGATCTTCGCGCGGCAGAGCGCGAAGGGCCGCGCCGCGGTGCATCGTCGGCGAAAATGCGGATCGCGTCAAATGCGCAATGGCTTATCGGAACAGCGCGGTGGGAAACACCGGCACGAAACCGGGGCTCTCGCTTCCCAGGAAAGCGTCGATTTCGTCGCGCCGTGCCATCGCATCGGCGTGCCCCAGCGCCATCAACGCGCGGCAATAATGACGGTCGAACAGTAGATACGAAAGCAGCGTCGCGCCGGTGCCTCGGGTCCCGCCCAGTCCCCCCAGAAGGTAACGCACACCCCTGGGCAGATGGTGCCCGCAGCCGACGGCCAGCTCGGCCAGATCGACGCTGGGGCCGAGCACCAGCGCATCGACATGCGCGACCTCGATTCCACGCTTGCTGAGCTGTTCGGGCGGCACCAGATCGGCAAGTTGATTGATGCGCCACATGCGCTCGAGATCCGCGCCCATGTTGTCCAGAAAGACGCTGGACAAGGCGTGACCTGCGACCTGCGCGAAGGAAGGATAGCGGCGTGCCGTGGCGCGCATTGGCTTCGGCCGCTGCCCGGTGAACTGGCCGACGGCGAGGACCAGCAATCTCCGTGCACCCAGATGAAGCGCTGGCGACAGCGGGGCGATCTGCCGCACGGAGCCGTCAGCAAAGTAGTCCGGCCCAACGCGCGTTGCAGGAAAGATAAACGGGATCGAGGTGGAGGCGAGCAGGTGGTCGACGCCGATCGTCGCGGCCTCGCCGCGCCGCCGCAGCCGTTGCCAGGGCCGGATCGCCGGGTCGCCCTGGTAGAAGGTCACCGCGTGCCCGGTCGCGTAGCTGGTCGCGTTGATCGCGAGTGCACGCAGGCGCCCTGCGGCAATATGGGCAGCGATGCGCTCGGCGTTCAATTCCCGGCGCAAAAGCTTTCGGAGTGGCCGATTGTCGAACATGGATGCTGTGTTGGCCGGCCCCGGACGGCCGGTCAGGACCGATGCCAGCCAGCGCATGCCATGTCCCGATACCGTCGCCAAATCGGCGTTGTAAACGTCGCCGATGTCGATACTGCGCCACAGGCGCACCAGGCGCGCAACGCCGTCGCGGAAGCTGTCGGCATGGACGGCCAGCGCTGCGGCGTTGATGGCACCGGCGGAAGTGCCGCAGATGACGCCGAAGGGGCCGGCGCCGGGCTGACGCAGGATTCGTGCGATCGCGCGCAATGCACCGACCTGGTACGCGGCGCGCGCGCCGCCACCGGACAGGATGATTCCGGTCCCGATCGGCGTGCCAAAGGACGCCAAGCCGCTACTCCTCGCGCAGCGTGCGATCGAGTATCAGCAACATTGCGGCAGTCGCGCCCCAGATAAAGCGCTCGCCATAAGGTATCGCATAGTAATCGCGGCGCATCTCGCCCAGCATGCGGAAGTGTCGCTGCTGATTGTTCGGTTCGAGCAGGAATGCGAGCGGCACTTCGAACACCGCGGCGACCTCGACCGGATCGGGCTTGAGCGCTATCGGAGGCTCGATCCAGCCGACGACCGGGGTGACCCTGAATCCGGTCACCGTCTCGTAATCGGCGAGCCGGCCCAGTGGCTGAACGCGCTCGCGGGGCAGGGCGATCTCTTCCTCGGCTTCGCGCAGAGCCGCCTCGATCGCGTCGGCGTCTTCGGGTTCGATGCGCCCCCCCGGGAAGCTGATCTGCCCCGGATGGTCGGGCAGATCGATGCTGCGCTCGGTGAACAGAACCGTCAGGCCTTCCGCACGATTGACCAGCGGGACAAGCACAGCTGCGGGCGTGGGCAGCCCCTCGCGGCCCGGCAAGCGGAACCCGTCCGAAAGATTGGTGGCCGAGGTCGGCGCCGGGCGCTCGAATCGTGCGCGCAGCCACGCCTGCTGGTCGGCCGGCGAAAGCTGGAAAAGAGGTAACTGCATCGGCCGCGCGGCGACGTATGGGTGGCGCCGCGCACATTGTAGCGCGCCGTCTCGCACCGCCGGCGAGGTCCCGGCGCCGGGTTGGAGCAAGCTTAATCGCCGCGGGCGCGCAAGCCCGTCACAACTGGCTTATCGATGCGCGACCTGCGCATCGGTGTCGCCGACTTCATGACGGTCGTCCGCCGCGGCGGCGCGGGCAGCGCGAAATTGCGGGCCGACCAGGATCAGCGACGGTCCGGTCAGGTTGCTGTCGGCGATGCGCGGCAAGGCCGCAAGCGTCGTAAAGATCGTGCGCGACGTCGGCAGCGATGCATTTTCAACCACGGCGACCGGCGTCGCTGCGCTCTTGCCGGCGGCGATCAGAGCCGCCGCGATCGGGCCGGCCTGGCCGGCGCCCATGTAGATCGCGCCCGCGTCGGCGGCCGCGATGCTTCGTGCCCATTCGTTCGCCGCCTCGCGCTCGCCGACGCGCGGCGTCACCAGGCTCACCGTGCGTACGACGCCGCGCTGCGTCAGCGCAATGCCGAGGTCCGCGCTGGCCGCCAAGGCGGCCGTGATCCCGGGGACGACTTCGCAGCGTACGCCGGCCGCCTCGAGAGCGGCGATTTCTTCCTGCGCCCGCCCGAAGAGCATCGGATCGCCCCCTTTGAGGCGGACGACGACCGAATGCACGGCCGCCGCGTCGATCAGACGCTTGTTGATGAACAGCTGCGCCGTCGAGTGCTTGCCGCAACGCTTGCCGACGGCGATCTTGCGAGCGTGCGTGGCGAGCGCGACGATTTCCGGGTGCACCAGTGCGTCGTAGAACACGATGTCCGCTTGCGCGAGCAGGCGTGCAGCCCGCAAAGTCAGAAGGTCCGGCGCGCCGGGGCCCGCACCCACGAGGTAGACGACGCCCCGAGCCGCGGTCATCGGACCGTCCCGGCTGCCGCCGTGTCGCGCGTCGCCTCGTCGGCGGGCGCCGCCTGCAGCCGCCGCCGGAAAAGCGGCAGCGGCCGAACGACGGTCGACTGATAGTTGTCGGTGAAATCGCCGAACGCGGTCAGGGCATCGGCAACGTCGCGGCCGGTGCGCAGCGCGAAGGTGTCGAAACCGCATTGCCAAAGGTAGTAGATCTGATCGCGCAAAATGTCGCCGGTGGCGCGCAACTCGCCGGTGAAGCGATATTTTTCTCGCAGCAAGCGTGCCGTCGAGTAGCCGCGACCGTCGCCGAATTGCGGAAACTCGACCGCGATCAGCGGCAGGCGGCCGACATCGCCGGCGAGCGCATCCGGATCGTCCGCGGGCTTGAGCCACACGCCGATATCGCGACGCGCAGCGAGCGTCTCGCGGGAGGCAAGCCACAGCGCCAGAGGCACGATCGTCGGGCCCGGGGAAACATCGCCGAGGCTCGCCGTCGCGGCCAACAACGCCCACTGATCTTCGACAACCGAGCGTTCCTTAGTGAGCAGCCGCATAGACGCGCTCCTTGAACGGCTCGAGGCCGATGCGCCGGACCGTCTCGATGAACGGCTCATCCGGCTCGCGTCGCTCGACATAGGTGTCGAGCAGGCGGGCGATGACATCGGGCATGTCGCGCGCGGCGAAGGAGGGCCCGATGACCTTCCCGAGCGAGGCATGCTCGCCCTGGTCGCCGCCGATCGAGACCTGGTACCACTCGGCGCCGTTCTTGTCGACGCCCAGGATCCCGATGTTGCCGACGTGATGGTGGCCGCAGGCGTTCATGCAGCCCGAGATGTTGAGGTCGATTTCGCCAATATCGTGCAAATAGTCGAGGTCGTCAAAGCGGCGCTGGATTGCCTCGGCGATCGGTATCGACTTGGCGTTGGCGAGCGAGCAGAAATCGCCGCCGGGACAGCAGATGATGTCGGTCAGAAGCCCGATGTTCGGGCTGGCGAAGCTTAAGCCCTTGAGTTCGCCCCACAGAGCTGGCAGCTCGGCTTGCCTGACATGCGCGAAAATCAGGTTCTGCTCGTGCGACACGCGGATTTCGCCGAAACTGTACGCATCGGCGAGGTCGGCGACCGCGTCCATCTGGTCCGACGTCGCATCGCCAGGAGGCACGCCCGTTTTCTTGAGCGACAGCGTGACCGCGGCGTAACCCGGCACCTTGTGCGGAAAGACGTTTCGCTTCACCCAGTTGGCGAAGGCACGATTGTCGGCGACGGCAGCACGAAAACTCGCGTCGTCGCCGGACAGGCGCTCGTACGAGGGCGGAGCGAAAAACGATGCGATCCGATCGATTTCCTGGTCGGGCACCGTGGCGGGGCCGCCTCGCACCCGCTGCCACTCGGATTCGAGGTGGTGCCGGAACACCTCGAGCGTCATTTCCTTGACGAGTATCTTGATCCGCGCCTTGAACAGGTTGTCGCGGCGCCCGAAGCGGTTGTAGACGCGCAGAACGGCGTCGAGGTAGTTGAGGATTTCCTCGCGCGGCAGGAAGTCGCGAATGACGTGGCCGATGACCGGCGTGCGTCCCAAGCCCCCGCCCACGACAATGCGAAAGCCGATCTCGCCTGCGTCGTTCCGTAGCGCGTGGACGCCGATGTCGTGGACCAGCGTTGCCGCGCGATCGGTCGCCGACCCGGAGATCGCAATCTTGAACTTGCGCGGCAGGTAGGAGAATTCCGGATGGAACGACGCCCATTGGCGGACCAGCTCGCTGTAGGGCAGGGGATCGATGATCTCGTCGGCGGCGACGCCGGCAAAATGGTCGCTGGTGATATTGCGCACGCAGTTCCCGCTGGTCTGGATGGCGTGCATCTGCACGGTCGCGAGCTCCGCGAGGATATCCGGGACTTCTTCGAGGCGCGGCCAGTTGTACTGGATGTTCTGCCGCGTGGTGAAGTGTCCGTAGCCTCTGTCATACTTGCGTCCGATGTGCGCGAGCTTGCGCAGCTGCGTCGACGACAGGACTCCGTACGGGATGGACACGCGCAGCATCGGCGCGTATTTCTGGATATAAAGTCCATTCCGCAGGCGCAGCGGCCGAAACTCATCCTCGCTCAATTCACCGGCGAGAAAACGCCGCGTCTGGTCGCGAAATTGGGCGACACGCTCGTCGACAAGACGCTGGTCGAGGTGGTCGTATTGGTACATGGCCCGCCGGGTTAGTCCTCAGCCACAGGCTACCGGGGCGGGGTTATGCAGAGAAGGAATGAGTGGCGATTAGTTGATAGCCTGATGGCATAACGCGCCCGCGCCCTCCCGCACCCGCCGATGAAACTTGGACTCGTCCTTTTTGCGCATGGCGCCCGCGATCTGCGCTGGGCGGAGCCGTTCGAAAAACTGCTGCGGCGGGTCAGGGCGCTGGCGCCCGCTGCCGAAGTCCGGCTTTGTTATCTCGAGCTGATGCAGCCCGATCTCGAGGGGGCGATCGCCGAGCTCGTTGCGCTGGGCGTCGACACGATCCGCGTGGTCCCGGTATTTCTCGGCCAGGGCGGCCACGTGCGCCGCGATCTGCCGGATCTCATTGCCGCAGCTCAGAGGCGTTTTGCCGACACCGCGATCGACGGCGTTGCGCCGGCCGGTGAGGACGCGGGCGTCATCGACGCCCTGGCGCGATACTGCGTGGGACCGGCGGCCTGATCTCGACGCCGGCTCGCGCGGGCCGCCGCTTTCGCGACGGCCCGCGGCAGGGGCGGGTGAGGCAACTACATTCGCGGCAGAGGATGTATCTCCATCACCTCGATCGATGCCTGCGGAATCTGCAGGTGCGGGTGACCCACGAACGATTTGGTTGCCGCGTCGTGCGAGTCCGCCTCGACGATCGAATACAACATGATGTCGTTTCGGGTATCGGAGGCGCCCTGCGCCGCGACGCGCTTGGTCTTGCCGACTCCGGCCCCAGCGTCGGCGAACATCTTGGCGTGGTCGCCCATCCATTTCTTCCACTCACCCTGCATTTTTTCTTCGGCGGCTTTTCTTTTCGCCGGCTCGGTCTTTTTCCATTCCTCGATGACGGATACGGGCGCAAGGTACAGGACAAGGTATTTGTTCATGGTCGCTCTCGTCAGAATAGTTGCTGGGGGTGGGCCGCATCGCCAGTGCAGAGGCGGTCATCGATACGGGCAGGCGCGCGGCCCTCAGGCGCCCGCCGTCCCTGCATAGGCAGCCTTCAACTTCGCAATGTCGAGCTTGACCATTTTCAGCATGGCGTCGGCGGCTCGTTTGGCCCTGGCGCGATCGGGGTCCGCCATCATCTCGCCCAGGACGGTGGGCACGATCTGCCATGACACACCGAAACGATCTTTCAGCCAGCCACACTGCTCGGCGGAGCCCCCATGGAGCAGCGCGTTCCAGTAGCGATCGAGCTCGGCCTGGTCGTCGCAATTCACGACCAGCGAAATCGCGTGGTTGAATGGGTCGAGGGGTCCGGCGGTCATGGCGACAAAAGCTTGCCCGAACAGGACAAACTCGACGATCTTGACCGACCCGGGCGGACCGCTGGGTGATTCGCTCGGCATCGCGGTCACCCTCGTGACCCGCGAGTCGGGAAAAATTCCCGTGTAAAACGCGGCCGCTTCTTCAGCCTCGCGCGCATACCAAAGGAATGGGGTGATCTTTTGCATGGGCTTGCGGGATGAGGACTGCGGAACCGAGCTACCGACGGCAGCGACGATATCCAGGGCTTCGCAAAAACGCTGCGCTCCCTGGCCGGCTTCGGCGGCATCGACGAGCTCATCGTGCCCAAGCATCTGTCTTACGAACATCGGCCGCTGTCTGATTCCGGCGTAGGGGAGCCACCTACAACCCAGACCTACCCATGCCTACTGGTACTTGACATAATATACATTATACGCAACAGCGCAGCCCCTTCGGGCTCACTCAGTCCGGTCGTCCATGGGCGCTTTCAGGTGGGCTCCCTGCCAGCGCAGCCTGATCCGGGCCGCGATGTCGGCGACGGGCGGAATCCCGGTCGCTGCCTGCTCGCCACATGCATCGGCCGGCGGCCAGGCGCGGCATTCGAAATATCGCGTCAGCCCGTTGGGAATGAAACGACTGCGCGAGGCATAGACATGACGATCGCCATAGTTCGTTTGCTGGTGTACGTAGAAGCGCTGCGGCACCATCAGATGCAGCTCATCCCTGGCGCGCGTCATCGCGACATACAAGAGCCTCCGCTCCTCCTCGATATCCTCCGCGGATCCCGTGCTCAAGTCGGACGGAATGCAGCCATCGACGACGTTGAGCACATGCACACTGCGCCATTCCTGTCCCTTGGCCGAATGGATTGTCGACAAGATCAGGTAGTCGTCATCCAGGCCCGGCTCGGCGCTCTCATCGCTGGTCGCGGCCGGAGGATCGAGCGTGACCTCGGTCAGAAACCGTTCGCGCGAGGCGTAGGTCGACGCGATCCGGATCAGTTGGGTCAAATCGCCCTGGCGCACCTGGGCGTCGTCATAGATCCGGTGCAGGTGCGGCTCGTACCAGCGCGTGACGAGGTCGATGTCCGCGGGCCAGCCTCCTCTGCCTGCATTGAGCGCCGTGAATACGCGACGCAAGTCCTCCCATTCCGGTGTCGACGACGCCGGCATGCGGAAATCGGCCATGGCGGCGACCGGATCGGGCGAGTTCACCATCGCGTCCAGCAGCCTCGCCGCACTCGCCGGGCCCACGCCGGGCAACAGGCGGGCGATGCGAAAACCCGACATCCTGCTTCTTGGGTTGTCGGCCCATCGGAGCAGGCACAGCACGTCCTTGACGTGCGCGGCATCGAGAAACCTGAGGCCGCCGAACTTCACGAAGGGAATCCCGCGCCGCGCCAGCTCGAGCTCGAGTTGCGCGCTGTGGCTGGAGCTGCGAAAAAGCACGGCCTGCGATTTGAGCGCCATGCCGCACTCGCGCTGCTCCAGCACGCGGTCGGCTACGCAACGCGCCTGATCGGCTTCGTCACGGACGCTGACGAGTTGCGGCTTCTGGGCTGCCATGCGCTCGGTCCACAGGTTCTTGCTGTAGCGCTCGCTGGCAAGCGCGATCACCGCATTCGACGCATCGAGTATCGGCTGCGTCGATCGGTAATTGCGATCCAGCGTGACGATGCGTGCCGGCGGGTCGAAGGCATGCGGAAAGTCGAGGATGTTGCGCACCGTGGCGGCGCGAAACGAATAGATCGACTGCGCGTCATCGCCGACGACGGCAAGGCCCGCGCCGTCCGGCTTCATGCCCAAAAGGATCGACGCCTGCAGGCGGTTGGTGTCCTGGTATTCGTCGACCAGGATATGGTCGAATCGGTCGCCTATCTCTCTGGCCAGGCCGGGCTCCGCGACCATGTATGCCCAGTAAAGCAGGAGATCGTCGTAGTCGAGCGCGTTCTGTGCCTGCTTTTCGGCCGCGTACGCGGCGAAGAGCTTCTGCAGCTCGCTCGCCCAGTGCGCGCACCACGGGAACCTGCCGGCGAGCACGTCGGGGAGTGGCGCCCCGCTGTTGATGGCACGCGAGTAGATCGCGAGGCAGGTGCCCTTCGCCGGGAATCTGCGCTTGGTCGCCGACAGGCCCAGTTCGTGGCGAACGATCGCGAGCAGGTCTTCGGAATCGCCACGGTCATGGATGGTGAACGACGGCATAAGCCCGATGCGCTCGGCGTATTCGCGCAACAGCCGCGCGCCGATGCTGTGAAACGTTCCCGACCATGGCAGCGTCGGCGGATGTTGCGCACCGCGTTGGCCAAGGCTGCGACTTAACACGCGGCCGGCGCGCCGCTCCATTTCGCTCGCCGCGCGCCGTGAAAAGGTCAGCAGCAGGATGCGCTGCGGATCGGCGCCGTTGAGCACCAGATGCGCCACGCGGTGCGCAAGCGCGTTGGTCTTTCCCGACCCCGCGCCGGCGATGACCAGCAGGGGCCCCTGCCCTGCTCCGCTGGCCGTCCCGACGCCATGTTCGGCCGCGAGGCGTTGCTGCGCGTTCAGCGAGCTCAAGTAAGGCTCCGGCGCGCCAGGTGGCGCTGCGGGCTGATCGGCAGTCGTGGGCAAGGAGCGGATCGCGGCTCTCCATCGGCCTGCCCCAGGGCGATCCCCGGCGCGGCGGCCATCGAACGTTCGTTCTAGGCCAGCATACCACTTAACTTCCTGAACAGGGTCAAACGGAGAGGGAATCAACGCGAACTGTGTCCGCTAAGATTCAATCAAGACTGGCAAAATCTCCTTGGCCCCGGGCGAAGCCATAACCCGAGCAGGGCCAGTCCCGTAAAGCCGGCCCCGGCATAGAAGGTCAGCATCGGTCCATGCGCTGCCCACAGCCAGCCCGCCAGCGCACTGGCGACCAGGAGGGCGATGCCGCTAACCAGATTGAACAAGCCGAATGCCGTGCCGCGGAGGTCGGGAGGCGCCGTTTGCGCGACCAGCGCGGACAGCACGCCCTGTGTCAGTCCCATATGGACGCCCCAGACAGCGCTACCCAGCAGGACGGTGGCTTCGGATCCGGCATGGGCGAGAACCAGATCGGCGACGATCAGCGCCAGGAGGCCTGCCGACAGCAGCATGCCCTGCCTGCCCCGGTCGGCCAGCACGCCGGCGGGATACGACACCAGAGCATAGATGAGACTCATCATCGCCATGACCAGCGGGACCCAGGCGAGCGCCATGCCGACGCTCTGGGCGCGAAGGACAAGGAACGCCTCCGAGAACCGCGCCAGCGTCATCACCGCCGCGACGGCGACGATCCACCAGTAGCTCGTCGACAAACGTCGGATGTCGGCCATCGCGATCGACGGTCCGGACGACTTGCCATCGGCCACATGCTCGGGCTCGCGTACTCCGCCGATGAGCAGCGCCACGGCAGCGAAGGCGGGAATGGTGGCGAGCCAGAACACCGCCCGGAAGTTGTCGCTGAACCAGAGCATCGCTCCGATCGCCAGCAGGGGTCCGGCCAAGGCACCCACGGTGTCGAGCGCCTGGCGCAGACCATAAGCGCCACCGCGGAGCTCGTTCGGGGTGATATCGGCGATCAACGCATCGCGCGGCGCGCCGCGTATCCCTTTGCCGATCCGATCGATAAAACGCGCGGCGACGACCCACCCGAGCGATGACGCGAGCGGGAACAATGGCTTCGTCAGCGCCGCGATGCCGTAGCCCAGCACCACGAGCAGCTTGCGCCTGCGAAAACGGTCCGAGAGGTATCCCGAAAAGACCTTGGTGATGAGCGCCGTTGATTCGGCGATGCCCTCGATGATGCCGACCGCAAACGCCGACGCGCCCAGCATGGTGACCATGAACAGCGGCAGCAGACTGTGAATCAGCTCGGACGAGGTGTCCATCAGCAGGGACACCAGTCCGAGCGTCCACACGCTGGCAGGGATTTTCGACGGCCGCGTCGCTTTCATCGCGCCGCCTCGGCGCGGATGCCCTGCATCACTGCGAAAAATCGAATGCGGCGGTGAGATCGCCCATTTGTGCGCGAACGCCCGGCAATGGCTCCAGATCGAAGCGTCGCGTGATGAATTTGGTGATCGAGGTCGTGTCGGATTGCCTGTCTCGCGTTCATCGGCGCAGGCTCACGCGGTTTTCGGTGGCTCCCACAACTCGACCTTGTTGCCGTCAGGATCGATGAACCAGCCGAAGCGGCCGTACTCATGTTCTTCGATTTCGCCGACGACCTGGCCGCCGCCGGTGTGTACCTGGCCGAGCGCGCCGTCGAGATCGTCGACGATCAGGTTGAACATGAACGCGCGTCCGGACGGCGCGAAGTAGTCGGTATTTGCCGGAAACGGACTCCAGACGGTAAAGCTGTTGGCCGGCATCGTCGCGCTGCGAAACTCGATCGACGCCTTGCCGTCGCCGATACCCAGCCACTTCGCGTACCAGGCAAGCAGCTTTTCGGGTTCGGGCGATTTAAAAAAAAGCCCCCCCAGGCCGAGAACTTTTGCCATCGATCGCCCCTAGTCCAGTGTGACCTCGGTGCGCACGGTGCCCGCCCGCTCGTGCCTCGCGGTAAGCGCGACGCGGTCCCCCGTCTTCCCCTGCACCACCCATTCGATCTTCGCACGGTCGTCGGTCAGATGGTAGTCCGGCCAGAAGGACACGCCGGTATGCTTGTACGCCTTGCCTTCGAGCTGCCCGAGGTCCTGCCGACGCTTGCCGCCCTGCAGCTTCGCTCCCTGCGGCAATACGATCTCGGCGATCAGGCCGCGAACGACCTTGCGCTCCAACGCCCGCTTGCTGACATAGCTGGGCAGCCAACCGGTGTTTTGCACGACCAGGCGCACGCGCCACGACTCGGCGCCGATGCGTTCGGCGGTCGCATCGAGGAGTTCGAGCTTGGGTGACAGCAGTGCCTGCCAGATCATCCACGACGGGAATCGGGCCACTTCTTTTTCCAGCAACGCAAGCGGCGGATTGCTGAACGCATGGAACCGGTTCCAGCCGCCGATTTCGATTGCGCCGAGCTGCGGATGATCGAACGGTTTCCAGTCCGCGTGCGCGGCGCCGCCCAGCTTCTGCTCGTTCCAGCGATACAGGGCAAGATCATCCGCGATCGGATGGTCCCGGAACCAGTCGATGTAGAGGTACTTTTCGATGCCCGCTTCGCGCATCGGGCACCAGATCTCGACGACCCAAGAAAAGGCGCCGAGGTGGTCGAACAGCCAGTCCGAGGTGCCGCCGATGACCTGTTTGGGGTAATAGCGAAATTCATGGTAGACAGAAATGGCCGGGTATCCCGTCAATTCAGTGCCTTTCGCACCCATCTTCTTGTAGACCCAGAGGTCCTCCGGGACCATGTCTTCATCCGGCGAATGATCGAACGGCCGCAGCAGGACGCCGCTCCATGTGTGATAGCTGATGCCGCCGCCGATGTTCGGGTGCGAGGTCAGAAACGCGACCTGCGCCCGCACCTCGGGCTCCGAGGTCGGGTAGGGACCGGCGCCGAGCTGCTCGTATTCCTGGCGCCAATGGGCAGGATAATTTCTATTTAAATCAAGCCCCTCTTTTTTCTTCTTAACCTGTAACATGAATCCGTCGTAATCCTCCACCGTCCCCTCGGGCAGAATGCGATAGTAGGTGCCGCCGACCTCGGTCGGCTCGCGCCGGACCATCAGCCGAGGTTCGTCGGGGTGGGGCTTCCACAAGCCGTTCGGGTCCCGCACGCGCATCTGCAGGATCCGTCCGTCGCCATCGATGTCTTCAACCGTCAGACCCTCGATGTCTTCTTCGTCATACGGATAGGGCCGCGTGCTGGAACGCACAAAACGAGGCTTGTCGGCCAGCGCCCATTCCGGGCCGTCGGGATTGACCCGCGGGCAGATATAGAACGCCCGCGTGTCGAGCACCCGCGTCACATCGGCGTCCTGGCCGTACCGGGTCAGCAGATGGTGCAAGAAATAGACGCAGGCGACCGAGCCCGCGACTTCGGTGGCGTGGACGTTGCCTTCGACCCAGAACGCCGGCTTGTCCGCAGCGGGCCCGCTCGCCTTGCTGGTCAGCGTCAATACCCAGATGTCGCGGCCTTCGTGGCTCTTGCCGATCGATTCGATCGTTGCGAGCGCTGAATATTGCGCCGCGTACTGCTTGAGGATCGCGCTCAGTTCCTCGTACCGGTAAAAGCGATCGAAGCGAACGGCGGGCATGGGTCGGGAGCGTCGGACAAAGCGCGAAGTGTGGCGGGGTGCGCCCCGCCGCGTCAACCAACCCGGAAAAACGCGCCCGAAACCGGTTCTAGCAGCCTGATACAGAACCCCGCGCGGCCGCGGCGCAGGCTTCCCGGGATGAGATGCGCGAAGCGACGCGAAGCCAATGGCAGGTCCCCTTGGCTAGCGGCGCGACAAAGCAGATCGCCCGGGAAGCCGCGCCCCATCCGGGTTTCGCCGCAATAGCCCCATCTGCGTTGTTGCGCGGCTTGCCAATAGGCCAAGCTATTGGCTGCGCCGCGACGCCTAGCATCCGAGGCCATTGCGGCAGAAACGCGGCTCGTGGAGGGTTTTGCATCAGGCTGCTAGATGCCCGCGTACCACTGGTAGCCCTGGTCTTCCCAGTAGCCGCCCTTGCCGCCGGCAATGTGCGCGAAGCTCTCGACCAGCTCGATGCGCATCACGTACTTCGCGTGCTTGTAGCCCAGCTGCCGCTCGACGCGCAGGCGGACCGGCGCGCCGTTCGGGACCGGCAGGGTCTTGTCGTTCAATTCGTAGGCGAGGATCGTCTGCGGATGGTAGGCATCTTCGAAATCGATGCTTTCGTAGTAGGGGCTGCTCCCGTCGTTCTCCATCGGGTCGGCGCAATGGAACACCACATAGCGGGCGTTGGTCTTCGGCTGTACCGCATCGAGCAGCGCCGAGAGCGTCGCACCTTTCCACTTGCCGATTGCGCTCCATCCTTCGACGCAGTCGTGTCGCGTGATCTGCGTTCGACTGGGCAGCGCACGCAAGTCGGCCAGCGACAGGCTCACCGGCCGTTCGACCAGCCCGCCGACGTCGAGTCGATAGGCGGCGAATCCGGCGCTCGCCAATGCCTGGTATTGGGCGTTGCGCGGCACCGACGTGCCGTTGCTGCGGAACTCCGGCGACAGATCTGCCTCGGTGAATTCCTGTGCCATCGCCTTGCGCGGAATGACCATGCGCTGCGCGACCCGGGTCAACGATTCGCCTGCACCGAGTGTCTTCTGGAACCACGCGGTGTTGGCGAGCTTGTCGCAACCCGCGAGCACCAGCGCGCCGGCGCCTGCCATCGCGCCGAGGAGCAACCGACGTCGCGGAAAATTCTCAACAGGATTCATCGCCAGCCTCGCCTTCGACGCGATAGCGTCCGGTGATCATCGAACGAAGATTGTTCCACAGCCCGGTGATGACGACCTCGAACACGTGGATGAGCACGAATGCAACCAGCAGCCAGGCCACGATGAAATGGATCGTGCGCGCCGACTGGCGGCCGCCGACGATGCCGACCCATCCGGGAACCAGCGAGTCCAGGCCCGGCGACATGGCCAAACCCATCAGAATCACCAGCGGCAAGAGCACGAAGATCACCGTCAGGTAGGTGAGCTTCTGCAGGACGTTGTAGCGCTTCGACGCTTCACCGACTGGATGATGGAAGCGCAGATGGTCGATGATCGAGCGGCCGATCGAGCGCCAGTCGCGCCCCGTCGGCGCGAGATCGCGCGCCAGATGCCGGCTCAACACCACATACGCGACATAGCACAGGCCGTTGATCAGGAATATCCAGGCGAAAAGGAAGTGCCATTGGCGCGCCAGCGACAGCCAGCGGTTGCCGGGGATCGTAAGCCATGACGGAAACGTCGCGGCGACGACTTCGCCGGTGGCGTCGCGGGACGCGCCGAGCAACCCGGTCGTATCGAAGTCATGGCCGAGTATGCGTGTCACGCCCGTGACGTTGTCGGCATCTTCCATGGCACCGATTTCGAGGACCGGCGGGCGGCCCGAATAAGACGACTGGCCCCAGTACAACGCCGGGTGCGCGCTGAAGATGTTGAGGCCGCTCATCAGAAGCACCGTCAGCGCGATCACGTTGATCCAGTGCATGATGCGCACCGCTGCCGTGTGCCGGTAATACAGATAGGATCTGGGCGCGCTGCGCACGCTGTCGACTGTCGACATGAACTGACTCCCGGGCGGCCAGTGGGCCGCCGTCGTATCGATTCTAATGCAGACCCGTCTCCCGGGCCGAATCGGTGTGGCCGGAATGGGGCGTGGCCTCTTCCGTCATTCCGTAGGCGGCTCGTCCGGCGGGCAGCCTCAGGCGAACGCGCGGCGGCGCCGCGGCCAGCGGCGGAGCGAACAGACGACGGAACTGTTCGACGAGCCTGACGAATTCGCGCGTCTCGGCGAATGGCGGGATGCGCGCTCCATAATTGAGTACGGTCTGCTCGCCCGCGTTGTAGGCTGCCAGCGCGAGCGGAACGTCGTCGGCGAACTGCACGACCAGATCGCGGAGGTAACGCGTCCCTGCGCGAAGGTTGACTTCGGGATCCAGCAGCTTTTGCGCAATGCTTCGCTTGGAGTCGCCGGTCACCCCGTAACGCGCCGCCGTTTCGGGCAACAGCTGCATCAGGCCGAGGGCGCCTTTCGGTGACACCGCCGCCGGGTCGAAGCCCGACTCGACGGCCACGACCGCCTTGACCAGCGCGGGATCGAGCGATTGCGAGCGCGCGTTGCGCTCGATCAGGGGCAGGAGTCGGTGGAGATTGGGATGGTTGACGACCCGCTGGTAAAGCGCCGTGCGGCGGAACGCCTCATCGCCGACAACCTCGGCTTGCGCGCTGGCACTGGGCGCGTCGAGCGAGCTGCCTCCCTTGAAAAAAAGGCGATATCGAGCATCCAGCGCCTCCGTGGCGAAATGCGCCGTCCCGTCAGCGTCGACATAACCCCAAAGATCGGCCCGTGACGCGGCGCCCCGGCACAGCGCCCACGCGGTGAACGCAGCCATGATGACGCGGCGGACCGAAGCGGCGATCGCGGACCTCAATTCAAGGATGCAAAAGACATTGGAACGCGCCGTGCCGGCAAGTTCCGGCGCTACCGAGACGTCGATGCTGCGCTACGGGGGCGATTGGGCGCGCGCGTCGTCCCGGCGCGCGATCGGCGACGCGCCAGCACGCTAGAACTCGAACTCCAGCCGCACGCGCAGCGCATCTTTCGGCGTGTCGCCGCTGACCCGCCGCAGCCAGGTCAGGTGATACTCTACGCGCTGCGATCCGATCCGGGTCTTTCCGGTGAAGCCGGGGCCGACGTAGGTGCTATCCCTGTCGCCCTGCCATTGCACCAGCGGCTGGATCTCCGCGCGCCAGCGCCACGCCCACTGCGCGCGATAGGCCGGTTCCCACTTCGTGGATTCCTCATCGGCGAACACCCGGTTGAGGAGCGCATTCACGGTCAAGGTCGTCTCCTCGATTTCTTTTTCCAGCAGCAGCCCCGCGTGCACCTCTTTGCCGCTGCCGGGATGGAGTCGCTCGATCTCGACCAGCGCACCGACATCCATCCAGTACTGGCCCGGCTCGGTGAATTGGAACCGGTTCTCCCATTCGAATGCCGACCAGCCTCCGCCGCTTCCGGGCGTGTGCTCGTATTCGGCGACCAGCTCCGTCCACCAGTACGACGTCGGGCCGTACCCCAGCTCGAGCTTGCTCTGCGACTGTCGATGCTCGTCGCTGTCGGGATCGTAGAAATACCGCCCCTTGACTTCGATCTCCCATTCGCCCTGCTCCACGCGCGGCGAGTAGACGGTATCCGGTTCGACCGCTTGCGCCGGGACGATGCCTGCGCCAAGGCCGATGGCGAGCACTGAAAAGGCGCCCGCGAGGATTCTGTGCATGTTGTTTCTTCTCCCCGGGACTTCGCGCGGCGCGCAGGCCCCCGCCGCGGCGCTCGCGCCCATCGCATCGGGGAGAATGACTGCAGACGAACGGCGCTAACGCATCTGGCGGGCGCCGCTCATTTCACGACGATCTTGCCGGTGGCCGTGCTCTCGTTGAATTCGCCGATAAACGGATATTCGCCCGGCTTCAGCGGACCGACGAAGATCGTCGCCTGGCCACGCCCCGGAATGACCTTCTCCCGGTTCAGACGCGCGCTTTCGAATTCCTCCGGCGTCGGATCCTCGTTCTTGACGATCAGCTTGACCTTTTGCCCGGCCGGGATCGTGATCACGTTGGGAACGAACCGGTGATCGCGGATCGCGATCTCGAACGTCGGATCGTCGGCGAGGGCAACACCGGCCAAGGCTATACAGCATAGGGCGAGGAAGGTCCGCATCGGAAACTCCATAGATTGGTTCAAAGGCAGCCTCGAGCTACGAAGCGCGCGCCGCCGAGAAGCGGTTCGTCCCGCCGCGCCAGCGCGCGGCGACGATCAGTCCGATCGCGGTGACGGCGTAGCATGCGAACTGCAGACCCGAAGGCGTCGGCGTGTATCCGACCAGGATGTGCAGCAGCTGACCCGGCAGGCTCGCCGCCGACAATATCGCCGAGGTATCCCAGAGTTCGGGCACGATCGGAGGAAGCAGGTTGGCCTGCTCGAGGAAGCGAGCGGCCTGCGCGGCGAGGCCCGCGGCAAGCGCGACGATCAGCCAGCCGGTAACGCGGAAGAAATGTCGCACAGGAACGTGCACCAGCCCCAGATAAAGTAGCGAACCGAGCGCCGCGCCGCCGGTCACCCCTGACGCGAGCCCCGCCAGCACCTCGCGCAGCGGCGCGCTCGTCGCTATGCCTTGGAGGAACAGGACCGTTTCGGCTCCCTCGCGGAGCACCGCGAGCGCGACCGCAGCCGACAAGGCGGCGAGCGTCCCTCCTCCCTCGCGCACCGAATCGCCGAGCGCCTTCAGCCGCGCCGCGAGCGCGCGTCCGTGCGACACCATCCACAGGTGATGCCAGGCCAGCATCATGACCGCCGCGATCAATATCGCCGCGTCGAAAACTTCCTGACCGATGCCTTGAAGCGCACCGGCGATGCGTTCCGCCATTCCGGCGATGATGAGGGCCCCTGCGATCCCGCAGAGAACGCCAGCGCCGATCCAGCGGCGGCGGCCCGCGATCCCGCGCGTTGCAGCCAGAACGATCGAGACGATCAGCGCAGCCTCGAGGGTTTCCCGGAAAACGATGATGGCCGTGCCTAACATGGTCGTCTGCCGGAGCGTTCTAAGTGGTAATAATGCGAATGATTCGCATTATGATTATGCGGCAGGGCGCTGTCAACTGCTTCGCACTCTCGAAGGATGTGGCCTCCGAATCCCGCATTCGGCCCGGCACGTCCATTGCTTAGTAGCTGTCATCCAGACGGGGCGGCGTTCTCCGTGACCATCTCTCCTCGCCGGCGCCGCCCCGCGCTGGTACCCTCCTCGCCCTGAACGGGCGCCCATCCCCTTGGAATCACGCTTGAATTCCGCGCGTCGTACGTTCGCGACGCGCGCCGGCTGCGACGCTGCGAGGTCGATTCGGGAGTCCCCCGCCAGCTCCGGCAGTGACGGTGACCGGCAAATTTGGCCGGCGGCCGTCGCTTAATCCCGGCGCTGCGGCGGTGGGGGGGCAGTGTCCTTGGGCGCGCTCTCGCGCGTGCGGAGCTTATCGGCGATCGTGACCGGCGCGTCGGTCGAGCGCATATCCGAGCGCGAGGTGACCGTCTCAGGCGACTGCTGGCCGCGCCGGGATCGCCGCCGTTGCCGGCCCAGCAGCTCCCGCTGTCGCCGCGCCTTGTTGATGACATGGCGCGCGGCCAGCCACGCCAGTGCCAGCGCGGCAATCAGAGGTAGGCCGTAGACGAGATCCATGATTGGTTGCGGGTGGACGTAGGGTCCCGCCTGCCGGTGGGCCGGATCCGGGAAGCAGAAGATACCGCACTCGCGCGGCTGTGGACGAGCTTTGCCACGCGCGCCGCATTTTTTTGTGCAGAGCGGCGCGCCGGGTCAGCCGCGCGCCCGGGCGTCTCGCCTTATCGTCGCTCGCCGCTGATCGGGTCGAAAACGTGGACCGCCGCGGGGTCCCATGCGAGATGGACGGCATCGCCCTCCTTCGCCGTCGGCCGCCGGTCCGTACGCATCTTGACGATCGCCTCGCCGAACTGCAGATCCACGATCACGCTGTCGCCGAGGTCTTCCACCAGATAGATGCGCGCCGGCAGACCGGTGTCGGCCAGCCGCAATGCGCTCGGGCGAACGCCGACCGTCACGGCGCCATCCGGGCCGGCGCTGCGCACGCCCAACACGGGCACGTCGCCGATGCGGAGCTCGCCCTGCCGGGACTGCCCGACCAGCAGATTCATCGGTGGACTTCCGATGAACCCCGCCACGGCGGCATTGGCGGGATGCGCGAATACCTCGCCCGGCGTGCCGACCTGCACGATCCGCCCGTCCATGAAAACGGCGATCCGATCGGCTATCGTCATCGCCTCTTCCTGGTCATGCGTGACGTAGACGGTCGTCACGCCGAGCGATCGCTGAAGCTTGCGCAGCTCCACGCGCGTCTCCAGCCTCAGCTTGGCATCCAGATTCGACAGGGGTTCGTCGAGCAGGAACAGCCGGGGTTTGCGCACGATCGCACGAGCGAGCGCGCAGCGCTGTTGCTGTCCGCCCGACAGCTGTCCGGGCTTGCGCTCGAGCAGGTGTTCGATGTGCACCCGGCTGGCGGCATCGCGCACGGCGCGCTCGATTTCCGCCGGCCCCGTTCCGACCATGCGCAACGGAAACCCGATGTTCTGGGCGACGGTCATGTGCGGATACAGCGCGTAACTTTGAAATACCATCGCCACATCGCGCTCGCCGGGCTCCTGGGCGGTCACATCGGCGTCGTCGAGGTAGACGCGACCCGCATCGTGCGGCTCGAGCCCCGCCAGGATGCGCAGTGTCGTCGTCTTGCCCGAGCCGGAGGGACCTAGCAGCGCGAAGAATTCGCCCGGGCGGATCTCCAGGTCGATGCCGTGCAGCGCCGTAACGCTGCCGTGACGCTTGACGATGCCCTGCAGCCGCACGCGCCCCGCGCCGGTCATCGCCGTCCTCCCCCCTTGACCGCGCCGACGGTCAGACCCTTGACGATATGGCGCTGCGCGATGAGGCCCAGCAGGATCACGGGTGCCATTGCCAGCATCGCGCCGGCGGCAAGGCGCGCCCAAAGCGTCTGCTCGACCGAAATGAAGTTGTACATGGCCACCGTCACCGGGCGGACTTGGTTGCCGCCCAGCACGACCGCGAACAGGAATTCGTTCCAGGCATTGAGAAATACGAAGATCGTCGTCACCGCGATGCCGCCGCGTACCTGCGGCAGGATGACATGCCATAGGGCGCGCAGCCGTCCGGCGCGGTCGAGCAACGCGGCTTCTTCCATCTCGCTCGGGACGTCCTCGAAATAGGACACCATCAGCCATATCGCGAATGGCAGCGAGAAGGTGAGGTAGATCACGGTAAGGCCCGAATAGGTATCGAGGCCGCCGATCTTCTGCAGGATCAGGTAATAGGGAATGATCAGGCCCACCGGCGGCAGCATTTGCGTGGCGAGCACATAGAACCCGGTGGTCCGCCGCGCCGGCATCCTGAGCCGCGCCAGCGCATAGGCGGCGGGGATTGCGAACAACATGGTCAGGACCGTCGCCGCCGATGTCACGATCGTGCTGGAAATCAAATTGGGCAGGATGCTCGCGGAGCCGAACAGAACTTCCCGGTAGTTGGCAAGCGTCGGCTGGAAGAACACCGTCGGCGGATAGGCGAGGACGTCGCGCTCGGTCTTGAGCGAGGTCAGCAGCCCCCATGCGACAGGCACGATCCATAGACCCAGCAGCAGCGCCGTGATCAGCGCGAGCGCCGCGCTGCGAACCTGACGCGCGCTCATCTCGCGCGCCGTAAGCGAAACAGCACGAACGAGACGCCGAGGGTCACCGCCAGCAGCACCATCGCGAGCGACGCGCCATAACCAAGGTTAAGCTCGGCAAAGGACGTACGGTAGGCGTACAGGTTGAGGATCTCGGTCGCCGTTCCCGGTCCGCCTCCTGTCGCGGCATAGATGGCTGCGAACGCGGAAAGCGCGACCATCATGCGCATGATGACGACCACGACGAGCGCGGGGCGGATCAGCGGCAGCGTGATGTGAATGAAGCGCTGCCAGGCGCCGGCGCGATCGATGCGCGCCGCTTCGAACACGTCCGGCGGCAGCGACGACAAGCTGGCGAGGATGACCAGGAAGGCGAACGGCGTCCATTGCCAGGTATGTATGGCGATCACCGATATCAGCGCGAGCTGCGGGTCGCCGAGCCAGTTGTGGCTGCCCAGGCCCAGCGCCCGGGTGGCGACGTCGACCAGGCCGACGTCGGGCGCGAGCACCAGCGTACGCCAGAACAAACCGACGACTACCGGCGCAAGGACGATGGGCAGTATCGCCGCGATCCGGGCCAGGCCCTGGCCCTTCGGCAGACGCAGCACCAGCAGCGCGAGGGAGAGCCCAATCGTCACCTGAAGCGCTACGGTCGACACCGTATAGACGACCGTAAGGGTCAGCGAATTCCAGAAGCGCGGGTCGCCGCTCATCTTGAGGTAGTTGCCCGCACCGGCAAAACCCGAAAGCCACGGCATCGACAGATCGATGCGCATCAGGCTCGTCCAGGCGAGGTAAACCAGCGGCGCGGTCGTCGTGACAACCAGCAGCAGCACCGCCGGCAGGAACAGCGCGAGCGCGAACCGCCGCTCCTGCTGCGCGAGAGTGGAGACGGCGCGCGCCGGCGTCATCGCGTCAAGTGCGCCGGCGCGCGTGTCTTCAACCCTTGAGGATCTGCTCGATGCGCGCTTGCGCCTCGTCGAGCGATTCTTTCGATTTCTTCTGCCCGACCAGCGCGGCCTGGATCGCGGTGGCCATCGTGTCCCCGACCGCCGGCCATTGCGGGACGCGCGGCCGCCAATCGACGTCGGTGTCCTGCTCGAGTGAGGTTAGCGCCGCCTCGACGAAATTCGGCCCGATATCCTTGGTCATCGCCAGGAACTCCGGAGCCTTCCACAGCGACGTTCGGTTCAGGCCCGAGCGTTTGGCAGGCCTGGCAAACTTCCATGAGGTGCGCGCCTGGGTTTCCGCGGATGCTGCCCACTGGATGAACAGCCACGTGGCCTTCTTCTGCCGCTCGGTCAACGAGGCATTGATCGGGAATCCCCAGTTCCAGATCGAAGTCACGCGCTTGCCGCTCGGACCGGCCGGCCAGCGGGCAAACGCGATCTTACCGACGACCTTCGATTTTTCAGGATTGGTCAGCACCGCGGCCGACGAGTGCGCGTCGATGTAGCAGCCCAGTGTCCCCTGCGAGAAGGCGTCGGCGATGTCGGGCCAGTTCCAGTTACGCACCGCGGGCGGCGCATATTTCGTTTCGGCGTCGACGTACCAGTCGAGGGCGCGAACCGCCTCCGGCGAGTTGACCACGATCTTGCCGCCCTGGAACCAGTTGCCGCCGAATTCGCGGAAGATCGACGGGTAGATATACATGTTCTGGCCGGCGCCGGCGAATCCGCGCAGCGCCATGCCGTACATGCGGTTCGCGGGATCGTTCAACGCGGCGGCATTTTTCACGAACTCGTCCAGGGTTTGCGCGGCCTTGAGCCCCTTGGCCTCGTAGAGGTCCTTGCGATAGACCTGAACGGTGACTTCGCCATCATACGGAATGGCGTACGGCTTGCCGTCGATCGAGTCCGCGTCGCGCCATGCCTTGAAGATGTCGTTGTAGTTGAACCATGCCGGATCGGTCAGCGCGGGATCGTCGAGATAGCGATCGAGCGGATCCACCCACTTGTTCGAGACATACAGCGGGTAGTACATCGGATCGGTCGCCGAGGTCGCATAGGTCGCGGTCTTCGACGACAGGTCGAGCATCGCCTTTTGCCGGATCTGGCCGGGAGGCACTTTTTCGAAGCGCACCTTGATGCCGGTGAGCGCCTCGAACGTCGGCGCGAGGACGACCAGATTGTCGAAGTAACTCGCGGGAATGAACGCCGCGGAAATCGATTCGCCTTCGACCTGGCGCCAGTTGATCTTGGCCTGCTGGTAGGCGCCGACGTCGGCGCTCTGCGCGTAGGCGTACTTCGGCACCCAGGGAGCCGCGACCGCCGCAGTCGCAAGCGCCACGCCCTGCCGGATTGCACGGCGGCGGCCCGGCTGCGCCGGGTCTCTCTTGCTGCTCTTCCTGTCCATTGCTCACCTCCTCCGGGCCGCGTGCGGCCGTTGACTGCCATCGTTGCGAGTTGCAGCTTGCCCTTCCGCCGACTGCGCGTCGCGCGGTTATCTCGGAACCGGACGTTCCATCGCTGCCTGATCGGCGTCGTGCGGTTCCTTCGCCGCGCCGCGCTCCCGGATTGCCGCAAAAGGGCTGCAGCCCGGCGCGTCGCCGGCATCTTCCGCCTGCTTCAACAGGTAATCCGGAAATACGTTGCCGGCATCCGCCGTGCCGGTTTGAAAGAGCCGCTGCACCAGATCCGGACGCTCGTCCGCTAGATTGCGCGCATCCGGCGCGGGGCGCGGTGTGTCGTACAGGAAAGGCCCCCGACCGTTGATCTTGCAGTTGAACCAATGATGGTCGTCGATCACGGTCATCGCGCCACCCCAGCCTACCGTCACATGGTCGCGGATCGGACCTCCACCCGCGAATGCCATCTCGTAGAACGACTTGCCGTCGATCGGCAGCGGCGGCGCGACGCCGCATGCGGCCAGGGCGGTGGCCGCAATGTCGTGGTGCTGGACGAAACCGTTGCACACGCTGCCGGCGGCGAGCTTCTTTGGATGGCGTGCGAGCAGGGGCACTTCATAGCTTTCCGGATCGGACGGATAGCCGCGTTTGCCGATGTAGCCGCGTCGCTCCCACAGACTGTGGCCGTGATCGGAGGTGACGATCACCAGGGCTTCGTCGAGCATTCCCGTGACCCGCAATTGCTCCACCAGGTGCCCGAACCAACGATCGCACATCTCGACCAGGCCGGCATAATTGGCGCGCGTGCGCTTGACCAGCTCCGACGGCAGCCACGGCATCTCGGCGTAAGGCGAGATCACCTGCTCGCGGCTATTGCTGTCGTCGTAGCGGCGTCGATAGTAATCTGGCACGAACCACGGTTCGTGCGGGTCGAATGATTCGACCGTGAGGAAGAGTCGCTTGGCGTCGACATTCTGCGCCACCCATTTTCCGGCCTCCTGCATGACCTGCGCGTTGAACCATTGGTCCTCACGCGCGCGCTCGCGCATATTCAGCAGAATGCGGCTCGAGAACCACGCTGCACCGAATCCGGGCTGCTCGAGGCCCGTCGCCTTGCCGCGCAACTCCTGCAATTCGCGCGGCACCCAGTAGTCGATTTCCTCCTGCGTCGGCCAGGGGCCGCTGCGCGCCGCGTCGGCTTCCTGACCGCGAATGAACGTCCATTGGTGGAAGCCGCGCCAGAAATTCTTCGACGGTTTGAACTGATGGTACAGGTCGGAGATGAGGCCGGTGCGGAAACCATTGGCTTCGAAGGCTTCGGCCAGCGTCGTCTGGTCTTCCGGGATGGGGCCCCATCCCGGAGCGATGCCGACGAAGTCTCCCTTGATGTGTCGGAAATCGCCGTTATGAAAAGGGTAAGTTCGCAATCCCGTGTAGATCGTGCGTCGCGCGCACAAGGTCGGCAGTGCTTCCGGGTAAGCCCGCTCGAAACGCACCGACTCCCGGGCGAAGGCATCGAGATTGGGCGTGCGGATCGCGCCCCAATCCGCCGGGGTCCCGTAACAGCCGACCGCGTCGCGCCGCAATGTGTCGAATATCACCAGGACGACATGGCGGACGGGCGCCAGCGGTACGCTCATTGAACTCTCCGGGGACGCATCGCTGGTGTGACGCCCGCGATGTATTCGTTTACATATGTTCGGACGCATCACCGCCCGCTGTCAAGTTCTTCATTGCTAATCCCGGCGAGGGCGTCCCGCTTTGAAAACGTTTCCATCTGCGCGTATGCTTCATCTTTCGCCCCCCGACCTCGCCCCGCAACCATGGCATCCGACGCCTCGCGTATCAGCGCCAAGGACGTCGCCCGACTTGCCGGTGTCTCGACCGCGACGGTGTCGCGCGCGCTGAACCTCCCCGCCCAGGTGGATCCGGACACGCGTGAGCGCGTCCGTGCGGCAATCGGCAAATTGCACTACGTCCCGCACGGACCGGCCCGCGCGCTACGCAGCCAGCGAAGCAGGATGATCGGTGCCGTCGTTCCGTCATTCGATTACGCACTTTATGCGCGCACGACCAGCGCCCTCCAGCGCACGCTGGACGCCCACGGCTATTCGTTGGTGCTCGCGACGCACTACTACGATCTCGCGACCGAAGTGCGGGTCACCGAGCAGCTGATTCAGCATGGCGTCGATGCCTTCGTCTATGTTGGGCTCGACCATGCGTCCGGCTTGTATCAGCTGCTCGAGCAGTACGGGCGGCCTTACGTCCTCACCTGGGGCGTCGATGAGGCGCGCCGCCACCCCAGCATCGGATTCGATAACGAAGCGGCCACCTACGAGCTCACGCGGTGGCTGCTCGGCCTGGGGCACCGGCGTTTCGGGATGATCAGCGCCTCGACCGTGGGCAACGACCGGTCGCGGGCTCGCGGGGCCGGCGTGCGCCGGGCACTGGCGGCCCAGGGCCTTTCGCTCAACGACGAATGCGTTTACTACGGCCCGATCTCGCTCGCATCCGGAGAGGCCGGCATGCGCGAGCTGCTTCGGTCCGGCCGTGCCCCGACTGCCGTGATCGCCACCAACGACGTTTTCGCCGTCGGCGCAATGATGGCTTGTCGCAGCGAAGGGCTGCGGATTCCGGACGACATTTCTATCACGGGCGTCGACAACACCGACCTCGGCGCGACCCAGACGCCGCCTCTCACCAGCATCCAGACGCCGATCATCGAAATCGGCGCGGCGGCGGCGTTGCAGCTCGTGGCCCGATTGGAAGGTGCGCCGGCCCAACTCCACCAGCAACTGCCTTTCGCGTTGATGAAACGCGGCAGCACGGGGAAAGCGCCGTCGTCCGGGCTCGCGCGACGCAGTCGGGCCGCCCGGCGGCTCGCGACCTGACCTCTCGGCGCCGCGCTTACTTGCCGAGCATGTAGAGCTGCCACAGATCCTTGTGGCTCATGTGCAGGATCGGCTGCAGCGCGATCACTCCCGTGCGGCCGATGCTCCGCTCCAGATATCGCATTTCGTCGAACTTGGCCCGCGTTTCTTCGTCGATGGCAACCTCGAATCCGCTTTCGCGCATCATGAGGATCCCTTTGGCGCGAAGCGCGAGCTCCGTATAAAGGCGCAGGAAACACAGGATGTCGGCGAGCACCGGCCCGCTGAATTTGCCTTTCAGCGCACGGAGGTATCCGCCGACCGGTGAATCCGACAGACTGCCGGAATTGATCAGTTCCAACATTTCGGTATCAGCGTCGAAGCCGCGACCGAGCCAATCGCCGACGGCTTTCGCACTGCGTTCGAACACGAGGTAGAACAAGGGCGGCAGCACGACGAGGATGGCGACCGTGGAGAACTTGGGCGGCAGAAACAGATGGTTGTATGCCGCGTGAAGTGCCACGGCGAGGGCGAAACCCGGCAGAAAGGACCAAAGATTTGCATGCTGCGTCTTCTCCAGCGTCGCCAGACCCATCACGCCGAAGATCGCGCTCGCGCCCCCGTGCATGAGCGCGGTGCCGAAGCCGCGCACGATCCATGTTCCTATGCTGGCATCCCGGACTTGGTCCAGATAATAGAGGTTCTCGATAACCGCAAAGCCCGAGCCGACGGCAAACCCCAGTATCGCCGCATCGACGAGAAATCCAATGCGATGAAAGCGGATGAGCGCGACGACAATCAGGCCTTTCAGCAGTTCTTCGGTGATCGGTCCGACGTAACGGGTATAGGTGGTGAGCTCGACGGCGAGGATATCCAGGAGCCACGCGTTGAGGAAGAAACCGACCCCGGCGACCAGCGCGCCGCACGCGACGATCGCGATGACGACGCGCAGTTTTACCAGCTTGTAGCTGTCCAAATACAGCAGCGCGGCAAGGAAAGTCAGCACCGGCAGCAGGGCCACCAGCGAAGGCACGATGAGCTTGATCGACATTTGCTGGGTGGGCCCCTACATGATCTTCAGCGAGACCATCCACTCTGAATCCGCGCGGCGGCGATTCTGATAGCCCAACGCGTAACCAACCGACAAGGTCATCTCATACCAGTGCAGGACGCTGAAATGCAGGTCGGCCTGCGTGCCAAGGCTCTGGAAGTTTTTGCGCACCGACGCGTGCCCCGGGTCCGACCAGAGACCCGCGACGAAGACGGCCGGCCGCAGCCAGTTCACATAGAGCCCGGGTGTGCCAACGGATTCGAAGACCACCGGCGCCAGGTTCCATTCGACCAACTCGCGCACGAAGCTAAGGGCGCGGATCTGGTCGATGCCGAACCCCGGCAAAGAAGTGTATTCGCGGTAGCGCTTGACCTCACCGGCGTCGACGTAATTGTTGCCGAAAGCGCCGAAGTAAAAGTTAGCAACTGGATTGGTGCGATCGCCGCTGGCCACGCCGGCCGCGCTTCGCAGCCAGACAGACGAGTGCTGCATAGGCAATGAGAAACCAAGATCGAGGTTCCCGTACAGCTGAGGGGTGAATTGTCCGCCCGCCCCACTGCCATCGACCTCCAGCGCCCAGGCGACGCCTTTCTCGTCGTCGACCGCGCCGATCGAGCGGCGCACATCGGTATATCGCAGCGCGATCTTGCCGATGGTCAGCTGGCTGAACGTCGTTGGAACATTCTGCGCGTTCGGCAGCGTATCGATCTTGTCGTAGTACTCCAAATCAGAGCTCAGCGTCAGCTTGCGTGGCGCGTCGTTGATGAGCGACCAGTCATATCCCGCCTTCGCGGCGTAGCCTTTGCGGCTGCGCTTGGTGGGGCCGAACAGGTCGTAGAAGTCCGCATGGTTCCAGCTCAACCCAGCGCGCCAGGACTGGTAGCGCCCGGCGATGTCCAGATGTCCGCGCTCCTCGCCCGGCAGCGTGCCGGCCGGCGTATAGGCAGCGGTAATGCCCAGGCTGGCGAATTCGAGTGGATCTTCGACGTTGAAGTGGTAGCCGACGCCGGTGACGTTCTTGTACCCCTGCAGGACCGGATATGCGTTCACGAGCTCCATGCTGCGCAATGGTATGTAAGGTCCCTTCCGCGTCGTCAGCTTTTGGTCGTCGACGGTGCTGGGCGGCGGAACCTGCCACGTCGTGACCACGGGATACTTGATTGCGAGCTCGGCAGCGAGAAATTTGATCGCGCTGATGTCCTGGATCGGCCGGGGCTCGATGATAGCTGGAACGAAGCCATCTCCGGTGTAGTCGAGTACTACCATCCGCCCGTCGGCGAGCGGGACCGGGCGGAAGAAGCCCGTCTCCGCGTTGGAAACGGCCTCGATCGCCCCGGTTGCGATCTCGCAGCGAAAGATGTTGGATACGCCGGTGTAATAGCTGCTGCCGTACAGGTAGCGGCCGTCGCGGGAGAAAACAAAACTCTCCGGTACCGACTGTCCGAAACGGAACTCGGCGATGGGCTTCAAATCCCCTTTCATCACGTTCTGCAATTCCCACACGCGCAGGAACTGATCGCCATTGGCCTCGGCGACGGAACCGGACAGCAGGCGGCCGTCGGGCGAGATATCGAGGTCGGAGGGCACGACCCCATACGGAAACGTATAGACGCGGTACCAGGTGTCGTAGGGCGGGGGAATCCGAACCAGCGTGGCCAGGCTGTTCTCGTGGCGGACCCCCAATAGCGACCGGTCGACGGGATTGAACACGATCTCTCCGACCCGCGCGCCCTCGATCAGCACCCGTTCCACGCCGGTGTGCACATCGACCGCCATGAGCGTGCGGAACGCCGGAATTCCCCGGTTGTCGTTGGTGAAGAAGGCCGTGCCACTGGCTGGATCGTAGGCAAACGAGGTGACTCGATACACCATTGCTCGTTTGATTTCGGTGATCTTGCGGACCGTGCCGTCGCGCGTGTTCAGTGCCCCGACGTATTCGACCGCGCCGGCGTGGCGAAACCCTCCATAGAGGATTCCCGTGGCTTCGTCGTAATACGTGCGTGAAACCGACCCGACTGCGCTGCCCCCCAGCGTGCGCGCCGGTGTAATCGGGTTCTTGCGGACTTCGGCAAGGTTCTGGCGCTGGAATTCGTGCTCGAAGACGATCCAGTCCTGCCACGCTTGCTCGACCGGAATGCCGAATACGTGCTGAAACTGGTCCGACCAATAGCGCTCGCTCCCTTCGTCGCGTCGTATCCAGGCAATTACCTTTTCCGGCGAATAGGTGTACGCGAGCCAGGTGAAAAAGCGGGTGCCATAGAGATACGCGTTCACTCCCACCTGAAAGTCGAGTTGCGTACCCCGCGATGCCAGACCCAATGGGTCGTAGAAGTGGGCATCGTCTCGCACCATCGCGCGGAACACCATTTCGTCGTAGCCGCCCTGGGCGCGGCCCAGCCCGCCGCCCATCCAGGTCTCCATGAAAACCGCGCCGCCCTCGAGGTACCAGCGCGGGGCCGTGAAGCGCGGAACCGTGAGGTAGCTGTAGAGCAGCGACTCGGGGTTCTGCCGCTGCGGAGCGACCTTGCCGAGGAAGAAGCGCCGCCAGCGCCGTTCATCGTCGGATGCAATGTCTCCCTGCACCACATGGACCAGCTCGTGGTTCATCAACCAGTACATCCGCTCCGTGGCAGGGAAGGTCTCGAACGCCTGGGACACCGGTGCAACGTCGATGAAAAGCATGCTGTGCGGCGCGGCAAAGGCGGTGGCATTGCCGTAGTCGGCGGCGTCCCGCAGCAGAACGGTGACGGGTTCAGACGGCGCCCATCCGAACATCCGCCGCTGCCACGCCAGCGAGTTGGTGAATGTGCGGACCGCGTGCGGAACGAGGTAATCGAGGGAGTCGAGGTAATAGAGGTTGAGGTCCTTTGTTTCGACGTGCGATATGCCTACGGGGCTCTCATCGGCCAGCGCGACCACCGGCACCCACGCCAGCAACAGCAGGCACAATATGCGGCGACGCATGCAGTTCCCTCCGGACTGTCGAAGACCGCCGCATCATAAGGGGATGGGACCCAAAAGCAAACCGCCGGCCCGAGGGCCGGCGATTTGCGTATTACGTTGTTGCCTTCAGTCGATCCGGCTAAAGCATTGCCACCGATCTAGTGCCCGCCAACCGCATTGGCACCACCCGAATTGGCACCGCCGGAATTCGCGCCACCCGAATTGGCACCGCCCGAATTGGCACCGCCCGAATTGGCACCGCCCGAATTGGCACCGCCCGAATTGGCACCGCCGGAATTCGCGCCACCGGAATTCGCGCCACCGGAATTCGCGCCGCCGGAATTGGCACCGCCGGAATTCGCACCACCAGCATTCGCGCCACCGGAATTCGCACCACCGGAATTAGCACCACCCGAGTTAGCACCACCCGAATTGGCACCACCGGAGTTAGCACCGCCAGCATTCGCGCCACCGGAATTCGCACCACCGGAGTTAGCACCACCCGAATTCGCGCCACCCGAATTGGCACCACCGGAGTTAGCACCGCCAGCGTTCGCGCCACCGGAATTCGCACCGCCGGCGTTAGCACCACCGGCATTGGCACCACCCGCCCCGGTGTCCGTCGGGCTCGTTCCGGACAGCCCGCCCTTGACGTCGTCATTGGGGCTCTGCGTGGACCGGTAACGCTGCGCCGGGACAATCGTGCCACTTACGTCCTTGCTGCCCGGCGGGAAGTCTACATACTGCAGGACGAGAACAACGGCCACGGCAGCAATGCCGGCGCCGATCCAGACCGAACGCTTGCCAATAAGACCGTTTCTCTGCTGGTTCATCTTGTAGCCCCTTTGTTGTGGTCCCGGCTGGGACAGCTGGTGGACCCTTGCCGAACTCCCCGGGCTCGTGCCCCGGGGTCCCATCGAAACTTGCCTAATTACACCTGATCCCGCGAAAAGTTGGCGCAGGCGCCGCCGTCCAACCGGCCGGCGCGGTGCGGCGGCCATGACCGCGGCCACCAGCCCTTCGGGCGGAAACGCCTTGGGCACGCGGCCCAAGCCGTCAAATAGCCGCTTGAGTTCCTCGAAGCGCTCGCGGGCCGCGGGGTCGGCCGCCAGCCGGCGGTCGAGCTCGCCGGCCTCAGCCGGCGTCGCCTCGCCGTCGAGCATCGTATTCATCAGTTGGTCGAGCTCGGAAGTATTCATGTCGATTATCGCAGGTCCTCAAGCATTTTGCGAAGGCGCTGCCTGGCCTCGAACAGACGGGATTTCACCGTCTTTTCGTCGAGTCCAAGAATCTCGCCGATCTCCTGGTAGCTGCAATCGGAAAAGTGCCGAAGCATCAGCACCATCCGGTCATTGGTCGGCATGCTCATCAATGCACTCTGAATCCGCCGCGAAACCTGAGCTTCGCTGGCGATCCGCTCCGGGTTCGAGGTCTCCAGGGATGGAAGATCGATTTCGTCATCGAGCGCTTCCTCGCGCCCATTGCGGCGCAGCAGATTGAGCGACTCGTTGACCGCAATGCGGTAGATCCAGCTGAAGAATTTGAACCGAGGATCATATTCATCCAGCCGCTCCGCTACCTTGAGGAACACGACCTGGGTGATGTCGTTCGCGTCCTCGGCCTTTCGCAGGATCCAGAATGCCGCGTTGTAGATCGGTCGCTGGTAGCGAACCACCAATTCGGTGTATGCCGTCCAATCGCCGCTCCGGCACCGCTCGACCAACGCAAGGTCTGGGTCGTTGCTCACAATTACACGCGAAGGCCGGAATAGTTGGACGGGTCAGCGGGCGGGTTCGATCTCGAAGATCCGGTCGAAGCCCGAATACTCGAAAATATCCCGCAGATGGCGGCTCACGCCTGATAGTCGCAGCTTCCCGTCGGCTGCCAGCAGCCGCTTTTGGGTCTTCAGCAGGACCCCCAGGCCGGCGCTGGAAATGTACTCGAGGGCGCTGCAATCCAGGGTGACTTTCCCCTCCACTTTGTCGAGAAATGCCTGGGCCGTCGCGGATTGGGCCGCGTCCAGCCGCCCCGAAATGACGACGACGTCATTCGGGCCAAAATCAATCGCGAGCATGCTTCTCCCCTGTGTTCGTCGCGTTGCCCGATGCCGGTCTGCCG
This sequence comes from Casimicrobiaceae bacterium, assembly GCA_036493675.1. Lineage (GTDB taxonomy): Bacteria > Pseudomonadota > Gammaproteobacteria > Burkholderiales > Casimicrobiaceae > PALSA-1003. The sequence continues at coordinate 50,426 of DASXPJ010000048.1, forward strand.
GCCCGGGTCTTGCGGAATGTGGTCCGGCTTTGCCGGGCCTCCCTCGAATACTCGTACTCGATGCTATCCAGCATCCGCCGGATGAGGTGCAGCCCGAGACCTCCCGGCTTGCGCTGCTCGATCGGCAGCTCGATGTTCGCGTCGGGCGCCTGGGTGATGTCGAACGGATCGACATCATAATCGGTCAGGGTCACTTCTATCCCGCCGTCGACCTTGGTCAGGTCGATCCGCACCTCGGCGGCGCTCATGGTGCTGTATTTGACCATGTTAGTGAACAGCTCTTCCACTGCCAGGTCCACGACCGGCAGCAGCTCGGGGTCGATCCCTTCGCGGGCGAAGAATGCCGAGGTGAGGGCGAAGATATCCCCGATCGCGTCGAAGCTGCGGCCGAATTCGCGATGGACGGTCGGCCGCCCCGCATGGCGTTTGACCAAGACCACGGTGATGTCGTCGTCCTGCTTAGCCCCGCCCGCGAAGGCCTGCAACGTCGCAAGCAGGACCGACGACAGCTCAGCCGTCGGCCTGTCGTGGTGGGTCCGGACGACCTGCTCCACGCGCGCGTCGCCGAACTGCTCGCCGTGGACGTTGGGGTGTTCGTAAATTCCGTCCGACAGAAGCAGCAGGATGTCGCCGGGCTGCATGTCGAGCGTGACGACCGGCCGCAGGGCGGACAGCGGCATGGCGCCCAGCGGAAAACTGGTCGGTTTGTACCGGACGCAGGTGCCGCTGGCCGCCTGAAAGTGGATAATCGGACCCTGGCCGCCGCTATGGAAACGCATCCGGTGCGACGCAGCGTCGAGAATGCCGACAAAAGCCGTGATGAAACGGTCGCTGGCGAGCGTCTCGGCGAGCTGGTTGTTGACCTCCTTGAACGCAGTGTCCAGGTCGGCCCCCAGCCGGAAGGCCATGCGCAGCATCGCGTGCATCTGCGTGACCGAAAGCGCCGGGGCGATGCCGTGTCCGGTGGCATCGCCGAGCACAACGAGCAAGCCCTGATCGAGCGCGGCCAGATCGAACGTGTCCCCTCCGGTGAGTTCGGCCGGCTTGAACGTGCCGTAAACGTCGTAGCCGGGAAGCACGGGCATGCTGGCGGGGAGCGTGCTGAGCTGGACGAGCCGGGCCATCTCCAGCTCCTGGCGCATCTTCTCGCCCTCGATCAGCGCCTCCGTCATGCGCACGCGCTGCAAGGCGACCGCGCACTGTGCGGCGAGCGCGGACGCCAGCACCTCGTCGTGTTCGTCGAAAATCCGTCCGGCCGACTTGTTCAGCACCTGCATGACGCCGACCAGCACGTCCTTGTGGTCGACAAGCGGCAAGGTCAGCATGCAGCGCGTACGGTAGCCGGAACTCTTGTCCACCCCGGGATCGAAACGCGGGTCGGCGTAGCAATCGGGAACGTTGATGATCCTGCGATTACGGGCACACGCACCGACCAGCCCGGAGCCGGACGGGACGCGAACCGGCCGGATTCCGGTTGCGACCTCGAGAACCAGTTCGTCGGCGGCCGGGTCGTACAGCCAGACCGAGCCGCGATCGGCATTGAGCACCTGCTTGGCGGCTCGCACGACTTCGGCCAGCATGGTCATCAGGTCGAACGGCGCGGCGAGCGCGCTGGTGACGCCGAGTATCGTCTGCAGATCCCGCGCCGAATGCCGACGCTGCGGAGGCCTCGCGCTCATGGCGACAGAATGTAACAGAGCGCGAGCTATCCTGCCTCCGGTCCGGCCGGTTGCTTCTCCCGCACAAATCGTCCTGTGGCAGCCGCAGTCATTTCATTCGGCGAGGCTTTGCTCGATGCCTTGAATTAGCACGAACTTTCTGCGGCGCGGTACTAAGACGCTTATGGACACTGTGGTGTCCCAGTAATCGATGACCGTCGGCGGCCGCTCTCCGAGGTAAGTCGTCGGCGCGAGGACGCCCTTGGGGATTCCCAGATCCTCGCCCTGGGCAAATTTGCGCACGAGGGCCGGCACCTTGGTGATGCCCTGCCGCACAAGACTGGCGGCTCGATGATTGCCGTCCCTCAGCATGAAGCGCCCGCCCAACTCCGCGACCTGAAGATAGGATGTGGCGACCTCGACGATGAAACCGATCAGGCTGCCGCGCTGAACCTGCTGCGAGGCGAAACCGGCTACGCGCAGATTGCCGTCGAACGAGGAAAGCACTGCGACGTTCCGCTGCGAGTCGACCTGATAGGGCAACGGCTGCGGATCAGGGATCGGCAGCAAGATGCATGCAAGCGCCGCAAGGTCGTTGGGATCTACGCGCTCCGCCCTCGGGTCCGGGTCCGACAGGACCGTGTGCTGCACCACGCACACGCGCGTGAGGTCAACGATGGCGATCTCCCATCCCTCGTCGCGCAGCGTCTTGAATCGATCGTGTCGGTAGAGCCTCGCCCGATGCTCGTGCAGGACCTCCGGACAAGGCGCGACGATCGGCGATGGCGCGTGGAAGCGCGCACGCGCCGCGACAGCCGCTCGTGCGGCATCGATGTCGCGCCGCTGCTCGTCTGTCAGTTCCCGATCGCGACGCTGCGCTGTCAATACGCCCTTCGCCTGCTTGTCGGAGAGCCAGCCCAACAGCGCCCGCGCGGGGCGCATCATGGGGAGTTCGGAAGACACAGGTTGTTGGGGCCGCGCGCTCATGACGACCGAATGTAACAGAGCGGGAGCGCGCCTGCCTCCGATCCTGAACGTCGCCAAAGCGATCGAACACCGCGAATATCTCTCGTCATGCTTGAGAAGCCGGGTTCGATCGTCGGTTGACCTTGGCCGCCATTTTCAGTGGAATGCCGGCACGTCGGACAATGCTGATCGCGCGATCGGGGCGTTTTTCCGGCGATATTCGCCCCAGAAAGGCGCGATAGGAACCGGGCCGCTCGCGAACGTGAACAAATCGGGCGGCAAACCATGGTGCACGGTCGCCATGCAGTTGAGACGGAGCCCGCGACCGGTCACGGCACGCGGATGGCCGCTCGTCCTGGAATCTCCCGAGGCAAACAATGTCACATCGTGGTTCTGGCGTACGAGCTCCTCGGTCAAATACGAAACCCCTCGCTCGGTTCCACCGTACAGTCTTGGTGGCGCGGTTTCAAACAGGGGCGATACGATGGCGATTCGCAAATTGGATCTTCCAGTAGTCAAAGCATTTGACGCAAACCAGCCCCGTCCTTAAATGCAGGTCACTTCGCCCGCCAACATAAATCCGAAGCGGCGTATCGCCGCGAGCTCGTGCCCACACTCGCGCGCAAACGAAGGCCGGCCGGCGCGACGATGAAGCACGGCGGACCCCACCGATGACCCGCGAGGATGACCGGTCGCTTCGGAGGTTACGGGTCACGATCGCGGTGTCGTTGCTCGTCCACGCTACGGCATTGACCTTTCTTGGCCGCATCCCCGTCATCAAGCAGCCGGGTGACGAGGGTCAGGCGCTCACGACTGACCGATTGCAAGTGGACCTTGCGGCGCCGCCGCAGGTGCAGCCGCCCAGGGCGGAGCCCGAGCGACTTATCCCGCCAGTCCCGACACGACCGCGCGCCCGCCCCCGCGTCGAGCCGTTTCCGCGCCCGCCCCCCGTGGCCCGGGCGCCGGTTACCCCGCCGCCCCCCCTACTGCTGCCGCCTCCTATGTCACCCGTCGAGCCGGCGCCGGCCCCTGCGCCGCCTCGGATCAATGCGCGTCCCGATGGCGATCTATCGTCGTATATCGAGGCACGCCGTCGTGAACGGGGCGAGCCGCCGACCCCGCCGCCACCACCAAGCGAGGGCGAAAGAGGCGGCATCGACGCGAACCTCGCGGCCAATCTTCCCAGGCCTGCCACCGGCGTCGCCACGCAGGACAGGCGGGGCGGCGGGATGTTCGAAATCAGGCGAATGAACTATGACGACGCGGCCTTCGAGTTCTTTGGCTGGAACGAGGAGATGGGCCGTCAGGCTCCGCAGATGGTGGAGGTGCGGATCGGCGACAACAGCGATATGCGCATCGCGGTGGTGCGCAAGATGATCGCCATCATACGGCAGCACTCGAAGGGCGACTTCGTCTGGCGCTCGGCGCATCACGAAAGCGGTTTGGTGCTATCCGCTCGCGTCGCGGATACCCCGGAATTGGAGAGCTTCCTGCTGCGCGACCTGTTCGACGATACACGCGCTTCCCCCTAGGAAAAACGCGCATCGTCAGAAGAAAAACTTGGCGACCTCAACCGCTATTGACGTGGAGGATGTTGCCGTCGGGATCCTTGAACCATGCGGCCTTGAAGTCTCCAAAGATGTGCACGTCGCCCGCGCGACGAGCCCCCGGCAGATCGTAGTGCTCGAAGCCGACCCCCGCTTCGCGGAGGCTCCGCACGACGTTTTCCAGTTCGGCCCCGACGCTCCAGGTGGCTGAGCTTGCCTTGTTGGTCCCCGCGTAGGCAGATTCGTACAGGACGACGGTCGAATTTCCGCTCTTGTAGGTCGTTACCTGCCGATCGTCTCCGCCCGACCGTTGCAAATGCAGTATGCCTTCGTAAAATTTTCTCGCGGCCCCCAGATTCTTTACGGCGATCGCGGCCATCGCATCGTTGTCGGTCAGCATGGGACGCTCCTGTCGAGCCGATTGCGCCCTCCACTTATCTGGTTCGTCATCGCGTCGGTGGGTTTGTTCCGCGAGAGGACAACTCGATGGACCGTCCGGTCGACGAGCATCTTTTCGCTGTGGCGAATGTGCCCGACGAAAATGCGCGATTCTGGCGCCCGCTGCTCGGCCTGCGCCACGATGAGACCGACCCCCTTCCTGCCGGGCTCCCCCGAACGCGAACCGGCCCGCGAGAGGCGGCCGGTTTGTCGCATGCTCCGACGGCGATGCGACGCCGTTAGCCTAGGAGCACCTCGAGCAGGATGGTTCGATAGGCTGTTTCGGCGGACCGTGACACCTACCGCCCCATGCGCCGCTCGTAAGCTTGCGAAAAGCGCTCCGCAATGCCTGGCTCACGCTCTGACGAATTGGCGTCGAACTGGACGCGCGTGGTTCCGTCGGCCTGACGCGTGACCGAGACCGTCACTTCGACGCCGTTGCGACTGCCGCGCGCAATGCCCGTGGCCGGATCGGCCGAGGCCACCGCGATTCCCGCATCCTGCAGCGCGCCCAGCGCGGCGTTCCATGCGCGGTCGAAGGTGGACGGAGAGCTATAGGTGTAATAGCCGGGGTGCGGTCCGTAGTACACGCACGACGTGAGCAGAGCGCACGCAACCAGCAGCAGCACGGCGGAAAGTCGAGTATTCAAGGCGAATCCCTTCACGCTTTGAAGCAGGCGAGAATCCCAAAGGGCTCGAAACCCTGCAAGCCTGAGGCACGGCCGGCTCCGCGTCTTCGCAATTCGAGACAACGTGCGGCCAGTGACGAGTGCCCGCGGGATTCAAAAGCGCCCCCCCCCGCCCGGCCAGGTCCACTTGTCAAAGGGCGGGGGCTTCGCCGGCGCGATTCAAGCTTTCGAACCGCCCATCATCTGTTTGATCAATCCGATGATGATCATGATCGCGGCACCGCCGATGCCGCCGCCAGCAACCTGACCGACGAGCGAACCAACGTCGAAGCCACCCCCTGCCGCCGCGCTCTGAAGGGCGGGGATCAGCATGCCGAGCAGTTGTCCGCCGATCCCACCGCCGACAATGCCGGCGATGGAATTTCCTACCGGTCCGAGGCTCAGGTTCTTCAGAAGACCCCCGGCGACGTTGCCGCCGACCGCGCCGCTAATCAGTTCGATGATCAAAGGCAGTAGGTTCATGGTTCCTCCTTGGTGGTTGCCGCCATCTGCACTACGCGCCCCGAATTCCTTCAGGGCGCGCTGCGAAACCTCTTACCTACTCTTATAGGAAAACTTCTGGCCCTTGACGGCCGCTTCGTACATCAGGCCGCCCTTGATGATCGTGAACGTCGCCATGCCCTTGTAGTACGCGCCTGCGGTGGCCGCCTCGTGCTTGGTGGCGCTGGCGCCCGCGGACGCCCCCGTCGAGCTCGCCCCCGCCTGGGCCGCGAGAGTGATCGCCACGGCCTGGGCATCCGCGCCGAATTCGAAGTTGCCGCCCGTGAATTCCTTGAAGGAACGCTCGTCCTGGAAAAAGATGATCTCGCTGAAGCCCTGGCCGCCAAGCTGGAACCCGATCGACAATTGCGACATCGACGTGTCGCCGACGTGCTTGCCCTTGGCGTAGACGCATCCCTTGCCGAACGCGCCGCCGACGCCGATGCCGCCTTTGCCGATGGTCGGAAAAACGGCGTACCCGTATGCGTTCTTGAAGAATTCGCCGCTCTGCCCAGCCTTCCTGAAGAGGGCGGCCGTGTCGGTGCATGAGTCGGCCCAGGCCAAAACCGGCAAGGCTAACAGCGCTACTACGACAATACCCATCAAACGTCTAAACATTTTCTTCTCCTTGGTCAAGTGCTTGCGCACAGATACTAAGAAACAACGTCAAAAAGCGACATCCGCTGGCATGGCGTCGGGTCGTGACGACCATGATTCTCCGGGCCATTCAACGCGGAGCGGTCACGCTCTCGCGCGCCTTGCGGCGCTCCTCGTCCTGGGCAATGAGCAGCGTGTACGCAGTGTAATACTTGTAGATGTTGCTGACGTAGTTGACCGTCTCCGGGCCGATGCGGTCGGCGGCGACCAGCTCGACGTTGTTGAACCAGCGATTGGGGTCGAGCCCGCGCTTCGTCGCTTCACGGCGTAGCTGGGCAACGCGCCCCGGTCCCGCGTTGTACGAGGCGAACGCGAACAGGCCTTTGTTGAGCGGCGTCATCGGCTCGTCCTTGTAGAACTGGTCGATCATGAAGCGGATGTACTTCACGCCGCCGTGAACGTTGGGCTCGAGCTGCGTGATGTCGCCGACCTTGAGATCCTTGCCGGTCGCGGGCATGATCTGCATGACCCCGATCGCGCCCACCGCGCTCTTGGCGTTCTGGTCGAGCCCCGACTCCTGGAAGGCCTGCGCCATCATCAGCAGGTAGTCGAGTTCGTACTTGTCGCCATATTTCCTGAACAGACCGACGGTGGCGCCGAAGCGCTTCCGTTCGTCGTCGCCCAAGGCATTCTTGACGAATTTCGGATTCTTCACATAGCGGTTGACGATCGAGTTGCCGAACGTCGTGCCCTGGCCGTGCCGCTTGACGAAGTCGTCGAGGGCCGCCTTGAGCTGCGGGCTGCCCTTGCGGAGCATGAACGCGTTCTCCGCGCCGTCGTGCAGCGGAACGTCATTGTGTAGCTCGAGGTTCTTGAACACGCGTGCCCACATGACCGCCTTGTAGCGATCGACCACGGTGGCGCCTATCAGGCCCGAGTTGACCATCTCCAGGATGTCCTCGGCTTCGAGCTCTTCAGGCGCCGCGCGAATCTTCACCGGGGCTTTGCCCGCGGCCGTGAGCCGCTGGTTCAGCTCCTGCAGATGCTCGTAATAGCTCGTGTTCCTGCGGATGAATACTTCCTTGCCCGAGAGGTCGTCCAGCGAGTCGACCTGCGGGCCGCCCGGACCGGTGACGACGATTTCCTTGATACCGGAGTACATCGGCGCCGAGAAGTCCGCCCGCTTCTGCCGCTCGGGCGTGATGGTCAGATCGGCGAACACCACGTCGCCCCAGCCGTCGGCGAGTCGCGAGACGATCTCGTCGCGCCCGACGGGCAGATAGAGCACGCGTATCTTGAGCGTCTTCGACTTGAGCCTCTTGTTGAGATCGTCCTCGAACGCCTGGAAGACCTCGTATGAAATGCCCCGCTGCCGCCCATTCTCGACGTAGTAGAAGGTTTTGGAGTAAGGCACCAGCGCGCGGATGATCCGGCGCTTCTTCATCTGGTCGAAGTCGCCCTTCCATGGCCGCGTGCCGACCTGGATCTTCTTATCGTCGTCGTGGAAGACCTTCGCGTCGGGTGGAGACTGGGCGAAGGTGGCCGCCGGCAGCGCGATAGCAAATGCCATGCATACTGCGGCGACAATCTGTCCTGCCAGTGCCAGGGGACTTTTGCGCGACCACCCGGGCCTGTCGCTACCCATCTAGTGCCCCCAAGATCCAACCGCCGACCATCAATTCCGCGGCGGTCGTCCGCTGTGACGCAAAGATCTGCTTCGAGTCCCGAGCCGTCAGCTACTGCCGCCGTGGGAATTATCCAACTTCTTCATCGCTTCTTCAATCGCCTTCTTCATGCTGAGCGAGTCGGCGGCCTTGCCGCGGCGAATAGTCCGCAATGCTCGCAAGATGCGCCGCCCCATGAACGTTGTTCCCGATCATGCCTATCTCGGCGTTCAGACATGTTGCCGCGTTTGCGCTAGCCCACATCCACCGTGAAGAGCTCCTGCGATCGACCCACGCCCTTCATTGCGTAGCGGCCCAGGCTCACGAGACGTTGCCGCGCATCGCGCGCCGCCTCGGCGAATGCTGACGATACGATGATCGGCTGCTCGAGCGAGCCGCAGAGTGCCTCGATTCGTGCCGCCTCGTTCACGGCGGGCCGAGCACGGTGAAATCGAGTCGGCGCGGGCTGCCCAGGTTGCCGTAAAAGCAATTCGCCCAGATGCAGCGCGACATGCGCGGTCGTCACCGGCAGCCCGGCGGCGGCCCGCCGCAGGCTCAATGTGGCAATGCGGTCACGCAGCCCGGCGGCGGCGTCCAGCGCGCCCCTGCACGCGAGCGCGGTGTCGTCCTGAGGAAAGATCGCCAGGATCCCGTCGCCGATGAACTTCAGCACGTGCCCGCCGTGCGCCTCGATCTCCTCGACCTGCGCCTCCGCGTAGTCATTCAGGAGCGCCAGCACCGTCGCGGCGCTCTCGGTGTCGGAAATGTGCGTGAAACCGACGAGGTCGCTGTGCCAGACGACGGCGCGCAGCGGCTCGGCACGGCCCCGCACGATATTGCCGGCGAGCACGCGCTCTGCCGCGTCGCTGCCGAGATAAGTCGTGATCAGCGTGCGCGCGGCCCGAAGGTTGGTCCGGAACATGATGACCAGGGTAAGCGCAGGCAGGATTCGCAAGAGCAGCTCGACTTGCGCCTCGGTGAAGCCGGCAGGAGCATCGGTGCTCCACGACGCGACAAGTCCCTCGCCTCCCCCCAGAAGCACGCCTTTGCCCACGCGCCAGACGAACGCCACGTAGTCGGTGGCTCCTTCGCTCTGAAACCGATCGAGCAGCGGAAATTCGCCTCAAGTGTAGGTCGTGTCCAGACGACGACGGAACACGCGTTCGTGGCTCTCGACCAAGAAACGGAATGGACTGCGGTCCCAGTTCTCGGCCGACCAGTCCTCATTGTCGCGAGGCAAAGTCTCTTCGAACCCTCCGCGCTGCCGAAGCCAGCGTACGCCGCGCGCATCGAAGGTGGGGTCGAGCAGGTTGCAGGCAAGAGAGGCGCGCACCAACGACAAACCCGCGGCGTTGAGCCGATCGCAGATGCCCGCCAGGATTTCCGCCTCGCCGTCGCCCGCGACGGCAGCGCGCACGATCCAACCGGTCATCTCCTTGGCGTCGATTTCCCCCATGGATCCCACTCGCGGTTGCCTGAGTATAGTCCTGCGAGTTAGGTACTTCCTGCACCCTCCCAAGACGGTCCTACCTATCCGCTCGTCCCCCCGCTTCGTCCGCTCGTCCGTCCTATCGGAGCGATACCGCCGCAGCAGCTCGACCGACAGGTAATTTGAACGCCGCGCCCGACGTCGTGCGTGAATGGCGGCCGAAGTCGGGCTACCGAGTGCGGCTTGATCGAAGTTGTACTCCGGTGCCACTTGCCGAGTATGAAAGCCGGGGGCTACACTTTGCCGGCTCTCAATCACAACATACGCTGCATCGGCTTTACTTTGGTCGGACCGTAGCCACCGCGATCGGCTGCGGGTAAGGGGAGGTTCGGCGGCCGCCTGCGGCCGCCTTGTAGTCGAGGACTGTTCTTGGCGTTCAGCACGACACCGCTCGTCGGTAGCCTCCCGCAGCGAAGCAGCATCGCCTGGCCGTTGCTCGTCGAAGCCGTGCTCGTCATCGGCGCAATCGGCGCGCTTCTTCCGTCGTTCAAGTTGCTGGCAGTGCAGGAAGACGGTCGCGAAGGGCGGTTTACCGAGGCGACTATCGCGGTGCGTGGGCTACCGGATCCGGTGTTGCCCCGGTTGTGTGCCAGCATCGGGGTGTTTGCCGAATCCGTTGTGCGCGATCGTCTCTGTGGCCGCATCCGCGCCGTGCCGGAAGTCCAGCGCCTCGAGCAGTTACCACCCGCCCTCGCCAGCGCGATGGCTCAGGCGAAGCAGGCCTTTCTTCTGCCGGTGAAAGATGCCCAGGCGCGGCTCGCGGACTTGCGTCAACGGCAAAGCGAAGGTAGCGGCGACTTGTCCCTTTCCGCCAACGCGACGGAGTCATTCGCGGCGGAAATCCAGCCGTTCCTCAGACGCTATTCGATTGACAGCGCCGGTGTCGACGGCCCGCGTCCGCTCTCCTGCGCGTTCAATCGTGTGGAGCGCGCGTTTGCCCCGACCGCCTCGGCAGCCGGCGGCCAGGTCGTGCGCGCGAACGCTGTGATACTTCTCGCCGCGGCGCTGGACGGTCATCCGGCGACTGCGCAAGTGGCAAGCGCTGCCTCGCTTCCCTTCGCTCGCGCCGCAGCACGCGATGCCTGCGGCGGGCTCGAGACCGCTGATGCGCTCGCCACAGCAGCGGCGCTGATGACCGATGCGCGCACTGCCTCGGCGAGGGGCGCCAAAAACGAGGCGATGCGGGCACTGCTCCGAACGGCAGGCTGGCAGTGGGCAGCGTGGGCGCTGGCGGGGCTGGTACTGGTCAACCTGAGCCGTCATCGCGGCGCGGCGACGATCGGTGTCGCGCTCGCGCTAGCGATATGGGCAGCCGCAGCGTGGATCGGGCGGGTGCCGTGGCCGCTGGCACCGGGCCATTCGCTGGTGCTGGGCAGGGAATCCGCGTCTTTGCTGGCGAGGCCGGCGCAGTTCGTCATCTGGCTCCTCGGCGCAGCGTTCGTCGTGCTTCTCTGCACGCCGTGGCTGCGCAGGAGACTCGCGTTGGCACGGCAGAGCGCGGCGTCGCCGCTGGGCTATCCAGGCGTCGTGTTCGCCACGGGCATCGGGTGGCTCATGCTGCTCGACCTGTCGGCGAACGGGCCGCCGGGCAACCGTTACCTGGCGCTATACCACCAGGGCCATCTTTGGCTTGCCATGCTGGCCTTCAGCGTCGTTGCATTCGTGCGGCAGCCGCTCGGACGTTCGGTTTCGTGGGTGCTGTCCGTCTTCGATGGCCTCGCGAGCGGGATCGGGAAGCGGCTCGGCGCCTTCGGGGGCGCTGCGCTGGTTCTCCTGCTCGTGCTGGCACTCATCGCCGCCGTCGGGTCGTTGCTGCCAAACTCCCCTCAGATCACTTCCGAGATCGGCCGCTTGTGGCTCATCGTGGGCGCGGCATGGTTTTTCTTCATGCGCGGCACCCCATTGACCGAGCGCCTCGCTCGCAGCGGCAACTCGCTTGCCTCGCTGGTTCGATATACCGGGCCGTTGCTGTTCGTCGTGATCGTTCTGATCGGTGCGATGGCGATCACGCACGACATGGGGCCGCTGCTCATTACCTGCTACGCGGCGGGCGCCTTCGTCGCCGCCTCGGTCGCGATGTGGTCGTACCAGCGATTCGGAACTACAGGGTCGGCTTCGCTGCTGGCGGTGGCGTTGTTCGTTGGCTGGATCCTCGCGACCACTTTTGCGCTGTTTCGCTTCGGCTCGATCGACGATGTGGGGGCGGCGCGCCTCGAGAACCTTGCCGCGCCGCTCGCGTCGGCCAACGACCAGCTCGCCCTGGTCACCTGGTTTCAGCGCGCCGCGCCCCCCGCCGGATTCGGGCCCGGGGCGGTCCCGTGGTGCGGCTTCGGCGACGCGGCCGGATGCGCCGGCGTGCCGGCGCAAATCCAGAGCGACTACACGTTCACGGCGCTGGTCGGGGAATTTGGCTGGACGGCGGCCTGGGTGCTGACCATCGGCTGTGCCGTGTGGCTGCATGCGCTCATTCGCGGCCACGGCCGCGCGACGCGCGGCGAGCCGCGCCTGGTCAGCATCGCCGGCCGCATGAGAAACGATCACCAGGCGTTCGTGAGCTGGCTTTGCATGGCCTGGGTCGTGTTGGCGCTGTGCCAGCTCGCGGTGACCGTCGCGGGTAATCTGGCGGTGATTCCACTCACCGGCGTCACGTTCCCATTCGTGAGCTTTGGCCTGACATCGCTCCTGGTGAACATGGCGATGCTCGGTCTGGCGATCAATCTCGACGCGGGACGGGAAAGAGCGGATGGCTGAAAATCGACAACGCACGCTGCTGCAGCTCGCGATTACGGCGAGCGCGGCTGTCGTGCCCGTGCTTTTCGTCGTATTGCTGATCGTCGCTTCCGCACGTCAGGCGGATAGTGCCAAGCCCGCGCATAACAGCGACCGCTACATCAGCGTCCGGCATGTCGCAGCGCTGAAAACATTCGAATACGCAATCGTTCGGCGCGACCGTATCAAGGCCGGCCCGCCATCCGCCGAGGCGATGCTCGAGCAATTTCCGCAGTGCCGTGGCGCGTGGGATGGCCGCGGCGGCCTGGTGAGTCGCATTCGACGACTGCTGACCCGTGCCCCCGACGAAGGTTCGTCGCTGGCAGCCCGGATGGCCGCGCAGCTCGACGAAATCGACCGCGCATTGCTCGCCTTCAGCAGCGGCGACAACCGCCGCGTAAGCGACAAGGTGGGCTTCGACGGCGGGCGCTGGTTCGATGCGGTGTCGATCGCACTGCGGACGCCCGTCGAGGCGCCCGACTACCCAGGCGTGCGCTTCGCCGTGCAATGCGCCGATGTCGCGGCCGCCGTGTCGACCCTGGCCCGCTCGGACGGGCGAATGATCGCGGCGCTTGCATGGCGCGGCACCGAGGTCGAGCGCGTGATCGCGCGCTGGCGCCCGGACCAGTTCGTCGAAATCTCCGCTCGTGACGTCGCGCGCCCCAACCCTTGGGCAGGCATTCCAGGCTGCATTTACTTCGCCAACTCCGCCAGGAGTGCGGATGATGACGGCGCGAGCTATTTTCTCGGTGGCGTGCGTGGCCAGGACGACCGGCTGTGCCAGCGTGCCAACATGCGCGGGATCGATGACGGCAACAGCCAGACGCCGCTCGCGCTTCGCCTCGCGGGCGAACCGAGTCCGGACATGCCCGTAGGCGACGAGCGCTGGAAGGTGCCGCCGTCGCTGGGCGTCATGCTGCAGCCGCTCGAAACGCTGCATCGTCCGTCGGGATCGCTGTATCTCGCCTACACGGCGAACGAGGCGCAGGGATCGTTGGCCGGCGCTCGCCATGGCCCGAACCGGATCGACATCGCCGGCACGCAGGTCGATGTCGGTTTCTCCATCGACGTCACGATCGATCCCTCGGCGCAGGCGCTGGCGCAGCAGACCGCCGCCTGCTACACCGGGCGCGACGATGTCTGTCGCGCGCTCGGCATCCGGCGCAAGGAAGACGAATCAAGGCCCGTCGGGCACGGGTTGCTCGAGCATGCGATGGTTCGCATGGCTGCAGTGGCGATCATCGACGTGGAAAGCGGTCGGATCGACGCGCTGGCCGGCGCGCTCTCGCCCTGCACGCGCGAGGAATACGACGGACCCGGCCGGTCGTCCCACTGTGACAAGCGCCTCCCCTACCCCATCCGCTACAAACCCGACGCGCTGTTGAATCCGGCCGTATTTCACGACGCGATGCCGGGATCGACCATCAAGCCGATCATGGCGGCCGCGTTTCTTTCCGATCCGGCGGTTGGCCCGGGCTGGTTGTCGGCCGAGCGCTCGGAGTTGGCGCGCTCGCCGACGGGACCACCGTCGGCCGATAGCATGCGCGGGCAGCTGATGCATTCCAACTCGGCGCGTTTTCTCGATCGCATGTTCTGCGCCGACAAGGGTTTTGCTCCCTGCGACCGGGCATGGGAGATCCAGTCGATGGCGCGGGCGTTCGGCTGGAATGGCGGATGTGCGACGGCCAGCGAGCAGTGCGGAAAGCGCGATCTTTTGTTCGGGCGGAACTTCGACATGCTTGGCGGCGATGGCTTTGGCCTGCCCTTGGCGCTCCCGATAGCCTTTGGTCGCCTGCTGACCGAACCGGCCGAAGGAAAGCTGGGCGCGCCGTTTCTGGTGCGGCCCGTGACACCACTCGACACGGCAAAGGTCCGCAAATGCGCGGCCGGCCCCGATGGACGGCGGCTGAGCAAGGACGATTGGGAAAAATGCAGTGGCGGAGTGGTCGTCGACATCGTCGCCGAAGGCTGGGGACAGGGACATGCGCGGGCGAGCGCGCTCGGCATCGCAGGCATGATGCAGATGCTAGCCGCCGCCGCCAACGGCCAAACGCAGGTGCGCAAGCCGCACCTCGTGGAAGCAGTGCGCGGCACAGGCCGTGCCGATACGGCGACTCTGCGCTGGAGCCTCGCCGATGCAGAGCCGAATCGCATCGCCCACGACGCCGCCGAGGTGATCATCAGCGGCCTTTCGTTCAGCCACCGTGGGGGGACGGCGAGATCGGCGTGCGAGCAAGTGTTCGATGCGCGCGCTTGCGCGCAGATGGACTGGATCGCGGGCAAGACGGGGACCCCGACGTTTCCCAACGATGATCGTTCGCTCGACGACCTTGCTTTGCTGTGCGCGTCGCCCGCGCACAGGCCGCCGCGCGATCGCGACGCGTGCGGACCGCTGCGACCCTACAAATGGTACGTCGCCGCATACCGGACGGATCCCGCGGATCCGCGCTGGAACAAGGTCATTGGCGTGCTGACCGAGCGCAATTGGCTGGCCGATAGCGGACGCGTTCACGGTGCCGGCGATCACGGACCCAATCCGGCAGCTGAGATCGCGATGCAGATCGCCGGCCGCCACGCAGGCGTCCTGGCACAGCGCAGCGTACTGGCTCAGGGGGTGCGGTGAGCGCCTTGCGCAAACATCCGCAGGTCTCGCGCGTGCCACGCGCTTCGGTCGACGCGATCGGCGGCCCGCTCGTGTGGACATTCGACGGCGCGTTTGCGACGTGTATCGCCGACATGGAGGATGCGCTGCGCCGCGCGATCGTGCAGGTCGGTGACGTGGCATCGATTGCCGTCCTGATCGAAGTCTCACTCCCCAGGCTCATGCGGCGGGTCGAAGCGGGCGAGGCGATCCAGCCGGCGTGGAGACTATTCCTCGAACGGATCTCGGACCGTTACGGGTTGCCTGCGCCACCGCGCGTGCGCCCCTTGCGAACCGAAGCACCGCTCGCCACACTGGTTATTGCCTATCGCAACTAGCGGGCGGCGGACGCGGAGCGAGCAAGGAGCCGGAAAATGAAGCTGAAAGGCTGGATGCTTAGGAAGGTGAACCGGATGGGCAGCCCGGACTCGCACGTCGAGCCGCGGGTGCGCGACGCGTTGCAAGAGCGCGGCTCAGGCGGGGCGCAATCTGACGCGCGCGAGCCGAGCATGCGCGCCTTCGCCGAGCAGCGCGGCGTTCCGGACAACGCCGAGTATCTCGGACCCTACCGTCCATTGATCGGCGCGATTCGCGAGGAACTCGTGCATTTCGTCACGAGCCAGCTTCGTCTGCATCTCGCGATCGCCGAACGTGACCGCTACGTACTGGCGTCCATCGAAGTCGAGTGCGAGAAAAGCGACGAGCATCGCGAACTCTTGCGCAAATTCATCGCCGAGTTCAAGCCCGAGCAAATCAAGCACTATCTCGCCAACGAAGTGATCGCCGGCCTGCGCAATGCGAGCTCGATAGACTTGTCGCAGTTCGCCGGACTCAATGCAATGCAACACGACGATGCCGCGAGCGAGGAAGACGACCGCTATGGTGAGCTGCTCACCGAGCTCTCGCGCGGGTCGCCCCAGAGTGTCGCGCGTCCCTATCGAGTGACGCTGCTCGGGCGCTGGTCGCAGCTGGAGGCGCCTGCGCCGGCGAGCGACCGAGGCTCGGCGCGTCCGCGAGGCGCCCAGACTCCGCTCGCGGCGCAAGCGTTCGCGATCGAGATCGAGGACGCCGGCGGCCATCGGCGCGTCGAGCTTCCGGCCGTGGTAACGGGCCGCCGCTACGCTGTCGGCAAGGGCGAGGACTGCGACGTCGTCGTCGAAGGCGTCTACGCGAGCCGCCGACATTGCGAGATTTGGCTCGACAAAGGTGCGTGGTGGGTCGTCGATACGGGATCGACCAACGGCATTCGCGTCGAGTCGGCGAACGGCGTGATCGCCGGAGCTCACCGGGAACCCCGCGGCGGAGCGCGGCTTGCTCCGCTGGAGCTCGCCACCGGCGCGTGGCTTGTGCTCGCCGAGCGGACGCAGGGTGAGGCGCGCGAGTGCCCGCGATTGGCGTTGCATCCTGTCAGCGTCAGCGAAGACGCCGCGAAACGGCCGACCGGAGCCTCGCCCTCGACTCCGGTGACTCCGATCGCGCCGCCGCGCCGTCGCGACGGGGAACTGATCATCACCGCCCGCATGGCATCGGGCGTTCGCACCGTCGAGATTCCACCCGGTTCGCTTCCATTTCGGGTGGGCCGCTCACGCAATCAGGCGCTCGTCATCGACTGGGCGCACGCCGACGTCTCGGGACGCCATTTCGAAATCGTCGCGCTCGAGGAGTCGGGCGCCATGATGGTCATTCATGGCGAAAACGGCGTGACGATCGACGGAAAGTCGCACGGACCCGGCGCACGACTGAAATGGAATCCCGGCGAAACGCTTGTGCTCGGTGGCGGAAGCGCACTGGAGTGCACCTTGACCTTGTCGCGTGCCGCATGAAGCCCGATTCGTTGCCACGTCACGCGCGGTGGGTACGAGCATGAGCGCCGCCACGGCTCGCGACGGGCGATCGACGCGGCGCCAAAACGCGCGTGGCGACGGCTCGGCCTTCGTGCGCGAATCGGCATTTGCGAAAGGCTGGATCCACCTGGATACAGCGGTCGCGTCTTCGCGCGGCAGATCGCACGCGGTCAACGAGGATTGGCACAGCGCCCTCGACGGGACAGCACCACTATTCGTTGTGGCCGATGGCGTGAGCTCGGGTGCCATGGCCTCGGCCGCCAGCCGCGAGCTCGTGTCGCGCCTTCACGAAAGGCTCGAGCGCTGCCGTATCGACGCGGACGCGGTCCGCAGCGCGGTTCTCGCGGCCGATCGCGACGTTGGACACACGATCGCCAGTCGCACGGACGCGTCGGGCGCCGCGACGGTGGCGCTTTGCGCAGCCCACGGCGCGTCGTTGTCCCGGTGGCTCATCGCCTGGGTCGGCGACTGCCGTGTCTATCAGGTGAGCGCCGTGCGCGACGGTCCGGCGGAGCTTCTGACGCTGGATGACACCTATCGGCACCTGAGCGAGCGACCTCCCCCGGGAGGCTCGCTCGACGATCCGGCGCGCATGGTCGGAAACGGCGCCGTCGATGCGCCGAATGTCCGCAACGCGGATCTCGGGCGCGACGAAATGCTGGTACTCTGCAGCGATGGGGTTCACAAGCACGTCTCGCCGCGCGACGTCGCACGGTTGCTCCGTGGGCCTGCACCGCTCGTCGTGCGTTGCGCGCGACTGATCGAATTTGCGCGGACGAGCGGCAGCAGCGACGATGCGACCGTGCTGGTCGTGCATCGCAACGGGAGGCCGCGGGCACGGCTTGCGCGTCTGATTTGCATCGGCGCGCTGATCGCGCTGGTCGCCGGTGCGCTCATGTGGGTGGCGGCCGAGCGGGACACGCCGCCGCGGCTGCCCGCGGGCCCGCCCATCGCGGCATTGGTGCAAGCATGACGCCGCAGCAGATCGAACGCGTCTTCGGCCGGGAACGGCTGAAAATGGCGACCGGCGAACACGTCGAGGTGTTTCGCGAATCGGTCCGGCCGGGCGAGCGACGCCGCTACACCAAGCGGTTCCTCGCAACGAGCGACGCCGACTTCGGCCAGTGGACCGAGCGGGAATGGCGGATCCTCGCGCGGTTGATCGGGCACGGGATTCGTTGCGTGCCCGATGTCGTGCAGTTCGACGGCGGCGCGATGGGCGGCATACGCCTCGTGCAGACCTACGACGCGGGTGTCACCGTCGACCAATGGGCGACGCTGTTGCCCGTTTCGCGCGATGGAACGGTGCACCGTCATGTCTTCGAGGATTGCGGACATTGGTGGGCGCTGGCGCATTACTGCCTCGCCGCGCTCGACGAGATTCACCCGCTGCACGTCGTGCACCTCGACATCAAGGGCGACAATATCTGCATTCCGTATGGACCGGGGAACTTCGATCCGGATGGCTCCGACCTCCGTCTGTATCCCGTTTTCACGAAGTTGGCGTTGATCGACTTCGCGTTCTCGCTGGTCTCTCGCGAGAACCTTGCGACAGCTCTGCCCATCGGTTGGCAAAAGGACTACGACTACCAGTCGCCGCGCCTGCTCACAGCACTCGACGCCGGACGCAAGGGCGATCTTCAGCCGACCAAGGACCTCGATTGGCGTTGCGACCTGTACAGCCTCGCCGCCATGCTCAAGCGTTACCTGCCGACTGCGGATCCAGGGGGCGAAACGGGGTGGACACCGGAGCGCTATGACGATGCGCGGACGCTTATCTTCCGCCTGCGCGAATGTCACGATCGAGACCTTCCGCATTGGCGCCCTCACCAGCAATTGATGGACTTCACCGCCGCGCGAATAGGCGAAACCGATCTCGCCGCCTCGCTCGACTACGGCTGGGAGCTCGCTCGCGACGCGGCCAGCGGCGGGGCCGCCCTACCGATCACGCCGATGACCCGTACGGCGCCGGCGATCCGAGCCTTCGTTCCCGCCAGCGTTATTACGCCCATCATTGTGCCGACGGCTGTGACCGTCGTGCGCGGTCCTGCTCGCGTGCCGCCGCCCGTAGCGCCGCCAGCGTCCCGCAAACCCCGGCGGCCCATGCTTGTCCCGGCGATCGTAACGTTCGCGGCGCTCGCCGCTCCCTCGTACATCGGCAACTCCGAGCAGCCGCTCGGCGATCGCGCGCGCGAAGTCGCCGCGGCGATGCGCTCGATGTTCGAACCCGACCCATCCGCCCCTGCGATCGAGGAGTCAGCCGCACCGACGACGCTGCCGCCGCAAGCGACCGAGCCGGCGCAGCCATCCTCGGCGGATCAGACATCGACTCGCGTAGAGGCGCCCGCTGCCACGGTCGCGTCGAACGGCGTGCATGCCGAGTCCGAGGCGCGGTCACCTTCGACAACCAGCGAACCGAAAGCGCCGTCCCCACGGACGATGAAGGCGCGGGTCAAGCAAGCCCCACCGACGATGCGAACGCAACGGCCGCAGAATTCGTCGCAGTGGGCGAGCACGACCGCACGCCCCGTGTACCCGCTGCCTCGCGTCGCGTCGATCGTGAGCCCGAAGCAGTCGCGCAGCGCTTCAGTCGCATCCGCCAGCACTTCGGGGCATTCCAGCCCTTGGCAATCGCCGCCGCCCTCGCAGCGCTTTCCCGTCTCGCCGCCCGTCGAAGTCGCCGCCGCAACGGCGACGCCGGCGGTCGCGGATTCGACCTCGCCGCGCGCGCCGATCGCAACGGAGTCGCCCGCGTCTACATCGGGCGAGCCGGCACGCGAGCGCGCCGCAGCGACCGCAGAAGATCGCGGTGCTTCGGCGGCAGGTACCCTGCCGCCGGGCCGCGTCGAGCACGCGCAGAGCGAGCCGCAGCGTCTGCCCTCAGCGAGACCGAACCAGGTGCAGCGCAGCGTGCAGAATCCGCAGCCTGTCCACGACTTGCGGACTTTTTTTGCCAGTCTGGGAAAGCTGCTGCGAAGCCGCGAAGAGCCTCCCGCTCCTGTCGAGGAACGCCGGGCCCAGCCGGGGCCACCGCCGACCGGCTCTCTGCGAGCCCCCCCGCAATCGGCCCCAAGCCTCATCGCCCAGGTCAGACCTGGACCGAGTGAGCGCTCGGAGATCGCGTCCATTCCTGTGCCCACGGAAGAGCTGCGCGCGCAGGCGAGCGCGCCGGCTGTCCGGTTGGCCCCCACGTACGCGCCTCCGCCCGGCGAGGCGCGAATCGGCGCATTCGATGGCTCACAGGACGAATTGACGATGCAGGCACGGCGCATGCTCGCCGACACCGTTCCGCGCGTTGCTGCCGAGTCGCAACCCGACGTTGCAAGAGTGCTCTGGACCGCCGCGAACGCAAATCACCCCTCGCAGAGGCAGGCGATCATCAGTGCCGCCAATGCAACGTGGTCCAGCGAAAGCACGTCGATCCCCGCAGCCAACGTCGCCCCCGCCCAAGCGCGCCGGCTTTACGCCGATTCGCGTCGTGCGTTCGCCTCCGGACATGTCGTCGACGCCTTCAACCTCGAACTGAAGGCGTTCGGTGCCAATCCGCGCGACCCCGACATCGCGGGTTACCTCGCGTTCCTGCATCTGAGAATGTTCCCGGCACAACCCGAGACCGCGCGTCAGCTCGCGATGCATGCGATCGTCGTCAGCGGGTCGCAGCGTTCCGCACGCCCAGACGACTGGAACACGCTGGCGGTTGCAAGCGCGTTGACGGGCCGCAACGTCGACGCATCGCGTGCGCTGCTGGTTGAGATTGCGCTCACAAGCGACCTCGATTGGAGCTGCCAGTCGGCGTTGAATTCCTACGCGAGCTTTGGCGAGCGCCTTCGCAGCCCTGTCCAGATGATGCTGGCCCGCGTTCGCTCACAGGGCTACGAATCCCCCTACTGCGCGTGGCCTCCCTACCGCAGTGCTGCGGCGGGATGATAGCGAGCTGCGTGTCGGCCGACGCGATGCGTTGATCGAACGCACGCGGATCAGCGGGCCGTTCCCGCGTCACCAAGGCGTGTCCAGAAACGCGAGGACGTGGTGCGTCCGCCGGGTAGAATGAAGGTGGCGCGCGGGCGAGGCGCCGGATCTCGCTTCGCAATGTTCCCCGAGCTATCTTCCTCTATATCGAGATTCGTGCCATCCCGGCGGTGGCTTCTCCGCATTGCTGTCGCGTTCGGGGTGGTCGTTGCGCTGATCGCACTACTCTGGCTCGCGGTGCCGCCCATCGTTCGCAGCCAGCTCGAGACGCGGCTCACTGCGGCCCTCGCCCGCCCGACCACCGTCGAGCGCGTCGACTTCAATCCCTTCACGCTGCGGCTCGCGCTGCACAAGCTCGCTGTCGGGCAGCTCGCAGCGATCGACGAGATCGATGCCGACATCTCGTCAGCCTCGCTGTGGCACTGGGCGCCGGTGCTCGATGCGCTCAAGCTCGTGCGCCCGAGTGTGTCGCTGTCGCGCGATGCGGGCGGGCGGTACAGCGTGCAAGACCTGATCGACGTCGCTTCCTCTGCGCCGGGCGGTCCGACGCCACGCTTCTCCCTCAACAACATCGAGATCGAGGACGGCGCCATCGCCTTCGATGACGGGACGACCGGCAGCAAGCATCGTATCGACAAGCTGGCGATCGGCGTGCCGTTCCTGTCCACGCTGCCGTACGCGACCGACATCGCGGTCCGGCCGCAGCTCGCCGGCGCGTTCAACGGCTCGCATTTCGCATTGACCGGCAGCGCGGAACCGTTCGCGCAGCATCGTGAGGCGGCCATCGATATCGACCTCGATGCGCTGCCGCTTCGTACTTACGTCGCATACCTGCCGCGCAGGGCGCGCGTCGACCTTGCGAGCGGCACACTGACCACCAGGCTCAAGGTCGTGTTCGTCGATGGCCCACCCGGCGGACGCAAGCTCGAGGTGCGCGGTGACGCACGCATCGACGACCTTGCGGCCAGGCGCCCCGACGGCTCATCGCTCGCATCGATCGGACGCCTTGCCGTCAAGCTCGACCGCATCGATGTATTCAGCCAGGATGTCAGGATCGCATCCGTAGAGATCGTGCGGCCGAACATCGACGTCCAACGCCTGACTAATGGCTCGCTCGAGCTCGCGCAGCCGATGTTCGTGGGTCCCACTTCGCGTGGCCTCGACCGGCCATGGTCGATCAGTGTCGCGAATGCATCCATCAAGAACGGCGCCGTGTCGCTGCGCGATGAGGCGTCCGCCTTCCGTTCGACGCTCGCCGACGTCGCCGTCGATGCGCGTAACCTGACCACCAAAGCCGGAGACAAGGCGCACGTCTCGCTGTCGTTCGTCTCGGACGATCGCATCGCGGCATTCAAGGGCGAGGCCGACGTCGAGCCACTGGTACCCGCGGCGACAGGGACGTTCGAGCTCACCAAGTTCTCGCTCGGGCTTCTCTTTCCATACTACAAGGATGTGCTCGCCGTCGACGTGCAGAAGGGCTCGCTCGATCTTGGCGGATCGTTCGCGCTGCAGCCAAACGGCAACTTTCGCCTGACGCAAGGCACGGCGACCATTGCCAATCTCGCGCTCGCGTATCCCGGGACGAAGCAGCCGCTGGCAACGTTTCCCAGCCTTGCGGCAAGCGGCGTCGATGTCGACTTGAACGCGCGCCGCGTGGCCATCGCCGCCCTTACGAGCAGCGACGCGGTGGCCAGACTTGCACGCGAGCGCGACGGCACGTTGAGCGTTGCGCGCCTCATGAAAACGCAGGAGACGACGGGCACGACGAAGGACCAAGGCACATGGACTCTCGCAATCGCGAAGTTCGCCGTCGCCCGTGCGTCGATCGATGCCGAGGACCGCGTGCCC
Organism: Casimicrobiaceae bacterium; assembly: GCA_036493675.1. Classification (GTDB taxonomy): domain Bacteria; phylum Pseudomonadota; class Gammaproteobacteria; order Burkholderiales; family Casimicrobiaceae; genus PALSA-1003. Next base: position 73,025 of record DASXPJ010000048.1, read on the forward strand.
GATCCGGCGGTCAAGCTCGCCGTGCGCGATTTCAACTTCGAGGCCGCCAACTTTTCGAACGCCCGCGGCGCGAAGTCGAACGTCGCCGTTCGCGCCCGCGTCGGCAAGGGCGGTCGCGTCGCCTGGAACGGCGCGATGACGACGAATCCCGTCGCGATGTCCGGCCGCATCGACGTATCCGGCCTCGAGCTCGTCACGGTGCGGCCGTATGTCGAGTCGCAGGTCGACGTTTCGGTGACCGGAGGAACACTTGCGGCGATCGGACACTTCGCCTTCGACGGGTCCACGCAGGGAACCTGGAAAGGCAACGTCGTCGTCAGCGATTTCTCTGCGCTCGACAAGCCGACGTCGTCCGATCTCTTACGCTGGAAGCGGCTCGCGCTCGACGATACGGACGTCGCGCTCGATCCGTGGCACGTTACCATCGGACGCATCGGCCTCGACGATTATTACGCGCGAACCATCGTCTATCCGGACGGCACCCTGAACCTGACGCGGTTGATGACGCCCGAGAAAGCAGCGGATGAGACGCCGCGTCCGCGCGAAGCGCTGCCGATCACGCTCGGGCGTATCGAGCTTGCGCGCGGCAACGTCAACTTCTCCGACTTCTTCGTCAAGCCGAACTATTCGGCCAACCTCACCGATGTGAGCGGGACCATCACGACGATGTCCGCCGAGCAGGCGGGCGATGTCGCGATCTCCGCGCGCGTCGATCATTCGGCACCGGTCGAAGTCTCGGGCCGCCTCCATCCGTTCGCAAAAGAGCTGACTCTCGACATTACCGCCAAGGCGCGCGATGTCGACCTCCCGCCGCTCACGCCGTACGCGGTCAAGTACGCGGGCTACGGTATCGAGAAGGGCAAGCTTACGTTCGACGTGCACTATCGCCTCGACAATCGCAAGCTCTCGGCGGAGAACCGTCTGGTCCTCGACCAGCTCACATTCGATGCGCAGCGCGTCGACAGCCCCACAGCGACCAAGCTTCCCGTGCTGCTCGCCGTCGCATTGCTCAAGGATACGCACGGCGTCATCGATATCAATCTGCCGATTTCCGGCTCGCTCGACGATCCCAAATTCTCCGTCGGCGGACTCATCATCCGCGTCATTGTCAACCTGATCGCCAAGGCCGCGACGGCTCCGTTCGCGCTGCTGTCCGCGGCGTTCGGGCACGGCGAGGAATTGTCCACGATCGCCTTCGCCAACGGCAGCGCGGCACTCGGGGACGATGGGAAAAAGCGCCTCGACACGCTTGGCAAGGCTCTCGTGGACCGCCCAGCGCTCAAGCTCGAGATCGGCGGTCGCGCCGACGCGCAGAGCGATGGCGAAGCGCTGCGGCATGCGTCGATCGAATCGGCGATGAAGCGAGAGAAGATGAAGGCGCTCGCGTCGCAAGGCAACGCGCCCGCCTCCGCCGAGGGTGTGACAATCGAGGGCGACGAGCGCACGCGCTGGCTCACCGCTGCCTATCGCGAATCGGATATCAAGGATCGCCCGCGCAACTTCATCGGCATGCTCAAGGACCTGCCCCCGAACGAGATGGAGGCTGCGCTGCTGACCAACGCCAAGGTCGACGACGATGCGCTACGCCAGCTCGCCAATGCGCGAGCGCAAGCGGTCAAGGACGCCCTGCTCGCACGCAACGTGGCGGGCGAGCGTCTGTTCCTCACCGCGCCGAAGATGACAGGCGAGGCGGCGAAGGCGGAAGGCGCACCGGCGCGCGTCGACCTCGCGCTGCGCTGAGCGTTACGTCCCCATTGTCGGTTCGACGCAATGAAAAAAGGGCTGCATCGCTGCAACCCCTTGTTTTACTGGCGCGCCCGGCAGGATTTGAACCCACGACCCCCTGGTTCGTAGCCAGGTACTCTAATCCAACTGAGCTACGGGCGCGTGGGGCAAATTATAGCAGATGGGTTGTGAACGCCGGGCGACGGGAGCTTGGCTCGGCGTTGGCCAATCCCCTAAGATGCGACATGACTGGCGTGATTTGGCGCTTCGCCCTCTTTTTCTTTTCTTGCGTGCTTGCCGTCCCAGGCGTCATCGCCCAGACGCCGGCCAGCGTGCTCATCGACGATCTGACCTGGACCGAGCTGCGCGACGATATCGCCGCCGGCAAGACGACGATCATTGTCCCGATCGGCGGCACCGAACAAAACGGACCGGCGATGGCGCTGGGCAAGCACAACGTACGCGCTAAGATCCTGTCGGAACGGATCGCGCGCTCTCTCGGCAATGCGCTGGTTGCCCCGGTGATCGCCTACGTGCCCGAGGGCGGCGCCGACCCGCCTACGCAGCATATGCGATTTCCCGGAACCATAACCATCCCGGACGCGACGTTCGAAAAAACGCTCGAATACGCCGCACGCAGCTTCCGGCATGCCGGCTTTCTTGACATCGTTTTCCTGGGCGATCACGGCGGCTATCAGAAAAGCGAACGGGTCGTCGCTGCACGACTCAACCGCGAATGGCGGGCCGAAGGCACGCGCGTCCATGCGATCGACGAGTACTACCGCATTACGGAGACCGCGTACGTCGAGGCGCTTAAAAAGCGCGGCTACACCGAGGCCGAGATCGGTTCGCATGCGGGGTTGGCGGATACCTCGCTCGCGCTCGCGCTCTCGCCCGATCTCGTGCGGCGCGACCGGCTGGCTACCAATGGCCAACTGACCGCCGCCCAGGGCGTCCACGGTGATCCGCGCCGCGCGACCGCAGACCTCGGTCAGCTCGGCGCCGATCTCATCGTTGCAGGGACGGTGCAAGCGATCCGCAACGCGACCAAGCGACTCCGCTAATCGGCGAAGCCGGCGATTTCGGCGATAATTCACCCACCCCGAGAAACAGGACATTCGATGCAGGACCGATCGTCATCACGCATGCTCGTCGCGATGCTTTGCCTGGGAGCGGCCGTGCTGGCAAACCCGACGCTCGGGGACCTTCCCTCCTCGCCCGCCGCGGATGCCGTGGACACCGTGCCCGGCATGCCGCCGGTACCGGATCCGAGCAACCTGTACAGCGAGGCCGGCGCGGGCAAGCTGAGCGCCGCGGTCGCCGATGCGCTGCCGCGCGTTTACGTGCCCAACGTACAATCGAACGACGTCTACGTCATCGATCCGGCGACCATGAAGGTCGTCGATCGATTCAGGGTCGGCGTCAATCCGCAGCACGTCGTGCCCTCGTGGGACCTGAAGACTTTGTGGGTTGCCAACAATGCCGAAAATCGGACCGACGGCAGCCTGACGCCGATCGACCCGACCACCGCCAAGCCCGGCCGTCCACTGACTGTCGATGATCCCTACAACATGTATTTCACGCCGGACGGGCGCTCGGCCATCGTCGTCGCCGAAGCGCGCAAACGGCTGGACTTTCGCGATCCGCATTCGATGCAGATGCAGCAGTCGCTCGCGACGTCCGGATGCGACGGCATCAATCACGCCGATTTTTCCATCGATGGCCGGTTCGCGATTTTTACCTGCGAGTTCGACGGGGGCCTGGTGAAGATCGACCTGGTCGAGCGCAAAGTGGTCGGCTATCTGAAGCTCGACAAGCCGCCATCGAAGGAGATCGGAAGCAGCGCCAAACCCAAGCGTCGCACGGCGATGACAAGCATGCCTCAGGACATCCGCATCGCGCCCGACGGGAAGCTCTTTTATGTCGCCGACATGGAGGCCGATGGCGTGTTCGTCGTCGACGGCGCGACGTTCAAGCAGATCGATTTCATCGCCACGGGCATCGGCACGCACGGCCTGTATCCGAGTCGGGACGGCAAGAAACTCTATGTGGCCAATCGGGGCTCCAACAAGATCCACGGACCGCCGCACGGCAAGGGCAGCGTTTCGGTCATCGACTTCGCAACGCGCAAGATCGAGGCGACGTGGCCGATTCCCGGCGGCGGCAGCCCGGATATGGGCAATGTGAGTGCGGACGGCAGGCAACTGTGGCTCGCCGGTCGCTACGACAACGTGGTCTATGCGATCGACACGGGCACGGGCGAGGTCAAGAGCATCGCCGTGGGCCGCGAGCCGCACGGCTTGACGGTGTGGCCGCAACCGGGTCGATATTCGCTCGGCCACACCGGAAACATGCGCTAGTGCTGGCGCGTTTTTACACGCGGCTGGCTCGCCGTGGCAGGAGCAGCGTGCCGCAACCGTCCTTTGCGCCAGAAGGCTGCGCCGGCGCCGCGCTATCGCGCCGGCAGTGCCTGAGCCGGCTGGCGGTTCTGCTCGGCGCGGCCTACGAGTGCCCAGGGCTCGCGCAGAATTCGAGCGATTACCCGGCCCGTGCGATCCGTATCATCATCCCCAACACGGTTGGAGGCACGAGCGACCTGCTGGCGCGGCTGATCGGTGCGCGCTTGAGCGACGCGGTGGGGCAGCCTGTGTTCGTCGAAAGCCGGCCCGGCGCCGCGGGACGGATTGCGCTCGACTACACCGCCAAGGCGGCACCCGACGGCTACACGCTCTTTCTCGGCAACAACGGCACCAATGCGATCGTTCAGGGCACGCAAGGCGGTGAGATCGTCGACGACTCGGCGCTGGTCCCCGTCATCAAGCTCGCGAGTCTTGCGATCGTGATCGCGGCCACGCCGCGACTTGACGTCAAGTCGCTGGACGATACCATCGAGCGCGCTCGCCGCGCCCCCGGCTCGCTGGCCTATGCGAGCAGCGGAATCGGTTCGACCTCGCACATGGCGGCGGCGCTGCTGAGCCAGCGTGCCGGCATCAAAATGCTGCAGATCCCCTACGCGGGAACCGCTTCGGCGGTGAAGGACGTCCTCGCCGGCGAAGTACAATTGATCTTCACCCATCTTGCCACGGTCGCCACACTGATCCGCGCGGGGCAGCTTCGCGCGCTGGCAGTCACCGGTCCGCGCCGCGCAGCGGCCTTTCCGGAAATTCCCACGGTTGCGGAATCGGGATTTCCCGACTTCGACGTGGAGACCTGGCACGGCGTGCTCGTCCCTCCGGGTACGCCCCGCGAAATAGTCATGCGGCTGCATGCGGAGCTCTCGCGCATGCTCAAACTGAAGGACCTGCGTGCCCAGCTTGGCGCCATGGGAATGGAACCGCTTGGCGGAACGCCCGAGGAATTCGCGGCCGATATCCTTGCCGATCGGAAGCGCTGGGCGGCGGTGATTCGCGACTCCGGCGTGCCGACCCAATGATTCATGCGTGCGGCGCGCGCCGCAGGGGCGCATGAACGAACCCCTGCTCATGGCGTCGACTGCGTCGCAGTGGCTTGGGCCGGCGCGGATGGCGCGCGCGCTGGCGAAGGCTGGCTGCGAGGTGTCGCTGCTCGCGCCGAAGGATTCATTTGCCGCGAAATCGCGGTTCGTCGCGAGACAGCACGTGCTGCCCGGCAACGCGATCCCGATGGAATGGCTACGATCGCTGATCGCCGCGGTCGACGAAAGCGGCGCCAGGCTGGTGGTGCCTTGTGATGAAATGGCGGTGCGTCTTTTGTTCGCCCTGGTGCTCGAGCCGCCGCTCGACCTGCCTTCGGCGGTGCGTTCCCGGCTGGAGACGCTGATCACAGCCTCGCTCGGCGATCCGGCGTTCTATCAGACCAGCATCGACAAGATCCTGCTTCCCCCGGCGGCCGAGGCGCTCGGCATCCGGGTCCCGCGGTATGCGTTGGCGGACGGCGTCGAGGAGGCCATTGCTTTTGCGGCGACGCTCGGCTATCCGCTGGTACTGAAGCGTCGCTTCGGCTTCGCCGGTGAAGGCGTTGCCATCGTGACCGACGCCGATCATCTGGTCCGCGAAGCGCGGCAGTTGTTGAGTCCCGATCAGCTCGACCTCGGGCAGCGGCATCCACGGCAGCTGCTGGCGCAGGCCTTTATCCGCGGCGCGTACCACTCGCAGGCCGCGGCAACATGGCGAGGATCGGTGCTGGCGAGTTTCGCCTGGGTCAGGCAGATCTCGACACTGGCATGCAAGGGACAAACGTCGGTCCTTCGGTTCGTGCACTCACCCGAGACCGGGGTCGCCACCGCGACGCTGTGCGCCGCCTTCGGCCTCAGTGGCTTTTGCAACGCTCAGTTCGTTCTGGACGAGAACGGCGATGCCTATCTGCTCGAGATCAACCGCAGAATAGTCACGCATATGCACACGGGAGAACGCGTCGGCGCCGATCTGGCCGTCGCGATGGCAAGACAATTGCGCGGGCTTCCTCCCGAGCCGCCGGCGCAGCGAGCTTCGGCCGACGGACCCAGCGTCGCGATCTTTCCACGCGAGTTGTTCCGCGATCCTTCCAGCCGTTGGCTGCGCGACTGTCCGTCCGACGTGCCGTGGGACGAACCCGAGCTAATCAGGGCGATGATGGCGATGCGGCATTGAGTGAGACTTGTGACTGGCAATCCGAAGAGACGATTGGATCGCGGCGCGTTCAACCGCCCCACCCTGCGAGTCGCGCGCGACCTGCTTGGCAAGTTCATCGTTCGCCGCCATCGTGGTTGCCTGATCGAGGCAATGATCATCGAAGTCGAGGCGTACAGGGGTCCGAGAGATCGCGCGTCGCACGCTTTTGGCGGGCGTCGTACGGCGCGCGTCGAGCCGCTCTACGGCGATGGCGGGACCGCGTATGTCTACCTGGCGTATGGAATGCACTGGCTCCTCAATTTCAGCACCGCCGGCATGGGCAAGCCCGAGGGCGTGCTCATTCGCGGCATTCTCGGCGCGGACGACCAACAGCGGAAGCAGGTGTCGGGCCCCGGTCGCGTCACCACCTATCTTCGTGTCGATCGACGCGTAGACCGCATCGATGCAACGCGCTCGCCGGAGCTGTGGCTCGAGGACCGCGGCATCCGTGTCCCGGCCAGGCGCATCATGACCGGTCCTCGTGTCGGCATCGATTACGCCGGCGCCTACTGGGCGGCCCGTCGCTGGCGTTTCTGGATCGCCCCGCTCAATGACTTGTCGGACAGATTCTAAAGCCACGTCGGACTACGTCTGGTTTTTGCCGACGCCGCGACGATCGCAGGAACCCGCGCCCCGCCGTCGGGTCACTTTGGATGTCGTCGGAACCGATGGGCGGAAGGCTGCCCGCCGGCGGCTATTCCGAAGGAGAGTTCATGAAGACGAAGAGCTTGATTTCAGCGATGGCATTGGTCGCAGGCACGATGGGGATGGCCACAGTCGCGAGCGCGCGAGTTGTGGATGTCGAGATCGGCGTAGCTCCGCCGCCGGCGCGCGTGGAGGTCGTACCGGCTCCGCGCGAAGGCTATATCTACGAGCCGGGTCATTACGAAACCAGCGGTGGCCAAGCGTACGTGTGGGTCGAGGGCAAGTACATCCCGAATCGCGAAGGCCACGTCTGGCATCCGTATGTGATGGAACACCACGGCGACAGATGGCACTTCCGTGCCGGTCACTGGGACGATGATGACTAGCGCGGGCGCAATTGCCGGGCGGAACCGAGGCTAGGTTTCCGCGCGGCGCAGGCGAATCCGGTTGGGCAGGGGGACGGCGCGGCGAAGTACCTCCTCGCCCAACCAGAGTGCCGAGCGGCGCGCCCGCGCCGCAACGGTGCGCAACGGCATCTGCTGGTAATCGTCGTTGAATACCTCGAAGCTGTAATCCCCCCGATAGCCGACCGCATCGAGGCGCGTCACGAGCTCGGCCAGAGCGGCGCTGTGCACGCCTTCGCCCGGAAACACGCGAAAGTGGCGCGCCGTCGCGATCCGCTCCTCCGGCGTACGCACTTCCTGCCACATGAAGTCGGCCAGCTGTACCAGAAATATCTTCTCGGGCAACAACAGGTCCAGATCGTCGAGCGAGGACTCGGTTGCGAACATGTGGTACGAATCCAGCCCGATGCCCAGATTCGATGCATTGGCCCGGCAAACGATGTCCCACGCCCCTGTGAATTCGTTGACGGTGCGGCCCCACGACAAGCCTTCGTAGGCGATTTTGATGCCGAGCGGCACGGCCAGCACGGCGAGCTTGCGCAGATCGTTGGCGAGTGCCTCGGGATCGCCCGTCGCGTGCGCCGACGTCGACGAGCACACGAGAAGGACCTTCGAACCTAGTGCATGACACATCTCGAGCATCGACTTCGCCACGTCGATCTTGTATTCGTGCAGATGCCCCGACAAGCCTTCGAAGTCGCGCAACACCTGAAATCCCGTTACCTGCAGCCCGCTTTGGCGCACCGCGCTTACGGCAGCGTCGAACCCGTCGGCGTGGCCGACCACATCGCGGGCCGAAAGCATGATCTGCGAAAACCCGGCATCGCGAACGGCGGCAAGCTTGGCAGGCAGCGTGCCGGCGAGCGAGATCGTGTCCATGCCGAAGTCGGCAATGTTGGGAAAAGGCACGCCTGAAGGTGCCGCCTCCAGCCCGCCGTCAGCGGCGTTCATCGAGCACCAGTTCGAACATGACCCCGCCCAGCTGCGGCTGCGTCAGGGCGCCCCGCCGCTCCGAGTGAACGTCCTGCGATTCGACGAAACCGATACCTCGCTGGCGCAAGGACGCAACGGCGCGGAGCACGTCCGGCGTGCCGAAGCCGATCCGCTGCAGCGACTCCTGCGGCTCGACGTCGAAAATGCCCGGCTTGGGATCGATCAGTTGCAGATGGAACCGGCCGCACGGGCCGGCAAGAATGCGGCCCTTCGGAAGAATCCCGTAGTGCTGACCGTCCGGCAGCGCCTTGAAGCCGAAGAGCGTTTCGTAGAATTCCGTCCAGTCTTCCATGCGGTCGCTACCGATGTATTGAACGATCCCGAACCAGTGCAGATCCGCGACCGCCGGCGGATTGGGATCTACGCCTGGGTTCAGCACGAAATCGACGTCGTAAATCGAGAAATCGCGATAGCGATCGACGAAGTAGATCCGGCTCGCGCCGACCCCATGGATGGCGGGTATGTTGAGCTCCATCACCTCCACCTGTGATGGAACGATCCACGCACCGCGCTCGATCGCGTGCCGGTAGGCAGTGGCCGCATCGCGCACACGCAGCGCAAAGGCGGCGATCGCAGGTGTCTCCGACGGAGGGAGGGTCCGTGGCTGCCCACCGGCATGTGCATTGACGATGATGTTCATGTCACCCTGGCGGTAGAGGAGCACTTCGCGGGAACGGTGACGCGCGATCGGACGAAATCCCATCATCTCCAACACCTGTCCCAGCGCCTGCGGTTTGCTGGTCGAGTACTCGACGAACTCGATCCCGTCCACTCCCAAGGGATTGGCGGCGGGCGTCGTCAGTTCACGCTCGGACTCCAGGTTCACGATGCTTCCCCTTTGCCTTGACGAAAATCGCGCACATGATGATAAAGCATCCGGTCCGAAGGGGGTTGCATCCGATCAAAACGACCACAGTTGATGCAAGTGCCGGGTGGTCGCAACGGCGGCACGACGCTCTGCGGCATCTTTGAAAGGGATTACATGAAATCGTTTGGCAAAAAGCCCGACGGGCTTCGCCTCGAGCGCATGAAGGCGTCGCCGCGATGGGCGGGACAGTCGTTTCGGAATGTGCAGCCGGTGCTGCCAGGATTGCGCAGCACGTCCGTTCCTCCCCCGACCTTGAAGGAATTTCTATGCGGCGGCGCCCGGCGCGTCCCGCAGGCGCCGCTGCCGTCGGTCGATCCGATGCCCACGTGGCTCACGGCTCCGGGCACGGCGCTGCGTGCGACCTGGCTCGGCCATTCCACCATGCTCATCGAGATCGATGGCCGTCGCGTCCTGACCGATCCCGTCTGGGGACCGCGCGCCTCGCCTTCGCGGCTGGTGGGCCCGAAACGATTCCAGCCTGTGCCGGTGCCGCTCCATGCGCTGCCGCCAGTCGATGTCGTTCTGATTTCCCACGACCACTACGATCATCTCGATTATCCGACGATCCGCGAATTGGCCCGACGCGACGTGCCGTTTGTCACATCGCTCGGGGTCGGGGCGCACCTCGAAGCGTGGGGCGTCCCGGCGCAGCGGATCATCGAACTCGATTGGTGGGAATCGCACACGCTGCCCGGTACCGATCTGACGGTGACGGCCGCGCCGGCGCAGCATTTCTCCGGCCGTACGCTGAAAAGCCGCAACGCGACCTTGTGGTCGTCGCTCGTCGTTCGGTCAAATCGCCATGCGATATTTTTTAGCGGAGACACTGGCTTGACGACCGAATACGCCGCAATTCGCGAGCGGCTCGGGCCGTTCGACCTGGTGATGCTGGAGGTCGGCGCGTTTCACCCGGCTTGGGGCGATATCCATCTTGGTCCCGAGCACGCGCTCGAAGCGCTCCAGCTCCTGGGTGGCGGAGCATTCCTGCCGGTCCACTGGGGCACATTCAGCTTGGCGATGCACGCGTGGGACCAGCCCGCCGAAACCTTGCTCGCGCTGGGCCCGAAGCAAGGCGTTCAGCTCGTCATGCCACGTCTGGGCGAGCCCGTCGAGCCCGCGAGAGTCGACGCGGTTACGCCGTGGTGGCGCGTGGTCGATGCGGCGCAACGCAGCGTAGTGCCCGCCGCGAGCGCCGCGCCTGAGGCGATGACGCTGCCCAAGGCCATGCCCTGGCCGCTCGATTGAGCGCTTGGGTCTTGAAGTAACCGCGCATGACCTCCAATCCATGATCGCCGACCTACTGAACGAGCGCGGCTTCAACCGGACTGGATAGAGCGACAGCTCGACCACGTTCATGAGGATCGGATGCAGGCGGCGTACCTCCATACCATTTCTTCGAGCGGCGTATCCCAGCATCAAGGAACCAACGCGAGGAACAGGAACGCGGCGAAGAGCACCAGATGTATCGCGCCCTGCATCATATGGGTGCGGCCGGTACCCAAAGTAACCGTACTGACGAGAAGAGTGACCGCGAGCAACACAAGGTCCGTAGGCCCCAGGCCGAGAACCAGTGGTAAGCCAAAAGCGATCGCCGCCAGCACGACTACCGGGACAGTGAGGCCAATGCATGCGAGCGCCGAGCCAATGGCAAGATTCATGCTGGTCTGAAGGCGATCTGCCCGCGCGGCTCGGGTGGCAGCCCACATTTCCGGCAAAAGGACCAGCATGGCGATCACGATTCCGAGCACGGCCCTCGGTGCGCCGGCTGCAGCGATTGCGTGCTCAATCGTGGGCGAGAGCATCTTGGCGAGGCCCACGACCGCCACGAGCGAGACGAGGAGCAAGCCGAAGCTAGCCCACGCAACGCGGAGCGTGGGCGGCTCCGCGTGCGCGTCCGGGTCGGCCGCGGCCGCCACAGGGATGAAATAATCCCTATGGCGCACGGTCTGAATGAAAATGAAGATCGCCCAAAGGGCAGCCGATGCCAGAGCAACGAACACGAGTTGCGATCTGCTGAGGGTACCGCCCGCCGTGCTCGTCGTGAAGGCGGGAAGCACGAGCGTAAGCGCCGACATCACAATCAGCGCGGCGAGTCCTGCACCGGCCCCCTCTACGCGGAAGGTCTGCTCTCGATGCTTAAGACCGCCTAATAGCACGCACAGACCCACGACGCCGCCGCAGATGATCATGACCGCGGCGTAAATCGTGTCGCGTGGCAGGACCGCGGTATCGTCGCCGCCCGCGAACATCATCGAGAGAATGAGCGAGGTTTCGATTGCGGTAACGGCCAGGGCTAGAATCAGCGTCCCGAAGGGCTCGCCAACGCGATGCGCCACGACTTCGGCGTGATGGACCGCCGCGATGACAGAACCCATGAGACCGATGCCACACAGAACCGCAAGCACCGTGCCGACGCCGGCCACGATCGCGCCCATGAGCAGCGCGACCGACAAGGCCGGTATGAGCCAGGTCCAGGTTGTCATAACTTATTATGCCCCAGGTGATTGCTCTCTCGGTTACGGCACTCGCAGCGCAGCCGCACCTTGCGGCTCCGCCCGCACCGAGTCGGCAAGGTCGACCCAGCCGCCGCCCATCGCCTGATAGACATTGACGAGCTGCGTGTAGCGGTTGGCGAGCATTTGCACCGATACCAGCTCGGCGGCGAAGAGCTCGTTATCGGCGATCAGCACTTCAAGATAGCTCGAAACCCCCTTCTCGAACCGCAGGTGCGAAAGCCTTGCGTACTCGCGCAGCGCCTGCACGCGCTTGACCTGCTCCGCAACCTGCTCGCCCGTTTCCTGCGAGCCGGTCAACGCGTCGTTGGTCTCGCGGAACGCATTGATGATCGTCTGCTTGTAGAACTCCACCGCCTGTCGCTGTTGCGCCTCCGCAGCGCCGACCTGACCCTCGATGCCGCCGGCGGTGAAGATCGGACCCGCCAGGCTCGCGCCGATCAGCCATGCACTCGCCGGACCGGTGAGAAAAGCGCCGAAGGCAGTGCTCGCGGTACCCAGCGCCCCCGTGAGGGAGAGGCTCGGGAAATAGAGAGCTTGCGCCGCGCCGACGTTGGCGTTCGCGGCGATCAGGTTCTGTTCGGCCTGGAGGATGTCGGGACGACGCTCGAGCAGCGTGGACGGGAGGTCGGCGGGAATCAGGGGCGTGAGAAGGTCATGGATCGTCCTGCCGCGCGCGATCGGTCCGGGGTTGCGTCCGAGCAGAACGCAGATCATATTCTCCTGAGCTGCGATCTGCTGGCGAATGCCCGGAATCGCCGCGAGTGCCTGCTGATATTGCGACGTGATTTGTGAGACCTCGGTTCGCGACACGATGCCGGCCTTGAAGCGCGCGTCGAAGATGCGTTTGGTCTCGGCGAAGTTGCGGGCGGTCGCCTGCGCGATTTCGAGCTGCGAGTCGAGCCCGCGCAGCAAGATGTAGCTCGAGGCGACTCCGGCGACCAGCGAGAGAACAACCCCCCGCTTCGCCTGCTCGCTCGCATAGACCTGCGCCCGCGCCGCTTCGCTGAGACGTCGGACGCGGCCGAACAGATCGAGCTGCCAGGAAGCCCCGAGCGACGCCTCGTAGAGCGTGAAGTAGTTGTCGACACCCGGGGGCAACGCGGGCAGGCCTTCACGACTCGAACGGAAGCGACTAGCGCCCGCGCCGTAGCCGATCTGCGGGAACAATTGCGAACGCGTGGCCACAAGCTGCCCGATGAACTGGTCGACGCGCGCGGCGGCGACACGCACGTCGTGGTTGTCGCGCAGAGCGGTCTGGATCAGATCGTTCAGTTCCGGGTCGCCGAATTGCTCCCACCACCGCGTGTTCGCGACCTCGGCGGTCTTCGGATAATCGATCCGCCATTGGTCCGGTACCGCGATATCCGGGCGGACGTAGTTCGGTCCGACAGTGCACCCCGCGACCGCGACGACGATGAGCATTGCGAGCGAGCGCATTTTCATAGCAGATCAGCCGGTCGCCGCGCGCGCCTGTTGCCCGTCCGCATCCTCTTTCGCGAACACGGTAACGTAGACCGCCGGAAGGAAAACCAGCGTGAGCAGCGTCGCGACGAGCAGTCCGCCCATGATGGCAAACGCCATCGGTCCCCAGAACACCGTCGGCGCAATGGGGATCAGTCCGAGCACGGTCGAGACCGCGGTGAGCATAAGTGGCCGCAGGCGCGAACTGGCGGCGCGCATCACCGCTTCACGGACGCGCAAGCCCTCGGCGCGATCGGTTTCGATCTGGACGATCAGGATCACCGCATTCTTCGCGATCATGCCGAGCAGCGCCAGGACGCCGAGGATCGCAACGAAGCCCAGCGGACGGCCGGACGTCAGCAGCGCGAGCACCACGCCGACGACGCCAAGTGGCAAGAGCGCCAGTACAATCGCCAGACGCTTGAAGCTCTGAAGCGCGAACATCAGCACCGTGATCATCAGGAGCAGCATCACCGGCACCACCGCAAACACAGACGCGCTCGACTCGGCACCTTCCTCGGCAATACCACCCAGCGCGATCGAATAGGGTGCCGGGAGCGTGGCGCTGAGCTCCTGCATCTTGGGTTCGACGCTCGCAACCACCGTCGCGGGCAGGATACCGTGCCGGACGTCGGCGCGGACGGTCAGCGTCGGCACTCGGTTGCGGCGCCAGACCAGCGGATATTCCTGGCCGTATTCGAAGCTTGCGAACTGCGTCAGCGGCACCGTACGCCCGCCAGCAATCGGCACCTGCAGTGCCCGCAGCGTGGAAAGATCCCCCCGCTCGGTCTCCACCGCACGCGCAACGACATTGACGAGATAAATGCCGTCGCGCACCTGCGTGATTGTCGATCCGGAGAGTGCCGCGTTGATCACAGCGGCCAAATTTCCGGAACTGACGCCGAGACGATGAACCTGCTCCTGATCGACCTTGATTCGCAGCTGCCGCGCAGGTTCCAGCCAGTCGAAGTTGATTTGCCGTGTGTCGTCATTCGCCCCGATCACCTGGGCGACTTTCTGTGCAATCCTCGTAACTTCATCCTTGTCCGGTCCGCTCACGCGCCACTGCAACGGCCAGCCGACTGGCGGTCCGAGTTCGAGGGGAGAGACCCGCGCCACAACGTCGGGGAAATCCTCGGCGAGCAATTTTTCGAGGCGGTCCTGCACGCGAATGCGCGCTTCGACGTTCTTCGTCACCACCACGAGTTGCGCGAAAAACGGATTCGGCAACTGGGCGTTGAGCGGCAGGTAGAAGCGGATTGCGCCACGCCCTACATACGTGCTCCAGTGATCGATGTCCTCGTCCTTGGCCAGCGCTCGTTCGAGCCTCTCCGAAACCGCCTCGCTGGCGTAGATCGACGCATTCTGGCGCAGAGTCAGGTCGACGAGGAGCTCAGGCCGGTCGGACGCGGGAAAGAACTGGCTGGGAACGTACCGCAGCAGAAATATCGCTGCGACGAACGCGGCGACCGTAAGTCCTATGGTCAGCCACCGCAAGCGCAACGCGCCCGCCAGAAAGGCGCTGAACATCCGCGGTATATGGCCCGTCGATTCTCCCTCGACGGCTCGTTGCTTCGGCGCCTTGAGAATGGCGATGCCGATCAGCGGCGCGAAGATCACCGCGACGAGCCACGACGCGATCAGCGCAATGGCAACCACGGCGAATATGGAAAACGTGTATTCTCCTGCACCGCTCTTCGCAAAGCCGATCGGCACGAAGCCCGCGATCGTGATCAGCGTGCCGGCGAGCATCGGTGCTGCGAGCGTCCGGTAGGCGAACGTCGCGGACGCTTCCTTGGTATCTCCGATCGCAAGGCGTCGGATCATGGCATCGACCGTGGTCATCGCGTCGTCCACGAGCAGCGTAAGCGCGATGATCAGCGCGCCCAGGGATATGCGCTGCAGGTCCATGCCATACCTCTCCATGACCGCGAAAACGATGGCGAGTGTGAACGGGATAGCAAATGCCACCACGGCCCCTGGACGCACGCCGAGGCTCACGAAGCTCACGACGAGAATGATCACGATTGCCTGCCACAGCGACTCGGTGAAATCGCTGATGGACGTATCGACCGTTACTGCCTGGTCCGCGACCAGCGTCACCTCGACCCCGAGCGGCAAGTTGGTGCGGATGCCGGCCATCTCGCGCTGGATGTTCTTGCCGAGCGCGAGGATGTCGCCGCCATTGCGCATCGCGATCGCGAGGCCGATCGCGGACTTGCCGTTGACACGAAACAGCGGCTGAGGCGGATCGGCGTAAGCGCGGCGGACCTGGGCAATGTCACCCAGCCGGATGTTGCGGCCGCCGACGACGAAATTGACGGCGCGGATGTCATCCTCGTTGTCGAATGCGCCCGACACGCGCACGAAAAGCCTCTCGTCGCCGGTCTGCAGCACACCCGCGGGCTGCACGACGTTCTGTGCCTGCAGCGCGGCCGTCAACGCGCGGTAATCGAGCCCGAGCGCCGCCAGCCGTTCCGTCGAGAACTCGATGAAGATCCGCTCGTCCTGAGCGCCCAGCACATCGATCTTCGACACGTCGGGCACGCCAAGCAGCCGCGACCGTGCGGCTTCGACGTAGTCGCGTAGCTCGCGCTGTGTAAAGCCGTCTGCCGTGAAGCCGAAGATAATTCCATAGGTGTCGCCGAAATCGTCATCGAAGCTGGGACCGACGACGCCTGCCGGCAGGCTACCCCGGATGTCGCCGATGTTCTTCCGTACCTGATACCACACGTCGCCGATAGTGGCCGACGTCGTCGCCCCCTGAAGATCGACGAAGATCGTGGTAACGCCCGCCGTCGTGTAACTACGGAGGTTCTTGAGGTGGGGCGTCTCCTGCAACTTGCGCTCGATACGCTCGGTGACCTGAAGCAGCGTTTCCTCGACGGTCGCGCCGGGCCACCCGGCGGAAACGACCATGGTACGGATAGTGAAGGCGGGATCCTCTCCCCGGCCCAGGCTGCGGAATGCACTGACGCCAGCCAGCACCGACACGATCATGAAAAAGACAACGAGCGACCGGTGCTTGATCGCCCAGTCCGACAGATTCGGACCGATCACGGCTTGGACTCGAGCAGTCGGACTTTCTGGTCAGGGCGCAGCGCTTGAACGCCAGCGGTCACTACGATGTCGCCAGGCTTGAGACCCGATGCGACCACCACCCGGCCGGGGTCGAACTCCTTCACATCGACGGTATGCATCGCGACCTTCGATGTCTTCGGGTCAACGATCCAGACCGCTGGCTGCCGCTCCGAGCGTACGAGCGCCGAGGCCGGAACCACGTAGCCCTGGATCGAATCGCGCTTCATACGACCGGTTACCGTGCTGCCAAGGCGCATGGCTGGAGGCGGATCGACGAGGCGCACGCGCACGCGAAACGTACCCGTCATCGGGTCGGCACGCGGCGCGATTTCACGCACGCGTCCGGCCGCCATAACCTTCGGGTTTATCGTTAACACGACGGTGATGTCGGGCTCGGCAGGCATGGACTCCTTGACCGCTGCGGGGAAGTCGAACACCGCATCGCGACCGCCTTCCTTCGCCACCTCCACGATCATCCGTCCGGCGCCAACCACTTCGCCCGACTCGGCGCCTACCGCGGTCACTACTCCCGCAACGTCGGAGACGAGCCGCGTATAGGTCAATCGGTTCCCGGCAAGAGTCACCTGCGACTGCGCAGACTCGACGGCGGAATCCGCCGTGTGCATCAGCGCCTCCGATTGGTCGAACGAGGCGCGAGATACCGCGTCCTCGGCGACGAGATCTCGCATGCGTCCAAACGTGTGCTGCGCTTCGACTTGCTGCGCACGCGCGGCAGCGAGCTGAGCACGCGCCGACAGCAGCCCGGTCTCCTCGTTCTGCGGATCGAGGCGCGCGATCACTTGACCGGGTCGAACCGTGTCACCCACGTTCACGCTGCGCTCGATCAACCGTCCCTCGATTCGGAATGACTGGTTGATCTCCGTTTGGGCCTGCACCGTGCCCGTGAGGGTGATCGTGTCCGCTCCCGCTCGCTGATCGATCCTGATCACCCGCACCGGACGGATTTCCGGTGCCACCGGCTCGCTTGCGCGCTGGCAGGACGACAATGCAAGGACGGCAAGCCCGAAAATCGCCGCCGCTGTCCAAACGTAACGGGCGCGTCCGATGGAGCCATGCAAGGACGCGGCGGATGCTCGTAGCTTCGATGCGTTGTTCATTTACGATCCGAGGGTTTATTTCCTGAACATGCGCCCGGACGACGATAGCGACGCATCCCGGTATGGATCTGCTCTTGAATACTAAGCAAGGGCTCCGTACGCCAACGGAGAGAGTGCTCCAATCTTCGCTCTCGGGACTCTGCATCGCCGAATCGGTGCTCGCCGATGACGAGCCGCTGCACCCGCCTACACTCGCGGAAAGGCATCTGGACGCGCGCGGTCTGGCCGCGATGCTTTTCGGCATCGTAGTCTACACTTATGGTGCGCTGGTCGGTTATCTTGCACCGGGTAATCCTGCTCGGCCACGTCTTTGCGGCCCGTTCGATGCTGAGGTCCTATATCGGATTCGGAATCCCGCTCAAGGATTCGTACGTCGACCTCGCGGCGCGGCAGCGTCGCGCGAAATCCGGGTCGACGTTGACATGCCTCGTGGTGGTTCCGCGCACCCTCGCGCTCAACCGGGCCGCTCGCCGGCGGCGCCGCGACGTCTACGTTCTCGAACGGAAACGCCGCGACATCGACTACACCGTCGACGGCGTTACGGCAAATCAAATCTATTACGAGGGAAGTTGTCGCCAATCCTGGGACGGCGTGCCAGTAATCCATAGCCGTGCCAATTGCCGCCCCCCGACGCCAAGCCGGAACGCCTCGACGGCGACCAGCCCACGCGGCAGATCCACGCCGTCTGCGTCGGCGATCTTTACACTAACGTTTCGTGGGGAATCGTCTGGAAAGCTAAGTGACTGATTCGAGCGCGAAGCGTTGGCACGGGCACAAGACTTGCGCCTTTGTCGCAGAGCAGCGTGCCCGACCGGCGTCCCATATCGCAGGTGGACGGCCGCAAGGTCGGATGCCCTAGCCGCTGCCATGCAGGCTTTTTCTGCGGACGGCCCAATGAGACGCATCGCCTTGGGTTTGATGCTCGCCGGCGCTTTCGCTTCCAGCGCCGTCGCGTTACCAACTGCGTATACCTACCAGACTCTTGACGACCCGTCCGCCATTGCGTCCGGTGCGACCGTGGCGTACGGAATCAACGATGCTGGGCAGGTCACGGGCTGGTTTAGCGACGGCTCGAACGTCGTTCACGCCTTCGTCTATAGCGGCGGCGCCTGGACGACGATCGACAACAACCCGCTGAACGGCGGTGGAGGCGAAACGGAGGGGTTCGGAATCAACAACTCCGGCCGGATCACCGGAGCCATCTTCGATCCGCTCGGACACAACGCCCTGTACGACGGAACGAGTTGGACGCTGCTCGGCAACGATCCCAACGACACCTCCAATTCGACCGACTACACCGGCATCAACAACTCGGGGCTAATGTCCGGCATCTATGACTCAGCCACCGGTACACAGGCGTTTCTCTACGACGGCTCGACGTATGCGACCCTGAACAATCCGTACGACGAAGTCACCCTGACCGTTGCATGGGGACTGAACAACACCGGCGAGGTAGCAGGGTACTACCGCGGCGTTTTGCCGACGCCGCTGGGAAACTTCATCTCGCAGCACGGCTTCATCTTCGATGGCGCGACATTCATGGGATTCGACGCGCCAGGCGCCGACAGGACGCAGGCATGGGACATCAACGATGCGGGCATCGTCGTGGGGACGTACATCGACGCGCTCTCGCAGCACCACTGGTTTCTCTACGACGGCACGACGTTCTCCGACCTCGACTTGCCCTATGACCCCGCCACCGTTCTGATCACCGGCATCAACGATGCAGATCAGCTCGTCGGCCGATACGCCGGTGCGAACGGGGAACATGGATTCATAGCCACGCCGAAGAGCGTCCCCGAGCCGTCGACGTTCACGATGTTTGCGATGGCGCTCGCACTGCTCGGGTGGCGGGCACGGACGACTCAGCATCGGAGCGTAATCTGACCATCGTGATCTGACACTCGACTTGCTGGCGGTTCGCCTTGGATGAGTTTGAAACGGCTTGAAAGGGGTACTTGGCGGAGAGAGAGGGAGCTATATTGCCCGGCGAAACAGGCGTTTAGCCTTGGATTACCCCAAAAATTACCCCTCGAACGGTGCCGCTGGGCTGGCTGGTTAGCTTATTACCCCGCGCCCGGCGCTGCGCGTCTCCTAGCGCGCGTTCTACGCGGTCGGCCCGCTGCCGGGCGATAATAGGGGCGTCCGATTCCGGGGATAGCGTGCGCGCCCTAGTCCTACGTCAGCCGTGGGCGAATCTGGTCCGCGACGGCTTGAAAAAGATCGAAGTTAGATCGTGGGAAACGGGGCATCGCGGTGACCTCCTGATCTGTGCCGCGAAACGCCCCAACCCAGACTTGGAATACGACGGCAACCTCCCGCTCGGCGCCACCATCTGCGTTGTCACCGTGACCGACTGCCGTTTGTTGCGCCGTGCTGATTGCAGACCGGCCATGCTGGGACCGGACGGCTGGCTGTTCAACGAAGGCGCTTTCGCTTGGGTGCTGGCAAATCCGCGCCGGCTGGTGCCGCGTCCGACGGTCGGGAAACTCGGACTGTTCGACGTTCCCAGCGATCTGATCGTTCCGGCCTAAAAGACTTGAACCCATGCATCGCGTGCGTGGCAAAGAGGAAATGAAATGATGCCAACGGATAGTGATGTACGTGCAATTCAACGATTTGGTCGATGGCACCGCAAGAATCCGAGAGCACTGTCAAGTGAGGATTTGGAACACAGGCGCCTTTTCGCCTTCGGAACTGCGGCCGTCGCGCTTGCGATTTTGGTACAGCTACTCCAAGCCGGACCGCTTGACGGAAGCCTTACCGTGACTGCGGCCGCCTGTGCTATCGCAATAACGTGCGGCACATTCGATGCAATTGTCACACAAATGTATCTCAGCATAGGCGAGCAAAGCTTCGCACACCTACACCTCCGCTATCTCATGTCAGGGTCTGAATGGTTGGCGACCCGAGGGGCAATCGTAAGCATATTGATCGCGGTAGCAGGAGTGTTATGGCACCT
>DASXPJ010000049.1:0-59217 GCA_036493675.1 Casimicrobiaceae bacterium
GCGGCGAGTCGACCGGCTTCGTGATCGACGTCACCGACAAGCAAAGCATCGCGCGCATGGTCGAAGGCGTGATGGCCAAATGGGGCCGGATCGACACGCTGGTGAATAACGCCGGCATCGTGCAGGACGCGCAATTCAGGAAAATGAGCGATGACCAGTTTGATCGCGTCGTCGACGTCAATTTGAAAGGTGTCTACAACTGCACCAAGGCCGTCGTCGACATCATGCTCGAGCAAAACTCCGGATGCATCCTCAATGCCTCATCGATCGTCGGCATCTACGGCAATTTCGGCCAGACCAATTACGCGGCGACCAAGTTCGGCGTCATCGGCATGGTCAAGACATGGGCGCGCGAGCTCGGCCGCAAGGGCATTCGCGCCAACGCGATCTGTCCGGGCTTCATCCACACGCCGATCCTGGCCTCGATGCCGGACAAGGTCGTCAAGATGATGGAAGACCGCGTTCCGCTCGGTCGTCTCGGGCAGCCAGAGGAAATCGCGAACACATACGCCTGGCTCGCGTCCGACGAGGCGAGCTACATCAACGGCGCAGTCATCGAAGTCTCGGGCGGCGCCACGATCTGATCGGGCGCGTTGCACGTGGCGGCGCTTGAGCGCGCGTGCCGCGCTTGGTAGCATGGACGACCTTCTGACGGGCCGATCCCATCATGCGCCGATTAGCATTGCTTGCCTTGCTTGCCATGAGCGCGCTGTTGCCCGCCGCATCGACGTATGCTCTCGACAACGTCAATCCATACATCTGCCCGACGGCGCTCAACGGCAGCGGCACCGACTGCTTTTTCGAGGCGGTTCCGCAGACCTACACGATGTGCCGCCAGGTCAAGAGCATCGAAATCATGGAATTCGGGCTGGCCGGCGCGCAGCAAGGTGTCAACGGCGCCAAGACCGAGGGCTGCATCGAAAAGCACAAGCGTCTGATCGCGCGCCCCTACCAGGCGGCATTGCGCGAAGCCGGACGCGACAAGAGGAAAGTGCAGGGCCTGCAGGAACTCTATGCGACCTGGACCCACAGCCTTGCCGAGCTCACGCCGGGGCCGGACGAAATCGATTCCGGCTACAAGCAGCGCGTCACCCATCCGTACGGCGCGTTCGAGAAGCAGATCCAGGCATTGCGCGAACCGATGCCGGTCGCCGCCGCCAAGCCGGCAACCAAGCCGGCGACCAAGAAAAAATCGGCTTCGCAGTGACCAGAGGCCGCCGCAATGGTGATGCGGCGTGCGAGGCCGACGCGCTGGGAGGCCTACGCTGAGCGACACCAAGCTCGGTTCGGTTTTCAACGCCGGCGGAGCGCTTGCGCGCCATGTTCCCGGCTACCGGCCGCGGCCGCAGCAAATCGCGATGGCCGAGGCGATCGCGCTCGCCATAAAGACGCGCGGCCAGCTGCTCGCCGAAGCCGGGACCGGCACCGGCAAGACCTTCGCATATCTGGTTCCCGCCCTGCTTTCCGGCGGCAAGGTGATCATTTCGACCGGGACCAAGACACTGCAGGACCAGCTCTACCAGCGCGATCTGCCGCTGGTGCGCGATGCGCTGCGCATCCCGATCACCGTCGCCCTGCTGAAAGGCCGGGGCAACTATGTCTGCCACCATCATCTGGCGCGGACGACAGCCCAGCCGACGTTCGCGTCGCGCGCCGACGTCGGATATCTGAAGCGGATCGAATCGTTCGCGCGCACGTCGGAAAGCGGTGACAAGAGCGAGGTCGCCGACGTTCCGGAGAATGCGGCGATCTGGGCGGACGTCACGTCGACGCGAGAGACCTGCCTTGGCACCGACTGCGCGCACTATGACCAATGCTTCGTGATGAACGCCCGAAAACAGGCGCTCGCCGCAGACGTCGTCGTGATCAACCATCATCTGTTTTTCGCCGACGTCATGCTCAGGGACGAAGGCATCGCGGAGCTCCTGCCGGCTTCCAATACGGTCGTACTCGACGAGGCGCACCAGCTGCCGGAGACCGCCACCCTGTTCTTCGGCGAGGAGGTCACCGCCGGCCAGCTCGGCGAGCTCGCGCGCGATGCCGAAGTCGAGGGACTGAAGGCGGCTCGCGATTACGCGCCGCTGCCGGCCGCAGCGCAATCGCTCGCGCTCGCGCTGCGCCGGTTCCGGCTGTCTGCCGGCGACGCGCCGGGCAAGCTGCCGCGCGCCGTCGCGATGGCGCGGCCCGGTTTCGACGAAGCGCTCAACGCACTGGCCGCGGCGCTCGGCGTGCTCGCGACCGAGCTCGGCCGACAGTCCGAACGAAGCGATGATCTCGCGCAATGCGCGCTTCGCGCCGAGGAACTATCGGGCAGGCTCGCACGCTGGCGCGACCGCGACGATCCTGAGTGGATTCGCTGGGTCGATATCAGTGCCTCCGGCTGGCAGCTTCGGGCCTCGCCGCTTTCGGTCGCGGAGATCTTCGCCAAGCAAGTCACCGATCGCGCGCGCGCCTGGGTCTTCACGTCGGCGACCTTGGCGATCGGCAGCGACTTTTCGCTCTATCAGCGTGAACTGGGTCTGGGCGACGCTGCAACCGGTTACTGGGAAAGTCCGTTCGACTATGCTCGTCAGGCGCTGCTGTACCTGCCGCGCGAGTTGCCCGAGCCGAACAGCTTCGAGCACACCGATGCGGTCGTCGCGGCCGCGTTGCCGGTGCTGAAGGCAAGCGGTGGGCGCGCTTTCATGCTGTTCACGACGTTGCGTGCCCTCGCCCGCGCGCGCGAGTCGCTCGCTGCCGCCTTCCGCGCCCAGGGCATCGATTTTCCGCTTCTCGTGCAAGGCGAGGGGTCGCGAACGGAATTACTCACGCGGTTCCGTCGCCTCGGCAACGCGGTACTGCTGGGAAGCCAGAGCTTCTGGGAAGGCGTCGACGTGCAAGGCGAAGCCCTGTCGGTGGTGATCATCGACAAGCTGCCGTTCGCTCCACCCGACGACCCGCTGCTCGCAGCTCGGCTCGAGCACATCGCGCGCCAGGGCGGTAACCCATTCTTCGACTATCAATTGCCGCAGGCTGCGATCAACCTGAAGCAGGGCGCCGGCCGGCTGATCCGATCGGAAACCGATCGCGGCGTCCTGATGATCTGTGACCGGCGGCTGGTCGACAAGCCGTATGGACGGCGCATATGGCAGGCCCTGCCGCCGATGCGGCGCACGCGCGAGCTGGCCGAAGTTTTGAGCTTCTTCGCGACGGCAACCGTCGCCTGACAGCGCCGCCAGCTCCGTACTTTCGCAACGATTGGTCGCGCTCCGGTGTCGTTGGCCTAGCCGCGTCCGGGGTCGCATCCCCTCGCTACGCGCGGGGCCCCTGCTCCGCCCTCCGCCGTCTTACCAGAACTGCCACCACGCTTTTGCGGGTTCGGAACCCCACGCGGGCGGGGGCTGTTCCTTGCCCCAGAATTTCCACCATGGCTTGGTCGTACCCGCGGCGAAGTATTTCCCGTTGGGGAACGTTTGCCTCAGCACACGAAGCGTGTCGTCGCGCAGCTGCGTCATGCCGACCCTGTCGTAGCTTTGCATCATCAGGATCAGCGCGTCCTCGTTCGCCGGGGTCTTCGGGTAGTTGACCAATGTGGCCTGCGCGCGATTCGCCGCTGCGACATAAGCGCCGCGGTTGTAGTAATAGCGCGCAACGTGGACTTCGTATCCGGCGAGCGCATTGGTCAAGTAGCGCATGCGCTCCACCGCATCTTGGGCATACTTGCTGTCCGGAAAGCGCGTCACCAGCTCGCGAAATGCGCCGTAGGCCTCCTTGGTCATTTTCGGATCGCGCGCGGACAGGTCGGTCTCGACCACGTAGCCCAGGAGACCCTGGTCCTCGCGAAAATTGACCAGCCCCTTGAGGTAGTACGCGTAGTCGACGTTGGGATGATTGGGGAACGTACGGATAAAACGTTCGCACGAGGCGATGGCCGTTGTCGCCTCGCCCTGGCGATAGTTGGCGTAGGCGCCTTCGAGGATCGACTGCTGGGCGAGACGCCCGTACGGGAACCTGCCTTCCAGCGTATCGAACAGCTTGATCGCACGGGTATAATTGGAGGACTGCAACGCTTCATGCGCTTCCTTGTAGAGGCGTTCCGCCGTCCAGCTCGCGGTCTCGTCCTTGACCTCCGGCAGAAGGCCGCAACCTGCCAGGGCGACACATACCAACATCAGCGACGCAACCGCATATTTGCTCAGCTTCGACATCGTCCTGCGCTCCTAACGTAGCCGTGAATTATAACTCCGACGCCGCGGCGGGCGGCGAGCTCTCGCTGACCATACCGGGCGAATGCGCGGGCATGCGGCTGGACAGGGCACTCGCGTATCTGTTGCCCGAACACTCGCGCAGCCGGCTCCGGAGCTGGATCGATGCCGGCGGCGTGTTGCTGGCCGGCGCGCCCGCCGATGCGAGCCGCAAGGTCGGCGGCGGTGAGCGGATCCTTGTGCGCGCTGTGTCCGAACCCGCGACTGCAGCGTTTTCCCCGCAGGCCCTGCCGCTGACGATCGTGCACGAGGACCCGGCCATACTGGTCATCGATAAACCGGCCGGCCTGGTCGTCCATCCCGGCGCCGGCAACCGCGACGGCACGCTCGCCAACGCGTTGCTGCACCACGCGCCGCAGCTCGCCTCGGTCGCGCGCGCGGGCATCGTGCACCGCCTGGACAAGGATACGAGCGGCCTGCTGGTCGTGGCCAAGACGGAGGTCGCGCAAACCGACCTCGTGCGGCAGCTTCAGGCGCGGACCGTCCATCGCGAGTATCTGGCACTCGCCTCGGGCGACATCGCTCGCGGCGGCGCGGTCGACGCGCCGATCGGGCGTCACCCGGTACGGCGCACATCGATGGCAGTCGTCGCGTCGGGCAAGGCGGCGGTCACCCGCTACGTCGTGCGCGAGCGATTCGGCGACTGCACGCTCCTCGCCTGCCGACTGGAGACCGGCCGCACCCACCAGATCCGCGTTCACCTGGCCTCGCTCGGGCACGCGCTGGTCGGCGATCCAACCTATGGCCGCAAGCGCGGAATTGCTTTCGGCCGGCAGGCTCTGCACGCCTGGCGCCTCGGCCTCGTTCATCCGTCAACCGGACAGCCGGCGCAGTGGGAATCGCCGCTGGCGCAGGACTTCGCCTCGCTGCTCGAGATGCTGCGTGGACGCGTCGACTGTGCGCGCTGAACTGCCACTCGCGGCGCAGCTCTCAGCGGCCGGCCTCGATTGGATCGTGCCCGAATGGCGGGCGCCCATCACCGTGCGTGCGCTGTCGACCACGCGCCACGGCGCCGGTAACGACATCGCGGATTTTGCGCGCGCGCAACCCGCTGGCGGCGCCCGCGAATTGTTGCGCCGCTTCGTGCCGCGCGAACCCCTGTGGCTCGCCCAGAGCCACGGCACCACGATCGTCGATGCCGACATCGGCCACCGCAGCGCGCCCCAAGGCGACGGCGCCGTCTCGCGCGCCGCGGAGCATGTCTGCGCCGTCCTGTCGGCGGACTGCCTGCCGGTGCTCTTCGCCGATCGGTCAGGCGATGCCGTCGCGGCCGCGCATGCGGGCTGGCGAGGACTCGCCGCCGGGGTGCTCGAAGCGACCGTCGCCTCGATGCAGGTCGCATCGGCAAACGTGCTCGCATGGCTTGGACCGGCGATCGGACCGAACGCGTTCGAAGTCGGCCCCGACGTCCGCGCCGCGTACTGCGATCGCGATCCCGGCGCCGGTTCGTGCTTCGTCGCGACGCGCGAAGGCAAATGGCACGCCGACCTTTACGCGCTGGCGCGACGCGCGCTGGCGCGCGCCGGCATCGACCAAGCATCGATCCATGGAGGCGGCCGATGCACTTACAGCGAGAGCTCGCTATTCCACTCGTACCGTCGCGGCGGCGTCGGCCGCGACGCGCGAATGGCCACGCTGATCTGGCTCGAGCCGGAGTGAAGCGCGGGCCTCTCGTATAATGCGTCGGCGATGACTGCGCTCTCCCCATTTTATGCGATCGTCGTCGCCTGTCTTGCCGGCGGGGTGCTGGCGATTCTCGCGGCCGCGGGTACGCTCGCGCTGCATGCGCGCTGGATTTCCCGGCTGGTAAGCTTCGCAGTCGGCGCGCTGCTCGGCGCGGTGTTCCTGGAATTGCTCCCCCATGCGCTCGAGCATGGGTCGACGCAAGCCGTGATGCTGACGGTTCTCGCCGGTTTGCTCCTGTTCTTCCTGCTGGAAAAACTGGTTCTGTGGCGGCACAGCCATCTCGAGGCGGAAGCGTTGGGCGAGACTGGCCATGCCGCCGACGAGCCGCACCCGCACGGCGACGATGGCGGACGCTCGGGCCTGATGATCGTCATCGGCAACAGCGTGCACAACTTCTGCGACGGCATCGTCATCGCGGCGGCCTTTCTCACCGATTTCGCGCTCGGAACGGCAACCGCGCTCGCCATCGTCGCCCATGCGATCCCGCAGCAGGTCGGAGACTTCGCCGTGTTGATGCATTCAGGCTACGCTCGCCGGCGCGCGTTCGCGTACAACCTCGCGACGGGGGCGGCGACCCTGCTCGGAGGTCTGGCCGGCTATGCAGCGCTGGCCTCGATGCAGCATGTGCTGCCGACCGTGCTCGCCATCGCATCGGCAAGCCTGCTCTATGTCGCCGTGGCGGATCTGATTCCCAGCCTGCACCGGCATGCGGCCCCGGCCGCGACGGCGCAGCAGCTGTTGTTGATCGGCATCGGCATCGCCTTGATCGCTGCCGTGCATCTGTGGCTCGAGCGCTGATTCGAAAATGAGCAACGCCAAGCGCGCCAAACGTGGGTCCCGCGTCGCCGCCGAGACATCGGATGACTGGTCGGATCTCGCGCACCGCTGGCAGGACGTCGGCGCGCAATGGGCACAATGGTGGGCCGCGGCAACGGGCGTGTTGCCGTCGAGCGCCACGGAGGGCATGGCGCCGCAAAGCGACGCGACCTCGCCAGCCCCGGCAATGATCGATCCCGCCGCCGCGGCGCAGCTGACCGAGCGCTACGCCAGGCAATTCGAGGCATTGTGGGCGCGCGCGGCCGAGGGTAAGGCCGCTCCCGCCTCCGCGGAGGCCGAAGCCGACCGCCGCTTCGCAAGCAAGGCCTGGCGCGAGCACCCGTATTTCGCGTGGCTGCGCGACGCGTATCTGCTCTACGGCCACTACGTGCGCGAGCTCGCCGCGCTGGCGCGGGCGGACGATACGACCAAGAGGCGGTTGATTTTTCTCGCCCGGCAGTATGTGGATGCAGTCTCGCCCTCGAATTTTCTGGCCACCAACCCGGAGGCGCTGCAGCGGGCGCTGGCGACCGGCGGCGCGTCGATCGCGCAGGGGCTCGCGAATCTCGTCGCCGACGCACAACGCGGCCGCATCGCGATGACCGACGAGAGTGCGTTCGCCGTCGGGCGCAACCTCGCGATCACGCCGGGAAGCGTCGTGTTTCGCAATCCGCTGATCGAGCTGATCCAGTACGCGCCGACGACCGCGCAGGTTGCCAAGCGCCCGTTGCTGATCGTGCCGCCGTGCATCAACAAGTACTATATCCTCGACCTGCAGCCGGAGAATTCGTTCGTTCGGCACGCGGTCGGTGAAGGACACACGGTGTTCATGGTCTCCTGGCGCAATATCCCGGCCCAGCTCGGCGATCTCCACTGGGACGATTACCTCGAGAAGGGAGTCCTGGCCGCACTCGATGCCGTGCGGGAGATTTCCCACAGCAAGACGGTCAACGTGCTGGGCTTCTGCGTCGGGGGGACGCTACTGGCCTGCGCATTGGCGGTGCTGGCGGCGCGAGGAACGGTTCCGGTCGCGAGCGTGACCTATCTCGCGACATTGCTCGATTTCGCCGATCCTGGCGACATCGGCGTGTATGTCTCGCGCGAGGGAGTGGCGGCGCGCATGCCGGCGCTCTGCGGCGGCGGCCGGGTGCAGGGAAGCGAGCTGGCGAGCGCCTTCGCGAGCCTCAGGCCGAACGAGCTGGTGTGGAATTACGTGGTCGGGAATTACCTCAAAGGGCAGACGCCGCCCGCGTTCGACCTTCTGTACTGGAACGGCGACTCGGCCAACCTCCCGGGGCCGATGTATGTCGAATACCTGCGCGACATGTACCTGGACAATCGGCTGCGCGAGCCCGGTGCGCTGTCGATGTGCGGGCAGCGCATCGACCTCGGTCGCATCACGATGCCCGCCTACATCCTCGCTACGCGCGACGACCACATCGTGCCGTGGCGAAGCGCATACAAAAGCGTCGGGCTATTCGGCGGCGAGCGGACCTTCGTGCTCGGTGCGTCGGGCCACATCGCGGGCGTGATCAATCCGGCGGGCAAGAATCGACGCAATTACTGGACCAATGAATCGTTGACCGACGATGCCGATGCGTGGCTGGCGCATGCGCATACGCATCCTGGCAGCTGGTGGGTCCACTGGGCGGCCTGGCTCGCACGTTACACAGGCGGCATGAGGCTGGCGCCGAAAGCCCTGGGCAGCGACAAGCATCCGCCGCTGGCGCCGGCGCCGGGGAGCTATGTCACCGAGCGCGTGGCCTGAGCGCAGAAATCGGCCGGCGTCGAATCAGCCGCCGGTGGCAGCCCGGAAGGGTCTCCAACTGCGATACCATAAGGTGCCGATCACCTGACCCTGGGCAAGAGTGCGCGCCGGCGGTCACGTCCAAATCTTTTTGCGGAGAATTCCATGAGCGACATTGTCATCGCTGGCGCACTGCGCACCGCGATTGGTAAATTCGGCGGCGCGCTGGCCAAGACGCCCGCGCCGGATCTGGGCGCAACGGTGATCACCGCCT
The DNA here is from genome assembly GCA_036493675.1 of Casimicrobiaceae bacterium. Lineage (GTDB taxonomy): Bacteria > Pseudomonadota > Gammaproteobacteria > Burkholderiales > Casimicrobiaceae > PALSA-1003. The sequence continues at coordinate 8,768 of DASXPJ010000049.1, forward strand.
TGCTCGGCCGGTACAAAATCAAGCCGGAACAGATTTCGGAAGTGATACTTGGGCAAGTGCTGACCGCCGGCAGCGGCCAGAATCCGGCGCGCCAGTCGCTGATCAAGGCGGGATTGCCCGCGGAGATTCCGGCGATGACGATCAACAAGGTCTGCGGGTCAGGGCTGAAGGCGGTGATGCTCGCCGCGCAGGCGGTGCGCTGCGGCGACGCTGACATCGTCATTGCCGGCGGTCAGGAGAACATGAGTGCTGCCCCGCACGTGCTGCCGGGCTCGCGCGACGGCTTCCGCATGGGCGACGCCAAGCTTATCGACAGCATGATCGTCGATGGCCTGTGGGACGTCTACAACCAGTATCACATGGGGATCACCGCGGAAAACGTCGCCAAGAAGCACGCCGTTTCGCGCGCCCAGCAGGACGAGTTCGCCGTCGCCAGCCAGAACAAGGCAGAAGCGGCGCTGAAGGCCGGCAAGTTCAAGGACGAGATCGTTCCGGTGATGATCCCGCAGCGCAAAGGCGACCCGGTCGCATTCGACAGCGACGAATTCATCAAGACAGGCGCAACGCTGGATTCGCTGTCCGGGCTGCGACCCGCGTTCAGCAAGGAAGGCAGCGTGACCGCGGGCAACGCATCTGGAATCAACGACGGGGCCGCGGCGGTACTGGTGATGACCGCCGAGCGCGCCGCACAACTCGGCCTGATGCCGCTGGCAAAGATCGTGGCCTTCGCGTCTTCCGGTGTCGACCCGGCCATCATGGGCATGGGCCCCGTCCCGGCGTCGCGGCGCGCGCTCGAGAAAGCCGGATGGAAGCCGGCCGACCTCGACCTGATGGAGATCAACGAAGCGTTCGCCGCGCAGGCCTGCGCGGTCAACAGGGAAATGGGCTGGGACACCCGAAAGATCAACGTCAACGGCGGCGCGATCGCTCTTGGCCATCCGATCGGGGCTTCCGGCTGCCGCATCCTGGTTACGCTCCTCTACGAAATGGCGCGGCGCGATGCGAAAAAAGGGCTGGCGTCGCTTTGCATTGGCGGCGGCATGGGAGTGGCGATGGCGGTCGAGCGCTAAGCGCGACTCGACGCATAAGGGCGCACGGATAATTGCGAAGGAGGAACGATGGCACAGGACAAGCAGCGCGTCGCATTGGTGACGGGGGGAATGGGTGGATTGGGCGAAGCGATCTGCGTCAAGCTCGCCGCGCTGGGTCATACGGTCGTGACCACGCATTCGCCGGGCAATCTCAAAGCCCAGCAATGGCTCGATACGATGAAAAAGGCGGGCCACAGGTTCTATGCGTATCCGTGCGATGTCGTCGATTGGGAGTCGTGCGTTGCCTGCGTCTCGCGCGTCGTGGCCGACGTGGGACCGATCGACGTCCTGGTCAACAACGCCGGGATCACCCGCGACATGACGTTCAAGAAAATGGACAAGGCCAACTGGGATGCCGTCATCCGAACCAATCTCGACTCGTGCTTCAACATGACCAAGCAGGTCTGCGACGGTATGGTCGATCGGGGCTGGGGCCGCATCATCAATATTGCGTCGGTCAACGGCCAGAAGGGCGCGTTCGGACAGACCAATTACTCGGCCGCAAAGGCAGGCATGCACGGCTTCACCAAAGCGCTGGCGCTGGAAGTCTCGCGCAAGGGAGTGACCGTCAACACGATCTCGCCGGGCTACATCGGCACCAAGATGGTGATGGCGATTCCGCAGGAAGTGCTGGACTCCAAGATCGTCCCGCAAATACCGATGGGCCGTCTGGGCAAGCCGGACGAAGTCGCCGGCCTGGTGGCCTACCTATCTTCGGAGGAAGCGGCGTTCGTTACCGGCGCCAACATCGCGATCAACGGCGGCCAGCACATGTTCTAGCCGATTCAGGGCGTAAAGAAATACCGGGTCAGATGAAAAAAAATGGGCGCGGCGAAGCTCACCGAATCCATTCTGTCCATCATGCCGCCGTGACCCTGGATCATCGTCCCCCAGTCCTTCGCGCCCAGGCTTGCGCTTCACGGCTGAAAGGACGAGGCCGCCCAGGAAGCCCATCAACACCGTGATGGCCGCCATGCCGGCCGCCTGCAGGGGCGTGAATGGGGTGATATACCCCAAAAAAAGCCCCGGCATAGCTGCCGGGGCGAGGCTGTAGCTCTTAGGAGGAGGAAAGAACTACAGATGGAGCCAGCAAATTCTACGTTGGGACGCCCCTACTGGTTTCAAGCGCCCCACCGCTTTGCCTGATCTTTCCTTACGCTGCTTTGCGGCCCTTGCCGGCAGGCTTGGTCGCGTTGGCCGCGTTGGCGGCTGCGGCGCGGACCGAGGCGTCGGCAAAGCTCACGACCTGCTTGGTCGCCCTGGAGAACTGATCGAACGCGGCGGTCGTCGCCGCCACCGTCGACTTCAGCGCCGTGACCGCGACGTCGGAACCCGCCGGCGCGTTCTTGGTGGCATTGTCGACCCAGACGGCAAAGCCCTTGGTGTACGCGGCCCACGCTTCTTCGGCGAGCGCGGAGAAATCGGCTTGCGCTTCCGAGGCGATCTGATAGACACCACGCGAGTACCCGAGCGCGTTCTGCACGCCCGCTTCGGTCAGCTTGGCGCGAACGGCAGCGAACTCCTGCACGTCCTTGATGCCGGCGACCGCGTTGGCGGTGTAGACGCTGTTCTCCAGCGCGACCTTGGCCGCTTGGAGATTGAGCTTGGCCAGGCGCTCGGCCTTGTCGAGCGAGAGCGAAGCCAGCTTGACGGCATTGTCGTAGCCCGCCTTGTTGATTTCGGCGAATTGTTCGGTTGCGTTGTACATGGTCATCCTTTCCCGTTGGGTTGCGAGGACCCTAAGACGGGTCCGAATAGGCGGTTGGCTCGAGGGTCTCCGACCGCCGGCCATCCGCCTGACGACCCTGAGCCCACTCTCGAATTGCTGCACCGCACAATCACATTGTAGGGACAGGCGCCACCTCCGTCAAGCTTTTTTTTGTGCATCGCACCAATAGGCGGATAGCCCATCCATCCGAATCAAACGTTCCAATAAATCAGTGGGTTATAATTGGCGCTCGCAGCCCCGGAGCCGATGTATGTCCAAGCCGATCCGCATAATCAAAAAGTATCCGAACCGCCGTCTGTACGACACCGCCAACAGCGGCTACATCACGCTGGCGGACGTCAAGCAGATGGTGCTCGAGTTCATCGATTTCCAGGTCATCGACGCAAAGTCCGGCGACAACCTGACACGCAGCATCCTGCTGCAGATCATCCTCGAGGAAGAGTCGGCCGGCGTGCCGATGTTCTCCAGCGAGATGCTGTCGCAGATGATCCGCTTTTATGGCAATGCGCTGCAGGGCATCATGGGCAATTACATGGAGCAGAACGTCAAGGCGTTCATGGCGATCCAGGGCAAGCTGCAGGATCAGGCCAAGCAGATTTACGGCGACAAGATGATGCTGACGCCGGACCTGTGGAAGCAGTTTCTGCAGATGCAGGCGCCAGCGATGCAGGGCATGCTGGGCAACTATCTCGAACAGAGCGCGAAGCTGTTCATGGACATGCAGCAGCGCATGCAGGACCAGACGCGCGGCCTGTTCACTGCCTTCCCCTTCCCGAATTTCGGCGCGCAACCACCGGCCGACGACGACAAAAAGCGCTGATGTCGCGAAGCGCCGCAACATCCGCATTGCAGCGCATCAGATTGCCGCAGCGCACGATCGGTCGCTGATGGCTGCTCCCAGACCAGCGCGCCCGCGTGCCCGGCCCGGCCCGCCGCCGCGGGTCGGGTTTGTTTCGCTCGGCTGCCCGAAAGCGCTGGTCGACTCCGAGCAGATCCTGACACGGCTGCGGGCCGAGGGGTACGCCGTCGCCCCGACCTACGAAGGCGCCGACCTGGTCGTGGTGAACACCTGCGGTTTCATCGACGCCGCCGTCGACGAATCGCTGGCGGCGATAGGCGAGGCACTCGCGGAAAACGGCAAGGTCATCGTGACCGGCTGCCTTGGCGCCAAGGAAGGCGGCGCGTTCGTGCGCGCCGCGCATCCGAAGGTACTCGCCGTCACCGGCCCGCACGCCGCGTCGGACGTCATGGCGGCTGTGCACGAGCATCTGCCGAAACCGCACGATCCCTTCGTTGATCTCCTGCCGTCCGGGCTGGACAAGATCGGCGTCAAGCTGACGCCGAAACATTACGCCTACCTGAAGATCAGCGAAGGTTGCAACCACCGCTGTTCGTTCTGCATCATTCCCTCGCTCCGCGGCGACCTGGTCAGCCGGCCGATCGGCGAGGTGATGATCGAGGCGGAAAACCTGCTGAAGTCGGGCGTGCGCGAATTGCTGGTCGTGTCCCAGGACACCAGCGCGTATGGGGTCGACGTCCGCTACCGAACAGGATTCTGGCGCGGGCGTCCGCTCAAGACGCGGATGACCGAGCTCGCGTCGGCGCTTGCCGCGCTCGCCGCCGAGCACGGAGCCTGGGTGCGCCTGCATTACGTCTATCCGTATCCGCACGTGGACGAGAGCATCGCGCTGATGGCGGCGGAGGGCGAGGCCGGCCTGCTTCCCTATCTCGACGTGCCGTTCCAGCACGCGAGCCCGCGCATTCTGAGGCTTATGAAGCGCCCGGCGAACGTCGAAGACAACCTGAAGCGGATCCGGGCCTGGCGTGAGGCCTGTCCGCAATTGACGATACGCTCGACGTTCATCGTTGGATTTCCGGGCGAAACGGACGCCGAATTCGAAGCGCTTCTCGAATTCTTAAGTGAGGCGGAACTGGATCGCGTCGGTTGCTTCGCTTATTCGCCGGTCGATGGTGCGGCGGCGAATGTCCTGCCCGATGCGCTTCCGGACGCGGTCCGCGAAGAGCGGCGCGAGCGCTTCATGGCGACCCAGGCAACGATCAGCGCGCGCCGCCTTGAACGGCGGATCGGCACGAACTTGACGGTGCTGGTGGATGCCCGCGATGGCGCGCGGGCGGTGGCACGCAGCGCGGCCGACGCGCCCGAGATCGACGGCACGGTCACCATCGCCGACGGGGCATCGCTCGCGGTCGGCGAGTTCGCGCGCGTGCGGATCACCGGCGCCAGCGCGCACGACCTTACCGGCAAGCGGGTCTAGCGGCGCGGCCAGCCAGGGCGTGGACCTATTTCTGGGGCAGATTGCGCAGCACGGCGGCGAGCTGCTCGAGCACGTTGCCGAGGCAGGTGTTGAATCCGCGCACCAGCGCGTCGGCCGAGCGCGAAGCCACCTCGTTCCGGGAGCCGAGCTCGCCGTTCCAGACGAAGGTTCCAGCCGGCGCCGCGCTCGCGGTAAGAAAGAACTTCACCTTCAGCACCGCCGCGGGTCGCGCCGAATCGCGCAAGTCGCCATAGAGCTCGGTGACGAACGCTTCGAGCGCGAAATCTCCGTCGAGCGAGCTCGACGGCGGCAGGACGGCCCGGTAGATTCCCGTCGCTGCCAGCCATCCCGCAATCGCCTCGCCGAGCATCGTCGCCGGCGAGACCAGGAATTCCTCGTAGAAGTCGGACTCGTACTTGAGATCGCTTTCGCGGTACACGAATGTCCGGCTGCGGAACGGCGCAGCCACCGTGATCGTCTCGACCTTAAGGGTCGCCTGCCCGGGCGTCGGATTCCTCGACGCCGGTGCCGGCGGCTCGAGCAGGTAGGTCGACTTCACCGGAGAAGGCCGCGAGAGCGAGCACCCCGCGGCGAGCAGTGCCAGCGCGGACGCGATCGCCCGGCGGCGCGGCAAGGAGACGGCAGGTTTCATGGCTGCAGGCCTTTCGCGGGCGGTGGCGGCGCACCGAGCAGCAGTTCCGACGGGTAGCGCTTCGCGTTTTCACTCAGGTCGCGCAGGTTCTCGGTCAGCTGCCGCAGATTGTCGAACGCCTTCCTGAGATCGGCTTCGCCGCTCCCGGTCAAACGGTCCAGATGCGTCAGCGTGCTCTGCAGGTGAGCGATGGACTTCGCGAGGTTCGGATCGTCGAGCGTTTTCTTTATCTGCACGAGCGCCGCATCGGCATCGGAAGGCAGGCGCTTGAGCGCCGGGTCATCGAGCACCGCCGCGAGCCGCTGGTTGGTCGTGCGCAATTCGGCGATCAGTGCAACGCTTTCGCTGCTGATCTTGTCGAGCGCCAGTTGGTCGAGCTTGCGATCGACCTTGTCCATGACTCGCGTCGCGCTCTGCGTCAGCTTGGCGGTGTCGATCGCATCGACCCGGCTGTTGGTCGTGACCAGCAGCTTGTTGAGGTTGGCCAGCGTCGTCTCCAGGTCGAGCTTCTGCAGCCGCCCTATGATGTCGGTCGCCGAGGCAACGAAGGCCGTGAAGGTCGATTGCGCGCTGGGTATGTACAGATTGTTCGGCGTCCAGGTGATCGGCAGCACCGGATTGGCCTTCGGATCGACGTAATCGATTTCGAGATAACTGGTTCCGGTAATCCCCTGCGGGGCGAGGCGAACGCGCAACCCGCGATCGATTTCGACCTTCGCCGTGTCCGGCCGGGTGATGTCGCCGCCGGCGCGGCCGCCGATCAACCGCGGCAGGATGGTCGCCTCGACCATGACGTAGCGCAACCGCACGGGCATCGGCTGATCCTGCTCGTAAACGTTGTAGGTGAAGCCGATACGCTTTACTTCACCGACGACGACGCCACGGTACCTGACCTTCGAGCCGACCTCGAGGCCCTGCACGGACTCGTTCAGGTAGGTCTCCATCGTAACCTTCGACTGGAACCACTGCCCGGAGCCGAGGATCAGCAGCAGCACGATCAGCGCGAGCGTCGCACCGATGACGAACAATCCGATTTTGAAGAAGCTCGCTTGCGCGCTCATCGGCTCGGGCCTACGCGGGCTCCGCGGCCACTTCCCGCCGGAAGAATTGCCGCACCCACGGATTGTCGCTGCTGTCGCGAAGCACCTTTGGATCGCCCTCCGCGATGATTCCCTTGGTGCGCTTGTCGAGCATGATGACCCGATCGGCGACCGTGTAGATGCTGGCGAGCTCGTGTGTCACGATGACGAAAGTGATGTGCAGGCTCTTCGCCAGCCGGAGGATCAGCTGGTCGAGCTCCGCCGAGGTGATCGGATCGAGTCCTGCGGACGGCTCGTCGAGGAACAGGATCATCGGGTCGAGCGCCATCGCGCGCGCGATCGCCGCGCGTTTCTGCATCCCACCGCTGATCTCGGCCGGCATGTGACCCGCGAAGGCGTCGAGCCCGACCAGCTGCAATTTCATTCTCGCGATCAGATCCATCTCCGGCCCGTCGAGCGCCGTGTACTCCTCGAGCGCCAAACGGACATTCTCGAGAAGGGTCATCGACCCGAACAATGCACCACTCTGATACATCACGCCGATCTTGTTGAGGATCGCGCGCCGGGCCGTACCCTCGGCGGTGACGATGTCCTCGCCTTCGATCAGGACGCTTCCGCTGATCGGCTGATAGAGACCGATCATGTGCTTGAGCAATGTGCTCTTACCGCTGCCGGATCCGCCCAGGATCACGAAGACCTCGCCGCGTTTGACGATGAAGTTGAGGTCCTGCATCAAAACGACGGCCTCGTAGCCGGCGCTCAGGTGCTGCACGGTGATGATCGGGTCGGCGGCCATGTGAGCGTGGCGTCAAATGTCGAGCAGATAGTAGACGAACGCATAGATACCGTCGACGACAACCAGCAGGATGATGCTGGAAACCACGGCGCGCGTTGCAGATATGCCGACCGCGCTGGCGCCGGTCTGCGTCTGCAGGCCACGGAGGCAGCCGATCCCGGCGATGAGCACCGCGAATACCGGCGCCTTGGCCAGCCCGGCCAGCAGGTCCTTGACGTCGACCAGGCTGTCGACCTCGTGCAGGAAGCTGGCGATAGGGATGTTGAAACTGATCATTGTCAGCGCGCCGCCGAGAATGCCGATCAAATCCGCGAACAGAGTCAGCAGCGGGACCATGAGCAGCGCCGCCAGGATCCGGGTCACGACCAGGAAGCGAACAGGGTCGAGGCCCATCGTCGTGAGGGCGTTCAATTCCTCGTTCACTTTCATCGTGCCGATCTCGGCCGCAAAAGCGGCGCCCGACCGCCCGGCCAGAAGAATCGCCGTCATCAGCGGCCCGAGTTCGCGCAGGATCGAGAGCCCCACCAGGTCGGCCACGAAGAGCTCCGCTCCAAACTGGCGCATCGGCACCGCCGCCTGGAAGGCCAGGATGACGCCAAGCAAAAACGAGATCAGCGCGACGATAGGCAGTGCGTTGACGCCGACCTGCTCGCAGGTGTACCAGACGTCCGTCCACCGTATGTGCTCCGGATGCCTTGCCGCATTCCAGAGCGCGGCGGAGGTCTCGCCGATGAATGCCACCTGGGCACGGATATCCCGCCCGGTGATCGCAGCGGCGCGCCCGATTTCGGCGATGGCGCTGATCCGGCGGACATGCGCCGCCTCGACCGGCGCTCGCATCGCCGCCGGGTCGAACTGGTTGAGGAGCGCCTGGAATTCCGGCCGCAATCCGCGCAGGGACAGCGGCGCAGACTCCGCGCGCTGCTGCCGCAGCAGGTCGATCAGCATGGCAATGCCGCCGCCGTCGCAGTAATTGACCTGCGATAAGTCGATGACGACCGGACGGTCTGGCGCTGCCGTCAATGCGCTGCGCGCCTCGGGCCAGACCCCCGCGATCGAATAGGCGTCAAGCCGCCCGGCGAGGCGAAGCTCGCGCGGGGCGCCCGGAACGTCGGACACCGCGAGCCTCGCCGCGGGCGCCGATGCCATCATTGCGCCGGCAGTGCGCGCCACTACAATAGCTCGACTTGCGTGCCATAGACGTGGACACGGTCGCCCGATCGCATCAACGGTTGGTAGTTCTGCGTCACCGTTCGCGGGGAACCGTCGTCCATGCGCACGACGACTTCCCAGCGCGCGGCGTTGAGCCCCGATGGTCGCGACTGGTAAGCGGCCCCGCCCGCCGAACCGAGAAGTACCGTCCCCTGCTTGCTCATGTCGCGGCCGATCTGGAATTGCGTGACAGCCCGCGGTGCGAGGTCGGAGCCGCCGGTTCCCGAGGATGAGACGGTCCCGAGCGGCGTCCATTGGTCCTTGCTCGTAACTTGGCGGATCGATTGGATCGTTCCGCACCGGTCGCAAGGGACGGCCTCGCCTGGCGTCGGCATGGTCGTCGGCGGCAGCGGGGGCGCACCTTGCGCGTCTGCGCGCGGTGGCGCGCCTGGAAGCACCAGTGCGGCCAGCGCCCATCCAGCGAACGATTTGGCACGCGCGACTTTCATTCGGGCAGCGTGCTCAGATAGAACATTGAATTGAGCAACGGACCGGCGCGGCCGAGCGTGCCCAGCCACCGATAGAAGATGGTGTCGATTTCGCCGCTGCGATAGATCGCGACCAGCGCGCGATTGACGGACAGCCGGAAATCGGGATCGTCCCTCCTTACTACCAAGGCGTAGGGCTCGAAAGAAAAATCGCTGTCGAGCAGGACCCACCGGGTCGGGTCCGGGCTTCGCGCCCGCAGCGACACCAGCACGATGCGATCGCCGGCATAACCAGCCGCCTTACCGCTCACCAGCGCTTCCAGGCCTGCGGACATGTCGTGAACGGGTACCAGCTCCGCAACGGCGTCGACGACGGCCAGCTCGCGTTTTAGCGCCGTCTCCGTGGTCGTTCCCGGAATCACCGCGATGCGCTTGCCACCGAAGTCCTTGAGCCGCGTCAAGTTCGCGTCAACCGTCGTGAGGATGCTGCCTCCGTCGACGAATATCGGAAGGCTGAAATCCACCTTCTGGTAACGCGACAATGATATCGTCGTCGTGCCGCATTCGATATCGACCTTGCCTTTGGCGACCGCGTCGAGCCTGCTCGCCGCGTCGAGCGGCGTCCAGTCGATCCGGAGGCGCGCAAGACCGAGTTCCTTCTGGATGATGGCGGCAATCCGTTCGCACAACTCGACGCTGTAGCCGCGTATGGTCCCGTCGCGCTCGCGGAACGAAAAAGGCGCGGCTCCATCGCGATAACCGAGGTGTATCGCCCCATCGCTGCGGATGCGCTCCAGCGTGCGGGAAGGATCGGCGATGGCAGCCGCCGGAACCGACAACAGCCAGACCGCGACACAGAGCAGCAAGTGACCAGCGCCACGTCGACTGGACATCGATCTCCCCGAAGGTTGAGGCCGCGCCGTTGCAGTGCTCGACAACCTGCCGGCCGGGGCAAAGTCTAGCACGCGTCGCCGCCCGATCCGGGCTTCCGCGGTCCGCCCGGCCCTAAACGCCGCGCGACGGCGTGGCGGAATATAATGCATGGGCAGTGCCCGATGAACCTCATTGCATCCCAAGGGAGGACGCATGTCGAAGTACAAGGTACCGCTGATCGCCGTCCACGCGCTTGCATCGCTCTTCTTGACCGTGGCAGGTACCGCGGCATTCGCGCAATCCGATCAGACAGGCAAGGGACCGGCGACCGCGCCCCGCGCCAAGCCGACGCCGCAATCGCTGGTCGATGCCGCCGACAAGACGTTCGGGAATTTCATGCGCGACCCGCAAATGACCTGGCTGCACGACAATATCCGACACGCCAAGGCCGTGCTGATCGCCCCGGAAGTCGCCAAGGCGGGATTCATTTTCGGCGGTTCGGGTGGGCGCGCCGTGCTGCTGGTGCGCGACGCCAAGACCGGAAGATGGAGGGGCCCGGCGTTCTATACGCTGGCCACGGCAAGCGTAGGCTTTCAAGCCGGTATATCGGTATCGGAAATGATGACGTTGGTCATGACCGAGAAGGGACTCAATTCGTTGCTTTCCGACTCGTTCAAGATGGGCCCCGATGCGAGCGTCGCGGCGGGCCCGGTCGGCGCCGGCGCCAAGGCCGATGTGATCACCGACCTCGTCACCTATAGCCGCTCGAAGGGCATCTACGGCGGCATCAACCTTGATGGCACGGTGGTGGCCACTTCCGACGACTGGAACGAGGCGTACTACGGGAAGAAGGCGGTGCACGCGCCGGACATCCTGATTCGCGGCAGCGCGCACAGCAAGGGTGCAGACCGGCTGATCGCCAGCGTCGCGCGTTCCGCCGGCAAGAAGTGAACGACCGGCGGCGCCTGGCCGACGGGCTTCGGCGCCGCCGTACCGGATGCGCGGGTCATCCGCGCACCAGCACGACGGCGTTCCGGTACCGCTGACGATGATGGACGCGGCGCCGGCGCCTCGCCTGCAGCTTTGCGGAATCACCAAGCGTTTCCCGGCAGTCATCGCCAACGACGCCATCGATCTTTCCGTGATGGCGGGCGAGATCCACGCCGTGCTCGGCGAGAATGGCGCCGGCAAATCGACGCTGGTCAAGATCGTTTACGGCATCATCCGACCCGACGCCGGCACGATTCGGTGGAATGGTCAGCCCGTAGTGATCGCCAGTCCCGCGCGGGCGCGCGCACTCGGCATCGGGATGGTGTTCCAGCAGTTTTCGCTGTTCGACACGCTGACCGTTGCCGAAAACATCGCGCTGGCGCTCGATGAGGTCCGCGACGGACGCGGGATCGACGCGCGGATCCGCGCCACCTCCGAGCGGTACGGCCTGCCACTGGACCCGCGTCGGCGCGTTCACACGCTGTCGGTAGGCGAGCGACAGCGCGTCGAGATCGTGCGCTGCCTGCTGCAGTCGCCCGACCTCCTGATCATGGACGAGCCGACCTCGGTCCTGCCCCCGGCGGCGATCGACAGGCTTTTCGCCACGTTGCGCCGCTTGGCGGCCGACGGATGCTCGATCCTCTATATCAGCCACAAGCTCGACGAGATCCGTGCGCTGTGCGACAACGCGACGGTGCTGCGCGCCGGCAGAGTCACCGGCCATTGCGATCCCCGGCGGCAAACCAGCGCCGAGCTGGCGCGCCTGATGATCGGGCGCGACCTTCCTCATCCCCAGCACCGCGCCGCGACCACGCGCGGCGACGGCCTGCTCGAAGTGCGCGATCTTTTCCTCGCTTCCGACGATCCCTTCGGCACCGATCTCGCCGGCATCGACCTCGAGGTCGGCGGCGGCGAGATCGTGGGCATCGCCGGAATATCCGGCAATGGCCAGCATGAACTGACCGCCGCGCTGTCGGGCGAACGCCTGAGCCCGGCGGACGCCATCGTTCTCAACGGCGTGCCGGCCGGGCAACTGGATGCGGCGGCGCGCCGCGCATTGGGCCTTTGCTACGTTCCCGAGGAGCGCGACGGTCACGGCGCCGTAACGGAGATGTCGCTCGCCGAAAACGCGCTCTTGACCGCGTATGGGCAACAGCTCGTATCCCGCGGCTTGATACGCCGCCGCAGCGTGCGCGCGTTTGCCCAGGCGACGATCGCGAAGTTCGACGTCAAGGCAACGGGACCCGACGCGGCGGCGCGCAGCCTGTCCGGAGGCAATCTTCAGAAATTCGTCGTCGGACGCGAAATTCTCCAGGGCCCGCGGGTGATGATCGCCGCCCAGCCGACCTGGGGCGTCGACGTCGGCGCGGCGGCACAGATCCGTCAGTCGCTGATCGATCTGCGCGACGCGGGGGTTGCGGTGCTTCTCGTTTCCGAGGACCTGGACGAATTGTTCGAGGTCTGCGACAAGATCGCCGTGATGACACAGGGTCGACTTTCGCCGGTCAAGGCGGTGCGGGAAACCGATGCCGAGGAATTGGGATTGCTGATGGGCGGATCGTTCATGGCGTCCGGCGAGCTACCCTCGCTTGCCGCATCCGCACAGCGATGATGATCGCTCTGGAAGCGCGGCCCGAGCCGTCGCGTCTGATGGCCTGGACCTCGCCACTGCTGGCCGCGGCCGCCACACTGGTCGCCGGATTCGTCCTCTTTTCGCTGCTCGGCCAGCATCCGCTGGAGGCGTTCTTCGTGTTCTTCGTCGAACCCGTTTCGAGCCGCTATGGCGTCGGCGAACTCCTGCTCAAGGCATCGCCGCTGATGCTGTGCGCGGTCGGACTCGCCATCGGCTACCGTGCCAATGTGTGGAATATCGGCGCCGAAGGCCAGCTGACGATCGGCGCCATTTGCGGCGGCGGCCTCGCTCTGTGGCTGCCGCAGCTGGATCGCGCCCTGCTGTTGCCGCTGATGATCGTGGCGGGGGCCGCCGGGGGCATGGCGTGGGCCGCTATCCCGGCGTGGCTGCGCACTCGCTGCAACGCCAACGAAATCCTGACGAGCCTGATGCTCGTCTACATCGCTACGCTGACGCTGTCGTATCTTGTGCAGGGGCCATGGCGCGATCCCGAGGGGTTCAATTTTCCGCAGTCGAAGATATTCCCCGACGCCGCGATGTTGCCTCTGCTGCTTCCGGGCACGCGGCTCAACGTCGGGTTTCTGCTCGCGGTGGGCGTGGTCGCTGCCGGCTGGCTGTTTATCGCCCGGACGCTGACCGGTTTCCGCATGCGTGTCGCGGGACTTGCCCCGCGTGCCGCGAGCTATGCCGGCATTTCCGCCGGACGGACCGTCTGGATCGGCATGCTGGCCGGCGGCGCGACCGCGGGCATCGCCGGCGTCGGCGAGGCCGCAGGGCCGATCGGACAGCTGCTGCCGTCGATATCGCCCGGATACGGCTTTGCCGCCATCATCGTCGCGTTCGTCGGCCGCCTGCATCCGGCGGGTATTGCGCTGGCCAGCCTGCTGATGTCGCTTTTGTATCTCGGCGGGGAAGCGGCGCAGATCACGCTCGGGTTGCCGTCGGCGATAACGCGACTGTTCCAGGGCATGCTGCTGTTTTTCGTGCTCGCCGCCGATGTTTTGATCGGGTACAGGGTCCGCTTCCGGCGCCACGGCGCCGCCGAGGTTCCCCCGTTGCCGGCGCGACATCCGGCCGCATGATCGATCATGCGATAACGCTGGTCACGCTGACGCTCGCCGCCGGCACGGTGCTGATTTTCGCCGCACTGGGCGAGCTGGTGACCGAAAAGGCAGGCGTGCTGAACCTCGGTGTCGAAGGCATGATGCTGGTGGGCGCGGTGGCCGCGTTCATCGTTGCCGACGAGACGGGTCGCGGCTGGCTCGGTGCGCTGGTCGGAACCGCGGCCGGCGCCGGAGTTGCGTTGATATTTGCGGTGCTCACCCTGTCGCTCATGGCGAACCAGGTTGCCACTGGACTCGCGTTGTCGCTGTTCGGGACCGGTCTGTCCGCGTTTGCCGGCATCGATCATGTCGGCCACGTCATCGAGCCGATCGTGCCGCTGGCGCTGCCCTGGCTGTCGGAGCTGCCCGTCGTCGGCCGGCTGCTGTTCGCGCACAGCCCGTTTGTCTATCTTTCGCTCGCGCTTTTCGCATGCGTGCAATGGTTCCTGTTCCACACGCGCGCCGGCCTCGTGTTGCGGGCGATCGGCGAGTCGCCCCGGTCCGCGCATGCGATCGGCCATCCGGTCCTCGCCGTTCGCTACGCGGCCGTCGCGTTCGGCGGCGCCTGCGCGGGTCTTGGCGGTGCGTACCTGGCGCTCGCGTATTCGCCGCTGTGGAACGAGGGCATCACGGCGGGACGCGGATGGATCGCGCTGGCGCTGGTCGTGTTCGCGAATTGGAAGCCCTGGCGCGTGCTGGCGGGGGCATACCTCTTCGGCGCGGTGACCCTGGTGCAGTTCCAGGCGCAGGCAATGGGAATCGCCGTTCCTTCGCAATTCCTGGCGATGCTGCCCTATGCCGCGACGATCGCCGTGCTCGCACTGATTTCGCGCGATGCCACGGCGATCCGTCTGAACGCTCCGGCATCGCTGGGACGCCCCTTCCACACCGACGGGTGAGCGCCGAACAGCGCGGCGGTTCGAGTAAAATGCCCGATTCCGCCGCTCGCGCAGCACTCCGGCCGGGCGCGACTCGTTCCGGAGAACCCATGTCCGTGCTGTCCTCGAAGAGCGTTCGGTTTATCGCGCTGGCTGTCCTCGCCGGGCTGACATCGGTCGGCGCAGGCGCCGCGGACACGCCGCTCAAGGTGGGATTCGTTTACGTAAGCCCGGTCGGCGACGCCGGCTGGACCGCGCAGCACGACATCGCCCGCAGGGAGATGGAAAAAGCGCTCGCGGGCAAGGTCGTCACCAAGTATGTGGAGAACGTGCCGGAGGGCGCCGACGCCGAACGCGTCATACGCGAGCTGGCGCAAAGCGGCTATCAGCTCATTTTCACCACGTCCTTCGGTTACATGAACCCGACGATCAAGGTCGCCAAGCAGTTTCCGCAGACGTACTTCGAGCATGCGACCGGATACAAGACGGACAAGAACGTCGGCATCTACAACGCGCGCTTCTACGAAGGCCGTTATCTCGCCGGCATCGTCGCCGGCCGGATGACCAAATCGAACGTCGCCGGTTACGTCGCGGCCTTTCCAATCCCCGAGGTCGTGATGGGGATCAACGCGTTCACGCTCGGCATGCGCAGCGTCAATCCGAACGCGGTGACCAAGGTGGTCTGGGTCAACACCTGGTACGACCCGGGCCGCGAGCGTGAAGCGGCCGACACGCTGATCTCGCAAGGCGCCGACGTACTGACCAACCACACCGACTCGACCGCGGTCATGCAGGACGCCGAGGCGAAGAAGGTGTACGCCATCGCCTATCATTCCGACATGTCCAAGTATGGGCCGCACGCGCAGCTGACCGCGGTCACACATCAATGGGGCGCCTACTATACGAAGGAAGTGCAGAGTGTGCTCGACGGCAAATGGAAGCCTGGCAGCATCTGGGGCGGTATCAGGGAAGGCATGATCAGGATGGGCCCGTTCAATCCGGTCGTGCCGAAGGACGTTCAGGACCTGGTCAACCGCACCGCTGCCGACATCGCCAGCGGCAAGTTTCACCCGTTCACCGGTCCGCTTCGGGACAATGAGGCGCAGGAGCGCCTGCCCGCAGGCAAGGTCATCAGCGACGATGCGCTGCTCAAGATGGACTATTACGTCGAAGGCGTGCAGGGCAAGCTGCCGGCGGCGAAGTAGCCTCGGCCATCGCTGCCTCGCTGTCCGCAATCGAACGTCGGCCGCGATGAATCTGCAGAGCTGGATCGGCCGCACCGAAACGTCGACCGACGTCATCACGCCCACGCCTTACGCGGCACTGTCGGCCACGCTGGACAGGGAGCCACGGCGGCCGCCCGGAGGAACGCCGCTACCACCGCTCTGGCACTGGCTGTATTTTCTGCCGCTGTACAAGCAATCGGAGGTCGGACCCGATGGTCACGCGCTCCGCGGAGATTTCCTGCCGCCGGTACCTCTGCCTCGCCGCATGTGGGCCGGAAGCGAATTCGATTTCCGCCAACCGCTGTACGTCGGCGACCAGGTCACCCGCGTCTCGACGATCACCGATATCAAGGAAAAGACCGGGCGATCCGGATCTCTGGTGTTCGTCAAGGTGCGCCATGAGCTACGGCGAAGCGCTAAATCCGCGCCTGCGATCACCGAAACGCACGATATCGTCTACCGGGAGGCGGCACGCCCCGGTGTCGATGTCCCGACGCCGGCCGCCGCGCCCGATGCCGCGTGGGAACGCAAGATCGTCCCCGACGCCGTGCTGCTGTTCCGCTATTCGGCGCTGACCTTCAACGGCCATCGCATCCACTACGATCGCCGCTACGTCACCGAGGTGGAAAGCTATCCCGGCCTGGTCGTGCACGGGCCCCTGCTCGCGACATTGCTGCTCGATCTGCTGCACGAGCACCGGCCCGGCGCGGCAGTCGTACGCTTTTCGTTTCGGGCATCGAGTCCGCTGTTCGACACGGATCCGTTCTTCGTCTGCGGCGCGCCGGGCAGCGACACCAACACCGTGCGCCTGTGGGCGAAGGACCATCGCGGCGGCCTCGCGATGGATGCGACCGCGGTCATGGGCTGAGACCTCCGCGGTGCAACCGCTCGCCGGCATCACCGTCGTTACGCTCGAACATGCGATTGCGGGGCCGTTCGCGACGCGTCAGCTGGCCGACCTCGGGGCACGAGTCATCAAGATCGAGCGACCTGGCGTCGGCGATTTCGCCCGCGCGTACGACGAGCGAGTACGCGGTCTTGCCTCGCATTTCGTCTGGACCAACCGCTCGAAAGAAAGCCTGACACTCGACGTCAAGCATCCGAAGGCGCGAAAGATCCTGCAGCGACTGGTCGTCGAGCAGGCCGACGTCCTCGTGCAGAACCTCGCGCCGGGCGCGGCGGCGCGGCTCGGTCTGTCGTACGCCGCGCTGTCCGCCGCTAGGCCCGCGATCATCGTCTGCGACATCTCCGGGTACGGCGCCGACGGCCCCTATCGCGACAAAAAAGCGTACGACCTGCTGATCCAGAGCGAAGCCGGCTTCCTGTCGGTCACGGGAACCGAAGCGGATCCGGTGAAGGCCGGCTGCTCGATCGCCGACATTGCCGCGGGAATGTACGCCTATACCAATATCCTGGCGGCCCTGCTGGAGCGCAACCGCACCGGCAAGGGCCGGCATCTCGATGTTTCGATGCTCGAATCGCTGGTCGAATGGATGAGTTACCCGCTCTATTACGCATTCGATGGCGCCGATCCGCCGCCACGAACGGGCGCCAGCCACGCGACGATCTACCCCTACGGCCCGTTCCTCGCCGGTGACGGCAAGACGATCATGCTCGGGCTGCAGAACGAGCGCGAGTGGTCTATCTTCTGCGAGCGCGTGCTGATGCGCCCCGAGCTTGCTTCCGATCCGCGCTACGCGAACAATTCGAGGCGAAGCGCGGCGCGGGCAGAGCTGCACCGCATCATCGCGGCGGTCTTCGCCGAGCTCAATGCCGCCGAGGTGCTGCGTCGGCTGGACGAGGCCCGCATTGCGAACGCGCGCGTGAACGACATGCACGAAGTGTGGCGGCATCCGCAGCTCGCGGCGCGGCGGCGGTGGCGCGACATCGAATCGCCGTCCGGGCCGATTCCGGCATTGCTGCCGCCCGGGACCGACGAGGCGGCCGACCCGCAGTGGGGCGCGGTGCCCGCACTGGGAGCCCATACCGACGTCATCCTGACCGGTCTCGGCTACTCGCTGGAACAGATCTCGGAGCTTCGCGCCGCTGGCGCGATATGATCGGCCACGAGGCGATCCGCGGCTTGGAGCGCCGGTATGCGGCCGGTCGCGCTGGCGCCGAGGGCCGCTCGTAAGGGAGCGCTGAACGATGCCATCGACGCTGATCGACTCGACGATCCTCGGCAACCTGGTCGGGACCGAAGCGATGCGCGCGCTTTTTTCCGACGATGCCCGCACGCAGCGCTATCTCGACGTCGAAGCGGCATTGGCGCGCGTCCAGGGACGATTGGGCATCATTCCTGAAGCGGCGGCCGCCGAAATCGAGCGCAATTGCCACGTCGATCGCGTCGACATGGCGAAGCTGCGCAACCAGACCGAACGCGCCGGCTCGCCGATCCTCGGTGTCGTTGCGCAGCTCACCGCGCTCTGCGCCGAGCCGCACGGCCGCTATTGTCACTGGGGTGCAACCACCCAGGACATCACCGACACCGCAACGGTGCTGCAGATGCGCGACGCTCTCGCGTTGATCGATGCCGATCTCGGCGCGATCGCGAATGCGCTGGCCGATCTCGCGCTGCGTTACCGCGATACGCCGATGGCGGGACGCAGCCACCTGCAACAGGCGGCTCCCGTCACCTTCGGCTACAAGGCCGCGTGCCTGCTCTCGGCAATCGAGCGCCATCGCGCGCGGCTGGCCGAGATCCGGCCGCGTGCGCTGACAGGCGAGCTTGGCGGAGCGGTCGGCACGCTCGCCTCCCTTGGCAAGGACGGGCTCAAGGTTCGGGCCGCGCTGATGCGCGAGCTCGACCTCGCCGACCCCGACATCAGCTGGCACACGCAGCGCGACTGCATCGCCGAGGTGGGTTGCCTGCTCGGACTCATCACGGGCACGCTGGGCAAGCTCGGGATCGACACCCGGCTTTTGATGCAGACCGAGGTGGCCGAAGTGGCCGAACCGTTCGCGCCCGGCCGCGGCGCAAGCAGCACGATGCCGCAAAAACGCAACCCGATCTCGAGCGTTTATCTGCACGCGTGCGCGGCAGTCGTGCGCCAGCAGGTCGCGCTCTTGCTCGAGGCAATGGTCGCCGATCACGAACGCGCGAGCGGACCCTGGCACATCGAATGGATTGCGCTGCCCGAAGCGTTCGTCCTGACCTCCGGCGCGCTGGCGCACGCTCGCGGCATCGTCGAGGGGCTGCAGGTCGACCCAGGGCGCATGCGCGACAACCTGGACCTGACGCACGGTCTCGTCATGGCGGAGGCGGTCATGATGGGATTGGCGCCGCACCTGGGCCGTGAGCGCGCGCACCATCTGATCGACGAGCTTTGTCGCGCGGCGATCGCACGCCGGCGTCCGCTGCTCGACCTGCTGGCCGAGACCCCCGAGGTCACTGCGCACCTGGATCGCCAGCACCTCGCCGCGTTGTGCGACCCGGCGAACTACCTCGGCCTCGCCGGCGAGATGATCGATCGCGTCGTCGGCGCCCGCAGCAAGCGTTGACCGGGCGGCGGGTGGTCGCTACACGATCTTTTTGAGCCACCGCAGCGTTTTCTCGAAGCGCTCGCCATACGGTGGATACAGCACCCGACTGACTGCCGCGCGCGACTGCGTGAACACCGCCTTCTGATGCGTGAAGGCCAGGAACCCATACTCGCCGTGGTAGGCGCCCTGACCGGAGGCGCCGACACCTCCGAACGGCAGATTTTCGTTGCAGAAGTGCCATAGCGTATCGTCGAGCGTGACACCGCCGGCCACCGTTCGCTCGAGGACGCGGCGGCGCTCGGCCGTGCCGCCGCCAAACATGTACATCGCCAGAGGCCGCGGCCGGACGTTGATCCGCGCGATCGCCTCGTCCAGCGTGGCGTAGGTCTCGATCGGAAGTATCGGACCGAATATTTCCTCCTGCATGACCGCCATGTCGTCCCGGGCATCGAGCACCAGCGTCGGCGCCAGCCGGCGCTCCCCGGCAGGCGTGCCGCGCCCGGCGCCCAACTCGATGACCGTGGCCCCCTTGCTGCGGGCGTCGGACAGGAGGCTCTCCAGCCGCGCGTAGTGCCGGTCGTCGATGATGCTCGCGTAGTCGCGGTTGTCCCGTGCGTCAGGATAGAGGGTTGTCACGGCGCGCTCGAGCGCCTTGGCCAGCACATCAGCGCGCTTTCGCGGTACCAGCACGTAATCGGGTGCGATGCAGGTCTGTCCGGCGTTGAGGAACTTGCCGCTCGCGAGGCGGGGTGCGAGCACGGCCAGGTCGGCATCGTCATGGATCAACGCGGGCGACTTGCCGCCGAGCTCGAGCGTCACCGGCGTCAGATTCTCGGCGGCGGCGAGCGCGATTTGGCGCCCGATCGCGGTCGATCCGGTGAACAGCAGATGATCGAATGGCAGGCGCGCGAATGCCGCGCCTGCCTCGGCCCCGCCATTGACGACGCCGAGCTCTGCCGGCGAGAAGTAGCGCGCGATCAGCGCCGACAGAAGCGCCGAGGTGCGCGGCGTGAGCTCGCTCGGCTTGACCATCGCGCGATTGCCCGCGGCGAGCGCCGCAACGACCGGAAGCAGCGCGAGCTGCACCGGGTAGTTCCATGGGCTGATGATGCCCACGACACCCAACGGTTGTCTTTCGATCCTGCTGCCCCCGGGCAGGAGATACAACGGCGTCGGCACTCGTCGCGACCGCATCCAGCGCGCCAGGTGCCGGCGCGCGTGACGCAAGGCGACCAGCACGACGAACAATTCGGTCAGTCGCGTTTCCTGCGCCGGCCGGAGCCCGAAGTCTTCCGAGATCGCGGCGATCATCTCGGGTTCGTGCCGCTCGAGCAGTAGGACAAGACGATCGAGGCGGTCGCGCCGTGCCGCGTGCGAGGGGTAGCGTTCCTCGGCGAAAGCCGTCCGTTGCAGCGCGAACAGCTTGCCGATCTCGTCAGCCGCAGGCGCGGTCATGAAGTTTGCGCCGCTCTGTCCAAAAGGCGCTAATGCGCTTGACGCGCGGCATCGATTGCATCGAGCAAGGTCGGTTGATCGTGCGCGCCGGACACGGCGATGCGTCCATTGAAAATAAAGAAGGGAACGCCCTGGATGCCGACGCTGCGAGCCTCGCGATCCTCCGCCTCGACGGTGTCGCTACCCTCGTCCGACGCGAGCATCGCACGTGCTTCTGCCTGATCGAACCCGGCCATGCCTGCGACGCGCACCAGCTCGTCGCGATCGCCCAGGAAAGCTCCGTCGATGAAATAGGCGTGGAACAGGCGCTCGACCAGTACGCTTGCCGCGTCGAGGCCGCCGCGCGCCTGCGCCCAGGCAATCAGCCGGTGCGCCTGCAGCGTGTTGGGCTGCATGGCGATTCGCTCGAACGCGAACGGAATGCCGACCTCGATCCCCACCGCGCGCACGCGCGAGTAGATTTCGGCGGCGCGGGCTCCGCCGCCGAACTTGGCCGCAAGATAGCTCGCCCGCGGCATGCCGCCCTCCGGCATGTCCGGATTGAGCTGGAACGGATGCCAGCGCACCGCGACATCGAGCTCGGGCTCGCGAACCTTCAGATCGCCGAGTGCGGCTTCGAGCTTGCGCTTGCCGATGTAACACCACGGGCAAACGACGTCGGAGATGACGTCGACCGCGAGCGTAACGGAAGGCGCGGCAGCGGCGGGATTGCGCATCGAGGACGTGAATGGATCGGAAACGCGACAGGCCCATCCATTGTAGTATCTTTTGTGCCGACCGTGACCACGCCGCAACGCTGGGATATATTCTGCTCGATCGTCGACAATTATGGCGATGCCGGCGTCGCGTGGCGGCTCGCGCGCCAGCTCGCGGCCGAGCATGGACGAGATGTGCGCTTGTTCGTCGATGCGCTACCGGTGCTGTCGCGCATCGCGCCCGACGTCGAGTCTTCGTGCGAACGGCAGCAGAGGCAAGGGGTCGACATCCGGCTCTGGGATGGTCCTCGCGGGCCGATGCCAGCGATCGCGCCGGCGCAGGTCGTGATCGAAGCGTTCGGCTGCGGTCTTCCGCGCTCGTACCTTGATGCGATGTCGGCCCTGTCGGCGGCACCGGCATGGATCAATCTGGAATACTTGTCGGCCGAAAGCTGGATCGAAGGATGCCACGGCCTGCCATCGCGCCATCCGCATCGGTCGTTGCAGCGCACCTTTTATTTTCCGGGATTCACGCAGCGAAGCGGCGGCCTGCTGCGCGAGGCAGGACTGCTTTCCCGCCGCGACGCCTTCCAGGCGGACGCCGGTGCGCGCGCCGCATTCTGGCGCTCGCTCGGCGTGGCGTCGCCGGCCGAAGGCGCGATGTCGATCTCGCTTTTCTGTTATCCGAACCGACATCTGCCGCCGCTACTCGACACTTGGGCCGACGGCGATGTTCCGGTCTGCTGCATCGTGCCCGAAGGTGTGGCGGCAGGAGAACTGGATCGATGGACCGGCGGCGCGGTTCCCCACGCCGGACAAGCGTTCTCGCGCGGCCGCCTGACGCTCGTGTGCATTCCTTTCGTCGCGCAGGACGTCTACGACCGGCTGCTGTGGACCTGCGACCTGAACCTGGTACGCGGCGAGGATTCGCTGGTGCGCGCAATCTGGGCGGCGCGTGCATTCGCCTGGCAGCCTTACCCGCAGGCCGACAATGCGCAGCGCGCGAAGCTCGAGGCATTTCTGACGCGCTATGTCCATGCGATGCCGCAGGCGAGTGCGGCGACGCTCAAGGCATGGCATCGCGCCTGGAACGATCCCGCCGATACGGATGACACGGCGGCACGCATCTGGGATGCATTTGCCGCAGCACTGCCCGCGTTGCGGGAGCACGCGCGCGCCTGGACGGCCGACCTCGCCACCCAGCGGGATCTCGCCGCGAGCCTGGTCAAAATGGCGGACGAACTGGTATAATTATCGGTTTGGGTGAGCTCGCTATCAGCGGGCCACCGTGGCACCAGAACCAACCATGCAGGTACAGCCATGAAAACCGCGCAGGAAGTCCGGGCCGGCAACGTCATCATGATCGGCAAGGACCCGATGGTCGTGCAGAAGGCCGAGTTCAACAAGTCCGGCCGCAACGCGTCGGTCGTCAAGATGAAGCTCAAGAATCTGCTGAGCGGATCCGGAACGGAAACCGTCTATCGGGCCGACGAAAAATTCGACCTCGTGCAGCTCGAGCGCAAGGAGGTCACCTATTCATACTTCCAGGATCCGTCTTACGTGTTCATGGATGCCGAGTACAACCAGATCGAGGTCGACCGCGAAAATATCGGCGATGCCGTGCACTATCTGGAGGAAGGCCTCCCCTGCGAGCTCACGCTCTACGAAGGCAAGCCGATTTCGGTCGAGTTGCCGAACAGCGTCGTGCGCGAGATCACCTATACGGAGCCTGCGGTGCGGGGCGATACCTCGGGCAAGGTGCTCAAGCCGGCCAAGCTCGCGAGCGGGATGGAAGTGCAGGTTCCTTTGTTTGTCGCCACCGGGGACCGCATCGAAATCGACACCCGCAACGGCGAATATCGCCGCCGCGTCTAAACCGCGGCGAGTCCAAAAAAAGGCGCCTTCGGCGCCTTTTTTTGCGCGTGTTCGCCGTCTGATGACGATGTCATGGCCTGCGCGCGGGCCTGCGTCATCGGCAACGTGCTGCAAGGCAAGGCTCCGGCCGGAAAAAGCGGGGGCGGTCGAGCGGATTTGCGCGCGGTGGCGAATCTCGACGATATACTGATCCCCAACCGGCTCAAGGAAACCGATCGGTGAGCTTTGCTGGCATCACGCGCCCGGACCGCTTGCAGCAGCGTTCGGGCAAGGCCCTGGTTGCCACAGGCGAGAGCAGCGGGTTGGAAATCGCTCGCGGGCTCAAGCCGCGCATCCTGGTCGGCGTCGTACTCGCGGCGGCATGTGCGCTGTGCGCCAGTTCCGAGCCGGCGCGCGCGGCCTCTTCAGGTCCTGGGTCGTCGACGATGCGGGTCACCGCGTCCGTTCTGCCATACCTCCGGTTGCAGCTGCTCAAGCAGGCGCCGATCTTGAACGTTACGCCGGACGACGTGGCACGCGGTTATATCGATGTCTCCGCAGCAACCGACCTGATGGCCCACACCAACGATCGCAACGGTTTTTCGCTGAGCTTCGACGCCCGCTCAACGGTGTTTCGCAAGGCGCAGGTGAGCGGGCTGGTCCGCGGCCTGGAAATCGGTCCGGAAGGGGGATGGGTCCATCAGCCGTTCACCGGCCATCAGATGCTGATGCGATTGAGCTACCGGTTTTTCCTCGCGCCCGAAGTCGTGCCCGGAAACTATCCGTGGCCGCTGCAGATTTCATCGACCGTGATGTACTAGGGATTGACCGACATCACGACCGAGTCCTGATAGTTGCCGACCGGCGCGTCCTGGCCAGGATCGATCTTGCCGTAGACGGGAACGGACGTATTGGCGCCCGTGGGGGAGACAAGCAGTGGTGTCGTACCGGCGGTGCCGTCGCCCCACAGCGCCGAATACCCGCCGTCCTTGTAGATGTTGTAGTTGAGCCGGCCGCTGCCGGGCGACTGCGCCATTTGACGGCCGGAAATCGTCCCCGAGGTCGCCGATTGTCCAAAACCCACGGTGAAATCCGAGCCGCCGAGGCCGGTGCACTTGATGTTGGCGATCTGTGACGTCACGGTCGGCGCCGCATTGAACACGTCGTAGCTCGGAAAGCCGAGCGTCGGGACCGACTGGATCGAACACGAGGCCGCGCCCAATGCCGGGCCAGCCACGGTCAGGAGCGCCGCGCACGCACATGCCTCAAGGTTGAATTTCACAGTAGACCTTTCCGACGTTGAGCGGCATACGCGAGCTTTCCGCGATTTCCACCGCCGCACGGCACGTCCCGCCTTCGGCGCGAATGTCGGCGTGATAGGTCCCGGGCGCGGCGTCCTCGATATAAAACGCACCGTCCGACGCGGTGAAGAGCAGCATTTCCGACGTCGCCGAGGCCAGCACGGCGTCGATGCCGCCGAGCGGGCGTTCTTCCCGACCGCGGCGCAGCATCAGAATACCGCTGACGGCGCGCTGCGGGCGCAATGCGAAATCGACCAAAACGCCGCCCCGCAGCGCAGGCACGACGACCACGCTATTCTGACCGATGATCGTGTCGATCGGAACGGTGTTGGCGTCGAGGGTAAACCGGTTCTCGACATACGAGCCGACCGTCGACGCCAGCACCGTGCCATCGCGTCCGGTCCGGCCGGCATCCTGGCTGTTCTGCCGGACGCTCACGCCCTCCAGGTCGCCTGCCTTGATGATGGCAAAGCTGTCGTAGATCGGCCGTGTGAATTTACCGACGCCGCCAACATAGGCGAACGCGCCCGCTATCGACGCCTCTACCGCCGTGCTGCTCACGTCGCCGCCGGACGCGTGCGACGCGCCCAGCGTGTATTCCTGCAGATCGGTGTTGAGCTGGACCTGCGGGCGCACCTGATAGATGCCGGCGCTGCGCTGCATATCGACGCGATAGCCGAAGCCGGGACCGATCGGCGCCGGCCGCGCCAGCTCGAGATCGTATTCGGTACCGTTGCCCGGGGTCCGCTGGACGCGCGCCGTAGCGGTCGTCCGGTCGCCGAAAAAATAATTGATGCTGATTCCGGCCGCGACGCCCGATGCCGCGCCGGCCTGCCCGCTCACATGGCCGACGGTCGCATCGATATTCCAGCGCGGCGATGGCGAGACGTTGTAGCGCAGCGCGTAGCTTCGTTGCCGGCTGCCGTCCTGGAATTCGCTTCGCGTGGCAGTCGCGGTGAAGGTGCCATACCGTGCCGACCCGTAGCTCAGCTGCACGCCGGCATCCTTCAGCGGCACGAATTGCGGCAACAAAGTCGAGGTCGGGAGGAATCCGCGCTGCAGGCGCCGGTAGTTCAAGTCGACGCCGAAACCGTCGGCGGTGTACGAATACAGCACGCTGGCCGCGCCTGCGACATGCCCGGTCTGCTCCGGTCGGCCGGCCGCGCCTTCGACGCCCAGGACGCCGAAATCGCCCAGGCGTGCCGTCCCCTCGGCGCCTGCGGTGGCGTAGTCCGGCGTGCGGTCGGCATGCGCGCCCACGGTCAGCGCGTCGGTCAATCCGACGCGATGCGCCGCGGCGAAGCCCAGGCCGCGATAGCGATCGCTGCCGACGCCGACCTCGGGCCGGACCGCCCCCACCGCATAGGTGAATTCATCCAGGCCGCCTCGCAACAAACGATCGGACAGGTAGGTGGTGCTGCTCGACCTCTGGATCACCTGCCCGAGCGGATCGCGGACCAGCACCTCGACGCGTCGCAGGCCGGCGTATCGCGTGATGTTGTCGAGCTCGAAAGTTCCGGGTTTAACCGGTGCGGTGTAGACGCGGATGCCGTCGACGTAGACTTCGACCTCCCCGGCGACCGGCGTGGCGCCGACGAAGCGCGCGGTAGGCGTGGTGATCAGGCTCGGGTCCATCGCGTAGGCGCGGTAGACGCCGACGCCGCCCAACTGCATCGTCTGACCGAGCGCGCCGGTCGAAGCAGCCTGATCGCCGGCCACGAAGCGCGCGAGCTTTTCATACCAGTCGTAGGTCGCGTTGGTGCCGAGTCTCGTAAAGCCGCTTTCGGCCGCGTCGTTCGTGTAGTTGGTCTGGTTGTCGAACAGCCAGCGCCCGTACCTGACGGCGAGCTCGGTGTTGGCGCCGTAGCTGCTGCGCTGATGGTCGGCCCCCGACCAATTGAGCTGATAGTTGAAAAAAGCGCTGGTGTCGTAAGTCGGCACCACCCGCGGCGCGGGCGTGAGGTCGAGGCGCTGCTGACCGAACACCGCCGGATCGGCGACGATATCGATGCGGCCTGCGGCCTCGTCGATGACGGCCGTCACCTGCTTGAGCGAATTCAGTACCCGATAGCGCCGGCCTTCGACCGTGGCGATTTCGCCGACGGCTTCCTGCAATCCGAGCTGATGCAGCTCGGTCTCGGCGATCAGCCAGTGGCCCGCGTCCTTCAGCACGAAGTGGTCGCCGCGGCCCTGGCCGTTGACCGTGATCGTCATGATGGTAGGCACAGGCTCGGCCGTGGCGGTGAGCGCAATCGCGACCAGCGCCGCGGCGACCGCGCCGCGCCAACCATGTCGGATGGAACGCGCCACGGCATCAGTGCTGACACACATCGCTCGCCGCAACGCTTGCTGCGAGCACCGTGCGGGTGGCCTGGATACGAAGGTCGATTGAGGTTCCCCGGCAAGCCTCCGCGGGAATCGCGAGATCGTAGCGCCGGGTCGTTCCGGGCAAGAGATACCAGGACGAGACCTCCTTGACGGCGATGCCGTTGGCGGTGATCGCCTCCAGGTTGAAATGCACATTACCGGTGTTTTTGACCTGCAACACGAGCCGGCCCGGCTTGCGCTCGACGATCTCTGCGCTTCCTCCGATCCGCTCCGATCGAGGCGCCACGAAAACCGGGACGCCGAACTTGATGACTACTGCGATCGTCGCTCCCGCGCCTTCAGGGTTCGCCGGCGCCTGTTCTTCGAGGAAAACGCGGTAACTGCGCTCGACATCGCCAGGTTCGCGCAGCGTACCGATGCGCACGATGCGCGCCGCGCCGGTCTCGACGCGCATCAGCGGGGGCGTAACCACGAGATCGCTGGTCGGCGTATAGACGTCACCCCCGTCGGCGTTCTGCGTCCAGATGGACGGGCTGTTCTTGAACACCAACGGGTGATCGTCTTCGCTGGTGACGGTGACGGCGGAGATGCGCAAACCCGCCCCGAAATCCACGCGGATGGGCGCCACGCTGAAACGGCCGCCAAAAGCAGGCTGCAGGATAGTCAGCAACAAACACGCGAGCGCGATGCGCATCATCGTTCGAGTCTACCCACGGCGCGTTAGCGGAGCCACAAAAAACGAGCCGCCGGATCACTCCGGCGGCTTCGTCCTGCAAGGCAAGCTCGCCTCGTCACGGATTGACGGCCATTTGCACCGTGTCCGTGTAGCTACCTACCGTGGCGTTGATGTAATTGGCGTTCAGCACCGTGCCGGTCACCGCGAAACTGATCGCCGTCGACTTGCCGGCGCCCGTGCCGGTCGCGGTTGCGGGAAGGGTCAGCGAATAGGGCATCAAATCCGTGACGCCCGGGCCCTTCATTTGACGCGTCGTATTTCCGACGTCGTAATTATTGCCGTTGCCGGCGGTGACCGTGTAGCTCGAGCCCTTGGTGCACCAGAAGCTGATCGTCGAGCTGCCCGTGCCGTTGCCGGCGCTGGCCGGATCGAGATTGCCGAAATCGAGCGTCGGCGTGCTGTTGAATTTGCAGCTGCCTACCACGGCGGCCTGGACCGTCATGTTCGAGGTGTCGGCCGCATAAGCTACTCCGGCGGCGACCAGACCGATACTCATGCCCAGTGCGGCCGCAAGTTTGGTGACTTTCATCTTTGCTCTCCCGTTAAAAGTTGATCGAGGCTGCGATCGCCTCGGACTGTGTCTTTGGCGCGCCTGTATCAGCAACGGCCATGCCAGGATTGGAAACATTTACCGGGGAGACAAAGCAGGGATTGATTCAAAACGGATTTTTGGCCTGGAAGGCGTCCGTTTGACGCGTTTCGTAGGCCACAGCGAAGGCCGATCCGGCCCGCAATCGCGCGTCAGACTATGGAATGTGACGCATATGACAGCGCGCGAAACGGCGACGAGCGGGCGACGACGAATTCGAGGTTGGGTCAGTACCTGACCACCGGTGGCATGTATTGCGCATTCCCGGCGGCGCGGCGCCAAGAGCGAGTGGCGCCCGCCGGGGACCCGCCGGCAGGTCAACGGCGGCGCGACTTGGCGGCGGCGTGTCGAGGCGGCTTTTCGAACGGCGCAGGCGCTGCCGGCGGCTTCGGCTGCGCCGTTCCACCCGGAGGGATGTCGCGCATGCCGCGGCTGCGATGTTCGGACGGACCGCCGCGGCGCGACAGGTTGCGCGCCGTGATGATCAGCGCGACGTGCGTCAGCGCCTGCGGAAAATTGCCGAGCTGCCGCTGCGCGACCGGATCGTATTCTTCGGCCAGCAGACCCACGTCGTTGCGCAGGGCGAGCAATCGCTTGAACAGGCGCTCCGCCTCGGCATGCCGGCCGGCAAGACTCAGGTTGTCGGCCAGCCAGAACGAGCACGGCAGAAAAACGCCTTCGCCCGTCGGGAGTCCATCGATTTCCGGCAGGTTGCGATAGCGGACCACCAGTCCGTCGACGACCAGGTCGCGACGGACCGCCGCCAAGGTGCCGCGCATGCGGGGATCGTCCGCCGGGAGAAAGCCGACGATCGGCAGCAGCAGAAGGCTGGCATCGACCTCGCGCGCGCCATAGTACTGGACGAACGTGTTGCGCGACGCATCGTAGGCCTTGCGGCAAATCTGCGCGTGTATGCGCGCGCGCAACGCCCGCCAGCGTTTCACCGGTCCCGGCAGACCATATTGCTCGACGGCTTTGATCGCCCGGTCGAACGCGACCCAGACCATCACCTTGGAGTGCGTGAAATGCTGCCTAGGGCCGCGCACTTCCCAGATCCCGTTGTCGCGCTCCGTCCACGCTTTTTCCAGGTAGCTCAACAGGGCGCGCTCGAAGTTCCACGCGTCGGCATCCGGGTCGAGGCCGGCGCTGCGGGCGAGCTGCAGTGCCTCGATCACCTGGCCATAGATATCGAGTTGTGTTTGGGTCGATGCGGCGTTGCCGATGCGCACGGGGGCCGAGTTCTCGTATCCGGGCAACCACGGCAGCGAAAACTCGGTCAACTGGCGCTCGCCCGACAAGCCGTAAACCGTCTGCATGTCCTGCGGCCGGCCAGCCGCCGCGCGCAACAACCAGCCCCGCCAGGCGTGCGCCTCGTCACGATAGCCGGCGAGCAACAGCGCATACAGCGTGAAGGTCGCATCGCGCGGCCAGCAGTAGCGGTAGTCCCAGTTGCGCACGCCGCCGATCGCTTCCGGCAGCGAGGTGGTCACCGCAGCGGCGATGCCGCCGGTCGGCGCGTACGTCAGCGCTTTCAAGGTAATCAACGAGCGGATGACGGCCTCGCGCCAGCGGCCGTCGTAGCTGCAGCGCGCGCACCATTCGCGCCAGCTGCGCGCGGTGGCATCGACCGCGGCGTCCGGGTCGATCGGCAAGGGGGTCGGCAGATGCGAGGCGAAGTGGCTCAACACAAAAGCCACGCGCTGCCCTTTGGCGAGAGTAAAGTCGGCGACCGTCGTAAAGCCCTCGCCGCGCACCGGGACGCCGGCGCGCAGTTGGAGCGACTCGGGTCCGGCCGTCGCGAGCAGCGCGCCATCGACACGCCGCACCCAGGGTACGATCACACCGTAACCGCCGCGGATCACGAGCTCCATCCGCATGCGGACTCGCCCGCGCAAGCCCTCGACGATGCGTACGACGTCGGTCCGATCCTCCCAGGGCGGCATGCAGTCGACGATGCGCACCGTGCCGCCGGCGGTGTGGAAGTCGGTTTCGAGGACAAGCGTATCGTCGCGGTAGCGGCGATCGATCCGGCGCACGGCACCGCGCGGCGCGAGCAGCCAGCGCCCGTGCTCGGAGGTCCCGAGCAGCGCGGCGAAACAGGCCGGTGCGTCGAAGCGCGGTGCGCACAGCCAGTCGATCGACCCGTCGCGCCCGACCAGCGCCGCCGTACGGCGGTTGCCGATCATCGCGTAGTCTTCAATGCGCGTCGCCATCCGAACCCGATCCTTTCTTCCTCATAGGATACTGTGCACGGCCAGGGCGTTCCGCCGATCCGTCCGACGAGCCGCATTTCTGGCGGCCCGGGTTCCCGCGCTATAGTCTGGCGGGCCGGTTGCGCGAAACCGCAACCGGCTCGATACCGAAACCACCAGGGGGACATCATGCACGCGGACGGTCCGCCGACCCTCGACGTTGCCGGCCCGATAGCGACCGTCCGGCTGCGCCGGCCCGCCCAGCACAACCGCATCGATCCGGACGATGTCGCGGTCATGCGCGGCTACCTTAGCGAGGGCAAGCTCGATCCCGCGGTGCGGGCTCTGGTCTTCACCGGCACGGGGGAGACGACCTTCAGCTCGGGCTATACGGTCGATGCCATCGTCGGTCGCCTCAATCGCGACTTCGAAGAACTGCTCGACACGATCGAGCAATTTCCGCTGCCGACGATTTGCGCGCTCAACGGCAGCGTCTACGGCGGAGGGATCGACCTCGCGCTGTGCTGCGACTTCCGGCTCGGCGTGCGCGGCTCGCGGATGTTCATGCCGGCGGCGAAATTCGCGCTCCACTATTATCCGGCCGGGCTGCGGCGCGCGGTCGCGGCGCTCGGGGCGGCGCAAGCCAAGCGCGTATTCCTGACGGCGCAGACGCTCGACGCCGCTGAAATGTTGCGCATCGGATTTCTGACCGAGCTGACCGAGCCGGGCGATCTTGCGGGCCGGGTTGACGCGTACATCGCGGCGCTCGCCGATTGCGACCCGGGTGTCGTGACGTCGATGAAGCATCAGATCGGCGCGATCGCGGCCGGCGACCCCGTACGCGGCGAATCCCGCGCCGAGTACGAAGCCTCGCTCGCGTCGGAGGAACTGCGGCGTCGCCTGGCCAGGACTCGACGGTAACGCTATGGTCGTCGCGGTCCTACAGGCAGGATCGCGAAAGGCCTACACCAGAATCGGCCTTCGGCCGATGGCGACGCCGTTGACATTGCGCATAATTCGATCAGGCAGGGCAGATTCCTCGCTATCGGTAGAGCCCCTCAGTTCGACCGACGGTGTCTGATCCCTGCCCTTTCCTTTTCGCGCTTGGCCGCGGGCCGATTGCCGCTTTACTGATTGCCGTTGACGACCAGGTTGTCGGCGAGGAAACGCGCGTCGTCGCCCCGATAGATGACGCAGTCGTAGGTGCCTGGCGCGTGGGTCAGAGTCCGCGTCGGCAGTCCGGGAAAACGTTGGGCCACCCAGGTGAGCTCCTGACCGCACACGGCCGCACTGAACCAGGCGACGTTTTCGTTGATCGACGGCTCCGGGTCACCGACGTGCCAGACGACCTGCGTCTGGCCGTTCGAAAATACGACCATGGCCAGGCTTTGCGAGGCATACAGACAACATGACGACAAGGCCACTGCCAACAGCATGCGCATTGCGTTCATCTTGTTTCCTTCTCAATGGTTGGGCGCGTCGCTTGCGCCGTATCCTCGGTGCTTCGAGGCCTCATTCGTATGGCGTAGCCACTATTGCGTGTGCAACCTCCGCGTTCAATCGGCCGACGGATGATTGCGTTGTAAGACGTGCGATAACGAGAGCGGCCCGCGCGATCCACGCCGTGTCGGACCCGTTGGAAGAAGGCGTAGGAGATGGGCGCGCATAGCGCTGGAAGCGCTGCGCGATCAGTGGATTGCGAGATTGTCGCCGATCGACGACGACAAGCTCAGTTGATCGCCCGTTGCGCGCGACGCCGGATGCGCGTCATGTGCGTTACAGCGCTAGTCATCCGCTCGGACGAGCGGGCCGAACGATCAAAAGCGACTGCGAGAGTCGCTGAAGGGGCCCAGCGGATATTGCGGTCGCTGCATCGAGTGATGCAGCGAGACGGGCGTCCCCAAAACGGCGATATCGCCGGCGGCGTAGGCATCGAGCAATTTTTTCGCGCGCGCTTCCGCGTAACGCCGCGCATCGGCAGGCCAGTCGAACAGGCGATCGGAAAAGGACGCTGCGTAGCCCAGGCCGTGCTGCACGAAGGTCACACCGCACATCCAGCGAATGCGTCCGTCCTTTCTGCTTTCCCAGACTTCGAGGTGAACATCGAAGCCGCGATACTTGACACCTTCGTCCATGGCGGTCGCGCACCGAGTCGATACTGCATTCTGGACCCTGAATATGAAAGGTTCAAGTCAGCCGACGTGCTTGCCTTCACGCCGCGCGAAAGTCCTTGAGAATCTCGTCCATCACCCAGGCCGTGCGGGCCCCGCTCGTCCCGGTGCTCGGGCAGCGCTCTTGCCCGTTGAGCTCGGCGACGATCGTTTGAATCAGCGGCTGGTGCACATGCGGCGGATCGCCGAGCGGGATCTCCTCGACGCCATCGCCTTGGACAAGCTGGATCGGCACCGGCTGCGAAGTCGAAAAGAGAATGCGGCCGCGCTGGCCGACGATTTCGTTCATCTCGTAATCCTCGCCGGCGGCATAGCACCACGCGCCGCAGCCCTGGACGCCGGATTGAAAGCGATAGGTGGCCGTGACCGTGTCCTCGGCGCGGTAGCTTCCGCCCCGGTTCGACGCGATGCCGCGGGCCTCGACGATCGGCCCGAACACGAAATCGAGGAAGTCGAACGTGTGGCAGACGGCCTCGAAGAAAAAGCCGCCGCCGCTGAGCGAAGGATCGATGCGCCACGGAAGTGCCTCGCCGCTCCGGATCTGCGGCGCACGCGCGAACTGCCGGGAAATCACCATGCGCACGGGGCCGATCGCGCCGCTTGCCACGAGGTCACGGACCTTGAGGAAGCGCGGCAACGCGCGACGGTAGTAGCCGACCCACAGGGGCACGCCCGCGTCGCGGCAGGCTTCGATCATCTCGACGCACTCCGCGTGCCGCATCCCCATCGGCTTCTCGACGTAGACGGGCTTTCCAGCCTGCGCGCAGCGCAATGTGTAATCGCGATGGCTGTCGGTCAAGGTCGCGATGTACACCGCATCGATGTCCGGCGCTTGAATGATCGCGTCGGCATCATCGGTCCAGCGCGCGACGCCGTGCCGGCGTGCGTAGTCGGCGGCGAGCGCGCCATTGCGGCGCATGACGGCGACCAGCCTCGAGTTCTCGGCCTTGTAGAACCCTGGCCCGCTCTTCACCTCGGCGACGTCACCGCAACCTATCATCCCCCAGCGTATGGTCTTCATCCGTTTTGGGCTTCCTTGGGAAACTGAACAATCTTCGCGGTGGCGCGCTCGAACGGATCGCGCCGAGAAAGCAACGCCTTCTGCCTGCCGGAAATCAACGCGTAGTGATGTCTGCGCTCGAGCCGCGCGTGAAGGTCCCAGCAGCCGCGGGCCGTGACCCATAGCTCAGGGTCGATGCGGCTCAGGTCCAGCGGAATGGCGTAGCTGCGCAAGGTCTTGCGGCCGCCGCTGGTCGTATATTCGTGGAAGTAGGAGATCGCGAGCTCGCGCAGAGTGCGATAGACCGGATCGCGGTAACGAAGCGCCATGCCGTTGGACTTGGAGATCGCGCCCCAGCAGGTGCCGCGGCGAAACAACGCGACAACATGTGGATAATCGCTCGCGTCGCAATCCAGTCGCATGACGCGCGGCGGCTCGCCGTGGATCCACAGGGCGCAGGCGGCGACGAGCGCGGCCTCGATACAATGCGCGCGTCGATAGGCCAGGACTTCGCGGACCGAGTATACGGTCTCGCCCCCGACCTCGTGATTGATCGGCATCGCGTTGACGAACGCCTGAACATCCTGCGGCGTGCGCAGGCGGCGCAGGGTCGCGTATTCGCGCCGGTCCAGGCCGAGATCCTGCCGGGACGCGAAACGCTTCACGGTCCCTGATCCCGTGCTGCATGCCCGATGCGCCACACCCGTCCCCTCATTGGTTCAATCCGGCCTTGGCATGGGCAGAGCGATCCGGCCCACGTTGCCCGTTCGGTCAGGGGCTCGCCGCGTCGAGCCCGATTTTGACATTTGTACGCGATTGGCCGGGCGCTGCGCCACTATAAAGCGAAAAAGAAAACGGCCCTTTTCGGGGCCGTCATTCTTTGGTTTGGTGGAGGCGGCGGGAATCGAACCCGCGTCCGAAAACGCTACACAGTCGGGACTACATGCTTAGCCACGTCATTGTGCTCTCGCCCCGGCGCCACTGACGGGCAGGCGACGCCGGAACCAGCCACCTTGCTTTAGCGTGTCGCCCTAGTGACCCGGACGCACGCGATCGCTCGAAATGTCCTCGCTGTGACAGTTACATCACCCGAGCTGAGCGCCGCCCGGTGCGAGGTCCGGCGGGATTAAGCCGCCAGAGCGTAGTTTTCGTCGTTCGCAGTTAAGTTTGCGATTGCAGAGGATTCACAAGGTTCTGCACCTTGGCATGCCCCGCGCTGCTTCACAGTTCCCGTCGAAACCAGGTCGCCCCCGGTGATCGGTTCTGAGCCGGCCGGCGGTCGAAGCCGGTAGCCTTGCGCTGAGGTCGATATGATACCACCCCACCCCCACTACCGTCGGCAAACGGGTCGGGTTCGGCGCGCAAATATGGCTTGCTGATAAAATGGGTGCGCATCGCTAAAAAACAAGCGCAATGACTCTCGTACCCATCATTCTTTCCGGCGGTGCCGGCACTCGACTGTGGCCGCTGTCCCGTGAGACCGCGCCCAAGCCTTTCCTGATCCTGCCGGATGGCGAGACCTTGCTCGGCAAGACGGCCGCGCGCGCTGCGGCGCTTCCGGACATCGCGGGCCTCGTCGTCATCACGAACCGCGATTACTACTTCCAGACCAAAGATCAGTTCGCCGCCGCCATGGTCGGCGAGTCGGTGCGCACGAGCTACCTCCTCGAACCGTTCGGACGCAACACCGGTCCGGCCATCGCGCTCGGCGCGCTCTTCGCGCAGGCGCGTTACGGCGCGGACGCGACGCTCCTCGTCCTTCCTTCCGATCATCTGATCCGTGACGGCGGCGCGTTCACCGCCGCAGTCGATCGCGCGAAGGCGCTTGCCGCCGACGGCTGGATCGTGACCTTCGGCATTGGGCCGACGCATCCGGAGACCGGGTACGGCTACATCGAATGCGGTGACGCGCTCGGCTCGGGCGACGCCTTTCGCGCGGCGCGATTCATCGAAAAGCCACCGCTGGCCGATGCGGTGTCGTTCCTGACCGCCGGTAACTACGTCTGGAACTCGGGGATGTTCTGCTTCACGCCGGCGACCATACTCGCGGCGCTGCACGAGCACGCGCCGGCCATGCTCGAGTCGGTGCGCAGCGTGTGGCAGCGGCTTCCCTCCGGCGCCGACGCATCGATGCTGGAGATCGACACCGCGCTGTTCGCCGCCGTACCCGACATTTCGATCGACTACGCGGTGATGGAAAAGTCGGATCGCGTCGCGGTTGTCCGGGGTGGGTTCGACTGGAGCGATGTCGGTTCGTGGCAGGCTGTTTCGGCGCTGACCGAACCCGACGCGTCCGGCAATCGCGGACAGGGTGAGCGCGTGGCCATCGACACGCGGGACACCTTCGTGCACGCCGGCGACCGCGTTGTCGCCACCGTGGGAGTCGACAGCCTCGTCATCGTCGACACGCCTGACGCGGTGCTTGTCGCGCACCGCGACCACCTGCAGCGCGTGCGCGAAGTCGTCGGCGAGCTGAAGGCGCGCGGCCACGATGCCTATAAGCTGCATCGGACCGTCGCGCGGCCATGGGGCGCGTACACCGTGCTGCAGGAAGGGCCCGGGTTCAAGATCAAGCGCATCGAGGTCCGTCCGGGCGGTGCGTTGTCGCTTCAGCTCCATCACCGGCGCGGCGAGCATTGGGTCGTCGTCAGTGGCGAAGCGCGCGTCACCAACGGCGACCGCGTCTATCCGGTTCGTGTCAACGAATCGACCTTCATCCCGATCGAGACTCGGCACCGTCTGGAGAATCCGCAGGTCGAGCCGCTGATCATCATCGAAGTGCAGTGCGGCGACTATCTGGGTGAAGACGATATCGTGCGCTTCGACGATCAGTATGGCCGCTCGACACGGACCGTATAATTACGCTTTTTAACGGTCCGTCGGCATTGTCGATTCCGCAGTCCCCGTCGCTGGCGTCCAGCCCGCCGCCGTTCGTCCCCCTGCCTCGTCTTCTGCCACCCGCGCCGGCGCCCGGGCGGACGGCGATCGCGCAGCCCCTCGCCGGATCGGCCGACGCCCTCGCGCTTGCGCAGGCCGCGACCGAGGCTGTGCAGCGACGACAGCCGGTCGCCGTCGTCTGCGCCGACGCGCTCGCGGCGCAGCGGTTGGCTGCCGAGATCGCCTGGTTCGGCCCGACACTGAAGATCGCCGCGCTTCCCGATTGGGAAACCTTGCCCTACGATCATTTTTCGCCGCACCAGGACCTGGTATCGGAGCGGCTAGCGACGCTTTATCGCATGTCGCGTGGCGATTGCGATGCGATCATCGTCGCGGCGACGACGGCGCTGTACCGTCTCGCGCCGCCATCGTATCTCGCGGCCTTCACTTTTTTCCTCGAGCAAGGCGAGATTCTCGATGTCGATCGCCTGCGCTCGCAGCTCGCACTCGCCGGCTACCAGCATGTCACGCAGGTCGTGTCGCCGGGTGAGTTCGGCATACGCGGAGGGTTGATCGACCTGTTTCCGATGGGCAGTCTCCTGCCCTACCGAATCGATCTTTTCGACAACCAGATCGAATCGATCCGCACCTTCGATGTCGACAGCCAGCGTACCGTCTACCCGGTGCCGAAGGTCAGACTGCTTCCCGCGCGCGAGTTCCCGCAGGACGAGGCGGGCCGCACGCGGTTCCGCGGCCGCTTCCGCGAGGTGTTCGAAGGCGATCCGTCGAAATCACCGCTGTACAAGGATGTGTCCAACGGCATCATGCCCGCCGGCATCGAGTATTACCTGCCGCTGTTCTTCGATGCGACCGCGACCTTCGCCGACTATCTCCCTTCGAATGCGCTCGTTTGCCTGCACGGCGATGTGACGTCGTCGATCCGACGCTTCTGGGAAGACACCGATGCGCGCTACAGGCTCCTTCGCGGCGACCGCGCGCGGCCGTTGCTCGCGCCGCAGGAGTTGTTCGTCCCGGAGGACGAATTCAACCGCGTGCTCAAGCCGTTCGCGCGGGTCGCGCTCGCCACCCATCTGCCAGCGGCCTCGCCTGAGCAAGTTGCCGCATCCACCTACACCGAAGGCGGCGCGCCGGCCCAGGGGGACGACCGCGAGCGGGCGCCGCCGGCCGATGAAGCCGCCGCGCGCGACAAGGCCTCGCGACGAACGGCGGCG
Source organism: Casimicrobiaceae bacterium (assembly GCA_036493675.1). Lineage (GTDB taxonomy): Bacteria > Pseudomonadota > Gammaproteobacteria > Burkholderiales > Casimicrobiaceae > PALSA-1003. Next base: position 46,608 of record DASXPJ010000049.1, read on the forward strand.
GCGACGCATCCTTTGCCGGAGGTCCAGGTCGACCGCCGCGCCGACGATCCGCTGCGCGCGCTCAAACGCCACGTGACATCGACCCGCGAGCGTGTGTTGATCGCTGCGGAAAGCCTCGGACGGCGCGAGACCATGCAGCAGTATTTCGCCGAGTACGGCTTCAAGCCCGCGGTGGTGGCCGACTGGGCGGAGTTCATCGCCGGCGATGCGAGCCCGGCGCTGGTCGCGAGCCCGCTGCACGCGGGCTTCGTCTGGCCGCAGGCGAACCTCGCGCTGATCACCGAGGCCGAACTCTACGCGGGTGTGGTGCGTCGTCCCGGGAAGCGCGACGTCCGGCGCAGCAACGTCGACGCCATGCTGCGCGACCTGTCCGAAGTGCGGATCGGCGACCCGGTGGTGCACGAGCAGCACGGCATCGGGCGGTACCTCGGCTTGACGACCCTCGACCTCGGCGACGGTTCGAACGAATTCCTGCACCTGCTCTACGCCAACGACGCCAAGCTCTACGTGCCGGTTTCGAGCCTGCACCTGATCAGCCGCTACAGCGGCGCATCGCCCGATGCCGCGCCGCTGCACGAGCTCGGCAGCGGGCAATGGGACAAGGCGAAGAAAAAGGCGGCGCAGCGCGCGCACGACACCGCGGCGGAGCTGTTGAACCTCTACGCGCAGCGGGCGGCCAGACAAGGCCACGCCTTCAAATACGACTTGCACGAATACGAGGCATTCGCCGCCGGCTTCGGTTTCGAGGAGACGCCCGACCAGGCCGCGGCCATCGAAGCGGTGATTCGCGATCTTACGTCCGGCAAGCCGATGGACCGGCTGGTTTGCGGCGATGTGGGCTTCGGCAAGACGGAAGTTGCGTTGCGCGCCGCTTTCGTCGCGGTGGCCGACGGCAAGCAGGTCGCGGTGCTCGTGCCGACGACGTTGCTGGTCGAGCAGCATTTCCAGACCTTCTCCGACCGGTTCGGCAACCTGCCGGTCAAGCTCGCCGAGCTCTCGCGCTTCCGCTCGGCGGCGGAGATGAAGACGGTGCTCGAAGGGCTTGCCAGCGGGCGTATCGACCTGGTGATCGGCACGCACAAGCTGATCCAGCGCGACGTGAAGTTCAAGCGCCTGGGACTGGTGGTGATCGACGAGGAGCATCGCTTCGGCGTGCGGCAGAAGGAGCAGCTGAAGCGCTTGCGCGCCGAAGTCGACGTGCTGACGCTCACCGCCACGCCGATCCCGCGCACCTTGGCGATGTCGCTCGAGGGTTTGCGCGACTTTTCGGTCATCGCCACCGCACCCGAGCGGCGCCTGTCGATCAAGACCTTCGTCTCGCAATACTCGCCGGGCATCGTGCGCGAGGCCTGCCTGCGCGAGTTGAAGCGCGGCGGACAGATCTACTTCCTGCACAACGACATCGATACGATCGCGACGATGGGGCAGAAGCTCGAGGCGCTGATGCCCGAGGCGCGCATCGCGATCGCGCACGGCCAGATGCCCGAACGCGATCTGGAGCGCGTGATGCGCGATTTCTACCAGCAGCGGTCCAACCTGCTACTGTGCTCGACGATCATCGAAACCGGCATCGACGTGCCGACCGCCAACACCATCATCATCCATCGCGCCGACAAGTTCGGCCTGGCGCAGCTCCATCAGCTGCGCGGCCGGGTCGGGCGCTCGCACCACCAGGCGTACGCCTACCTGCTGACGCCGCGCGAAGAGGCGCTGTCGGTGCAGGCGAAGAAGCGGCTCGAGGCCATCCAGCTGATGGAGGACCTGGGGTCCGGCTTCTATCTGGCGATGCACGATCTGGAAATCCGCGGCGCCGGCGAAGTGCTCGGCGACGAGCAGTCGGGAGAGATGCAGCAGATCGGTTTCCAGCTCTACACCGAAATGCTCAAGGCAGCGGTCGATTCGCTGCGCTCCGGACGCGAGCCGAACCTCACCGATCCGATGGGCGTCACCACCGAGATCAATCTGCACGTCCCCGCATTGTTGCCGGAGACCTACTGCAACGACGTGCACGAGCGGTTGGTGCTGTACAAGCGTCTGGCCAATTGCGACACCGCCGCCGAGCTCACCTCGATGCAGGAGGAGCTGATCGACCGCTTCGGCCTGCCGCCCGAGCAGGCGCAGGCGCTCTTGTATTGCCACCGGCTCCGTCTGCTGGCAAGACCGCTCGGGGTGGTCAAGGTCGACGCCGGGCCCGATCGGTCACAGGTCCAGTTCGGACCGCGTCCGCCGTTCGATGCCGGCAAGCTGATCGCACTGATCCAGCAGGACGGGCACTATCGCTTCGCCGGCCAGGATCGCGTGCGGATCGAGCGCGCCGCGCCTTCCGTCGAGGATCGCGTCGGGCTGATCGAGGAGTTTCTCGGCCGCTTGCGGTGAAATCTCAAGGCAACGGGCCGCGCCGCTGTCGCCCGTCCGCATCCGCGGCGGTACGACTCTCGGACACGGTTCCCCGGACCAGCGGGCAAAAAAATGGCCCGCAGTAGCGGGCCGAGAAATCTGCGTCGCGGCAGGCGCGACGCACTCCCTGTCAGGTCGACGTCGAGCGGCTGCGCTCGCGCGCACGCGCGAATCCGGCCGTGGCGCCGAGGGCCAGCAGCGCCGCGCCGAGCAGCCACAGCGAGCCGGGCTCGGGAACGGGGGTGCAGGACTGCTCCGTCGGGCAGGGATTGACGATGGCGGCAGTGACGAAAATGCCGTCCTCGGGCTGGAACGGGAAGGCGCCGATGCTGGTGACGGTTATGCCGCTACCGGTCCATTTGACGTCCGAAACGATATGAGTGACCTCGCCCGTAATGATGATGTCGCCCAGCATCGTCAGAAACTGGTCAGCGTTTCCCTTCACCACGTCGGGCGTGTAGTCTGAGCCATAGAAGCCTTCGACCGGATTGCCGCTCGCACCCAGGTTCAGGGGCACGAAGGTCAGCTCTTCGGCGCTCGCGATCGGATTGTTCGGATTGATCACCGTCACCGTGCCGGCTGTGTCGATGGCGCGGATCAACCCCGATCCTTCGGAGGCGACGAACAACTGTCCTGCATAGGGGCCGAACACGGACAGCGGTGCGATATCGAGACCCTCGGTGTCCTCGCCGGTGCTCGCCAGCAGCGTTGCGGCGCCCCCGCTCGTGACGCGATACACCTGCCCACCGATGGTGGTGACCAGCATGTCGCCGCCGAAGGAGCCGATGGAATCAAACAGGATGCCCCGAACGGGACTCGCCAGATTGCTGCCCGCGACTCCGCCGACGCTGGTGATGAACTCCGAACCCGCGAGACCGGCGTGATCGATGTGGATGATGCCGTCCGCCGCGGCCACGTAAACGTCCCGGCTCGGAAATCCGCCCAGTCCGAGCGAGCTCGCCACGTAGTGCTCGGATGAGACACTGCCGCTAGGAATGTTGACGGTCGGCGCGAAGATCGAGACGCTGCCGCCGGTCAGGTCGGTGCGGTAGAGGACGTTCCCGGTGCCGTCCGCCTGGACCGAGCCGACGAAGCCATCGCCCACATAGCTGAAGCCGATGGTGCCGCCGCCGAGGACGGGATGCGGGTTGGTGAAAACATTTAAAACCAGCGACGATTGTGCCATCGTCGCCCACGCGATCGCCGCAACAGCAACCGGCACGCGAGCTGCCCTGAGAATGTTCATGCGACTCCCCCTGAGTACGCCCCATCTCGCGCTGAGATTAGGGGTTCGGCACGGAGCATGACTCGTGCCTGATTTTGTAAGCGCCTGAATGTACAGCACAATTTGATCATGCGCTGCCTCGGGTCGGCACGGCGTGTAAAAGCCTTCGACATCAAGCACATGGGAAAATGGAACGACCGCCGCGAATGCCGACGACCCGACGTCTCGAGCGGGCGCCAGGCCGGCCGAACGAGGCGCGGCCGGCTTCAGCCGTGGAACTGGGCGGCGATGCTTTTGATGCCGCCGAGCAGCATCTCGACTGCGACCGCGGTCAGCACGAGACCCATCAGCCGCTCGAATGCACGCATCCCGCGGTCTCCCAGCAGTCGCTGCAGACGGCCCGCGGCGAGCAGCACCAATGTCGTCGCCGCCATCGCCAGGGTCAGGGCGAGCAGCCATACATCGATGTGCTCGGGCTCGCGCGAAGCCATCAGCATCACGGTGGCCAGCGCCGACGGTCCGGCGATCGCCGGGATCGCTAGCGGCACCAGCAGCGGCTCGCTGTCGGCGGTGTCGCCGAACACGCCTTCGGGATGAGAAAAAACCATGCGCAAGGCGATGAGAAACAAAATCACCCCGCCGGCGATCGAAAGCGAGGTCTCGGACACTTGCATCAGGGTCAGGAACGCGCGGCCGCCGAAAAGAAAGGCGAGGAGCACACCGTAGGCAATCACGCACTCGCGCAGCACGATCCAGCGCCGTCGCGGCGCGGCTGTCGCCTGCAGCGCGCTGACGACCAGCGGCACGTTGCCGAAAGGATCGATCACCAGTATCAGCAGGATGGCTGCGGATAGTAGCTCGGAGAGCATCGGAAGGCGCGATCTTCGACGGAGCGGCAGTATATCCCGCGAAGGCGCGCGATGCCGGCACCGGTCCAGTCGCCCGCCCGGGTGCGTGCTCGTCGCCGCCGGCTGCGTTTGATCGTGTGTCGGCGCATGACATCGCAAGCCCGCCCGCCCGCTTTCCCCGCCAGCCATAATGAACGGGCTGACCGACGGGCGCCTCGGGCCGGGCGAACCGGCCGGCGAACCAGATCTCCCTTTTGCCATGGATCGACGATGAAACGACTTCTGCTGAGCATGCTTTGCTTCTCGATTTACGGCACCGCCGCGCAAGCTGCCGAGCCGCCGGCGGTGCAGACGCTGGTCCGGCCCGCCGATCCTTCGGCGCCCTTGCGTTCCGGCATCGACATGAACCATGTCGACTCCTCGGTGCGGCCGCAGGATGATCTGTCGCGCTACGTTAACGGACGTTGGCTTGCCACGACGGAGATTCCAGCGGACAAACCCGCCTACGGCGCGGGCAGCAAGATTTACGACGATACCCAGCTGCAGCTCAAAGGCATCGTCGAGAAAGCGAGCCGCGAGGCGCACCGCAAGGCCGACCCGGCGCAGCGTATCGGTGACCTCTATCTAAGCTTCATGGACGAGGCCCGGCTGGAAACGCTGGGGGTGAAACCGCTTGCGGCCGAATTCGCCCGCATCGACGCCCTCAAGAACAGGCGAGACATCGCCGCCGAGATCGCGCATCTCGAGCAGATCGGCGTCAACACGCCCTACGCGGCGCAGGTGCACCAGGACAACAAGGATTCGACCCGCTACATCGTCGACCTCGGGCAGGGCGGCCTCGGCTTGCCGGACCGCGATTACTATCTGGACGACGGCGATGCCAAGCTCAGCGCGGCGCGCGCCAAGTACCGGGCGCACGTCGGGAAGATGCTGGCGATGGCCGGGGACGGGAACGCCGAGCAGGACGCCGCGGAAATTCTCGCGCTGGAGACCGAGCTCGCCCGAGCGCAGTGGACCAAAGTCGAGCTGCGCGACCCGATCAAGGCCTACAACAAGGTCGCGCTCAAACAGCTCGATGCGCTGGCATCGGGCTACGACTGGAACCGTTACATCGCCGGCGCCGGCATCAAAGGCAAGGTCAGCTATCTGATCGTCAGCCAGCCGAGCTACATCACGGCGTTCGGCAAGATCCTGGAACAGACCCCGGTGACGACGTGGAAGACGTATTTCCGCTGGCAGCTGCTGAGCGCCTACGCGCCTTACCTGTCCAAGCCGTATGTCGATGCCAACTTCGCGTTCTACGGCACCGTTCTGAGCGGCACCCCGGAGATCCGTGAGCGGTGGAAGCGCGGCGTGCAGCTCGTCGATCATTCGATCGGCGAAGACCTCGGCCGGCTGTATGTCGAGCAATACTTTCCGCCCGAAAGCAAGGCGCGCATGGATGCGCTGGTCGGGAACCTGCTGGCCGCCTACCGGCAAAGCATCTCCGGCCTCGACTGGATGAGCGCGACGACCAAGGCAAAGGCGCTCGAGAAGCTGGCGAAGTTCACGCCCAAGATCGGATATCCGAAAAAATGGCGCGACTATTCGACGCTGACGATCCGTCGGACCGATCTGGTCGGCAACGTGATGCGCGCCAACGAATTCGAATACCGGCGCAACGTCGCCAAGCTCGGCAAGCCGATCGATCGCGACGAATGGCTGATGACGCCGCAGACGGTCAACGCCTACTACAATCCCGAGCTCAACGAGATTGTTTTCCCCGCCGCAATCCTGCAGCCGCCGTTCTTCGACGCGCAGGCCGACGACGCGGTGAACTACGGGGCGATCGGATCAACGATCGGCCACGAAATCAGCCACGGCTTCGATGACGAAGGCAGCCAGTACGACGGCGACGGCAACCTGAACGACTGGTGGACACCCGAAGACCACGCGAAATTCGCGGCGAAGACGAAGGCGCTGGTCGCGCAATACAGCGCTTACGAGCCGGTACCCGGCTATCACGTCAACGGCGAACTGACCCTGGGCGAGAACATCGCCGACAACTCGGGGCTCGCCATCGCCTACAAGGCCTACCATCTCTCGCTGCATGGCAAGGAAGCGCCGGTGATCGACGGCCTGACCGGTGATCAGCGCTTTTTCATGGGATCGGCGCAGAGCTGGCGCACCAAGATGCGCGACGACTACACGGTGCGTCTGCTCAAGAGCGATCCGCACTCGCCGAATTCGATCCGCTCCAACGCCGCGGCCATCAACCAGTCGGCGTTCTACAGCGCGTTCGACGTCAAGCCGGGCGACAAGATGTACCTGCCGCCGGAGAAGCGCGTGACGATCTGGTAGGTCGGCCGCGCGTCAATGCAGCTTGACGCGCGGCTCCAGGCGACGGCGCAGGAAGCGCCCTATCGTGTCGAGCGCGACACGGAAGTAGCCGTGGATCGATACCTGATGCAGCTTGTACAGTGACGCGTACATCGCACGCGCGATCAGTCCCTGGATCAGCATGCTGCCACCGATCAATCTGCCCATCAGGTTGCCCACGGCCGACAGTTCTCCCAGGGACACCAGGGAACCGAAGTCGCGGAAATGGAACTCGGGCAGCGGCCGCCCGGCGAGTCGCGCGCGCAGCGTGCGCACCAGAAGCATGGCCTGCTGCCGCGCCGCCTGCGCCCGCGGCGGGACGATCGCGCCGGCCTTGTCGCGGCCTAGCCAGGGTGCGGCGGCACAATCGCCAAAGGCGAAAATGTCGGGATCCCGCGTGGTCTGCAGTGTCGATCGGACGACGAGCTGGTTGGCGCGATTGACCTCGAGGCCGTCCAGTGTCGCCAGCAGCGCCGGCGCCTGGATGCCCGCGGCCCAGACGATCAGGTCGGCGGGGAGCGCCTCGCCGGCGGCGGTATGCACACCTCGCGCGTCGACGGCGACGACGCGCTCTCCGGTGCGCACGGCGATGCTCAATCTTCCCAGCAACCCGGTCGCAGCCTTGGCGATTCTCTCGCCGAGTTGCGGCAATATGCGCGGCGCAGCTTCGAGCAGCGTCAGACGGATATCCCGGGCCGGATCGAGGTGATCCAGCCCGTAGACGGCGTGCGCGCGGGTTGTCTGACGTATCTCCGCCGCCAGCTCGACGCCGGTTGCACCCGCGCCGATGATCACGATATCCACGTGCGCGGGCCGGCCCTCGGCTGCTTCGCCGTCGGCGCGCACTGATGCGGCAAGCAGCCGGCGATGGAAGCGCTCGGCGTCGAGCGGCGTATCCAGCGAAATCGCATGGGCGGCAACGCCGGGAATCCCGAAGTCGTTGGTCGTGCTGCCGACGCTCAAGATCAGCGTGTCGTAGGGCACGCTCCGTGCGGGCAGGATCTGCACGCCCTCGTCGTCGCTCACCGCCGCCAGCCGCAACTCGTGGCGGGCTCGATTCAAGCCTGCGACCGCGCCCTGACGAAAGCGAAAGTGATGCCAGTACCCGACCGCAAGGTAATCGACATCGTGCGCAGCCGCGTCCATCCGGCCGGCGGCAACCTCGTGCAGCAGCGGTTTCCAGACATGCGTTTCGGCGCGATCGACCAGCGTGACCAACAGCTTGCCGCGGCGGGCGAGCTTGTCGCCCAAGGCCGCCGCCAGAGGCAAGCCGCCGGCACCGCCACCGACGATGACGACCCGATGCAGTTGGTCTTCCGCCGATAGCGCGCCCGGCGCGGCGGCGGCGTCAATCACCCTGCACCGTTCCTTCGCGGCGCGAATCGGCGGCGCCGCGCCAGCCTCCTTTCGTGCGCACGATGATCTGCAGCCCACTATTCTGATCGACGATCTGCGTCGTCTCGCCCAGCGCCTGGAGCTTCGGTGCGAGCGATTCGGCGACGGTGCCCCGTTCCAGCTCGGTAGGACCGTTGCGGCTGCCGACATTGGGCAGATCGACGGCGACTTGCGGGTCGAGACCGCGGTCGAGAACGGCAATCAGCGTTTTGGCGACGTAATTGATGATGGCTGGACCTCCGGGCGATCCGACGATCACGCTGACGCGACCCCGCGCGTCGTAGACGATGGTCGGCGCCATCGCCGACCGCGGGCGCTTGCCGCCCTCGACGCGATTGGCAACCGGCCGCCCGGATGCGAGCGGCGTAAAGGAGAAGTCGGTGAGCTCGTTGTTGAGCAGGAAACCGCCGGCGGTCATCAGCTTGCTGCCGAACGCGTGCTCGATCGTCGTCGTCATCGCCACCGCGTTACCGTCGCGATCGACGATGGAAATGTGCGACGTCGAGGGGAATTCAGCGGCCGTTCCCGGCGCGAAACGTGTCGAGGCCCCTGGCGGCGGCGTGCCCGCGGTGGCGTAGCCGAGGCTCGCGTCCGGCCGGATCAGGCGTGCGCGCTCCCGCAGGTACGTGCGATCGGTCAGCCCGGCCGGAACGGCGACAAAATCCGGGTCGGCGACGTAGGCGTCGCGGTCCGCGTACGCGAGCCGGCCGGCTTCGCTGAACAGATGAGCGTTCATCAGCTCGTTGTTGCCGATCGACTTCATGTCGAATCGCTCCAGCATGCCGAGCATCTGCAGCACGCTGATGCCGCCGGAGGACGGCGGTGGTACGCCGCAGACGCTGTAGCGGCGGTAGGGGCCGCAGACCGGTTCGCGCACCCGGGCCTGGTAGCCGGCAAGATCTTCGAGCGTCAAGTCGCCTGGGTTCGCTGTGTAGCCATTGGCTGTCTGCACGATGTCGCGCGCGATCTCCCCGGTATAAAACGCGCTCGCGCCTTCGGCCGCGATGCGCCTGAGCGTTGCGGCGAACGCCGGATTCCGCAGCAACTGCCCGGCCGCGAGCGGCGTCCCGTCCGCGTTATGGAAGTAAGCGCGCGCGCTCTCCTGTCGCAGCAGCGTCTCAGTGGCGAGCGCGCCGCCGAGCCGCCGGCTGACGGCAAAGCCCTGCTCGGCGAGTCGAATCGCGGGCTCGAAGAGGGTCGCCCATTTGAGCCGGCCATGGCGTCGATGCGCGAGTTCGAGCATGCGCAAGGTTCCCGGAACGCCGACCGATCGGCCGCCGACGACGGCATCGAAAAAGCGCAGCGGTCGGCCAGCCGCGTCGAGAAAGCGATCGGGGCGAGCGGCCGCCGGCGCGGTTTCACGGCCATCGTAGACAAGAGGCTTCCCGCGCCGGGCGTCGTGAATCAGCATGAACGCGCCGCCGCCGATACCCGACGATTGCGGTTCGACCAGGTTCAGCACCATTTGCACGGCGACGGCGGCGTCGACGGCGCTGCCCCCGCGGCGCAACACCGCGTATCCGGCGGCGGTGGCAAGCGGATTGGCGGTCGCCACCATCTGATGCCGGGCGCTGACGGCCTGTTTCGGTGTGCGGCGGGACGGTTGCTCCGGGGCGTGCGTCTGGCCGGCTGCCGTCACGCAGAAAACCAGGCCGAGCAGCAGGGCCAGCTGACCGCCGCTACGGATCGGTGGGCGTGGGGTCACCCGCCGATTTTACCTGCACGCCATGCCGACGGCCGATCCGGGGCTGCGGCGGTATACCCCCGGACGCCGGCTACAGGTAGAATGGGGGCGCCCGCTGTAAGCTTTGGCAGGTCGCTTCGACCAAAGGCTTGAGCGTAAGACGCGCTCGCGCCCGGTGGAGCGAAACCGGGCCTCGCCTCGAGATCCACTACAGGAAGGAGCACAAAATGACGATGAAACAGACTATGAAGGCACTGTCGTTTGCCACGATGCTGGGCATTGCCGCGCTGTCCGCGCAGGTTGCCATCGCCCAAAGCGACTCGGGCCTCGGGCCATTGACGAGCGATGTGAAGAAAATGACGAACAAGGAAGGCATGATCACCAAGAAAAGCTTCATGGAGATGATGGAGAAGCGATTCGACGCGATGGACAAGGCCAAGAAGGGCATGATCTCCTCGGCCGACGCAATGAAGATCTTCTCGGACAAGCCCTAAGCGTAATGTGCTCCGCGATGCCGAGTCCGCACGGGATTTGACACCGCAATATCGTAGACACCGGTAGCAGGGACAAGGGCGGCTTGGTGCCGCCCTTGTCTTTTTTTCGCCGCGTCGCGGATGGGTACTTCGAGGCCATTGCAGGAAATCGTCGCGCACGGCATCCTGCGACCAATGAACCGCTCACTGCTCCCCGAAACGATCGAGCGCTACGTCGGTCGGGAAATCACACCGGAGACCGCGGTGCAGCGTCGGCTTCGCGCGGAAACCGCGAGTATGGCGCATGGCGGCATGCAGATCGGGGCCGATCAGGGTGCTCTGCTGGCGTTGTTGGCCAAGCTCGTCGGTGCGCGCAGGGCAATCGAGATCGGGACCTTCACCGGCTATAGCGCGCTTGCAGTAGCGCAAGCGCTGCCGCCCGACGGCAAGCTTGTCTGCTGCGACGTCAGTGCGGAATGGACGCGCGTCGCGCGGCGCTATTGGCAGGAGGCGGGCATCGCCGATCGCATCGACCTTCGTCTGGCGCCGGCTACGGACACACTGGCCACGCTGTTGCGTCAGGACGGCGCCGACAGCTTCGATCTGGCGTTCATCGATGCCGACAAGTCGAACTACGATGCCTACTACGAGGGCTGCCTGAAGCTCATCCGCAGCGGCGGCGTCATCGCGCTGGACAACATGCTCTGGTCGGGCAAGGTCGCCGATCCGAACGTGCATGACGAAGATACCGACGCGCTGCGCGCGCTCAACGCCAAGATCCGTGACGACAAGCGCGTCGATGCCTGCCTGCTGACGGTCGGTGACGGCGTCATGCTGGCCAGGAAGCGCTGACGCCGGCCGCGTCGTAAGAATCGCGCTGAAAAAGGGCCGACCGCGACTCGGCCTTTTTTGCTGTGCGGAGCGCGCTATTTCCGGGCTGCGCTAGTCGGCGGTTCGGCCGTTGCAGTCGCGGCGACCGCCGCCGGTACCGTGATCGACACCGGAGCGTTGGCAACCTTTCGGTCGGCGCCGTGCAGCGCCAGCAGAGGCACGATCATCAGCGCGACGATGTTGATGATCTTGATCAGCGGATTCACTGCGGGACCCGCCGTGTCCTTGTACGGATCGCCGACCGTGTCGCCGGTCACGGCCGCCTTGTGCGCGTCGGAGCCCTTGCCGCCATGGTGGCCATCCTCGATGTATTTCTTCGCGTTGTCCCACGCGCCGCCGCCGGTGGTCATCGAGATCGCGACGAAGAGCCCGGTGACGATCGTGCCCATCAGCAGGCCGCCGAGCGCCTGCGGACCGAGCACGAGGCCGACGATGACCGGCACGAGCACCGGCAAGAGCGACGGCACGATCATCTCGCGGATCGCCGCCTTCGTCAGCATGTCGACGGCGACGCCGTATTCCGGCTTGGCCGTGCCTTCCATGATCCCCTTGATGTCGCGGAATTGCCGGCGCACTTCGACGACGACTGCACCCGCGGCCCGGCCCACGGCTTCCATCGCCATCGCGCCGAACAGATAGGGAATGAGGCCGCCGAGGAAGAGGCCGATGATGACCATAGGATTCGACAGGTCGAACGACGTCGACAGGTGCGCGGTATCGAGCGCGTGCGTGTAGTCGGCGAAGAGCACGAGCGCGGCGAGGCCCGCCGAGCCGATCGCATAGCCCTTCGTCACCGCCTTCGTCGTGTTGCCGACGGCGTCGAGCGGATCGGTGATCGCACGAACCGAATCCGGCATCTTCGCCATTTCGGCGATGCCGCCGGCGTTGTCGGTGATCGGACCGTACGCGTCGAGCGCGACGATGATCCCGGTCATCGACAGCATCGACGTCGCGGCGATCGCGATGCCGTACAGACCCGCGCACCAGTACGAGACGAAGATCGCGACGCACACGGCGATCACCGGCCACGCCGTCGACTTCATCGACACGCCGAGGCCGGCGATGATGTTCGTCGCATGGCCGGTCGTCGACGCGGACGCGACATGCTTGACCGGCTTGAAGTCGGTACCCGTGTAGTACTCGGTGATGACGACCATCGCCGCCGTCAGGAACAGGCCGACGAGCGACGCGCCGAACAGGCGCAGCGGCGACAGCGATGCGTCGACGCTGCCGATGCCGCCCATCATCATCTGCGTGATGACGAAGAATCCGATCGCCGAGATCGCGCCGGCGACGGCGAGGCCGCGATACAGCGCGTTCATGATCTTGCCGCCGGTGC
>DASXPJ010000050.1:0-19317 GCA_036493675.1 Casimicrobiaceae bacterium
GTGCAGCGTCTTGTGCATCTCCTTCGCCGACAGGAACAGATCGGGGCCGCCATCGTCGGGAACGAGAAATCCGAAGCCGTCCGGGTGGCCTTGCACCGTCCCTGTCACCAGATCGAGCTTGGCGACGACGCAAAGCTGGCCCTTGCGGTTGGTCATCAGCTGGCCGTCGCGCTCCATTGCCGCCAGACGGCCGCCGAACGCTTCGCGCTCGGCGTCGCCGCGTACGCCGAGGAGTTCGGCCAGCTGTTCCGCCGGCATCGGCACGCCCTGCTCACGCAAGGCCTGAAGTATCTGTTCGCGCTCCGGAATCGCGACATCACCGCGCGAGCGGCGGGCGCGGCGACCGGACGTGGATTCACCGGATGAGCTCAGGCGCGAGCCGGGTCGAGGCGAGATCGCCGTCGCTCGATCGCGCGGAGGCGCAGCGGCATCGTTGGTTGCAGTCTTCGATCCGCCGCGGGTCGCGGCCGTGTTGCGTTGCTTTTTTGACAAGAAAGTCACTCTTTCGTAAAATTACCGGCTAGTCTGACGTAGTCCTTAGTACAGCCCCTTGTACAGCCCAGATGGCGGAATTGGTAGACGCACTAGGTTCAGGTCCTAGCGGTGGCAACACTGTGGAGGTTCGAGTCCTCTTCTGGGCACCATCGTAGCATCCGGCTCAGCCGGAAGTTTGCTGGAATGATGCTCGCCCGCCTCGACGCGGGCTTTTGCTTTTTTTCGACACGTGTCGCGGGAGCCCTTCGATGAGACTCGCTGTTGTGGGCATCATGATCGCCGTGAGCTCGCTGGTCGCGCCTGCGGCTGGAGCCGACGAAGAGAAACTGCCGGCGCAGCTTGCGGGCACCGGATCGATCAAGCCCGAGTCGGGGAAGGCGACGACTGCGCCGTGGTCTATTACGATCAAATCCCAGGATGAAGACGGCAATCTCAAGGGAACGATGAACTGGAGCGGACGCCCCTGCCAGCTCTCTTCGGTTCCATTCACCGGCACCTATCGCAACGGCGTCCTGGATATCAGCGCGCCGGCGACCGGCGCGCGATGCGGCGCATGGACGATCACCCTGACCAAAGCCTCTGATGAGCAGTTGCGGCTCGAAGGCACCGCGAGGGTCCACGATTCGGACAGACCCGTGGCGGTGACGCTGCGGCCGCGCTGAGCGTCGCGACGCACTGAAGGCAGATCAGTACCGGGCACTCCCCGGCGATCGTGGAAACGGGATGACGTCGCGCACGTTGGCGAGCCCGGTGGCATAGGCGATCGTTCGCTCGAAGCCCAGGCCGAATCCGGCGTGCGGGACGGTTCCGTAGCGGCGCAGGTCGCGATACCAGCCGTAATGTTCGAGATCCATTCCCGCCGCAGTCATCCGCGCGTCGAGGACATCGAGGCGTTCTTCCCGCTGGCTCCCGCCGATGATCTCGCCGATGCCCGGCGCCAGCACGTCCATCGCGGCGACCGTCCGGCCGTCGTCGTTGAGCCGCATGTAAAACGCCTTGATCTCCTTCGGATAGTTGACGAGGATCACCGGACCGCGAACGTAGGTTTCCGACACATAGCGTTCGTGTTCGGATTGCAGGTCCATGCCCCACCGAACCGGAAACTCGAATTTCTGCGTCGCCTTTTCCAGGATCCGGATCGCTTCGCCATAATCCATGCGCACGAATTCGGCATCGATGATCCCCTGCAGCTTGGCGATTACGCCTTTTTCGATGCGTTCTTCGAAAAACGCCATGTCATCGGCACGCTCGCTCAGCACCGTTCGAAAGATATGCTTGAGCAGCGCTTCCGCGAGCGTCGCGTTGTCGGCCAGGTCCGCGAAGGCGATCTCGGGCTCGATCATCCAGAACTCCGCCAGGTGCCGGCTGGTGTTGGAATTCTCTGCCCGGAACGTCGGGCCGAACGTGTACACCCTGGACAGGGCCATGCAATAGGTCTCGACATTGAGCTGCCCGGAGACGGTGAGAAAGGCTTCGCGTCCGAAGAAGTCTCTGGCAAAGTCGACGCCGCCCCCGGGACTACGCGGCGGATTCATCAAGTCCAGGGTCGACACGCGGAACAGCTCCCCCGCACCTTCGGCATCCGATGTCGTAATGATCGGCGTATTGATCCAGACAAAGCCGTTCTGGTCGAAGAAGCGGTGCACCGATTGCGCGATCGTATGGCGAACGCGGCTGACCGCGCCGATCACATTGGTGCGCGGCCGCAGATGCGCCACTTCGCGCAGGAACTCGAGCGTATGCGGCTTCGGCTGGATGGGATACGAGTCCGGATCATCGACCCATCCGACGACTTTGAGCGCGCTCGCCTGCATCTCGAACGGCTGGCCCTTGGCGGGCGAGGCGACGATCATGCCGGTCACCTCGACTGCGCAGCCGGCGGTGAGCCGCGAGATCTCGCTCGCATAATTGGCCAGCGTGTTCGGCGCGACCACCTGCACCGGATGGAAGCTCGAGCCGTCCGACAGATGGACGAACGAGATGCCTGCCTTGGAGTCGCGTCGCGTGCGCACCCAGCCCTGCAGCGTGACGGCGGTGTCCTGCGGCGCGCGACCGGCGAGAATGTCGGCACAGCGAAGTGCGTTCATCGCTTAGGCTCCAGCGGGGACAGCCGCACCTCGAGCTCCGCCGGTCGGAGGGTGTCGTAGACCTCGAACGGCTGGTGTATCCACGGACTCTCGGCCAGGTAATCGACATAGTAGTCCGGCTTGAAGATCGAACATCCCTTGTACCAGACCACCGCCGTGCGCATCTCGGTGATGTGGGGGAACCGTTGCGGCAGCTCCTTGTCGACCGCGGCCAGCGTATGGCCGGAGTCGACCATGTCGTCCACCAGCAGTACTCGATCGCCGAGGCGCGGCGCCGTCATCGTCATGTGCTCGGCAATGACCAGTTGGCCGCGCAGCGTTCCACCTTCGGCGGTATAGGAGTGCGTCGACAGGATCGCCAGCGGCAGCTCGTAGATCCGCGACAGCACGTCGCCGACGCGTAAACCCCCGCGTGCGATGCAGATCACCTGGTTGAACCGCCACGCGGATTCGTACACCTGCAGCGCGAGGCGCTCGACCAGGACGTTGTATTGCTCCCAGCTGATGTGCAGGCTCATCGTCGGCGTATCGCGCTACTGGAACGGATGATGCACCAGGATGGTCTCGTCCCTCTCGGCGCCGGTCGAGACCATGGCGATCGGCACGCCGGTCAACTGCTCGATGCGGCGCAGGTAGGCGCGGGCGGGCGCGGGCAGCGCCTCGAAGCTATTGACGCCTAGCGTGCTCTCCGGCCAGCCCGGCATGTCCTCGTACACCGGTTGGCACTCGGCCACCGCGTCGGCGCCTATCGGCAGCAGCGGTTGCGGCACGCCGTTCACGCGATAGCCGGTGCAGATCCGGATCGAAGGCATGCCGTCGAGCACGTCGAGCTTGGTGATGCATAGCCCATCGACCCCGTTCAACTGCAGCGACCGCTTCAGCGCGGCGATGTCGAGCCAGCCGCAGCGGCGCGGTCGCCCGGTCACCGAGCCGAACTCGTTGCCGCGCTGGGCGAGTCCGGCGCCGATCTCGTCGGTCAGCTCGGTCGGAAAAGGACCGGTTCCGACGCGCGTCGTGTAGGCCTTGACGATGCCCAGCACGTAGTCGAGCAGTTGCGGACCGATACCGCTGCCAGGCGCGGCCGCGCCGGCCAGGCAATTCGACGACGTGACGTACGGGTAGGTGCCGTGATCGATGTCCAGCAGCGCGCCTTGCGCGCCCTCGAACAGCAGCGAATCACCGCGACGACGTGCGTCCTGCAGCAATGCGGCGACGTCACCGACCATCGGTAACAGCGCAGGCGCCAACGCCAGTGCACCGTCGAGTGTCTGCTGGTAGGGTACCGCCTCCCGCTTGAAATACTGCGTCAGCACGAAGTTGTGATAGTCGATCAGCGGCTTGAGCTTGGCCGCGAAACGGTCGGGATAAAAGAGGTCCTGCAGCCGCACGGCGCGGCGGGCGATCTTGTCTTCATAGGCGGGGCCGATGCCGCGCCCGGTGGTGCCGATCCTCGTATCGCCCATCGATGCCTCGCGCGCCTGGTCGAGGGCGACGTGGCATTCGAGCACCAGCGGACACGCGGGCGAGATCGCAAGTCGCGAGCGCACCTCGATCCCGGCAGCTTCCAGCTCGCCGATCTCCTGGAGCAGCGCCGACGGTGACAGCACGACGCCGTTGCCGATATAGGCGCGCACCTGCGGCCGCAGGATGCCGGATGGAATGAGCCGCAGTACTGTTTTCCTGCCGCTGATGACCAGCGTATGTCCGGCATTGTGGCCGCCCTGGAAGCGAACGACGCCCTGGGCGTGCTCGGTCAGCCAGTCGACGACCTTACCCTTGCCTTCGTCGCCCCACTGCGTACCGATGACAACGACGTTCCTGCCCATCGCGTCCTTGCCTTCGCTAGCTGGCCATGCCGCTCAGGGCGGCCAGCTGGCGCAGATCGAGCGTAAACCCGGTCGCCGGGCGGGCGCGCCCGAAGGCCTTGCCGATGCCGTCGTAACGTTCGCCGCGACCGATCGCGTTGGCCTCGCCTTCGGTGAACACCGAAAAGCTCGCGCCGGTCTGATAGTGATAGCCGCGGAGATCTGCCAGATCGATGTGCAGCGCCGCGACCTCCGGGCCGGCAGCCTGCGCCAGCGTTTCCAGCGCCGACAGCGCGCCGGCGATCGAGGGCGTATCCGGCAGCCGGTCGCGCGCGGCCGTGAGCACCTGGTCGGCCGGTCCGTACAAGGTCGGCAAGATCGCGAACGCCTCGCGCCAGGCCGCGGGCAGGTTGGATGTGATCTCGGCCACGGCCGGCATGTCCTTGCCGCGCAAGGCGGCGAACAAGGCACTGTCGCTGTCGTTCCCGGCGATGTGCGCGCCATTGGCGAGCGCCCGGTAGACGCCGACATGGCCCAGATCGAGATGCAGTCCGCGCACACCGACCGCGGCAAGCGACGAGAGCAGCAGCATCAGCACCTCGCGATCGGCGCCGATCTGCGGATCACCGTACAGCTCGGCGCCGATCTGCAGCACTTCGCGCGTTTTCGCGAGGCCTGCCAGAACGGTGCGCAGCACGCTGCCGGCGTAACAGAGACGGGTGACGCCGGGCTCGTTCAACAGGTGCGCATCGATGCGCGCGACCTGCGGTGTGATGTCGGCACGCACGCCGAGCAGGTGTCCGGACAGCGGATCGATCACCTTGAACGTCTGCAGCTCGAGATCGCGTCCGGTACCGGTCAGCAGGGAATCCAGATGCTCGATCAGCGGCGGCTGCACGAGCCGGAAGCCGTGCTCCCGGAAATGGTCGAGCAGCGTGCGGCGCAGGCGCTCGATCGTCTCCGCTTCGGCAGGGAGGATGTCCTCGATGTACTCGGGAAGGATCCAGCTATGCATTTAGGATCAGCAGGACGGCGGTACCGGTGAGCAGCGACGCGAGGCCGATGAAGCGCAACTGGCCGTCGGACAGCTCGGTCATGCGACGGAACGCATCGCGCCACAGCCGGGGGGCGACCAGCGGCAGCAGCCCCTCGAGCACCAGCACCAGCGCGCATGCCGCAACGAATGCGTCCGGCACTTTTCGTCTTCCGCCGACGAGGGTTACTTGCTTTGCGGGCGCGGCGCGGAGCCGCCGCCGGGCTGCTTCAGGTACTGGAAGAACTCGGCGCTTGGATCGAGCACGATCACGTCGCCCTTGCTCCTGAACGTCGCCTTGTAGGCTTCGAGGCTGCGGTAGAACGCGTAGAACTCCGCGTTCTGCCCATAAGCGGCGGCATAGGTCGCGGCAGCCTTCGCGTCGCCCTCGCCTTTGGTCTTCTGCGCCTGCTTGTAAGCGTCCGCCAGAATGACTTCGCGCTGCCGATCGGCATCGGCGCGGATCTTCTCCGATTCCGCCGCCCCCAGCGAGCGGAGCTCATTCGCCACGCGCTTGCGCTCCGACTCCATGCGCTGGTAGACCTGGGCGAGCACTTCGTCCGGCAGCTCGACCCGGCGCAACCGCACGTCGACGACCTCGACGCCGATCGACTTGGCGTCGGCATCGGCCTTTTGCCGCGTCGTTGTCATGATCTTTTCGCGTTCGGTCGATATCGCTTCGTGCAGCGTGCGCTTGTTGATTTCCTCGGCCAGGTTGGCGCGTATCGTCTGCGCCAGACGGCGTTTCGCCGTCTCCTCGTCGCCGGTGACGCTCTGATAGTACTTGCGCACGTCGGTGATGCGCCAGTAGGCGATGAAGTCGGCTTTGAGCGGCGTCTTTTCCGAGGTCGTAACGCGGTCGGGGTCGGACGTCTCAAGCAGCAGGATCCGCTTGTCGTAGAACTTCACGTTCTGCAACAGCGGCACCTTGAGGTAGAGGCCGGCCTCGGTCTTCGCGTCGATGAATTCGCCGAGCTGGAACTTGATCGCGTATTGTTTCTGGTCGACCGTGTATAGCGACTGCGACAGAACGAGCAGCGCGGCGACGAGCAAGGCGAGCAGCGGAGTCGCGGCCTTCATCGCCCGGCTCCCGCGTCACGGCTGCGCGAGAGCTCCCGCGCGCGGTTGGGATCCAGCGTCACCGTTGCCTCCGGAGGGGGCGATACCGGCCGCGTTGCGTCGGCGGCCACACCGGCGCTTTGCTTGAGCAGCTGATCGAGCGGCAGGTAGAGCAGGTTGCTGCCCGATTTCTGATCGATCAGCACCTTGCTCGAGTTGCCCAGCACCGATTGCATCATGTCGAGATACAGACGCTGCCTGGTGACGGCGGGCGCCTTCGCGTACTCGACCAGTATCTGCCGGAAGCGGCTGGCATCGCCGTCCGCCCGTTGCGTCACGCTCGCGTTGTACCCGTCGGCCTCCTGCAGAAGCCGCGCCGCCTGCCCGCGGGCGCGCGGCACGACGTCGTTGGCATAAGCCTGGCCTTCGTTCTTCTGGCGTTCTCGATCCTGTTTCGCCTTGACCGCATCGTCGAAGGCCGCGGCGACCTGGTCAGGCGGCAGCGCATTCTGCAACGTGACCTTCTGCACGTAGATGCCGGTGCCGTAGCGATCCAGCATTGCCTGCATCAGCTTCTCCGTTTCCAGGGCGATCTGCGCGCGCCCTTCGTAGAGCGCGAAGTCCATCTGGCTGTGACCGGCCACCTCGCTCATCGCGGTCTGCGCGACCTGCGCGACGACGTCATCCGGCTTGCGTGCGTTGAAGGAATAGTCGGCGGCGCTCTTCAGGTTGTATTGGACCGCGAACTGGATGTCGATGATGTTTTCGTCGTCGGTGAGAAACAGCGACTCCTTGGCGATCTTTGCCTTCGGATTGCCGTTGCGATAGCCGATCTCGACGGTCTTCACCTGCGAGAAATCGACGACCTCTACCGCTTCGATCGGGAAGGGGAGATGCCAGCGTGGTCCCGGCGTCGTGGTCTCGGTGTACTTGCCGAAGCGCGTCACGACGCCGCGACGGCCTTCGTCGACGATATAAAAGCCGCTCGCCAGCCAGATCACGACCACCAGCGCGCCGAGCATACCGGCGCCGCCGGCGGGAAAGGACGACTTGCTCGGCGGCGGACCACCGTCGGCGCCGTCGGGCTCCTTGCGGCCGAAGATCGAATTCAGCCGGCGGTTGACGTTGCGCCAGATCTCGTCCAGGTCGGGCGGACCGCTGCGGTTGCGCTTGCCCCACTGGGGGTCGTTGAGTGACATGGCGAGGGCGCGGCTCTTGGCGCTATGCGAGTAAAGGTGAGTAATCGGGTCGGGTGGCGCCGGCGCTTTTCATGCGGTCGCCGCCCGGTCCCCGGGGCGGGGGAACCGCTCGACCAGGGCGGCGCGCAACTCCGGCACGCCTGCGCCGGTAAGCGCGCTCAGACGAACGGCGCGAATTTTACCATACTCGTCACGCTCGACGCCCGCTTCGCAAGCGCCCGCGTCGCACTTGTTGCGGATCAGGATTTGCGGCACGCCGTCGGCGCCGATCTCGGCCAACACGGCATCGACCGCCTCGATCTGCTCGGCGCGTCCGGGATGGACAGTATCGACGACGTGCAGCAGCAGGTCGGCATCGACGGCTTCCTTCAGGGTGGCGCGAAACGCGGCGATCAGGTCGTGCGGCAAATCGCGCACGAAGCCGACGGTATCGGACAGCACGATCGTTTCCGCGCCCGGCAGGACGATCCGGCGCAACGTGGTGTCCAGGGTCGCGAACAGCTGATCGGCCGTATACCTCGCGGCGCCGGTCAGGCGGTTGAACAAGGTCGACTTTCCCGCGTTCGTGTAACCCACGAGGGCGACGTTCCTGACGGCCGCACGCCGCCGGGCTCGCCGCTGCGTTTCGCGCTGGCTCGCAATGCGCGCCAGACGGGACTTGAGCATCTTGACGCGGGTGCCGATCAGCCTCCGGTCGGTCTCGAGCTGCGTTTCGCCGGGGCCGCGCAAGCCGATGCCTCCCGCCTGGCGCTCCAGGTGGGTCCAGCCACGCACCAGGCGTGTCGACAGGTGCTGCAGCTGGGCAAGCTCGACCTGAAGCTTGCCCTCGGCGCTTTGCGCACGCTGCGCGAAGATATCGAGGATGAGGCTCACGCGATCCACGACGCGGCATTGCAGCGCGCGCTCGAGATTGCGCTGCTGGGCCCCCGAGAGCGCATGGTCGAAAATGACCAGGTCGGCGCCGGTCGCGATACGCCGCTCGGCGATCTCGTCGATCTTGCCGCGCCCGGCAAACAGGGCGGGGTCCGGCCGTGCGCGCCGAGCGGTCACGATGTCGGCCACTTCGGCGCCCGCCGATGCGGCGAGGTCCCGGAGCTCGGCCAGCCGCGCTTCCGGCTCGCCCGCGCCAAGATCGACTTCGACCAGCAGTGCGCGGTCGCGCCCGTTCAACCGTTCAGGCATGCGCGGCCCGGCAGCGATACCTGTCGCGAACGGTCGCGCCGGTCACCCGGCAGTGGCCATCCGTCCGCCGTCGCGGGTCAAGCTTCGCGGTCGTTGTCCTGCGTAGGCATGGTGATCGCGCGGGCCGGCACGACGGTGGAGATCGCGTGCTTGTACACCATTTGCGTGACGGTGTTTTTCAGCAGGACGACATACTGATCGAACGATTCGATCTGTCCCTGTAGTTTGATGCCATTGACGAGGTAAATCGAAACCTGGACATGCTCTTTGCGCAGCGTGTTCAGGAAGGGGTCTTGTAGCATTTGCCCTTTATTGCTCATTTTTTGTCGCTCCGCTTTGTTGTAGGAAGCCGAGCGCAACGTCGCCCCTGGCTTCTTGCCCGCACCTTTATTGACCGATCCGCGGCTTCGGTGACTCCCTCGGCCGCGGCCTGGATTCTGAGGGCCCGCTGCGAATGGGATCGATCACCGGGTCGCCGGTCGCTAGCGGCGGCTCCGCCGGTGCGTGGCGGCGGCCGCATAGGGGTTTGCACCTGTCTTGAATTGTATCCTAAGGGGCGTGCCCCGCAGTTGGAACACATCGAGGAAGAAATGTTCCAGGTAGCGGCGGTAGGTCGCCGGGACGTGCGCCAGCGAGGTGCCATGGATGACGATCAGCGGGGGATTCATTCCGCCCTGGTGCGCATAGCGCAGCTTCGGCCGTGTCATGCCGGTGCGCGGGGGCTGCTGCTGCTCGACCGCACGTGCCAGCGCGCGCGTGAGCTTGGGCGTCGGCAGTCTGGACATCGCCGCCGCATAGGCTTCGTCGATCGACTTGAGCAGGGCGCCGATCCCCTTGCCGTGCTTGGCCGAGATGGTGTGCTGTGCGGCGAAGCCGAGAAAGCCGAGCTTGCGGTCGATTTCGCGCTTGACATTGGCGCGCGCCGTCGCGTCCAGGTCGTCCCATTTGTTGATCGCGACGACCAGCGCCCGGCCGGC
The DNA here is from genome assembly GCA_036493675.1 of Casimicrobiaceae bacterium. Lineage (GTDB taxonomy): Bacteria > Pseudomonadota > Gammaproteobacteria > Burkholderiales > Casimicrobiaceae > PALSA-1003. The sequence goes on from DASXPJ010000050.1 coordinate 9,838, forward strand.
CTCGAGAATGAAACCGGCGATGTGTGCGTCCTGCTCGGACACATCGGCCTGCGCATCGACCAGCAGCACGACGACGTTGGCGTCCTCGATCGCCTGCAGCGTCTTGATCACTGAAAATTTTTCGGCCACTTCGATGACCTTGCCGCGCTTGCGCACGCCGGCCGTGTCGATCAGCGTGTAATGACGCGCACCGCGGTCGAAATCGAGATACAGCGAGTCTCGCGTCGTGCCGGGCTCGTCGAACGCGATCACGCGCTCCTCGCCGAGAAGTGTGTTGATCAGCGTCGATTTGCCGACGTTGGGACGGCCGACGACGGCGACCTTGATGCGCCGATCGGCGCGTTCGCCGGCTTCTTCGGGCTCGGCCGGGCCAGGCGAAGGACACGCGGCGAGGGCCAGGTCGATGAGGTCGCTGACGTTATCGCCATGGGCGGAAGAAATCGGCAGCGGCGCGCCCAGCCCAAGCTCGTAGAATTCCGCGCTGGCGCGCTCCGCCGCGAGGCCCTCGCTCTTGTTCACCGCCAGCAGCACCGGTCGGCCGGAGCGACGCAGCAGATCCGCGATCGTGCGGTCCTGCGCGGCGAGGCCCTCGCGCGCATCGACCAGAAAAATGACGACATCCGACTCGGCGATCGCTTGTCGCGTCTGCTTGGCCATCGCGTGATAAATGCCGGACTTCGCCTTGGGTTCGAACCCGCCCGTGTCGACGACGAGGTAGGGACGATCACCGCCTCGGCCGCGTCCGTAATGACGGTCCCTCGTCAGGCCGGGGAAGTCGGCGACCAGCGCCGCGCGTGTTTGCGTCAGGCGGTTGAATAGCGTGGACTTGCCGACGTTGGGCCGGCCGACCAGGACGACGACGGGCAGATGGCCCACCTACGACCCCGCGGCTACAAACCGTACAGAGCGCCGTACTTCGCATTGAGATATGCGAGGTACGGTGCGACGGACAGAGGTTCCCCGGTCGCACGTTCGACAAGCTCCGCAGCCGTGAACTTGCGGCCGTGGCGATAGAGGCGCTCGGTCAACCATGCACGGAGCGGTCCGAACTCGCCGGCGCCGATCTGCGCGTCGAGGTCGCCCAGGTCGGCTCGCGCCGCGGCGAAGAATTGAGCGCTCATGACGTTGCCGAGCGTGTAGCTCTGGAAGGCGCCGCCGACGATGCCGCCGTACCAGTGCACATCCTGCAGCGCGCCGTCGCGATCATCGGCGGGCGTCACACCCAGATCGCTCTCGACTCGAGCGCGCCACGCTTCCGGAAGACCGGCCACCGCGAGCGTGCCTTCCAGCATGGCGAGCTCGAGATCGAAGCGCAGCATCACGTGCAGGTTGTAGGTCACCTCGTCGGCGTCGGTGCGGATCAGCGAGGGCGCGACCTTGTTGATCGCGCGGTAGAAGGTATCCACGTCCGCGCCGTTCAGCGCTTCCGGAAACGTCTCCTTGAGCCGCGGATACCAGTGCTGCCAGAAAGGCAGGCTCCTGCCGACGAGGTTCTCCCACAGACGGGATTGGCTTTCGTGCACGCCTGCGGTGGTGCCGTGATAGAGCGGGGTGCCATCCAGCGCGTCGTCGATGCCCTGCTCGTACATCGCGTGCCCGGACTCGTGCAGCGTGGAGAACAGACCGTCGGACAGGCAGTCGGCGCGGTATCGCGTGGTGATCCGAACGTCGCCCCGGCCAAGCTTGATCATGAAAGGATGCGCGGTTTTGTCCTGGCGACCTCGCGTAAAGTCATAGCCGAAAGCGCGCACGACCGCTTCGCCGAAAGCCTGCTGTGCGTTCTCGGGAAAATTACCCGTGAGGCAGTCATCGTCCAGCTCGGCGCGGTCGCGGATTTTCCGGATCAGCGGCAGCAGACCGGCCAGCAGCTCGCGGAAGAGCGCTCGAACCGCGGCGACGGTCATGCCATCCTCGGCCAGGTCGACCAGCGCATCGTAAGGATGTTCGTAGCCAGGGTGGAAGGAGGCAAGCTCCCGGCTCATCCCGACGGTGGTCTCGAGCAAGGGACGCACCGCCGCGAAGTCGTTGGCCGGCCGCGCGCGCTCCCACGCATGATAGGTGGTGGCCGTGTGCTCGGCGAGCCGATGCACAAAGGCCGCTGGCACTCGCGTCGCGCGCTCGTAATCGCGCCGGGCCACGCGCACCAGCGCCGCTGCGTCGGAGTCGCCGCCTTGCGCGCCGGCCCAGGGACCGACGGAGTCGAGGAGTCGGCCGATCGCCGGATCGGACAGCCGCTCGTGCGCCAGGCCGCTCAGCAGCGCCACCTGCCGGGCGCGAGCTTCGACGCCGCCCCGCGGGATGTACGTGGCCTCGTCCCAATTGAGCACCCTTTCCACATTGTGCAGATCCTCGATCGTTCGCAGGCGCCGCTTGAGTTCGATGAAATCGGTTTCGACGGTCATGAATGGGTGACGTTCAATAGCACAGCGTTGACGATTCTGCGGCAGGTCTATGGGCCTCTTCACTGGGCAGGCGCATGATAATACATGGCGACGATCGCGTACGGCTTCCAACGGCGCGAGCAACCGGATTGACTCCGGCCGCACGGCCCTGAATACTGATCTTTCACAGGTGCGACGGTGCATGATCTGCTATTTAAAGACGCGTTGATCTTCGACGGCACAGGCAGCCCGCCTGCGATAGGTGATCTCGCCGTCGCCAACGGTCGCATCAGCGCAATCGCCCCACGCCTCGACGTGTCGGCGCGCGATGTGATCGCGGCCGAGGGTCTTGCCCTGATGCCCGGCATCATCGACAGCCACACGCACTTCGACGCCCAGATTACCTGGGACCCGAATGTCAGGCCGTCGCCGGCATTGGGCGTCACCACCGCGGTGATCGGCAATTGCGGATTCACGATCGCGCCGTGCAAACCGCAGGACCGCGACCTCACGATGCGCAATCTCACGCAAGTCGAGGGCATGTCGCTCGATGTGCTGCGCCAGGGAATCGCATGGGACTTCGAGACCTTTCCCCAATACATGGCACAGCTCGCGGGCCGCGGATGCGCGGTCAATATCGCCGCTTATGTCGGCCATAGCAGCGTGCGCACCTATGTGATGGGAGGCGATGCATCGAAGCGCACGGCCACCGACGCCGAGATCGAAGCGATGCAGGCTATCGTCCGTGAGGCGATGCGGGCGGGTGCCGTGGGATTCGCCAGCAGCACCTCGCCGGCCCACAACGGCGAGGGAGGTCTTCCGATGCCTTCGCGTCTGGCCGACGATCGGGAAATGCGCGCGCTGGTCATGGCGATGAGCGAATGCGGTCATGGCGTCTATATGCTGACCAAGGGTGGGCACACTTCGCTACCGTTTCTCGAATCGTTGGCCGCGGACAGCGGCCGCCCGGTCATGATCGCCGCGCTCCTGCACAACAGTACCAATCCGAAGGTCGTATTCGACGATCTCGATGCCATCGCTGCGGCTAATGTCCGCGGACACAAGCTGATCGGGCAGGTGTCGTGCTGCCCGCTGACGATGGATTTCACGATGCAGTCGCCTTACCCCGTCGAGGGGCTGACGAGCTGGAAGCCTGCCCTGGGTCTGCAAGGGGCCGCGCTGAAGGCGACGCTAGGGAACCCGACTTTCCGTGACGGCCTGCGTGCCGAACTCGCGACCACGACCAACTTCCGGCTGTTCAACGGCGAGTGGGACAAAGTCCAGGTGGTGCAGACCGCCATGCCGGGCAATGCGCGGTACGAGCAGCAAGCCATCGCCGACATCGCGTGCAACGAAGGCCGCGATCCGCTCGACGTAATGCTCGATCTGGCGGTGCAGGAGGACCTGCAAACGGTCTTTACGGCGCAGTTGCTCAATTCCGATGAAGAAGCGGTCGGCCGCATGCTCAACCACGCGAACAGCATAGTGAGTCTGAGTGACGCGGGTGCGCACCTGACCTTCTTCAACGACGCCGGCTTTGGCTTGCACCTGATGGGCCACTGGGCGCGCGAGCTGGGAGTGCTGCCGATGAGCGAAGCTATCCGCCGGCTGACTCGCCAGCCGGCGCAGGTCTTCGGAATGCGCAGGCGCGGATTGCTTCGCGACGGTTATGCCGCGGACCTGCTGTTGTTCGACCCGGCGACGGTCGCGCGCGGACCCAAGCGTCGGGTATTCGACCTCCCTGGAGGCGCGCCGCGATTGAACACGGATGCCGTGGGTGTGCGCGGCGTGTGGGTCAATGGGCGGAAGGTCGCGGATGCGGGTGGCTTGATCGATTCGCCACCGCTGGCGGGCAAATTGCTTACCGGCTTTTCGGCCGGCAATGGCCGGTGACCGTATCGAAAGGAGCGTGCGCGGCGCGACACGGTCCCTGTGATAATCGAGCGCATGGCGATATCGTACCTTTCGATCAAGCACCTCCATATCACTGCCGTGACGCTCTCGATCGCATTGTTTTTGCTGAGGGCGGGATGGATGCTTTACTCACCCCGGCGGCTGCACGCCCGCTGGGTGAGAACCGTGCCCCATGTCATCGATACGGCGCTGCTGCTGTCTGGCGCATGGCTCGCTTGGCAGCTGGGGAAAGCAGGTGTGGCCGACTGGCTTCCGGCGAAGCTCGCGGCGCTCGTGGCTTACATCGTGCTCGGCGCATTCGCACTGCGATACGGGCGCACGCGCGGCCAGCGGATTGCCGCACTGATCGGCGCCCTGCTCACGTTTGCCTATATGGTCGCGGTCGCGGTCACCAAATCGCCGCTCGTCGTGACGTGACGGTTATCTCGCACTGGCGCTGATCAGATCGCCGCCGGTGCTCTGCCAGACCAGTGCATCGCCGTCGCCGAACGGTTGCGACAGCGGCGCGGTGCCGTCGGTCGCGACGCGTCCAACGAGCGCTCCGGTACGCGGGTCGAGCAGGTGCAGATAGCCTTCGCCATCGACGACGCCGAGGTAGCCGGCGACGCGCGCCGGGCCGCTAGGGAAGCGCGCGGCAAGCTTGTCCTGCTTCCAAATCGAGGCGCCGGTGGTCTTGTCGAAGGCTTGCACGGCACCTTTGTCGTCGGTCATATAGAGATATTCGTCGTCGATCGCCAGTCCGGCGAGGCTGGAGAAGTCGCGCGACCAGAGCAGCGTGCCGCGTTGCAGTTCGAAACAGGCAACGCGTCCCTGGAACGCGACTGCGCAAACCTGGCGCGTGTCGACCACCGGCAGGCTCGTGACGTCGGCAATCCGCTCGAGCTCGGTCGCGCCCTTGGGCGTCGCGACGTTCGCTTCCCAGCCCACGGTGCCATTGTTCACGTCGAGCGCAAGCAGCTTGCCGCCCGCCGTTCCGGTGAACAGGGCCCCGCGGGTTAGCGTGCCGCCGCTGAAGCCGCGCACGGTCAGTGGGGGGTTGAGACGCTGATAAACCCATTTCTGGCTGCCATCGGTTTCGCCAAAGGCGAAGATTTTGCCATCGATCGACCAGACGATGACCTTGTCTTCGACGACCTTCGGTGGCCCGGCGACTTCGCTCGATACCTTGGCCTGCCATAGTGCCTTGCCGTTGCTGTCGAACGTGAGCACTTCACCCTTGTCGGTGCCGACCGCGACGGTGGCGAGCGATGCGCCTATGCCGGCGCGCAAGGGCTTGCCAGCGTTGATCCGCCAGTTCTGGCGACCGGTCGCCGCGTTGACACTGACGATCGTGCCGTCTGGAGCGGACGCGTAAACCACCTGCGACAGAACGGCGGGGGCGAAACTCGCGCCGCCCTTCGCGCCGAGCGCGACTCGCCACCTGACGGTCGCGGCCGCGATGTTTTGATACGCCGGCAGCGGGCCGGGCTTGGGCGCGCTCTTGCCGATACCGAGCCATGCCAGCGACGGAGTCGGTATGTCGGTAGGCAGCCATGAGGTCCACGATGCGGGGAGCGACTGGCAGCCGCCGAGCAGGAGCACCGTCGCAGTGAGAGCGACCGGCGCCGCGCGCCTCACTGCGCGCCTCCCATCGCGTCGAGCTTGACCTGCACGTAAGGGCGGTAAGGCGATTTGGGATCGATTTTCGCCAGCGCGATCTGGTAGGCGGCACGCGCTTCGGCTGGCTTGCCGGCGGACGCCAATATGTCGCCGCGCAAGTCGGCATAGAGGGCGGCGAAGGCGTCGTCGGTCTTCGCGTCGATCGTCTTCAGCGCTTGGTCGTAATTCTTGTCGTCGAGCAGTGCCTGCGCCAGGCGGAAGCGCGCGATCGCCTTGAGCTCATCCTCGCCGGCATGATCGATCACCCATTGCAGCTGCTGTTTGGCGCCGACCCTGTCATCCTTGTCATAGAGGAGCTTCGCATAGAGCAATGCAGCACGCGGCGCATACGCGGTGCCCGCGTAGCGTTGCACGATCTGGGTCGCCGGGTCCTTTGCCTTGGCTGGATCCTGCGCACGAACCGCATCGCTGACCGCCTGGTAGAGGACGCTGGCTTGCTCGGCCTGCGTTCGCTGGTACCAGCGCCACCCCTGCACACCGATGACGACGATCGCGACCGCGGTGACCACAGCGCTTACGTATTTGCCGTATTGCGCCCACCACGCCTTCAAGTCGTCGATCTTTTCCTGTTCTTCGAGGTCGTAGACTGCCATCGTTCATCCCTTGTTCTAGTACTCGCGCTCGGGCGCGAGCCGATGCTGTTCGCGGATCGTGGAACGGCGAGCGGCGGCGCGCTTCAGCGCGCGTTGCCGTCCCCGGCTTTCGCCGCCAGCCGCGCGGCGAGCTCTTCCGGTCGCAACGTGATCTGATCGCCGCCTGCGCGCAGCAACTTGAGCGCGACATGATTCGCTGCGGCTTCGTCCTCGCCCACGATAAGCGCATAGCGCGCACCGCTGACGTCTGCCTTTTTCATCTGTGCCTTCAGGCTGCCGCCGCCAGCGTTGACGACGATGTCGAGGCCCGCATCCCGAAGGGACTCGGCGACGGCAAACGCGAGCTTCGCCGCCTCCGCACCGATGTGGACGACGTAGGCGTCGGGCGCCACCGCCGGGACGACGCCCGCGTCCTGCAGCAGTAACACCACGCGTTCGATGCCGATGGCGAAGCCGCAGGCCGGCGTCGGTTTGCCGCCGAGTTGCTCGAACAGGCCGTCGTAGCGGCCTCCGCCGGCGACGGTGCCTTGCGCGCCGAGCCGCCCGGTCACCCATTCGAAGACCGTTCGGTTGTAGTAGTCGAGCCCGCGCACGAGGCGCGGATTGATCTTGAACGCGATGTCGTGGTCGGCGAGCAATCGCTGCAGCCCGTCGAAGTGCGCGCGCGCCGCCCCGCCCAGAAGGTCGACGAGTCGCGGCGCGGCCGCGATCGCCGGCTGCAGCGCCGGGTTCTTGCTGTCGAGGATACGAAGCGGATTGGCCTGCAGGCGCCGTAGCGCATCGCCGTCGAGAAGGTCGCGGTGCTCCTCGAAGTGCGCGATCAGCGCGGCGTGGTGGGCGCGTCTCTCCTCGGCGTCGCCGATGGAATTGATCTCCAGCGAGATGTCCTGGAAGCCGAGGCGGCGCCACAGCCGCGCCAGCATCACGATCTGCTCAGCGTCGACATCGGGCCCGGCGAAGTCGAGCGCTTCGACGTCGAACTGGTGAAACTGGCGGTAGCGTCCTCTTTGCGGACGCTCGTGACGAAACATCGGCCCGGCGGTCCAGACGCGCTGCGGCCGCTCATAGGTCAGGTTGTGCTCGATTGCTGCACGCACGATGCCGGCGGTCGCCTCGGGACGCAAGGTCAGGCTTTCGCCGTTGAGACGGTCGTCGAACGTGTACATCTCGTGCTCGACGACATCGGTGACCTCACCGATCGCTCGCACGAACAGAGGCGTTGCTTCGACGACGGGCACGCGCAGATTGCGGTAGCCGTACTGGCCGAAGACCTCGCGCACGGCATCCTCCAAATGCTCCCAGAGCGCGGCCTGGTCGGGCAGCACGTCGTTCATCCCGCGGACGGCCTGGATCGCCGCCGGTCTGCGTTCGCGCGCTGGCGCAGTGGCCGATGCCGCCGGCGAAGGCTTCGTCTGCGCGATCATGACCGGCTATCCGACAGCCTTGAGCTGGATCGATTTCTTTTCAGGCTTGAGATGCGCCGCGGGCGGCTCGCCGCCATAGGTCGCGCGAACGTAGTCGGCCACGATCTGCTGGAATTCCTCGGCGATGCCGGCGCCCTTGAGTGTCACCGTCTTGTGCCCGTCGACGTACACCGGCGCCACCGGCACTTCGCCGGTGCCGGGCAGGCTGATGCCGACGTTCGCCATCTTGGATTCGCCGGGTCCATTGACCACGCATCCCATCACCGCGACCGTCATCGTCTCGACGCCCGGATAACGGTTGCGCCACTGCGGCATTTCGGCCCGCAGATAGGCCTGAATCTTGTCGGCAAGCTCCTGGAAGAACGGGCTGGCCGTGCGCCCGCACCCCGGACAGGCGGTGACCAGCGGCGCGAACGAGCGCAAGCCCATCGTCTGCAGGATTTCCTGCGCGACCAGGACCTCGCGCGTGCGATCGCCGTTGGGCTCGGGAGTCAGCGAAATGCGTATCGTGTCGCCGATGCCCTGTTGCAGCAGCACGGCGAGCGCCGCGGTCGAGGCGACGATGCCTTTGGACCCCATGCCCGCTTCGGTCAGCCCGAGGTGCAGCGGGTAATCGCAGCGGCGTGCGAGCTCGGTATATACGGCGATCAGATCCTGAACGTCCGAGACCTTGCACGCAAGCAGGATCCTGTCTCCCGGCAGACCGATCTCCTCGGCGCGTTGTGCGCTGCCGATGGCCGAAGTGACCAGCGCTTCGCGCATCACGTGCGCGGCGTCGAGCGGATTTTGGGAGCGGGCATTGTCGTCCATCAGGCGCCCGAGGAGGTCCTGGTCGAGACTGCCCCAGTTGACGCCGATGCGTACCGGCTTGCCGAACTCGATCGCCTTTTCGATCATCACGGCGAACTGCGGATCGTGCTTGCTTCCCTTGCCGACATTCCCGGGATTGATGCGGTATTTGGCGAGTGCGCGCGCACAGTCCGGATGATTGGTCAGCAACTTGTGACCATTGAAGTGGAAATCGCCGATCAGCGGCACAGTACAGCGCAGCGCGTCCAGGCGGTCGCGAATCACCGGCACGGCAGCCGCGGCTTCTGCCGTGTTGACGGTGATGCGAACCAGCTCGGAGCCTGCGTCCGCCAGGGCCTTGATCTGAGCGACGGTGGCTGCCACGTTGGCGGTGTCGGTGTTGGTCATCGACTGCACGACGATGGGCCCGCCGCCGCCAACGGTGACCCCGCCGACGTCCACGGCAATCGAATGATGACGATCCTGCGCGCTCGTACTCATGGCTCACGCCGCTGTTATGGCAACGGAGTGCCAGAGCGCGCGCCAAGCGTCAACGCTCCCTGTTCACCCCGAATATGCCGCGCTAAATTGCGGGAAATCGCCGCACCGTTTGGAGGCCGCCTACGCCATGGACCAGCTTAGTGACATGACGGTGACGTTTCGCTGCCTGCCGGAACTCGAGCCGCTACTGCCGCGCCCGGTCCCGGCCGTGCAGGGCCT
>DASXPJ010000051.1:0-1537 GCA_036493675.1 Casimicrobiaceae bacterium
GTAGGCGCCGTGCTTGATGTAGACCCGCTTGTACCCCGTCTTGCTCATCGTGGCACCTCCCGAACGGTCCGCACTCTACGCGCATTCGCCGGCGCCTGCATGGCCGCCTCGAGGTGCGCCCGGATGATGACCGCCTCGTTCGCTGCGTTGACGTAGGCGCGAATCCCATAGTGCTCGGCGATCCATGCGGTTTGGTCGCGGGGCCGCCGGTAGCCCGACAGCGCGACGAGTTCGTCCGCCGTCAGCAGCAGCGTCGATACCGGCTGGGCGGGAACGCGAAATCGGGCCGTGGCGCCGTTTTCCTCGTGCGCCGGGTCGCAACGTACCTGCGCGTCCGCTGCGTCGCTCCTACGCGATTCTGTGCGGCCGGCTAGGTGTGAAGCGCCAACAGGTTGTTTCTGGACTGAGCCAAGCGATTGACCGGCGCGACGCGGCCAATTCCGTGGTGCGGCCGATGCCAGTTGTAGTGATGCATCCAGCGCCCGAGCATGGCTGTCCGCTCCAGGGAATGTCGATAAGGAATGCCGTAAGCCCATTCGCGCAAGGCCGACTGTATGAAGCGTTCGGCCTTGCCGTTGGTCTGCGGTCGATAGGGTCGGGTGAAAACGTGTCGCAGGCTCAGTTTTCGACAAGCGGCGGCAAATCGCTTGGAGCGAAACGCCGAACCGTTGTCAGTGAGCACCCGGCGCACGGTCACCCCGAGCTTGCCGAAGTAGCGCACGCACGCGCGCAGGAACTCGCTGGCACTGACGCCGCGCTCGTTGGCCTTCATCTCGGTGTATCCCAGGCGCGCGTGGTCGTCAACCGCCACGAACAGGTACTCCCAGCCCGCGCCCTCCGTAGAATCGCGCGGATCGCCGGTAACCCGGTGGCCCATCTTCTCAATGCGACCGAGCTTCTTGGTATCGATGTGCACCAAATCGCCCGGGCAAGCATGCTCGTAACGCACTACCGGCTCACTGGGTTTGAGGTCGCTCCAGCGCGCCAGCTTGGCGCGGCGCAAAACGCGCCCGACCGTAGTTGCCGATACACCCAGTGCCCGTGCAATGGCGGTGTGGGTCAGGTAGCGGCGGCGCAGCTCGATGATCGCCAACGCCGTTTTCGAGGCGATCGCGCGCGGCGAGACCTCGGGTCGCGAGGAGGCGTCGCGCAGTCCAGCTTCGCCCTGGCTGAGGAAGCGGCCGACCCACTTGCGCACCGTCGGCACACTAACGCCGTGCATGGCCGCGGCGGCGGCGTAGGCCAGCTTGCGCTCGAGCACGTCGTGGACCATTTCCAGTCGACGGACGATGGTGAGTCGGGCATTCTTGTGGATGTTCATTCGGCTGAGTCCCTGAAAGGTGTGGGTTGGGTCGCACCTCCCAGTCTCTCAAACTCAGTCCGAATGAACAGTAACAACGTCTTGGCGCATCACAGCTAGGTCGAGGCCATCGTGCCGAACGCCCGATCCGCCGCGGCAATCGTTTCGGCGATTTCCGCTTCGCCGTGCGCGGCCGACACGAACCCGGCCTCGTACGCCGACGGTGCAAGATAAATG
>DASXPJ010000052.1:0-24670 GCA_036493675.1 Casimicrobiaceae bacterium
CGCCGGATAGGTTGGGTACTGTCATGGGTAGCGCCTGCGTGCGACCGTTCGCTGCCGCAGCAGCGTCAAATTTTCCCACAGCCTCGGCGACGCTCGGCAAGTGTCGGCGAGGCCAGCGGTCGAACAACGGGTGTAGACCAGAGAGCGAACGTTGGTCAAGCCCCGTGGCCCGTGTTCGCGCCGTCGGGACGCTTGGTCGGAGTCGCGACGCAATCGCGTGGGAGGTCAGCGTGGACCGGCGAGCGAATCGACGTGAACCTGTTCCCCGACTGGCGCCGGGCCATTGCCGGTCACGACGAAGTTAAAGCGCCGCGCGATGGGCACAGCCCCGCCGTCGCGCGTTCGGCCCATATCGATTCGTGTGACAAAGCAATCCTTCGGTTGTCGGTCACAACATTTGTAGGACGCCGTCGAATCTCTTTACAGTCTCCCCTTCCGGGACGTAGCAGAAAAATTAATTCTACAATTAATCAGTGGCTTAACAACGCATGCACGGAACTTGCTCTATATATGCCAGAGTCATCATGTGGAGGTGGTCAAGTGAACAAGTTCGCAAAGTTAGTCTTCGGGGCGCTGGTTCTCGGTGCGTTGTCGCTCCCTGCCATGGCCGATCCTATCAGTGGCGCCACTTGCCTCAATAGTGACGGCGGCAGCGGCAACTGCTATGGCAATATCTACGCCCTATTCTTTACCAATGGCACCGCGACCGGCACTGACAACGGCGATGGCACGACGACCTACGACGTCAGCTACGCCGTCAATACGGCGGGCTACGTCAACGGACCGGATCCGACCGGGTTTCTGTACGCCATAGGGTTCAAGGTCACCGCCAATGGCAGCGACTTCATTGACGCGGACTTGCTGGCCTCCCCGGGGACCCTTAGCGATTGGACAGTCCACTTTGGGGGCGTCGCCAACGGTTGCCAAGACAACACGAATGGTTTTGTCTGCGCCGACGGCGAGAGTCTCCTGGTTCCCGACGGCATCTACCAATGGGATTTCGCTCTCACCGTGAATAACGGCACGCTGAAGACCGATTCCAGCAGCATCAAGGCGTCCTTCAACGATGCCGAGGGCAAGCAGCACGGCAACACGTCCGCGGAGATCACCATCCAAGAAGGTGGCTGCCCGCCGACGGTGTGCCTGCCGCAGGAAACGCCGGAGCCCGCGACTTTGGCCCTGCTCGGTATCGGCCTGCTGGGCTTGGGTTTCTTCGGGACGGGACGCCGCAAGGCCTAAGCAACACCCGTTGCGCCACGAAAGACGCCGGCATCCGCCGGCGTCTTTCGTTGGCCTTGCCGTTCGTTACTTCGTGACCTGGATGCTCACGCTCGACTGGTTGCCCGAGGTGTCCTTGGCGATCGCATTGAGGGTGTGCGTCCCCTTGGCTGCTTTCTTCGTGTTCCATTTGTACGCCAGCGAGGCGCTGTTGCCGGTGCTGACCATCTTCCCGTCCAGATAGAGGCTGACGCTGGCGATACCGACATTATCGCTATCCTTCACGTTCACGGTAACGACGCCGGTCACGGCGCTGCCATTGCCGGGACTGGCGATCGTCACGGTGGGCGGAGTCGTGTCCGGTGTGCCCCCCGCGCTCGCCACCGAGACCGTTACCGCGGCGGAGCTCGCCGCATTGCCCGCCGCGTCGTAGGCGCGCGCGACCAGCGAAGCGCTGCTCCCGGCGAGCTTTGACGAATCCCAGCTGAACGCGTAAGGCGCGGTCGTGTCGGTTGCCAGCACCGTGCCGCTGACGAGGAGATCGACGTGGGTAACGCCGACGTTGTCGCTGGCAGTCACGTTGACCGGCACGACACCGCTGACCGTTCCGCCGGTGGGTGACGAGATCGCTACCGAAGGCGCCTGCGAATCGACCGCTGTGGCGGCAGCCGCAGCGGCGACCGCGGCCGCGGCATTGACCCGCCCGTAGCCGTAGTCATAGTCGTAGCCGGCAGTGCCACGATCGACCGCCGTCGATTCCATCAGGGCGACGACCTGCGAAGGCGCGAGCGAAGGCTTGATGCTCATCATCAGCGCGGCGACGCCGGCAGAGAGCGGGCTCGAGAACGATGTGCCCGACACGGCCGCGTAGCCGCCGCCGAGAGCCGTCGTCCAGATACTGACGCCCGGAGCGGACACATCGACGTAGGGACCGTAACTGGACCAGCTGGCGATGGTATCGGTGCTGTCGGTCGCCGACACCGACACCAATGTGTTGCTCGGCGGCGTCGAATCGAGCTTTCCATAGTTGCCGGCCGAATTGAAGACGACCCCGCCCTTGTTCATGAAATACTGCGCCGCCGCCTGCGTCGACGAGCTCGACTGCACGGGGAAACTGAGATTGGCGACCCGGGCCCCGTGATCCGCCGCGTACGTGAGCCCGTTGGCGAATGCGCTGAGCGTGCCGACGCCCGATGTATCGGTCACGCGGATGGGCATCAATTTGGCGCCCCACGCGATTCCCGCGATGCCGGCGCCGTTGTTGGTGAGCGCCGCGACCACGCCGGCCACCTTGGTGCCGTGGCCGTAAACGTCGGACGTGTTGCTGTTGTTGTCGTAGAAATTCCACCCGGACACCAGTTGGCCCTGCAGGTCGGGGTGGGTGCCATCGATCCCGCTGTCAAGGATCGCGACGATGACGCCGCTCCCGATCGATGCATTCCAGGCCGTCGGCGCGCCCATCGTTTGCAGATGCCATTCGCTGGCGAAGTAAGGATCGTTCACCGCGAAATTGGGCGCAATCAGCTGATCGACCTCAGCGAACTTGATGTTCGGATGGTGGGCGAGCGCGCTCGCGACCGCCTGTTCGGATGCGGCGGGCGGCAGCGTGACCACATAGACGTTCAGGTTACCCAGTCGCCCCGTCGCCTTGCCCCCATGGGGCGCAAGGGTGTTGGCGAACTCGGCGTCCGACAAGCCGGCCCTCGGCTGCACGAGAATGTGACCCCTGACCCATGCTGCGGCGGGCTTCGCGTCGCTGTTGCCTTGCGACGGTTGTGCGGCATAGCCGGCGCCGCCAAGGGCGATGCCGGTAACCCATAAGACGATCTGCCATGCAGCGGTTGGAAAGCGGAACCCGGAACGACCTGGCGCGGCGACTCTCACTGAGCTTCTCCTCTTGGGGCCAAGCCACCCAGGGCAGAAGGACTGCAGCGAATAACCGTCGGCGGAGCTTCGAGCGAAGCGGTGCTGGCTGGCGGTCGGCCGCGCTACTGTTCGCTCATGGCGTCCACGGCGCGCGAGACCATCAATTTCGCGCGATGACAGCTATCTGGCAGTCCCGCCGTCGTGGGGCCCGAGGCCCTGTAGACCGGAAACTTTGCGTCCCCGGCGTTAACCGGGTTTGCCCTTTTCAGATAGTGCGTATGACGTTGGCATCATACCAACTTTGCGGGATTTTGCCAGCCCCCGGGGACCGGGTGAGGCCGCAACGGGGACCTTTGGCGGCCGCGGAATCGACCCACGCTTTCTGCCCCTTGATTACAATGGAGTTTTGCCAGCAAACGGATACGGCGCGAGCGGCTCGTCCGTAGCCGGGGTTCGAAGCGGGTACTGCGGCAGGGGGATGTGCGTGCTCAAGGTCAAATTGCCGTGGATTCTTCGTATGACGGCGCTGCAGCGTCTGGCCATTGTCATCGCTTGCGCGCTCGTTACCTATCTGGTCACCCGCGACATGCTCGCGGGCGGCGCACGGCTCCTGCTGGGATGGGACGTCGGGGCGCTGGCCTACCTGTGCCTTGCGTGGATGGTGGTCGCGCTGGCCGACGACGACATGACGCGCCTGCGCGCGCAGATGTACGACCAGAGCGGGTACATCATTTTCCTGCTCGTCCTCACGGCGGCCAGCGCGAGTTTCGTCGCGATCGGCTTCCTCGCCAGCGGCATCAAGGAGCTTCCATTCTGGCCTCGCGCCGGCTATCTCGTTCTGACGGTGGCCGCGCTGCTGCTCTCGTGGATGCTCATTCAGACTCTGTTCGCGTTCCACTACGCGCACCTGTACTACGCTCGATCGGAGCGCGGCAAGGAGCATCAGCGGGGGCTGAAATTTCCCGACGAAGGGGAGCCGGATTACCTCGATTTCGCCTACTATGCCTGCGTCGTCGGCATGACCTCGCAGGTATCGGACGTCGCAGTCATGGCGCGGCATATGCGGCGCGTCACGCTGATCCACGGCATACTGTCTTTCGTCTTCAACATCATCATCCTCGCGATGAGCATCAACATCATCGGCGGCCTGATATGAATCTCCGGCGACAGCTCAGCGGCTGACGTAGATCTGGGGAAATTCCTGCCGCAGGTGATTGAGCTTCGGCAGATCGTTGATGACGATGTACATGTTCTCCGGGTGCTTCGCCAAATAATCCTGGTGATAGCCTTCCGCTGGATAGAAAGCATTGAGCGGCGTGAGCTGGGTCACGATCGGGCGGTCGTACACCTTCGCGCTTTGCAGCTGCTCGATGTAGGCGCGCGCAATGCGCTGCTGCTCGGGATCGGAATAAAAGATCGCCGACCGGTACTGCGAGCCGACGTCCGGGCCCTGGCGGTTCAGTTGTGTCGGATCGTGGGCCACCGAAAAGAACACCCGCAGCAACTGGCCGTACGAGATCTGTGACGGGTCATAGGTGACCTGGACCGATTCGGCGTGGCCGGTGAGACCGCTGCCCACGATTTCGTAGTGCGCCGTCTTGGCGTCCCCGCCGGCATAGCCTGAGACCGCCGATGACACACCCTTGACGTGCTTGAACACGGCCTCGACGCCCCAGAAGCACCCGCCGGCAAATACGGCCGTGGCCGGACCTTTGCCGCCCGTGCGTGCAGCGTCGACTGCGGGGTCGGGCAGCGCGGTGGCAGCCGAGCTGCCGCCGCAGCCGCTGGCGCAAACGGCGGCCAGCATCGCCGCCGCAAAGCTCTTTTGCAGAACTGCAAACATGTGAACCTCCATCGATGGACGTGGGCGTCTGCCCCCGAGGCGGATTATGCCGCGCCCGGGGCCTCCAGAAGCGAACTAAGCGTCAGTCGCTTGGACCGCCGGTCTGCTTACGCGTTTGCCTCGGCGCCTGCACTTAGCGAGGCCCGGCTGTTGGGCCGACGGCGCTTCGCCCGCTTATCGCGGCCCGCGGAATCTGCAACAATGCGTCGCCCACCAAAACGGCGGTTCGACCGCCGGGGCGCAGCCATGTCGCGATCGGGAGGGATCGGCAGTTGTCCAACATCCATTACGAGTACGGGGAGCAAGCCCTGGGCCGGCACTCGGGGCGCTTTCTGTTCGTCGTAAGCCACATGCGGAGCTTTTCGAGCGTGCTCTGCCACATTCTCGGAAGCCACCCCGAGATATCAGGGTATGCCGAGGCGCAGCTGTCCTATTTTGGACGCCTGGATCTGCAGCGACTTGCCCGAAAGGTCCAGCAGGCCACCGGCAATCCCGTTCTGGGCCGATACGTTCTGGACAAGATTCTGCACAACCATCGGGAAATCGCGCCTGGCATTCTGAGCAGGCCGGAGATGAAAGTTCTGTTCCTCCTGCGCAATCCCGAGGACACGATTCAAAGCATCCTGAACCTCAGTCGTATGCCCGGCACCAAAGGCAGGTTCAACGATCCGGTGCGCGTCATGGATTACTATACCGGGCGGCTGCAGCAACTCGAAGGCTATGGCGCGCAGCTTGGTGGCAACGCAGCGTTTCTGACATCCGAAAGCCTCATCGACGATACCGATCGCGTGCTCGGCGACCTGGCGCGCTGGCTCGAGCTGGGCACGGCGCTGAACGCGGACTACCGTACATTTCGATTCACCGGCGCGCCTGGCTACGGCGATCCCTCCGAGGCGATCCTGGCCGGCAAGGTCATCCGCAGCGATGAGGATCGGCACAAGCACTACGTGGCGGTGTCCATCGCCGATAACCTGCTGCAGCAGGGCATCGCCGCGCACGCCTCGTGCCGCGATCGGTTGGCGAAGCTCTGCACCCCTTGTGCGTGACGCCGCGGCAACAGTCTTCTGGCCTGAAAGGCATGCTCAGCGCCCGGCGCCGACGATCGATGTGAGGGCCTTCGCGTTGCGCTGTCCCTGGTCTTCGTAGTTGTTGTTGAAAATCACGTGCACGCTCGATGCCGCGATCGACTCGATCTGTCTGGCGAGGCCGCCCAGCTCAGCATCGGTGTAATCGTAGTTGAAGCGTTGCGCCGACGACGCCAAGCCCTTTTGGTTCCAGGTCGCATGGTTGCGTCCGTGCAGCCGAACGATCGCCAAGTCGGGGTTGGTAACATCCCACACCGATGGGATGCAGTTGGCCATTCCCTGCGGCTCGTCCACGACCGCGTTGACCAGGCCGCGCGCCCGCTCGAACGCGATGGTGGCCTGCCCATGCTCGCCTTCGAACCAGGTCTTGTTACGGAATTCGATCGATAACCGGAAGCCTTCCAGTCGTTGCCGGCACTCCTCGATGTGCTCCAGATTCCTGGGGTGATAGGCCACCCACGGCGCGAACTGGAAATGCACGGCTCCGAGCTTTCGCGCGTGCTTCAGGGGCTCGATGCCCGCGCGGTACAGCCGCCACAGTTCGTTCAGGAGCTCGACCGGCACGTCCCGATAATAGATATTTCTCTTGCCGATCGGTCCGATCGCTTCGACGATGTCCTTCGGCAAGGCTGCTGGCGCCGTCTGGTGCCCGGTGAACAGGCGAAATGCCTTGATGTTGAATACGAAGTTCTCCGGCGTCCGGTCCGTCCAGAGCTGCGCGACGCGAGGATCCGGCAGCGCGTAGTAGCTGCTGTCGACTTCGACGATCGGAAACTGCGAGGCGTAGTAGCGAAGACGATCCTCTGCCGTACTGCAGCGAGCCGGATAAAACAGACCGGAGCCGATCAGGCTCTTGTCGGTCCATGACGCGGTGCCGATCAGAATCCTCGTCACGGCGATGCCCCATTTTTCATCATTGCGATCACGACGCCGCGACCGAAGCCTCGCGGACCGGCCCGCAACGCAACGGCCGCGGGGAAATGGGACGCGGGGCCATCGGCGGCGCACTCACTGGCATCCTGCCATTGTCCTACATGATTTTCGGATTCGCCCCGACAGCCGCAAAGCGGCTGGAGCGTTAGGATTTGTCCAAGGCGCACTCCCTCGCATCGTGCGCGGGATCATGACACAGGAGACACTTATGCGACCCCTGAAAATGGTGCTTGGCGTCGCCGGCTTGCTTGTGGCTACGCAGGCAATGGCGCAGATCACGTTTTACGAAGGCGAAGGTTTCGGTGGCCAGGCTTTCACGGCGGACAGGACGGTGTGGGACCTCGATCGCACCGGATTCAACGATCGTGCGCGATCGGTCGTCGTCAACAGCGGGAGTTGGGAAGTTTGTTCGGACGCCCGGTTCGAGGGCCGATGCGTAACCCTTCAGCCCGGCAATTACGATTCGCTGCGATCGATGGGCTTGGACGAGCGCATCTCCTCCGTGCGACCGGCCGATCGGGTGGCGCGTTACGACAATGGCGCCCCGCCGGACTACAGGCCACCCGTCGTCGCGGCGGCGCCGGCCTACGGGTACCCGTCTCCTCCGGATGAACGGTTGTATCAGGCTCCGGTAACCTCGGTGCACGCCGTCGTGGGGCCGCCCGAACAGCGCTGCTGGGTAGAACGCCAGCAAGTCGACCGCGGGCCCAACGTTCCCGGTGCGATTGCCGGTGCCGTCATCGGCGGCATACTCGGACACCAGGTCGGCGGTGGTCACGGTCGAGATGTCGCGACGGTGGGCGGGGCAGTCGCCGGTGGAGCGATCGGGGCCAACGTCGGCCGCGGCGACCAGACCACCCAGGACGTGCAACGATGCGAGAACGTTCAAGGCCAGCAGCAGCCCGATTATTGGGACGTGACCTACAACTTCCGCGGCGTGGAGCACCGCGTGCAAATGACCGCGCCTCCGGGTGCGACATTGACGGTCGACGCCAACGGCGATCCACGTGCCTGATCAAAACGCCTCAACTCAAAATGACAAAGCGGCCGATGGGCCGCTTTGTTTTTGCCGCGAGGCGTCGGCGCAGCGGGAATTCAGCCGCCCAGGATTTTCAGGAACTGCCACCAAAGCGGCAGCGTGAGGAAGGAAACCGGGATCCCGATGCCGACCATCAGCGTGACCAGCGGTGGATCCAAGTCGTGGTCCACCGCCACGATGGCGGCCCCGATCTGAGGCGCCATGGCCGCCTCGAAGATCGTGATCTGAATGGTCTCCCCATGCGCACCCAGCAAGCCGGCGAAAAGCAGCGCGACGATGGCGGGCGCGACCACTAGCTTGAACCCGAGCCCCATGCACAGTTCCCCGAGCTTGCCGCGAACCGCGCTCCACTGGATCTGATAGCCGACCGACACCAGGGCGAGAGGCACGAGCGTGGTGCCTAGCCTGCGCAAGAGCCCCGTGAACCATCCGGGATACTCGACCGGTATCAAAAGCAAAGCCGCGAGGAACGCGATAAACGGCGCAAACGTCAGTATCTTCTTCACGATCGCGCCCGTGCTCAGCCCGGCGCCCTGCCCGTACATCGCCGCCACCAGAATGCCCAGCGTCGAGAGCACCATATAGGTACCCATCTGATCGATCAGGATGCCCAAGCCGAGGCCCTGGGCACCGTAGAACGTTTCGATCATCGGCAGGCCGATGAAGGATGTGTTGCCGAGCCCGCCGGTGAGCACCAATGCGCCTACGGTTGCGGCCGGGAGAGACCATATCCGGCCGACCATCTTGAAGAATACGAATCCGATGGCGAACACCAGCCAGGCCATCGCCACCGGAAACAACAACGACGTTTCGATGCGCAGGTCGTGCACGTAGAGCAGTGTGAGAGCCGGCAGGGACACGTGGACGATGAACCCGTTCAGCGCGGCGTGGGCATTGTCAGGAAGTCGGCCGCTGCGGCGCAGGAGCATGCCGATGATGAAGCATGCGATCAGGAGGATGAAGTTATCCATGCGGACTTGCTTCCCAGGGAGCTAGCAAAGGAGAGCGTATCGACAAGCGCGCAAGCCGGTCACGCGCGCCCCACCCGGCTGGACGAATGCGAGCGTCTTGTCCTGCACCGGGCGGGAGGGTATCTTGTAGCGCGCTTGATTATTTTGGCCCATGCATCGAGACGATCGACGTTCGTTGGCGGAGGACAATAACATGGCAGAGCCTGCTGCCGGAATCGCAGCTTTCCTTCTTGCTGCCGCGGACGAAAAAGCGGATCGCGAACGATTGGCCGTTGCGCAGTGGAAGCGGGAAGACTGGGAAAGCCTCTTCTCGCACGCGCAGCGGTTGAACGTGGCGCGAGGGAAAGTGCTGATCCAGGAAGATGCCTCCGAGCGGGTGATGTATTTCGTCGCGTCGGGCCTGCTGGAAGTCACTTCAGTTTTGAGCAGCCAAAGCATGGGGGCCATTGCCAAGGTTCATCCCGGATCGGTCGTCGGGGAGCTTTCGTTCTTTGACGGCAGGCCCCGGTCGGCCAAGGTATGGGCGGTTGCGGACAGCGAGCTCTATCGCCTGGACTTTGCCGATTATCAAACTTATGCGGACGCGCATCCCCGCCAGGCGTGCGATCTGCTGATGGCGATTGGCCGGGTGGTTGCCTCGCGTTTGCGCCGTACCCAAGCCCGCAATGCGCGTTGACCGGCAAACAAAAGCCCCGCCGCCTGCGGGCTGGTCTGGTCTAGCGACGGTCGATCTGCTCGATCGCTTGACGGATCGCGCTCTCATCCACCGGTCGGACCAGTCGCGCGATCTCCTTGCCGTCACGCAAAAAGACGAGCGTAGGCCAACGCTTTACCTTGAACGACCGCCCCAACGCTCGGCCGCTGCCATCGGCAACCTTGATGTGACCCACGCCAGGATGGTCCGCGAACGCGTCGGCCAGCCTGGGTTGAAGCGCGCGACAATGCCCGCACCAGGAGGTCCCGAATTCAATGACTGTCGGTCCCTGCAGCTTGTCGATCTCGGCACGCGAAGGCTCGGTCGACGCGTAGACATCGTTCATTGCCATGGGGGCCTTGCCTGGCTGCGTCGCATCCCTCTTATACTAAAACGGTTCGACCCGATCAGGCTGCCGACGCAGAAAGCAGCGTGTGCGATGTCGCGTGGATTGCAATTCTTACCAGAGAGCAATGCCATCGCGGAGGCCAGGGTGGATTGACATGGCGCGGCTCGCAAGTAACCATGCGGCATCGAAACCGCCTCCATCGCCCGGCGACTCGCTGACCATTGTGGCGTGAGCCCACGACCGAGGAAGCATCTCGTAACCATTAAATGGATACCGATAAGCTCCGCGCCATCCAGGCACCGATCAAGGAGCGCTACCGAGAGCATCCCGAAGCCGCTCTGATCACCCTGAGGGCAGAGGGTCGTCTCGGCGAAGGCACGACGTGCAGCGTGCAAACCGGCAAGGCGCTCGTCACCGCCGGGCTGCATCCGGCAACAGGCGGCAACGGATTGAGCGCGTGTTCGGGCGATATGCTGCTCGAGGCCCTCGTCGCTTGCGCTGGCGTGACGCTGAATGCGGTGGCGACCGCGATAGGCGTCGACATTCGAGGCGGCGGCGTTCGAGCCGAAGGCGATCTCGACTTTCGAGGCACGTTGGGTGTCGCCAAGGACGCGCCCGTCGGATTTCAGCGCATCCGCCTTCGCTTCGACCTGGAGACCGACGCAACGCCCGACCAGTTGAACACGCTCCTTCGCTTGACCGAACGCTATTGCGTCGTCTATCAGACGCTGCGACAGCCACCTGAAATCATCGTGTCCCGACAGGTTGCGGCGGACGGGAAACCCGCTTAGACGGGCCCGTCGAGCCGGTGAACATACGCCGCGAAAAGTCACCCTTTCCGAGACACCCATGCCGATGTACATGGATATTCACGAGGTTCCCGGAGTAACCGCGGACGCCGTTGCGAAAGCGCACGAAGCCGACGTCGCCAGGCAGGAGAAACACGGCGTCGAATACCACAAGTACTGGCTCAACGAGAGCTCCGGCAAGGTTTTCTGCCTGTGCAGCGCCCCAAATCCGGAAGCAGCCGCGACCGTCCATCGTGAAGCGCACGGTCTTGTCGCGGCGAAGATCATCGAAGTATCGCCCGAGATAGCCGAGGGATTCCTGGGCGGATGCGAGGTCAATCCGGGAGGCGCCGCCCTTGTTCCCGGCAGCACGGCCAACGAGCGCGACCCAGGCATCCGAACGGTCCTGTTCACGGATATGGTCGGCTCGACGGCGCTTACGCAGCGCGTCGGAGACGAAGCCGCCATGGTTTTTCTGAACGTCCATGACACGATCGTCCGCAATGCCCTCAGCGCGTTCGGCGGGCGCGAGATCAAACACACCGGTGACGGCATCATGGCGTGCTTCGTCTCAGCGGCCGCGGCGGCTCGCTGCGCTATTCGCATACAGCACGAATTCGCTCACCACGAGCGCGAGAACAAGAGGATTCCGATCAAGGTTCGTATCGGTGCCGCGGCAGGAGAGCCCGTCGAAAATCACATGGATCTCTTCGGATCAACGGTTCAGCTCGCGGCGCGACTTTGCTCCCACGCCCAACCGAAGCAGAGCCTGGTATCGAACGTCGTCGCTGAGCTGTGCATAGGCAAAGGTCTGACCTTTCAGGACCTCGGAGAAATGTCGTTTAAGGGCTTCGATCGCCAGATCAGAGTTCACGCCGTGAAGCAACCCGCGCAGGGTGGAACCAGGTAACCTGACCCGATGAAATCGAGCCCTCAGCCTGCCGCGCATAAGCGTGCTGGCGAGCTTCTCCCGTGACAACCAAACTCGACACCCCGCTGAAACGGGAGCTTAGCGTTCTTGGCGAGCCCTATACGCTTACCGTCTCGGCGACAGGGCTGGTTCTCGCACCCAAGGGACGGCGCAAGGGCTACGAGCTGGCGTGGGCTGATCTGGTCAGCGGCGACGCGGCGTTGGCAACCGCCTTGAATGCTTCGCTGGCGCGTGCACCCAAGCCGGCGACGGATAAGAAAGCGGCGATGCGAGCGAAGGCGCCGCGCAAATAATATCCGGCCTGCGCCGGCATCGGATCGGGCCGACGACTACCAGCTCGTTCAGGCTTATCCGTTGATGAACTCGCACAGGAGCCGGTGGAAGTGATGCGTGCCGCGCTCGCGGGTCGGGGAGTAGCGCCCACCGCGGTAGAAGCGCGAGCGCACGCCGTGCTGCACCGCTTCGACCACCGCCTCGTCCTCGAGTTCGACCTCGTGTAGTGCGCTTCCGGCCCCCCGCTCGCGCTTGCTTTCGTCGGCCACATAGGCACGGAATTCGACGCGCGTGCGACTTACGGTCTCGGGCACGACGCGATTGAGGGACAGGCCCCATGGATAGAAGTTGAGCATCAGGTTGGGGAAAATCCACCAGTAATACGCCGCGACTCGCCGCCCGTAATCGGGGGCGCCCGGCGGCAAATCGAAGGCGACCTCACCCTTCCGCGCCAGCGCAAGCTGCAGACTCGAATAGCGAAAGAGCTCGTGCTCATAGGTCGCGCAGTCGACGATCCTGCTCAAGCCCGGATGCACGAACGGGATATGCAGCTCCTCCAGATAGTTCTCGACGTAAAGCGCCCAGTTGGCCTCGACCTGGTAGTCGCGGCTCGACGCCGGATCGAAATGGAAGCGATCGAGAGCTAGCCACGAAAGCCGCGTCTTCATGTCGCCAAGGAAGGCATCGAGCGGAGCGGCAGGAGCGACGGTCGCGAAGCCGTGGCCGCCCCAGGTGCCAAAAGGAATCTCCGGTAGATCGTCGGCTGCGGAAGGAAAATTCTTCGCCTGCGCAAAATCCGGCATGAAGGTCATGCGGCCGGCAAGATCGAACCGCCGCGAATGATAGCCGCAGCGAATCTGATCCGCGCCCTTGCAGGGCTCTCGAACGAGGATGTTGCCGCGGTGGGTACATACATTCGAAAGGCAGCGAAGCGAATTCTCCTTGTCACGCACAAGAAGCAATGGCTCGTCGAGCAGCCCCGTCAATAACTGCCGCGGCGCAAGCGAGCACAGCTCGGCTGCATCGTCGAGATCGCCGATCCATTGCCAGGTGCGCGCGAAAACGCGCTCTCGCGTCAGCTCATACGCGGCCTCGTCGCCATAGAAGGCGCTGCCCAGCGTGGAAGCCACTGTAATGTCGGGGTCGACGGAGTAGAGAGTATTCACGACGGGCCCGGTCTTTGTTCCCATCCCGCAACTCTAACAGGGGTCCTCCGGGGATACCGCTCGCGGCGGTAAGCCACGCAGGGCAACCGGGCTCGTCAGGGCAGGAGCCGCAACCATCAGAGCTGCGTTGCCGTACGCCGCTCGCGCCGCTGCTCAACGGATGCGCGAGGGCCCCACCCCGAACGCGAGGCGCTCACCATATTGCGTCCGCTGCAGTCCGCCGCCCTTGCGCCAGCCTCGATAGGTCAGATCACGGCCGCATCGCGAACATCGCGCGCAGCAACCCGACGTCATCCCAGGGCACGTCGGTGCGGGCAGCACGCAGGTACGGGCTCTTTGGATCGCGCAACCATTCCTGTGGAAATTCTGCGATCAAATGGCACTCTCCTCGAGCGATGTCTGTGCGCCCCGCATAAGCGCGTCCCTCGAGTGCGCAGGCCAGTGCGGCACAGAGATCTACTCCCACCAGGCCACCCATTTGGACGCCATTCGTCACACGCCGATTGATCTCGATCAGATAGACGTCCCCGGTCCGCTCGTGTTCGATGAATTCCGGCCCGAAGAAACCGCTTATGCCGAAGCCGGCCGCGAGGAGAGCCGAGAAACGTCGAGCCTCTGGCGCGTCCCTGCAGCGGACGACCGTCGACGGACCGGTGGCCGGACTTCGCATCACGACTTCACGCGTCATGCCGGCGCAGGGTGCCCCACCCCACGCCACCACCGCGTCCAACAAACCGTTGCCAGGCACCCAAGCCTGGACAAGCAAATCGGTCGATTTCCACGCGATTGCCTCTGTCGCAGCGTCCAGTTTCCGGAACGCCGGCTCCAGCAGCGCCGGGGCCGAAATGACTTCCACCGCCTGACCGGCCGTTCCAAACGCGCGTTTCAAGACGATCGGATAACCGTGCGTTTGTGCGAATGCACGTGCCGCAGCGGCATCCGCGATAACGGCGTACGCCGGCACGCGCACACCTAAAGCCTCGGCCGCCGGCGGCAGCAGCGTTTTGTCGATGCTCGTCCGGTAGTACGTTGGGTCGCCGAGCGATTCGCGAATCAGCTCGACGAGGTCATCCCGCATCCTTTTGTCGAGGCCCCCAGGCGGAGACTCGACGAGCGACATCATCAGTTGCAGCGTCGTATCGTCGCAGGGCACGATCAATCTGGGTTTGCGCTCGCCGCTGCTGGCCAGGAGCATATGCAGCCACTGCATCGGCGTCGCAGTGTCAGGCAGCAGGGTCACGGCGGCGACATGCCGGCTCGCCGCGACCAACGATCCCCTCGGCGCGAGCACCGATACGTCGAACCCGGCACGAACCAGTTCGCGGGGGAGTCGCGCCGCGCCAGCCCATCGGGTCGCTGTCGCAGCCAGCAGCACCGGAATTCCCACGCGATTTCTCCCCGGGACTTCCGCAACTTAAGGTATCGCCGCCTGGGCGATGATTGTTAGCTTCTTGTCTGAATCTGATGGCGAGCGATCATACCTTAGAAAGAGTCTGCTGTCGAAACGCTGACAAGCCTTGCGTGAAAACCGGCTTGTCCCGCGATCCATAGAGTGCGAACGTGCGCGCTCTGCGCGAGGCGTTACACGCCCCGAGCACTTCTTGTCCTTTACGCCATCGTCGCGTCTGCAGGAACCGGAACCGACACAGGCGGTCTCTGGGATGTCCTTGGCGAACCCACCGACCCGTCGGACCCAAGTGGGCTCGCCCTTGAGCAAGCGCGTGCGTGTGTCAGGAAACGGCAAGGTAAGCAACGTACGATTTGAAGGAAGCAATCGCCCTCGCCGGCTGTTCCACCGAACGTGTACGAACCGATGTAAGAGACGTTGAACACAGGAATTAACCGATGGCCCGTATCCCCGCGCCGTTGCCCGGAATTCGCGGTTTGTATGCGTTCCGGCCGGCGACCGCACCCGCATTGCAGCAGCTGAGCGACGTTCTCCTGAAAGGTCCAAACTCCCTGACTCATGGCGAGCGCGAGCTGATTGTCACGTACGTGTCGGCACTCAACGACTGCGCCTTCTGCCGGACGCGCCATGGAGCCAGGGCGGCCGCCCATCTGGGCGGTAACGGCGAGCTGGTGCGTCGCGTGACGCTTGACTATGCGAACGCCGACATTTCCCGGAAATTGAAAGCACTATTGGCTATCGCCGGAAAGGTCCAGCAAAGCGGAAAACAAGTGAGCGATGCAGACGTCGCCGCCGCCCGCGTGCAAGGTGCGACGGATCTTGAAATCCACGACACCGTCCTCATCGCAGCGGCCTTCTGTATGTATAACCGTTACGTGGACGCGCTCGACGTCTCGGACCCGGACAACGCTGCGTGATTTCGCATGTGACGAAGCACGGTAGCGTAGGCGGGTGTCGCTTTTCGTTATCCGCGTTTCCCCACGCTGCCCAGCTCAGGTCGCTCCCGGCTTGGGTTGGCACCCCCCAATAGCTGCTGGACCCGCGGATCGTCGCACAGCGCACGGCCGACGCGTTCGCCGATGATCCTGTTTGCCTTGGGCGTGAAATGGCTGCTGTCTTCAAAATACACTCTTGTCGGCGGAAGCGCTCCGGCCAGGTCGACGAGCAGCGCCCCGGTTTGAGCCGCTACCTCGCGATAAACCCGATTGAATTCGTCCTTCACATCCAGGAGAGCGGGGATCGACATATAAGGCTGGTAGAACAGCCGCGAGCCGGACGCCCATATCTGCGCCACCTTGCCCTGGCATCGCTGTATCCTGGATTCCCGTGTAAACAGCACGACAAGGGCGCCGCTCTTCTGGCACTCTGTCACGAGGTCGCGCAGCTTGCCCTGAAACTCTTTCGAAATGTCTCTGAGCTCATGCGGCTCGAACGTCAATTTGCCGCGATCGCTGAGCGCCCTTAGCTGGCGGAGCAGTACGACAAGATTCTTTTCAATCCATCCCACCGGGCCGAACCGCCGCGCGAGCCAGCTCGCCATATAGTGGATACCCGAATATCCGATCTTCTGGCGCGCCCAATCGGCAGCGTTGCCGCTCGCGCCTGGAGCAATGGCTATGATGTCCGGACGAAACTTCGCAATCGACTCGCGGAACTGGATCGTCACGTGGCCAATCCCGTTCCCGGGCATTGCCGCATTAATGTAATCGTACGACCATCCGCCAGGCGCGAGCCGCAGCGTTTCGATCGCGTGAAATGGCCAGGTCGTCTCGTTGCCACCGTTCCACGAACCGAACGCAAACGAATCCCCAAGGAATGCGAGGCGAATCGTTCCCGCCGGCTTTGCGAGGGGAACCTCGGGGCTTCGATACCCCTGTGAGTTGGATTGGACGGAGGCGTATCTGGCGCCCGGCCGCATTCGACGCAGGCCCGTCGACTTTTCGAGGACGAACAAGTCGAATACCTCAGCGTCGTGTTTCGCTTGGTGTTTCTCCGGATCGACGCGGTCTGCGGCGGACGGGCGGCCGATGCGTTCGTCGATTGAGCCCAGGGGCAGGTCCGGATTGCGGCCCGTTTTCGGCCGCCCTTTGCGTTGATCGATCATCGCGGCCATGGTTCTAATTGTGCTCGCATCGCTGAAAATGAGGTCGATGCCAAGTTCAACGTCGAATACCTCGTTGGCGGTCAGGACGAGCTGCGTCGCGGCTAGGGAGTCGCCGCCCAGCAGGAAGAAATCGTCGTTCGGGCCGAGCTGGTCTCTCTGCAAAAGCCATTTCCACAGCTGTGCGAGCCTGGTTTCGGTCGGAGTCGCCATATCATCGGTAAGCGGGCTCTGAGCGGACTGTGAGATTGGCCCGAACTGCTCGAACAGCTTGATCATCTCCGACCGGCGAGCTTTGCCTGAGAGTCCTCTCGGAATCTCATCGACGAATACAAACGTCCGAGGCAATTTGATCGGCTCGAGGCGTTGGCGAAGAAAGACGGCGATATCCCGGTTGCTCAGCCGTGAATTCGGACCCCGGACCACCGCGGCGGCTGCGACCTCGCCCAGCGTCGGATGCGGCACAGCGAACGCTGCTGCGTCGGCGATTTCGGGATGGGCGACAAGTGCTTCGTCGATCTCGACCGGCGAGATTTTTTGGCCGCCGCGATTGATCATCTCCCTGATCCGGCCGACGAGGCGGAGATACCCATCCTCGTCAAAAACGCCCAGATCCCCCGTTCTGTACCAGTCGCCGCGAAAAGCCTCGTCGTTCGCTGTCGGATTACGATCGTACCCATCGAATACATTCTCACCGCGAACGACCACCTCGCCCTGGTCGCCCTGTTTTACTGGATGGCCGCGGTCGTCGATGATCGATACATCGCTGTGGACGGTAGGAAGGCCGACCGAGCCCGGCTTACGGCGCCGAGGCGGCAACGGGTTGCCGCAAATCCGGCCCGATTCGGTCGATGAATAGGCTTCGATGACGGGCACACCGAAGATCTTTTCCAAGCCGACCACCACCTCAGGGGCGAGATGGCCGGACGTCGGGCGGATGAAACGCAAGCCATGACCGGCCACCGCGGACGCGTCGTCTTTGAGTGTCTGGTAGACGGCAACGTTGAAGTTGTAGCTTGCAACATACCAAGTCGGTCGAAGTACCATCAGGCTCTCGATGAATGCTCGCAGATCGAAGCGACCGAATTCGTCCGGGTGGACCACACAGCCGCCCGCAAAGAGAGCAGTGCACGAATTGGAAATGCCGCTGCACAGGAACAGGCGGTTCTGGTTGAAGCAACGGTCGTCTTGGGTCAGTTCGTGCAGAAGGGCCGTGGATTCGGATCGGCACACCATATGGCGATGACGCAGGGGCACCAGCTTGGAAGCACGGGTGGTGCCAGACGTGCCGAAGACGAACGCAGTATGGTCGGCGCGCGCAGGATCGGCGAGCGAGTGAGCCTGCAGCAACGGAAGATCTAGCGTGACATGGCCGGCCGCATCTTCGTCCCGGCCGCTTCCGACATCGATCACACGCATCCCTCGTGCGGAAGCGACGTCGCGAATAGGCCCGTCAAGCCGCGCATCGACGATGACGGCCTCGGCTCCGCATGCGTCGAAATGGCTTCCAAGCTCGCTGGCCGAGTACTCGTCGCTGACAGGCACGGCGATCGCGCGCTTCACGACGCCAAGAATGGTCGTAAACGCCTCGGCGCCGCCCCGATGGACCAGCGCGAGGCGACTGTGCGGGCCGAAACCCGCATGCTGGAGTTGGCCGGCGATGGTATCCGTCCGGAGCGCGAGCTCGGCATAACTCATATCCCGCCGCTCCCTGGCTGCGATCGCAGGCGCGTCGGGTGCAACGCGGGCCCAGTAGTCGATGACCCCGCCGATCGTCGATGCGACGGTGGCACTCTTTGGTCCGCGATGCGATTCCATTTGGTCCGTATCACGATCGTGGCGGGCGTCGATACCCATGTCGAGATCGTCCTCTCCCGGAAAGAACCAAGTCTTGCGTCGTGCGCGATGTCTTCCGCTGCAGGCCGATCAATGCCCTGCCTCTAGCGCTCCTCCGATTAACCTACGTGTGGACCGTTTTCAATTATATTGGCTGGGAGATGTTACCGTCGATTCTTCTCTTGAAGCCAATTTCTCTCGCATGAACGTCGAGCATTCGAACCTCGGCAGGCGCATGGCCAGGGGCGCCGTATGGACCGTTTTCATGCGTCTTACCGTGCGCTCTATCGGCATGGTCAGCATGGTCGTGCTCGCTCGACTGCTGGTTCCGGCGGATTTCGGATTGGTGGTGCTCGCGAGCATGCTGCTTGGATTTGTAGAGCTGTTGAGCGAGTTCGAGTTCGGAACGTTCCTGATCCGCGAACAAGGCATCGACCGCAGCTACTACGATACGGCATGGACGTTGTCGCTCGTGCGAGGCGGCTTGACCGCACTCCTGCTCGTCATCTCCGCATCCGTCGCCGCGGATTTCTTTGGCGAGCCCAGGTTACAGAACATCCTCTACGTGCTTGGCCTCGCCAGCCTGCTGAGCGGTCTGGCCAACATCGGGACCGTCGATTTCCAGAAATCTCTCGACTTCGATCGCGATTTCCGGCTGTTGGTGCAGACCAGACTTGTCTCATTCGTAATCACGATCCTGCTGGC
Organism: Casimicrobiaceae bacterium; assembly: GCA_036493675.1. Taxonomy (GTDB): domain Bacteria; phylum Pseudomonadota; class Gammaproteobacteria; order Burkholderiales; family Casimicrobiaceae; genus PALSA-1003. Next base: position 19,207 of record DASXPJ010000052.1, read on the forward strand.
GGTTCTGCTCCGCAACTATTGGGCACTCGTCATCGGAACGTTGAGCGGCCGCGGTGCGGCGTTGCTGTTCAGTTACACGATGCATCCCTATCGTCCACGGATCAGCCTCGCCCGGAGCGGCGCCATCCTGCGGTTTTCTCGATGGGTTCTCGCGAACAATCTGCTGTACTTCGCTCAGCGACAGGGTTTTGCATTTGTCATCGGCAAGATGCTCGATTCGGCGTCGCTCGGCCTGTATTCACTGGCGCGGGAAGTGTCGGCTTTGGCGACGTCGGAGCTCGTCGTCCCGATCGGCCGCGCGATGCTACCCGGGCTCTCCGCGCTCAAGAATGACCCGGACGCGATGCAACGTACCTTTCTGGAGGCACTCTCGATGGTCGTCATGCTCGCGTTGCCGCTCGGTGTCGGTATCGCGCTAACCGCCGATCCGCTGGTGCGCGTTGCGATGGGTCCGAAATGGCTGGAGGCCATTCCCGTCATGCAGATCCTGGCCGTTGTGGGAATCGCCCGCGTCGTGACGTCGAACAGCGATTCGCACCTTCTCGCCCTCAACCTGCCGCATCTGACGACCGTGCTGGCATGCTTTGGCGCCGTCGTCGGGATACTTTCGATGCTCTGGGCAGCACCGATTTGGGGTCTGATCGCCGCGGCATGGGCAACCAGCGCGACGGCCGCGTTTCAGCTCGTCCTCAACTACGCGATCATGTGGCGGGCGGCCGGAATCTCGCCCGCAGCCGTGGGGACCGCGATCTGGCGCGCCGTTTCAGCCTGTCTGGTGATGTCCGCCGCCGTGCTGGTGCTGCTCCAATGGTGGCCGTATAAAAGCGCGATCGTCGAGCTTTTCCTGGAACTATGCTGTGCATTCGTCCTGGGTGCGCTCGTTTATGTGGCCACCCTTCTTGTGCTGTGGCGTGCCAGCGGTTCGCCGCCCGGCGCGGAAAAGCATACGCTGCAAATGGTATCGAGCCTTGCGAGGCGTCTCCGGGCGCGCCGTGCAGCGGGGCGTTATTGACCGCCGGCTTCGGGTCGATTTGCCCTCGGCGGCGTTGCGGGCACCAATCCGACAAAACAATCAGACGCCGTCTGATTGTCTCGACCAGCAGACAAGCCGACAGTTTGCAGGAGCCGCCGTTCGCTCTGCGGGCCGGCGGCGTCTGATACCTCGCAACGTACCTATACGTTTCCGCCCAAGGCGGCAAGGACAAACTCATGAGCATATTGGGATCCATCATCGACCGCATATTTCACCACGCTTCGACAGACGCGCCCCGCCAGCAAACGTCCGGCGCCGGATCTTCGGCGTCGACGCAACAGCAACAACGGCCCAGCGCCGCGCAGACGTCCGGCGCAACGGCGGGCAATCAGCCGAAATTGCAAAACGTGGATGTACAGGCTGTTCTCACACAGGCGGCAGCGACCAAGGGGGGTGGCGGCAACTGGCAGACGTCCATCGTCGACCTCCTGAAATTGTTGGACCTGGACTCGAGCCTCTCGGCACGGAGGGAATTGGCCAACGAGCTGAACGTGCACGCCGGCGCAGACGGCACCGCGGAACAAAACATTGCACTTCAGAAGGCGGTCATGGGCAAGCTCGCGGAAAATGGCGGAAAGGTGCCGGATAGCTTGCGGCACTAAGTCGAAGTCAGCAGCACGCTCTTTACCGGCGGCGACTCCGGTCTCGCACGACAGGCCGGACGCTGCCTCCGGGCAAAGCGGCCGTGACAGTCGTGGAGGCAACGCCCCGGGCATGGTTAAATCTCGCCCATAGCGAATCGCTGCGTTTCGCGTCGGCGTCTCCCGGTCTGTGCGGTAGCGGACAGGTTTGACAGCGCCGGCACTCGCGCGGAGATTGACATGTCCTGGCGGCGAAGGGCCGTGCCAACGTCGATGGTGTGAGCGCAACCTCCCTGCGCGCGCACCAAGAATAATTGTCTGACGGCGCAGGCCCTCGTTAGCCAGGCCACCAGGGAATGCGATAGCGACGCGATCTTGGGGTTGCCGTGACGCAGATTTGATGAAAAGTACCGGATCCCATGGCTCTTCAAAGACGAAGTCGCGGCCTCACCAGTCCCTGGGACCTTCCGGAGCCAATAAAAATAGACGCGCGAAGGCGCGCTGACTGCGTTGTCCGTGAGGCGAAGTGCATGCCGACGCCAGGCGGGGTCCGGAAGGCCCTGGAACACGCGGTAGCGCTTGAGCTCGATCGAATGCGAGCGCTGAACCAGAGTGAGGAAGCTATTTGCGCCTTCCGAGCCGCAACCGACATCCATATCGCTCTTTGCGATGGAGCGCCGCCGCTTCCGGCTAAACCGCGCGCACCCGGTCGATAGCCGGGGCAGCAAAGGTCCGGTTTCGACTCCGAGTGCATCTGCCAAACCAACGACGGCCCCTTCCCGGGGCCGTTTCGCGTGTAGGCGCCTAACTTAGGCGTTTCTTGACGCTGGACTACACGGATTTCAGCGTTTCTCCGATAGTCGCTGAGCGATGCCCGCAGCAATATGGACGCTCCTTTGGTGACATTTCGAGGAGTCCTTATGCATGTTCGGAGAACACTGTTGGCAGCCGCAATAGCGGGCTCGTTCGCTGCGCCACTTTCGCTTCATGCTGCGAGCTTCAGCGTCGACGTCGACATTGCGCCCCCTGCTCCCGTATACGAGCAGCTGCCCCCGCGCGAAGGCTACGTGGTGACGCCGGGGTATTACCGGTTTGACACCGACGGCCACAGATACGCTTGGGTCAGGGGGGGTTACGAGCGCGAGCGGCGCGGAGAACATTATGTAGCGCCCGAGTGGCGCGAAGAGGGTGGCCGCTACCATTTCAACGAAGGACACTGGGACCGGGACAAGTAGCACGAATCCCTCCTGGAAAAAGGCGCGCTTGAGCGCGCCTTTTTTTTGGAGTGACAGCGACTCCTGCGGTGGATCAGTGCGACGCCGATGCAAAGCCTCGAGAGACATCAACCGCGCAAAGGAAGCGCGGCCCCGATCGCCATGAAGACGGCGCCGCAGGCCTGGTTGAATCGCCGGCCAACGCGCCGCAGCCATGGGCTGATACGATGCGCCATGCTTGCGATGAACACCTCGGTCGCCATTTCAGTCGCCGCGAAGGTGCAAGCCATGATGGCGAACTGGATGGTGAGGCTTCGAGCAGGGTCGATGAACTGCGGAAGAAAAGCAGCGAAGAAGAGAAGCGCCTTGGGATTCGTCAGCGCGGACAGTGCTCCTTGCCGGAACAGCGACCAACCCGCTCTGGGCTTTACCGAATCATGGAATTCAATGCCTACCGGGGGCGACCGCCAGACTTGAATGCCGAGCCAAACGAGATAGGCGCCCCCCAGCCACTTCATTACCGTCAGCCATACCAGTGAGGCCTTGAGCAACGCGCCGATGCCGAACATCGAGAGCGCGATCACGACGACAAAACCGGACACTCCGCCGAAAATGGTGTACAGCGCCTTGCGTCGGCCGTGCAATGCCCCGTGCGTCAGGGCAAGCAGCCCGTTAGGGCCGGGCGAAAGTGAAAGGCCGATGGCCGCCAAAACGTAAATAGCCCAAGTGTGGAGATCCATTACCTTCCAAATAAATCCGTCAATGATCACGGCGCTGAACGCTCGCCGCCGATTATGCGCTCTTCCATCGCTGCATTCTTAATTCCTGGGCGGTGGCCATGGCTGCTTTTTGTCGCTTCGTCAGCGACAAGTGCTATCGTTGCTCAATGTCCTCGATCTTCCGCTTCTCAGGGTCGCAGCTAGGCACAGCGGCAACGCAGCGCGGCCGCGGCGTGACGATGCTGGAGATGGCGATGGTCCTCGCGGTCATTGCCGTCCTTGCGATCATTGCGCTTCCCACCTTCGAGAGCCGGATTATTAGGCAACAGATTATTTCGGCGCTCCCACTCGCCGATATCGCGAAGGGTCCGCTCACCCAATCGTGGGCAGCGACGCAAACCTTTTCCGCGGACAATGCCGCGGCCGGACTGCCGCCCGCTGAAAAGATCGTTAACATCTATGTCAACGCGGTTGCAGTTAATAACGGCGCCATCGACATAACTTTTGGCAATAGCGCGAATACTCTCATCAAGGGCAAGCTTCTCACGCTCCGTCCCGCTGTCGTGACTGATGCGCCCATCGTACCCGTCACGTGGGTGTGCGGCAGTGCTAACGTCCCCGGCGGGATGACCGTCATGGGTGAAAACCGAACCAATATTCCGGCGAAATACCTGCCGTTGAGTTGTTTGCCTTGATGCCCGGAGATCGGAGCCTGGCGATTAGCGGCCCCGCCTAAAGGCGTCAAGGCCTTGTTGAACTGCAATACCTGCCACGAAAGAGCCGCGGCAGGGTCCTTCCCGCAGAGGGAAATAATAATCCGGGGCATCCCGGGCGGGCCGACGGCCGTACCGTCTGGATGATCTCGCAGACGACGACATCCTGGACTTGACCGCGGCGCGCGCCTAGGAAGAGTTAGGCCTCGGGTTCGTGGCAAACCACTTCGATGTTGTGCCCGTCCGGACCAATGACGAAAGCTGCATAGTAGTTCGCGTGGTAGTGCGGACGCAGACCAGGCGCACCGTTGTCTTTGCCACCCGCCTGCAGAGCCGCGCGATAGAAAGCTTCGACTTGCTGGCGATTCTCGGCCGTGAACGCCAAGTGAAGATGCGCCGGCTTCTCCTCGGTTTGGTACAGGCACAATGAAGCCTTGCCCTTTGGGCTAAGCTCGACACCGTACGTCGGCGGCCCCTCCGAGACAACAGCTACGCCGAGCGGTTCGAGTGCCTTGAGGAAGAACGCTTTGCTCGCTGCGTAGTCTCTGACTCCGAATTTGACGTGGTCAAACATGAGTTCGCCTGAAGTCTGTGGGCCTGCGAGGCCGTAGCAGAATCTAGTTACGGACCCGCCGCCACGGACGATCGCGAAAATCGACGCCCGTACGGTGGGTCCGCCTGATGCGTGGTTAGGCGGCGGGCTGGCTAGAGATGCGCAAAGGCCAGCACAGAGACGCCGGACCTTTGGAGTCAGCGCTACCGACGCAGTACGCTGCAACGACGTGTTATGCCTCAGTTACATTTTCTCTGGCATGGCGGACGAATGATGGCTTGTAATGAGCCACTGCGCAACCCGGGTGGCATGGTGCACGGCGGCTATATCGCGATGGTGCTCGACGACACGGCCGCGCTGTCGTGCGCGACGCTGGCCGATCGCTATCGACCCATGCTGACGCTCTACCTGCACCTTGACTTCATCCGGCCGGTGGTCGCATGTGACACCTACGCGCTCATCGGCGAAGTCGCGCACGCGGGCGCCACGCGCCTGGTCGCCGACGCGCGGATCGTGTCGGCGGCCGGCAAGCTGCACGCGCGCGCCACCGGTAGCTTCCTACCGAACCAGGCGTTTGACCCGACGCGTCCGGCGTGACCTGATCGTCGGCGGTAACATCGAGACGAGGACGACCACGAGCAGGGCGCTAGG
>DASXPJ010000053.1:0-52129 GCA_036493675.1 Casimicrobiaceae bacterium
CCAGGGCATGATGTTCGGCTACGCGTGCGACGAGACGCCGGAGCGGATGCCGCTGCCGATCCAGCTCGCGCAGCGCATCACCGCCCGGCTGGCGGCCGCCCGCAAGGCGGAGACGGTGCCCTACCTGCGGCCGGACGGCAAGGCCCAGGTGACGGTGCGCTACAGCGAGCAGGACGGCCGCCTGGTGCCGGAGGCGGTGGAGCGGGTGCTGGTCTCGACCCAGCACCATCCCGACGTGCACGACGAGCAGCGGATCCGCGCCGACGTGATCGAGCACGTGCTGATGCCGGTGATCCCGGCGCAGCTGTGCCCCCACGAGCGGCTGTCGGAGCCGGGCTTCGTGCTGGTCAACCCAACCGGGCGCTTCGTGACCGGCGGCCCGATGGGCGATACCGGCCTGACCGGCCGCAAGATCATCGTCGACACCTACGGCGGCGCCGCGCCACATGGCGGGGGCGCTTTTTCGGGCAAGGATCCTTCGAAGGTCGACCGTTCGGCGGCATACGCCGCGCGCTACGTCGCCAAGAACATTGTCGCGGCCGGCATTGCGCGTCAATGCCAGGTCCAGCTCTCCTACGCGATCGGCGTCGCGCATCCGATCAACGTGACCGTCTACACCGAAGGAACTGGCAAGATTCCCGACGAGCGCATTGCGAAGCTGGTCACCGACAATTTCGACCTGCGCCCCAAGGGCATCATCCAGATGCTCGACTTGCTGCGGCCGATCTACCTGAAGACCGCCGCGTACGGACACTTCGGGCGCGACGAGCCGGAATTCACATGGGAGAACGTCGACCGCGCGGATGCATTGCGCGCGGCGGCAGGCTTGTAGAAGCCTTGAAGGGGGCAGCGCGCGCGAATCGCGAGCGCTGGCCCGTCAAGGCAGCGGGATGAATTCCGTTTCGCCGGGGACCGGCGGAAAGTCCCGATCGCGCCAGCGCGAGCTCGCGCGATCGATCAGCTCCTTCGAGCTGGCGACGAAATTCCACCAGATGAGTCGCGCGCCGTCCATCCTGGCGCCGCCGAGCACAACCAGACGCGCCGCTGATTGCGATTCGACGCGGACCGTCAGCGCCGGAGCGAGAACGGCCAGATGTCCGGCGGGCACCGGAACGCCGCCGACGCGCACGTCGCCGTCGATGACATAAACGCCGCGTTCCTCATGCTCGGGCGGCAGCTCGATCGCCGCGTCGGCCCGCATATCGATCGCCAGGTAAAGCATCGGCGAGAACGTCGGCGTCGGGGCATGGCGGCCGAACGCCGTGCCCGCCAGCAGACGCATCGATGCACCCGGATGATCGATTTCAGGCAGCGTCGCCTTGGGATGGTGACTGAACGAAGGCTCGGCCTGCTCTTGGGACCTGGGCAGCGCCACCCAGGTCTGCAGGCCGTGCAGCAAATGGCCCGCCGCGCGGTCCGCCGGGCCGCTCCGCTCGGAATGGACGATGCCGCGACCGGCGGTCATCCAGTTGACATCGCCCGGCACGATGGGCTGCACGTTGCCCAGGCTATCCCGGTGCACCTGGCCGCCGTCGAACAAGTAAGTGACGGTGGCCAGCCCGATGTGCGGATGCGGTCGCACGTCGATGCCGCGCCCGGGCGGGAATTGCACGGGGCCGAAGTGATCGAAAAAGATGAACGGACCGACCATCTGCGTTGGAAATGCCGGCAGCAGGCGCTGCACCAGCAGGCCGCCGATGTCGCGGGTAACGGGCTTGAGCAGAGTGATAAGCGGAACCGACATGTTTGCCTCGATGCGTCGTTCGTATCGTAACGCGCCGGCGCTTGCTACAGTGCACCGCGCCGCAGCGAGCTGAGCATGAACCGCCCCGGATCGATCGCATCGAGCAGCGACCGGGAAAGAGGTGCCGGGTCGCCATCGATTTCGCTTGCGAGCGCCTCTCCCGCGAGCGCCGACCACGACAGTCCGCGCGAGGCGAAGGCGAAGGCGCCGTAGAGACCGCGCGCGCGCGGCAGGTCGGCAAGGTGCGCGCCGGCAAGCGCGACACGTTCCGCCCGCGCCCGCTCGACATCGACGATCGGACCGACCAGCGGCAGGCGGTCGGCGGCCACACAGCGAAAGCCGACGCCGCCTTCCAGGGTCGCGACATCGATGCCTTTCGTGCATCCCGTCAGCATGTGTTCGGCGCGCGAAAGATTGGCGGCGTGGCCGGCGGCGTCAGGACCGGGATCATCGTTGTCCAGGTCGTAGGTGGCGCCGGCGACGGCGATCCCGTCCACCGCGGGAAGCACGTAGCCGTCTCCGCCGACGACGACTCGCGGCGCCGCAAACGGCGGCGCCCGCAGATAGCTTTGCTGGCCGCGTATTCGTCGCAGCGGATCGCCGCCCAGGTCGACCAGCCGGGCTGCATCGCAGGCATTGGCCAGAACGACCACCGGCGCGGCGGCGATCGCAGCGCCGCCGGCATCGTACGCGATCCAGCCTCCGGCATCGTTCTGCAGCCTTGCGATGGCGCGATCGACGTGCAGCACCGGTCGACCGCCGGCATGGCGTGCCGCATGCGCGAGCTGCATGCGGACGATCGCCTCCGGGCACACGAAGCCAGCCATCGGAAACCACCAGCCGCCGATCGAGACCGCCCGGCCCGCCAGCGTCGAAGCGTCGTCGCGGGTCACACGCAGCGCGAACTCGACCGGACAGGCGAGTGCAACCGCAGTATCCGCGACGCGGGCCTCGTTCTCGACGCCGTCGGCCAGCTGCAGCACCCCGCAGGGATGCCAGGGTCGCGTCGCATTGGTGTCCAGCGCATGGGCCCACACCCGCAACGCATAGAGAAATCCGGCACGCGTGAAGCGCGACAGCAAGTTGTCGTCGCGCGAAACGTGCGGCTGGAATACACCCGCGCGCAACGCCGAGGCCCCGGTCGACGGCGCGCCGGCGCGCTCGACGATGTCGACCTGCCAACCGCGCACGGCAAGGCGTGACGCAACCGCGGCGCCGGACAGTCCGGCGCCGACGACGACCGCGCGGCGCTCCGGCCACGATGGGCGAGGTCTGGGGCCGGGCGCCGGCCAGCGCGGGGCGTAGCGCGCGCACAGCATGTCGCGCTTCGGTCCGAAGCCCGGGCGCTTGTCGACTGCGAAGCCGGCGCCGCTCAGGCCATCGCGCACCGCGCCCGCCACGCTATAGGTCGCTGCCGTCGCGCCGGGCGCAGCGAGTCGCGCCAGCGCCTTGAACAGCTGTGGCGACCACATCGCCGGGTTGCGGTCGGGCGCGAAGCCATCCAGATAGAACGCATCGGCCGCCAGCCGCAAGCTGCGCAACGCATCGAGCGCATCCTCGAAGGCGAGAGTAAGCGTGACTCGCTCATCGTCGAAGTGCAGCCGATGCAATCCGGGTGTCAGCGGCGGCCACGCCGCACGCAATTGCGACGACGGCGCCGCGAACTCGACGTGGGGGCGGTGCAAGGTCGTGAGATCGGCTCGAGCAAACGGCCAGCGTTCGATCGACACGAAGTGCAGCCGTGCGCAGCGTTGGGGATCGTCGCGCCAGGCCTGCCACGTCGCGAGAAAGTTAAGGCCGATTCCGAACCCGGTCTCGACCACGGTGAACGCGCCGGCGCCCGCCCAGCGCGCCGGCAGGTCGTTGCCACGCAGAAACACGTGACGCGCCTGCCCCGCACCCGATTCTGCGCTGTGGTAGACGTCGGAGAATTGCGGCGAAAACGCATTGCCCGACGCGTCGAATGCCAGCGTTGCGGGCACGATGCGCCGTAGGTGCTGCTCGGCCTTCATCGCGGCGCCGGAGCGACCGCTCGCAGCGCTTGCGGCACACGGCGAGTTCGGTAGACTGATTGGCGATGCGCTTTGCCTATTTCGACCGTCTTTCGCGCGACCGCCAGCGCACCTACCTGCGCAGCGATGCCATCGAATCGCTGGGCTTGCCGCCGGGTCTCGCGCTCGGACGTACGGTGGCGCGCATCGCGGCGGCGTTGCGCAGCGACGAGCGCGCCGCGGTCCAGGCCGCCTGCCAGGCTCTGATCAGCGCGCTGGCCCGCGGCTATCACGTACCGCCGGTTCGCGTGCGGGTGCTGGCACGCCGTCCAGCCGATGGCTACGGCGAGCTCCATGGCTTGTACGAACCGGAAGACGAAGGCGTGGGCGCGCGCATTACCGTGTGGATGCGAACCGCGCAGAAAAAGCAGGTCGTCGCATTCAAGACGTTCCTGCGGACGCTGATCCACGAGCTGTGCCATCACCTTGACTACGAATTGTTCGCTCTCGAGGAAACCTTCCACACGGAAGGATTCTACAAGCGGGAATCGAGTCTTGCCGGCGCGCTGCTCGAACAGTTCGCCGCCGAAGGGAATCCGCCCGGCGGCTAGAGCAAGCTATCGCGCCGGCAGCTCTGCCGCGTTCCAGCCGCCGCCCAACGCCTTGATCAGCGTGACGCTCGCGATGAGCCGGCGACCGAGGATCGCCAGCGCCGCGCGCTCGTTCGCGAGCGCAGTCGCCTGCGCGACGACCACCGCGAGATAGTTCGCCGTGCCGGCGCGATACTGGTTGAGCGTGATCGTGAGCGACTCGCGCGCGGACTTGACCGCCTCATCCTGTACGGCAGCTTCGTCTTCTAGAATTCGAAGTGCCGCCAGATTGTCCTCGACCTCCTGAAACCCCGCGAGGACGGTCTGCCGATAATTGGCGACGTTCTCATCGTAAGCCGCCATGGCCTGCGCCGACTGCGCGCGCCGCAGTCCCGCATCGAACAGTGTTTGCGCCAGCGCCGGACCCAGCGACCAGTAACGGCTCGGCGCCGAAAACAACTGCGAAAGCACCGAGTTCTGGAATCCGCCGGTTGCCGACAAAGTCAGCGATGGGAAGAACGCGGCCTCGGCCACGCCGACTTGGGCGTTCGCGGCGGCCGCGCGCCGTTCCGCGGCCGCGATGTCGGGTCGGCGCTCCAGCAGCTCCGAGGGCAGGCCGGGCGGTATCGGCGGATAGACGATCGGAACCGGCTCGGCCGCGATCGAGAAGTCCGCCGGCAGCTTGCCCAGCAGCACGGCGATCGCGTGCTCCAGCTGCGCGCGCTGTACGCCGGCATCGAGCGCCTGCGCCTGCGTCGACTTGAGCTGGGTCTCGGCCTGCGCGACGTCGGCCCGCGCCGCGACGCCGACGGCATACTGGTTGCGAGTCAGCTGCAGCGACTTCTGATAGGCGTCGACCGTGTCGGTGAAAAGCCGGATCTCCGCGTCCAGCGCACGCAGCAGGAAATAGTTGCTCGCAAGTTGGGCTTGGGCCGAGAGCTTCGCGGCTTCCAGGTCGGCGACGCTTGCCTGCGCAGTCGCTTCGCCGGCCTCGACCGTCCTGCGCACGCGGCCCCAGAGGTCCAGCTCCCAGTTGACGTCGAGCGCTACATTGAAACTGTTGCGTGGGGCGCCGCTCTGCAAGCCGTTGCCGAGATTGGTGTTGCTTCCCGCGCGGCCGCCGCTTCGGGTCGCGCTGGCATTGGCGGACACGATCGGAAAGTAGGCCGCCTGCGCCTGTTCCGTGAGCGCGCGCGCTTCGCGCACGCGCGCCTCCGCCGCCTTGATCGTCTGGTTGCTGATTTCGACCTGGCTGAGCAGGCCGTCGAGCTGCGCGTCGTTGAATACCGCCCACCAGTTGCCCCGCGGCTCGTGATCGATCGGCGTCGCGGTCTTCCAGCCCTGGGCTTCCTTGTAGGTCGCAGGCGTCTCGGCGGCGGGGCGCGCGTAGTCGGGGCCCAGCGTGCAACCGGCAAGCGCGACGGCGGCGATCGAGGCGGTGGCGAGGTTGGCCAAGGTCCGGGAATGTCTGCGTAGGGTTCGCATCGGTCGCGTCATTCGCCGGCAGCGGCGATCGGATCCGGTGCCGGGTGCCTGCGTTGGCGCATCCGGCGCGCCCACAGGCTGAAGCGGTCGAGATACAGGTAGACGACCGGCGTCGTATACAGGGTCAGCATCTGGCTGACGATCAGGCCACCGACGATCGAGATGCCGAGAGGCCGCCGCAATTCCGCGCCGTTGCCGGCCCCCAACGCCAGCGGAACGGCGGCAAGCAAGGCGGCCATCGTCGTCATCATGATCGGGCGGAAGCGCAACAGGCAGGCGTCGAATATGGCGTCGCGGGAGCTCATGCCGCGATGCCGCTCGGCATCGAGCGCGAAGTCGATCATCATGATCGCGTTCTTCTTGACGATGCCGATCAGCAGGATGACGCCGATCAGGGCGATGACGCTGAACTCGGTCTGGAACAGCAGCAGCGCAAGGAGCGCGCCTACACCGGCCGAGGGCAGCGTGGAAAGGATCGTGATCGGATGCACGTAGCTTTCGTAGAGGACCCCCAGCACGATATAGACGGTCAGCAACGCCGCGAGGATCAGCCAAGGCTGGCTCTGCAGCGATGACTGGAACGCCTGCGCCGTCCCCTGGAAGCTGCCATGTATGGTCGCGGGTACACCGAGCTGCGCCAGCGCACCATCGATGGCGGTCGTGGCCTGCCCGAGCGACGTTCCCTCAGGCAGGTTGAACGAAATCGTGGAGGCGACGAACTGCGACTGGTGGCTCACGCCCAGCGCCGTATTCGTTGGCGCATAGCGTGCGAACGCGGACAGCGGAACCTGCGCACTCTGCCCCGCGCTGACATAAATCTGGTCGAGCATGGCGGGCGACTGCCAATACTCCGGCGCGGCCTCCATGACGACGTGGTACTGATTGAGCGCCGAATAGATGGTCGACACCTGGCGCTGGCCGAACGCATCGTTCAATGTCGTGTCGATGAGCCTTGGCGAGACGCCGAGGCGCGCTGCGGCGTCCCGGTCGATGACGAGCGAGGTCTGCAATCCCTTGTCCTGCTGGTCGGTATTGACGTCGACCAGTTGCGGCAGACGGGAGAGTGCCGCGCGTATGCGCGGCTCCCAGATGCGCAGCTCGTCGAGGTCATCCGCCTGCAGCGTGTACTGGTAGGTGGCGTTGGCTTGCCGGCCACCGACGCGGATGTCCTGCACCGGGTTGAGAAACAGGTTCGCGCCGGGTTCCTTGGCAAGCTTGACGCGCAGCCTCGCAATGATCTTGTCGGCGGATTCCCTGCGCTCGGACAGCGGCTTGAGCTGGACGAACATCCTCCCCGTATTGCGCTGTGCGCCACCGGTGAACGCGACGACGTTCTCGACGGCCGGGTCGGCGCGGACGATGTCGATGAAGCCCTTCAGCTTCGGCTGCATCGCCTGGAACGAAATGCTCTGGTCGGCCTGGATGAAGCCGATGAGGCGACCGGTGTCCTGTTGCGGGAAAAAACCCTTCGGGACGATCACATACAGGTAGACGTTCAGGCAGACGACGCCCAGCAGGACCAGCATCACCAGCACGCCGTGCGTCAGTACCCAGCCGAGGCTGCGTTCGTAGCCGCGGTGCAAGCGCTCGAATGCCCGCTCGCTCCACGCGTGCAGGCGCCCGTGCCGTTGCTCGCTCTCCGGCCGCAGCAGACGGGAGCACATCATCGGCGTCATCGTAAGCGACAGCACGAGAGAAATCAGGATCGCGACCGACAGCGTCACCGCGAACTCGCGGAAATACCGGCCGACGATGCCCCCCATCAGCAGGATCGGAATGAACACCGCGATCAGCGACAGGCTCATCGAGACGACGGTGAAGCCGACTTCGCGCGCACCCTGCAGTGCCGCCTGAAACGGGGCGACGCCGCGCTCGATGTGTCGCGACACGTTCTCGAGGACGACGATCGCGTCGTCGACGACGAAGCCCGTGGCGATCGTCAACGCCATCAGCGACAGGTTGTTCAGACTGAAGCCGGCGAGATACATGACGCCGAAGGTCGCGATCAGCGATACCGGCACGGCGACGCTGGGAATCAGCGTCGCGCGCCAGTTGCGCAGAAAGACGAACACCACGAGAACGACCAGGCACACCGCGACGATCAGCGTGCGCTCGACGTCGTGTAGCGAGGCACGGATGGTCGTCGTGCGCTCCATCACGACGTCGAGCTTGATGGCGGACGGGATCGAGGCACGGATCTGCGGCAGCATCTCGGTGATGCTGTCGACGGTCTCGATGATATTGGCGTTCGGCTGCCGGCTGATGATGATCAATACCGAGGGCTTGCCGTTCGACGAGCCGGCATTGCGCACGTCCTGCACCGAGTCGATCACCTGGCCGAGGTCGGTGAGCCGGACGGCCGCGCCATTGCGATAAGCGATGAGCAGCGGCAGATAGTCGACGGCTTTTTTTGCCTGGTCGTTCGCCTGGATTTGCCAGTGCCGGTCGCCATTCTCGAGCGAGCCTTTCGGGCGATTGGCGTTGGTGGCGGACAGCACCGTGCGTACGTCCTCGAAGCCGATCCCGTACTTGGTGAGCTTCTGCGGGTCGAGCTCCACCCGCACCGCCGGAAGCGAGCTGCCGCCGACCTGCACGTCGCCGACGCCGGACAATTGCGACAGCTTCTGCGCGATGATCGTCGAGCCGGCGTCGTACATCTGCCCCTGTGTCATCGTGTCGGAGGTGAGCGCCAGGATCATGATCGGGGCGTCGGCCGGGTTCACTTTGCGATAGGTCGGATTGCCCGGCAGGCCCGTCGGCAGCAGGCTTCGCGCGGCGTTGAGAGCGGCCTGGACGTCGCGCGCAGCGCCGTCGATGTCGCGGGAAAGCTCGAACTGCAACGTGACGCGCGTGGAGCCGAGCGCGCTGCTCGACGTCATCTCGGTCACCCCGGCGATGCGGCCCAGCGAGCGCTCGAGCGGCGTGGCGACGGTTGCGGCCATCGTTTCCGGACTCGCCCCCGGCAGCGACGCCGACACCGAGATCGTCGGAAAGTCGACCTGCGGAAGCGGCGAGACCGGCAGCAGGCGGAACGCGGCTGCGCCGGCGAGCGCCAGTCCGATCGTCAGCAGCGTCGTGGCGACCGGTCGCGCGATGAACGGTGCCGACAGATTGAGCTGCCCGACAACCGCGGACGGTTCCTTGCGCGCCATGTCAGTCGCCGGCCAGAGGCGCGGTCGCGCTGCCAGGGCCGCCGCGGCGGCGCCGTTCGACGCGGCGCGCCAGTCGATCGAATGCGAGGTAGATCACCGGCGTGGTGAACAAGGTGAGCATCTGGCTGACGATCAGCCCGCCGACCATGGTGATGCCCAGGGGGTGGCGCAATTCGGAGCCGACACCCCAGCCCAGCATCAGCGGCAGCGCTGCCAGCAGCGCCGCCATCGTCGTCATCATGATCGGACGGAAGCGCAGCAGGCACGCCTGATGGATGGCCTCGCGTGGCGGCTTGCCCTCCTTGCGCTCGGCGTCGAGTGCGAAGTCGATCATCATGATCGCGTTCTTCTTGACGATGCCGATCAGCAGCACGATACCGATGATGGCGATAACGTCCAGATCCTTGCCGAAGATCATCAAGCCGAGCAACGCGCCGACGCCCGCGGAAGGCAAGGTCGACAGAATCGTGATCGGATGGATGTAGCTCTCGTAGAGCACGCCCAGCACGATGTACATGGTGACGATCGCGGCGAGGATCAGCCAGAGCTCGTTGGCGAGCGAGCCTCGAAACGCGGCCGACGCTCCCTGGAAACGAATCTGCATGCTCGCTGGAAGGCCGAGGGCCTGCTGCACTTTCTGAATCTCATCCACCGCGTTGCCGAGCGATGCACCCGGCGCGAGATTGAACGAAATCGTTGTCGCGGGAAACTGGCCGATATGAGTGATGAGCAGGGGAGTCGCGTGCTCGCTGATGCGCGCGATCGAGGTCAGCGGTACCTGCTGCGGCGTCTGCCGGCCGGAGCTTGTGCTTGGAGCGGTCCCTGCTCCGGGAGCGGCCAGTGCGGCGGAGGCGTTGGCGCCAACCGAGGCCGGCGCCGACGATACGTTTCCGACCGGCACATAGACCTGCGCCAGCGCTTCGGGGCCCAGCTGGAATTCCGGCTTGACCTCCAGCACGACCCGGTACTGGTTCGTTTGCGTGAATATCGTCGATACCAGTCGCTGGCCGAACGCGTTGTACAGCGCATTGTCGATCGCGGCCGGCGTAATGCCGTAGCGGCTGGCGGTGGCACGGTCGATATCCACGTATGCCTGCAGTCCGCCGTCCTGCAGGTCGGAGGCGACGTCGGCAAGTTGCGGAACGCGGCGCAGACGTTCGACGATGCGCGGCACCCACGCGCTCAATTCGTCGGGGTTGGTGTCCTCGACGGTGAACTGGTATTGCGTGCGGCTGACGCGGTCTTCGATCGTCAGATCCTGCACCGGCTGCATGTAGAGCGCGATGCCTTCGACGCCGGCGACTCGCGACTGCAGACGCCGGATGACATCCGTGGCACGGCCATGCCGTTGCGACAGCGGCTTCAGGTTGATCAGCATCCGGCCGCTGTTCAGCGTCGTGTTGGTTCCGTCGACGCCGATGAACGACGACAGGCTCTCGACGGCAGGATCCTGCAGAATCTTTGCGGCGAGCGCCTGCTGTCGTTCCGCCATCGCGGCGAAGGAGACCGTTTGCGGCGCCTCGGTGATTCCCTGGATCGCGCCGGTGTCCTGGATCGGGAAAAACCCCTTCGGAATGAAGACGTACAGCACGACGGTCAGGAGCAGCGTGATCACCGCGACGATCAAGGTCGCGCCTTGGCGGTCGAGCACCCAGTCGAGCATCCGGCCGTAGCGCTCGATCAGACGCTCGAAGATCTCGCCGCTGCGTCGGTAGAGCTTGCCCTGCTTTTCCTTTTCGGTGTGCCGCAGAAAGCGCGCCGACATCATCGGCGTCAAGGTCAGGGACACGACCGCCGAGATCAGGATCGATATCGCCAGCGTGATCGCGAATTCGCGAAAAAGCCGGCCGACGACGTCGCCCATGAACAGCAACGGGATCAGCACCGCGATCAGCGAGATGGTCAGCGAAATGATCGTGAAACCGATCTGCTCCGCGCCCTTGAGCGCGGCCGCCAGCGGTTTTTCGCCCGCCTCGATGTAGCGGGCGATGTTCTCGATCATGACGATCGCGTCGTCGACCACGAAGCCGGTGGCGATCGTCAGCGCCATCAAGGTCAGGTTGTTGATCGAGAAGCCGGCGAGGTACATCACGCCGAAGGTGCCGATCAGCGACAGCGGCACCGCCACGCTCGGAATGACGGTCGCCGAGAGGCTGCGCAGGAACAGGAAGATGACCATCACCACCAGCGCGACCGCGAGGAAGAGCTCGAACTGCACGTCGTGTACCGAGGCGCGTATCGTGATCGTGCGGTCGGTCAGCATCGTGACGTCGACCGCCGCGGGCAGGCCCGCCTGTAGTTGCGGCAACAGCTGCTTGATGCGGTCGACGACCTCGATGACGTTGGCGCCGGGCTGGCGCTGGATGTTGACGATGATCGCCGGCAGCAGGTTCGCCCAGGCGGCAAGCCGCGTGTTCTCGGCGCCGTCGACGATGTCGGCCACGTCCGCGAGCCGCACCGCCGAGCCGTTGCGGTAGGCAACGATCATGCTGCGGTATTCGTCGGCGCTCTTGAGCTGGTCGTTGGCGTCGATCGTCGAGGCGCGCGTCGGTCCGTCGAAGCTGCCCTTGGCCTGGTTGGTGTTGGCGTTGCTGATGGCCGTGCGCACGTCGTCCAGCGACAGGCCGTAGGCCGCAAGCGCGGTCGGGTTGGCCTGGATGCGCACCGCCGGGCGCTGCCCGCCGCTCAACGAGACCAGCCCGACGCCGGGCAGCTGCGACAGCTTGGTCGCGAGCCGCGTGTCGGCCAGATCCTCGATCTTGGGCAGCGGCAGGGTCTTGGACGTCAGCGCGAGCGTCATGATCGGCGTATCCGCCGGATTGACCTTGTTGTAGATCGGCGGCGCCGGAAGGTCGGCGGGCAGGAAGCTGCCGGAGGCGTTGATTGCCGCCTGCACTTCCTGCTCGGCGACATCCAGCGACAGGTTGAGATCGAACTGCAGCGTGATGACCGACGCGCCGCCCGAACTGGTCGACGACATTTGCTTCAGGCCCGGCATTTGCCCGAACTGGCGTTCCAGCGGTGCGGTGATCGACGAGGTCGTGACGTCCGGACTCGCGCCCGGATAAAGCGTCACGACCTGGATCGTCGGATAGTCGACTTGCGGCAGCGCGGAAATCGGCAGCACACGGTAGGCGATGATGCCGGCGAGCAGGATCGCCAGCATCAGCAGCGACGTCGCCACCGGCCGTAGAATGAACGGGCGAGACGGGCTCATCGCACTCGATCGTCGACGATGCGGCGCGCGTCGGACCGCGTCAGCCGCCGCCCTTGCCGCGTCGACCCTCGCCGCTCGGGGACTTTGCGGCGGCAGGCGGCGCTGCCTGCTGGGCTGCCCGCGCCGCGGCATCGATAAGCTCGACCGACGCGCCTTCGCGGAGCTTATCGGCGCCATCGACGACGACCAACGCGCCGGGGGCAACCCCCTTCACCACCTCGGTCGCTTCGCCCGAGACTGCGCCCACCTGTACTGGCGCCACGCTGACCGTCTTGTCCTCCTTCACCACGAAGACGAAGGTGCCTGGCGCGCCCCGTTGTATCGCGGCACTCGGGACCAGCGTCGCATCCTGATGGGTTTCGACCACCATGCGGACGTTGACGAACTGGTTCGGGAAGAGCGCGTTGTCGGTATTGGGAAATTCTGCCTTGACCTTGACGGTCCCGGTGGTCGTGTCGATCTGATTGTCGATCGTCAGCAGGCGGCCGGTCGCGAGACGGGTCTTCCCGCCGCGATCGAACGCGTCGACCGCGACGACCTGAGTTCCTTGCATGCGCTTGATGATGCGCGGCACATTGTCTTCGGGCACCGGATAGATCACCGTCACCGGTTGCACCTGCGTGATCGTGACCAGTCCGGTGGCGTCGGCGGCGTGCACGATGTTGCCCGGATCGACCTGGCGCAGTCCGACCCGGCCACTGATGGGCGCAGTAATGCGGGCGTAGGTGATCTGCAGCTTGGCATTGTCGATGGCGCCCTTGTCGGACTCGACCGCACCCTGAAACTGGCGGACCAGCGCCGCCTGCGTGTCGACCTGCTGTCTGGAGATCGAATCCTGCGCGAGCAGCGTCTGGTAGCGCTCGAGATCGACCTGCGCGTTTTTCAGCTGGGCCTGGTCGCGCGCCATCTGTCCGTTCGCCTGCGTCAGCATGACTTCGAACGGCCGAGGATCGATCTGCGCCAGGAGATCGCCCGTCTTGACCGTCTGGCCTTCCCGAAATGCGACGCTCAACAGCTGTCCATCGACGCGCGGCCGGACGATGACCACGTTGCGTGGGATGACCGTGCCGAGCGCGTCGATCGAGACGTCGATGCTGCCCTTTTTCGCGGGGGCCGCGACCACCGGCATCGGCCGCGCAGCGGCGTCGCTCTTGGCCCGAGCCTTCGCTTGCTCCTCGCCATGGCCGAACCAGTACCACGCCCCCAGCGCCGCGACGGCGATCAGGATCGCGGCCAGAAGCCACGGCCAGCGACGCACCCTCGGGCCTGGCTGCGTCAGCGCCGGCTGCTCATCCGACGCGCCGGCTGCGGGCAACCGCCGGCCGGCGGTGACGGGGTGCTCGGACTTTCCCGGTGCGCGCGTTTGATCGTTCATCGCTTAGGGGCGAAGGAAGCCATCGTTGGATTGTCCGGCTTTTGCCCGGTTCGTTATTTTTGATTTGTAACCAGGTATTTGGGCCCTGAACCGAAGTTGTAAGCAGTTATTGGGCCCGCCGAGGCACCCGCCGGCGGGCCGCGCCGCGCGCGGCGGCGGACGGGGTCCACAGGACGCCGAGCTTAGGCTAAAATCATCGTCCCCGAGGAGCGTTGCAACGGCCGCCGACAGTCCTTTAGGCGCGCTGCCAGGCTCGGGGCATTCCCATGGCAACGGCGCTCGTTGAACCGCGGCTCGCACGCGGGGGAACGAGCGGCAATCCCTCCCTTTCCCCGCGCGCCGCCGCTTGCATGGAGCGACGCATGAACGCCACAACCGATATCGAGCAATTTGCCGACTTCCGGGTCGCCGACCTGGATCTCGCCCCCTGGGGCCGCAAGGAAATCGCCATTGCCGAGACCGAAATGCCGGGTCTGATGGCAATCCGCGAGGAATTCGCCCCCGAGCAGCCGCTGCGAGGCGCGCGCATCGCCGGCAGCCTGCACATGACCATCCAGACGGCGGTATTGATCGAGACCTTGAAAGCGCTGGGGGCGGAAGTGCGGTGGGCGTCTTGTAACATTTACTCGACTCAAGACCACGCGGCCGCCGCGATCGCCGCGGGCGGCACGCCCGTTTTCGCCTATAAGGGCGAAACGCTCAACGAGTACTGGGAATTCACCCACCGCATCTTCGAATGGGGCGGCGCGGGTTCCGCGTCCTACGGCGGGCCGAACATGATCCTCGACGATGGCGGCGATGCGACGCTGCTGGTGCATCTGGGCGCGCAGGCCGAGTCCGACCGGTCCGTGATCGGCCATCCGTCGAACGAGGAAGAGTTCGCGCTGTTTGCGGCGATTGCCGGGCGCCTGGCGCAGGACCCGCATTTCTATTCGCGCATCAAGTCGGGCATCAAGGGAGTGACCGAGGAAACGACGACCGGCGTCAAGCGCCTGTACACGATGCACAAGGAAGGACGGCTCGGATTTCCGGCGATCAACGTCAACGACTCGGTGACCAAGAGCAAGTTCGACAACCTGTATGGCTGCCGCGAATCGCTGGTCGACGGCATCAAGCGCGCGACCGACGTGATGATCGCCGGCAAGGTGGCGGTCGTGGCCGGCTACGGCGACGTCGGCAAGGGCTCGGCGCAGGCGCTGCGCGCCTTGTCGGCGCAGGTCTGGGTGACCGAAATCGACCCGATCTGCGCCTTGCAGGCGTCGATGGAAGGCTACCGCGTCGTAACGATGGACTACGCCGCGGACAAGGCCGACATCTTCGTCAGCGCCACCGGCAACATCGACGTCATCACGCTGGCGGACATGAAGCGGATGAAGAACAATGCGATCGTGTGCAACATCGGGCACTTCGACAACGAGATCGACGTCGCGGGGCTGAAGCAATACAAGTGGGAAAACATCAAGCCGCAGGTCGATCACGTCATCTTTCCCGACGGCAAACGCATCATCCTGCTCGCCGAGGGCCGGCTGGTAAACCTGGGGTGCGGCACCGGACATCCGAGCTACGTGATGTCGAGCTCGTTCGCCAATCAGGTGATGGCGCAGATCGAGCTCTGGACCGACGCGAGAAGCAGAAGCGGGAAGTATCCGGTCGGCGTCTACGTGCTGCCCAAGCATCTCGATGAAAAGGTCGCGCGGCTGCAGCTCCAGAAGCTGGGCGCGATGCTGACGGAATTGTCGGACAAGCAGGCGCGGTATATCGGGGTGGATGTCCAAGGCCCCTACAAACCGGAGACTTACCGCTATTGATGATGTCGTCGCAGGCGGCATCGACCGTCGCGCTCTTTAGCGCGACGGTCGGGCATCGCTCCGATCAATCGGCGTTCATGGAGTAGGAAACATGCGACTGCTTCTGGTTTGGCTGATCAACGCGGCCGCGCTGTTCGCGCTGCCCTACCTGATGTCGTCGATCGAGGTCGACTCGATCGTCTCGGCGCTGATCGCAGCGCTGGTGCTCGGGCTCATCAACACCTTCATCCGCCCGGTGCTCGTGCTGCTGACGCTGCCGGCGACCCTGCTGACACTGGGCCTGTTCATCTTCGTGATCAACGGACTGCTGTTCTGGTTCGTCGGCTCGTTCATCGAAGGCTTCCATGTCGCCGGCTTCTGGTCAGCCGTCGGCGGCGCGATCCTCTACAGCATCATTTCGTGGGCGCTGTCGGCGCTGTTGCTGCCGAAAAAGAATTGACGGGCGGGCGATGAGCGGCGGCAGCGACCGGATCTTCAGCTTCGAGTTCTTTCCGCCGGCGACGCCGGAAGGCGCGACCAAGCTTTCCGCGACGCGGGCGCAGCTGGCGCAGCTCGGTCCGAAATTCTTTTCGGTGACCTACGGCGCCGGCGGCTCGACCCGCGACCGCACGCTGGCGGCGGTGCTCGATATCCAGGCGAGCGGCCAGCGCGCGGCGCCGCACATTTCATGCATCGGCTCGACCCGGGAAACCGTGCGCGCGACGCTGGCGACCTACCGCGAGCACGGCATTGGCCATCTCGTCGCGCTGCGCGGCGACCTGCCATCGGGCAGCGCCGACGTCGGTGAGTTCCGTTACGCGAACGAGCTGGTGTCGTTCATCCGCGAAACGACCGGAGACTGGTTCCACATCGACGTGGCGTGCTATCCGGAGTATCACCCGCAGGCGCGGAGCCCCGGGGATGACATGGCGAACTTCAAGCGCAAGCTCGATGCTGGCGCCAACTCGGCGATCACCCAGTATTTCTTCAATCCCGACAGCTACTACCATTTCGTCGACGAGGCGGCGGCGCAGGGGATCGACGTCCCGATCGTGCCGGGGGTGATGCCCATCGCGAGCTTCACCAAGCTCGCGCGCTTTTCCGACGCATGCGCCGCGGAGATTCCACGCTGGATACGCAGCAAGCTGGAGAGCTTCGGCGACGACAGCGCGGCGATCCGCTCCTTCGGTCTCGACGTCGTCACCGACCTGTGCGACGGGCTGCTCGCGCATGGCGCCCCGGGCCTGCATTTCTATACACTGAATCAGGCGAGCCTGACGACGGTCATCTGGCAGCGGCTCGGCCTTTAGAACCGGTGGCCAAATTTCAAAGACTGAACAGCCGCGCCGCCGTCGAGGGGCAGGACTCGAGCAGAACCGCCGCTACGCCCGCCCGGGCCGGAACGAGACGAGCTCGGTAACCGTGCGCTCGGTATAGACCTGCGTTGCGCCACTGTCGCCGGGCTCGGCGTAGGTGGCCTCGCGCGCCTCGCGCACCACCCCCTTGACCTCGGGGGCGTACCAGACCTGATCGCGGCGCGTCGTACGGGTACGCCATGGCTGACCGTCATCGAGCTGTAGCACGCGATAAATCTGCACGGCGTCGAATCTGCCGGCTGGTACGGCCACCCCGGCACGCCCCTGCACATTGCCGTACAGCAGGATCTCGTCGCGTAGCTGGGTGTCGGCGCGCACGGTCGGAACGGTCTGGCGCCAGGTCTTGCCCTGCGCCAGCGGAAACGCGAGCAATGCAGCGGCCGGTGTAAAGCGCCGCACCGGCGGGCCGTTCAGCATCCCGGCCCGCAAGCCCCCGGTCGCGTCGAGCTCGTCGGTCCATTGCGAGCGTGCGCCGCCGTCGACGAGTACGAACCGCAGCGTCGCCACGCCGTCGGCCAGCGCGACGACCTCCGCATCGAGCTGCGAGACGGCGCCGCGACGCATGTTATCGACGATCCGATATTCCCAATGGTCTCCGACGGCGAACCGCGGCGGCGCGACCGGAGATTCGACCGGCGGGAGGGAGCTGCAGCCGGCGAGCATGGCCAGCGCGGCGAGCGTCAGTAAGAAGCGGTGGACGGATCGGGGCATCGCGGTCTTTGCACGCCGGCACGGGCGCGCGAAACGCTTGAAATTGCGCACGCTCGCGGTCGGCCCGAATGCGCCGGCGGCGAACTGCATAGTGGCTACGATCTTGGGCACGGTCAATGGTTCCTCTGACCGGCGTGGCCGATCAACCGCCGCGCCTCCCTGTGCGGTAAACAGTCGGGTACCGGCTAAATTCCGACACTAGCTTGCGTCGGTCAACGCGCCGCGGCTCGCCGTCGACACGAGCTTCATATACTTGGCGAGCACACCGCGAGTGTAGCGCGGTGCCGGCGGCGACCACTGTGCGCGGCGCGCGGCAAGCTCGTGGTCGGCGACGTTGAGCTGGATCAGCCGCTGGTACGCGTCGATCGTGATCGAGTCGCCTTCCTTCACCAGGGCGATCGTTCCACCGACATAGGCCTCGGGAGCGACATGGCCGACGACCATACCCCAGGTGCCGCCGGAAAAGCGCCCGTCGGTAATGAGTCCGACGCTCTCGCCCAGGCCTTGGCCGATCAGCGCCGAGGTCGGCGCCAGCATCTCCTGCATGCCTGGCCCGCCTTTTGGTCCTTCGTACCGGATCACCATCACGTCGCCGGCCTTGATTTTTTTTCCGATGATCGCGTCCAGCGCCGCGGGCTCGGAATCGAACACCCTCGCGGGCCCCGTGATCGACAGACTCTTGAGGCCGGTGATCTTGGCCACGCATCCCTCGGGCGCGAGATTGCCCTTGAGGATCGCCAGATGGCCTTGCGGGTAGACCGGCCGATCCCACGGACGGATCACTTCCTGATCGGCGCGCGGCGTGGCCGGAACCGACGCGAGCTCGTCCTCTATCGTGCGCCCGGTAATGGTCATGCAATCACCGTGCAGCAAGCCGTGATCGAGCAGCATGCGCAGCACCTGTGGCACGCCGCCTGCGGCGTGGAAGTCGGTGGCGACGAAGCGCCCCGAGGGTTTGAGCTCGCACAGTACCGGCACCCGCTGACGCACGCGCTCGAAATCGTCGATCGTCCACTCGACCCCGGCCGCCGCCGCGATCGCGAGGTAGTGCAGCACCGCGTTGGTCGAGCCGCCGGTTGCCATCACCAGGGCGACCGCGTTCTCGATCGAGCGGCGCGTGATGATGTCCCGAGGCTTCAAGTCCGCCTTCACGGCGTTGACCAGCGTCAGCGCGGACGCCGCCGCCGAATCGGCTTTTTCGGGATCGGGCGATGCCATTTGCGAGCTGCCGAGGAGGCTCATCCCCAGTGCCTCGAACGACGATGACATCGTGTTGGCCGTATACTGCCCGCCGCAGGCGCCGACCGTCGGACAGGCGTTTCTCTCGATGCCGTCCAGGTCTTCCTTCGACATCTTGCCGGCGGTGAACGCTCCGACCGCTTCGAAGGGGCTCACGATCGTCAGCGTCTGTCCCTTCCAGTGCCCCGGCTTGATCGTGCCGGCGTAAACGAAAATGCCGGGGACGTTCATCCGCGCCATCGCCATCATCGAGCCCGGCATATTCTTGTCGCAACCGCCGACGCAGACCACGCCATCCATGCACTGGCCCATCACCGACACTTCGATCGCATCGGCGATCACCTCGCGCGACACCAGCGAATATTTCATGCCCTCGGTCCCCATACCGATACCATCGGTCACGGTCGGGAAGCCGAATACCTGCGGCTTGGCGCCGGCATCGGACAGCGCGCTCATGGCGCGATCCACCAGCGGCTGGATGCCGGCGTTGCACGGATTCATCGTGCTGTGCCCGTTGGCGACGCCGACGATCGGCTTGTCGAAGTCGCCGTCGGCGAAACCTACGGCGCGCAGCATCGCGCGATTCGGCGAGCGGGCGACACCCTGCGTGATGATGCGGCTGCGGCGGTTGTTGGCCATGGCGGAATGATCCTCTAAGCGGTTGTCGATGGTACGGCCCGGCCGCGCCGGGTCAGCGTCTCGGCACGGCGAGCGCGGCGCGTCGCGCCTGCAATATCCCGGAGAAAATCAGGGCGATACCCAGAAGGTGCTGCCAGCCGGGGCGCTCGTCGAGAAAGGCGATCGCCATGAGGCTGCCGAACAACGGGACCAGATGAATGAACAGGCTCGCATGGACCGGCCCGATGCGATCGACGGCATTGTTGTAGCACAACGTCGCGGCCAGGCTGGAAAACAGGGCGAAATAGCCGATCGCCGCCAGCGCCTGCCACGACAGGTCGGGCGCCGCCGACCAGGTGCGCTCGACGAGATAGAAAGGGGTCGCGATCAACGTGCCGATCAGACCGGTGACGAACACGTATCCGAGCGGGGAGAGTTCCACCGGTCGGAAGCGCAGCAGGACCGCGTAGAAGCCCCAGAGAAACAGGGCGAGCAGCATGATCAGATCGCCGACGTTTGGCGTCAGCGTGAATAGTGCGCCGGGATTTCCGCGGGCGACGATGCAGAGCACGCCGGCCAGCGACAACAGGAAACCCAGCATCGGCCGCGCCGATGGCGGATGCCGCAGCAGAATCCACGACGCGACCATCACCCAGATCGGGATCGTCGAATTGAGCAGCGTGGTGTTGGTGGCGGTGGTGTAGTGCAGCGCCCAGTAAGTCAGCGAGTTGTATAGCGCGGTGCTCATCACGCTCAACAGCAACAGCATCCGCCACGAGCGGAAGAGGAGCGCGCGCCGCGCGATCACTTCGCGCCAGCAGAAGGGGGCGAGCACCGCGATCACGATGACCCAGCGCCAGTACGCCAGCGCCAGAGGAGACATCGCGCCGGCGACGGCGCGGCCGACGACCATGTTGCCGGCCCAGAAGAGCGACGTCAGCGTAAGGAGCGTCGCCGGAGAATAGCGGTCGAGGGTCGACGATTGCACGAAGCTCAGGGCACGCGTTGCGAAGGCCTTTTTATAGCGTGCGGGATCTGATACTGTCCAATATACTTTTTCAATGTCATTAATACAATAAAAGTATCAATGATCAATCTCCGCCGGCTGGGCTATTTCGTCGCGGTCGCCGAGACGCTGCACTTCGGCCGCGCGGCGGCGCGCCTGCACATGTCGCAGCCGCCGCTGTCACGTCAGATACAGCAGCTCGAGCGTGACGTCGGTGCCGTGCTGTTCCGTCGCAGCAAGCGGCGGGTGGAATTGACCGACGCCGGCGCCTACCTCCTCGAACAGGCGCAGCGGATGCTCGGCGAGGCGGAGACGCTCGGCGCCCGAACGCGGCGGGCCGAGGCCGGTGAGACCGGGCGCTTGACGCTGGGCTTTATCAGCACCGTCGACTACAGCATTCTTCCCGGGCTGCTCAGCTCCTACCGCGCTTCCTACCCGGGGGTGACGCTCGCATTGCGGGAACTGACGGGTGACGTGCAGCTGCGCGAGCTGCACGAAGGGCGTATCGACGCGGGCATGCTGCTGACTCCGGTGGATGACACGACGCTGGCCACGCTGCCGCTGTTGCGCGAGCCCCTGGTCGCCGCGTTGCCCTCGAACGACGCCCTGGCGCGATCCCGTGCGCCGCTGTCGGTCCAGGCGCTGGCTGGACGTCCCTTCGTGATTTTTCCCCGCTCTGCGGCGACGGGACTCTTCGATGCGATCGTCGAATTCTGCCGGGAGGCCGGGTTCGTTCCGCGTGTCGCGCAGGAGGCGATCCAGATGCAGACGATCGTGAGCCTTGTTTCGGCGGGGCTCGGCGTGGCGCTGGTGCCGGCCTCACTGCGCGACCTCCGCCGGCGCGGCGTCGTCTACCGGCGCTTGCGCGAGGACTCGCCGCTGCTCACCGTCGTGCTGGCGTGGCGCGCCGCGAATCGCAGCGCGTGCCTGGCGCAATTCGTTGCCGTCGCGCGTGCGTCGGTCGGTCGACGCAGCCCGGGCACACGCCGCGGGCCCGTCGCGGCAATGTCATAATCCTCCGATGCTCGTCCATCCGCAGTTCGACCCCGTCGCCGTGCACCTCGGCCCGCTGGCTGTGCGCTGGTACGGCCTGATGTACCTGGTCGGGTTCGTGCTGTTCGTCGTGTTCGGCAAGATCCGCGCGCGGCAGAATCTCCTCACCGGCTGGCATCCCCGCGATGTCGACGACCTGCTGTTCTACGGCGTCTTCGGCGTGATTCTTGGCGGCCGTCTCGGCTACATCCTGTTCTACAAACCGATGTACTACCTCGCGCATCCGACCGAAACGCTGGCGCTCTGGCAGGGGGGCATGAGCTTTCACGGCGGTTTTCTCGGCGTTCTCATCGCCCTGGTGGTGTACGCGCGCGTCCGTGACAAACGATGGCTCGATGTCACCGACTTCGTTGCCCCCTTGATCCCACTGGGACTGGCGTTCGGGCGGCTGGGCAATTTCATCAACGGCGAGCTCTGGGGACGAGTCACCGACCCGTCGGCGCCGTGGGCCGTCCTGTTTCCGCAGGCGGCCGACGAGGACAAGGCGTGGATGGCGGCGCACGCGCAACAAACGCTCGCACCGGGTCTTGCCGCCGTTTACGAGCGTACGGGCATGCTGCCGCGGCATGCGTCGCAACTCTACGAAGCGGGGCTCGAGGGACTCGTCTTGTTCGCGCTGCTTTGGTTTTTCGCCCGGCGCAAGCGGCCGCTGGGCGCCGTATCAGGGCTTTTCCTGATCGGCTATGGCGTATTCCGTTTTGTGGTGGAGTTCGCGCGCGAGCCCGACAACTTCCTGGGGCTTCTGACGTTTGGATGGTCGATGGGGCAGTGGCTCTCGCTGCCGATGATCATCGCCGGCGTCGCGCTGATGGGCTGGGCTTACGCGCGGGCGCGGCGGGTCGAGCCGACGATCATCGGCTAGGAAACTCCGTACAGGTTCCGCGTGGCCGCGACGAAGGCTTGTGCGGAGATTCCTCAGATCGGACCCGCACGGCTTACTCGATGCGGCGATAGTCTCCGTCGAGCGAATCGAAGCCGGCCGTGGCGGCTTGCGTCGCCAGACGACGGCCCACATTGATCGGAAGCAGCAGCAGCGCGACCGCCAATACGTCGGAAAGAATCCCAGGCAGGATGAACAGCATGGCGGCGAGGACCTTGCGCCCGCTGTCGACGAGCCCGCGCATCAGCGGCTGATCGCCGCGCAGTGCGCCTAGCGTGCGCTCGCGGAAGCCGCCACGCTCGTGGCGCAGCAGCATCATTCCGACCGCCGCCGAAATCAGAAGCCATAACAGGGTCGGAATCCCTGTCCAGCGCGCAAAGCGCATCGTGACGATCAGGTCGAGGACCGGGAAAGCCAGTAAAATGAACAACACGACAAAACGCATGGAGGCTCCTTGTCGCCGGCCGCGGCTGCGGACAGGCCCGCCTTGGGGCCGCTGATCCTGGTACTCACCACGCTGCCCGAACGATCCGCGGCGGAAGCATTGGCACGCGACCTGCTTGAGGCCCGACTGGCCGCATGCATCCAGATCGGCGCGACGTTGCGCTCACTCTACCACTGGCGCGGTGAAATCGAAACGGCGGAGGAAACGCCATTGATGATCAAGACCCGCGAGTCGCTGTATTCGTCGCTCGAGGCAGCGATTCTGGCGCGTCATCCCTACGAACTTCCGGAGATCGTCGTTGTCCCCATCAGCCATGGACTTCCCGCCTACCTGCAGTGGATCGCCGCCGAAACCGCTCGGACTGATTGAGCGGGCGCGGTTTCTGGCTTTCGCCGCGGCGCTGGCGTTCGTGTTTCCGGCGCTGGCGCAGCAACCCTTGCCGCCCGAAAAGGCGTTTCTGTTCTCCGCGAGGCCGGTTGACCCGCAGACGGTCGAGGCGCGGTTCACCATCGCCGACGGCTATTACCTTTACCGTGACAAGATCCATTTTGCGCTGGACCCCGGCACCGGCGCTCTGATGACTCCGGCGCTTCCCGCCGGCAAGGTGAAGGAAGACGCGTTTTTCGGTCGGGTTGAAACCTATCGCGGCAGCGTGACGGTCAATCTCGCGGTGAGGGATTTCACCCCCGGCAAGCCCCTGATCATTCGGGCGGAATCGCAAGGTTGCGCCGATATCGGTATCTGCTACCCGCCGACGATCCAAGCAGTGACGGTGGCGCTTCCCGCCGCCAGCATCGTCCCCGGCACCCAGCTCCCGGCCTCCAAAAAGACCTGGTTCAATTAAGTTAGCGAGCGGTCACATTCTTCAAACATGACGCCCCGTGGACGTAATCGGCTGATTTTCGGCGTCGCGGCGGCGATTGCGCTCGCCGCCGGAATCGGCTTCGCCGCGCTGCACCGGTCCCCGGCCGATACCAGCTCGCTGCTGGCGTTATCGCTGCCCGATCCGTCGGGTCAGCCGCAGCCGATCGCGCAGTGGCGGGGCAAGGTCCTGGTCGTGAATTTCTGGGCGACCTGGTGTGCGCCGTGTCGGGAGGAGATGCCCGACTTCGTTCGGGCCCAGGACGAGTATGGCGGTAAAGGGCTGCAAATTGTAGGCATCGCCGTGGATAATGCCGATAAAGTGCAGCAATTCTCCAAAGAGCTTGGATTGAATTATCCGGCGCTGATCGGCGGATATGACGCGATGGATCTCTCGAGGAAATTGGGCAACACGCTGGTCGCCCTGCCCTTTACGCTGGTGCTGGACCGTCAGGGGCACATCGCCTATACGCATCTTGGCCCGGTCAAGCCGGACCAGTTTCGGGAGGTGGTCGCAAAACTGCTCTGAAGCACCCTGCCCAAGCATCTCCGGCTCGGCTTCCTGCCGGGCAGGCCAAGGGCTCCTCGGCGCGGCTCGCCAAGGCAGCCTCGGCTCGGCCAAGAACTGGCAATACTGGACAACCTGCGCCCATCTCCTGCAAACTCGCCGTCTTCAAGGGGCAATGGCGTCGATTGATGATTCGCAAGAAGGGCAAGGGCGCCAAGGCGGAAATCGCTCCCCGGCGCGCGGGCGAGAAGGCGGCAGTACTGGTGCTGCACGGGCCGAACCTGAATCTGCTGGGAACGCGCGAGCCGTCGGTTTACGGGCGCGATACGCTTGAGGCCATCGACAGGCGGCTTGCCGCCCAGGCGCGAGCGGCGGGCGTGCGTCTCCTGACGTTCCAGAGCAACCACGAAGGGGCGCTCGTGGATCGCATCCAGAGCGCCCGCAACGAAGCTGTGCGCTACGTCCTGATCAACCCGGCCGCGTTCACCCACACCAGCGTCGCGCTGCGTGACGCGCTGGCTACCGTGGCGATCCCCTACATCGAGATTCATCTGTCCAACGTCCACGCACGCGAGCCGTTCCGCCACCATTCGTATTTTTCGGACAAGGCGGTCGGCACCATCGTCGGGCTGGGTCCCTTCGGGTACGAGCTTGCGCTGCAGTTCGCGTTAGGCGAGCTCAAGGCAGGCTGAGCGGCACTGCGTAGAGACGCGCGATGGACCTGCGAAAATTAAAGACGCTGATCGAATTGGTCGAAAGTTCAGGCATCGCCGAACTGGAAATCGCCGAGGGCGAGGAACGGGTCCGGATCACGCGGGCGCTCGCGCCCGCCGCCCATACCCACACGCCGTTGCCGGTGCACGCGGGTACGCTGCCGGGTGCGGCCGGCGCCGCGCCAGCCCCGGCGCCGGAGCCGGAAGGACACGCGATCAAGGCGCCGATGGTCGGAACGTTCTATCGGTCGGCTTCGCCTGGCGCCAAGGCCTTTGTCGACATCGGCGACAGTGTCGAGGTCGGCGATGCGCTTTGCATTATCGAGGCAATGAAGCTGATGAATGAGATCGAGGCCGACCGGGCCGGCGTCGTCAAGGCAATCCTGGTCGAGAACGGGCAGGCCGTCGAGTACGGCCAGCCGCTGGTGATCATCGGCTGAAGCCACGCGCGGTCGTCGCCCGATTTCGCCGTGTGGCGGGTCGTGCTGTCCGCGTCGTGCCCGCCCCTACTTCCCGTGGCAACCCGATCCTCCAACCAGCTGTTCGACAAGGTGCTGATCGCCAATCGCGGCGAGATCGCGCTGCGTATTCAGCGGGCATGCCGCGAGCTGGCGATCAAGACGGTGGTCGTGCACTCGGAGGCCGATGCCGATGCCAAGTACGTGCGGCTGGCGGATGAATCGGTATGCATCGGGCCGCCGCCGTCGGCCCAGAGCTATCTCAACATTCCGGCGATCATCAGCGCGGCGGAAGTGACCGACGCGCAGGCAATCCATCCCGGCTATGGATTCCTCTCCGAGAACGCCGACTTCGCCGAGAAGGTGGAAAAAAGCGGATTCGTTTTCATCGGGCCGCGACCCGATACGATCCGGCTGATGGGCGACAAGGTCAGCGCCAAGGCGGCGATGGCCAAGGTCGGGATTCCTTGCGTGCCCGGTTCGGAAGGGGCGTTGCCCGACGACCCGAAGGAAATCGTCAAGATCGCCCGGGCGGTGAAGTACCCGGTCATCATCAAGGCGGCCGGCGGCGGCGGCGGTCGCGGCATGCGGGTGGTGCACACCGAGGCGGCGCTTCTTCCCGCGGTAAGTCTCACCCGCTCGGAAGCAGGCGCGGCGTTCGGGAACCCGACGGTGTACCTGGAAAAATATCTGGACAAGCCGCGGCACATCGAGATCCAGGTTCTCGCCGACGAGCATAAGAACACCGTCTATTTGTTCGAGCGCGACTGCTCGATGCAGCGCCGGCATCAGAAAATAATCGAAGAGGCCCCCGCGCCTGGCATTGCGCTGCGTCTGCTGACGCGGATCGGCGAGCGCTGCGCCGAAGCCTGCCGCAAGATAGGCTATCGCGGCGCGGGCACGTTCGAGTTCCTCTATCAGGACGATGAATTCTTCTTCATCGAGATGAATACCCGCATCCAGGTCGAGCATCCGGTGACCGAAATGATCACCGGCCTCGACATCGTGCAGCACCAGATCCGGGTTGCCGCAGGACAGCGACTCGCGTTCCGGCAGCGCGACGTCGTCCGCCGAGGTCATGCGATCGAATGCCGGATCAACGCCGAGGATCCGGAAACTTTCGTACCTTCGCCCGGCCGTATAACCTCGTATCACGCGCCGGGCGGCCCCGGCATACGCGTCGACTCGCACGTCTACCACAATTACTTCGTACCGCCGAACTACGATTCGATGATCGGCAAGGTGATCGCCTACGGCGACAGCCGGGAGCAGGCGATCGCCCGGATGCGCGTTGCGCTCTCGGAAATGGTCGTCGAGGGCATCAAGACCAATATCCCGCTGCACCAGGAGCTGCTGCTCGACGATGCGTTCCTGCGCGGCGGCGCAACGATCCACTATCTCGAGCAGCGAATGGCCAAGCGCAAGCAAACGGCGTAGGCGAACACCGATGTCGTTTGTCGCGTTGCGCTTCGATGCGCCGGCCGCGATCGCGGAAGCCTGGTCGGACGCGCTCCTCGCCGTCGGTGCGGCATCGGTGGATGCCGCCGATGCCAACGCGGGTACGCCGCGAGAGACGCCACGCTACGATCAGTCGGACGATCCGGGCGGCACGTGGACACGCTGTCGGCTGACGGCGCTGTTCGCGGCCGACGCCGACGTCGCCGGCTGCGTCCGTGATGCCGCCTCGGCCATGGGGCTTGCGCCGCCGCGCTACGAACTGGAAGCGGTGGCCGACGACGATTGGGTGCGCCGCACGCAGTCGCAATTCGGTCCGCTGCAGATCACGGAGCGGCTTTGGATCGTGCCCTCGTGGTGCGAACCGGTCGATCGCCAGGCGATCAATCTCGAGCTCGATCCCGGGTTGGCGTTCGGCACGGGCAGTCACGCGACGACCCGGCTGTGCCTGCTCTGGCTCGCAGCACACCTGGAGCCCGGGCAAACGGTGCTGGACTACGGCTGCGGCTCGGGCATCCTCGCCGTCGCCGCAGCCAGGCTCGGAGCCGGCGCCGTGTGGGGAACCGACGTCGATCCGCAAGCGCTCGCAGCGAGCCGAGCCAACGCCTCCCGTAACGGCATCGCCGCACGTTTCTGCCTGCCCGACGCGCTCGCCGCGAAGAAGTTCGACGTGGTCGTGGCCAACATCCTGGCCAACCCGCTACGCTTGCTTGCGCCTGCTCTTGCCGCGCGCGTGAAGGGCGCTGGCGCGATCGTGCTGTCCGGGATACTCGACGCCCAGGCGGGCGATGTGAGCGAAGCGTATCGCCGATGGTTTAAACTCGACGCATGGGGCAACGACGACGGGTGGGTTGTCTTGGCGGGGCGCAGAGATGAGCGAGGCGGGAGTGTTCAGACCCGCAGGGCCGTCGACAAGCGATCGTCGCGAGGCCGATAACACTGCATCCGCCGTTCGCGCGATGGCAGTGAGGCCGAGGCATGACCGTGGCTGAAGAAAAATATACGCGCTGCCCGGGCTGCAAGACGATATTCCGTGTCAGCTCGCAGCAGCTCGCGATGCGCGAGGGCCAGGTGCGCTGCGGTCATTGCCGCACGGTGTTCGACGGCGAGCTCGCACTCGTGTCGCTGGCGCCGCGCCCGCGAGGGCCGAACGACGAGCCGCAAATGAGCGAAGCGGAGCTCGGCCCGCCGACGGTGACCCTGCGCGACGCGCGGGCACTGGCACCGGTGCGCGAGGAAGCCGGGCATGGCCTCGAGTCCGAAGCCGGACCCGCCGACGACGAGGAGTCGGCGCCCTCGATCGATCCGGAGCTTGCTTATGCCTCCCGCTTCTCGACGTCGGAGGCAAAGCAGCGTCTCCGCCTCCCGGGATGGGCGTACGGCTTGCTGATTCCGGTGCTGGTTATTTTGCTGGCGACGCAGGCGCTGTTTCATTTCCGCGATGCGATCGCCGCCCACTGGCCGCAGACCAAGCCGGGACTGATCCGACTCTGCGCGCTCGCCGATTGCCGGATCAAGCCGCTGCAGGATGTCTCCGGGTTATCGATCGAGGCGTCCGACCTGCAGGCCGACCCGGCACACAAGGGATTGCTGGTTCTGTCGGCGACGATCCGCAACCGTGCTGCGCACGCGCTCGGTTATCCGTACCTCGAGCTGACCCTGTCCGACGCGCTGGACCAGGTCGTCGTTCGCCGCGCGTTTGCTCCCGTCGAGTACTTAAGTGGTGCCGCCGATCTCGACGGCGGCATCGCCGGCAACGCTGAACTGGCGGTCAAGCTTTTCATCGATGCAAGCACGACCTCGCAGGCCGGGTATCAGGTCTACCTGTTCTATCCCTGAACCCACGGCAGGCCGGCTTTGCGCCAGCCTCCCAGATTGCCGCGATGGCCTTCGGCGTCCTTCTTTCCCTCGAACCCTTCGAGCACATTGAAGGCGCACTTGTAACCGGCCGCGGTGGCAACGCGCGCAGCGCCATCGGAACGCTGGCCGCTGCGGCAGAGAAACAGCACCGGCGCGGCGGTGTCGGCCACAGCGCTCCGCAGCTCGTCGAGAAACCGGGGATTGCGCGCGCCGTCGGGATAGCTGTTCCATTCGATCAGGACGCTGCCGGGCACGCGCCCGACATAATCCCATTCCGCACGCGTGCGCACATCGACCAGACGCGCCCCTGGGTCCGCGTCGAGCAAAGCCCGGGCTTCGATCGGCGTGACGGCCCCGAAGTAGGGCAGTGACGCATCGGCGGCGCGGCGACGTGCCGTCGCGAGCACCGACTCGCGGGAAGCGCTCATCGCGCAGACTCCCGGCCCGGGGATCGCGCTCGCCGCCCGGTCACCCGGCAGTCGCGGCGAACAGCGCGTACGGAATCGGTCCGGCCCATCGTCAAAGTATAGCGCCGCGCCGTCATGGGGCCATCGCTCGGCCCCCGGCCGCACCACGCGGTGGCAGAAGGGGCTCGAGGAGAATCAATTTGGTGCAATCGGCGGCGGCCGAGGATCCGCATCCAGGGCAAGCCCTTGTTCCAACCGGTGCGAGCGCCGCCTGCTTATGGCATAGTTTCTGCTTTTCGGTCCGCTGCGAATCACGCCGCTTTCGCGCAGCAAATTCAATCGCTTCGATGCATTCCAACAGGAGAGACGCATGGCTGCATCCGCCGACGTACTGAAAACGATCAAGGACAAGGACGTCAAGTTCGTTGATCTTCGCTTCACCGATACACGCGGCAAGGAGCAGCATGTCCAGGTCCCGGCGAAGCAGTTCACGCAGGACAAGTTCGACAGCGGCCACGCCTTCGACGGGTCGTCGATCGCCGGGTGGAAGGGCATCGAGGCCTCGGACATGCTGCTCATGCCCGACGCGGACACCGCGCGCATCGACCCGTTCACCGAGGAAATAACGCTCAACGTTACCTGCGACGTCGTCGAGCCGTCCGATGGCAAGGGCTACGATCGGGATCCGCGCTCGCTCGCCAAGCGCGCCGAGGCCTATCTCAAGTCGACCGGCCTCGGCGATACGGCGTACTTCGGTCCCGAGCCGGAGTTCTTCATTTTCGACTCGGTGACATGGAGCGTCGACATGTCGGGCTGCGCCGTCAAGATCGAGTCGGAGGAAGCGCCGTGGTCGACGGGCAGAACGGATTTCGAAGGCGGCAACTCGGCACACCGGGCGCCCGTCAAGGGCGGCTATTTCCCGGTTCCACCGATCGACTCGCTGCAGGACATTCGCAACGCCATTTCGCTCCAGCTGGAGGAGCAGGGCGTCGAGGTCGAGGTGTTCCACCACGAGGTTGCCGCCGCAGGACAGTGCGAAATCGGCACCAAGTTCAACAGCCTCGTCAAGCGCGCCGACTGGATGCAGATTCTCAAATACACGGTCCACATGGTCGCGCATACCTACGGCAAGACCGCGACGTTCATGCCGAAGCCGATCGTGGGAGACAATGGCTCGGGCATGCATGTGCATCAGTCGGTCTGGAAAGGCGGCCAGAACCTCTTCGCCGGCAACGGGTACGCGGGATTGTCGGAGTTCGCGTTGTTCTACATCGGCGGAGTGATCAAGCACACCAAGTCGCTCAATGCGATCACCAACCCGGGCACGAATTCGTACAAGCGGCTGGTGCCGGGGTTCGAGGCGCCGATCAATCTCGCCTACTCGGCGCGCAACCGCTCTGCCGCCTGCCGCATTCCGTACGTCAGCAATCCGAAGGGCCGCCGCGTCGAGGTGCGCTTTCCCGATCCGACGGCGAATCCCTACCTGTGCTTCGCTGCGCTGCTGATGGCGGGGCTCGACGGCGTTCAGAACAAGATCCATCCGGGCGATCCGATCGACAAGAACCTGTACGATCTGCCGCCTGAGGTCGCGGCCAAGGTTCCGCATCCCTGCGCGTCGCTGGACGAGGCGCTCGACAACCTCGATCGCGATCGCGATTACCTGACGCGCGGCGGCGTGTTCTCCAATGACATGCTCGACGCGTATATCGCGCTCAAGATGGAGGAGGTCACGCGCTTCCGCATGACTACCCACCCGGTCGAGTTCGACATGTACTACAGCGCCTGAGCCTGGCAGGGCACGTGGGGCGGGCCGGGCGGCCCGCCCCTGGTTTTTGCTACACTGCGCCGATGATTCGGCGTTCCATCGGTCCTGCTGCCGCATCCTTCGCCCGTCTGGCCTGCGTATTGCTCGCCTGCGTCCATTCGCCGGCGCAGGCGGCGCTTTCCGACCGGGCGAGCGACGCAGGCTGCTCGTCCAAGCCGACGCTGGTCGAAGGCAGCATGTACAAGTGCACGACGCGCTCCGGCAACATCGCCTATTTCAACGTTCCAGGCGGAGGCGGCGCGACGGGTAAAGCGCCCACGCCCGCCGGATTTCCGAAGGTCGATGCCGGGACGCAGAAGGGGCGCGATACGCTGCGGCAGAAGGTCTTGAACGACGAGCTCGCCACCGAGGAAAAGCTCTTGGCCGAGGCACGAGCGGCGTACGGCGACGGCACCCCGGCGCCGCTGCCCGATGAAAAGGCCAATGCGCAGAAGTACGCCGATCGGCTCGCGCGGTTGCGTCAGGCCGTGGCGCTGCACGAAAGAAACATCGACGCCTTGAAACGCGAACTGGCCGCGTCGCGTTAGGGCCCGGGCTCGGTGCGGGTGCGGAACTTGCTACTATCGCATACCGATGCACAGGTTTGCGATGTCGGGCCCGCCGCCATTTTCTCCCGCTGACGAAATCCTCGCTTCCTGCTCGGGGCTGGAGCTGCTGGCCACGGCGGTCGTCCTGCTCGGCCCCGATCTCGACATACGCTACGCCAATCCGGCGGCGGAAAATCTTTTCGAGTTGTCCAAGCGCCAGCTGGTCGGACAAGAGGCCAAGGCGGTGTTCGGCGACGCGCCGGCGCTGTTCCAGGCGATCGAAAAAGCGCTGGCCACCGGTGCGTCTTACACCGAGCAGGAACTCGAGATCGGCATCGCCGGCAAGGCACGGCTGCACCTGTCGTGCACCGTATCGGTCGTCGACGTCCCGGGCACGGCGCTGCTACTCGAGTTTCGCCACATCGATCAGCAGCTCAAGATTGCGCGCGAGGAACGCCTGCTCGAGCAACAGCAGGCGAATCGCGACCTGATCCGCAGCCTCGCGCACGAAATCAAGAATCCACTGGGCGGCATCCGCGGCGCGGCGCAATTGCTCGAGCGCGAGCTCGATCGCCGCCCGCTGCGCGAATACACGCAGGTGATCATTGGCGAAGCGGATCGTCTTCAGGCGCTGGTCGACCGGCTGCTGACGCCGCATCGGATGCCCAAGTACCAGAGCGTCAATATTCACGAGATTCTGGCGCGCGTGGGCACGGTGGTGCAGGCGGAATTCCCGCTGATCGAGATTCTCAGCGACTTCGATATCAGCCTGCCCGAGTTCGAAGGCGATCCCGAGCAATTGACGCAGGCGATCTTCAACGTCGTGCGCAATGCCGCGCAGGCGCTCGATGGCGTGCTGGGCGTGCCTCAGATCCGTCTGACGACGCGCGTGGCACGCGGCGTCACGCTCGCCAAACGACGGCATCGCCTCGCGCTGGCGCTGCTGGTCGAGGACAACGGTCCGGGCGTGCCCGATTCGATCCGCGATCGCATCTTTTTCCCGCTGGTGTCCGGCCGCGAAGGCGGCAGCGGACTTGGCCTGACGATCGCGCAAACGTTCGTCGCGCAGCACAACGGCGCCATCGAATGCGAGAGCGTCCCCGGACACACGGCATTCACGATTCTGCTACCGCTGGAATTCAGTCGCGGTAACGCGTAGATTGCGAGAGATGCGATGCTGGCCCAGGAACAACGCATGATGTCTCACGTCGAACCGGCGAGTGCCGTGTGGATCGTCGACGACGACCGCTCGATTCGCTGGGTGCTCGAGAAGGCGCTCGCGCGCGAGGGGATCCCGTTTCGGACCTTCGCCTCGGCGCAGGAAGCGACGCAGGCGTTGCAACACGATCGGCCGCAGGTGCTTGTATCCGACATCAGGATGCCGGGCGAGACCGGCCTCGCGCTCCTCGCGAGTATCAAGGAACGGCATCCTCGCCTGCCGGTGATCATCATGACCGCTTACTCGGATCTCGAAAGTGCCGTTGCGGCGTTTCGCGGCGGCGCGTTCGAATACCTGCCCAAGCCCTTCGACGTCGATCATGCCGTGGCGCTCATCCGGCGTGCCAGTGCCGACGTTCCGGCGGCGGCGGCCCCGGCGCAGGTGGTGGCCGATGCCGCGGAGATGCTCGGTCAGGCGCCCGCGATGCAGGAAGTCTTTCGTGCGATCGGGCGTCTGTCGCATTCGCACGCGACGGTACTGGTCACCGGGGAATCCGGCACCGGCAAGGAGCTCGTCGCCCGCGCGCTGCACCGGCACAGCCCGCGTGCCAGCGCGCCTTTTGTGGCGATCAACACGGCGGCGATCCCGAAAGATCTGCTGGAGTCCGAATTATTCGGGCACGAGCGCGGGGCATTCACCGGCGCGCAAAGTGCCCGTCGCGGCCGCTTCGAGCAAGCCGAAGGCGGTACGCTGTTCCTGGACGAGATCGGAGACATGCCGCCGGACTTGCAGGTGCGGCTGCTGCGCGTTCTGTCCGACAGCGAATACTATCGGGTCGGCGGCCACGCCCCGCTCAAAGCCAATGTTCGGATCATCGCGGCCACGCATCAGAATCTCGACGAGCGCGTGCGGCAGCGACTTTTTCGCGAAGACCTGATGCACCGGCTCAACGTCGTGCGGCTGCGCCTGCCGCCGCTGCGCGAGCGCGGGGAGGACATCGCGCCTCTGGCGCGGCATTTTCTGCGCAAGAGCGCGCGCGAGCTGGCAGTCGAGCCCAAGCAGCTCTCCGACGCGGCGCTCAAGGTGCTCGGGACGTTCGAGTTCCCGGGCAACGTCCGTCAACTCGAAAATATCTGTCACTGGCTTACGGTGATGGCGCCGGGACAGCGCGTCGATGCCGCCGACCTGCCGCCCGAAGTGCGGGGCGCAGCCTCGCGCGAAGGCGAGGCCAACTGGCAGCAGGCCCTCGATCGCGAGCTCGCCCAGGCGTTGGCGCGCGGCGAGCGCGCTGTCGCCGACAGGCTCGAAAAGGAATTCGAGCGCACGCTGATCGTGCGCGCGCTTGCCCATACCGGCGGGCGTCGCTCAGAGGCCGCACAATGGCTCGGCTGGGGCCGCAACACGCTGACCCGCAAGATCCAGGAACTGAAGCTCGATCCGGAAAAGCCCTGACGTCGGGCGGATACCGCCCTGCCTGCGATCCTGCGCTACGGGTTGAGCGCCGCGGCGCGCGCGAACGGCGGCATCGCGTCGCCGCAACAATCGTCGAACGCAAACCATCCCGGCGCGAGCACGAGAAAGCCGTCGACCGTCCCGATCGCGTCGTCCGGGCCGGCACGAAACGCCGCGGGGTGCAAGGGTCGCAGCGCGTAGAGCGCATGCTGATCGAGTCGGCCGGAGGCGAGCGCCTGCTCTCGCCTGCTGGTCGAGCCGGCGACACGATCGAGCGGGAACCGCGCGAACGAGCCGATGTTGATCTGCATGTCGTGATCCGCTGCAAACAGGCCGATTGCGGTGAAGTCCGGCACCGGTAACGACGGAACGAACAGGATGGCGGTGTAGTGCCGGGCAGCCGCTGTCCAGAAGCGGGACTGCAGTGGATCGAGACGTTGCGCGGGCTCGACGATGAAATGCTGCCGAAAATATCCTTTGAGCGCGAAGTAGCGCGGCGACAGATCGGCTACCTGCAGCGCCACGCCGAGCAGCAGCACCGCGGTCGCCGTCGGCGCGGCGAAATTGCGCGCGATGATCGCAGGGACGCCAATCATCAGCGCGTAGTAGCCGACCCACGACAGTCGCCCCGACGCGCGAACCGTCGCGAGCAATTCGAGCACCCGGTCGGGCACCGGCACCGTCAGGAGAACTCGATCGCCCCAGGCCACCTGGGTCGACAACGCCATCGTCCAGAGGAGAAGAGCGACGGCGGCGAGGGGAAGATAGCGGCGTGCCGCGCGTTTCGGGGAGCCTCGCCACCACGCCCACACGCTTATCGGCAGCATGGCGAGCAGACCCAGGCCGAGGTACCCGTAGCCTTCAAGCCCGGATCCGGCGATGACCGGGAGGGCCGGCAGGAAAGGAGAGCCCCACTGCGGGTTCCACAGGGCATTCAGGTTGGTCGCATAACGGCCGTAGTACGCAGCGCCGCCGGAAAAAGCGCTGGCCGGGATCGTGAAGTACCCCGCGAGCCACATCGTCGCCAGCAACGACACAGTGATGACGGCGGTAGAGCGGACCGTATCGAGCGTCGTCGCGCTCCGATCGATCCACCGTCGGCGCGTCGCATCGGCCACGGCCACCGCGAGAACGAGATAGAGCAGATACGCGTGAATCAAAGCGGCGGCGCAGATCAGCACGCACCAGAGAGCGGTCGCGTGCCGATCCGGTGCGCGCAGATACAGATACAGGGCGGCCAGCACCAGCCAGTGCGCCATCAGCGCGTAGTGGCCGATCGCGCGGTCCGGCAGCAACGGACAGAGCACGAACAGAGCGGTCATCGCCACGCGCTGGACGACGATCCGCGTGAAAACGCCGGACAGCAACCATCCGAACCACGCCTGCAGTGCGTAGCAGGCAAGCATCCAAAGGCCGAAGTACTGGAATTTGTCCGGCAATGCCGCCCGAAAAAGCTTGAACAACATCGCAAGGAGCGGGATCGAATCGGTGAATACGACCGAACCGCCCATCTCCATGCCGTAGTGCCTGGCGGCCCCCGGGGGGAGATGCCACGCTTCCAGTCGGAAGAAGTGCCAGCCCAGGAATTGGGTCGCCGGATCCGGCTGCCACAGCAGCCAGCGAAAATACGACGGATCGAGCAGGCGCGGGTCGAGAAGCAGGAAGAACAGGAGTGGGCCGAGCATCACCGCGACCGCCGCCGGCGCGGCCCGGCCAAGCCTCATGACGATCCGTGTTCGGACAGGCTACGACGGTCTTCGGCAGGCCGACGACGTCCTGCGTTCGCGCCGAGCCAGTCACCGCAGGCGCGGCAACCGGATGTCAAGCGAATTGACGTTCCAGGTCGCGCCCGCAAGGTCACTGCGGGTACGAACCTTTCGGCGCCGTGTCGGGCGTGGCGACCTGCGTGGTGGTTTTGTTCGTATCAGGCGCGGGTGGCGACGGGCGCCCGATCGCCATCGTCCGCGCCGGCGGTGTCTTCGGATAGCCGGCATCGGAGAGCATGGTCTGCCAGCGCGCCTCGTTGAAGCCGGTCGCCACCTGATCGCCGACCTGCAGCGCCGGCGCTTCGAGGCCGTTGGTGAGCTTCTTCAGCCTATCGGCGCCGTCGCCCTGGGCGACGTCGACGACGGTGTGCGGCACGCCGCGCTTGTTCAAAAGGCCCTGCGCCGTGTCGCAGACGACGCCGCACGAGAACGTGTACAAGGTGACCGGGAAGCGCTCCTGCGCCTGCTGCGTGGCAAACGACAATTCGCTCGTCTCGATACTGTTGCGTCCGATGCGCTTGGCCTGCGCATTCCTGGCGTCGGCCGGCGGCGGCTTATCGGAATAGACGACGCGACCGTCGGTATCGAGGTATCGATAGACCTGCTGGGTTTGCGCGATCGCGCACCCGATCGCCAGCAGCAAGCCGACAAGGCCAGCGGCGCAACGAACCGGGATGGGTGTCCTGCTCATCTCAAGCCTCCTTGCGAGGATGCTATGACGCCAGCATACCATTATGCCGCAACAATGCACTGATTTCCGGGTTCCGGCCGCGAAAGGCCACGAACGAGTCCAATGCCGGGCGGCTGCCGCCCCGGGCCAGCACCTCATCGCGGAAACGAGATCCGGCGCTGGCTGACAGCACGCCCTGCTCCTCGAACAGGCTGTAGGCGTCAGCCGACAGGACCTCCGCCCATTTGTAGCTGTAATAGCCCGCGGCGTAGCCGCCGGCGAAAATATGGCTGAAACCGTTGGGCAGGCTGCGCTCGTAGTCCGGGCGCGGCATGACCGCGACCTCGCGGCGCACCGACCATGCCAGCGCCAGGGGCGACAGCAAACGGCGGGCATCGCGATGCAGTTGCATGTCGAACAGCGCAAATTCGAGCTGTCGAACCGTCTGCATGCCGCTCTGGAAATTCCTGGCCGCCAGCAGGCGGTCGAACAGCGCTCTCGGCAGCGGTTCGCCGGTGTCGATGTGGGCGCCCATGGGCCGCACGACGTCCCACTCCCAACAAAAGTTCTCCATGAGCTGGCTCGGCAGCTCGACCGCGTCCCATTCGACGCCCTCGAGGCCCGACACGCCGGGTACGGCAACGCGGGTGAGCAGCAGGTGGAGGCCGTGTCCGAATTCGTGGAACAAGGTCGTGACTTCGCGGTGCGTGAACAACGCGGGCCTGGTGGCAACGGGAGCGGCGAAATTGCACACGAGAAACGCAACGGGGTGCTGCGTGCGCCCGTTGCTTCGCCGATGCTTGATCGCGGCATCCATCCAGGCTCCGCCGCGTTTGCCCGGCCGCGCGTACAGGTCGAGATAGAACTGGCCGACCAGCGCGCCGGTTCGATCGGTGAGCTCGAAAAAGCGCACGGCGGGGTGCCACACCGGTGCCACCGCGGCGCGCGCCGTGACGCCATAAAGGCTCTCGACCACGCGAAACAGGCCGGCGAGCACACGGTCCTCGGCAAAGTACTGCCTCACTTCCTGGTCGGAATAGCTATAGCGCGCCTCGCGCAATTTCTCCGACGCGTAGGGCACGTCCCACGCGGCCAGGTCGGCCAGTCCCAGACGGTCGCGCGCGAAGCTTCCTAGCTCGGCGATGTCTCGCTCCGCATACGGTCTGGCCCGCGCGGCCAGATCGTGCAGGAAATCGATGACCTCGGCCGGCGAGCGCGCCATTTTCGGGACCAGCGACACGTCGGCGTAGCTTGGGTAGCCGAGGAGTGTGGCGCTCTCGGCGCGTAGCGCCAGGATGCGGTCGACGAGCGCGCCGTTGTCCCATGCCGCGTTGCCGAATTCGCTGGCCCGCGTCGAATAGGCGCGATACAGCGTCTCGCGGAGCGCCCGGTCGTCGGCGTATTGCATCGCCGGCAGGTAGGACGGCATGTGCAAGGTAAGCTTCCATCCTGGCTTGCCGTCCGCTTCCGCGGCGGCGCGCGCGATGGCGACGACATCGGCTGGCACGCCCGCCAGGCGGGAGACATCATCGACGTAGAGTGCGTAGTCGTTGGTGGCATCGAGCAGGTTGTCGGCAAAACGCGACGAGAGGGTCGCGAGCTCCCCCTCGATCGCCTTGAATCGGGCCTTCGGAACGGCCGGCAGCTCCGCGCCGGAAAGACGGAAGTCGCGCAGCGCATTGTCGACCACGCGGCGGCGTGCGGGGTCGGCCGCGGCGAACTCCGATTGAGCCGCGAGCATCCGGTAGCGCGCGAACAGGCGTTCGTTCTGCCCGAGCTCGGTGTAGAACGCCGTTACTTTCGGCAGGGTCTCGTTGTACGCGGTCCTCAATTCGGGTGTGTTGACGACGGCGTTCAGATGCGAGACCTGCGTCCACGC
Source organism: Casimicrobiaceae bacterium (assembly GCA_036493675.1). Lineage (GTDB taxonomy): Bacteria > Pseudomonadota > Gammaproteobacteria > Burkholderiales > Casimicrobiaceae > PALSA-1003. The sequence goes on from DASXPJ010000053.1 coordinate 38,210, forward strand.
GCGGTCGAGCCTGTCGAGGCTATCGGCAAGCGGCTGCACGAACGTATCCCAGGCAGGCGGCCCGAGTGCGGCCGCGACGCACTCGATCGTGGCGCGTGCCTCGCCGAGCAGCGCCTCGAGGGCCGGCTCGACATGATCGGGGCGGATTTCGGGAAAGCGCGGCAGAGCCGAGAAATCGAGCAACGGATTGACAGTGCCGGTATTCATCGCAGAGCTTGCTCACTCGGACGCGTCGTCAATTGACCATCGAGCTCGCTCAGCTCGTCTGGCGTGCCGACGTTGGCCCAGCCGCCGTCGAAACGCTCACCGGAGACCCAGCCGCGTCCGATCCACTCGCGGTACAGCGGCAGGATCCTTATCCTCTCGCCACGCGGCAGTTTTTCGAACAGCCGGCGCCGGTACAACGCGATGTTGCCGAAGGTCAGCCGCGGCTCTCCGCCAAGCGACAGGATGCCGTCGACCAGCGTGAAATCGCCGTCGCGATGATAGTCCGGGTTGGGCACCATCACCATGTGCGCGTGCGGCGGGTCGAGCGTCGACTGCATCGCCGCCAGCCGCGGCAGCAGCGACGCGTAATCGTAGCAGGTGTAGATATCGCCGCTGACGATCAGCGTGATATCGCGGTCGAGCAATCCGAGGGCGGTGGCAATGCCGCCGGCTACGTCGAGAGGCTCGCTCTCGCGCGAGTAGCGGATCGTCGCGCCGAACGCGCGACCGTCGCCGCAGCTTGCTTCGATCGCAGCGCCGAGGTGCGCGACGTTGATCACCAGGTTGGCGAAGCCGGCGGCGACCAGGCGCTCGATCTGCCAGACGATCAACGGTTTGCCGCCGACTCGCAACAGCGGTTTCGGGGTCGCATCGGAAAGCGGGCGCATGCGTTCGCCCCGGCCGGCAGCCAGGATCATTGCCGTCGGGACGCCCGATCCGCGCTGTCGATCGACGGCGGCGTCCATCAGAACGTGTATCCCGAAACCGGCTGTCTGGCTTCGAGTTCGTCGAGCAAGCGCAGCAGCGGGCCCAGCGCGCGGTAGCGCTCGCAGGCGCGGCGCAGATAGCGCATGACGCGCGGCATGTCCGCGAGGTAGCCGTGCTTGCCGTCGCGATGGGCGAGCCGGGCGAATATGCCCAGCACCTTGAGCTGGCGCTGCACGCCCATCCATTCGAAGTCGCTCCAGAAATGCCCGAAATCGGCTGCGACGGGCAAGCCGGCGTCGCGCGCACGCTCCCAGTAGCGGGCGGCCCAGTCGAGCTCCTGCTCCTCGCTCCAGTCGATGTAGGCGTCGCGCAAAAGCGATACGAGGTCGTAGCTGATCGGACCGTACACCGCGTCCTGAAAGTCGAGGACGCCCGGATTCGGTTGGGTCACCATCAGGTTCCGAGAATGGAAGTCGCGGTGCACGTAGACGCACGGCTGGGCGAGATTGCTGTCGAGAATCCTGCGGAACGCCGAGTCGAGGGTCGCGCGTTGCGCCGCGGTGAGGACGATACCGAGGTGTTTCGCCACGTACCAGTCGGGGAAAAGCGCGAGCTCGCGCGCAAGCATCGCCTCGTCGTAGCGCGGCAGCACCGCCTCGCGGCTGGCGAGCTGCCATGCGATCAGCGCGACGCAGGCGTCGCGGTACAGGACCGGCGCGGTTGTCTCGTCGAGCGCGTCGCGATAGGTGCGTGTACCGAGATCGCTCATCAGCAGAAAACCGGCCGAAAGGTCCTGCGCGTAGATGGTCGGCGCATGTACGCCCGCAGCCGCAAGCAGCGACGCGACGGCGACATACGGGGCACAGTCTTCCTGCGTCGGCGGGGCATCCATCGCGATCAGCGTGCGGGCGCGTGCGCCGGAAGGGGCCGTAAACTCGCCGTCGAGCACGACACGGAAGTAGCGACGGAAGCTGGCATCGGCGCTGGCCGGTGCGATCGATCGGATCCGTATCGGCAAAGCCCGCACGAGCCACCCGCGCAGCGCGTCCAGGCGGGCATCGGCACTCATGAAAAGGAATCGGGTGGAGAGGCGGGTAGAATGCGGCATTTTAGCATCCGAAAATCGTCGATTCGTATGCGTCATCGTGCCGTCGTCGCCGCCTTTGCCTTGCTGCCGCTCGCGTTTGCATGCCGGTCGATGGCGCAGGCACCAGCCGGCGACGCGGCAGACGCACCCGCGCAACTCAAATCGTCGCCGGTGCTGGAACCGCCGCCGCCCAAGGCGCTGCGGCTGACGCCCGGGACCAATCCGATGGCCCCGGAGCGCGAGCCCATCTATCTTCGCGCCGACCGGCTCGAAGGCGAGAACCAGCAATGGATCGAAGCGTCGGGGAATGCGGAACTTCGCTCGCGCCGTCAGACCGTGCTTGCCGACTGGCTGCGTTATGACATTCCCACCGACGAGTTCTGGGCCAAGGGCAATGTGATCCTGCGTCGCGGCATCGACCGGATTGCCGGCCCCGAGGCGAAATTCAAACGCAGCGACGAAACGGGCTTCTTTCACTCGCCCGAATTTCATATCGGTGAGAACCTCTCGCGCGGTGACGCGAAGGAACTGACCTTCGTCGGCCCCAACCAGTACGAGCTCAAGGACGTCCGCTACACGACCTGCGTCGCGGGCAACGACGACTGGTATCTGACTTCGTCGAGCGTCGAGGTCGATCGCACTCGCCTGGTGGGCACCGCGCGCAACGCGACGGTGTTGTTCAAGGACGTGCCGATACTGTACTCGCCGTACCTCGACTTTCCATTGTCGAACGAACGAAAGTCGGGATTCCTGGCGCCGATATTCGGCTCGACCAGTAGCCGGGGCATCGAGATGTCGCTACCGTACTACTTCAACCTTGCGCCGAACTACGATGCGACGCTGACGCCGCGCCTGATGACGCGCCGGGGTCTGCAGCTCAACGGGCAGTTTCGCTACCTGTTTCCCGACGTAACGGGCGAGGCCGACGCCGAAATACTGCCCGATCGCATCACCAACACGAACCGCTACGGCCTGACCTGGAAGCATATCCAGGCGATCAGCCAGATTCCCGGGCTCTCCACCTACGTCAACGTGCAGAAGGTCTCGGATGATGCCTATTTCACCGACCTGTCCGACAGGTTAGTGGTCACCTCGCAGCAGACGCTGCCACGCGAAGCCGGGCTGGCGTACTCGCGGGGGCCGTTTTCCTTCCTCGCGCGGGTGCAGTCGTTCCAGACGCTGCAGGATCCGAACAACCCGATCGTGCCGCCCTATTTTCGCGAGCCGCAGTTGCTGATGACGATGAACCCGGTCGAATGGCACGACATCGATTTCGCGGCCAGCGGCGAGTACGTCCGCTTCCGCCAGCCGTCGCTCGTCAACGCCGAGCGATCGGTGCTCTATCCGACGGTGACGTGGTCGACGCGCGGCAACGCCTGGTTCGTCACCGCGCGCGCGGGGCTGCATCTGAGCCACTACGATTTCGCCGACGACAGCGCGGTGGAGGAAAAGCACCTCAATCGCTCGGTGCCGATCACCAGTCTCGACGGCGGATTGGTCTTCGAGCGCGAGACCAACATGTTCGGGCGTGACTACACGCAAACGCTCGAGCCGCGCGCGTTCTACGTCTACATTCCATACCGGCGGCAGGACCAGATTCCGCCGTTCGACACCGCGATCGACGATTTCAATTTTTCCCAGCTGTTCACCGAGAACCGCTATCTCGGCAACGATCGCATCGGCGACGCCAACCAGTTGACGTTCGCGGTCACGTCGCGCCTGCTCGACCCTGCCTCGGGCGACGAACGCGCGCGTTTCTCGATCGGTCAGCGTTATTATTTCCAGACCCAGCGCGTGACCTTGACCGAAGTCCCGCGCAGCGCCAATACGTCCGACCTGCTGCTCTCGGGTGAGGGAAGGCTGTCCGACTACTGGGCGGCGGCGGGCACGCTGGAGTACAACCTCAATCATCCCCAGACCGAGGTGTTCGACATCGGCGTGCGCTGGCAGCCGGCGCCGGGCAGAGTGCTCAATGCGAGCTACCGTTACATTCGGCAGAACATCGATCCCACCGGCGGGGTCTCGCAGCTCAAGCAGGTCGACTTCTCGGGCCAGTTGCCGCTGTCCAATGAATGGTCTTTCATCGGCCGTTGGAACTATTCGCTGGTCGACGGCAAGACGCTGGAGGGTGTCGCGGGCTTGGAGTACAATGGCGGCTGCTGGGCGTTTCGCATCGTCGGCCAACGCTTGACCACGACGACGGAACAGGCAAGCAAGTCGATATTCGTGCAATTCGAACTGAACGGTCTCGCGCGTCTGGGTACCAATCCGATCGACGTCCTCAAGCGTAGCGTGCCCGGCTACGTGACGGTCACCGACCCGTCGGCACGACCGCCCGGCGCTCCAACCGCCGATTATTTTCCCGAATTCTGAAGGTCCGCTCATGTACGTCCGCTGCCTTTACCCGATCGCGCTCGCGCTGTTCGCCGCGGGCGTGTGCGCGCAACCCTCGGGCACCCCGCCCAGCGTCGTCACCGTCGATCGCGTCGTCGCGGTCGTCAACGACGAAGCCCTGACGCAATACGAGCTCGACGAGGCGCGACGCGTCGTGCAGCAGCAGCTCAAGCAACAGAAGATCGAGCCGCCCGCCGCCGACGTGCTGGACAAGCAGGTTCTCGAGCGCCTGATCACGCAGCGCGCGCTGATGCAGCAGGCCAAGGAGGAAGGGGTCAAGATCGACGATACCGTGGTCGAGCGCGCCATCCAGCGCATCGCCCAGGAGAACAAGCTTTCGGCCGACGAATTCCGCAAGGTGCTTGCGCAGGAGAATATCCCGTATACCAAGTACCGCGAGGACATTCGCAACGAGATGCTGGTGCAGCGTCTGCGCGAGCGCGAGGTCGACAGCAAAATCCAGGTGACCGACGCCGAGGTCGACCAGTACCTTGCGACGCTGAAGGCCCAGAATGCCGGCGAAACGGAGTATCGTCTGGCGCACATTCTGGTCCTCGTGCCTGAGCAGGCGACCGCGGACCAGATCGAGAAGCGCCGCGGGCGCGCGGAGGAGGCGCTGAGATCGATTCGAAGCGGCGCCGATTTCGCTCAGATCGCGGCGGCCTTTTCGGACGCGACCGACGCGCTGCAGGGCGGCCTCCTGGGCTGGCGCACCGGCGCGCGACTGCCCACGGTCTTCGCCGACACGGTGCGCGATTTGAAGCCGGGCGCGGTGTCCGGTGTCTTGCGCAGCGCCGCCGGCTTCCACATCGTCAAGCTGCTGGAAAAGCGCAACCGCGACGACGCCAAGATCGTCGATCAGACGCATGCGCGCCATATCCTCATCCGGGTCAACGAGCTGACTTCCGAGGCCGACGCCAAAGCGAAGATCGATCGGCTCAAGGATCGGCTCGATGCCGGCGCCAACTTCGCCGAGCTCGCCAAGCTCAATTCCGAGGACGCGTCGGCGACCAAGGGAGGCGATCTCGGATGGCTGAGTCCCGGCGACACGGTGCAGGAGTTCGACGACACGATGGCCAAGCTCGCGCCGAATCAGGTCTCAGCGCCGGTGCGAACCTCCTTCGGCTGGCACCTGATCGAAGTGCTCGAAAGGCGCAAGCAGGACATCACTGCCGATCGTGAACGCTCGGAGGCGTTGACCGCGATCCGGCAGCGCAAATCCGACGAGGCGTTCCAGGACTGGGTGCGGCAGATTCGCGACAAGGCGTTCGTCGAGATACGGCTGGACGAGCGGTAGCGAAGCCGCAACCATTGCATTGAACAACTCGGCGTTGTGGCGATGGTCATCATGGGTGGCGTGGGCCGCCCGTCGCCGCTGGTGTCGGAATCTGGACATCGGGCCTTCATTAGACGTTTACCTGATTTCCGACCAACCATCGCGCCACGTAATAACGGGTGGGTAGGCATCGTCCGTCGAGTATCCGGCTTTGTAACGACCCGGCGGAACACCATAAAGCGACAGCGTATTCCAAAAGATCGTCCAATTGGTGCCGACCGGATTGAATACCTGTTGCGTTTGTAGGGCACCTTGGTAGAGACGACTGTCGCCTTCGAGCCACAGGAGAAGATGAGCGTCACTCGCGTGTCTGAAACCGCGCACGGTGATGGTCTCCGGATCAACAATGGGTGCCTCGCTCCAGAGCGATTGGGCCCCAGTTTGACTAAGCGCGTCCCTCCTGAACAAGACGGTCATAGGGGCGGACGTGGATACCGTGAAGTAACCGTCAGAGTCGGCGCGTTTCAACAAATTATCCGCAACATCCTGCGGCGGGAATCCTCTATAGATTCCCTGACCCGTCAGCTGATAGTGGGTCAATGAGGATCTCTGCTGCGTGATGAGCTCAGCGATAAACGGCAAGTTGCTTTCCCAACTTTGCCAGAACCACACCGCCGTAACCGGCAGCAATATCATCAGCAGGTGCTTGCCTTGCGGAGAACGGATGCGGCCAAGCATCGCGATGACGGTGATGATAATAGCCAGCTCGGAATAGATGCGATACCTGCTATTCAACATTGCGTCGTATCCGAACGGCGCGCGCCCAAATGCGATCGTCGCCACACACAGAAACAGGAAGCTCATCCAGGCAACCAGCAGGACTGAAATGGGTCGGTTGCGACTGCTGCCGACGAGCCACACCCAGACTGCGACCAGCATTGCGCCGATCGCGACCGCATATCCGAAGTGTTCGCCTATCGAGCCTAGGGTGCCCAGCCACATAATAAGTAGCGATAAGGGATGTCGCAGACTTTCAAGCGGTGGAGGACGACCCGGAGGTGCCTGGTAATCGACAAAGTAGAATGCAAATGTCACGACACTTAGAGCAATCCAAAGGGCTGATGCATGGCGCCTTCCAAGGGTGTAGAGCAGCGCCGCACCAATGGGCAGCACCATCAACCCGTTCGCGCCCGTTATCGCGGCACCGAGGCCTAAGAGCAGGCCGGCAGTTTGCCAAGCGATGCTTGTACGACTCACGCAGAAGATCGCCCCGAATGCATACGCAAGCATGCTGTAATGCTGTAGCGATGCCGACGCCCAATATTGCGGCAACCAGTTGCTCGGAGAGAAAAGAAGCATCGCAGCCATCGCTGCGAGCCAGGGGCGAAACGCGGCTTTAGCGGCAGACAGCACGAGTAATCCGGTGGTCGCGCAAAGCAGGTTGCCGCAGAAAACCAGTGTGCGGAAGTTTAGATCGCCAAGAACCTTAGCCTGAAAAAGAGCGGCAAGACGTAGCGTGACAATTCGATGGTCGCCGGACGACGAAAATACATAAGCTACCTTCGCGCCGAGCGTGTGTCTCGCATCCAGGTCACCCGGGACGGTAAGAAATTGTGTGAAATCATCCTGGAACGGAAAGTTGACGACATATCGATGCAACATCCATGCGTGGAAGATTACGAGGGTTGCGGCGACTGGCCAGCCCGCGCGGCGCCAATGCATCGAATGTGTCGATTGATCCAAAAGGGTAGGTGAACGGCGGTGAGTTTTTAGCGGCTTGCCGGCCGCGGAGCGAACCGGCGTCGCAGGCCGATCCACGCCGTGCGCTCGATCCCAAAGTGGACCGCCGCCGCCAGAGCAACCAACGCGACCAAGCCAAGAGAGAGCAGCGGATACCGCGTATTAATCGACCAATAACGCTGAATGACGATCGCGCCGATCTGCTGATGCAGCAGGTAGATGGGATAACTCAGCGCACCGAGGATAACGGTCCAACGGGCCGTTGGGCGTTGCAAGAATCGCACGCGGAGCGAGAGCAAGCCAAAGAACATGAAAAACGATGTCACGATGGCAGCGACTACCGGCCCCCGAAATTCAACGCTATGCACTGCGCCCAACTCGTTGGCGAATTGCCATGCTTGCACGACCGACAGACCGAAGCCTGTTAACACCAGCCCGGCTCGCGACAGGTTCCAGCCGGCGGCGCATGCGAGGAAGAACGCGGCCCCGGCGATAAAGTACGCTCCCCAGGCGGCAATGAGGTAGGTGTCGAGCCAAGCGGCGGGATGGAACACGTAAGCCAAGCAAGCGAACGCCCAGAGCCATAAAAACCATTCGACGCGTTCGAGCTGGCCAGCCGAGATAAGAAGAAACATCAGGCCATAGAATTTCCACTCGATGGCCAACGTCCAATAAACGCCATCGACGTACGTGGGCGCGACGCCCCTGACCGAGTCGATCACGCCGTTCATCATGGTCATGTTGTAAGCAAATTCAGATGTTGGTATAGCGCGGGCTGCGGTGATACTGATCACCCCGTAGGTCAGCACGCAGCACGCAAGATAGGCGGGGTAGAGGCGACTTATACGCGCTCGAAGGAAATGTCCCGGCGTCTTCGAGTAGGCGCTTTGCACGATCAGAAAGCCACTGATCAAAAAAAACAGATTCACGCCAAGATATCCGTACCTTGCATAAGGTTCTAACTCGAGCCATGGTTTGTAACGCACTACGGGATCGGAAATATTGAATAAAAAGCACCAGTGAAAGAAGACCACCAGCAAGGCGGCGACGAATCGAGCAACATCAAGGGCGGGAAAGCGAAGCGCAGGCAGTATCCGTTCGCTGCGGCCGATGCCTGGCGAATCCGTCCGGCTCACGATTTCACGCGACACGGCGACGCAACACCATGCGGCCAGGGCACGCTCATCAGCCAGTCCTATTCGCGAGACCTTGGTGCCATGATCCTGCCAAGCCGATAAAGCGGATAGTTGATCCACCATCGCCATTTATCGCGGTCCTGCACCTCTGCCGTCAACTGCCTGATTTGACCGACAAGGTTGTCGGACCGAGCCGTCAACTGCTCCATGCTTCGCTGCGCATGGATGATTCTCTTGTCGCGGTCACCGATCAAGCGCTCCAGATGCTGGAGGTGAACTGTCTGCCTATCGGTCAGTTGCTCGCGTTCCGCCAAGAGCGCCTCGAGGTGTCGAATGTGCAAGGTCTGTTTCTCGGATAGTTGTTCGCGCTCAGACAGGAGTTGCTCTAGGTGTCGGATGTGGTGCGTCTGCCGCTCGTTGACGGCTATGAGGTTGTCCGTGAGCTTGTATTGCTCGACCAGACGCTTGGTGTTGGATTCATACTCTCCGCTGATTGAATCGTCACGATCTATCAGCAGCGATGCTTGCGGAAGTCCATCCGGGAAACCTATCGTCATACGCGAGGCGAGGACGAGGTAATACATGGCATCCGGCAGCGCCGAGGGTTCTATGGACAAATCGTGCAATGTCCACGCTTCGTAGAGGCCGTTCGTGGAGGTCTCGTCCCAAATGCCTGACCAGAACTGGCCTCGCTGATGAAACCAGCGCTGTACCGGAAACAGGGGCGTCAGTAAGGCTTGCAGCTCATCCCGATAAAGTTCATGGACATGAAATTCATTGACGAACTCCCGCGCGTCCGAATAGAGCTTTTTGTTAGGAGAGGAGATCAGCAGTAGACCGTCGCCGGCGAGCAACCGCTGGAACTCCTTGAGCATCCGTGCTTGTCCGTCGGCATCGATATGCTCGATCGTTTCGAACGAAGCGATAAGGTCAAATGCACCGTCCGGGAAAGGGAGAGCCGAAGCATCCGCCTGGACGAAAGCCAGATTCGTGCTGCGACTGTACTTGGCGGACGCGTTGCGAACACTTGGTTGATCGATGTCCACGCCACAGACGAATTCGGCCACGGTCGAGAGCAACGCGGCACCATAACCATCCCCAGTAGCCACGTCCAAGACCATCTTGCCCGCGGCGACGTGACGGGCGAAGACATACCGATGCCAGTGCTCGTAGGCGATTTCGCCCGTGCATTCAGGTAAGAACCGTTCGCCAGTGAATGCATCCGCCATTCGCTCACAATCCTTTTGCCGGATAGAGCGCAATCCGATCGAGTCGCGTGCTCGCCACGCCGGAATCGAACGCCAGCACGATCTTGAGTTCCGTCGCGATTGCATTCCTCGCCGACCATGCGTGGGGCCACGCGAGAGGGACCTGAATGCCCGCGGAAGTTATCAGGAACTTGGCCGCCGCAAGCGGCGCGCCAATAGGCACCCATGCCGGATTACCATCGATCCGCCCAAAGACCTGTATCGCGCCAAGTACCGCGGGATCGCGTAGTCCAACCACAAGCGACCCGATGGTCGACGTCCGAATCACCTGATCAGGGGGCGAAAGCAGCGTCGCTGTCGTCGAATCGAAGGCAAGGTCGACAAAGCCCCCGCGAGCGGTGACCGTGCCGCTCTCGAGCCGCCAACCGTCGTCGTCGAGATAGCCAGGCACGCCAAACGTCCATAGGCGCGCGCCACGAGGCAAGTTGGCGTGCGTGACCATGAAATCGCGCATGGCCTCTTCGGCAGGAGTGTTACGCCATGCCGTGTACGGAAGGTAGCCCGGCTGGTCTGCGAGCAAACCGTTCGAACCGTTCCATGCCATCACCGAGACTTCCTGGGCGTCGAAATTGAACATGTCCCGAAACGCATGATACGACTGGGCGTAATGAGCCTGTACCAGCGGTTTTTTAAGGTTCGTCGGGTTGGTCTCGACGACCGCCCACCCGGGGTCCATTCGCGAGAACGTTGCGAAGAGACTGTGTGGAACCTCCATCGGGGTCTGGTTTTCTGCGGTTTCACCGTAGAGCACGGCACCCAGGTGCCCCGCGCGCGGGATCGATCCTTCGATCGACACGCCCGAGGTGTCGTAATTCTGCCCATGGCTGGTTATCCGAACCGCGAATGGGGATTGGCCCGCATCGGGCGCGATGAAGCCTTCCGCTGAAAAGATCCTGTCCCTTGGGATGCCAACTTCGTTTACCCACTGCGACAGTTCGTCGTAGTGCAGTGCGATGATGTGCTGGCGAAATACCTGCCACTCCTGGTACCACGGATCGTCCCAGATAGGCGCTTCGCCAGGTTTCGCCGGCTGATATGGTGATCCCGGGAAGGATCGGGGCGGATCGACTTGATCCCACGACGTCCAGTGTTGGCGCGCGATCCTGTTGACATCCGCGAGAGACAGGGAATGCGGCCGGCGATAGCGCGCGAGGTTCGGCACGCCGGGCTCCGGGTTGCCTGCGTAGGGCCCGGTTCCCGCCAACCATTGTCGGAATTGCTTGAGCATTCCGGGGTTGTAGTCGAAGATCTCGAGCACCTTGTTCTGAATGAAGAATGGATTCATGTACGTATCGGCGTCCAGACTGACGCCGATGAATAAATCCGGATGTTCGCGCGCGAAGCTCGCGATGACGCGCGCCGCCGCCTGCAGATTGCGGCCCTTGTAGCTGCGAACCGTGCTGGCATAGACGTTATATGTGAGCGTTCGGGCGAGCTCGGGCGAGCTGGTCGATCCCGGCAGATTCTTCAGGTAATCGTCCGGGAAGACCTTGTTGTCCTGCGTCCACTGGCAATTGTCGACGTCCTGCTCGAGATGATCGTTGACATCCCACTCGGGCGTATCGCAGCTCGCATCGGCCCAGATGCCGCCATTCAGGATGAATTGCACCGGCACATGCTTGTCGATCGCGTACTTGATGACGCCGTAAAGATTATCCTCGGCGACGGGACGATTGCCGCATTTGCGGCTCAAATCGAAATAGGGATCGAACACCCAATCGCCAGAAGCACTTTTGGTCGTTCGCAAATAGAGAATCGGCACCGCGATGCCCACCCCCGTGGTGCGGGACAGGTAAGGCTGGTACGTCGATTCGATCTCGGCGGCACCACCGGCCGCCACGCCCGAGGTCATCATCAAGAAGCGGAACGGCCGTTTCGGCAGCGCGGGATGCTCGTCGAGAAGTCCAGCCCAGAGTGACATGGCCTGCGGGGGGATGAGCGATTTTCTGGCGAGCACGGTTTCGCGGCCGGTGCGGTCAATCGCGACGACGCTCACGGCATGGCGCTGGAGATCGAGCTCTTTGAAGTCACCCGCGAATTCGAACCCGGAGGCGGCCGTGTCCTTGAATCCGGGCTTGATCGCGGCGACGTCGGGTCTGGATATGCCGTAACGCGCGGTGTACGGGTGCCCGTCGACGCGAATTTCGACGCGCGCGATGCCGGAGGTCGAAAGAGCCCAGCCGGTGACGCGCAACGTGGTATCCACGACCGCTTCCTCGATCGGCGTATCGACTGAGCCGATGGCGCCAACCTGCTCCGTTTGCAGCGGGGGAACGGCTGTCGCTGCATTCGAAACCCTGGGCGGGCTGTGCCGAAGCGCATGCCGCTCCTGCCACGCGAACGCACCTGCGATCGCGAGCCCCGAAGCGATCAACAGGGCCGCGGCAATGCGCTCTTTCCAGGGGTTGAGGGATCGCATTCGACGACGGTGGGTCAATGGCGGGCTCATTGTAAAGGATGCAGAGGGCTTGCCGCGGATCGTGCCGTATGATGCGGACTGTGACGAAATCAGAGGTTCTCTCGGATCAGATCGCCTACTACCGCGCGCGTGCCGGCGAGTACGACGAGTGGTGGTTTCGCACCGGGCGCTACGACCGCGGCCCGGAGTTCAATACGCAGTGGCACGTCGAAACGGCCGCGGTCGAGGCCGCCGCCGGATCGTGGCTTGCGTCGAGGCGACCGGCCCGGGTGCTCGAGCTGGCCTGCGGCACCGGCCTTTTTACGCGGCTCATCGCGCCGCGTGTCGCGGCGCTCACGGCGGTCGACGCCTCACCGGAAGTCATCGCGATCAATCGCGCTCGTGTCGACGCCGAAAATGTCGAATACATCCGGGCCGACCTGTTCACCTGGCGGCCGGCGCGGCGATACGATGCGGTCTTTTTCAGCTTCTGGCTATCGCACGTTCCCGAGGAGCGTTTCGCTCCGTTCTGGGAACTGGTTGCCGCCTGCCTCGTCCCGGGCGGCGCCGCTTACCTGGTCGATTCGGCATTCGATCCGACGTCGACGGCCAAGGACCACGTGCTTCCCGGCCGCGAGGCCGGGGTCGTGACGCGCAAGCTCAACGACGGCCGCGAGTTCAGGATCGTGAAAGTTTTCCACGAGCTCGCCGTGCTCGCAGCGAAGCTGAAGCCGTTGGGTTGGCGCGCCGAACTTGGCCAGACGGCGCGCTACTTCATTTACGGCGAGGCAGTACGCGAGACGACGAAGGCCTGAGCGAAAACGAGCAGACGGAGGACTGCCGGCTGTTCAGGAATCCGCGTCGTAGACGTAGGGCGACTGCGGGACGCGGCTCGCATCCATCGCGCGCTCCTCGGCGAGCTCCTCCGGCCGCTTGTCCCACCAGATGGCACGCCCCTCGCGTTGCTTGTCGCGCAACTCCGGCTCTTTCTGCAGCAGATCTCGGATGAATTGCGTGTGCTCGGAAACGTAATTGCGGCTGGGCAGCATCATCACGGGCTCCTTCGCAGCGACAGCGTGCGAGGCGATAGCCGATTCTATCATTGCGCCGTGCCGGCAGCGGCCGGGGAGCGCATCGACCCCGCGATCAGTCGGTATTCGTAGAGCCGGCACTCGAGCGCACCGTTGAACAGTGGCGTACGGCGGCTCGCCTTCAACCCGATCAGTTTCGGCAGCCGTGCATCGCCGGACAGGAAATAAGCGGTCCAGCCGGCATATCGCTGCTTCAGCGCGTCGCCCAGTCGCGGGTAGAACGCGGCGAGCGCGCCGGAATCGGCCAGGCGCACGCCATACGGCGGGTTACTGACGATCACCCCTGTGGGCGCGGGAGGAAGCGTGGTCAGCGCGTCGGCACGCTCGATGTGAACGGCGCCTTCGATGCCCGCCGCTGCGGCGTTGCGGCGACATTGGTCGACGGCGGCGGCATCGGTGTCGCTCGCCCAGATCGCCGCCGGCGCCGGCGGCTTGGCGCGGCGCTGCGCCGCCTGCTTGATACGCTGCCAGGTGGGACCGTCGTACCAGGCGAGCTTCTGGAAGCCGAACGTCCGCTTGAGTCCGGGCGCCATGTCGAGCGCGATCAGCGCAGCCTCGATCGCGATGGTCCCGCTGCCGCACATCGGATCGAGCAGCGGCGTGCCGGGCTGCCAG
>DASXPJ010000054.1:0-77405 GCA_036493675.1 Casimicrobiaceae bacterium
CGCACCGGCCCTACTTCGAAACACTGTTCGTCACGGCGGCGCCAGCGGCCAACTATCCGCAGATCGCCCACGAACTGCGGCGGCTGCGGCGCGCCGAGGATCCGATGATCTATGAACCGGTGCTCGTCGGCAGCTTCGAGGACGCGATGATGGGCGTCATCATGAACGGCAAAGTCGAGGCCGTTGTCATCTATGACGGCATCCCGGTTCCCTCACAACACGATGTGCCGCTGCTGCGTGACTTTCTCACCGTGCATCACCAGCTGGACACGGCGACCCTCGCGCCACGTGATGTCGGCGTAACCCTGGCGCGGATGATCAAGCGCGTCCGCCCCGAGCTCGACATCTACCTGCTGACCGACCGGGAGGTGGAGAAGATGGCCGGCGACCCGGCGGCCTCGATGATCCGCCGCGTGTTCTACGAAGTCGAGGAGCTGACCGAGGTGCACCTCAACATCCTCGAAGGCGTCGGCGACAGATTCTCCTCGCCGCATTTCGACAACCTCAAGAAGTACGCCGCTCGCCCGATCGCGACCTTCCACGCCCTGCCGATCGCGCGTGGAAAATCGATCATGAAGTCGAACTGGATCCGCGACATGGGCGAGTTCTACGGGCAGAACCTGTTTCTTGCGGAAAGCTCCTCCACTGCCGGCGGGCTGGACAGCATGCTCGAGCCGACGGGCAACATCAAGATCGCCCAGGAGAAATTCGCGCGTGCCGTCGGGGCGGACCACGTCTTCTTCGTGACCAATGGCACGTCGACATCCAACAAGATGGTCTACCAGGCGGTGACCAAGCCAGGCGACATCGTGATCGCCGACCGCAATTGCCACAAATCGCACCACTACGGCATGGTGTTGTCGGGAGCGCAGCCGCTGTATGTCGAGGCTTTCCCGATGACGGAGTACTCGATGTACGGCGCGGTGCCGCTGCGCACCATCAAGCAGGCGCTCCTCAACCTGAAGGCCGAGGGACGTCTCGATCGCGTCAAGATGGTGACGCTCACCAACTGCACATTCGACGGACACGTGTACAACACCCGCCGGGTGATGGAGGAGTGCCTGGCGATCAAGCCGGACCTTATTTTCCTGTGGGACGAAGCGTGGTTCGGTTTCGCCCGCTGGTCGCCCGTGCTCCGTCCGCGCACCGGCTTGGGCGCCGCTGCGGCGCTGGAAGAGTGGCGCAGCAGTCCCGAGGCGTTGGCGGCGTGGAAGGCGCAAGCCGCCGAGCTCGGGGAGGAGCTCGACCCGAAGGATAAACGTGTGCTGGATCGGCGCCTGGTGCCCGATCCGCGCAAGATACGCATCCGCGTGTACGAGACCGACTCGGTGCACAAGTCGATGTCGTGCCTTCGCCAGGGCTCGATCGTGGCAGTTCGCGACGAAGACTACAACCACCACGTCTCGGCGTTCCGCGAGGCCGTTTTCATCCACGCCTCGACCTCGCCCAACGCGCAGATCATCGCGTCGCTGGATGTGGCCCGCCGCCAGATGGAACTGGAAGGCTACGAGCTGGTCATGCGCTCGACGGAGATCGCGCTCGCAATCCGCCGGGCGATCGCGGAGCACCCGATCATCTCGAAGTACTTCCGCGTGCTAGGTGCCGATTCGATGATCCCGACCGAATTCCGTGCCTCCGGTTTTCGAGACTTCCTCACGCCGGGCAGCAACTGGACAACCGCCTTGAAGGCAGTGCGGGAGGACGAGTTCTTCCTCGACCCCACGCGCATGACGCTGGTGTGCGGGTCCGCCGGCTATGACGGCACTTCGTTCAAGAACCTGCTGGTTTCGAAGTACAACATTCAGCTCAACAAGACTTCGCGCAACAGCGTGCTGCTGCAAAGCAACATCAACAACACGCGCAGCGACGTCGCGCTCCTGGTCAAGGTGTTGCTCGAGGTCTCGCAGCAGATCGAGGCCGAACTCGCGGAAGGCGGCGAGTCTGCACGCGCCGCTTTCGCGGCGCGGGTGAAAAGCCTGATGGAAGATGTCCCCGACTTGCCGAACTTCAGCCGCTTCCACGACGGATATCGCGAGGACCCGGGCAGCGTCACGCTCGAAGGCGACATGCGCGGCGCGTTCTTTGCCGCCTATGAAGAGGACGACTGCGAGTACCTGCCGCTGATGAGCCCGAAGATCGACGAGCGCCTGAAGAGCGGCCCGGAAATGGTGTCGGCCAACTTTGTGATCCCGTACCCGCCCGGCTTCCCGATCATGGTGCCGGGCCAGGTGATCGCGTCCGACACGATCGATTTCATGCGCAAGCTCGACGTCAAGGAAATCCACGGCTACAACAACACGCGCGGCCTCAAGCTGATCAAGCTGTCGGCGATTCCCCACGCGAAATCAGGAGGGAAAAGCATGCCCGCGCGCGACAAAGCCAAGGAGCCTGATTCGGAACCCTGGATCCCGCCGTCGCCGTCCAAGGGGAAGTCGGCCCCCAAGCATAGAGACAGATGAAGCGACAAGTTCTGGTAGGCGTGACTGCCTCATCGAAATCATCTTGATTGGAGAGGGCAAATGGATATCGTCGAATTCATCGTCTCAACATTGAAGCGCTCCCCGGAACTCGCGATCTTCGCGTCGCTTGCGATCGGCTATTGGATCGGCGTCATCAAGTTGGGCAGCTTCAGTCTCGGCACGGTTACCGGCACCCTTCTGGTCGCGATCCTGATTGGTCAGTTGGGCATCGTCGTATCGCCCAACGTCAAGTCGATCTTCTTCATCATGTTCCTGTTCGCGGTCGGTTACGGCGTGGGACCGCAGTTCGTTCGCGGCATTGCGACGGACGGGCTGCCGCAGGCCATCTTCGCCGTGGTCGTGTCGGTGCTCTGTCTTGTCTGTGTCTATGCGGCGTCCAAGATCGCGGGGTATGACGCCGGGTTCGGCGCTGGCCTTCTGGCGGGTAGTCAAACTATTTCTGCAGCCATGGGTCTCGCCACCGACGCGTTCGGCGGGCTTGGCTTGACGCCCGACAAGGCCAAGGAACTAGCGGACCACATGCCCGTTGCCTACGCCATTACTTACATCTGGGGCACGATCGGAACCGGCATTATTCTCTCGATATTGGGTCCCAAGCTCCTCGGCGTCAATCTCGAGGCCGAATGCAAACGATACGAAAAGGAAATGTCGGTAGGGGCGCCTGCCGGCGGCATGCAGTCGGCGTATCGCCGTCTTGACATACGCGCCTACAAGATTGGAGATCGGATGCCGCCCGGGATGACCGTGGCTGGTGCCGAGGCCCACCACGGGGATGCTCGCATATTCGTCCAGCGTCTGCGCCGTGACGGCAAGCTGATCGAGTTCACACCGACAACGGCCCTGCAGCAGGGGGACGTCGTCGCGGTGGCCGGCAGGACGGAAGCGCTGGTCCAGGTGCTCGGGAAATACGGCAACGAAGTTGCCGATCCCGAGTTGCTCGATATGCCGGCAGAAGCGGTCGATGTCGTCTTGACCAACAAGGCCTATGACGGGAAGACGCTGCTCGAGTTGATCAAGACCGATTTTGCGAGAGGTGTCTACCTCAACAAGATCACCCGGGGTGCCACTTCCGTAAACATTCCCATACTGGCGCAGACCAAGGTCTATCGCGGCGACATCCTGCGAATCGCGGGCGCGGGCTCGAGCATAGCCGAGGCCGTCAAGAATCTGGGATACGCAGATCGGCCGACCAACGCAACAGACATGGTCTTTGTCGGTCTGGGTATCCTCATCGGCGGCCTGGTGGGTGCTATCGTCGTGCCGGTCAAGGGAATTCCGATTACGCTGTCGACATCCGGCGGCGCATTGATCGCCGGCATCATCATCGGTTGGCTGCGGGGGGTTCGTCCAACCTTCGGTCGCATTCCGGCGCCCACACTCTGGTTCATGAACAGCGTGGGCCTGAACGTGTTCATTGCCGTCGTGGGATTGACGGCGGGTCCGACTTTCGTCGCCGGCATCAAGTCGGCCGGATTCGGTCTGTTCCTCTGGGGATTGGGCGCAACCACCGTCCCGATGCTGTTGGCGCCGTGGATCGGAAAGTACATCTTCAAGTTCGATCCTGCGATCAACCTGGGTTGTTGCGGCGGTGCTCGAACGAGTACCGCGTCGGTCGCAATGGTTGCCGACGTGGCCAAGAGCGACATTCCGATGCTCGGCTATACGGTGCCCTACGCGGTCAGCAACACGCTGCTCACGCTGTGGGGCTTGGTCATCGTTTTGATGCTTTCGTAAGCCGCGCGTTTCGTCTACCGAGGCCGCGAGGAGAAATCCATGGACGAATTGACGCTCCAAAAATACGAGAAGCTGGGCCCGTTCGAGATCAAGGATTTCCTCGCCAAGGTGGCGTCGAAAGCCGCGGAAGAATCGTCCCTCTCGTACCTGAACGCCGGTCGCGGCAATCCGAACTGGGTCGCCACCGAGCCGCGCGAGGCGTTCTTCCTGCTCGGGCAGTTCGCGATCACGGAGAGCAAGCGCGTGCTCGACCTGCCGCCGGGCGTCGGCGGCATGCCCAAGGCGCCGGGCATTGCCGGCCGGCTCGAGGCCTGGGTCGAGAAGCACGACGACATGCCGGGTGCGCCCTTCCTGCAGCGAATGGTGCCGTGGGCCGTGAAGAAGTTCGGCTTCGACCCCGACAAGTTCGTGCACGAGCTCGTGGACTCCATCATCGGCGATCACTACCCGGTGCCGGACCGCATGCTGGTGCACAACGAGCAGGTCGTCCACGAGTACCTCCAGTGGGCGATGTGCGGCACCCCGCATCCCAAGGGCAAGTTCAAGATCTACGCGGTCGAGGGTGGCACCGCCGCGATGTGCTACATCTTCAAGTCGCTAAAGAGCAATCGGCTCATCAATCCCGGCGACACGATTGCGCTGGGCGTGCCGATCTTCACGCCTTACCTCGAGATGGCGCACCTGGAGGACTACGACCTCCATTTCGTCGAGGTGGAAGCGAAGCAGGAGGACCGGTTTCAATACCCGGATGCCGAGCTCAAAAAACTCCTCAACCCGAAGGTCAAGGCATTCTTCGTCGTCAACCCGGGCAACCCGTACGCCGTGGCGATTTCGCCCGAAACGATCGAGAAGATTGGGGCCGTGCTCAAGAAGCGTCCTGATCTAATTCTGCTGACGGACGACGTCTACGGCACCTTCGTGCCGGGCTTCCGTTCCCTGATGGGTGCGTTTCCGAAGAATACGATCGGCGTCTACTCATACAGCAAGTACTTCGGCTGCACCGGCTGGCGCCTGGGTACGGTCGCGGTACACGAAGACAACATCTTCGACGAAATGATCGCAAGGCATCCCGAGCCGATCAAGAAGAAGCTGGACAAGCGCTACGGCGGGCTCACGCTCGAGCCCCGCAAGCTCGCCTTCATCGACCGTATCGTGGCCGACAGCCGTGACGTCGCGCTCAATCATACGGCGGGTCTGTCACTTCCGCAGCAGGTGATGATGACGCTGTTCTCGGCCGCCGAGCTGATGGACGGAAAGAAGGATTATCAGAAAGCCTGCATCGGCATCGTCAAGAAACGCGTCGAGGCGACGCTCGAGGGGCTGGACCTCAAGCTCCCCCCGAACGAGTTCTTCGACTGGTACTACGGTCTCATCGACTTCGAGTTCTTCGCCCGGAAGCACCTGGGAGAGGACATCGTGAAATGGATGAAGGCCAACGTGCATCCGCTCGACATCGTCTTCCGGCTGGCCGAGGACCACGGCATCGTGCTGCTCAACGGCAGCGGCTTCGCCGCGCCGGATTGGTCGGTGCGCATATCGTTTGCGAACCTGGACGATCACGTCTACGACGACATCGGCCGGGCGCTGCGCGCCATTGCGCGCGGGTACCGGCAGGCCTATGAGCTGACCACCGGCAAGACCGGTAAGCCGGCCGTCGCCAAGAAAGCACGTGTTGCGAAACGCTAGCTGACTCCGCCGCCTAATCAACGCGGTAGCTGTCGCAAAGGGAATTGTGACCTTTGAAGTGCGGATGCTGCGGCGTAAATTAGGGGCGCGGTCATTGTCGGCTTGGCACTCGCGGTAGCGGCCTGCGGACCGGCAACCGAGCCGTCCTCGTTGCCATGTTCCTCAGCCAGTTCCTGCACCTGGAGGGCGCGGCGAAGGTGACCGGATACGTCTGTGGCATCGTCGTGTTGGGCCATGGCGATGATCCGTGGTCCTATAGCGCTTACCGTCTGATAGAAACTATTCTGGGCGTCGGTGTCGCCATACTGGTCAGCGTTGTTCCAAAGCTGATCCCGCTCGATAAATCCAAGCAGCCTTAGGCACAAGCTGACAGGAGCAGATATGGACTACTTCGTACACGCGCTGCGGAACAATCCCGAACTGGCGATCTTCCTGACGCTTGCGATCGGCTTCCTGATCGGACGCGCCAAGTTCGGGAGCTTCAGCTTGGGGATCGTTGTCGGCACGCTGCTCGCCGGGGTCTTGATCGGACAACTCGACATCAAGGTCCCGGCCATCGTTAAGACAGTCTTTTTCGATCTCTTCCTCTTCACCACCGGGTACAAGGTGGGGCCGCAATTCTTCCGCGGGCTCAAGCGCGACGCTCTTCCCCAGGTGGCGCTTACGGTCGTCCTGTGCGTAACCTGTCTGCTCATGGCATTCGGATTCGCGAAGCTTCTGGGATATGACGTCGGGACGGCTGCGGGACTCCTGGCGGGGGCGTTCTCGGAGTCCACGGTGATCGGCACCGCCGGCGAGGCCATCCAGCGCCTGGTGATTCCCGACGCGGAGAAATCCGCGCTGATCAACAACATTCCGGTCGCCTACGCCGTGACTTATCTCATCGGCACCGCCAGCCTCGTCTGGTTCCTGCCCACGATCGGGCCGAAGCTGATGGGGATCAAGCTGCAGGAGGAAGGTGTACGGATGCAGGCTGAGACTGCGGGCGCTACCGAGTTGGGACTCGGCGTCATTTCGGGGAGCCGGTCCTTTGATATTCGTGCATACCGCGTGACCAACCCGGATCTGGCAAACAAGACCGTGGCGGAACTCGAGGCGCTGCCGCAGGCCGTACGGGTCTTCGTCGTGCGGGTCCGCCGCGGGGGCCAGATCATCGAGCCCACGCCAGACACAGTCATTCACCGGGACGACGTGGTCGCGGTGGTCGCCCGGCAAGAGGTGCACGTGGAGCGCGGAACCAGGGTCGGCGCCGAAGTGGACGACAAGGCCTTGCTCGACGTCCCGGTCGAAGCGGTGGATGTGGTGGTCACGAACCGATCCCTGGTCGGAAAGACCCTGGCGGAGTTCGCACGACTCGAGTCTGCGCGTGGCGTGTTCCTGCGAACGCACACGCGGGCCGGGCAAGAGATCCCCGTTGCCCACGGCAGCCGAATCGATAGGGGCGATGTGCTGCGCCTGATCGGCAGAAAGCCCGAGGTCGAGCGTGCGGCCAGGGATTTGGGATATGCCGATCGTCCCACCACAGCGACCGACATGGTGTTTGTAGGCACCGGGATCGTACTCGGTGGGTTTGTCGGCCTGCTCTCGGTTACCGTTGCCGGCGTTCCCCTTACTCTCACCGCCAGCGGCGGCGCCCTGGTCATGGGGCTCGTCTTCGGCTGGCTTCGGTCGGCGTATCCGTTCTTCGGGCGAATCCCCGAGCCCGCCATCTGGATCTTCGATACCGTCGGACTTTGCACCTTCATCGGCGTGGTCGGTCTGAGCGCGGGCCCCAGCTTCATTGCCGGGCTGCAGAAATCCGGCATCAGCCTGGTCGTCGTGGGTCTGGTCTCGGCTCTGCTGCCTCACACCGTGGGGATCCTCTTCGGGCGCTACGTGCTGAAGATGGAACCCCTCATCGTCCTCGGTGCCTGCGCCGGCGCCGGGACAATCACTGCGGCCCTGCGCGCCATTCAGGACGAGGCGCGCAGCAGCGTTCCCGCGCTTGGCTATACGGTGCCCTATGCCATCGGCAACATCCTGCTGACGGCTTGGGGACCGGTGCTCGTGGCGATGATGTCGTTCGGGCGATGAATCCCAGGAGGAATTCCATACCCCTGCGATCTGCGCGCGGGGTGCCGTCTTGCGACCTTCCTCGGCAGCGAAGACATTGCACTGCCAACGCTGCTCGAGAAATGTACTCTCCACCCGGGAGATAGTCATGGTACGAAAGATTCTGGTGCTCGGCCTGCTGGCAATGTCGCTTGCGGCACCGAGCAGCCATGCGCAGACGCCGCCGGCCATTGCTGCAAAGCCGGCAGCGAGCGCCATCGATCCCGCGTCGATTCAGGCCCTCAAGGACATGGGCGCGTTCCTGCAGACACTTAGACGATTTCAGGTGTCGACCGAACTGACCGGCGAGCGCGTTCTTGCCGATGGCCAAAAGGTGCAGCATACGGCGACGGCGGATATGGACGTGGAGCGTCCGAACAAGATCCGTGCACTGATGCGTAGCGCCAGTTCCCAGCGCGAGCTGGTATACGACGGCAAGATGGTCACGCTCTATACAGCTTCGCAGAAGTATTACTCGACAGTCGAATATACCGACACGATCGGCAAGCTGGTCGACCGGCTGCAGGAACGGTACGGCGTGGAGCTCCCGCTGTCGGATCTCTTTCTGTGGGGCACGCCACTCGCACAGCTCGACCAGATCGAGTCGGCGATGAATGCCGGCCAGGATTTCATCGGCGGCGAACTCTGCGACCACTACGCTTTTCGCCAAGGCAAGGCCGACTGGCAGATCTGGATCGCCGCAGGGAGCAAGCCGCTGCCGCGCAAGCTCGTGATCACCAGCCGCACCGACGAAGCGCGTCCGCAGTCGATTCACATGATCGACTGGAATCTGAAACCCACCTTCAAGGATACGGTCTTCAAGTTCGCGCCGCCCAAGGGTGCGGCCAAGATCGAGATCGTTCCGGTGAAGGCAAAGTAGAGGAGCGCCAACATGAAAATCTCATTGGGCAAGTGGCTCCCGACCTCGTTGGCCGCCTTCGTTCTTGTCAGCTTCGCTATGACCCTTTGCGCCGACGCCGCAGGCAGGGGTGGCGGGGGAGGCGGGGGCGCTCGCGGAGGCGGTGGTGGCGGCGCCCAGGCGTCGGGTGGAGGTGGCAGGAGTGCGCAGGTGAGCAACAACAGGACCGATGTGCGTACCAATGATGTCCGCAGCACCAGCATCAACAATGTCAACGTCGACAGGAACGTCAACGTGAATGTTGATCGCGGCGGCTGGGACAATGTCAATCACCCGGTCGCGGCTGCGGTCGTAATTGGCGCCGCGGTTGGCGCGGCCGTGGGCTCGATGGTGAGCACCGTGCCGTCAGGGTGCGTGCCGGTCAACTACGCTTACTCGGTCTATCAGCAATGCGGAAGCGTCTGGTATGAGCTCCAGGGATCGCAGTACGTCGTAGTCAATCCACCATATTGAATTGTTCTCCGGCAAGGAACGCGTTCAAGGAAGTGGCGGGCCTGGACGAGGAGGTGCAGACGTTCACGGAAATGCTGGTCCGCATCGGCAAACTGAAACAGATGCAGTGAGACATCAGCCTAAACGCGTCCCTGCGGCAATTCTGTCGCATGCATTGCGCATTATCCTGTTGATTCGGCGGGCAGCCTGGCGAGCGCGGAGACGTGTCGTCGGGTGCGCTATGCCGTCACCGCGTATGGCGCCGCGCGGTGCGTGGTCGCCGCGCGGTACGCGGTCGCCGCGCGCCGCCAGCGCGCCGGCGTGGTGCCGGCCCAGCGCCGGAATGTGCGCATGAACGGACTCACACCGGCATAACCCAGCGTGGCGGCGACATCGTCGAGCGAGATATGGGAGTCGGTCAGGAGCTGACAGGCGAGATCGAAGCGCGCCTGATCGAGCACCTCGCGAAACGTGGTACCGGCGGCCTGCAGCCGGCGATTCAGCGTTCGACGATGCATCGACAGCATTTGCGCGACTTCATCGCCTGAGTCGCTGCCGAAGAGTAGCAGCGTGCGTAGCGCGCGCACGACCTGGTCGATCAAGCTGTCCTCGCTGAGCTCGGCTGCATGCACTTCTGCGCGGCGCAGGCGTTCGGCGTCCGCGCCCGGAACGGGCTGAGCCAACCAATGCGCATGCAGGCGGATGGCGCACAGTTCGGCGTCGAATGTGACCGGGCACTTGAACGTGCGCTTATAGGGCTCGGCCGAGCGCGGGCGCGCGAAAGGAAACAGCACCTCCATCGGCACGAACGTCGCGCCGCACAGCTCGCGCAGGAAATTCATGGTTGCGCACATGAAGGCCTGGAAGATCTGCTCACGCGCCTCGACGTCGGGGTGATAGATCGCGTAACCGATATCGACGACGCCGCAGCGATCGATCATGACGGCCAACCCTCCGCCACTGTTCAGGTGCTGATGAACCGTGTGCACATGCAGCGCTTGGCGCACGGTCGGCGCATTGCGGGTCAGCTCGCCGACGAGACCGAGATCCACGAGGTGCCACATGCGACCGGCAAGGAGCCCGACGTGCTCGCACCCACTGATCCGCGCGCACGCGCCGAGAAAATGTCCGAGTGCCGCAAACGGAATCCGCGCATCGGCGTCATCGAGCGCCGAAGGGCCGAGGCCCGCGCCGAGCAGCACTGGCGTGGGATCGACGCCGAGCTCGCGCGCCAGCGTCGGCAGACCGCGGTACGCGCCGACGCGTTGCATCCAGTTGCCGCCCATGTCGAGGCGCCGCCACAATGTGCAAAGCTTAGTTTCGTTAGTTTCCGGCATGCTCTTGTCGTGGACCCGGACACGGGCCGCTGGTTGAGCGTGCAAGCATCGGTCAGCGACGACGGTTCACCAATTGTCCCCGGGTGCGCGCGCGACTGCCCCTTGGTGCAACTGTGGCACAATTCCTTCCGTCAGCCGCTCGCGGGGCCAGCCTCGCTCCAGTACGGTGATTTTGTAACGCGCGCAACGGGACGTCGTTGATCTGAGTCAACCAAGGTGTCGTGCATCGCCCGGTCGATGCACCCGAGGCGTCCGGGGCGTAGCGGCGGTCTCGGGTGGCCCCGCTGAAGCACGCTTTCGGTGCCCAGCACGTCGCGAACTCGATCGCCGCCGTTTCGCTTTACGCAATCGCGCGTCACCGGCGTCCAAATACATTCCGGCAAATTCGTCTATTCGAACTTTTGTATTCCGGGCTAATGAGATGTGCGGACATTCCGCATGGCCCGACCATCTTCTGGTCGACGATCGGCCGTGACGAGACACGCGTTGGTCTGTCATCATGTCTCCGGCGTCGACGCCATTCGCACGGGCTCGCCTTCTGACCGAGTCCACAAGTGCGAATGTATCGCGTACGAGTCTCGTAACCTCACAAGCCGTCGTGAACGTCGCGATACCCGCTCTGGACGACAAGCTTGATCGCGATGTATCCTACATAGACATGGCTTCGCAGGGCGAGCGCTTTATGCAGAATGTCGAGCCATCCCAAGGACTTATAGGCTTTGGCCGCGAGTCTTCCCCGAGGCAAAGCGGACACCCGTACCTCACCGCGTTGGCGGTGTTCCTGGGCTACTATGCGGGCGCGAAACTAGGCTTCGAGCTCACCGCTCTGCCCAATCCGATCGCCGTGCTCTGGGCCCCGAACGCGATCCTGTTCGCGGTCCTGCTTGTCACCGCCACGTCGCGCTGGTGGATCGTCGTTGCGGCGGCCCTTGCCGCACATCTGCTCGCGGAGTTGCAAGTCGGCGTTCCGCCCGAGATGGTTGCGCTTTGGTTCGTGAGCAACGTCAGCGAAGGAATGATCGGCGCCCTCTGCATGCGCCGGTGGGTGCCTCATCCCCTCGCATTCAATCGGCTCCAGACGGTCCTGGCTTTCGTCCTCGCCGCAATCACGGCCTGCGTCGTCTCGTCGTTCATCGACAGCGCTTTCGTGAAGGTCATCGGCTGGGGCAGCCGAACGTATTGGGAACTGTGGCAGTCGCGAATCTTTTCGAACCTGCTCGCATCGCTGACGCTTGTACCTGCGATCGTCGCCCTCGTGACGGGCGCGTCGACGTCGTGGCGCGCATTGAGCCGGGCGCGCGCGCTCGAGTTCATGCTGCTCTTCACCGGATACGTTGTGATTACGGTGATCGCGTTCGATTCGCGCCTTCTGGCGCGGGTGTCGCCGGCGCTTCTCTACGTCCCCTTGCCATTTCTGGCATGGGCGGCATTGCGGTTCGGAGCGGCCGCGACAAGCTGGCTACTGGCGCTGTTCTCCTTCCTTGTCATCTGGGGTACCGTTCATGGCTTGGGCCCTTTCAGCGGGCGCACGCCCGATGCAAGCGCGCTGTCGGTCGAGATCTTTCTGATCTGTATCGCGCCCTCCCTGCTGTTCCTGAGCGCGGTCGTCGAGGAGCGAGAATCGGCTGCGCGCGAGCTTCGTCGTTCGGAGCGCCGATTCGCGAGCACCTTCCGCGCGAACCCCATGGCGATGGCGCTCGCTCGTCGTGACGATGCGCGCATCGTCGATGTCAACGCGCGCTGGCAAACCCTGTTCGGCTATGGCGCGGAGCATGCTATCGGTCGAACGCCGACCGAGCTCGGCCTCTACGCCTCGCTGAACGAAGGACGAGGGATCGAACAGCGCGTCGCCATGGAAGGACGCATGGCATACGACGAGATATCCATCCTAAGGAACACGGGTGAGGTGCGGCAGGCGTCGATAATGGTCGAACCGGTCTTAATCGAGGGTGACGCATTCGTGATGACCAGCTTCGCCGATATCACCGAGCGCAAGTCGGCCGAAGAGAACCTTCGCATGAGCGTCGAGCGATTCCAGCTCGTGCTGGTGGCCACCAAGGGCGTGGTGTGCGACCGTGATCTGGTCACCGGAGCGTCGTGGTGGAGTCATAACGGCCTACATCAATTCGGATATGAGAAGAGCGATGGCGAACCGCAATGGGCGACCCTGATTCACGAGGATGATCGTGCCAGGGTCCTGGATCAACTCGATTTCACGGTGGGATCCCACGCGCCAGTCTGGGAGTCCGACTATCGCCTGCGCCGCGCCGATGGGTCCTATGCCTACGTGCACGAGCACGGATTCATTGGACGCGACGCGAGCGGTAAAGTGGTTCGTTTCGTCGGCGCGCTTACGGATGTCACCGAGCTGCGGCAAGTCAGCGAGCTCGAGCAGCGCATGGCACAGGCCGCGCGCTTGGCGGCCATGGGCGAGTTGACTGCCTCTATCGCGCATGAGATCAATCAGCCGATCTCTGCCATCCTCAGCAACGTGGACGCCGCGGAGATGTTGATCGAGTCGGGGCCCCAGCACATCGCCGAGTTGCGCGAGGTGCTGAGGGATATACGCAGCGACGATCTGCGCGCCAGCGAGGTGATCAGGCACGTACGTGGACTGACAACGAAGCGGCAGTCTCAGATCGAATCCTTCGACTTGAACGAGGTCGTGTCATCCGTCGTCAAGCTCGTCGCTCCGGGCGCGCAACGCCGGAAGATTCGCATCTACACGACGTTCAACTCGCTGCCGCCGGTCAGGGCTGACCGGATCCACGTGCAACAGGTCGTGCTGAACCTTCTTCTGAACGCCCAGGATGCGATGCAGGACACGATCGAGCCTCGGCCGGCGATTATGATTTCGACGACCCTGCGCGAAGCGGGCTGGCTTGAGGTTGCGGTGGCCGATCACGGCCGAGGGCTGGTGCCGGCGCAGCGCGACCGCGTATTCGAATCTTTCTACACGACCAAGCCCCATGGGATGGGGCTTGGCCTGTCCATTGCGCGCTCCCTGGTCGAAGCCGGAGGCGGCAGGATCTGGGTGGACGACAATCCCGGCGGTGGCGCGATCTTTCGATTTACCGTGCGTGCGCAGCCAAATGAAGCACAGGGAGAGGCAGCGGCATGAGCGACGACGCTCCACTGATTCAGGTGATCGAGGACGATGCCTCGGTCCGACAGGCGGTCACCCGCCTCCTGCACGCCGCGGGATTCGAAGTGGCTGCCTATGACTCGGCAGGCGAGTTTATGCTGCTTGGCAACCTGGACCGGCCCGGCTGCATCGTGCTCGACGTCGGGCTGCCCGGAATGAACGGTATGGAATTCCATGCAGCCCTGAGCAAGGAGCATGATCCGTCGATCGTATTTGTGACCGGACGCGGTGACATCGCGATGGGCGTCCGGGCCATGAAGCAGGGTGCCGTCGATTTCCTCTGCAAACCCTTCCGACGCGAGGAACTCCTCCGTGCGGTGAGGCGGGCGCTTGCGCGGGACGCCGAGAGGCGCACTCGACGCACTCGGCTGGCCCAGCTCGATGCCTGCTATCACGCGCTGAGCGCGCGTGAGCGCGAGGTGTTCGAGCTGGTGGTCGAAGGCAAACTCAACAAACAGGTCGCAGATACGATCGGCGCCTCCCTCCGCACCGTCAAGTCGCATCGCGCGCGCGTGATGGACAAGATGCACGCAAGATCCATGGTGGATTTGGTTCGGGCGGCTGACGAGTTGAAAGCCCGCCGGCAGCTGGCCGGCCCGGACTGAAGCGCGCTCGCTCCAAGACCAAGCCAGCCGGCATCAACCTCTTCGAGGCGGGCGCGTAAGTTGCTACGCGCGGCGAGAAAAGAGAGGACAGGGGGAGGCGCCCCGCGCAGACTGCCCATCGGAGGAGGCCGACCGTTCTCTCGCACAACCGGCTCGGCTCGGCAGATTCGATCACTTGGGACTACTTTGCGGTCGCCGGTTTCCGGCGGACGAATGGTCGGTGGGCGGTGGCGCAGGTGCACTGCCAGGGAGCTCTCACAAAAAGGCGCGCAGATGCCAGCGACCCAAAGCACTCCGATCGTTGCCATTGTCGAAGACGACGCGAGCATGAGTCATGCGTTGGAGAGGATCCTTCGCCTTGGGGGTCATACTGCGGTGTCGTTCCCGTCAGCCGAGGAGTATCTCGCCGGATGCGACGGATTGTCCGTGGCCTGCCTGATCGTGGACGTGCAGCTTCCGGGAATGAACGGATTCGAGCTGCGCGACCGAACAGCGATGAACTCGCATCAGAAACCCGTGATATTCATAACGGCGTATGACGACGTCGACGCGCGGTCGAGGGCGGAGCAGGCGGGCGCGGTCGCATTTCTGGCAAAGCCTTTCTCCGGACGCGCGCTCCTCGAAGCCGTGGGTCGCGCACTCTGGCGGGCTCGACGCTCCTGAGCCTTCCATGCCGCCTGCTGCACGTGGCCGTGAAGCCTCAGCCGCCGTTGATGCCAACGCCGGACCAAGCAGGACGCGGAAAAAAAGAAGAATGAACCGTGACCACCGCGTCGAGTACGTCGAAGTTGGAGCCCTGGCTGAAGTTCAAAACGCCCCCTCCGCCTCAATCGTTGCCATAACGACGGGAGCCGTCGCGATCTTCAACGTCGACGGCATCCTGTTCGGCATCGCTGACGCCTGCCTGCGCTGCGGAGGCTCGCTTGCGTCGGGAAGGCAGCATGGGCCGAGCATTCAGTGCCGCGGCTGCGGATGGAGCTACGACCTCGCGTCCGGCCGCGTCCACGGCGTGGGGCTGCTGTATGCCGACACCTACTTCGTGAAGGTCGAAGGCGGCCGGGTCAGCGTTGCGGCGCTGCCATCGCTTCCCGCGGCGGGGTGAGGACCCAAGCGAGCGCGACGGGTGCGTCCGCGTCGCCCGATCGCTGATGCGCCGTCGTCTTCGGCGCGATGGTCGCGAGGCGCTCCTGTCCAGATTTGCAAGGACCACCGCCGCGTAATGGACGAAGATGGACATGGTGCCCGCGGTTTTTGTACTGCGGCGTCCGCGTCGCCCCGACCGGCCGGTATGGCGTGCGAAGCACGGCTGACGCACCCTTCGACCACACACCAGGAGAAGTTCATGTCGCACCCGTTCATCGCTCGCCGCGGCATCGCGCTGTTCGCCGCGGTCGCCTTGACGCTCATGGCGCCGCTGGTTCGCGCGCAGTCCGAACCGGACGCGCTGGTCGCTAAAGCCGAGACCACGCTGCAGAACTTCCTGCGTGATCCGAATATGACCTGGTTGCAGCAGAACATCTCGCGTGCCAGGGGTGTGCTGGTCGCGCCCGAGATCGTCAAGGCGGGGTTCATTTTCGGCGGATCCGGCGGTCGGGCATTGCTGCTCGCACGCGACTCCGGCAGCGGACAATGGCGCGGACCGGCCTTCTATACGCTGGCGACGGCGAGCTTCGGGTTCCAGGCCGGCGTCTTGGTATCCGAGAATGTGACGCTGGTGATGACGGACAAGGGACTCAATTCGCTGCTCGCTCCTTCGGTCAAGCTCGGCGGGGATGCGAGCATCGCGGCGGGTCCGGTGGGCGCCGGCGCGGCCGCCGATGTAACGACGGACTTCCTCTCATTCGCCCGATCCAAGGGCGTTTATGGCGGGCTCAACATGGATGGCACGCTGATCTCCGTCAACAACGACTGGAACGACGCGTACTACGGCAAGAGCGTGCTTCCCCCCGACATTATCCTGCGCGGCAACGTGAGCAACCCGGCGGCGAAAAACCTGCTTGCCATCATTGCCAAGCCCGGTCCGTAGCGTGTCCGGCGGCATCTCCGTCCGCACTTCGACACCGTCCTGCTGCGAGCGTTAGATCACGAGCTTGAGCAAATGCTTTGCCAGCTCTTTGGCGGGAACGACGGTGAGGAGGAGCGGCGCAATGGGAATGAGGGTCGCGACGACCAGGGACACGACGCTCTGCTTCGTAATCGGCAGTGGACGAGTCCCCTTGATCGTTTCGTAGGCGTTACCCAGGTCGGCAAGCGACTGGATGTCGGCGCTGCCGAGCGGCGACTCGCCGTCCGGCAATCCACCTGGAAGCCAGCGACTCTGAAACTCGCGCGCGTACCGCTGGGCCAGTCGGCCGTACACGCGCGATTCGGTCCGCTGGGCGTTTGCCACCTGCGGCGCGAACACCGTGAGCGGCCCCAGGACGAGCAGGAGCAGGAAGACCAGCACGACGCCGATCGTGACCGCCGAGTCGGCGAGTGTCTCGTGCAGATAGAAGATCCGGTTCGCGATGGTTCCTGCGAGCAGCGCGCCGTGCGCCATGGCCAGCGGGATAAACGCGAACGCGATGCCCGCGAGAAAGCCCAATCCTCCCATGCGATCCGCGTGCATTGCCGTGACCGCGAGCGGGATGCGCGATACCTGCCAGAGAAAACGCGTCCATATCAGCAACCGGAAATACCACCGCAGAAGCAGGAACTGGAACAGCGGCAATCCCACGTAGGCGTACCAGAGGCCCGCGAGTGTCAGCTGCGGTCCTTGAGTTGTCGCGTGCACGTACCAGCTGGACTCGTCGAGCGCCGTCAATTCGCGCCAGATGACCGGCACGCCGAAAATATAGACGACGGCGATCATCAGAAGCTCCGCGAGCACCGAATTTCGCAGGCGGATCGCCGACGCGAGGCAGGCGCGAAAGCGCTCCTCGACCTCCGGCTGGACGAGTCCTCGTACGACGAACTCGCCGGCGATCGGGCGCATCCGCAAGTGGACGACGAGCTCCGCGACGACGAGCAGCGGCAGCGCCACGAGGAAGCGGATGTGCGTTTCGAAGTCCTTCAGGAAGGGTACCGCCACCGTCGTACCGAGGGCGTCGCCGGCGGCGATCGTCAGGATGAGCAACGGCACCCAGGCAAACGTGACGATCATGATGAGGCGGCGGTGCAGAAGCTCGAGCGCGTCGCCGCTCACATGCGCACGGCGCAGCAGCTGGTACAGCGGTCCGCCGAGGACGATCGAGAAGTCGCGCGGATCGGGGGAAGACAGCTCGCGATCCACCGTCGCGAACACGGCCTTCATTGCGGCGCCGACCCTCGCAGCCGGTGTCCAAGCTTCTTTCTCAACTCGGCAACGATCGCGCCCGCGAGCACCGACGTCTGCGCTCCCCCGATCGCGCTGACCGCGCGGTCGCGCGGTCCGTAGTGCATGACCAGAAGGCTGCGCAGCTTGTCGAAATCGACCCGGTTCCTGCTGGCGCAGACCGACGCGTCGTTCGCGAGCACCCGCTCGATAACGCCAGGATTGAGCAGCGGCACGTTGCAGACCAGCGCCAGGCGGGCCAATTCGCGGTCTACCTCGTCGAGATTCTTCGCCCACCAGAGGGCGCCGAGCTCGCTTTTCCCATTCCTGTCCGCCATCGTCATGCCTCCGACGCTTTGCATGCGCACAGTCGTCGCACAATCGATTGTTGCGTGGCGGCGCCGCCGCTTCCTCGCATTTCTGGACAGGAATCCAACCGCTCGCATGGGCGCGCAGCGGTCGTGCGTCAAGCGGCGAGGCCGTTCAGTTCGGCCCAGCCAGTCCACATGATCTGGATGCCGATGCACAGCAGGATGAACGCCATCAGCCGCGTCATGACGAGCATCCCCACGTCGCCCAAGCGTGTGAGTACAGTGGCCGAGTTCCTGAAGACAAGGTAGAGCGTGAGCGAAACCAGAAAGGCCCCGACCGCGGCCACGATCGCGCCTACGACATACATGGCGGGCGTCATGGGAATCTGGGCGCCCAGGGCGATCGACGCGGCGATCGTGCCCGGCCCCGTCGTGAGAGGGAAGGTCATCGGGTAGAAGCTTTGCCGGACGATGTCTGCGTGAGAAAACTCGGACGCCTTCTCGGCCGCCGCGGCGTGCACGTCGTCGTCCCCGGTACGATGCAGCAGGCGCCAGGCAGTCGATGCGACCAGCAGCCCTCCCCCGAGACGCACTACCGGCAGCGAGATTCCGAACAACGCCAGTACATAGGTTCCAATCAGGACCGAGCTGACAATCAGGAACCAACTGTTGATCGCGACTTGTCGCGCGAGCTTCTCGGCGAAGACCTTATCGTGCCCGACAGTCGCGACGAAGACTGGCGCGGTGCTCAGCGGGTTGATGATCGGCAGCAGGGCCGCCGGCAGGAGCAGCAGCGACTTCAGAGCGGAAATGACTAGCGGGTCCATTGGTCCCTCGATGACTCCGTCAGGCCCGTCGTGACGCCGAATAATTCGGAGATCAAGGCACGAACGCCAGGAATGGAAACGCAGCAAAAATAACGAAATGTACAGCCCGCATGGGTTGCGCGCCGCGGGCGTCGCGACCGCGCGCTCAGCGATTGGTCGGTACGTAGTCCCAATAGTAGAGGATGTAAATACCGCGCGTACGCTCGATGAAGCGCCGCAGCACGTCGGGTCCGGCGGCTGCCATCGCGCAGGCGCGCTGCTCGATCGAGCCACTCGGTCTGATGCACTTATACTCCGCTTGCGCGGCGGGCGCGAACGCGATCGCTGTGAGCAGCGCGGCCGCTACGGCCGTAGGCCGGTAGATGCGTTTCATCGCAATTCTCCTTCGGGTTGGGCCTCAGCGATTGTGCCTCCCAAAGCGCGGGACGTCCATTCCCGGTGGATCGATGGGCCCGATTCCAAGTATGATGCGCTTTGCCACGCCGCATTGAAAACTCCGCGACGATACGCTGCAGGATTTCTACGCCACGAAGCCCGCCATCAAGGACGAACTGGCAAAAGCAGCGGGTTATGCCGTATTCGACGCCTCGCCTGCGCGGTCGTCGCGCAATGTCGTCCGGCACGCCTTTGCTCACTCGAGAATCCTGGCGGAGAGGGAGGGATTCGAACCCTCGTTAGGCTATTAACCTAAACACGCTTTCCAGGCGTGCGACTTAAACCGCTCATCCACCTCTCCGGAACCGGCGGATTTTAGCATTCGCCGGTACCTCGAGCTCTCGAGGTGCGCGGTCAATCGCCTAGTGGCAAACGGTTCCCGGCGCGGTGAATATTTCGCGCGTGATGTTGCGTGATTGCGATTCGCCGTTGACGGTGTAGTCGAACTCGGCGGCGTTGCCGTCGAAGAAGCTCACCGACGCGATGCCGACGGTGGTGCCAGTCGCGCCGCCCGGGCTGCCGATCGGCGGGAACGGCGCGGCGTTGAACGCCGGTCCCCTCGTCAGGCGGATCAGGTCGCCGGAATAGGTCGTCCTGCCGCTCTTGTTCAACGTCGCCACCAGCCACATCGGCGTGTGGTCGGCGTCGTAGGTGAACCAGGTGGCGAAGATGGTATCGCCCTCCTGCGTCAGATTGAGGCCCCACCCCGCCTCCGATCCCGCCGGCGCGGCCCACCAAATGTCCTGGTAGTTGCTGGCGAGCGCGAGATTCACCTGCTGGCCGAACGTGCACAGCGGCAGCGCGCCGAAGATCTGGCGCGTGATCGACTTGATGCCCGCAATGCCGTTGACCGTGTACGAGAATGTGCCGTTGCTGCCGTCGCTGAAGGTCAGCGTTCCGTTGCCGACAGGCGCGCCGTTCGCGCCGCCGGGACTTCCGATCGGCGGGAACGGTATCGTGTCGAACGCGGGACCGGTCGCGTCGAATAGCGTGCCGCTATAGCTGTTGGGCGCCGTCTTGCTGGCGCTCATCACCAGCCAGAACGCCTTGCCGGTGAGATCGTAGGTGAACCACGACGCGAAGATCGTATCTCCCTGGTGCGCGAAATTGATGCCCCACCCCGCTTCCGACCCGGCCGGCGCGTTCCACCACAGCCCGCCGTAATTGCGGGTGCTCACGACGGCGGCCAGCGCCGCGCCCGCGTCCACCATCCCCGCGCCGCAAGTCGTCGTCGTGCAGTAGCACTCATCCTGATCGAACTGCGGCATGCCGATCGTGGCCGGCGTCATGCATGCCGGAAGCGGCGTGCCGTCGCTGTGGGTCAGGCCGCTGCTGGGGAAGGGCCGCGCGCTCCCCTGCAGCAGCGCGAGCACGGAGGTGGGGGACAGCGCGGGATTGGCGGCGAGCATCATGGCGACCGTGCCGGAGACCATCGGCGCCGAAAAGCTCGTGCCTACCGAAAAGTTGAAGCTATCGCTATAGATCGAGCCGCCGGCCGCGTCGGCGACGGGCGTGGTCGGTCCCGAATTGGAGGTCGACAGCATCGGATACAGGCAGGGCTCGCCCGGCCCGACGTTGACGCAATTGCCGGCCGGCGCGCTGATCGCGACCGCCGGTCCAAGGTCGGAAAAGCCGACCTTGCTGCCCGCGTGGCGCAGCCCCGCGACAGCGATGACGCCGGCGCAATTAGCCGGCGATCCAGCGAAATGCCCGATGTCGTTGCCGGCCGAGGCGACCACGACCGTGCCCGCGGCGTTGATCTCGGCCACCGCATCCAGATAGGCTTGGGTGCAGGCGCTCTCGCTACCGAGGCTCAGGTTGAGCACGCGGGCCGGCGTCGGATTGACCGGCGCGCCCGGGACGACGAGCCCCGCGGCCCAGCGCATCGCGGCGATCACGTCGGAGTCGACCCCGCCGCATTTGCCGAGCGCGCGTACGGGGAGGATCTTCACCATGCGCGCGACGCTCGCCATGCCGACGCCGTTGTTGGTCAGCGCGCCGATCATGCCCGCTGTCTGCGTGCCGTGCCAGCTGCTTTTTTCGGCGGTCGTGTCGCACTGGAAGAACGGACTGCCCCGGCTCTGCACTTCGGCCAGGGTCAGAAAGTCGCCCCGGTCGGACGCATCCGCATCGCGGCCGTCGCCGTCGTTGGCGACCGCGGGGTCGCTGATCATGTCGTAGCCGGGCAGGAGTTTGCCGCCGGCCGCCACGGCTTTGAGATCCGGGTGGTCGAAACGCACGCCCGTATCGATCAGGCCGACG
Organism: Casimicrobiaceae bacterium; assembly: GCA_036493675.1. Taxonomy (GTDB): domain Bacteria; phylum Pseudomonadota; class Gammaproteobacteria; order Burkholderiales; family Casimicrobiaceae; genus PALSA-1003. The sequence goes on from DASXPJ010000054.1 coordinate 21,557, forward strand.
ACGATGTCGGTGGCGGGCGGCGCCAGGTCCCAGGCCGGCTCGACGTTGATCGACGAGGCTACCTCGCCCGACGGCGCGCGCAGGTACCACTGCCCGACCGCCGGTCCGCCCGCGCCGGCGACGATCGGCGGGCCCGCAACGTAGAGCGTATCGTTCGGCGCGGCGGAAATCCGCACGCGTCGGTCGGGCACCGCATATTCGATGTCGCTCTCGTGGGCGAGGCGCGCCGCGAGCGCTTCCGAAGTCATGCCGTGGGCGTGCAGCACGTGTGCGTGCGTGCCGACCGACGCACCCGAAGTGAGTTCCAGCCCGACGCGGGCGCCCAGTGCGCGGGCGCGCCGGGCATGCCGTTCGGCCACGGGGAGCGACCGGTCCTGCACCAGCGGCGAGTCGGCTTTGAACTTGACGATCACGCGGGCGTCGCCGATCAGCGACAGCGTTTGCGAATACAGCAGAGGCGGCGCGAGCAGCAGTGCGAGCAGCGCAAACCGCACCACCAGCATCGGCAGGGACCTCGGCATGTCAAATCTCCCGGTTCGGCACGCTCGCGGGGTCGCTGGACGTGGCGCAGGCTTCATGAACTCAGTTGCGTGAAAACGCGGCCGATCAGACAAGAAAAATTCCGCGTTGTTCCCTGCCGAATCGAGCTATCCTCCCGTCCGTCCAAAAAAGTCGGGTTGCACGCCATGCTCGCCGCCGCACGCCATCGCATTATCCACGCCGGGATGTGGCTTGTCGTTCTCGTCGTGCTCGGCTCGGTTTTCGCGACCGAGGCGCGCGCCGATGGACGCCTTTGCAGCACCGCGTTCACGTTGAGCTTCGGCAATCGCACGGTCGGGACAAGCGCGAGTCTCGGGGCGACGATCAGCAACTGCGGCGATCAATCGTGGACGTTCACCGACGTGAGCAGCGATCCGGCTACCGGTCCAGAGTTTCGCGTCAATTCGTCGTGCGCGACCGGGATGACGATGCCGCCGGGAGCGAGCTGTGTCGTCACGATCGTTTTCGCGCCCACGATTGCGGGACAGACATCGGGCGGATTATGGTTGCGCAATACGACGGCGGATTCGGACGAGCTCCTGACCTTCTATGCACGCGGCGTGGACGCGCAGGCCGGCACCGCGACGCTCAGCTTCGTGCCCGCCTTCGCCACGTTCGGACCGCAGGTGGTCGGCATGCAGTCGCCGCTGATGACGATCGAACTGCACAACCAGGGCCCCGCGGCGCTCACGTTGACAGCGATGGTGCTGAACGGGCCGCAAGTGTACGACTTCGCGGGCTTCGAGGATGGCTGCGAGGTCGGCACGTCGATCCCGACCGGGCAGTCCTGCGCGATGGAGCTCTACTTCCACCCGCAGGGGATCGGTACGCGGCTCGCCAACCTCGTCATCGATTCGCCCCAGCTTTCGTCGCTCGCGATCCTCCAGGTGTCCGGGACGGGAACGACGGCGCCATCGAACACGGTCACGCTCGTCGAGTACTACAACGCCGCGCTCGATCACTATTTCATGACCTCGCTTGCGCCGGAGATCGCCGCGCTCGACTCGGGCGCGATCGCTGGATGGGTGCGCACCGGCCAGTCGTTCAACGCCTATGCCGCGCCGGTCGTGGATGCCGATCCCGTGTGCCGCTTCTACCTGCCGGCGCCCCGCGACGCGCATTTCTTCACCGCTTCGCCGGTCGAATGCGGCTACCTGACGGGCCTCTATCCGACGTTCGTGCTGGAGAGCCAGAACGCGTTCTACATCCCGTCACCCGACACGACGACGGGCGCCTGCCCCGGAGGCACGACGCCCGTCTACCGCCTGTACAACAACCGTCCCGATACCGACCATCGCTTCACGACCGATCCTGCCATCAGGGCGCAGATGGTCGCCAGGGGCTACCTCCCCGAGGGCTACGGGCCGGACGCGGTCATCATGTGCGCGCCCGGCTGAGGCCGCGAAGGCTTATCGAGTATACCGATACTGCGTCCGCGCATCGGTGATGCAGCGATCCTCGTCCTGGTTGCGCATGTTCCAGCATCGATCGCGCGCCACAAGGTAGGCGTCTTCGCGGCGATCCTCGTCCGTCTCACTGCGCATATCGCTGCGATGGTAGGTCGACTGCGTGTTGGCCATGCGCTGACGATAGGTCGCGCGCTCGCGCTCGCGGCATTCGTCGCGCGCCGGCTCGCTTAAGCCCCCGCAGCGGGTGCGTGCCGCGTCGTAGTCGGCTTCATCGTGCCGCCAGGCCTCGCGCCAGTCGTTGCGCACCTTGCGCGCCGCGTCCGATACCTTCTCGCCGCCGCGCTCGATATCCTTGCCGGCGCCCTGCATCGTATTGCAAGCCGTGAGCGTCAGCGCAAAAGCGCCTGCGCACAACGGAGCTATCCATGTTTTCATTTCCATGACGAGCCTTTCGTATAGTTAGTAGATCGTGCAAATAGGCATTTGGCACGAGTCGTACTTTCGGCTCGACGCATCGACGCGGCAATCAGACGTCATCTGATTCCGCTGTAGGACAACGCGGCGGGATGTTCGGGCCCGCCGTCCCTATGCTTCAGAAAGTCGGAATCGGCTCGCCGCCGGAATCCTTCATCTCCAATTCATTGACTTCAAATTCCTTGGGAAAATAGTAGTTCTTTCCCTTCACTCCCATTTCCGGATCGTCCTTCGGATTGGTGTACTTGATGTCGAACGGCCCTTCGCCGTCGATCTCGACGATCGTCTTGCCCTTGGTGAACGCGAAACTCTGCGCCCGTGCCGGGACGACGATGAAGCCGCCTTGCTTGACCGGCACCGCGATTTTCCTGTCGAAGGTCTCGGTATTCGCGACGAACAGCGTTCCGGAAACCACTGTCACGCGCGTGGCCTGCGATTGCCAGTGGAACGGGATCTTGTACCGGGGCGGCACCTGGATGCGTATGACATAGTGCCCGTTCGACGTCGGATCGCCATAGAGCGTGACGACTTTCGCACCCTTCGGCAGCGACGGCGGCGCGTCGACCCACTTGAGGCTTTTCGCATTGACCACGACCAACTTGCCCGGCGTGTCGGCGGCCAACGCCACCGCCGAAAACGCCAGGACCATCATGCCCGACACCCACAACACCAACGAACGAGCTCGCATGGCGGCCTCCTTTGGTTGCGTCCGGATCGATCGTCCGGAAATCGGATTGCAACGGCAGCGCCCGCTAGCACCGGCCCGTCCCGCCGCAAACGGCGATTATACCGCAGCGTCCGGGGCTACTCGAACGGCGGCGGGCCAAAAAAACGGGGCCGAAGCCCCGCGATGTCGATCCCGTCCTTGCGCCCTGGCCGCAGGAACGCCGCGGCGGTGGCCGCACTACTTTCCCTTCGTCTGGCGCCTGGCCTCGCTCTTGGCGTCACCGTAGTTTTTCTGCACCTTGCCCGCGGCTTGCTTCGCATCGCCCTGGGCCTTGAGTTTGTTGCTGCCGAAGAGTTTTCCGGCCATCTCCTTCATCTTCCCTCCGGCTTGCCCCATGCGTCCTTTGACCTGGTCCTTGTTCATATAGAACTCCTTGAAGTTGGTCTCCTCACGAGTTAAACGACGTCGACCGGCCATGTGCGATGCCGCGACGCCGCGGAGCGAAAATGCTCCGCAGCGCTGCCAAGTCTTTACAGCCGAGCCAGGCGGCCGAGCAGATAGCCGACGGCCAGAGCGCCGAAGACCGTCGCGATCGGCCGGGCGCGTATTGCGTCGGTCGCCGCGGCGGTCGCCTTGTTCGCCTGGTCGGGAATCGTCGACGCCCATTCCGCGGCGGTGCCCGCGGCGTCCGCCGCGCGGTTCACCGTCCGGTGCGCGGCGCCCGTGAGCTGGTCGAACTGCTGGGATGCCTTGTCCGCGACCTTGTCGACCGTCTGGTGCGCGCCCCGCGCGGCGCCTTCGATCCTGGCGTCGGCCTGTGCGCTGGAAAGCGGATTGGTGTTGGGATTGTTGGTGCTGAACGAGCTCCCGCTCGTGGGGGTGGATCGATCCATGACGAAACCTTTCGAATTTGGTTGCTCGAAATTGCGCTCGTGCAAACTCGTTTGTCGGCACGCATCGTACTCTTGGCCCAATCGCGCATCCGTGCAATCGGACGGCATCTGATTTCATTGTAGGACGAGCGCGGAAGAGAGTCATCGGCGTCGCTTCCGCGCCGCGCGGCCATCCGGACAACGCATCGACCAGCACCGGCTCCTACACGCGAATGCGACAACGTCCGATTGTGCCGCCTTGCGCCCGCGAAGAAGATGCGAGCATCGATTGAACGACGCCCTCGGGCAAAGGACCATCCGATGATCAAATGGGCCATCATCTTCTTTCTCATTTCCCTGGTGGCGGGCTTCTTCGGTTTCACCGGAGCGGCGGCGGACTTCCGGGGCATCGCGAAAATCCTCTTCTTCATCGCGATCGTCATCTTTCTGATCGTCGTGATATTCGGTGTGTTCCTCGGAAAGTTGGTCTTCTGACCGCAGGGCGACTGGAGACAAACCATGAGCTGGCAAACCCCCCTGTGGACATGTGGCCGCGCCGACTGGGTGGGGGCTTACGACGATGCCAGCGACGCTCGCGACGCGGGGGAGACGCGCGCCTCGGCCAAACCCGACCTCGCTGTGGCGGAAGAGAACGCTGCGCGCAAAGCCAAGACACAAGAAGTGAAGCCGGTCTCCCCCTAACCGGCTCGGCAAAACGAAAAACCCCGCCGTCGGGCGGGGTCGTCGGGCGAAACCTCTCGGCCGCCTAAGCGCCCGGTAGTTCTGCGCCTGGTACTACTTCTTCGTATCCTTGGCCGCGTCGCTCGCCTTGTTCGCGGCGTCCTTGGCGTCCGTCGCCGCGTTCTTGCTTTTGTCCGCAGCTTGCGCCGCATCCTTGGCCGCGTCGGCTGCCTTATCCGCGGAGGCCTTCGAGTCGTCCGCTGGCGGGGTCACGACGACCGGCGGCGGGGTCGCCGGTGGGGGTTGCTGTACGACGACCGGAGCCGGCTTGTCACAGCCCGCCAGAACGATCGCCACCGCGGCAGCGTAGAGCATGGTCTTGTTCATTTGTCGGTTCCCTTGTTCGCGTGAACGTCCGGACAGACTATCGTGGGTGCCGCGGCTCGACCATCGGCGTGAGTCTGAAGTCGTTGTAGGATGACTGCTGACCCCCGGGCACGCGAGAGCGTTGGCCGTGGCCCCGGGGAGGCTCGGCCGGGCCCCGGCGGGATTTCTCGAAGGCGACGACCTTATGAAAGCCTGACGGAAAGCAAAACGCTCGATCAATGACGCGCGCCTTCTCCTGCGGCACCGCCGTTCAGCGAAGCAATGACATGCCTTACCGAGGAGAACGCAGCGTCGAGCGCATCGCATGCATCGCGGGACTTGCTCGCGGAGAGAACGAGGGTCTCGCCCGGAATATGCGGATCGCAGCTCAGGTCGTGTTTCAACGCCACGAGGGCGTCGACGACTTTATACAGTTCTTTATCGATGCCGGGTTCCATTTGCGCTCCCCATGATTGTTCGTCGATTCGTGCGTTCGTGTTTTGACTCAGCGGTCGTTGCCATTTTCGCCATTTCGATGATCAAGAACCGACCGCCTCGGTGGAATTCCTCGTTCGGCAGCCATATGGCTTATCAGCAGCAGCACTTGCGACAATTCGGTGGATTTCTCGAAAAAAAAGTCCGCGCCCAAGCGGAAACTGCTCTCCTCGAATTCGGCGTTACCATAGTTGGTCAGCACGATTTTTATCGCCGTCGGCGCCAGCGACTGCTCGCGCAGCGCCTTCATCACATCGAATCCGGTCCCGGATTCGAGAACAAGGTCGATCAGGATCAGATCGGGATTTATGTGGGACAACTCCTTGATCGCTGTCTGCGCATCGGCGCTGGAGCCGACAATTTCCGCGTGAGCGGCCTCGCTCGCCGATGCGAGCAGTCGCCGAATAATCGGCGAATCTTCGACGATATAGATTTTCAGCGGCCCGAGAGTCTCGTTCATCGCTCCCTGCAATTTAATCCAGTCATTCCGTTTACGCAATTGAATATCCATTTGAATTCCATTGGAAGCATTGTAATTTTTACAGATGCTATCGACCGCGTACTTTCATTCACTGCGCGGCGGTGTGTTCCAAGTTTGCGCGCGCATCGTCGCTTCGAACCCACGTCGCGGTTCGCCGGCGCGCCGCGTTGTGCGTGGCGCACCTCGGTGTCAAACTGGGCGGCATCGAAGGGCGCTTGCAAACGCTGCTACGTCATAGGAGTGGCCATGACCGAAACCCGTTACCCTAACGAATCGACAGAATACAGATTGGCGCGAGAGGCCTTGAAGGCCGAGGAAAAAGCGCTGGTGGACAAGGTCAAGGCGGTGGCCGCACAGAGACGCAAGTTGCCCCTCGGCGGCCGAATCAAGGAGGACTATGTCTTCACTTGGGCGACAGACGACAAGCTGGGTCAGCGCGTGAAAATTTCCGAGCTATTCGGCGACAAGGACACGCTGCTGTTCTACAGTTTCATGTACGGTCCGAACTGGGACAATCCCTGCCCCTCATGCACATCTCTGGTCGATGGATTCGATCGAACGGCGTATCAAGTCAACCAGGATGCGGCTTTTGCAGCCATCGCGAAGGCGCCGGCGAGCATGATCAATGCATGGGCGAAGAAGCGTGGCTGGTCGCAGCTCGCTCTCGTGTCGGGATCGGAATCTCCTTATCAGCTGGATTACCGATGCCAGGGCGAATCCGATGACCGGCAATATCCGGTGATGCATGTTTTCAAGAAGCAGGACGGTGGGATTTTTCACTTCTGGGCGACCGAGCTCGACGGAAATCATCTCGACACAGTGTGGCCTTATTGGAACCTGATGGACTTTACACCGGCGGGCAGGCCCGATCGTCCCACTCCGCCGCAGGCTTTTCGCTCGAGGTACCTGGAAGAAAATTACCTGAGTCGAAAATAAGCTGCCGCGGACAGGAGAATCGGCATCGACCGCGCGGGCTATCTTGGAAACGGCAGCTGAATAACGGGATCGGCGCGGCGGGCTCATTGTGTCTCAAGCGGGTTCGACACCGAGCGACGCGAGAGACAAGTTACAGACGAGAGACGTGTTCGTGGCGGAGAGATAGGGATTCGAACCCTAGATAGGCTTCCACCTATACTTGATTTCGAGTCAAGCGCCTTCGACCACTCGGCCATCTCTCCGGGGGCGTGATTTTATCATGGCGCTGGCGCTCGGCACTCGACCGGGCGGTCCTGTCGATTCCATCGGCCAGGCGATGCGATCCTGCATGTCGCGACCCGCGGCTTGTCTATCGCGAAGAAAAAGGGCCGCACGCGGGTGGCCCTCGCATCGGTTCTGGCGCTTACGGCGTGATGGTCAGCCTCGTGCTGGCGTTGCGCATCATCGCTTCCGTCCCGACCTGGCACCCCGAGACGCGCGCCGTCCGCTGCGCCGGCTTGGGTGCGGCGTATCCATCGCCGGAACCGTCACCTCGCGCACGGCCTTCGCCTGGCCGGCCGCCTCGGTTTCGCGCTCTATTTCCGCATTGACTTGTGCGCCGAGCAATATGGTGAGCACCGTCACATACGACCAGAAAAAGAAAATGACGACGGCACCCAATGAGCCGATCAGCGGATTGAATCCGGCGAAGTGCGCGAAGTAGTAGGAGAAAAGGAGCGTGACCACCGCCCAGATGACCGCACTCGCGGTCGCGCCCCAGCTTACCCATCGCCATCGGGCCTTGCGCCGCGAGGGCGCATAGCGATACAGCGTCGCCAGCGACAGCATGACCGCGGCGACCAGCACCGGCCAGCGCGCGGCGGCGAGCACATCGGACAGGAAGCTGCCTTGCGCCCGGAGCGGAAAGGCCAGGATCGTGCCGAACACGATCAGCAGGAAGACGCCGCCGAAACAGGTGAAGAGGAGCGCGAGCAACTGCAGATGCCAGAAAGCCCGCTTCTCCTCCTCCTCATAGATCAAGTTCAGCGCGCCGATCAGGCCGCGCATCGCCCGCATCCCGCTCCACAACGCGAACACGAGCGCGCCGATCAGCGTGAGGCTGGACAGGGTGCGCGAGTGCGATGCGATCCGCGCGAGCTGCCCGACGACGATCACGCTCACGCTTTCCGGCAAATCGCTTCGCACCGACGACAGCAGTCTCAGTACGTCGTCCGGCCCGAACAGGAGTCCCGCCAGCGCCACGAGTGCCGCGACCGCCGGAAAGAACGACCATACGCCGTAGAACGCGATGCCGGCGCCGATCAAAGAAGAGTGCTGCGAAGACGCTACGCGCCAGGTGCGACCCAGCAGATGGCGCCATCCCGGCTGGGTGATGTCGGCGGGCGCTTGGGGTCGGCGACGCGGCATGACCGGCTTTTGAACCGCGCGGGATGCCTCGGCGTGTCGCGCTTCCGCCGTCACCCGGCGCGACCGCGCGCTTGTTCGCGCAGCCATCGCGCGCCCGATGCCCCGGAGGCGACCGCCTCTATGCTCGTCCCCGTCTCGAGCGCGAGCGGCGCGAGATCGCCCTCACGCGCAGCCCCGCGGCGGCTCCGATGACGAGCGCGGCAGCGAACAATCCCCACTGGCCCCGGCGCGACGACACCGAATGCCGCAGCGCTGCGCGCGTCGCATCGATGCCGTCGTGCAGATGCTCCCTTTCGCTCCGGACCCGCGCCGCCACCGCGTCGATTTCGTGCTGAATGGCAGCGATCGATTTATCGGCCATCGCTCAACCTCCCAAGCTCGCGGCGCGTTGCCTTGAAGCCCAGATTCCCGGCTCGGCTCCTGATGATCAGCGCGCAGGGAATCGCCCCGGCAAGCATGATCAGTCCGACAATCAGCAGCGTGACATGAAGGCTGAGCCAGTTGGCAGCGACCCATGCCACTAGAGCGGCGACCAGCAGGATCCATCCGGTGCAAACGAGCACCAGCGCAACGGCGGAAAAGATTCCGATCGATACCGCGCTCGCCACGGCGAGCCTGGCCTCGAGGCGCGCCAGCTCCAGGATGTCGCGTCCCAGAGCACGCATGTTGGCGGCCAGCGACTTCGTGCGCCGAAGCAAGCGAAATGTCTGGGGGCCGATGCTGAGCGACACGTCGAGTCCGTCCGTTATGGTCAAGCGCGCTTGCGCGCGTCGCGCCGTATGAGTTGCATGGCGGAGAATCCCGCGATAAGCCCGGCCGCGGAGGCGAACAGCGCCTGCTCGAGCCACCGGGGCTGCGGGGGCCCTTCATCGGTTCGGGCGGCCCCGGCGGCGGTTCCATCAAGGTCGGTGGCTCGCGACGGGGTCGCCATCCCCTCGGTCGCGCCCGGCACCGCCCCGGCGTGTGCAAACCGGGCATTCGCGTCATGGCGCAGCCGCGGATCGTGCCGGCTCGCGTGCGCGTAGGTGAACTCGGCGCCGAGCAGGAATACCTGCGTCGAATAGTAGATCCACAGCATCAGCACGACGAACGGGCCCGCAGCGCCGAACGACGACGCCACCGAACTCTTGCCGATGTACAGGCCGATCAGGAACTTACCCGCTTCGAACAGCACGGCCGTGATCGCGGCCCCGACCCAGACGTTTTCCCATTTGTTGTCGACGTTGGGCAGCACCTTGTAGATCAGCGCGAAGAGGACCGTCACGACAGCCAACGACAGCACGAAGGTGACGACATTGAGCAGGATCGCGGTGTCTGCGAACATCGCGTCGCCCAGCGCGGCCACCGCGGCGCTCGTTGCCAGCGATACCGTCAGCAGGAAGCCGATCAGCAGCACCATCCCGAGCGACAGCAGACGCGAGCGAATGAGATTCACGATGCCGCCCCCCGCCCGCGGCTCCGCCTTCCAGATGCGATCGAGGTCGTCCTGCAGTTCGACGAAGGCGGTGGTCGCGCCGAGCAGCAGCGCGGCTACCCCGACCACGATTGCCGCGATGCCACCGCCGATGCCGCCCGTGCTGCGCAGGATATCGCTGATCGCCGCGGCGCCGGTCTCGCCGAGAAGCCCTTGGAACTCGCCGATGATCGCCTGCTGCGCGGCGTCGCGTCCGAAAAACAAGCCCGCCACCGTGATAATGATGATGAGCAACGGCGCAATCGAAAACGCCGTGTAGTAGGCGAGCGCGGCACCCATGCTCGCGGCGCGATCCTCCACCCAGCCACCGACCGCGCGCTTGGACAGCGACCCAAGCTCCTTGACGGAGATCATCGGCCCACCGTCGAGCATACCCACACTGCACGCCATCCGAGGCTGCCTCGCCGCGGCGACCCAAATTCTTTTTCGTTTTCCGGTCCGGTGCTCTGCCGCACCATGGCTCCCATCCTTTCTTCAACGGCGCTTGCAAAACTTGCAAGCGATTGCGCGGCTCATGTCAGTCTTGGCTATTTCGTGTCCGCGTGGCCGGCAGGCGGCTCACTCAAACCGAGCCGAAGCATTTATCGGGCCCGCCCTTGCGTCGAGCAGACCGCCACAAATAAAAACGGGGCCGAAGCCCCGTTTTTCGCGTGCGACGGAAAGTCGCGCCTATTTTTTCTTGCCGTTGGCCGTAGCCTTTTCCGCCGGCGCGGTCGCGCCCATCTGCGGCGTGACCGTCTTGCCCTTGGCTCTCTGCTCGGCCGCGTATTTCGACACGACGCGATCCTCCGCGGCAGCGAGCTCCGCCTTGGCCTTTTCGGCGGTCGCCGCGTCCTTCTCTTTTTTCGCGGCGGCCGCGGCCTTACCCGCGTCGTCCGGCGGAGGGAGCTTCGCCAACGCCAGACCGAAGCCCGCGATCACCACCATGGCGGCGATCAGTGCGCGCAGTGTCGTCATACTTCCTCCTCTGCTCATGGACCGCTTCAGGCCGGCCGGGTGCGCTGGGGCGGCGGCTCGGGCACCGTACCCGGCAGCAGGGCCTCCGGCGGCACCGTCTTGGGATCCACGACCTTCTGCGGCACACGGCCTTCGATAACGGCCCGGTACCAGCGCAGGTGATGGTGCTTCGCCCAGCTCTCGTCGACGTACCCGTAGCGCATCGCCCGATAGGAGCCGACCTGGCCGATCGTTCCCAAATAGATGTGCACGAGCGCGAGCGCGATCGCGCCGTAGGCGCAGATCACATGCGCGACGTTGGCCCATTGCATCGTGGAGCGCGTCTGATCGAAGTTCGGGAATACCATAACGATGCCGCTGATCACGAGGAGCGTCGACAAAAGCACCAGCACGATCCAGAAGACGACCTTCTCGCCGGCGTTGAACCGATCGGACGGATAGTCGTGTCCCTTGAAGTACCCCACGATGTTCGCGAACCACCTGAAGTCCTCGACGCCGATCCCGTTATCGCGGACGAACCGCATGATCATCCACGGAATCGCAACGATGAGGAGTGGGCCGACGAAGTTGTGCAGGTTCTTCGACAGGATGGCGAGCCACGAGAACAGCGTGTAGCCGATGACCGGCAAAAGCAGCGACTTCCCGAGCGACATGATGAGCCCGGTGATGCCGAGCGTCACCCAGACGATCGCGAGGAACCAGTGCGCATAGCGGTCCATCGGCGAGAAGCGCTGGATGATCCGCCCGCCGTGCTTCTCGCCCGGTGCGAGGTCGAGCGATCCGATGAGCAGAAAGGTGCCGGCGAGCCCCAGAAGCGCTAGCGCCACCAGCATGCCTCCCGCAAAGAGGAGCGGGACACGCGCGGCGCGCCAGGTCTGACCGGCGGACTGGATGAGAACGTTGGTCTCTCGACCACGCACGGTCGTGGTCTGCGGAGCGCCGGAACGGACTTCACGCCAGACGGGCGCGTTGTTGAGCGGCTGCGACGCCTGCCGGTGCGCGGCCGCAGCAGGCGAGGTGTTTTCCGGCGTCGGCACCGGCGTCGGCGTCTGCGCTTGCACCGGCGTTTGCTCTTGCGCCTGGGGCGCCGCTGGCTGCTGTGCGCCCGCACCCCCCGACGCGAACATCCATAGCGCCGTCAGGAAGATCAGCGCCGCCCGCGCCATCGGTGAGTCAGCCATGGGCCCGTTCCTCACTCAGGGGATGCGCTTATATTCGTTCTGATTCTGCGCGCGGGTGGCAATCGCACGCTCCCAGGCGGCCCGATCGCCGTTATACGGCGCGGCATCATAGGCGGGCGTGTCGGGCTTGCCCGCGTATTTGCCCTGCTTGTAACGCGCGACCTGCGGCCGCTCGCCGCAAGCGGCGAGCGTGAGGATGGCGGCCAGCGCCATCGCGCCGAACGCGAGCCGGCTCATGATTTCTTCACCGGTGCGGCAGGCTGCGGTTGCTGCTGCGGTTGCGCGCCGGGCGCCCCGTAAGCGGCATCCCAGCCCCACGGCGGACCGCTCACCGTCCCGCGCGCCGCGCGAATGGTCACGCGGTCGCGGTAGATTCCGGAAAGCACGTCGGCGTCACCGGCGATGAGCGCCTTGGTCGAGCACATTTCCGCGCAGACCGGAAGCTTGCCCTCGGACAGGCGGTTGCGCCCGTACTTGGCGAACTCCTCGGGCGAGCCGTCGGGCTCGGGGCCGCCGGCGCAGAACGTGCACTTGTCCATCTTGCCGCGCACGCCGAAAGCGCCCGTCTGCGGAAACTGCGGCGCACCGAACGGGCAGGCATAGAAGCAGTAGCCGCAGCCGATGCACAGATCCTTGTCGTGCAGCACCACCCCCTCGGTCGTCTTGTAGAAGCAATCGACCGGGCAGACCGCCATGCACGGCGCATCCGAGCAGTGCATGCACGCGACCGACATCGAGCGCTCGCCGGGCACGCCGTCGTTGATCGTGACCACGCGGCGGCGGTTGACGCCCCAGGGCACGTCGTGCTCCTGTTTGCACGCGGTCACGCAGCCGTTGCACTCGATGCAGCGTTCTGCATCGCAGAGAAATTTCATCCGTGCCATAGTCAGGTTCCTCTCGCTGGCAGGTCTTCCTCGCGGATCGTCAGACCTTGGCGACCTGGCAGAGCGTCGTCTTGGTTTCCTGCATCATCGTCACCGAATCGTAGCCGTAGGTCGTCGCGGTGTTGACTGCCTCGCCGCGCACGATCGGGGCCGCGCCCTCGGGATAGAACTCCAGCATGTCCTTGCCCATCCACCATCCGGAAAAGTGGAACGGGATGAACGTCGTTCCCGGCCCGACTCTTTCGGTGACCTGCGCCTTGACCTTGAGCTGCGCACCGGTCGGCGTCTTGACCCAGACGTATTCGCCGTCCTTCACGCCACGGTCGTTGGCGTCCTTCGGATTGATCTCGACGAAGTTCTCCTGCTGCAGCTCGGCGAGCCAGGCGTTGGACCGGGTCTCCTCGCCGCCGCCTTCGTACTCGACCAGCCGGCCCGAGGTCAATATCAGCGGGTAGTTCTTGGCGACCTCCTTCTTGACGTTGTCCTGCTGCACCGACTTGAACAGCGTCGGCAGACGCCAGAATGCCTTCTTGTCGTCGTGGGTCGGATACTTCTCGACCAGGTCCGGTCGCGGCGAGTACAGCGGCTCGCGGTGCTGCGGAATGCCGTCCGGGAAATTCCATACGATCGCCCGCGCTTTGGCGTTGCCCCAGAAGTGCACGCCGCGCTTCATGGTGGCGCGCTGGATGCCGCCGGAAAGATCGGTCTTCCAGTTCTTGCCCTCGGCCGCCTTCTTTTCGGCGTCGGTCAGATCGTCCCACCAGCCGAGCTTCTTCATCAGCACGTGGTCGAACTCCGGGTAGCCGGTGGTGAGCTCCGAACCCTTCGGATACGAGCCGTCCTCGGCCAGGAGGTTGACGCCGTCGCGCTCGACGCCGAAATTGGCACGGAAGCAGCCGCCGCCGTCCATCATCGAGCGCGTCTCCTGGTACAGGTTCGGCGAGCCCGGATGCTTGATCTCCGGCGTGCCATAGCACGGCCACGGCAAGCCGTAGTAATCGCCGTCGCACGGCCCGCCCTTGGCGCGCAGGGTCTTCACGTCGAAGGTCGCCTGGTTTTTCATGTGGAGCTTCAACCGCTCGGGCGACTGCCCCGTATAGCCGATCGTCCACATGCCGCGATTGATCTCGCGCAGCATCGACTCGGGCTCGGGCTCGTCCCAGCCGTCCTTGTCCTTGACGACCTTGATCTTGGTCGTGCCATCCGCCTGCTTGCCGACGAGCTGGTCGCCGTAGCCGAACTTCTTGGCGAAGGCCATCATGATCGTCTGGTCGGGCTTGGACTCGAACATCGGCTCGATAACTCTCTCGCGCCATTGCAGCGAGCGGTTGGACGCGGTGACCGAGCCCGACGTCTCGAACTGCGTGGCCGCGGGCAGCAGATAGACGCCGTCCTTGCGCACCATCGCCGCCATTGAGGCGGTGGCCGAGGGATAGGGATCGACCACGACGATCGTGTCGAGCTTCTTCATCGCCTCGACCATTTCCTTGCCGCGCGTCTGGCTGTTCGGCGCATGGCCCCAGAACACGATGGCACGCAGGTTGTTGTCCTGGTCGATCAGCTCGTTCTTTTCCAGTACGCCGTCGATCCAGCGCGACACGGTCATGCCGGGCTTTTCCATCATGACCTGCGAGGCGAACTGCTTTTTCATCCATTCGTAGTCGACGCCCCACACGGCGGCGAAATGCTTCCACGAGCCGGTGGCCAGCCCGTAGTAGCCTGGCAGCGAGTCGGGATTCGGACCGATGTCGGTCGCGCCCTGCACGTTGTCGTGGCCGCGGAAGATGTTGGCGCCCCCGCCGGACACGCCGATGTTGCCGAGCGCGAGCTGGACGATACACGAGGCCCGCACGAACGCGTTGCCGATCGAGTGCTGGGTCTGGCCCATGCACCAGACGAGCGTCGAAGGCCGGTTCTTGGCCATCATCTCGGCGACCTTGTAGACCTGGTCCTCGGGAACGCCGGTGACCTCCTGGACCTTGTCCGGCGTCCACTTGGTCAGGCATTCCTCACGGACCTTGTCCATGCCGTAGACGCGGTCGTGGATGAACTGCTTGTCTTCCCAACCGTTCTTGAAGACGTGATACAGCATGCCGAACAGGAACGCGACATCGGTGCCGGAACGCAGGCGCACGTAGACGTCCGCCTTGGCGGCGGTCCGCGTGAAGCGCGGATCGACGACGATCATCCTGCAGCCCTTCTCCTTCGAGTGCAGCATGTGCAGCATCGACACCGGGTGCGCTTCGGCGGCGTTGCTGCCGATGTACATTGCGCAGTTGCTGTTCTCCATGTCGTTGTACGAGTTGGTCATCGCGCCGTAGCCCCAGGTGTTGGCTACGCCGGCAACCGTCGTCGAATGGCAGATCCGGGCCTGGTGATCCATGTTGTTCGTGCCGAAGAAAGACACGAACTTGCGCATCAGGTAGGACTGCTCGTTGCTGTGCTTGGACGAGCCGACCCAGAACACCGCGTCGGGGCCCGATTCCTTGCGGATCGCCAAGAGTCGGTCGCCGACCTCGTTGATCGCCTGATCCCAGCTGAGCTTCTGCCACTTGCCGTCGACCAGCTTCATCGGCGTCTTCAGCCGATGCGAATTCTCGTGCATGCCGTGGTCGCGCACCGAGGCGCCCTTGGCGCAATGCGCGCCGAGGTTCAACGGCGAATCGAATACCGGCTCCTGCCGAGTCCACACGCCGTTCTCGACCGTGGCGTCGATCGAGCAGCCGACCGAGCAGTGCGTGCAGACGGTGCGCTTGACCTCGACCTTCTTGGTGCCGAATTCGCCGACCGCCTCGGCCTTGCCGATGAGGTCGAACGGAATCTGGCTGGCGAACGCCCCGGCCCCTGCGACCAGACCCGAGCGCTTCAAAAACGCCCGCCGGTCCATCGTCGGGAGTCGAGCTCCCGCGATGCGGCGGAAACGTGGACGAGCTGCGCTGGCGGCGTCGGAAGCACCATCGTGTATTTTGGTCAGCAGCATGATCCGTCCTCCTCCTACACTTTCATCGTGCGGTAATAGCGTTGGATGTGTTCGGTGAGCCTGTAGCCACTGCTGTCGGCCGGTGCCGCGGCGCTGTCGACAGCTTCGACCGGGCCGGAGATTTTTTGCACCGCGACGGCGGCGGCACCTGCGCCGCCCGCGCCCAGCGCCAAAAGAAATCCGCGGCGTTTGAGGTTGGCGCTGGAAGCAGCGTTGGCCGCGGGTGTTGCCAGGTTGGGACGATCGGTGCGCGGTGTCTTACGCATGGCTGGCTCCGCAAAAAAGACGCGTGACGTGAAATGAGCGCAACGACTAACCTATGGCGAACGAGTCACGTTCGACCGCCACGAATGCTTTGGTCAATTGTGCAACGCGTTGGTAGTAGTTGGCAATAGAGCAGCGATTTATTGCATCGCAACATGAGACCACCCACGAGTCGACGTGAGCGGTGAAAAAAGCACGCTGCTCATCGATCGAGAAAGCCACGGCGCCGACGCCGGTGATCAGCGCGCGCATGGTCGCGAAAATCGCGGCGAGATGGTCTTCATAAAGCACATTCCCTGGCTGTCGCGACAGGCTCAATCGGGCGAGCGCGGCGCGCACCTCGACCAGCGGCTGTCGACCCGGGACCTTTTCGTACGCGGAGGCGTGGGGACTCACTGCGCTCGCCCCGACGCCGACGAAAAGCTCCAGATATTCGGCAGCGGCCGCTTCGACGTCGAAGACCGCACTCGCGGCAATCAGCATCCGCCAGGCCTCGGCCAAGGTCTCGCCTTCGGCATTACCCTCCTCGATTTCCAGCTCGTCCGCGCCCGCGATCGACCGCAGGAGCGCCGCATCGGGTTCAGCCGCGTAGAGCCGGGCCAGCAAGGCGTAGAAATCGGCGCGCGCCTGCTCCTCCGGCTCGATCCTGGAGGTGAACACGACGGCGGCTGGCTCCATTCCGGCGCCCTCAGCGCTGCGCAAGATATGACTTCGTCATTACGATCCCGGTTCCGGCGTCTCCGCGGGAGCGGCAGACGACGGCATCAGTTCCTTTTGCATCATGTCGAGCACCCGGCAGTCGGCGCACATCTTGAGCCGCTCGAGCGAGCCCGGCGCCGCGAACATCGAGTGGCCGGCGAGCTTGGCCAGCATGTTGCCTATCATCTTGTCGGTGCCGAGCGCCTTGCCGCATCGTATGCATTTGAATATCGAGGCCTCGTTCAGCACGCGCGGCTGCCTGGCCTCGGCGGCAAGTGACAGCCGCGGGGTGAGGCTGATCGCATGCTCGGGGCACGTCGCCTCGCACAGTCCGCACTGGACGCATTGCGACTCGATGAAGCGAAGCTGCGGCACTTCCGATTGCGGATGATCGAGGATCGCGCGCTCCGGACAGGCGCCCACGCAGGCGAGGCACAGCGTGCACGCGTCGCGGTTGACGGCGATCGTGCCGAACGGCGCGCCGGCAGCGAGCGCGATCATCGCCTGCGGCGTCGGCGCGTGCGCGTGCAGGTGCTCGATCGCGAGCGCCGCGGTCGTGCGCTTGTCGGCCGACCAGTGAAATGTCGCCGGCGCGCGCACGGTCAGCGCCGGCGTCAGCGCCCATACGGCCACCTCGAGCGCCGCGGCGTCGGCCGCCCGCAGCAGATGCAGGTGGCGTCCCTGGTAGCCCAATGCCTGCGCGATCGTGTCGGCATAGCCCATCTGCCGCTCGATCGCTTCCGGATACTGCGGCGCCTCGGCGCCGGTTGCGAGCACGGCGATCTCGCTCGCGCCGTACGCGAGCGCGCCCAGCCACACGTCGATGCCGGCGGCCGCCATGTGATGCAACTCGACCGGGATCACGCGCGCCGGCAGGCCCTTGCCGCGCTGTCCCAGGCGCTGAATCACTTCGGCGCCGGCGGCGTCGTGGAACAGCAGGCAGGCGTCGCGACCGCCGGCTTTGCCGTAGGTGGCAAGCAGCGTCCGCACACGTGTGCCCAGCTCGGCGACGGTAGGGTAGGCGAACCCGATCGCACCGGATGGGCACACGGTCGTGCAGGCCCCGCAGCCCATGCACAAATGCGGCTCGACCGCGATGTGGTCGCCGTCGGCGCGAATCGCCGCGGTCGAGCAGACGTCGATGCATTGATTGCACCCGGGCTGCTGCGATCGGCTGTGCGCGCAGATCGATGCCTTGTAAGTGAAATACTTCGGTTTCTCGAACTGGCCGACGGCGCCCAGAACGTCGACGATCACCTGCGCCTGCGCCGCGGGATCCGGACCCGGGTGCCAGTAGCCCTGCGGCGGCTGGTACATCGCGAAGGCGGGCTCACGCTGCAGGTCGAGCACGAGGTCGAAGCTCTCCTGCCGCGTCGCTTGCGCCGGTGCCCGATCGAAGTCGATCGCGCCGATCGCGCCGCAGGCGGCGACGCACTTGCGGTGGTCGCGGCAGCGGTCGAGGTCGATCTGATAGCTCCAGTCGATCGCCTGCTCCGGGCAGGCGCGGATGCAGGCGTTGCAGCGCGTACACAGGTCGAGATCGATCGGGTTCTCCTGCACCCACTCCGCGGTGAATGCGCCGAGCCAGCCCGACAGGCGCGTGAGCTTTCCCGAGCCGATCGCGTAGCCGTGCTCGGCCGGCAGCTCGCGGCCGATCGCCCTGCCCGTGAGGAGCACCGTCACGCCCAGCCGATCCTTCAGCGCCTCCGCCCAGTACAGCGCCGCATCCGCCTGGCCGACGATCAAAAGGCGCCCTTCGGATTGGAAAGCCACGCGCGGCACCGGCTGCGGCTCGGGCAGCGCCGCCATCGCCAGCAACGCGGCGATCTTGGGCGTCGCCGCGCGCGCCTCGGCCGACCAGCCCGCACTTTCGCGGATGTTCACGAAGCGGATCGTCTGCGTCTTGCCCGAATCCTCGGCCACGTCGCCGAATAGCCGCGCTTCCTGCGTGCAGGCGACGAGCACGTCGCCCGCCGCCTGGTCCGCAAAGCGTGCCAGCTCCTTCTGGCAGAGCTCGGTGTGCACCGGCAGCGGCCCGGCGAGCTCGAGCGCGCGCGAAAGCGCGGCCGCATCCAGCGGCATCGTGCCGTTGCAGCTGCAGACGTGCAGCGTCTTATCGGCGATGCTCATGGGTCCCCCACGCTTGCGGCCTCATTGGCCAACTCGGCCGCGGCGCTGCCCCCCCGGGGGCGCGATTCGCGCCTTGGAGCGGTCCGGCGGCGCTCATGTTCGATGAATCGCACCCGGGTCGGCGACATCGCTTGGGGGCGGGTTGGCGTCCGGCGTGTCGGGATTTGCGGCGGCAGCAGCCACAGGCTCGGCGGCAGCCGGCACAGGCTCTTCCGCGCCGGCGGCGACAGGCGGCGGCATTACTTTGTCCACGACATGACCCTCCGCGTTCACTTCGGTGGCCGGCGGATCGAAGATGTGCCGCGTGTGCAGTAGTTGTTTCATCATTTCGGGCGGAATCGGATCGGGCTGCGTGTAGTCATCGATGTAGACGTCCAGCCGATCCATGATGTTGAAGCGTGGGTCGCGGAAGAGCTGCTTCAGGGCCGCGCGCTTGGCCGACTCGGCGACGTTCGGCTTGAAGAACGCCGTAAAGTCGGAATCGATGGTCAGCGATTCGATCGGCGGCAGCGGCACGGCGGCCGGCTGCGGTGCAACGACGGCCGGCTGCGGCGTTGCCTGCGCGCTCGGCACCGTCGCGGCGGCTGTCGCCGACGGCGCCGACTGCTTTTCCGGCTCCTGCGTGCGCGCGGCCTCGAGCTTACGCCGCGACCAGCGCGAAAGCGACAGGCGATCCTGCTCGCGCTCGGTCCCGCCGCGCTTGTCGTTCATCGCGCCACCTTGTCCGGCGCGTCCGAGCGCGTTTGCTCGGCGCCCTCGCGATGCTTGTCTTCGCGCTCGTAGAGCTCGTTGCGACGAACCTTGCGCTTGGGCTCGGGTTTGTAGTTCGCGTCGACGAACGGCCGCATCCACGCCAGCACGTCGGGCGGAAGCGGGACCGCATCGACCTTCTCGCCGCCGTCCATCAGCCGCGCCGCCTCGTTGTAGCTGACGGTGACGAGCTCGGGTCGCGCGGCGAGGCCGTCGACGCCGATGCGCTCGGGCTCGAGCATGCGCCACATGACGAAGATCTTGGGCTCCGGAGCCGTGATGTTCAGAAAATAACCTTCGCTTTCGGAGGTGTGCAACTCGATACGAAAGCCGGTGAAGCGCCATCGCGTCGTACCCGCATCGTCGGACAGTTTGACCGCCACCGGCAGCGGACTGTCGTCGCGCTCGACCACCCCGATCTGCCATTTCTCGCTCACCCAGCGGTTCGCGAGCGCGATGCGCTCGACGACGACGGCAACGGGAAACCGCAATGCTGGCATGGCTTTTTTCCGAATCGCGGCACGATTGGCGCGAACTGCAATCATACCCCAGTGTCAGCGACAGGCGCCGTCTGCTACCATCGATGACCGCGGCGCCGAACGACACTTCATGAACAGAATCATTCCTCTCACCGACGCCCGCGCGCACGCCGCGACGCTCGCGGCCGCGCGCGCGGCGCCCGCGGTCGCGCCGACCGGCATGCTGGCCGACACGCGCGGCCGTAGCTTGCGCGACCTGCGCATCTCGGTGACCGACCGCTGCAACTTCCGCTGCGTCTACTGCATGCCCAAGGAAGTCTTCGGGCACGATTACCCATTCCTGCCGCACGCCGAGCTTCTGACATTCGAAGAAATCGCGCGGCTTGCGCGCATCTTCAAGGCGCACGGCGTCGAGAAGATCCGCCTGACTGGCGGCGAGCCCTTGCTGCGCAAGCACCTCGAGCGGCTGGTGGCGATGCTGGCCGACATCGGCAGCCTCGACCTGACTTTGACGACCAATGGTGCCCTGCTTGCCAAAAAAGCCCGCGATCTTCGCGCCGCGGGCCTGACTCGCGTCAGCGTCAGCTTGGACGCGCTGGACGACGGCGTGTTCCGCGCAATGAACGACGCCGATTTCCCGGTCGCGCGGGTGCTCGAAGGCGTCGATGCCGCCGCGGCCGCCGGGCTTGCGCCGGTCAAGATCAACATGGTGGTCAAGCGCGGCATGAACGAGCACGAGATCCTGCCGATGGCGCGGCACTTCCGCGGCAGCGGTCACATCCTGCGCTTCATCGAGTACATGGACGTCGGGCATACCAACGGCTGGCGCATGGACGACGTCGTGCCTTCGGCCGAGGTCATCGGCATCATCGACCGCGAGCTGCCGCTCGAGCCGATCGATCCCAACTACGCCGGCGAAGTCGCCGCGCGCTGGCGCTATCGCGACGGCAGCGGCGAGGTCGGCGTCATCTCCTCGGTGACGCGGGCGTTCTGCAGCGATTGCACGCGGGCGCGGCTCGCCACCGACGGCAAGCTCTACACGTGCCTGTTCGCCACGCAAGGCGCCGATCTGCGCGCGCTGCTGCGCGGCGGCGCCCCGGACAACGAGATAGGCAACCACGTCGCCGCGGTCTGGTCGCGGCGCGCCGACCGCTATTCGGAAATCCGCTCGGAGAATACGCGCGCCCTGCCGAAGATCGAGATGAGCTACATCGGCGGTTGACAGCCGATCGCGGGCATTCCGGACGACGAGACGCATGCACCTCAAGGCGCTGATCGAGTACCTGCAGGGACTCGAGCAGAACAACAATCGGCCGTGGTTCCTATGGAACAAACCCGCCTACGACGTGCTGCGCGAGGAATTCCAGGCGCTGGTCGGTGACGTCGCGGGCCGGGTGGCGAGATTCGACCGGGCGCTGGGCCCCGTCGATCCGAAAAAGGCGATGTTCCGGATCTATCGCGATACGCGCTTTTCCAAGGACCGCACGCCGTACAAGACTCACTTCAGCGCGGCGCTCAACGATCGCGCCAAGCGCGGCCTCGCGCCCGGCTATTACTTCCACATCGATCACCAGGGCATCCTGCTTGCCGGGGGCGGGATCTACCGGCCCGAGCTCACGATGCTTGCCAACATCCGCCGTCATATCGCGACGCGCCCGGCGAGCCTGACGCGGCTTCTACGCGAGCCGCGCTTCGCCAAGCGGTACGGCGGGTTCTCGCGCGAAGATGCCCTGAAGCGTCCGCCCAAGGGCTATGCCGCCGACACGCCGCACATCGAGGCGATCAAGTTGAGGCATTATTTCGGCATGATCGAAGTCGACATCAAAAAGCGTCCGCCCAAGGACATGGCGGCCGATCTCGGGACCTACTTCCGTGATCTGCTGCCGCTGATGACGTGGCTGCGCGGCGCGATTCAGCCGGAGCGGCGATGAACGCGCCCAACGAGCCCTACCGGCCGGTGCTGTCCGACGCGGCAAGGCCGTCGACGTTCAGCGTGACGGCGGTCGACGAGAATGGCGCGACGCGCGACACGCCCATCGCCGGCGAGCATCCGCTGACCCTCTACGTCGACAAGCGCGAGATCCTGACCCTGATGACGCTGGGCGCCGCGCCCGAGGCGCTGGCGATCGGCTACCTGCGCAACCAGCGCCTGCTCGACCGCATCGAGGACATCGTCTCGGTGCAGGTCGACTGGGACGTCAACGCGGTCGTCGTCAACACGAAGAGCGGCTTGAAGGACCTCGACGCCAAGCTTGGCAAGCGCACCAAGACCAGCGGCTGCGGCCAGGGCACGGTGTTCGGCGATCTGATGGAGGAGATCGACTCGGTCAAGCTGCCCGCCGGCGCGGTGCTCTCGCGCCGCACCCTCTACGCGCTGCTCGACCGCGTGCGAGTGCACGAGACGATCTACAAGCAGGCCGGCGCGGTGCATGGCTGCGCGCTCGCCACCAACGCTGACGGCGCGAGCGAGATCCTGTATTTCGTCGAGGACGTGGGCCGGCACAACGCCGTCGACGCGATCGCCGGGCGGATGTGGCTCGATCGGGTGGACGGCGGCGACAAGATTTTCTACACGACCGGCAGGCTCACCTCCGAGATGGTCATCAAGGCGGCGCAGATGGGCATTCCTTTCCTGGTGTCGCGCTCGGGGCTCACGCAGATGGGCTACGAGATCGCGCAGAAGGTCGGCATCACGATGATCGGTCGCGCCACCAACAAGCACTTCCTGCTGTTCACCGGCGGCGAGCGTTTTGTGACGGAGGATTGAATGGCCGAGGTCACCAGCGAAGCGCGCGGCGGCTGCATGTGCGGCAAGGTACGGTTCGTCGCGCGCTCGCCGTCGCGCTTCTCTTGCCATTGTCACTGCGAAAGCTGCCGCCGCTCGCACAGCGCCGGCTACGTCACCTGGATCGGATACAAGACACCGCAGGTCACGATCGAGGGCACCGAGCATCTGGCGGGGTATGAATCCTCGCCGGGCACCCGGCGCAGCTTTTGCCGTGTCTGCGGCACCAAACTTTTTTTCGAGTCCGACCGGTGGGCGGGCGAAACGCACATCGCGCGCGCAGCCTTCACGACACCGGTCGATCGCGAGCCGGCGGGCCACGTATTCTTCGACGAGCACGCGCCATGGATCCCGATGCCCGAAAAGATCGACAGGATCTGATGCCGGAGCGCCGGGTTACCGGTCTGGTGCTCGCCGGCGGCCAGGGACGGCGCATGGGCAGCGTCGACAAGGGGCTCGTCCGGCTCTCCGGCCGGGCGATGGTCGCGCACGTGCTCGAGCGCCTGGAGCCCCAGGTCGACGACATCCTGATCAACGCCAACCAGCATGCGGACGAGTACGCGGCGTTCGGCCATCCGGTGATCGCGGACACCATCGGCGGTTTCGCCGGGCCGCTCGCCGGACTGCAAGTCGGGCTTTCGAACGCCCGGCACGCGCTGGTCGCGACCGTGCCGTGCGATTCGCCCTTCCTGCCTGACGACCTGGTGGCTCGTCTCGCCGCAGCGCTGGAACGCGAGGGGGCGGAGCTCGCGGTGGCGCGAACCTTCGACCAGCCGCACCCCGTGTTCGCGCTGGTTCGCCGCACGGTGCTGCCCCATCTCACCCGCTTTCTCGAAGGCGGAGGACGCAAGATCGACGCCTGGTATTCGGCGCTCTCCATCGTCGAGGTTCCGTTCGACGACGAGGCCGACGCTTTCCGCAACATCAACACGACCGATGAACTACGACAAGCCGATGGCTGAAACGATGGGTACGACGCCGAAGACGCTGCGCGAGGCGTCGTGCGCCGACGATTACGATCCGAACTCGATGCCGGTAGCCAAGGCGCGCGAGCTCATCCGCACCTTCCTGACACCGGTGGGTGCCGTCGAGCGCGTGCCGGTGCGAAGCGCGTTGGGCCGCGTGCTCGCCGGCGACGTGATCTCGCCGATCGCCGTTCCGGGCCATGACAACTCGGCGATGGACGGCTACGCGGTTCGCTTCGCTGATTTGAAGCCCGACGGCGAGAGCGCGCTAAAGCGCGTCGGCGAATCGTTCGCCGGCAAGCCGTGGACGGGAACGATGGGACCGGGGGAATGCGTGCGCATATTCACCGGCGGGGTCATGCCGCAGGGTGCCGACAGCGTCGTGATGCAGGAGCGCGCGAGCGAAGACGCCGGCACCGTGCGCATCGCCCCGGGAGCGCTGGCCAAGGCGGGAACCAACCGGCGCTTTGCCGGCGAGGACCTGAAAGCGGGCCAGCTCGTGTTTCGCGCCGGCCAGCGCATCCATCCGGCGGAGCTCGGCATGATCGCTTCGCTCGGCATCGGCGAGGTCGGCGTGTACCGCAAGCTTCGCGTCGCGTTCTTCTCGACCGGCGATGAGCTGAAGTCGATCGGCGCGCCGCTTGCTGCGGGCGAAATCTACGACAGCAACCGCTACACCTTGCACGGCATGCTGACCCGACTCGACTGCGAAATCCTCGACATGGGTGTGGTGGAGGATGCGCCGGAACGGCTCGAAGCCGCGTTTTCGACGGCGGCGCAGGCCGCCGACGTGGTCATCACGTCGGGCGGGGTGTCGGTCGGCGAAGCGGACTACGTCAAGCAACTGCTCGACAAGCTGGGCGAGGTGCTGTTCTGGAAGATCGCGATGAAGCCTGGGCGGCCGCTCGCGTACGGCAGGTTCGGCGCCGCGCACTTCTTCGGATTGCCCGGCAACCCGGTCTCGGTGATGGTCACCTTCTATCAGTTCGTGCGCGATGCGCTGCGCATCCTGCAGGGCGAACGCGACGTGGTGCCCATGCCGAGCTTCCGCGTGCCGCTGTCGGCGCCGATCCGGAAGGCGCCGGGACGCACCGAGTTCCAGCGCGGCATCCTGGCCGCCGACGGCGACGGCGGCTGGACGGTGCGCACGACCGGCGACCAGGGCTCCGGGATACTGTCATCGATGTCGCAGGCGAACTGCTTCATCGTCCTCGGCAGCGACACGGGCAACGTCGCAGCCGGCGAGGAGGTCGATGTGCAGCCCCTCGAAGGACTTGTCTAGCCAACGCATCGACCGCCCGCCGTTCGGCGCCGTCGACCGCAAGCGGCGCTTCTTTCGCGGCCACCCGCGTTAAGAGTAGCCGCGCTCCAGCCAGCGGATCCTGCGCTCGAGATCGACGATGTCGACCGACTGCGCCAGGAAGGCTTCGCGACTCTTGACCTCCTGCTTCCAGCACCAGTCGTCGAGGCGATCCAACCAGCTGCCGTGCCCGCCGATCGGCGCAGGCGCGGTCCCGGTTTTCGGGATTCCAGCCGCGCCGGCCAGAATACCGTGTGTCAAACCCGCGAGGAGCGCGGTGAATCCGTGGTTTTCATAAGTGTAGTTACTTGATTTCATTGATATTTCCTTTCAATCTCCCCACCATGTCCGGGCTGCTTCGCCCCGCGTGGCTGTTCGCGCCGCTCACGTCGTTCGATGCGTTGTGCAATGCACAATAGCAGTGTGGAGGCTAGACCCCGCTGATTCAAATGAAAGTTTGGAATGAACCCCATCCCCCGCGCCGAAGACGCAGCAAGCCTTTTAAAATAAAGACTTAGCTTGGCGGCTCCGCGCGAGTGAGCGCCCACCCGCAACAGGCCGCGGAAGCCGGCCTAGCGGCGGCCGGCGGACAGAACGCCCGGGACGTCCTGGACGAGCCCCAGCGCGTGCTTCAGCTGCTGCAGGCTTCGGACTTCCAAGGTGAAGGACATTTTCGCCTGCAGGTTGCGCGACAGGGTCTTGACCGCCGTGACGTTGATCTTTTCGCGCGAGAACACCTCGGTCACATCGCGGAGCAAGGCCTGGCGATCCATTGCCTCGACGACGACGTCGACGGGGAACACCTCATCGCGCGGCGTACCCCACTCCGCGGTGATGATCCGCTCAGGATGCCTTTCCTGCATGCGCTCGACGTTGCTGCAGCTTCGGCGATGGATCGAGATGCCCTTGCCGCGTGTGACAAAGCCGACAATGCCATCCGGCGGCGCCGGCTTGCAGCAACGCGCGAGGCCGGTCAGCAGCCGATCGACCCCGACGATCAGAATGCCGCTGCCTGCGCCCGCCGCCTTGCTCGCGCGCGGCAGCACCGCGTCATCGGCCGGCCCGGTCGCCGCCTCGCCGGGCTTGGCCACTGCCTGGATCGCCTGGCGCAGCGCCCGCGTATTGAGCTCGGCGCGCGCGACCGCCGCGAAGAATTCTTCGAGTTTGGCGAATCCCGCCTGCGCGGCGACCGCCTCGAGTTTGAGCGCCGTGCGGCCGGCCCGATGCAGCTCGCGCTCGACTGCTTCGCGTCCCTGCGCGATCGTCGCCTCGAGCTGCTGCGCCTTGAACCACTGCCGCACCTTCGCTCGCGCGCGCTGACTCTGCACGTAGCCCAGGTCGGCATTGAGCCAGTCGAGCGACGGGCCGCCCTGCTTCGCCGCGATGATCTCGATCCGCTGCCCGTTCTTCAGCGCGTAGTTGAGCGGCACCATCGCGCCGTCGACGCGAGCGCCGCGGCAGCGGTGGCCGAGGCTCGTATGCACCGCATAGGCGAAGTCGACCGGCGTCGCGCCGCGCGGCAGATCGACGACCTTGCCCTGCGGCGTCAGCACGTAGATCGTATCGGTGAAAAGCGTCGACTTGAACTGCTGCAGCCATTCGCCGGCGTCGGCGACCGCATCCTTCCAGTCGAGCACCTGGCGCAGCCACGCGATCTTTTCGTCGTAGCCCGGGTCGCGCTGCGCACCCTCCTTGTACCGCCAGTGCGAAGCCACGCCGTACTCCGAGTGCTTGTGCATGTCGTGCGTACGGATCTGCACTTCCAGCGGCTTGCCGTCGGGGCCGATGACGGCGGTGTGCAGCGAGCGGTAGCGGTTGGCTTTCGGCTTCGCGATGTAGTCGTCGAATTCCTGCGGCAGGGGCGTCCACAGGTTGTGCACGACGCCCAGCGCCGTGTAGCAATCCTTGACGTCGTCGACCAGGATTCGCACCGCGCGGATGTCGTACAACGCCTCGATGCCGACGCGCTTGCGGCGCATCTTGGCCCAGATACTGGTGATGTGCTTCGGGCGGCCGGTGACGTCGGCCTTGACCCCGGCGGCTGCCAGCTCGCGCCGGATTTCGGCCACCGTCTGCTCGATGTAACGCTGGCGATCGACCCGGCGCTCGTCCAGCGCCGCCGCGATTTTGCGGTAGGTTTCCGGCTCGAGCGCGCGCAGCGCGAGGTCCTCGAGCTCCCACTTGAGCTGCCAGACGCCGAGCCGGTTGGCGAGCGGCGCGAACAAGTCCTGCGTCTCGCGCGCCTGCGCGCCACGATGCGCTTCGCGCTTGTCCGCCGGAACGCGCGGGTCTGGAGCATCAGCCGGCGCGGAAACCCAATAGCGCATCGCCTGCGTGCGCTCGGCGAGCTTCACCAGGACGACGCGGATGTCCCCCACCATCGCCAGCAGCATCTTGCGCAGATTCTCGGCCTGCTCGTCGCGCGCTTCCTTGCGCGCGCCGCCGTCGCTTCCCGGCGCGGCGCGGATCGCGCCCATGCGCGCGACACCGATCACCAGCCGCGCGACTTCGTCGCCGGCCTCGGCAGCGAACGCCTGCTCGTCGAAGCCTTCGCCGTCCGGAATGCCGATCAGCAGCGCGGCGCGCACCGATTCAGCATCCAGCTTGAGCTCGGCGACGATCGCCGCGGTACCGGCCGCGCGCGCGAGCCAGCCCTCGCCTTCGGAGGTTTGCGCATCGCCGTAGCGTTTGCGTGCAAGCTCGAATGCCGCTTCGATTGCCGCGCGCTCGGCAGCGCTGTAGGCGAGCGCCGCCTGCGCGATGCGCGCGGCGAGTGCGTCGGAGGATGCGACGTTCGGCGCAGCATGTGTCAGCGCGACCATGCGTCGATTATACCGGCGCGCATCTCGCGCCTTAGCGCGTGAACTGCTGAGCTAGGGCCTGCTAACGCTATGGACACGTCCGTTCGCATTTGCGCCCATCGCGTTGACAGGCGCCGAGCAGCGGCGGTAATGGCGCGGCGCGAAGATCAGGCCGCCTGCGCCGCCGCAGTCACCGCATCGGCGATGCCGCGCGCGCAACGGTCGGCGGCATCGGCTTCGCGCGCTTCCACCATGACCCGCAGCACCGGCTCGGTGCCCGAGGGGCGCAGCAGCACGCGGCCGGAGCCGTCGAGCGCGGCCATTGCTTCGCGCTCGGCGCGGCGGATCGACTCGCTGCCGCGCCAGTCGAAGCCGCGGCGGATCGGCACGTTGATGAGCCGCTGCGGAAACAGCGGCGCGTCGGCCGTCGCAGCGGCAAGTGTCGTCTGCTGCTCGCGCAAGGCGCGGATCACCGCCAGCGCCGCGACGATCGCATCGCCGGTCGTGTGTTTGTCCAGGCAGATGATGTGACCCGAGTTCTCGCCACCGAGCAGCCATCCCTTGTCCTGCATCATCTCCAGCACGTAGCGATCGCCGACGGCACTGCGCTGCAGCGGAATGCCGCGCCGGCCGAGCGCCTGCTCGAAGCCAAGGTTGCTCATCAGCGTGCCCACGACGCCGCCGGCGGTCGTGCCGCGCCGCCAGTAGTCCAGCGCGATCACGTAGAGCAGCTGATCGCCATCGTAGATGCGCCCTTCGCCGTCGACCATCATCAGCCGGTCGCCGTCGCCGTCGAGCGCGACGCCGAGGTCGGCGCCATGCTCGCGCACGGCAGCCTGCAGGTGTTTCGGATACGTCGCGCCGACGCCGGCATTGATATTGACGCCGTCGGGCTCGTTGCCGATCGCGACGACTTCGGCACCCAGCTCGTGAAATACCGGCGGCGCGACGTGGTAGCCGGCACCGTGCGCGCAATCGACGACGATCTTCAAGCCCTTGAGGTCGAGGTCGTTCGGAAACGTGCCCTTGCAGAATTCGATGTAGCGTCCGGGAGCATCGTTGACGCGAAACGCCTTGCCGAGCTCCGCCGACTTGACGCAGGCGACCGGGCCGTCGATGGCCTGCTCGATCGCCTGCTCGACCGCGTCGGGCAGCTTGGTGCCGCCGGCCGAGAAGAACTTGATGCCGTTGTCCTCGAACGGGTTGTGCGACGCGCTGATCACGATGCCCGCCGACAGGCGCAATGCGCGCGTCAGGTACGCAACCCCGGGCGTGGGCAGCGGTCCCGACAGATAGACGTCGACGCCAGCGGCGGAGAGACCCGCCTCGAGCGCGGCCTCGAGGAGATAACCCGAGATGCGCGTGTCCTTGCCGATCAGCACCGCCGGCGTCGTGCCGGGCCGGGTCTCCGATTCGGCGGCGAACACGCGCCCGGCGGCGTAACCCAGGCGCAGCACCAGCTCCGGCGTGATCGGCGAATCGCCGACCCGGCCGCGCACGCCATCGGTCCCGAAATAGTTCTTGTTCATGATGGGAGGCTCACGCTCGCATTATGAACTGTCGCGCTTCCGGGCGCTCACTGCCGCGCTTCGGCCTGCAACGCATGCCACACCTTGAGCGCATCGACGGTTTCGCGCACGTCGTGCACGCGAACGATCGCCGCGCCGCGGGCGACGGCGGCGAGCGCCGCGGCCAAGCTGCCCGCGCCGCGCTCCTCTACGGGGCGACCGGTCAGCGTGCCGATCGTCGACTTGCGCGACAGCCCGGCGATGACCGTGTAGCCCAGCGCAGCGATCTCGGACAAACGCCGCAGCAGCTCGAGGTTGTGCTCGATCGTCTTGCCGAACCCGAAGCCGGGATCGACAGCGATGCGACCGCGTGCGATGCCGGCACGTTCGCACGCCTGCGCACGTTCCGACAGGAACCCGGACACGACGGCGACCACATCGTCTTCGTACACGGCGTTCTTCTGCATCGTCAGCGGCTCGCCCTGCATGTGCATCAGGCAGACCGCGGCGCCGCTACGCGCCACCTCGTCCATTGCTTCGTCGGCGCGAAGCGCGCTGATGTCGTTGACCATCGAAGCACCCGCGGCGATCGCCGCGCGCATCACCGCGGGCTTGCGCGTATCAACCGACAGCGGCACGCCGCGCGCATCGCAGTCGGCGCGCAACGCCTCGAACAGCGGCACGACGCGGTCGAGCTCCTGCGCTTCGGGCGTTGGCGGCGCGCCGGGTCGCGTCGATTCGCCGCCGATATCGATGATCGCCGCGCCGTCGTCGAGCATGCGGCGCGCGTGCTCGAGCGCGCGACCCCGATCCGCGTAGCGGCCGCCGTCGAAAAAGGAATCGGGCGTGACGTTGAGCACGCCCATGACCCGCGGCCGGTCCAGCGCGATCCGGTGGCGGCCGCAGATCAGATGCCGGGTGGCAGGCTCCGGCAAGGGCGGCGGGCTTGGAGCGGCGTCAGGCGGGATTGGCCGACGGCGCGGCGTCGGGACCGGTGTCCGGTCCGTAGCTCGTGCCGGCCGACGCGCCGACCGGCTTGGGCGGACGCGGCGGACGACCCTGCATAATGTCCTCGACCTGGTCGCTGTCGAGCGTCTCGACTTCGAGCAGCGCCTTGGCCATCGCTTCGACCTTGTCGCGGTTGTCCTCGATGAGCTTGCGCGCCAACCCGTACTGTTCGTCGATGATGCGACGGATTTCCAGGTCGACCTTCTGCATCGTCGCCTCGGACACGTTCTTCTGCGTCGCGATCGAACGGCCGAGGAACACCTCGCCCTCGTTCTCGGCATAGACCATCGGGCCCAGCGTGTCGGACATGCCGTAGCGCGTCACCATGTCGCGCGCCATTTGCGTCGCGCGCTCGAAATCGTTGCTCGCGCCGGTGGTCATCTGGTGCATGAAGATTTCTTCAGAGATGCGGCCGCCGAAAAGCACGGCGATGCGCTGCAGCAGGTATTCGCGATCGTACGAGTAGCGGTCCTGCTCGGGCAGCTGCATCGTCACGCCCAGCGCGCGCCCACGCGGAATGATGGTCACCTTATGCACCGGGTCCGACTTGGGCAAAAGCTTCGCCACGACCGTATGGCCGGACTCGTGGTAGGCGGTGTTCTTCTTCTCCTCTTCGGACATGACCATCGATTTGCGCTCGGCGCCCATCATGATCTTGTCCTTGGCCATCTCGAAGTCGTCCATGTCGACCAGGCGCTTGCTCTTGCGCGCGGCGAATAGCGCGGCCTCGTTGACCAGGTTGGCGAGATCCGCGCCGGAAAAGCCCGGCGTGCCGCGTGCGATGACCTCGGCCTTGACGTCGCCGGCCACCGGCACCTTGCGCATATGCACCAGCAGGATCTGCTCGCGGCCGCGGATATCGGGCAGCGGCACGACGACCTGACGGTCGAAGCGGCCCGGACGCATCAGCGCCGGGTCGAGCACGTCGGGGCGGTTGGTCGCGGCGATGACAATCACGCCGGCGTTGCCCTCGAAGCCGTCCATCTCGACCAGCAATTGATTGAGCGTCTGCTCGCGCTCGTCGTTGCCGCCGCCCAGGCCCGCGCCGCGCTGGCGGCCGACCGCGTCGATCTCGTCGATGAACACGATGCACGGAGCATTCTTCTTCGCCTGCTCGAACATGTCGCGTACGCGGGCCGCGCCAACGCCGACGAACATCTCGACGAAGTCCGAGCCGGAAATCGAGAAGAACGGCACCTTGGCCTCGCCCGCGATCGCCTTGGCCAGCAGCGTCTTGCCTGTACCAGGATTGCCGACCATCAGCACGCCGCGCGGGATGCGACCACCCAGCTTCTGGAACTTGGAGGGATCGCGCAGGAACTCGACCAGCTCGGACACTTCCTCCTTGGCCTCGTCGCAGCCGGCAACGTCGGCGAAGGTCACCGTGTTGTTGGACTCGTCGAGCATGCGCGCCTTGCTCTTGCCGAACGAGAACGCGCCGCCCCGGCCGCCACCCTGCATCTGACGCATGAAGAAGATCCAGACGCCGATCAGCAAAAGCATCGGGAACCAGGAGATGAACACCTGCGCGAGGAAGCTTTGCTCTTCCTCGGGCTTGGCCTGCACTTTGACGCCGTCCTTGACCAGGTCGCCGACCATCCAGATGTCGCCGGGGCTGTAGGTGACGTTGCTCTTCTTGTCGGTGCCGACCCATCGGATCGTGCGGCCTTCGATGGTCGCCGTTTCGACCTTGCCGGACTTGGCCTGGTCCATGAAGTCGGTATAGGACACCGCGTCGCGGGTGGTCTGCCGCGCGTCGAACTGCTTGACGACGACCAGGACGACCAGGCCGATGACCAGCCAGATCCCGACATTCTTCAGCATATTGTTCAAGGTAGTCCTTACGGCTCAACGAGCCAGCGTGCCCCGCCCGGCGGGGCCAAAGAAGATAATTTTAGCCCTTGGGGCCATCCGACGCCAGACGCCGATTTTTGTCGTCATCCGGCAACAATCCCACCCGGCGCTTGCCCACCAGGAACACCTCGCGGCTGCGATCGCGCGATGCCTTGGGTTTGCGCACGTAAACCTTATCGAAATGACGCTGCATCAGCCGCTGAAACTCGGTAAAACCCTCGCCCTGGAACGCTTTGACGACCAAATCGCCTCCGGGTTGCAAGCTTCGCCCGGCGAAGTCCAGCGCCAGTTCACACAGATGCACACTTCGTGCCTGATCGGCCGCTTCGATACCGCTAATGTTGGGAGCCAGGTCGGACAACACAAGGTCAGCCCCGCGTCCTCCCAACGCGGCCTCGACGGCGTTCAATACGGCTTCGTCGCCGAAGTCACCCTGAACGAAGCGCACGCCCGCGACCGGGTCCATCGGCAGCAGGTCCACCGCGACGATCCGCGCCGACGCGCCGAGGCGCTGCCGCAGCACCTGGCACCAGCTTCCGGGCGCGGCGCCCAGGTCCACCACGGTCATCCCCGGGCGCAGCAGCTTGTTCTTGTCCGCGAGCTCGGCCAGCTTGAACGCGGCGCGCGAGCGGTAGCCCTTCGCTTTCGCCTCCTGAACCCAGTGGTCGTTGACGTGCTCCTTCATCCACGGCTTGTTGAAACGGTGCTTCTTGCCGGTCGGATTACGCGGATTCGATGCTTTGCTCATGGCGCTGCAACATACGCGTCGCAGCCTTTATCGACAAGCCATCGCCCAGTGGCCTGGTTCGCAAACGCGCAATAGCTCGTCGGAACTTGCAGAAAGAGGACGTGAATTTGCTGCATGTGCAGCATGAATTGCGCGTTGACGCGCGGCCGGAACGAGCCTAGGGTAAATGTTCGTCCGGCCTGATTGGAGGCCACCGTGTCGGCACTGCAAAACTTCTCACGCGACCCGCGAAGATCGCACGATCCGATGTTCGATTTCCTGGACGCGTACGACAACTGCACCTGGTCGAACGACGACGGCGCACTACTTGGCCAGCTCCAGATGCTGCGCGACGGCGGCACATTCGCGCCCGGCATGGACGACAAGGTCTGGCAACAGGCGGTGAGCCGCGCGCTGTCGGCGACCTAGGCGATTGCGTCGTCGCTCGACACGCGTGCCGTGGCGTCCAGCGGACTCACCACGCCGCGACCGCCCCGGTTGAGCACGTGCGTATAGATCATCGTGGTGCTGACGTCGCCGTGACCGAGTAATTCCTGCACGGTCCTGATGTCGTAGCCGGCTTCCAGCAGGTGCGTGGCGAACGAGTGACGCAAGGTGTGCGGCGTCGCCGGCTTGACGATGCCCGCGTCGCGCACCGCCTGGCGCATCGCGCGCTGGAATGCCTGATCGGAAACATGGTGGCGCCGAACGACGCCGCTGCGCGGGTCGCGAGAAATATTTCGCGACGGAAACACGTACTGCCAGCCCCAGTCGCGCGCCGCGCCCGGATACTTGCGCTGCAGCGCATCCGGCAGCCAAGCCGCGCCGAAGCCGTCGCCGAGATCCTGCGCGTGCAGCTCGCGAACTTCGACCAGATGCGCGCGCAGCCGTGGCGCGAGATTGCGCGGCAGCATCGTCATGCGATCCTTGGCGCCCTTGCCGTCGCGCACGACGATTTCGCCGCGGGCAAACTCGACGTCTTTCACGCGAAGGCGCACGCCTTCCATGATGCGCATGCCGGATCCGTAGAGCAGCGCGCCGATCAGCCGGTGCGTGCCCTCGAGACGCGCGAGAACGCTCGCCACTTCGTCTTGCGTGAGCACGACCGGCAGGCGCGTCGACGCCTTCGCCGGCTGGACGCCTTCCAGCCAAGGCAGCTCGATCGCGAGGATTTCCCGGTACAGGAAAAGGAGCGCGCTGCGCGCCTGATTCTGCGTGGCCGCGGCGACATGGCGCGCGACCGCCAGGTCGGTGAGAAACGCCTCGATTTCCGATGCGCCCATCTCCACAGGATGGCGCTTGCCGTGAAAATGGATGTAGCGTCTAATCCAGTCGACATACGCCTGTTCGGTGCGAATGCTGTAATGCTTGAGGCGAATGCGGTTGCGAACCTGATCGAGCAGCCGGGTTGGATGCTGAATCGGGTCCATTGGATGAAGTGCTCCCTTAGGCGGCACTAACGGAGGAGACAGCGTTGATTTTGCGGCAGCGTGCGGGGGCTCAAGCTAGGACTGATGGACGATTGACGCTTTGTATGCCGTCACGGCGGGGTTCGTTTCCGTCGTTTAGGTGCTCAATTTTTAGTTAGGCGCCCTTACCGCAAAAATTGACTCCTGCTGAGAGGTGATCGTGAAAGTCCTGATCTTCTTCGTAGCCTGGTGCATCTTGCTGGTCATCGCGTGGCCAGTTGCCGTCCTGGTGCTGGTGCTTGCGCCATTCGTGTGGCTCGTCGCGCTGCCCTTCCGCATCGTCGGTGTCGTGTTCGCGGCG
The DNA here is from genome assembly GCA_036493675.1 of Casimicrobiaceae bacterium. GTDB lineage: Bacteria > Pseudomonadota > Gammaproteobacteria > Burkholderiales > Casimicrobiaceae > PALSA-1003. The sequence continues at coordinate 56,401 of DASXPJ010000054.1, forward strand.
CTGCTCGCATTTCTTCGCGCGCTGTTGTTCCTTCCAGCGCGCCTGTTGGGACATCGAGGCTAAGGCCACCGCTTGAAGCAGCGTGCGCCTAACCACGCGCGCAACCGGACGCCCCTCGGCGGCGCTTGCGCGTCGTCCTTCGGGTCGCCGGTTAGCTTGGTCCGTTAGGGCTCACGTCGGATGGGCACCGAGGTTGGCATGCAGTTCTGCCCTAAGCCTCACGAATCGCAACAAGATCGTTCTCGCGCCGGGCGTCGTTCGCGCCACGCGCCGCGGCATCGTGAGCTCCGAGCGCAGTGCGCTTACGCGCATTTCATCACCTTGGCTCACGGCCACATTCGGCCTATCCTCACGGCATCGCAAACTCAGGCGCAGCGCATCACGCGGCAGGGCACGGTCGTGGCTAACGGCAGCGGAGTTCGCGCAGCGCGCATAGCGTCCCCACGGGAGCGCATCGGCGCGGTGTTTTTGCCCACCCTTCGCCATCATCGTCGCGCCGCGCGCCCTAACCACGCGGTCAACACGGACGCCCGCCGGCGGCGCTTCGCGCCTCGGCGGTCGCCGGTTACCTTGGTTCGTTAGGCCGCATACGTCCATGCCACCCAACCCTGCCTACCCGGGTGATCGAATCATCCGTGCCTGGCGCCTTCTGCTCGTCGGCTTTGGTGTCGTGTTCATCGTCGCTGCGGCGGCGTCGCTGTTCAGCGCAACGCAAACGCCTTTGTTACTCGCCGCAGTTTTCGGAGCGCTCGCGTTCGTGTGCATTCTCCTTGCATGGCGCACGTCAGACTCTGCGCTTGCGCGATGGGGTGCGTGGTTCTCGGGCTTTGGAACATGAAGCCGCTTATGTTTCACGTCCAGCGGCCTAACCTGGCGTTCAACCGGACGCCCGGGTACGCGGCTTCTTTCTCGCGAGCGCCGATGGCCGGGCGCCGGTTAACTTAATCGTTAGGCCTCATGCGAGGCGCAGCCTTGAACTCCGTCTTGTTCGCTTGGGCGGTGGCTGGCGCTCCGCTCGGCTATGGCATCTTCGTCTACGCTTCGTACTACTATGCGTTGTCGCAGGGGCACCTGCCGTACGGCTACATCTCGTTTTGGCCGTGGCAGGGTGTTATCGTCACGCTCGTGACTGGTGGCACTGCCTTGTTTCTTTCACATCGAGCCTCGCCCTTTCTCGGCCGCGACTACCCTGCCGCGCTTTTCGTAGCCTACGCTGTCCTTTTGTCGTTACCTCTAGCATTCGTACACGCAGTTGCCGCATGCGCCTCAGGTGACTGTCTCTAGCCGGCGTCCACCATGAGGCCTAACCACGCGGTCAACACGGACGCCCACCGGCGGCGCTGCGCGCCTTGGTGGTCGCCGGTTACCTTGGTTCGTTAGGCGGCATGACTACAACTCCGACAAAGAATGAGGCACGAGTTGTCAAACTTAGCGCGATAATTTTTGCTGTCGGTTGGATCATCGGTGGCGGTTTTATCCTCGCGTCCGTGAGTGGAAACATGCGATGGCTCTTGGGCTTGGTGGTGGTGCCATTTGTAGCGTGGCGTTGTTTCGTCTGGGCTCGCGCAGCGCAAGCTGGCCGCTACCCAAGTTGGAGGGACGCATGGTTGCCGTGGCGCCAACGTTAGCCGCCGTGCCGCCTAACCTCGCGGTCAACACGGACGCCCACCGGCGGGGCCTCGCCCCTTGGTGGTCGCCGGTTACCTTGGTTCGTTAGGCGCCGCTCAAGCAGGAGGAGTCGATGAGTTCTAGTCCAACGGTCCGGCGCACCAAGGTGAATGCCGCAGCTTGGGAGCCTTGTGTTACATCTGATGGCCGCACGATCGGTGATGCGGAGTGGCTGCGCCGTCGCACCGACCCTGGTTGGTCACACACGGCCATGCTGTGGCGGTGCGACCCCATGTCATTCGACTATACCTTCCCTGGTGACGAGAGCTTTCTCCTCGTCTCCGGCGCTGTCCGCATCAAACTCGAAGACACCGGCGAGACGGTGAATCTTGAAGCTGGGGACGTGGCGTCGTTTCCAAAAGGCACACGCTCGGTTTGGACGGTCGTGAAGCCTCTCGTAAAGTTCACCGTTGTTTCTGGCTAGCCATGCGGTCTTGTCTGCTGATGCGCAAAGCGCCGCCTAACCACGCGGTCAACACGGACGCCCACCGGCGGCGCTCCGCGCCTTGGTGGTCGCCGGTTACCTTGGTTCGTTAGGCCCCAAGGTGGACAGAATAACGACTTACCAAAAGGTCGAGATCGCGCAGCGTCAGCTCGATACTGCCATTCGACTGTTCCTTGAAGCCGATGACTTCTTTTCCGTTGTGACTCTGGCTGGTGCTGCCGATGAGATTCTTGGCAAAGAGCTCGAACACCGAGGTTTGACTTCGACACTTAGCAACATGAGCGAAATCGGAGCGCGCGTTAGTGCAGCTTTCGACAACCCTCCCGCCACCGCGCAGGAGATTCGGAATCGCGCCAATCACACGCGGAATCATCTAAAGCATCACGATGATCCGAATGCAGCAACACTTACCGTCGATATCCGTCAAGAAGCAATCGATATGCTAGCCCGTGCGTTTGACAACGCCACAATGCTTGATGGCCCGTGGTCATCTGAAATGTATCTGTACAACGAATGGTTCCTTGAGCATGAAATTGGGGCCTAACCACGCGGTCAACACGGACGCCCACCGGCGGCGCTGCACGCCTTGGTGGTCGCCGGTTACCTTGGTTCGTTAGGGCGCATGTCATGCCTGTGTGGGCATTCTTGCAGTGGTACGGTGCCCCATTGATCATGGTTACAGTCAGCGCCATCTATTTTTTCGCAGATCAGCGCCGCCCGGCGTATGCCGACCGCCTCATTTCCTCTGCCCATGGAATCGTGGGAGTGTTGCTGTACTTCGGCGCGCTTGCGATCTGGTGGTCGTCGCCGAATGAGGCTCGCCCATTCTTGGCAAATCCCTACGCATTTCTCTACCTGGTCCCGCTTGGGTTAATCGGAGTCTCGCTATTCAGGTTTCGCGGGCCTCGTTTCATCCACCTTCTTCAATTGCCGAATCTCGCGGCATTAGCGTGGGCATTGTTCGTTGGTAGCATGGCAGTCAGTGGCGACTGGCTGTGATGCGCCCTAACCACGCGGTCAACACGGACGCCCACCGGCGGCGCTTCGCGCCTTGGTGGTCGCCGGTTACCTTGGTTCGTTAGGCCTCATGTATCGCGTGATCGTACATAAACGCATGTACCTGAACGAAACACGTTCGGAGTCCGTGCTCTTGAAGCGCGAGTTGCAGCTCCCGTTTGTGCCGTTTGTCGGTCTCTCCTTGGTCCAAGGTGCCTGGTCCTCCGAGCCGCTAGCGTATGTTTGCTGGCTAGTTGACGACGCTTGCTTCAGTTGCAACACGGAACCCTTAGTCCCCGATGTCTCTTCCGAGTATTCAGTTTCTCAATTGGTAGAATTTCATCTAGCTGATGGCTGGGAGCGCAATGCTTAGTTCCGCAATGAGGCCTAACCACACGGTCAACACGGACGCCCACCGGCGGCGCTTCGCGCCTTGGTGGTCGCCGGTTACCTTGGTTCGTTAGGGCTCACGGCGAATGCACACCAAGGTTCGCATTCAGTTCTGCGTCCAGCCTCGCGAATCGCAAACCTGACCGTTCTCGCATCAGGCGTCGTTCGCGCCATGGCCGCACCATCGCGAACTCCGAGCGCAGTGCGCTTGGGCGGATTCATCAGCCTTGGCTCACGGTCACATTCGGCCTATCCTCACGGCATCGCAAGCTTAGGCGCAGTGCATCGCGCGTCAGGGCACGATCATGGCTCACGGCAGCGGAGTGGCGTAGTGTGCACGGCGTCCCCACGGGAGCACATCGGCGCGGTGTGCTTGCCCACCCTTCGCCATCGTCGTCGCGCCGCGCGCCCTAACCACGCGCTCAACCGGACCCGCCTTCGGCGGGCCGGTTAGCTTTGTCCGTTAGGGCTCACGTCGGACGGGCAACGAGGTTCGCATTCAGTTCTGCGCTGAGCCTATGAATCGCACCACATCGTTCTCGCGTCGGGCGTCGTTCGCACCATGAGTCACGCCACCGCGAGTTCCGAGCGCAGTGCTCCCCTGTGAATTTCGTCAGCCTTGGCTCACGGGCACATTCGGCCTATCCTCACCGCATCGCAAATTTAGGCGCAGCGCATCGCGCGTCAGGGCACGGTCATGGCTCACGGCAGCGGAGTTGGCGTAGTGTGCACGGCGTCCCCACGGGAGCGCATCGGCGCGGTGTTTTTGCCCACCCTTCGCCACCGTCATCGCGCCGCGCGCCCTAACCACGCGCTCAACCGGACCCGCCTTCGGCGGGCCGGTTAGCTTGGTCCGTTAGGCCACACTACGCTCAAGCATGCACGAACGCTTCGGAGAATGAGATGCATAACTACCGGTTCGCCGTCGGTGTAACTTTTCTCGGGTTGCTCTGTGGTGACATTCGCGCAGAGCAAGCTTCTCCATCGTCAGAATCACAGTTGCAATACATCGGTAAGTCGGTACGCGGCGTTCCTGTTTCACCAGCAGTCAAGAGCGGCAAAGCGCTACATGTTTCCGGCACTCCCGGCTTTGACAAAGGTGGCAAGCTTTCCGTTGGCGATTTTTCTGCTCAAATGAAGCAAGCCATGGAAAACATCACCGACATTCTCAAGTCGTCCGGAATCGGCTGGGACCGTGTCACAAAGGTGACCGTATTTCTTACTCGACGCGATGATTTCGGTGAAATGAACCGCATCTATACAACCTATTTTCCGAGCGGCAACTATCCTGCTCGTACTACCCTAGTCGTTTCCGCCTTGCCGCAGCCGGACTTTCTGCTCGAAATCGAGTGCGAGGCAGTCCTCCAATAGGTATGCGAACGCGCGTCTGGACTGGGAGTGGCTCCCGTGTGGCCTAACCCGGCGGTCAACCCGGACGCGCCGTCGGCGTGGCTTCTATCCTTGTGTGGATGCCAGCGTCGTGGCGGTGCTGCGCGTCGCGCAGGCGCGCCGGTTACCTCGTATCGTTAGGCGGCATTTTGAGCGACACGAAGCGACGGTACTTTCTGCGCGGGATGTACGTCGCGTGTGGAATTATTCTGTGTATCGCGATCGTTTCTCTCGTGCAAATGGTCCTTTCCTACGATGGCAAATGTGGAGGATTCTTCCCGGGGTTGTCCGTGCGCCGACCCTGTTCATTTTGGGAGTACGTGTTTGGAGACGAATTCGTGATTGCCATGATTTTGGGACAAGCGTTTTGGCCTTTCGTCCTGGGGTTGCTGTTCTTGCCTCCGTTTGTCGGATATTTGTTCGATCGGCGAAGACGGCGCAATGCCGCCTAACCGGACGCTCAACGCGGACGCCCACCGGCGGGCATTCAGCCCGCCGGCGGTCGCCGGTTAGCTAATCCGTTAGGCCACAACCGAAAAGGAGGAGTCAACATGTTCGCTGCATGTTTTCGCTTCGCGGTTTCCGAAGGAGCGGATTGGAACGCACTGCGTGGCCTCATGAAGGAACGCGCCAAGCAATTCCACAACCTTCCTGGGTTGCGATCAAAGGCGTTTCTCCTTGATTCCGATCGACGAGAGATCGGTGGTAACTACGTCTGGAATACGCGTGAATCGCTCGATGCGTACTTGCGCTCCGACCTTTATTTGGAAGTGGTGCGCAAGCTCGGCGAGCCGAAAGAGTTGCGCATTTACGAAGTACCCGAGTATGTCGATAACGCACCGTGAGCCCTGGCAGTCGCATGTGGCCTAACCCCACGGTCAACACGGACGCCCACTGGCGGCGCTTCGCGCCTTGGTGGTCGCCGGTTACCTTGGTACGTTAGCCGTCATGCGCGAGCTAGGTTTGAAGTTCGCCTTATTTGTGCCAATGTTGTTTGCGTCGGCGTTTGCAAGTGGCGCTGAAATTCAGGTTAGGCTGTCGCCACCGGAACAAACCGTAAAGCGCGGTGTGACACCGCAATTCACCGTGACGATCACCGCAATCTCCCCAGGCCAACGCGTAATGAAGTTCGCCGAGCGGCATGATCTCCGCGACAACTACGCCCAACTTGTTGTTACTCGCGATGGGAAGCAGGTTGAGGTACCGCGCATGATTTCCGACCCTGGCCCAACAGGTCCAAATGACTACGTTCAACTGGACCGAAATGAACAGGCCACCTTTCGCCACAGTGGCGAACCCTATATGTTGTCGGAACTGTCTCCTGGAATCTATTCAGCGGTGGTATACCTTCGAACGGATTGGCGTTCGGAGACTGTGATCTCTAATTCCGTATCGTTGACTGTTAAATAAGATGACGGCTAACCACGCGGTCAACACGGACGCCCACCGGCGGCGCTTCGCGCCTTGGCGGTCGCCGGTTACCTTGGTACGTTAGCCCTCACAAAGAGGACGTCATGCGAGGCGATTGCACCGTCGCTGTCTGCGACATCCTCGGGTTCACGAGGCTCGTTGAACGCCAGCCTCTGCCCGATTTGGTCAACAACGCGATCGGCTGGCTTCGAAAGGCACTGAATCATTCGCTGCTGAAGGCCGGATTTCCCTCCGATGTGCCGCCGCTCGCAGCGCTGGAAGGTCATCCCCATGTCGGCGTAGCATGGTTCTCAGACACCATCTTCCTATACACCAAGCATGACACGGATGAAGCCGTGCGCGAGCTCTTGAGTACCGTTGCATGGCTGCTGTTCGAGACCATGCTGGATGGCGTGACCAGGATCCGGGGTGGCGTTGCGTATGGGAACACGCATATTGATCCACAGAACTCGCTCTACGTCGGGTTCCCAATCATTGAGGCGCACAAGCTCGAGCAAACCCAGCAATGGTCCGGCGCGTCTCTCGCCCCGTCGGCCGTGGCGCGTCTCCCCGAGTTCACGCGCAGTGGCGAGTACATTGACTGGTGGGTCAAGCCATGGGACGTGCCACAGAAGAGTGGCCCGCCACTCAATACTCTGGCGGTGAACTGGAACGCTGGCAGCCACCTTCCCGAGTGGCGCCTTCGCTGGTCAGAGCACTCCGATGATCCGACAGAAAATGATTGGGCGACCAAGCGCGACTTATGCGAGAAGTTCGTCAATACCAAGCGGTTTCATGTTGCTCATTGCCAAGACTGCGCCCGTGAGGCCTAACCTCTCGCTCAACCGGACCGCTCGCCGGCGGCGCTTACGCGCCGACCGCTCGCGACCGGTTAGCTTGGTTCGTTAGGCGTCATGAACAAGCTCCCGACCGATCGCTACGTGCTTGAGCGCATCTTCCGAATGTACGAATCCGCCTACCCTGGACCGAAAGGTGCTTCCGAACGCGGCGAGAATGATCCATACGTCGCCATCGATGTCCACGCTATCGCAAAGGAACTCGGTTGCAATCCCGAGCTATTGTTCGGCCGTCTCTATTACCATCTAGATCAAAAGTATCGCTACAAACAGGACAACGGACCTACAGTCTCCCTGTTCGAATTAAAGGTCGGAAGCAAGCGCCATGCAGTGCAGTTTCCGGACTTGGCATCGATCCTCGCAGGGTTTAATCAAGAGTTCCGGAGATACGTCCTTACACTTGCGGTCTCTTGCTTATCTCTGGGGTTGGCGATCGCTTCCCTTGCAATAAGCATCTTCAAGCACTGAGCCACATGACGCCTAACCAATCGGTCAACACGGACGCCCACCGGCGGCGCTTCGCGCCTTGGTGGTCGCCGGTTACCTTGGTTCGTTAGGCGTCCCTCGAGAATAGTGCGCTGTCCGGAATTGGGCCGGAACCTGTCGTAGTGTTTCCCCGTTCGCGGGATGATAATGCGGTGTGGTTTGCCGGAGTGTCTTATGTGTCCTCGGTGGTTGATGTTTAGCCTCCTGTGTGCGCTCACGGCGGGTCTGAGTGACGCGCTGCAAGCCGCAAGCTTTGACGAAACGCTGGCCGGGCCTTCGTTTGCGTACGTCGCTAATGACCGCGCAGGAACCGTCAATGCATTTCGCATCGACGCCGCGACTGGCGCGCTCACGCCTCTGACCCCGGCGTCCATAGCAACCGACAAGGATCCCTATTCTGTCACCGTAGAGGCTGTCGGACGCTGGCTCTACGTTGCACATGGCGATGCGAGCAGCATCGTGGCGTTCAGCATAGATCCGATTCGTGGGAGACTAAAACCCGCGCCTATTTCACGTACCGCAACCGGCGCCTACCCGGTATCAGCCGCGATCGATTCGGCAGGACAATTCCTCTACCTGTCGACTATGGTGGATGACGCCATTGCGGCATATGCCATCGATCGCACAACGGCCGCGCTCACTCCAGTCACGGGGTCACCCTTTGCCGCCGGACAGCGCCCATCCGGTAACTCAATTCATCCTAACGGCCGGTTCCTCTACGTCACGAATCTAACGGCCAGCAGCGTCGTCGCGTTCGCAATCAATCGTATCAGCGGTGCACTGAAGCCGATCCCTGGATCTCCGTTTCCTGCAGGAGGAAACCCGCGGGCGATCGCTATCGAGCAAAGTGGCCGCTACGCCTATGTGGTCAATGCCGTGTCAAATGATATTTCGAGTTACCGCATAGACCCGCACACCGGCGCGCTTGGCCAGCTTCCGGGCGGGCCGGTGCCTACCGGTGAGAATCCTCGTGCCGTGGTGGTTGCCCCGAGCGGAGATTACCTATATGTCGCCAGCCACTTTGGCAACTCTATCTGGGCCTATACCATCGACCGCGCTAGCGGTGCCTTGCTACCCGTGCGCGGACAGCCATTCACGGCTGGCAAAAACCCACGCGGGCTTTCGATCGACAAGCGCGGGAGGTTCATTTACTGCACCAACTATGGCGCAAACACCATCTCGGCGTACCGGATCGATGCCAGGACAGGGGCACTCGACGAGATTCCAGGATCGCCTTTCAACAGCGGTGACGGACCATTCGGCATCGCAATCTTCCGATAACGCGTGCACGACATGCATCGCGGTCCATGTACGCCTAACCGCGCGTTCAACTGGACCCGCACCTACGCCACGTTTTTCTCGCAAACGTCGGCGGCCGGGCGCCGGTTGCCTTGTTCGTTAGGCGGCATGCAGTGGCTTCCCGCTGGGATAAAGTTATCGCCATAGTTCTGGTCGTCTTTGTACCGATGTTTGTTGGTTGCGTCGCGGTTCCTGCGCGAGCGAGAGCAAACTTGGGAGCATCTACGACGGAGTAACCCTTGATGTCGAGCGAACTCAAACTTGATCAAACTTCCTTTAGGAACATGGAGTACGCTGGGTGGGAGAAGAACGCTTCGTCGTATGACGAACTCTTCGGTTCGGTAACCCGCCACGCCATAGAGCCGTTACTCGACGCAACAGCAGTCCAATCGGGATCTAATGTTCTAGAAGTGTGCTGCGGGCCTGGTTATGGCGTCGCAGCGGCGCTGGCTCGTGGCGCCCGAGCCATTGGCGTCGATTTCGCTCCCGCAATGGTGGAGGCTGCGAAGCGGCTTTTTCCGGTCGCCCACTTTGAGCAGGGTGACGCCGAAGCACTAAGGTTCGAGGCCTGCGTTTTCGACGCGGTCATCTGCGCCTTCGGCGTGAATCATCTCCAAGACCCCGACCGCGCGATCGCCGAGATGTATCGGGTCCTGCGTCCTGGCGGCAACTTCGCATTCACCATGTGGTGCGTCCCTGAAAAATCGAAGTTTCATCAATTGGTACTCGAATCAATTCGGTCTCACGGCACGCTTGACGTGCCGCTGCCCGTCGCACCGCCGCCTTTTCGTTTCAGTGAACCAGATGCGTGCACGGCGGTGCTGCGGCGGGCGGGGTTTGCGGACCCTCGCGTCATCGAGATTCCGCTGTCGTTTCGCCCAAGAACCGTGACGCAGGTGCTGGACTTGACCTACAGTGCGGTTCGAATGGAAATGATCCTAAACCTGCAAACAGCGCAGGCGCGTGAGCAAATCCACCGAGCCATCGTCGAAGGAGCAAAGCGGTTTCGGATACGTAGCGAAATCGAAGTGCCAATGCCGGCGGTGCTGGCCTCTGGCGAGAAGCCGTGGCCCCAGCGCTGATGGTGGCGCCGTCAGGGACAAATGCTGCCTAACCACTCGCTCAACCGGACCGCTCGCCGGCGGCGCTGGCGCGCCTTGGTGGTCGCCGGTTACCTTGGTTCGTTAGGCCCCGCCAGCCGCGAAATGCGGGGTTGCAATCGACGTGCATTATGCATATAATATATGTATGCCGAGCATCTTCGATCCAACTAAGGATGCGGCGAATCGGAAAAAGCACGGGATATCTCTCGCCGAAGGCGATGGCGTGCTCAACGATCCGCTGGCGCTAACCATCGAGGACTCCTCGGCACAGGGCGAACAGCGTTTCATTTCCGTCGGAAGGAACGTGTTCGGAAATCATCGTGTGGTCGTCTACGCCTTGCGCGGCGAAGAGGCGCGAATTATTTCCGTGCGCAAGGTGGAACCGAAGGAAGTCCGAGCCTATGAAAAAGGAATATGACTTTTCTAAAGCAAGGCGTGGTGCGGTGCTGTCGGCTGAAGGGAAGACCCGCATTACCATTTATTTGGATGAGGCAGTGATCGATCGGTTCAAATCTCTTTCGGAGAGAATGGGGCGCGGGTATCAGACCTTGATCAACGAAGCGCTTCGCGCGCACTTGGGAGTTGACGAAACCCCGCTCACCGCCACGGCGCTTCGTCGCATTTTGCGCGAGGAATTGTCGCAGCATGGGTAGAGCTGGGCCTAACCCCGCGGTCAACACGGACGCCCACCAGCGGGGCTACGCCCCTTGGTGGTCGCCGGTTACCTTGGTTCGTTAGGCACCGCCAGAGAGCACGGGGCCGATGCTCATCTCCGGGAGCTGCCACTGCGGCAATATTTCCTTCGAGTTGCTATGGCAGCCCGAGCCTACCGAGATCCCGGCGCGAGCGTGCACGTGCTCCTTCTGCACCAAACACGGCGGCGTATGGACTTCTTGCCCTACGGGTAGTCTTAGTGTCACGATCGCTGACCAAGACGGTGTCTCGAGATACGCCTTCGGGACGAGAACCGCGCAGTTCCACATCTGCGCTAGGTGCGGTGTGGTGCCTGTGGTAACCAGCGAGATCGACGGAACCGTTTATGCAGTGGTAAGCGTAAACGCGTTTCAACGCATCGACCGCGCCCTTTTGAAGCACGCTCCGGCGACGTTCGATGCAGAAGACGAGCGATCTCGCCTAGCCAGACGCAAGCGCAACTGGATACCGAATGTTCAGTTCAGCAAAAGCCACCCCTAACCACTCGCCCAACCGTACCTTCAACGGAGGATGCAATGAGGCCGACTCCTTGGCTTACTGCTGCACTAGTTGGACTTGTGATTGCAGGTTGTGCAGGTATCGCCTCCGCACCTAGCCACGAGGAGCGACAGGCCCTAGCCCCGACCGGCAAGCTCCGTGTAGCGCTCTATACCGGGGCGCCCGCGTCCATCGTCCGCGGTGCCACGCTGGACCAGTCGAAGGGAGTGGGGTTCGACCTGGGCAAGGAGCTTGCCCGGCGCATTGGGGTTCCATTCGAGCCCGTGGTGTATCCCTCCCCTGCGGCCATCATGGGCGGCCTGAAGTCCGGCGAGTGGGACGTCTGCTTCTTTGGACCAACCCCGGAGCGCGAAACTGTCCTGAGTTTCACTGCGCCTCTTCTCGTCATCGAGCACGGCTACCTCGTTCCCGCCGGCTCTCCGATCTCGACCATAGACGCAGTCGATCGGCCGGGCACTCGCATCGCTGCGCCGCAGGGCGGGTCCGTGAACGCATTTCTGGCGCGCACCATAAAGAGGGCCACGGTGATCGCGAGTCCGAGTGTTCCCGCCGGGGAGGAAATGCTGAGGTCCGGCAAGGCCGATGTCTTCGCCGCCAATAAGGCAAACCTGTTCCAGTTGTCGGACAAGTTGCCCGGCTCCCGCGTTCTCGATGGTCGGATTGGTGTGGACGAAGTTGCCATAGCACTCCCCAAGGGCCGGGAGACCGCAATGCCCTATCTGCGAAAATTCATTGAGGACGCAAGATACGAAGGACTAATCAAGGCAGCGGTTCAAAGAGCGGGACTGCGCGGCGCGGCTGACAAGTGATATCGACCGCGCTCTCTAACCCGCCGATGAACACGGACCGCTCGCCGGCGCTGGTGCGCCGTCCGCTCGGGTCGGTTATCGGCAACGTTAGGCATGCTCAAACAGTTCTTACCATCACATGAAAGGCGACTATGATGAAGCCGATCGCGGCCCTTTTTCTAGCCTTTACTCTTGCCGCGCTTGCCGGCTGCGCAGGCCGCGACTTCGTTCGGCCCGAGTTGGCCGACCTAAAACTAGGTCAGACCACCTACCCGCAGGTCATCGCAAAGTTGGGGGAGCCTCGCCGCACCGGAGAACTATTGAAGGATGGCGAGACTATCAAGACGATCGCCTATGCTTACGCAAGTACAGGCGGAGAGCCGCTACAGGCCGGCGTAATTCCAGTCAGGGTGATGGTTTACTACTTCCACCGAGACGTCGTGGTCGGACGGGAATTTCTGTCGTCGTTCAAGTCCGACAATTCAGATTTTGACGAAACAAAGATTTCCGGAATTGAGAAGACCAAGACGACGCGCGCTGAAGTTATTCAGATTCTAGGACCGCCGACTGCGTTGTTCCTACGGCCAATGGTAAAGGAGACTTACGGCGAAGCAATTGGGTATACATACCAGACGACAAGCGGTGGGGTATTTTCGGGATTCAAGGTCTATCGAAAAGCGCTCCGCATTACCTTTGACGGCTCCGACAAGGTGTTGGACGTTGATTACGCAGCATCTGGCAGCAAGTAGTCCTAACCACTGGCTCAACCGGACCGCGCGCCGTCCGCTCGCGGCCGGTTAGCTTGGTACGTTAGGCGTCACAAAACACATTCTCTCGTCGCCTGGAGCCTCAATGAAGCAAGTGCTAATGGCAGCCGGCCGTGGTCTCATCTACAGCCTCGTGTTCTGGCTAGTCTATTCCGTTCTCTACCACCCGCCGTGGCAACGACAATCCTCAACCGATCGAGATGACGCACGCACCGAAGCCTATTGGAAAGGAACCGAGGAACAACAGGTGAAGAGCGAGAAGATGTTCCAGGTCGCCGAACAGCAATACAAACGAATGGATGCGCTTATGTCCAAGCAGGAGGAGTTGAGTCAACGTTTTGAAGCAGTGATCGCTAGGTGGGAGAAGCAAGTTGGCATCAAGCATTAACATGGTGGCGCCTAACCACGCCGTCAACACGGCCGCTCGCCGGCGGCGCTTACGCGCCTTGGTGGTCGCGGGTTACCTTGGTTCGTTAGGCATCATCCTCGAGCGCGGAGCCTAGCATGCGTGAACTCGCCATCGCCGACCGCGTCGAGATCTTGATTATCGTCGACAACGTGACGGACAATCTTTCGACCGCGCCCGCGTTCGTCGAGAACGAGTTTCGACGATTCTGGGGGCGCGGCGGTCGGGTCCTCTCTGGCCAATGCCTGTGTTGCGCCGCGCACGGGCTGTCCTGTGCCATCACTGCGTGGCGTGGCGATGTTGCCAGGACACTTTTGTTCGATACGGGGCCTGATGCGGCTGTGTTCGAGCGAAACGTCGAACGCCTTGGTTTCGATATGGGCACCGTGGATGCAATCGTGCTTTCGCATGGCCACTGGGACCACGGGGGAGCCATGCTCCGTGCGCTGGAGATGGTTCAGGTAAAGAATGGTAGCCGCGTGGTCCCGACGTATATGCATCCTGGCATGTACCGGACGCGCGCCACGCGGACGCCCGACGGAACGATGCATCTTTTTGACGATGTCCCGAGCACGGTCGCGCTCGAAGCGCACGGGGCGCACGTCATCCACGCCACGGATGAGCAGCTCATTCTGGATGACCTCTTCTTCATCAGCGGGGAGATCCCGCGAGTCACAAAGTTCGAGACAGGCTTGCTGAACCATTATCGGCGCACGGCGGATGGCGCGGATTGGGAACCCGATCCCCTGATAGTCGACGAGCGCTTCGTCGCCGTCGGCGTGAAGGACAGGGGCCTCTTCGTGCTAACCGCGTGTTCGCACGCCGGTGTCGTGAACGTGTTGACGCACGCGCGCGAGTGCTTCCCGGGCCGTGCGTTACATGGAGTAATGGGGGGCTTCCACCTTTCGGGAAGCACCGAAAGGATCATTCCTGACACGGTCGATGCGCTGCGCGCCTTCGACCTGAAAGCGATAGCGCCAGCGCACTGCACGGGCTGGCGGGCGACAAGCGCGATTGCCTCCGCGTTTGGCGATGCCGTGGTCCCATCTGCCGTCGGAAAGACTTTCCGACTATAGCTCGCAAGCCATCCCGTGCCGCCTAACCGCTCGCTCAGCCGGACCGCTCGCTTAGACGCCGTCTTGACGTTATGACGTCAAAGCGCTAGGATCCACGCATGGAGACCCCAAAACGCGCAACCGTCTATTTTGAAGGCGCCGTTCATCAAGCTTTGCGACTCAAGGCCGCCGCAACGGACCGTTCAATTTCAGATATGGTCAACGAAGCTGTTCGCGTAGCGCTTGCCGAAGACGCCGAAGACTTGGCCGCGTTTGACGACCGCAAAGGCGAGCGAAGCGTTTCCTTTGAATCTTTCGTTCGCGGCCTCAGGCAACGTGGCCGCATATAGGATTCTGATCAAGCCGTCCGCGGGGAAAGAAATTGAGGCCATCGGCGCGAAGAAAGATCGGCAACGCATAGTCGCTCGAATTCTCGCTCTTGCCGATGAGCCCAGACCAGTGGGCAGCGACAAACTATTGATTGCTGCATAACTAATGTCCTATCATACCGGTTGGAGGTGCGCGATGCGACCAACCGGAAGCCCAGAGGAGCTGGAGCGCCGACGCTTGCGTGCGTTGGCGTTGCTTAAGGAAGGACTGTTGCCATCGGAAGTAGCGCGGCGCGTTGGCGTGGATCGCCGCAGCGTTCGACGTTGGAAGGCGGCAGCGCGACGACGCGGCGAAGCTGGAGTACGAGCCAAGCCGGCGCCAGGACGGCCATCGAAACTGACGGCTCAGCACAAACGTCGACTCGAGGCGTTGTTGCTCAAAGGTCCGCAAGCCGCTGGTTTCGACACTGACCTGTGGACTTGTCCGCGCGTGGCCGAGCTCGTGCAGCGTCGTTTTGGCGTCGACTACCACGTCGATCATGTCGGGCGTCTGTTGCATGACTTAGGCTGGAGTCCCCAACTGCCGGCGCGCCATTCAGTCGAACGCGACGAGGCGGCCATCCAACGTTGGGTGCACGAAACGTGGCCGCAGGTAAAAAAAACGCCTGCCGCCGCGGTGCGGCGATCGTCTTCATCGACGAAGCTGGGTTCTTGATGGCGCCGCTGCGTCGGCGCAGTTGGGCGCCATGCGGCCACACCCCTCGACTGCGGCAACGTGGCCGCTCGTGGCGCAAGGTCTCGGTCATCGGCGCCCTGGTCATCTCGCCGCGCCGGCATCGGGTACATGGCTATTTCGGGTTTCAGCCCGATGCCAATTACGATGGCGAGGCGATCCTGGCCTTCATCAAGGAACTGCGTCGTACGCTGCGCGTGCCGCTCACTTTGGTCTGGGACCGCCTGCGCGCCCATCGTTTCGAACCCGTCGCCGGTTGGCTTGCCGATCACCGCCACGATGTACGTGTCTACCTGCTGCCGCCTTATGCTCCAGAACTCAATCCGGTCGAACTGATCTGGGGTTATGCCAAGCGCAATCCCCTCGCCAACTTCGCGCCGCTCGAGCTTCACGATCTGGTGATGCAGACGCAATTAGCCACCTACGCCATTGGCGACGACCAGATGCTGCTGCGCTCCTTCATCCAACATTGCCCTCTTTCTTTACGCCTCAAATAGGACATTACTTATGCAGTGGTCAATAGCTGGCGTTGCGAGGCGATATCGCGTTCGTCAGGGTCAATTTCGCATCGTATACGCCGTCGATGATACCGCGCCCACAGTTGAGGTCGTCAAGCTTGGCCACCGCCGCGAGGTCTATCGCGGCGCCGCCTAACCACGCGGTCAACCCGGACGCCCACCGGCGGCGCTTCGCGCCTTGGTGGTCGCCGGTTACCTTGGTCCTTGAGCCCTCTCCGCGTCCTCGCTATGGCCCACGATTTCGACGTTGACGTCTTTCTTCAGCAGCCCCTGGTCGCCCACTTGGCAACCGCGTCACCTGAGGGGCCCAGAGAGTCGCCTGTTTGGTTTTTGTGGGAGGCCGGAGAGCTTTGGCTTGTCGGAAATCAGCGGGACAGCTTTCCGAAACGAATTCAGGTTGAGCCGCGTTGTGCCGTAGGCATTGTCGAGTTCAACCTATCGCGTGGTCGTTTGCGGCATGTCGGCATTCGAGGGACAGGCTCGATTGAGGCAATGGATCGTGGTCGCCTCTACCGTTTCTTGAGCCGTTATCTCGGGGAAAATGAAGCGAAGTGGAATCCCAGTTTTCGCTCGCGGGTCATCGATCGCTTAGATCTTATGGTCCGCGTCCGGCCCCTGTCTGTTGTCGCGCGCGATCAATCGTATTTTGCAAATGTCGCAGAGGCCTAACCTCTCGCTCAACGGGACCGCTCGCCGGCGGCGCTAGGCGCCGTCCGTCGTCGCGCCGGTTACCTTGATTCGTCAGGTGTCCTTTCGGGCAACTCAATGAGTGTCACCTCAAATCAGACGTGGAACGCGCAGCAATATTCGGAGCACGCTCGGTTCGTCTCCGATCTTGGGATGCCCGTTGTCGAACTGCTGGCGCCCGTGTCGGGAGAGCGCATCCTTGATCTGGGATGCGGTGATGGTGTCCTGACGGAGAAAGTTGTAGCCCTTGGTTGTAACGTAGTGGGTATTGACGCGAGCGCTGAGATGATCGCCGCCGCCAAAGCGTTGGGACTGGATGCACGCGTTATGGATGGCCACGCGCTGGACTTCAACGGTGAATTCGATGCGGTCTTTTCAAATGCCGCGCTTCACTGGTTGAAACAGCCGAAGAAAGTTATAGATGGAGTATGGCGCGCGCTAAAGCCGGGTGGACGCTTCGTCGGCGAATTTGGAGGCTACGGCAATGTAACCACCATTGTCACCGCTCTCGAGTACGTTCTCCGGGAGAGCGGTATCGATCCTGGAACCGTCAATCCCTGGTATAACCCGACGGCAGAGGAGTATCGAACTGTTTTAGAGGAGCGCGGGTTCGTCGTGAATATGGTTGCTCTGTTTCCTCGCCCGACGCCCTTGCCTGGAAACGTCGTCGCTTGGTTGGAAACGTTCGCACAATCTTTTGCGGCAGCTTTTCCGGACTCGGCAAGACCAGCATTCTTTGACGCAGTTGCAGAGTTATGTCGTCCAAAACTATATGACACCAGCGGGCAGTGGCACGCCGATTATGTGCGATTGCGTTTCTCGGCCGCAAAGCCGCCATCGGCCGCCTGACCACTCGCTCAACCGGAGCGCTCGCCGGCGGCGCCGGCGCGCCGTCCGCTCGCGGCCGGTTAGCTTGGTTCGTTAGGCGTCATCAAAGGTAATCACCATGACTACTACCGAAGCACCACGTCCACCGCTACCCCCGTTCGACATCGATGGTGCGGTCAAGAAAGTTCGCCTCGCTGAGGACGCCTGGAACACCCGCGACCCCGAGCGAGTATCTTTGGCCTATTCGCCGGACAGTATCTGGCGTAATCGATCAGAGTTCTTCGCGGGAAGAGCGGCGATCGTCCAGTTCCTCACCCGCAAGTGGAACAAGGAGCTGGAGTACCGCCTTATCAAAGAACTCTGGGCATTCCGCGAAAATCGCATTGCGGTGCGGTTCGCCTACGAGTGGCATGACGACGCCGGCAATTGGTTCCGGTCCTACGGAAACGAAAACTGGGAGTTCGATGAACACGGGTTCATGCGCCGACGCATCGCGAGCATCAACGACCTACCAATCCGTGAGACCGAACGAAAGTACCACTGGCCACTCGGAAGACGACCCGATGATCATCCGAGTCTTTCCGACTCAGGCCTTTGAACCGCGATGACATATTGACGATGAATGACGGCGCTGGCGCGCCGTCCGCTCGCAGCCGGTTAGCTTGGTTCGGTTAGGCCGCACGAAAGTGTTGGCTTGCGCGGCTGATGTCACAATTCAGCATCCTTTGTGCGCAAACCTGGAGGAGCCATCATGCCGTGGGTCGACGTCGACAGGTTGTCTGCCAATGCCCCGCTGCCGAGCGGATACCGGTATCAGGTGCTGACCCATGCGGACGTTCCGGAAACCATATCCGCATTCGCCGCTTGGTATCCCGGGATAGCCGTTGGCAACGCAAGTTGTCATCTCAGAGAATCGTTCTACGATGAACGCGTGGCGCTCGACGTAGCGTCAGATCGGGATTTCTTCGTCATCCTCATTAAGAAGGGGACAGAACTCGCTGGATTGTTCTCGATTGAACGCGACCCAGACAGTGCAGTCCTGTATGCAAGGGTTGGTGCGGTGTCTCCACAGCACCGCGGGCTAAGACTCAGTGGGAGATTCCCCAGTCTCATCGAAACCCTGGGTCGCGCGATGGGAATAGGCATGGTCTACAGCCTAGCGACGTTGAAGCACCCCTACATGGCTGAAAAGTTTGAGCAACTAGGCTGGCAGCTGATTGGCATCATTCCTGGCTTCGACATCGAGATGGTCGAGCCGGGTGCGGTCAAGCGTGTTTATGAAGCCATCTACACAAAAGTGTTAGCACACGATGAAGACTTTGTGCGCCCTCGACGATCGGACATGACGCTCAAGACCGCTGAACTTTTCGACGTCCTCTACCCCGGGGTCGCGGTTGCGGCCTAACCCGGCCTTCCGCCGGACGCGCCGGTAGGGGTCTGGCATTGGGCGCCCATCGTGGTGGCGCACCGCTTAACTTGATCGTTAGGCAGCATGTCCCGTAACCGACGCAACTTCGCCGTGTTCCTGGCCTTCGCGGTCGGAGCGATATTTCTTGTGGGACCATTGCGCAGCTGGTGGTGGACGACGGCAATTGCAAATCGTTCGTTCAGTTCCCCGTTCGTGTGGCTGGATTATGCTTATTGCTTGATTTGGCTGTTTGAGGTTGCATGGAGCCTGGTCGTGGGCGCCCTGCTCGCCCTCGCATTGCGTCCCAGTCCTCCCATGGGGTGGGCGTTAGCACTCGGAGCAGTCGGCGGCATGTTCAATTTCGCACTCACGCGCAATCACATCGGCGCCGAGGCTCCATGGTCGTATTTTATCTGGGTGTACGGTGAATATTTCGTGCCGCTCGTTGGCGCGGTTGCAGGCGCCGCACTTGCGCTACTTTTGCGTCACACCGGTGCCGCCGATGCTGCCTAACCCGTCGCTCAACGCGGACGCTCGGCGGCGCTGGCGCGCCGTCCACTCGCGGCCGGTTAGCTTACTTCGTTAGCCTCGTTCTTCAGATGCAGCCAACATTCGTGAACTATCTCCGGTCTCTTTGGGTGAAAATCGGCCTCGGTTTGCTGGTCGTCGGTGCCGGTCCGCTGCTCTTCATCATCAGTGCCGCAGCGTTGGGCCTGTGGCCCGATCCAAATCCCAATCCCATCGGCCCGGGTCTATTGTTCTTCTTCACTTTCTGGCCTGCTGTCATCTGCATTGTCATCGGGGTGATTCGTGTTCGCATGCGCAACCGCGCAGGCTAACCTCTCGCTCAACCCGGACGCCTCGCCGGCGGCGCTGGCGCGCCGTCCGCTCGCGGCCGGTTAACTTAGTCCGGTTAGGCATCACAAGGCGCCGAGTCAGCGCATCACCCATCCTGGGGAACAATCCATGAACGACGCACACCGTTCTGCCGTTATTGGGTTCTATGACACGCACCCGATAAATGAAGATGAAATTCTGGCGAAACTGAAGGCGCGTGGCATCGACCTTGATACATTGACCGAGGCCGAACTGAAAGATTTTGACCAAGATCATTACGGCGGCGTGGAAGCGGTGGAGGCTTTGGCTGCAGCCGCCAGCATTTCGCACGAGAAACGCGTGCTTGACGTTTGCAGCGGTATGGGCGGACCCGCCCGGTGGCTAGCTTACAAGTACGGCTGCCGCGTCGCCGGCCTGGACCTTACTCGTTCCCGGGTAGAAGGCGCGAAACGCCTTACAGAGTGCGTCAAGCTTGGCCGACTCGTTGAGTTCTTCGAAGGCGACGCTACGGCCATGCCGTTCTCCGATGCCACATTCGATGCGGTGATCAGTCAGGAGGCGTGGTGCCACATACCGGACAAAGCGACACTACTCTCCGAATGTTCGCGAGTCCTTGAGCCAGGAGGCGCGATAGCATTTACCGACATCGTAACCGTAGGGAAACTGTCTGCCTCGGACGAGGAGCGGTTGGCGGCTGGAATGCAAATGCCCAGGCCGTTGACAATCGCCGAATACGAAGTCTTTCTTGGAAAAAATGACCTCTTGGTAACCGCCGCCACGGATCTCTCATCGGAGTGGCGCACGATACTGGTTGGCAGATTGGAGATGTATCGCTTATTGAGGGATACGACGGTAGCCAAGTTTGGCGAAAGGCGCTTCGCCGAATATGACAGCGCCTATTCTCATTTTGTTGGCCTCTTCGTCGATGGAAAGCTTGGCGGCTATCGCGTTGTCGGTCTGAGCGATGCCTAACCTGGCGGTCAACGCGGACGCCCCGCCGGCCGGGCTTCGCGCACGCCGCAGGTCGCCGGCCCATTCCATATGGCTTGTGCTTCTGACAGTGTTTGACTTGGTAGTAGTATTTTTGATCTGGCGCGAGTATCAGTGGCGCAAGCGGACTCATGAAAACGCGGCGCTCTGATTCGCTTTACAATGCCTAACCTCTCGCTCAACCGGACCGTGTGCGGCGGCGTCCTGCGGCGCCGTCGGCACGGCCGGTTAACGTAGTCTCGTTAAACCTCATTTCCCTCCCGCCCCGCTCGAAAGGAGTTCTTCCATGAAGATGATCAGCGTTCTTGTCCTGGCCTTCGCGCTCGCCGGATGCGCCACGAACCAAGGTATGCCAAGCAATGCACAGGCATCGCGCACCGAGATCTGCAAAGCCACCTCGGAGC
>DASXPJ010000055.1:0-69183 GCA_036493675.1 Casimicrobiaceae bacterium
GGGTTAGTGTTCGAGGGTTGGTGGCGAACGGCGCACCAGGCGCCGATCCACGCATCCGGCCCCGGTATCGCACGGATACCATGCAGCATGCAGGTTCTGGAGGCGGAGGTCGGAATCGAACCGGCGTAGACGGCTTTGCAGGCCGCTGCATGACCACTCTGCCACCCCGCCCGGGCGGACACGCGACGCCTGATCCCGGCGCGTCGCGAACGAAACCGAACAGGAGAGCGCCGGCTCTCAACGAAATCTGGAGCGGGAAACGAGTCTCGAACTCGCGACCTCAACCTTGGCAAGGTTGCGCTCTACCAACTGAGCTATTCCCGCGCTTGGCAAACGATAATTGTAGCGCGAATCGGCTTTTTATTTCAAGGGATTGCGGCCTTTGCCGCCCCAGCTAAGCGATTACTTTGGCGATGGCGTCGGCAACGTAGGCGATGTTCGCCGAATTGAGTGCGGCCACGCATATTCGTCCGGTGTCGATCGCATAGATCGCGTACTCGCTGCGCAGGCGCGCGACCTGAGCCGCGGTCAGGCCGGAATAAGAGAACATACCGCGCTGCCGGAGTACGAAGTCGAAGCTCGCAGCGGGAACCCGTGCGGCAAGAAGTTCGACCAGCGCACGACGGTTGGCGCGGATGCGCTCACGCATGGTGCCGAGCTCACGCTCCCACAACGATCGCAGCTCAGGCGTCTCGAGGACCATCGCGACGACCTGCCCGCCGAAGGTCGGCGGGCTCGAGTAGTTGCCGCGAACCACACGCTTGACCTGCGACAGGACGCGGGCGCCTTCGTCGCGATCGGCCGCTAAGATCGACAGGGCGCCAACGCGCTCGCCGTAAAGCGAGAACGACTTCGAAAACGAGCTCGCGACGAATAGCGGCCCAGCGGTGGCTGCAAAGCGCCGGACGATCGCGCCGTCGGCGTCGATACCGTCGCCAAACCCTTGATAGGCGAGGTCGAGAATGGGCAGAAGGGAGCGCGTCCGCACGGCCTCGATGATGCGGCCCCATTGCTCGTCGGTCGGATCGACCCCGGTTGGATTGTGGCAGCAGGCGTGGAGGACGACGACCGCGCCGGCCGGCAGCGTCTGCAACGAGTCGATCATGCCGACGAAGTCGAGCCCGTGGGTCGCCGCCATGTAATACGGATAGGCATTGACGGTGAACCCGGCGCCTTCGAACAGCGCGCGATGGTTTTCCCAGGAGGGGTCGCTGATCCATACCTGCGCGCCGGGTGCGAAGCGGCGCAGAAAGTCGGCGCCTATCTTCAACGACCCGGTACCGCCGAGCGCCTGGACGGTGACGACGCGCCCATTCTGAACCACGTCGGAATCCGCTCCAAAGACGAGGCTCCGCACGGCCCGGTCGTACGCGGCGATGCCGTCGATCGGCAGGTAGACGTGCGGGCCGCCCCGGTCGGCCAGCGCCCGCTCGGCCCGGCTGACGCACTCGAGCAGCGGCACCCTGCCCTTGTCATCGCAGTACACGCCGACGCCGAGATTGACCTTGCGCGGATTCGGGTCGGCGTTGAACGCTTCGGTGACACCCAGGATGGGATCGCGTGGCGCCATCTCGATCGCGGCGAGAAGCGGGGGAGCGTGCGGATCGTTCATCGTCGAGAAAGGCGCCGAAAGGAAGACAATTTTACCATGGGCGCAGTCGCCTCATTGCGGTTGAAATCGGCGCCGAAGCCGCCATATACGCCACCCGGAGCAACGATCGTCCGCCGCGGCTCAAGCCGTGCGAGGCGGACGACGCACAGGCCAAACGAGGTGTCGGTTAAGGACGCGCCGATCGGCTAAAATATTCGATTGTCCGGCGTGCCGCATCCCTCCGATTTCATGATACTCAAATTCCCCGACAGCCCGTACGAGCTGCACCAGCCATTTCCGCCCGCAGGCGACCAGCCCGAGGCGATCGACAAGCTGGTCGAGGGCCTCGACGACGGACTTGCTTTTCAGACGCTGCTCGGCGTCACCGGCTCCGGCAAGACCTACACGATGGCGAACGTCATTGCGCGAACCGGCCGGCCGGCGCTGGTGCTGGCTCCCAACAAGACGCTCGCGGCGCAGCTCTATTCCGAATTCCGCGAATTCCTGCCGAACAACGCGATCGAATACTTCGTCTCGTATTACGACTATTACCAGCCCGAGGCCTATGTACCGTCGCGCGATCTCTACATAGAGAAGGATTCGTCGATCAACGAGCACATCGAGCAGATGCGCCTGTCGGCGACCAAGTCGATTCTGCAGCGACCGGATTGCATCGTCGTCGCGACCGTATCGGCGATCTACGGCATCGGGGATCCCTCCGAATATCACAGCATGATCCTGCATCTGCGCCAGGGCGATCATTTGACCCAGCGTGATGCAATCAAGCGTCTGACCGAAATGCAATACCAGCGCAACGACACCGAGTTCAGGCGCGGCACCTTCCGTGTCCACGGCGACATAGTGGACATCTTCCCGGCGGAAAGCGCCGACAACGCGGTGCGGCTGTCCGTTTTCGACGACGAGGTCGAGGCGCTGCAGCTGTTTGATCCACTGACCGGGCATATCCGCCAGAAGCTGGGACGCTTCACCGTGTTTCCCTCCAGCCACTACGTGACAGGCCGCCACAAGGTGCTCGAAGCGGTCGAGAAGATCAAGCTCGAGCTGGCGCAGCAGAAGGAATCGTTTATCGCGCAGATGAAGCTGATCGAGGCGCAGCGCATCGAGCAACGCACGCGCTTCGACGTCGAAATGATGCTCGAAATCGGATTCTGCAAGGGCATCGAGAACTATTCGCGGCACCTGTCGGGGCGCGCACCCGGCGAGCCGCCGCCGACGCTGATCGACTACCTGCCGCGCAACGCGCTGGTGTTCGTCGATGAGTCGCACGTCACTATCCCGCAGGTCGGCGGAATGTACCGCGGCGATCGCGCGCGCAAGGAGAATCTCGTCAATTACGGATTCCGCCTGCCGAGCGCGCTGGACAACCGGCCGTTGCGATTCGACGAATTCGAAAAACTGCTGCCGCAGACGATCTTTGTTTCGGCGACGCCGGCCGACTACGAGGGCGCTCACGCAGGACAGGTGGTCGAGCAGGTGGTGCGGCCGACCGGGCTGGTCGATCCGATCCTCGACGTGCGGCCGGCGCAAACGCAGGTGGATGACCTGTTATCGGAAATCAGCTTGCGGGTGGAGAAAGGCGAGCGGGTCCTGGTCACGACGCTGACCAAGCGCATGGCCGAAGACCTGACCGATTACTTGAACGAGCACGGGGTCAAGGTACGTTACCTGCACTCCGACATCGACACGGTCGAGCGTGTCGAGATCATCCGTGACCTGCGGCTCGGCGAGTTCGACGTGCTGGTGGGGATCAATCTGCTGCGAGAAGGGCTGGACATTCCCGAGGTGTCGCTCGTCGCGGTCCTGGACGCGGACAAGGAAGGCTTCCTTCGCGCCGAGCGCTCGTTGATCCAGACGATCGGCCGCGCCGCGCGTCACATCAACGGGACGGCGATCCTGTACGCGGACAAGATGACCGATTCGATGCGCGGGGCGATCGGCGAAACGACGCGGCGGCGCGACAAGCAGCTCGCATGGAACGAAAAGATGGGGATTACGCCCAAGGGTGTGACCAAGCGCATCAAGGACATCATCGACGGTGTTTACGATATCGACGAGGAACGCAAGCAGCTCAAAGCTGCGCAGGCGCACAGCAAATACGAAGCGATGCCGGCAAAAGATCTCGAGAAAGAGCTGAAGCGCATCGAGAAGGAGATGCTCGACGCAGCCAGGAATCTGGAGTTCGAAAAAGCCGCCGAGCTGCGCGATCGGCTATACCAGCTCAAGGAGAAGCTGTTCGGGGTCGCGTTGGGCTAACGCGCGGCGCCGCTGCAGACGCCAGCCGTATGAAATTCAAGGACTACTACGCGATTCTCGGGGTGGAGCGGGGCGCCTCCGAGGAAGAGATCAAGAAAGCGTATCGGAGGCTTGCACGCAAATATCATCCCGACGTTTCGAAGGAGCCCGAAGCGGAAGCGCGCTTCAAGGAAATGGGCGAAGCCTACGCGACGCTCAAGGATCCGGAAAAGCGCGCCGCCTACGATCAGCTCGGCCAGCAGCGTCCTGGTGAAGATTTCCGACCGCCGCCCGAATGGTCGACGCAATTCGGCGACGCGGCGGGCGCCTTCGACGAGATGGACCTGGCCGATCTTTTCGCCGGGCTCACCGGTCGCAGCGCGCGCGGCGGACGGCGCGGCCCCGCGCCGGCGATGCGCGGTCAGGACTATGAAGTCACTGCGCCGATCTCGCTGGAGGACGCGTTTCACGGCACGCACTTGAATCTCGACCTGACGACCACGGAGTTCGATGATCAGGGAACGCCGAAGCGTGTCCCGAGGGTCATCAAAGCGCGCATTCCCAAGGGTGCAACCGAAGGGCAATCGCTCCGCCTGCCGGGGCAGGGCGGCAAAGGCATCAATGGGGGTCCTCCCGGCGACATCTATTTGAACATCGCGCTTCGGCCACACCGGCTGTACAGGGCATCCGGCCACGATCTTTTTATCGACCTGCCGCTGGCGCCGTGGGAAGCCGCTCTCGGTGCATCCGTGGAGGTCCCCACGCTCGCCGGGTTGGTTAGCCTGCGCGTGCCCGCCGGGACACGCACGGGCCAGCAATTGCGCCTGTCCGGCCGCGGTCTGCCCAAGCCCCAGGGCGCCGCGGGCGACTTGTATGCGATCGCCCAGCTGGTCATGCCGCCTGAACTATCCGAGCGCGAACGCGGTCTTTTGAAGGAGCTCGCCGCGGCATCGACGTTCAATCCACGGCAACATTTTCACTAGGAGGCTCATGTGACCGGCGAATACTGCGATGCCGTCTGGCCCGACGAACGACAGACGATGCCGCTGCATGTCCTAGCCGAACTCTCGGGACTTTCCGAAGTCGAGTTGAGCGAGCTTGTCGAATGCGGAGCGCTTGCCCCGTTCGCACAGAGCGCAGAACCGCGCATGTTCTCCGTTCATTCGGTGACCGTCGCGCGCGCGGCACGGCGCCTGCGCGACGACTTCGAGCTTGAGCCACACGGTGTCGCCGTGCTTCTCGCCTATCTCGACCGGATTCGCGAGCTTGAGTTCCAGCTGCGCGCCTTGAAAGCGCGATTGCCGCGATGAGCCAGCGCGACCGGGCCGAGGGCGGGGTTATGCCCGTACTCCATTGGATGAAGTCGCTGATAGCGACCCCCGCGCCCATCGCCCGCGTTCTGTTTGTGTGCACCGGTAATATCTGCCGTTCGCCCACCGCGGAAGGGGTATTTCGGGCGATGGTCAAACGGGAAGGTCTCGCCGACCGCATTCTGATCGATTCGGCTGGAACGCACGACCATCAGCTTGGCCAGCGACCGGATCCGCGCGCTCTGACGGCGGCGCGGCGCCGCGGGTACCAACTGGGCAAGTTGCGAGCGCGTCTCTTCGAGCCCGACGATTTCAAGCATTTCGACTGGATCCTGGCCATGGATCGCAGGCATCTCGATTACCTGGAGTCGATGCGGCCGGCGGACTATCGCGGGCATCTCGGGCTGTTTCTCGCTCTTCTGGGCGACGACAGCGACGGCGAGATGCCCGATCCGTACTATGGCGACGCCGGCGACTTCGAGCGCGTGCTGGACCTGACCGTCCCCGCCGCAGCCGCCCTGCTGCAGGCGATTCGCGAGAGCGCCGACGTGCCGAGCACGTAGCGCCGTTCAGCGGCGCCGCGGCGGGACATGCACAGTGCGCTAGGCAGCCGGCGTCGGCGGATCCTTGTGGACGGTCTCGACCAGTTGCAGCGGCTCGTCGCGTGTTTCGGTGCGCGCAGGGCGCACTCGGCGCGGACGAGGCGGTTCGGCAGGCTCGGGCGACTCGGCCGCGGGCACGAGTTCGCGCGCGGTCTCGATCAGCACCAAGCCGGAATCCGGCGGCAACTCAAGCGAGACTTTGGGCAAATCCGGCATGGCACGCGGATGAGTGACCTCCACCCGAGAGCGGGCCGACGGTGGCTCGGGCGAGGTCAAGGCGGCGGGTGGGTCGATTATTGACGCGTGCGCCGGCGTAGCCGTCTCGGCATGCGCCGCCGTCGCGGGTAGCGCATTAGCCTGGCTGGCTGTCTGGTCTTCAGGCACGACTGGCGTCCATACCGACGGTGGCGTTTCGTCGTCCCCGCGGTGCGCGCGTGAACTCGCCTCGTGTGCGGTCAGCAGGGGCTCGGGAGTGGATGGCGCGGCCATGACCGGCTCGTGGCTCTGCACTGGCGAGCGCGCCTCGGCGCGCTCGCCAGGTTCGGCACGCTCACCTCGGTCTCGGCCGCCGCGGCGACGGTCGCGCCGGCGGCGGGAGCCTTCGCCCGCTTCGATGTTGCCGCCCACCCCGGAGGTTCCGTGCGCGGGGACAATGGACTCGCCACCTTCCCGCGATTGCTGCGCGGCGCGCGGCTCGCGCGGCGCGCGTGGTCGATTCGGCTCGCGCTGGCCGTCACGCCCGTCGTGCCGCGGCGCGCCGCGGCCAGATTCGCGCTTTGCCTGGCCCTGCCCCCCCTGGGCTTGACGCTGTCGCTGCGGCTCCCGCTGCCTGTCCTTGGCCACATCGTCTCGCGCCGGTTCGCGGCGCTCGTCGCGCTGGCCCGAACGCGGCTGCTCGCGCTGGGCATCGCGATGACCGTGACTCTCGCGCCGCTCCTCGCGGTGGCCGCGACGACCGCGTTCGTGGCTCCCGCGTCCGCGCGCTTCGCGAGTCGGCTCGCTGCGCGCTGGCGCAGGCACGGGCACGGCCGGTTTGTATCGGAACCAGCCGAGCACCTTGTTGAGCCAATTGACCTGCAGGGCGGGTTCAGCCTCGGTTTCGACGGGCATGGGCGCCGGCGCGCCGGTGGTGATGCCCTTGACCATCGCCTCCTGACGCGGCTCCTTGGCTTCTTCCTTCCTCTGCTTGACGGGGTCCTCTTCCTCAGGTTTTTCCACCATGTTGAACGAGGCGGGCAACGGCTCACCCTGGTTGAGATCGTCGTGGCGCAGGCGCGTCACCTTGTAATTAGGCGTCTCCAGGTAAGTATTGGGCACCAGCAGGACGTTGACCTTGAAGCGCGCTTCGATGGTGTGAATCTCAGCCCGCTTCTCGTTCAGCAGGAACGTGGCAACGTCGACCGGCACTTGCGCGATGATTTGCGCGGTGTTGTCCTTCATCGCTTCTTCCTGCAGGATGCGCAGGATGTGCAGCGCGGTCGATTCGGTGCCGCGGATATGGCCGATCCCATGGCAGCGCGGACACGGTATATACGCGGATTCGGCGAGTGCCGGACGCAGCCTCTGGCGCGAAAGCTCCATCAGTCCGAAACGCGAAATCTTGCCCAACTGCACGCGGGCACGATCGTACTTGAGCGCGTCCTTCAGGCGGTTCTCGACCTCTCGCTGGTTCTTCGCGCTCTCCATGTCGATGAAATCGATGACGATCAGCCCACCCAGGTCGCGCAGCCTCAACTGGCGGGCGATTTCATCGGCGGCTTCCAGGTTGGTGTTGAATGCCGTCGTCTCGATGTCGCCGGCCTTCGTGGCGCGCGCCGAGTTGACGTCGACCGAGACCAGCGCCTCGGTGTGATCGATGACGATTGCGCCGCCCGCCGGCAGCGGGACCTGCCGTGCGTAGGCAGTCTCGATCTGATGCTCGATCTGAAAGCGTGAGAACAGCGGGACATCGTCCTTGTAGAGCTTGACGCGGCCGACGTTGGCCGGCATCACGTGGCTCATGAACTGCTGCGCCTGATCGAATATCGCCTCGGTGTCGATCAACAGCTCGCCGATGTCGGGGTGAAAGTAGTCGCGGATAGCACGGATCACCAGGCTCGATTCCTGGTAGATCAGGAACGCGCCCGATTGGGTCTTGGCAGCGCCATCGATAGCCTGCCAGAGCTGCAGCAGATAATTCAGGTCCCACTGCAGCTCTTCGATCGAGCGGCCGATTCCGGCGGTGCGGGCGATCACGCTCATGCCGTTTGGCACGTCGAGCTGGTTGATCGTATCGCGCAATTCGTTACGATCCTCGCCCTCGATGCGGCGCGATACGCCACCACCTCGCGGATTGTTGGGCATCAGCACCAGGTAGCGGCCGGCCAGCGAAATGTATGTCGTTAGTGCGGCACCCTTGTTACCGCGCTCATCCTTGTCGACCTGGACGATGAGCTCGTGGCCCTCCTTGAGCTGATCCTGGACCCGGGTCCTGGCATCGCCTTCGCGCAAGTAGTCGCGGGAAATTTCCTTGAATGGCAGGAAGCCATGGCGATCGGCGCCGTAGTCGACGAAGCAGGCCTCCAGGCTGGGCTCGACCCGTGTGATAACGGATTTGTAGATATTGCTTTTGCGTTGTTCCTTGCTGGCGGACTCGATGTCGAGGTCGACCAGTTTCTGGCCGTCGACGATCGCCACTCGAAGCTCTTCGGCCTGGGTGGCATTGAACAGCATGCGTTTCATATTCTTCCCCAGCGCCAATCCCGGCGGGGGCCTAGCGTACGGCGAAGCGGGCGACGCCCTTGCGGGCGCTTGAGCTAGCGGGCGGCGGGCGAGAGCGAGACGGGGCCACGCCGGCAGCGGTGGCTGCCTTGTGCGAGAGATAGGATGCGGATATCGGGCATCATCGGGCGGGGCCGGCCATGCTCAGTTGGGTGAGCACACCGGGGTTAGCCTGTTCTCGGGAGCGTGGATAATGTTCTTCGCGTTATCGCTCAAACGGTCTGGTGGCTGAATCGGCGTTCCGGACGAT
This sequence comes from Casimicrobiaceae bacterium, assembly GCA_036493675.1. Classification (GTDB taxonomy): domain Bacteria; phylum Pseudomonadota; class Gammaproteobacteria; order Burkholderiales; family Casimicrobiaceae; genus PALSA-1003. The sequence goes on from DASXPJ010000055.1 coordinate 8,767, forward strand.
TGCGCCCGGAGGCGTGCAGCCAGATACAGAATTCGTCGCGTTGTAAGTCGCGTTGCGCCGCGCGTCTTGCCGCTTCATCGTGCCACTGGCCGGTGCGGAGACTGCGCTCTTCCATTACCATCGTTACTTTTCCGGGACGCAGAGTCCGGACGGTGAACCGATTTAACCTCGCTGTCACAGCCTGCCCCGTCGCCAGGACCGGCAAGCGGTTGCAGACCCCGATGTTCGGGGTTCCGCGCTGGAGGGCGGGCACACGTCGCCCCGCAAAACCACCAGCCGCTTGTCGCTGCCAGCCACAATTATAATGAAATGAATGATTTAAGCAAGGATGCTGTGAACCGCCTTGCAGTGGGGGAAGCGGGCGCCGGGCAGCGTGTCGACAATTTTCTCGTGCGGGTCCTCAAAGGCGTTCCCAAAAGCCATATCTATCGCATCCTGCGCAGCGGCGAAGTGCGGGTCAACCGCAAGCGCGTTCAGCCGGACACCCGCCTTGCGGTCGGCGACGAACTGCGTATTCCGCCGATACGTGTCGCGGAACAGAGCGCCGCTCGCAGCGCAGCCCGGCCTCGGCCGGTCGACCCTCCGGTTCTCTACGAAGATGACGCGCTGATTGCCATCGACAAGCCGGCGGGCCTTGCCGTTCACGGCGGAAGCGGCGTCGCCTATGGCTTGATCGAGGGTTTGCGCGCCGCGCGCCCGCAGGCCAAGTTTCTGGAGCTCGTCCACCGCTTGGACCGGGGTACGTCAGGGGTACTTCTGGTCGCCAAAAAACGCGCCGCGCTGGTCGCTTTGCACGCCGCTTTACGGGAAGGCCGCGTCGACAAGCGCTATTTCGTGCTGGTGGGCGGCAATTGGCGCGATGCCAAGCGGCAGGTCGATCTGCCGCTGACCAGATTTGTGACCGGCGCGGGCGAGCGGCGCGTGCGCGTCGAGCGCGGGGGCGGACAGCTCGCGCGCACGGTATTTCATCGTCGCGAGACTTGGCCCGACGCGGATCCGCCATTGAGTCTTCTCGAGGCGGAGCTTCATACGGGCCGGACGCACCAAATACGGGTCCATTTGTCCCACCTGGGTTTTCCGCTCGCAGGGGATGACAAGTACGGAGACTTTGCCTGGAACAAGACACTTGTCCGCCAGGGGCTCAAGCGGATGTTCCTGCACGCGTGGCGGCTCAAACTCGCGCATCCCGTCGAGTCCCGCGAGATCACGGTCGAATCGCCGCTGCCACCCGATCTTGCCCATTTCATCGCGCGGCTGAGGCTCGTCGCTGCCGGCGATGTCTGAGCGGCCGCAGCGCTATCGGTTGCTGGTATTCGACTGGGACGGAACGCTCGCCGATTCGACGGCGCTGATAGCGGGAGCGATTCAGCAGACTTGCCGGGACTTGGGACTGCCCACACCCGACGACCGAAGCGCGAGGCACGTGATCGGGCTCGGACACAGGGATGCAATCAGCATAGTCGCACCCACGCTCGGCGCGGCGGACCTGGCGCGCTTTTCGGAGCTTTATCGCCTCCACTATCTGGGAGGCGATGCCGCCATCCCGCTATTCGACGGAGTGTCCGCAATGCTCGACGAGCTCGATCATCGCGGGTTCCTGCTCGGCGTGGCCACCGGCAAGACTCGCGCCGGTCTGGCGCGGGCGTTGGCACGTCATGGCATTGCCCACCGCTTCGTCGCATCGCGCTGTGCGGACGAGACTTTTCCGAAGCCCCATCCAGCCATGTTGCTATCGCTGATGGAGATCGTCGGCGTGGACCCTGGCGAAACGCTTATGATAGGCGACACGACACATGATCTGGAGCTCGCGCGCAATGCAGGCGTAAGCGCGGTTGCCGTTGCCTATGGGGCCCACCTGGCGGACGTGCTCGCCGCCATGGGGCCCACGGCGACTGTGCATTCGATTGGAGAATTGCGCTCATGGCTGGCAAAGAACGCCTGATCTGCGCCACCGGTGATCTCTTCGACGGGGGCACGGGCATTCGCTTCGAAGTGCGGTCCGACGGCGTGGCGCGTCCGGCATTCGCGATTCGGTGGCGCGGAGAGGTTCACGGCTACATCAACGAATGCCGTCATCAGCAAAGCGAACTCGACTGGGAGACGGGCGATTTCTTCGATGCCGCCAAGCTATACTTGGTGTGCGCAACGCACGGCGCGCTTTATGCGCCCGACAGCGGGCTTTGCATGGCGGGACCGTGCCGCGGCGCACGCCTCCAGGCGGTCATGCTGGCCGAGCACCATGGCGGGATCTACTGCATCGAGGATTGAATGGCTGACGACAACTGGGAACGAGGCGTCCTTGAGCGACTGGCTACCGAAGGCTTGCGCGAGCAGCAGCGGGCGCGTCGTTGGAGCATATTTTTCAGGCTATTGGCGTCTGGCCTGGTAGTCATCGTGCTCATCGCGGTGCTGGGATCGATTGCCGGGGGCGAGCGAAGCTGTGCCGACAAATGCACTGCAGTGGTCGATGTCGAGGGCGAGCTTGATACCGACAGCCGGGCGAGCGCGGAGAATGTGATTCAGGGATTGCGAGCAGCCTTCAAGAACAAGACGACTCAAGGGGTCGTGCTGCGTATCAACAGCCCCGGCGGCAGCCCGGTGCAGGCCGGGGAGATCAACGACGAGATTCGCAGACTGCGCGGCAAATATCCCGACACGCCGATTTACGCGGTCGTCGAGGAAATCTGCGCCTCCGGCGCCTACTATGTCGCGGTCGCGACAGACAAGATCTATGTCGACAAGGCGAGCCTGATCGGCTCGATCGGCGTCATCATCGACGGTTTCGGATTCGTTGGCGCAATGCAAAAACTCGGCATCGAGCGACGCGCGATCATCTCGGGCGAAAACAAGACATTCCTCGATCCCTTCTCGCCCCTTCCGCCCAAGCAACGTGCCTACGCGCAGCAAATGCTGACCGAAATCCATGAGCAGTTCATCGCCGCGGTCAAGGACGGGCGTGGGGCGCGGCTGAAGGAGTCACCCGAGCTGTTTTCCGGACTCATCTGGAACGGCCAGCGGAGCATCGAGCTCGGTCTTGCCGACGCCTTGGGCAGCGTCGATTACGTCGCGCGCGACGTCATCAAGGCTGCCGACGTAGTGAATTTCACGCCGCAGGAAAATGTTTTCGAGCGGGTCGCGAGAAAGTTCGGCGCCAGCATGGGCAATAGCCTCATCTCAGGGGCAATTGCCGTGGGTCGACGCTCACGCTGAGCTGCTTTGACTCGTAACCTGTCGCCTCACCGAGAAATGAGATGCCGCGTAGTGGCGAGCGCGATGGCTTCGCCGCGATTCGCGACAGCCAGCTTGCTAATAATGTTGCTAAAGTGGAAATTAACAGTACGTTCGGCAAGCCCCAGTTTTAGTGCAATGTCTGCGCTGGTAAGCCCCCGAGCTGCCATGCTCAAACATTGTGTCTCGCGTTGGCTTAGTGGCGCCCCACGATGCAGCGGTGGTATTCCCTTAGCAATAATGCTAGTTGCAAAAATCTCATGAACGTGAACGGCTAGCAGCATGATATCCCCGAGCTGCGCTGACCAAATTTGGCGCTTTGCGGCTGAAATGTGTCGGTCTGGGGCGTTCAGCGAAAGCATTACCTTGGCGTAAGAGTTATCGCGCAACGTAACGCTAACGCCACTCCCTATTTCATACCGAGCCGCTCTGTCGAGAAATCGCGCTATAGCTGCATTGCCATTGGCAACATCGGCGTCCCAAATGAGGGGTACAAGCCTAACCCAACAATGCGCGATGCGTGGATCGATCTCTATGTAACTTGCCGAATCATATTCGGCGGCCCACTCGGCAGGCGCGCTAGTGCAAAAATAAAACTGACTATCTTTGTCTGGGTGTGGGGCCGTTGTCATTCCAAAAACGAAGCTTGTAAAGCCAAGCGATTTCACGGCAGCCTGAACACATGCCTCCAATGCTTGGCCTCGTTGTGCGGCAGCTAGCAATGGAAAAAATACCGACGGCATCGGCGGGATTTGACCGACTGCCGACTCGTCTGGATGGATATTGATAAGCATGGCTATGACGACAATCCGTCACGCTCGGGATCACAACAACAGACGTGGACGTCTGGGCGCAGGTTAGGAGGCGTTTAGCTTTGCCGACAGTTATTCTGAACACGAAACCATTTGTTTGACAATGTTTTTTTGCATTATGCTTGTAGCGAACAAAAGGGTGGGCCTTGAGCGCCAATGAAAATGAGGCGCCGCGTATTACTCGACCGCTTTGGGCACCTTTTGAACTCCATCGATGTGATCGCCGGCCGCGATGCCATGCTGCGCGAACCACCCCTTCTTCATCTCCAGCGCGAATAACGCCAACCCGCGCGAGTTGTGCGTCGTTTCTGTCTGGGGTGCCATGTCTTCGATGTTGAGAATCCGACCATCGGCGCCGACGAATGCGATCGACAGTGGAATGTAGGTGTCCTTCATCCAGAATGCGAGCGGCTGCGGGGCCTCGAACATGAACAGCATGCCATTGTCGGTACGGAGGCTGAAGCGATGCATCAGGCCGACGGTTCGGGAGGCGACTGTCGCGGCGACCTCCGCCGTGACGCGATGGCCGTTGATCGCTAGCTCTGTGGTCGGCAGAGACTGCGCAAAGCAATGCGCTGCGTAGCTTAGCGCGACAAGGAGCAATACACGTCGTCCAACGCGCGTGGTTACCGTGACACTCAGCCTAGGTCGAAACATGGCGCAGGTAGGTAATCCAGAGTAGAACGCTCAGAATCGTAAAGCCGGTCATGCCCAAAGCAAGCGCCAGCAACGAGCCGGATAGCATCGGCGCGATCGTTCCGGCGTTGACCGCCGCGAGCACGAATTGCAGGAATCCTTGGAGGGACGACGCGAGCGCGCGCGTTGTCGGAAAGAGATCGAGCAGCAGCAGGGTCGCGGACGGCATCGTCACGCTGCTTCCCATGGCGTAGATCATGATCGGCAGAACGTGCCACGGCACACCGGGCGGTACCAGGGCGGCGACTGCCATATCGGCGGCAGCGCCGAGGAACATCAGGGCATAGCCTAGCGCAATGGTCCGCTGCGGCGACATGACGCCGGCCGCGCGTCCGGAGATGAATGCGCCGATCATCACGCCGCTGATCATCGGGATGAACAGCCACGCGAACCCATAACTCGATACGCCGAGTAGATCCATAAGGAACGATGGCGCGCTGGCGATGTACAGGAAAAAGGCGGCGAAGTTCAAAGCGGGGATTGCGGCGAGCAGCAAAAATTCGCGGCGGCGCAGCACATTGACATAGTTGTGCCAGAGATGCCGTGGCCACAACGACTGGCGTGCGCTGCCATGGAGCGTTTCCGGCAGTCGTTTCACCGCCCACGTCAGCAGCGCGATCACCAGCGCCAACAGCAACCAGAAAACGGCGCGCCAACCAAACGCATTGAGCAGCACGCCTCCGAGCACTGGAGCGATGGCCGGCGCCACGCCGAACACCATCGTAATCTGCGACATCAACCGCTGTGCTTCGGCGCCGTGGAAGCGATCGCGAATGATTGCCCGACCGACGACGATCCCCGCCCCGGCGCAGGTACCCTGCAGTGCGCGGAAGAGCCAAAGGGTTTCGATGTTCCCCGCAATAGCGCAACCGAGGGTCGCGAGCGCATAGAGCGCGAGGCTCGCGAGAACGACCGGACGCCGCCCGAGCGCGTCGGCGAGCGCACCATGCCAGAGCATCATGAAAGCATAAGCGAACAGATACACCGAGAGTGTTTGCTGGACGGCAATCGGCGCAACTTCGAACTCGCGGCCGATATCGTGGAACGATGGAAGATAGGCATCGATGGAAAACGGACCGAGCATCGCCAATGCGGCGATCAGTACCGCGAGCGACCAGGTCCGGGCATGGACCTCGGTCATCGATGCCTGCTGCCCGCATGACTGAGTTTGCGTCCGATCGAGTCACAGCTCATAGCTCTCCGCTTTGCCTCCCAGAGCAGCATCGATGACCGAGCGATCGAACTGCGGAGCGAACAGCGTGATGAACTCGTAAACGAAGCCCCGCAGGTAAACCCCGCGGCGCAGGGCAAGTCGGGTCGTGCTGGCCGCGAAAAGATGACCTGCGTCGAGCTTGTCGAATTGGCTGTCGCGGGCAGGGTCGTGCGCCATCTGCGCGACAATCCCCACCCCGAGCCCGAGTTCGACGTAGGTCTTGATGACGTCGGAGTCCAGCGCGGTCAGCACCACGTTCGGTTCGATACCCTTGGCGGCGAAGGCGGCATTGATCTGCGAGCGGCCGGTGAAGCTGAAGTCGTAGGTGATGATCGGATAGCGAGCCAGCGCCTCGAGCGTCAGCGGTCGAACCTTCGCCAGAGGATGGTCCTTCGGGACGAGGACGCATCGATTCCAGGTGTAGCAAGGCAAGGATACGAGGCCGGGATAGTCGGCCAGCGCTTCGGTGGCGATGCCGACATCGACATCGGCGCGCTGCGTCTGTTCGGCCACTTGCATGGGATTGCCCTGATGCAGCAGGAGGCGGACCTTCGGGTAGCGGTCGGCGAACCGTTTGAGCACGGGCGGCAGGATATAGCGGGCTTGGGTGTGGGTGGTAGCGATGGCGAGCGTTCCGGTGTCCTCGCTCTTGAATTCCGCGCCGACGCGTTTGAGGTTATTCAGCTCCTGCAGTGCGCGACGGGCAGTCGCCACGATCACCTCGCCGCCGGCGGTCAGTGCCGCCAGGCGTTTGCCTTGCCGGATGAAGATCGGCACCCCCAACTCGTCCTCGAGCTGGCGGATCTGCTTGCTTATTCCAGGCTGCGACGTGAACAGGGCGTCGGCTGCCGCAGATACGTTCAGCCCGTGATCGACCACAGCGCACAGGTATCGCAGCTGCTGGAGGTTCACTCGTTATAACCTTGCGTTAGAATAGACGGAAATTATATAGCGCCAAGCGGACTTGCGGTCGGCGCAGGCACGGGCTGGCTCCCATGGCGCAATACTTTTCGATTCACCCGGTCGACCCACAAGCGCGCCTGGTCCGCGAAGCCGCGGCAATCGTGCGCCGGGGCGGGATCATCGCCTACCCTACCGATTCGAGCTACGCGTTCGGTTGTCGCATCGGCGACCCGGGAGCGGCGGACCGAATCCGTCGCTTGCGCGAAGTCGACGACAAGCACCAATTGACGCTCGTATGCAGGAACCTGACCGAAATCGGACGCTATGCCCAGCTAAGCAACGAGCAGTTCCGGGTCGTCAAGCTCGGTGTGCCCGGCAGCTATACGTTTGTGTTGCCCTCAACGCGAGAGGTGCCGCGGCGGCTCAAGCATCCACGACGTCGCACGATCGGCGTGCGCGTTCCCGACCATGCGGTCGTGCAAACGCTGCTGGCCGAATTGGGCGAGCCTTTGCTCTCTTCGACGCTGATCCCTGCCGGCGCGACCGATCCGCTGAACGATCCGTTGGAAATCCGCGCGCGCTATCAGCATTCGCTCGACTTGATCATCGACAGCGGCGCATGCCATCTCGAGCCTACGACAGTGGTGGATCTTGCAGTGACACCACCCGCGATCGTACGGCTCGGGCGGGGCGATCCGGCGCGGCTGGGATTGGTGGAGATTTCCGCCTGACCGCCCGCGAGCGGCCGACGAGCGTCGGCGACTGCCAGCTGGTAGAATGCGCGATCCATGGATTTTTCGCTGATCGAGACCATCGCGCTCTACGCGGTGCCGGTGGTTTTCGCCATCACCTTGCATGAAGCGTCCCATGGCTACGTTGCCCGCATTTTCGGCGACCATACCGCGTACATGCTGGGGCGCGTGACGCTCAATCCGCTCAAGCATATTGATCCGGTCGGTACGGTAATCGTGCCTCTCGCGCTGCTACTGCTTTCCAAGCTCGCAGGCGGGGGAGGCTTCCTGTTCGGGTGGGCGAAGCCGGTGCCGGTCAATTTCGGCAACCTGCGCCATCCGAAGCGCGACATGCTGTGGGTGGCCGCTGCGGGGCCGGCGGCCAATTTCGCGATGGCATTGTTCTGGATGGTGGTCTACCGGTTGAGCGGACCCGACGGCGCGCTCGAAAGTGACGGCATGCTGCTTATGAGTCGCGCGGGCGTGCTGGTCAACGTCGTGTTGATGGTGCTCAACCTGCTGCCGATACCGCCTCTCGACGGCGGACGGATCGCCATCAGCCTGCTGCCGCATTCGCTTGCCGCTGGATATGCACGTCTGGAACCTTACGGATTCATGCTCATTCTGCTGATGCTCGCGACGAATGTCCTGGATCGACTGATGTCGCCGATGATTTCCCTCGTGCTGCGGCTGCTGCAGGCGCTCGTCGGCTCCTAGCCGGCGCGACTCACGAAGACACGAAATGTTTTCTGATCGCGTACTGTCGGGGATGCGACCCACCGGCCGCATGCACATCGGCCATTATCACGGCGCTCTCAAGAACTGGGTGCGGCTGCAGGAGGAGTACGAGTGTCTGTATTTCGCTGCCGACTGGCACGCGCTGACGACTCATTACGAGACACCGGAGCGTATCGAGGACAGTGTCTGGGAAATGTTCGTCGACTGGCTCGCGGCAGGAATCAATCCGACGCGGGCGACGATTTTCGTCCAGTCGCGCGTCATCGAACACGCCGAATTGGCGCTGCTGCTCGGCATGATCGCGCCGGTAGGCTGGCTGGAGCGCGTGCCGACCTACAAGGAGCAACAGCAGAAATTGCCAGACCGCGACCTGACGACGTTCGGCTTTCTCGGTTATCCGGTGATGCAGGCGGCAGACATTCTGATCTATCGCGCCAACATGGTTCCGGTCGGCGAGGACCAGGTTTCCCATCTCGAACTAGTGCGTGAGTTGGCGCGACGCTTCAATCATATCTACGGACGCGAAGCCGATTTCGAGGAAAAGGCCAAAGCGGCGATCAGGAAGTTGGGCTCGAAGCGTGCCAAGCGCTACGCGCAGCTGCGTACCGCGTTTCAGGAGCAGGGGGACCAGGCGGCGCTGGAAACCGCGCACGACATGCTGGACGCCGCCCAGAACTTGGCGCTGGGAGACCGTGAGCGCCTGTTCGGGTACCTCGAGGGCTCGCGTCGCGTCATTCTGCCGGAACCGCATTCGCTTTTGACCGAAACGCCGCGAGTGCCGGGCACCGATGGACAGAAGATGTCCAAGTCGTATGACAACGCGATCTTTCTGCGAGAGGATCCCGCCACGATCACCACCAAAGTGCGTACGATGCAGACCGACCCGGCGCGCGTCCACCGATCGGACCCGGGCACGCCGGAAAAGTGCCCGGTCTGGTCGCTGCATCAGATCTATTCGGACCAATCGACGCGGGATTGGGCGCACAACGGATGCACTACGGCGGGCATCGGCTGCCTCGACTGCAAGCAGCCTGTGATCGATGCAATCATCGCCGAGCAGCGTCCATTGCACGAGCGCGCGCAGAAATACCTCGACGATCCCTCGCTGGTGCGCGCCATTGTTGCCGACGGTTGTGAACGTGCGCGCAAGCTGGCCGAGGAGACGATGCGGGACGTGCGCGATGCGATGGGGTTGGGCTATACATGATCCCGAACGACGGCGATGCCCCGGTGATCGATCTCGCTCAGGCCGCCGGCGCGCCCGTGGCCAAGATCTATGGCCAGCCGATGCTGGCCCTTCCGCAGGATCTTTACATCCCGCCGGAAGCGCTGGAAATCTTCCTCGAGAGCTTCGAAGGGCCGCTCGACCTCTTGCTTTATTTGATCCGGAAGCAGAACATCAACGTGCTCGACATCCCGATGGCGGAGCTGACGCGCCAATATCTGGGTTATGTCGAAATGATGCGCCGTACCCAGCTCGAGCTGGCCGCCGAGTACTTGCTTATGGCGGCGGTTCTGATCGAGATCAAGTCGCGGCTGCTGCTTCCGAAACCGCCGCAGCAGGGCGAGGAGCCCGCCGATCCACGCGCCGAGCTCGTACGGCGGCTGCTCGAGTACGAACGCATGAAGGCGGGTGCTCAGGCGCTTGACGCGCTGCCTCTCGCCGACCGCGACTATTCGCTGGTACGCGTCTGGTTCGAACGCGTGGCGGCGGAGCGTTTGCCCGACGTCGACGCGGATGCTCTGAGGGCGGCTTGGGCCGGCCTGGTGGCGCGGGCCAGGTTAAACCGCCATCACCTGGTCACGCGCGAACAATTGTCGGTGCGCGGCCAGATGAGTCGCCTTTTGAAGTTGCTCGAGGCCGGGCATTTCGTCGAATTCACGGCCTTGTTCGATGGGCGCAACAGCATCGCACAGCTGGTCGTGACGTTTCTGGCGATTCTCGAGCTCGCGCGGGAACGCTTGCTCGATCTGGCGCAAGCCGAGCCGTTCGCGCCGATTTACGTGCAACGGAAGGGCGATCCGGCGTTCACGCTGGAAGGGGACAGCGAGGGCTGATTCCGCCGCGGCGGCCGCATGTCGCAAGGGGTCGGCCAAACGGGTTCGCGACCGGTTTGCAGGGCCGGCATGAAAGCCGTACCGCCACGCTGTAGGAATGAAATGGATTTGAAACGAATTGAAGACATTGTCGAGGCCGTGCTGCTGGTGGCGGGAGAACCGCTGCCGGTCGCCCAGCTGTCGAAGTTGTTCGATCCGCCGCTCGAGGGCGAGGTCGTGCGGACCCTGCTCGAGCGGATTCGTGAAAACTGGACCGGCCGCGACGTCGAGCTGGTACAGGTTGCGAGCGGCTGGCGTTTCCAGGCGAGATCTTCGATCCAGCCTTATCTGGACCGTCTTTCGCCCGACAAGCCGCCCAGATATTCGCGCGCAGTGATGGAGACACTGGCGATCATTGCGTACCAGCAGCCGGTCACGCGCGGCGACATCGAGGCGATTCGCGGTGTCTCGGTATCGACGCACATCGTCAAGACGCTGGAAGACCGGCAATGGATCGAGGCGGTTGGCCATCGCGAGACGCCCGGCCGGCCGGCGCTGTACGCGACGACCCGTACATTCCTCGATGATCTCAATCTTCGTTCCCTCGCCGAATTGCCGCCGTTGGCGGAACTCGACACTTCCCACCTCATGGAGTTGCCCGATGCCCCAGCAAAGGCCGCCGAGGTCGAACTCGCGCTCGCGAGCCCGATCCTCAGCCCAAGGACCGACCTATCCGACGCATCAGACGCGTCGGACGGACGACCGGTCCCGCCCGAATCAACCGAGACGCTCCACTGAGCCGGTATTCACCGAGCCACAGCGCCTGCACAAGCTGCTGGCGCAATGCGGTTACGGTTCGCTGCGCGGGCTCGAGGAAATGATCATCGCCGGCAGGATTACGGTGAACCGACAACCGGCCGAGGTCGGCCAGAGGGTCGGCCCCGGCGACCAGGTCCGCATCAACGGGGAGCTGGTCCGGATCCGCTTTTCGCCGCCGCGCGCGCGCGTTCTTCTTTATCACAAGCCCGCGGGAGAAATCGTCAGCCGCGCCGATCCGGAAGGACGGCCGACCGTATTCGACAAGCTTCCTCGTCTCGGCAGTGCGAAATGGATCGCTGTCGGGCGCCTGGATTTCAACAGCGAGGGCCTGCTTTTGTTCACCACTCTGGGGGAGCTCGCCAACCGACTGATGCATCCGCGCTACGAAGTCGAGCGCGAATACGCGGTGCGCGTCGTCGGAGCCCTTAGCCCGGAGCAGGAGCGGGCGTTACTGGAAGGCATCGAGCTCGAGGACGGTCCGGCTCGGGTGCTCTCCCTCGCCGACGGTGGCGGCGAGGGATCGAATCACTGGTACAAGATCACGCTGCCGGAGGGCCGCAATCGCGAAGTGCGCCGCTTGTTCGAGGCGCTCGGATTGATGGTAAGCCGCCTCATTCGCACGCGATACGGCGTCGTCAGCATGCCGCCGCAACTCAAGCGCGGCCAGACGATGGAACTTGCGCCGGAGGAGTTGAACAAGCTGATGACCGCAGCGGGAATGATGGGCGGCAGCGCGCGCATTACGGATGCTGACGAGCAGCCCCGGCATGGGCATGAAGTCGGCGAAGACGATGCGGCCGAAGAAGAGGAAATAGATGGCAACCGGGGCACCTACGGGGTGCGCGAGGCGACCGATGCGCACGAAGTCGACGGCAATCGCGATCCCGGCCCGGGTAAGCCGCATCGCCCCTCAGCCCGGGGTCGGCCACAAGGCCATCGTGGCGGAGGCGCGCCCGGCGGAGCCGGTTTCCCTGGGGCTGCTGCACCCCCGAGGGGAGGGCCGAAACATCGCGGGGGACGCGGCCATCAGGGCGGGCGCGCCGGCCCCGGCGGGCGCGGAGGCTCGATCGGATCCCCTGGTTCCGGTAGCAATCGCGGCGGATCTCGCGGTCGGCGCGGCCCGCGCGGCGGCGGTCAGCCGGGCGGCGGCCAAGCGTGAGCTGACAGGAAGCGCGCGGAACTACTCGAAGTGCGGCGGTCGCTTAGCGAGGAATGCGCCGATTCCCTCGACGAAATCCGCGGTGGTGCTGCACGCACCGAAGCTCGCCGCCTCGGCGTCGAGCTGCTCCGACAGCGATCGGGACAGCGAACGGTTGATCAGGCGCTTTCCGTTGCGTAACGCGAGCGCCGGTCCGGTCGCCAGCGCGGAGGCGAGTTTATCAACGGCCGTTACCAGTTCCGCTTCCGGCACGGCACGGTTGACCAGCCCGATGCGAAGGGCCTCATCGACGCCAAACCTTTCGCCCAGCAGGACGATTTCCATCGCCTTCTTGACGCCGACGATACGCGGCAGCGCATAAGTCGCGCCGCCATCCGGCGTCAATCCGATATGGCGATACGCCGATGTGAAATAGCTGGAATCGGCGGCGATCGCCAGATCGCAGGCGCACATCAGCGACAAGCCGAATCCCGCGACCGCCCCATGGACGGCGGCGATTACCGGCTGCGGCATTCCATAGATCGTCTCGATTGCCGTGTGGACCTGCTGCACGATCCGAGCGAACTCCTGCCTGCGCTCCTCGGGCGACGCCGTGAGCTTCGCCGCGAACGTCCGAATATCGCCCCCCGCCATGAAATGCCGACCGGCACCACGGATGACGATGCAGCGGACGTCGTTGTCCGCGGCGAGCGTACTTGCGCTTTCGATCAGGGCATCCATCATCGCGAAATCGAGCGCATTGAGCGATTCGGGCCGATTCAAGGTCAGCGTCGCGACAGCGCCATTGCGCGCGAGGAGGATGCGGGCTTCGTTCATGTTGGCAGAGTACCGTGTATCCGTCTCGCCGGTCAGCTCCTGCGCGCCGGCGCGTCGCGTGGAGCGCCCTCCCGGTCGGCCGCATGTGTCGATCCCGCAAGCTCGCCGTGCCGGAACGGGCTCGCGCGTTCCAGTTCGTCGACCGTTTGCGCGACGTCGGCCCGCTCGCGCGCTACAAAGGCCCCGATCGCGTGCGCAAACTCCGGATCCACGATCGCGTGCGCCGAACGGGTCGCGACCGGCAGGAACCCGCGGGCGAGCTTGTGCACGCCTTGCGCGCCCCCCTCGAACAGGCCGATGCGACGCTCGATGCAGAACTCGATCGCCTGATAATAGCAAGCCTCGAAGTGCAAACCGGGTACGTAGCCAGTGGCGCCCCAATAACGTCCCCACAGCGTTTCGCGATCGAAAACGTCGAAGGCCGCGCAAATCGGAGTCCCTTGCTGGCTGCCGACGACCAGCACGATGCTGCCGGCCATCGTCGCGCCAATGCGCTCGAAAAAGGGCAGCGACAGGTACGGCGTCGATCCGTGTTGTCGATAGGTGCCGACGTAGCAGCGATAGAAGAACGCCCAGTCCGCGGCGCTGATCTCCGGGCCCGTCAAGCGTCGGAACGTGATCCCGGTCTCGCCCAGGCGGCGTCTCTCCTGGCGGATTTTCTTGCGCTTGTCGTGATTCAACGTCGACAGGAAGTCGGAGAAATCGCGGTATCCGGGGTTTTTCCAATGAAACTGGAGGCTGTCGCGCATCACCAGCCCCGCCGCAGCGCACTGCGCCGCGTCAGACGCGTCCGGAAAGAGGATATGCAGTGACGACAGGCCCTCTTCCGTCAGCAACGACAACGCCCCATCGAGCAGACGGCGCCGTGCTTGTGTGCTCCCGGCCAGGAGCCGCGGTCCGGTCGCCGGAGTGAAAGGGATCGCAGCGAGGAGCTTCGGATAATAATGGCGTCCGTACCGGCGGTACGCATCGGCCCACGACCAATCGAACACGTACTCGCCGTACGAGTGCGTTTTTATATAGAGCGGCATTGCGCCAACCAGCGTCTGGCCTTGCCGGAGGAGCAAGTAACGCGGACTCCAACCGGTTTTGGGGGAAGCGCATCCAGTCTCGTGCAGCGCGTGCAGAAAGGCATGCGAGAGCAGCGGCCTCTCGCCGACGAGCGCATCCCAGGAAGTCGGATCGATCGGAGCGAGGGAATCGGTGACGTGCAACGAGAGCGAAGCCATGCGATACCGATTGTCGCGTGAAGGACGACTCGCAGCAAGTGCGATGTCCGGAGCCGGCACGTCGGCTCGCCGCGAGGGGCGCGTGATTCCGCGTGCGTAACGACACGACGCGCGCGGGGCCGCGGACGCTGTCGCATGCTAAAATTGCGCTATGCGCATCGCGATCGCCCAGCTGAACCAAATGGTCGGCGATCTCCCTGGCAACGCCGCGCGAATTCTCGATGCAGTCGAAGCCGGCAGGCGCAGCGGAGCGGATCTGGTGGTCACGCCCGAATTGTCGCTGTGCGGCTACCCCCCGGAAGACTTGCTGCTGCGGCCTGCGTTTCTCGCTGCCTGCGCGCGCGAACTCGAGCGGCTCGCAGCACGGATAACCGGTCCTGCCGTCGTTGTTGGATTTCCCGAAATCGGCAGTAAAGGCGCTCGGCACAATGCCGTTGCCGTGCTGCGGGACGGAAGGGTCGCCGCCGTTTACCGCAAGCACACGCTGCCCAACTACACCGTGTTCGACGAGCAGCGGTATTTCGTTCCCGGGACCGGATCCGTGGTCTTCGAGGTCGCCGGAGTGAAGATCGGCGTCGTCATCTGCGAGGATATCTGGTTTCCCGACCCGGCGCGGCGTGCCGCGGACGCAGGTGCGGAGCTGATCGTCGTACCCAACGGCTCGCCTTACCACACGCGGCAGCAGTCGCTGCGCCGCGAAGTCGTCGTCGCACGAGCCGTCGAGAGCGGGCTTCCGGTCGTGTACGTCAATCGCGTTGGCGGACAGGACGAGCTGGTATTCGACGGCGCATCCTTTGTCGTCGATGGCGAAGGCAAGGTGGCGCAACAGTTGCCGGCATGGCAGGAAACGATCGCCCTGGCGGAGTTCGACCACGCGGTACCGAAGGCGGTTCGCGGCGACATCGACATGCGCCTCGAGCCGCACGTCTATGCGGCCTTGACGATGGGCGTACACGACTACGTCGAGAAGAACCGGTTCCCCGGTGTCCTGCTCGGACTCTCCGGCGGAATCGATTCGGCGCTGACGCTGGCGGTTGCGGTCGACGCGCTCGGCAGGGAGCGCGTGCGCGCGCTGATGCTTCCCTCGACGTACAACGCGGCGATCAGCCTGGAAGATGCGCGCACGATGGCCGGCATGCTCGGCGTCCAATACGACGAGGTGCCGATCGACGACGTGCTTGGAGGCTTTCGGCAGGCGCTTTCCGACGAGTTCAAGGGCTTGTCGGAAGATGCCACTGAGGAGAACATCCAGGCACGGATTCGCGGCACGTTGCTGATGGCGATCTCCAACAAGCGCGGCTCGATCGTGTTGACGACCGGCAACAAATCCGAAATGGCCGTTGGCTACGCGACGTTGTATGGTGACATGGCGGGCGGTTTCGCCGTGCTGAAGGACATCAACAAGACATTAGTCTATCGCCTGGCCCGCTATCGTAACAGCCTCGGCCGGGTGATCCCGGAGCGCATCATCACGCGCGCGCCTTCGGCCGAGCTCAGGGCCGGGCAAACCGATCAGGATAGCCTTCCTCCCTACGACACGCTCGATGCGATACTCGAGGCCTATGTCGAGGAAAACCTCAGCCCGCGCGACATCGTTGCACGCGGAATCCCGCCCGAGCAAGTCGCCCAGGTGGTCCGCCTGATCAAGTTGAGCGAATACAAGAGACGGCAGGCGGCGGTAGGCATTCGCATCACGCCGCGCGGTTTCGGCAAGGATTGGCGCTATCCGATCACCTCAGCCTGGGCGGACTGGAAAGCCGGCCTCGATTAGGGCCCGCGCGACGTCCGGCGCTGGTCGCACCGCGCCGCCTGGTGTAACCTAACAACGGAATGCGGCGGGCGGAAACGTGCGCGACAAAGGCAGAGGCAAGGAATGAAAAAGGTCGAGGCGATCATCAAGCCGTTCAAGCTCGATGAGGTGCGCGAGGCGCTGTCGGAGATCGGCGTCAGCGGTTTGACGGTTACCGAAGTCAAGGGTTTCGGGCGCCAAAAGGGACACACCGAGCTTTACCGCGGCGCCGAATACGTGGTCGACTTCCTGCCCAAAGTCAAGGTCGAAGTCATCGTCGCCGACACGCTCGTCGAGCGCGCGATCGATTCCATCGTCAAGGCGGCGCACACCGGCAAGATCGGCGACGGCAAGATATTCGTCACGGCGGTCGAGCAGGTCGTGCGCATTCGCACTGGCGAATCGGGAGAAGCGGCTGTCTGACGCTGTCGCGACGGCGGGATGGTGCCGCTCATCGTGAGGAGACAATCAACATGTCGATGCTGAGGGATTTTCGGGACTTCGCAGTCAAAGGAAACGTCATCGATCTGGCGGTTGCGGTCATCATCGGTGCTGCTTTCGGCAAGATCGTCGATTCGCTGGTCAAGGACGTCATCATGCCGCTGATCGGCAGGGTTTTCGGAGGGCTCGATTTTTCCAACTACTTCGTCATGCTGGGGCCGCCGCCTGCCGGTTACAGCGGACCGATGACCTACGATGCACTGAGCAAGGCGGGAGTGCCTTTGCTGGCCTACGGCAATTTCATCACGGTCGTCATCAATTTTCTCATTCTGGCTTTCATCATTTTCTGGATGGTCAGACAACTGGCCTCGGTCAAGAGAAGGATCGATCCGGCTGCGGTGGCTGCGCCCGTTCCTGAAGACGTCTTGTTGTTGCGTGAGATCCGCGACGCATTGAAAAGGTAATCGGCCGGTCTGCACCGCGTTGACCCACACGGCGCTTGATGCCAGAATCGGTGACGTCAAATGACGCACGGGCCGCAGACACGCGGTGCCGCGCTGCTGCTCGCTACTTGCGCGCCCACTGCATCGCAGCTGTCAGAGCTGCGCGCTCGCCACGGAGAAATTCAATGAACAAATCAGGCCTCGCCCTCGGTCTCGCCACGCTCCTGTCGTGCGCTACCGCCTTTGCTGACATCAACGTCGGGGTTACGCTGTCCGCGACCGGTCCGGCGGCGTCCCTGGGCATTCCAGAGAAGAACACCATCGACATGCTGGGTTCTCCGGCCCTGGGCGGACAGACAATTCACTTCATTGTGCTGGACGACAAATCGGACACGACCGAAGCAGTCAAGAATACGCGCAAGCTGATCAGCGAAGACAAGGTCGATGTGATTGTCGGATCGACGGTGACGCCCAATTCGCTGGCGATGCGCGATGTCGTGAACGAGGCCCAGGTGCCGATGATATCGATGGCGGCGTCGGCCCAGATCGTCAACCCCGCCGACCCGAGGACCAAGTGGGTGTTCAAGACGCCGCAGAACGATTCGCTGATGGCGGATGCGGTCGCGGTGCACATGCGCGCGAATGGCGTGCGGACGATGGGATTCATCGGTTTCGCCGATGCTTATGGCGACAGCTGGCTCGCCGAGATGCGGCGCTCGACGCAGACGGCCGGCATCAAGATCGTCGCCGAGGAAAAATACAATCGCAACGATCCGAGCGTGACTGGACAAGTCCTGAAGCTGCTTGCCGCGCATCCGGATGCGATCCTGATCGCGGGCTCGGGGACGCCTGCCGCGACGCCGCACAAGGAACTGGTCGCGCGGGGCTACAAAGGGCGTATCTACCAGACCCACGGCGTGGCCAACGCCGACTTCCTGCGTGTGGTCGGCGCCGATGGGAACGGCGCCGTGCTGCCGGCGGGGCCGATGCTGGTCTATGAGCAATTGCCCGATAGCAACGCGGTGAAAAAATCCGCGGGAGAGTACGTGAGAGCATACGAGGCCAAGTACGGGCCGGGCAGCCGGACCACCTTCGGCGGGCATGCCTGGGACGCGTACGCGTTGCTGCAGCGGGCGATACCCGAGGCGCTGAAGAAGGCGCAGCCGGGCACGAAGGAATTTCGCATGGCATTGCGCGACGCGCTGGAAAACGTCAAGGATGTCGCCGGAAGTAATGGAATTTTCAACATGAACGTCGCTGACCACAATGGCATGGACAATCGTGCGCGCGTCATTGTCAAGATCGAAGGCGGCAAGTGGGTCCTGAGCAAATGAGTTGACGTCCACCGGGCCGGCTTCGGGATTCCCGCAGCCGGCCTTTTGTTATCTGCGCGCTGCGCACTTCGACATCGCCGATGGATTTCTCGATCGCCGCACTCCTGGCGCAGGACGGCATCACCAACGGCGCGATTTATGCGCTGCTGTCGCTGGCGCTGGTGCTGGTATTCGCCGTAACACGGGTGATCTTCGTGCCAGCGGGCGAATTCGTGACCTACGGAACGCTGACGCTTGCTTCCCTGCAGCTCGGCAAGTCGCCGGGGATCGTGGGGCTGCTGATCGGGCTGACCGCGGTCGCGGGCGCGATGGAGGCGTATGCAGCGGTGCGCGCTCGCGACTGGGGGCGGCTGCCGCGCCGGCTCGGATTGTACGTTGCGCTACCGCTGGCCATTGCGGCGATCGTGCATGAACTTGCGCCGCTTACGCTGCTTTTTCCGCTGCAGATACTGCTCGCAGTCGCCTCCGTCACCGTGCTCGGTCCGCTGCTCTATCGCGTGGCTTACCAGCCCTTGGCCGACGCATCGGTGCTGGTGCTGCTCATCGTCTCGGTGGCGGTCCATTTCGTCATGGTCGGCCTGGGCCTCTGGTTCTTCGGTGCCGAAGGCTCCCGGACACCGGCTTTTACGTCAGCCTCGTTTCGCATGGGAGATATGCAGGTCAGCGGCCAGAGCCTGCTGGTGCTGCTGTCCTCGCTTTTATTCATCGCCGCTCTGTACGCTTTTTTCGATCGTACGCTGTACGGCAAAGCGCTCCGCGCGACGGCTTTCAATCGTGTGGGCGCCCGACTGGTCGGCATCAGCCCGAACCTCGCCGGCAGCCTGACGTTTACGCTTGCTGCTCTGCTGTGCGCATTTTCCGGCGTGCTGATCGGCCCGATCACGACCGTCTATTACGACTCCGGATTCCTGGTGAGCCTGAAGGGCTTTGTCGGTGCGATCATCGGCGGCATGGTGAGCTACCCGCTGGCTGCCGCCGGTGCTTTCCTGGTGGGCCTGCTCGAATCATATTCTTCGTTCTGGGCGAGTGCCTTCAAGGAGGTGATCGTTTTCACTCTGATCATTCCCGTTCTCCTGTGGCGGTCGCTGACGACCCATCATCACGAGGAAGAGGAGTGAGGCACGTAGCGCTGCTGGTATTCGTCGCGGCGCTGATCGTCGCGCCGGCGGCGGCCCCGGCGTTCTGGATCACGCTGCTCAACTACATCGGTCTGTACAGCATCGTCGCACTCGGACTGGTCGTCCTCACCGGCGTCGCCGGCCAGACTTCGTTCGGCCAGGCCGCTTTCGTCGGGTTGGGCGCCTACACGACGGCGTATCTGTCCTTGACTTATCCTGGCCTGTCACCGTGGATCAACGTCCTGATTGGAATGGCGCTCACGGCGCTCGTTGCGCTCGCGTTGGGCTTCATCACCCTGCGGATGAAAGGTCACTACCTGCCTCTCGCGACAATCGCATGGGGAATAAGCATTTATTACGTGTTCGGCAACCTCGAGTTTCTTGGGGGCTATACCGGAGTCAGCGGTATTGCCGCGTTGTCCTTGTTCGGGTGGGAATTGCGCGGTGAACGCCACATCTACTATCTGATCTGGCTGGTCGTGCTGGCCAGTTTGTGGACCACCGACAATCTTCTCGATTCGCGACCGGGACGCGCGGTCCGCGCGCTCAGGGGCGGGCTGGAAATGGCCGAAGCTTTCGGCGTCAACGCAGGGCGGCTCAAGATGGTCGTCTTTGTCTATGCCGCGCTGCTTGCCAGCATTTCGGGCTGGTTGTACGCGCATCTTCAGCGCTTCGTCAATCCGACGCCCTTCGGCATCAATCAGGGTATCGAATACCTCTTCATGGCGGTCGTCGGCGGGGCCGGCAGCGTCTGGGGCGCCGTGGTCGGCGCAACGCTAATCACGCTGCTCAAGCAATTGCTGCAGAGCTGGCTGCCCCATCTGCTGGGACGCGAAGGGAACTTCGAGGTGGTCGTCTTCGGCATGCTGATGATCCTGTTGCTGCAACGCACGCGTGACGGGCTCTGGCCATGGCTGGCGCACCTGCTGCCGTCGGCTTCGCCTCATGCCGTTCCCGCGGCAGCTGCGCTCGCGGTACGGACGCGGGCGCGAGGCGGCGCGCCGTTGCTGATGATCCGGCGTGCGCGCAAGGAATTCGGCGGCTTGGTCGCGGTCAATGACCTTTCCTTCGAGATTCGGGCGGGCGAGATCCTTGGGCTGATTGGCCCGAACGGCGCCGGTAAGAGCACGATGTTCAATCTGATCACCGGCGCACTGCCGTTGAGTCGGGGCACGATCGCGTTTAACGGCGAGCAGATCAGCGGACGACAACCGTTCGAGATCGCGCAGCTGGGAATCGCCCGTACCTTCCAGCACGTGAAGCTGATCTCTGGCATGTCGGTGCTCGACAACGTTGCGCTCGGCGCCTATTTGCGTGGCACAAACGGGGTCACCCGCGCCGCCTTGCGCCTGGATCGTCGTGAGGAAGCCCGCGTCCGCGCCGAGGCGGCCGCGCAGATCGGACGCGTCGGCTTGGCGGACGCCATGCACACGCCGGCGGGCTCTCTGCCGCTCGGGCGGCAGCGTATCGTCGAGATCGCCCGTGCGCTCGCCGCCGATCCGCTCTTGCTGCTGCTGGATGAGCCGGCTGCCGGGCTCCGATTCGCGGAAAAGCAAGAGCTGGCGACGCTGCTGCGCAAGCTGCGCGAGACCGGCATGACCGTCCTGCTGGTCGAGCACGACATGGATTTCGTCATGGGGTTGACCGACCGCCTGGTCGTAATGGACTTCGGCGAGAAGCTCGCCGAAGGCCTCCCGGCGGATATCCAGCGTAATCCCGTCGTCCTCGAAGCCTATCTGGGTGCGGTGTGACACGGCTGGCGCCATGAGCGGGCTGCTCGAGGTTACCGATCTGCATGTCGCCTACGGCAAGGTCGAGGCGGTGCACGGCATATCGCTTACCGTAGGCGAAGGCAGCATCGTCACGGTCATCGGTCCGAACGGAGCCGGCAAGACCACGCTGCTGGCGGCGATCATGGGATTGCTGCCCTCGCGCGGCGACATCGTGTACTGCGGCATGCGAATAGACAGGACGAGCGTCGAGGAGCGTGTCGCGCAGCGGTTGTGTCTGGTTCCGGAGCGCCGCGAGTTGTTCGCCGCGATGACGGTGGCGGACAACCTGGAGCTCGGCGCATTTCAGCGCCATCGGGCGCACGATAGAACGCTGGGCAAGACGCGCGACGAGGTCTACCAGCGGTTCCCGAGGCTCGCCGAACGTCGTGCCCAGCTCGCGGGCACGTTGTCCGGCGGCGAGCGGCAGATGCTCGCGCTCGGTCGCGCACTCATGGCCGCACCACGATTGCTGATGCTCGACGAGCCGAGCCTCGGCCTGGCGCCGCTGATCGTCAAGGAGATTTTCAGTATCATTGCCTCTCTGCAAGCGAGCGGTGTATCGATCCTTCTGATCGAGCAGAATGCGCGCGCCGCGCTGCAGATCGCCGACCGCGGTTACGTGCTCGAAACGGGAGCGGTCGCGATCGCGGGCGCGAGTGAAGCGCTGTCGCGCGATGCGCGCGTCGCCGCTACTTATCTCGGGCGCACGTCCGAGAGCGGTGCCATCGGCTAGCCATGCGGCGCCGATAGCGCTTGTGCCGAGGCGCCTACACCCGGACAATGTCGGTTCTGCTGTTTCTTCGTGAAGCCCCCGTGACCGATATCGCCCTTCCTCCCGTCAAGCCTGCGCTGCTCGACCAGGCGACGCGATTATTGCTGGCCCCGGCGGCGCTCGAGTTTGGCCAGCTGTCGGACGTCCTGGCCGGCATCCATGGCCACCGCGTCGATCACGCGGATCTCTATTTTCAATATTCGCGCATCGAAAGCTGGAGTCTTGAAGAAGGGATCGTAAAGTCGGGGTCGTTCTCGATCGACCGCGGCGTCGGCGTGCGCGCGATTTCTGGCGAGAAGACCGCTTTTGCCTATTCCGACGACATCAGCCTCGATGCGTTGACGCAGGCGGCGAGCGCCACCCGCGCCATCGCACGGCAAGGCCAATCGACGGTCGCTGCGCTCGACCGGATCGGCGGCGCCCGATCGCTCTATTCGCCCAACGACCCGGTCGCTGCGCTGACCGACGAAGCGAAGGTCGCGCTCCTCGAGCGACTGGAGCGTCTGGCGCGCGGCCGCGATCCGCGCGTGACTCAGGTGATGGCATCGCTGGCCGGAGAGTACGAGGCGATTCTGGTGGCGCGGAGCGACGGGTCCATCGGCGCCGACGTGCGGCCGCTGGTGCGTATTTCACTCAATGTGATTGCCGAACAGAACGGCCGGCGCGAACAAGGCATGTCAGGCGGCGGCGGTCGCGTCGATTACCAGTTTTTCACCGACGCGTTGCTCGAAACCTACGCGTCGCAAGCGGTCGACCAGGCGCTGATGAATCTCGAAGCGCGCGACGCCCCTGCGGGAATGATGACGGTCGTGCTTGGGCATGGCTGGCCTGGCATTCTCCTGCACGAGGCGATCGGCCATGGCCTCGAGGGTGACTTCAACCGGAAGGGGACGTCGGCGTTTTCGGGTCTGATCGGCCAGCGGGTCGGCGCACGCGGAGTCACGGTGGTCGATGACGGAACGATCGCCAACCGCCGAGGCTCGCTCAACATCGACGACGAAGGGAATCCGACGCAGCGCACCACCCTCATCGAGGACGGCATACTGAAGGGCTACATGCAGGACACCCTGAACGCGCGTCTGATGGGCGTTGCTCCCACCGGCAACGGACGACGCGAATCATTCGCGCACATACCTATGCCGCGGATGACCAACACGATCATGCTCAATGGCGATCGAGACCCGGCGGAAATTATCGCGTCCGTGGAGAACGGCCTGTACGCCATCAATTTCGGCGGGGGGCAGGTCGACATTACCAACGGCAAGTTCGTCTTCTCCGCGGCGGAAGCCTGGAAGATCGAAAACGGCAAACTCGCCTATCCGGTCAAGGGCGCAACGCTGATCGGCAACGGCCCCGATGCGCTGACCCGCGTATCGATGATCGGCAATGATCTCACCATGGACTCCGGCATCGGTACATGCGGCAAGGAGGGACAGAGCGTGCCGGTCGGCGTTGGGCAGCCGACGCTGCGCATCGACGGCTTGACGGTAGGCGGAACCGCTTGACGCCGCGCCGCGTGTTATCGCAGGTGATCAGTGCAGCGGACCAGCCGGCTGGACGACGGCAATGGCCGGTGCGGGCGAGGAGTGGTGCATGACCATACGCCAGCCCGAAGGCGTGCGCAGGAAGACATTGGTGACGATCGCCGCGCCCCGAGGCTTGGTGTCGCTGCCGACGGTGACCTGCTCGATGGCGCTCTGCATCGCGAGCCCGACAGTCTCGACCATCGTGACCTCGTCGAGGCGAAAAGCCAGCTTGGTGTCGCTGGCGAACAACTGTTCCCAGCCGGCACGAACCGCCTCGTACCCGACAAGGCGGGGACCGCCGGGGTGGATGCAAACGAGCTCCTCGTCCTCGGCCCAGGTCGCCATCATGGCGTCCACATCCTTCGCCTCGAACGCCTGATAGAAAGCGCTCGCTGCATCCTGCGGCGAAGTGAATATCGTCGGCGTACGTGGCTTGGCCATGGTCGATGTCGCGTGCGCGGCGATGGTCAACGTTGCGCGCGCGCCAAATCATACACAAGATTCGGCGACAGTTCGCGCATGCACTTGAAATGCCCGAGCGGGCACTCGCGGCGGAAGCATGGGCTGCAGACGATGTCGATCTTGGCCACCCGCGCCAGTGGCGACAGCGGCGGCGTGTAGTCCGGGCTCGACGAGCCGAACAGCGCCACCAGCGGCCTCCCCACGGCCGCGGCAGCGTGCATCAGGCCCGAATCGTTGCTCACCACGACGCTGGCGGTCGCCAGCAGGTCGATCGCGGTGCCGAGGTCGGTCCTGCCGCACAGGTTGCGCACATCGCGGATCGCCGCAGCGATCGGGTCCCCCGCGACGCGATCGTTGGGTGACCCCAGCAGCCACACCGCGTAGCCCGAATCGATGAAGCGCTGCGCCAGCGTGATGAAATGCTCGGTCGGCCAGCGCTTCGCCGGACCGTACTCGGCGCCCGGGCAGAGGATCGCAACCGGGCGACGCGTCGCAAGTCCCAGCGTCCGGATCGCCTCGGCCGCATTAACCGCGTCAGGCACGAGCGCCGGCGCCGCGGGTGTGGGTATGAGCTCGTCGGGTCGCGCCGCCAGCGCGACAAATCGTTCGACCAGGCGCGGCGTCGCCTTGGGATCGAGCCGCCGGACATCGGTCAGCAGCATTCCGCGCGCCTCCCCGACATACCCGACGCGGCGCGGGATCCCCGCCAGCCATGGAATCAACGCCGACTTGAACGAATTCGGCAGCACCAGCGCACGCGTGTAGCCGTTGGCGCGCAGCGTGCGCGCTAGCGCGCGGCGCCGGCCCAGGCGCAGTTCGCGGTGGCCGATCGGATTCTCGATGATGCTGCGCACGCCGCGCATTCGCGCGTAGACCGGCGCGCACCAGGAGGGGACGAGCACGTCGACCGTCGGCTCCGCCAGCGGCTCGCGCAGGATCGCTAGCAGCGGTTCCGACAGAATGGCATCGCCAATCCAGGACGGTGCGACGATGAGGATGCTTTCAGCCATGACCTTCGTGCCCGCGCAGACGTTGCCGCCGGCACATGATGACGCGCGATGGCGCCGTCAGTGACCGCGCGGCGGCGCGCCGTGGATGCGATATCGCGTTCCGCAATACGGACACATTGCCTCGCCGGTTGCGACAACGTCGAGAAAGACCCGAGGATGGCTCGACCAGAGAGGCATTGCCGGATTGGGACAATACAAAGGGAGGTCCGCCGCCGTCACGTCGACTGCATTCTGCGTCGGGGTCGTGGCAGCCATCGCGGTCCTCACACGGGAGTGAGCCACGAACTGTACTTGGCGTTCTTGCCATGCACGACGTCGAAAAACAGTGCCTGCAGCTTGCGCGTAACCGGGCCGCATCCGCCCGACCCGATGGTGCGATTGTCGAGCTCGCGAATCGGCGTTACTTCGGCCGCGGTGCCGGTGAAGAACGCCTCGTCGGCGATATAGACATCGTCTCGGGTCAAGCGCTTGGCGGCGACCTCGAGCCCGAGATCGCGTGCCAGCGCGATGACCGAATCGCGGGTGATGCCGACCAGCGCAGAGGTCAGCTCCGGCTCGTAGAGCTTTCCGTTCTTGACGATGAACAGGTTCTCGCCGGAGCCCTCGGCAACGAACCCGTCGACGTCGAGCAGCAGGGCCTCGTCGTAACCGTCCATGGTCGCTTCCTGGTTCGCCAGGATCGAATTGGCATAGGTGCCGGCAAACTTCGCCCGCGCCATCGTGACGTTGATATGATGACGCGCGAACGAGGATGTCTTGACGCGGATGCCTTTTTCGAGCGCCTCGGGGCCGAGGTAGGCACCCCATGGCCAGGCCGCTATGGCGACATGGACGCTGGCGCCCTTGGGCGATACGCCCATCTTTTCCGAGCCGTAGAACGCGATCGGGCGCAAATAACATGAATCGAGCTTGTTGGCGCGCACGACTTCGCGCTGTGCCGCCATCAGCACATCCTTGGCGTATGGAATCGGCATCAGATAAATGCGTGCCGAATTGAACAGTCTCTCGGTATGTTCGGACAGCCTGAAGATGGCGGGGCCCTGGGCGTTCGGGTAGGCACGCACGCCTTCGAAGACGGCGAGGCCATAGTGCAGGGAATGCGTCAGCACGTGCGTGGTCGCGTCCCGCCACGGCACGAGCTTGCCGTCGTACCAGATGAAGCCGTCACGATCCGACATCGACATCCCGAGGCTCCGAGCGAGGCAAAACGAGCATTTTAGCCGATTTCACCCTTCTTTTCCCATCGCGGCTTCCCGAAAACGTGTTGCCACAGTGCGCTGACTGCAGCGCGATGCCCTGTCTGCGGGGATGCATCGACGCGTGCCTCGCTGGCACCTTGCAGCCGCACCTGATGCTGTAGTCGTCGATACGCGCGGTAGGCATCGGCCACCTTGCCCGCCAACTCCTCGGGTATCAGCCCCAGCTGTCCCGCCAGGACCAGCAGCGCGATATTTCCCGCGTTGCGCGTCATATCCGGGTGCGTGGCACTGTGCGCGAGCACCAGGAACTGTACTACGAATTCAGCATCCACCATGCCGCCGGGATCGTGCTTGACGTCGAACCGGTCACTGCGGTTTGGATGCGCCGCTTGCATTCTGTCGCGCATCGCAACGATGTCGTGGGCGAGCTTGGCCCCATCGCGCGGCATGCGCAGCAGCGCCTCGCGCTCCGCCTCGAAGGTCGCGCCGATACGGGAGTCACCCGCGACGTAGCGCGCGCGGGTCAGCGCCTGGTGCTCCCAGGTCCAGGCCGTATGGCGCTGATAGTCGCGAAAGGCAGCAAGACTCGATACTGGCAAGCCGCTCGCCCCATCGGGGCGAAGGCGCAGATCGGTGTCGTAGAGGCGCCCGGCCGCGGTGATGCTGGTCAGCCATGTCGTCAGCCGGTGCGCGAGTCGCGCGTAAGCCTGCGGCGCCGCTTCGGCCGGGTCATCGTACAGGAAGACGAGATCGAGATCGGAGGCATAGCCGAGCTCCTTGCCGCCCAACTTGCCGTACCCGACGACTGCGAACCGCGGAGCAGTTGCTCCGGGTCCCTGCATATGGATCCAGCAGCGTTCGAGCGCCGCGGCAAGCACGATGTCGGCGAGCAATGACAGATGATCTGCCAGCCGCTCCACGGACAGCAGCCCGGCGAGATCCTGCGCCAGCAGCCGGAACACCTGTGCCTGCTGAAAATGCCGCAGAGCATCCATTTGCCGCTCGGCATCGCAAGGATAGGCATCGAGTCGCGCGTCGAGCTCGATGCGCCACGCATTCCAGTCCGGTTGCGTCAACAATGCGCGGCTGTCGAGCAACTCGTCGAGCAGCATGGGATGCTGCGTCAGGTAAGTCGCGGCCCAGGAGCTCGCTCCCATCAGCTGCGCAAGCCGCGGCAGCACCGGAGGGTGCTCGACCAGAAGGGCGAGGTAGCTGCTTCGTCGACTGATCGTCTCCAGCAGCGCGAGCAGCCGCCCGAACACGACCTGGGGTTCCGACGTCGCCGCCGCCGCTCGCAGGAACTGCGGCACCAGTGTATCGAAACGCGCGCGGGATGCCGTGGGTAGTTGCAGATAGCGCGGACTTTGCCGGACGCGGATCAGTTCGGCGATCAATGCCGGCGGGTCACCATAGCCCGCGCCGGCGAGCGCCTGGAGCTGAGCGTCTTCGGGGGCAGGCGCCACCCATAGGTCAGCGAGCGGATCGCGTTGGCCGTGGACGTCGCCGGCCGCGAACATAGCGTCGAAGTGGCGGTCGACATTGTTGCGATGCCGGTTGAGCATCTGATCGAACGCCGTCGCATCGGCACACGCCATCGCCTGGGCCAGCGCCTGGCGTTCGACATTCGCCTGCGGAAGATCGTGCGTCTGCGCGTCGTCGCGGTATTGCAGGCGATGCTCGACATTGCGCAGGAATACATACGCCTCGATCAGCTCGTCCGCGGCAGCGTTCGGCAGCAGGCCGCGAGCGCGCAGTGCGGCAAGCGCAGGCAGCGTGCCACGTAAACGCAGCGCCGGCTCGCGCCCGCCGCGCACGAGCTGCAGCGCCTGCACGATGAATTCAATCTCACGAATGCCACCCGGACCGAGCTTGATGTTGGCCGCGTGATCGCGGCGTCGTCCCTGCTCGCGGATCTGTCGGTGCACATCGCGCAGGCCGTCGTAGGCGTCGTAGTCGAGGTATTTGCGGTAGACAAAAGGGGCGACCAGCTGCTCCAGCTCGGCGCCGCGCGTGCCGGTGAGTGTCCGGGCCTTGAGCCAGGCATAGCGCTCCCAGGTCCGGCCCTGAGTGACCAGATATTGCTCGAGCGCGTTGAACGAAGATGCGACCGGACCCGCGTCGCCATAAGGCCGCAGTCGGAGGTCGGTGCGGAATACATAGCCTTCGGCCGAGGGTTCCGACAGTGCGATGACGACGCGGCGCCCGAGCCGCTCGAAAAAATCCTGGTTCGCCAGAACCTTCGGGCCGGGAGTATCGCCGGCTTCGGGATAGACGAATACGAGATCGACGTCGGACGAGACGTTCAATTCGGCTCCACCGAGCTTCCCCATCGCGACGACGATCAATTGCTCCGGTCGCGCGGTCTCGTCGCCGATCGGCTCGCCATGGATCGCAGCCAGCGCGCGCGAATGGACGTCGACTGCGGCCGCGATCGCAGACTCGGCGAGTTGGGTCATCGTGGCGCAGACTTCGTTCAAGTCGGCGCGGCCGGTCAAGTCGCGCAGAAGAACCCGCAGGAACAGGCGCTGACGCAGACGGCGCAGCGCGATGGCGAGCGCCGCCGGATCGGATTCACGCCCGATATCGCGATCAAGCGATGGGAAGGGCTGGTCGAGCCCGACCTCGACGGCGGCGCAAAGAGCGGGATCGGCGACGCGCAGACGCTGCGCGTAGCGGCTGAACTCGTATGCTCCAGCGAGGTCCATCTTGGAATTCAACGCGGCGGCCGCCCCTTCCGTATTAAAATTGGGCCAGAACGATCTATTATGCCTTTCGCCCGCGCATCCTCGAGTTTTCCCGCAGCGTTCTCTAACTCATTTCGCAAGACGTTGCGTGCGACCCGCGCAGTCGCGCTGATCGCTCTCATCTCGTTCTGCCTGGTGCTGCTGGCAGTCCGCTTTGTCATCTTTCCGCGCATCGAAGGCAACCGTGACACGGTCGCGCGCATGCTCTCCGCGCAGATCGGTAAGCCGGTCGAGATCGCCTCGCTCGCCACCGCGTGGGATGGTTGGAATCCGCGTCTCGATATCGGCAACCTGCGCATCATCGAACCTGGTGCCGATGCCGCAAGCGTCACGCTGCCCGACATGCGGCTTACGGTCGCCTGGGATTCGCTCCTCTTTCTCAAGCTGCGCCTGAAGCAACTGTCGATCGACTCGCCGCGCCTTCTCGTGCGCCGCGATCGCGAAGGTATCCTGCATGTGGCAGGCATGACGTTCAATCTGACGGAAAAGGCGGGCGATCAGGGTGTCGTGGATTGGATTCTTCGACAACCTCGCATCGTGATTCGAGATGCGATCATCGGCTGGCAAGACGATATGCGCGGCGGTGCGCAACTGACGCTCGAGCATGTGGTGCTGCGGCTGGAAAACCGCGCGGGCCGCCATCGCTTCGGTCTGACGGGGGCGCCGCCGGCCGCGCTGGCTGCGCCGCTCGATGTCCGAGGCGATTTCACCGGGGGCTCATTGTCCGATTGGCGCGCGGCATCAGGTCGCCTGTATGCACGCCTGGACTATGCGGACATCGGAGCCTGGCGCGAATGGCTGCCCGCAAACCTTCCGATCATCGATGGGAAGGGCGCACTGCGCGTCTGGCTGGAATTCGCGCATGGCGAGACTCGCGACCTCGTTGCCGATCTGATCCTGAGCGATGTGCAGGCCAAGCTCTCGGCCGATGTGCCGCAGCTTGCGCTCACCCGCATAGAGGGACGGCTCGGCTGGCACGACGATCCGACGCGCCGCGAGATCTCTGCGCGCCAGCTCGCATTCTCGGGTCCGGGGGATCTGCGCTTCGATCCCACGGATTTTCAGGTGACGATGCGCTACGGCGCCAATGGACCGATCGACGGCAACGCCGCATTCAACCGCGTCGAGCTCGCGCCGCTCCGTCAAATAGGCGCCTACCTGCCCCTGCCGACGCGGTGGCGCGACGATCTTGCCCGCTACGCGCCTCGCGGAACCGCCGATTCGGTCACACTGCGCTGGACCGGCGATATCGCAGCGCCCAGCGCCTTCGATGCATCGACCAACTTCGCCGGCCTGGGATTCGCGGCGCAGGACGAGGCGCCGGGTGTCACCGGCCTTTCCGGCAGCCTCAGCGCGACCGACCACGATGGAACGATCAAGCTGAACAGCCGTACCGTCGCGGTGCACTGGCCGCATCTGTTTGCGCAGACGATAGGCCTCGACAGCGCGCAGGGACAGCTGCTCTGGCGCAAGACCCCTGACGGCTACACTTTCCGCGTCGAGCAGCTCGCGCTTTCCAATGCCGATGCGACAGCTGTCATCAACGGCGAATACCGCATGCTCGGCGAGGGTCCAGGCACGGTCGACGGCAGCGCTCAATTTTCCCACCTCGATGGACCGCAGCTCTATCGGTACGTGCCCGTGGCTGCGGGGGCTGGCGTACGCGAATGGCTGCGTACCAGTCTGCTCGCCGGCACCTCGAACGACGTCCGGTTGAAGCTCGCCGGAAACCTTGCCGACTTTCCGTTCGCCGACGCAAAAAAAGGCCAGTTCACGGTGATCGGTAAAGCGCACGAGATGACGCTCGATTATGCGAGCCACTGGCCTCAGTTAACCGGCCTCGACGGCGAGTTCAGGCTGGACGGACCGCGGATCAGCGTGGACGGCCGGAATGGTCGCGCGTTCAACGCCGCCATCGATCGGCTCAAGATCGATATACCGGATGTGCGCGTCGCCCACCCGCTGTTGCGAATCGATGGCGAAGCAACGGGTCCGGCTGCCGATTTCCTTCGGTTCATCGCTGCAAGCCCGGTCGACGAATGGCTTGACCACACCACGCGCGGCGCGGAAGCGAGCGGCGACGGCAAACTCGCGCTGAAGCTCGAGCTGCCGATCGGTAATCATGACGGCGATCAGATCGCCGGCGAGTTCACTTTTTCCGGCAATCGGCTCAAGTTCGCCGGTGAAATTCCTGCGCTGAGTCGCCTCAATGGCAAGCTTGCGTTCTCACGGCGCGAAATCCACAGCACGGCGCTGACCGCAGAGATTCTCGGTGGTCCCGCACGGCTGACGATCTCCGGGGCCGTCGGAGGCCTGCATGTGGACGCGCAAGGCAGCGCCGACGTCGGCTTGCTGCGCAGCGAATACCCGCAGCAACCCCTTGCCGCACGACTATCGGGTACAACCGATTGGCAGCTCGCCCTCAGTGTCACCGCCGACCGCTCGAACTGGACGCTGGATACCGCTCTCAAGGGCGTTGCCGTCGCATTGCCGGTCCCGGTCGCCAAGTCGGCAGGCGAGACCGTGCCGTTGCGGGTCGAGCGACGGCAGACCGAAGCCTCGGCGGATATGCTGCAGTTCAGCTACGGTCGGCTGGGCCGGCTGATCGTCGCGCGCCGATTGACCTCGACCGGTCCCGTGGCAGAACGTGCATTGCTCGCCCTCGGCAAAGCGGGCGGTACTCCGGATCGTCGCGGTCTGTGGGTTCGTGGTGACCTCGATCAACTCGATCTCGACGGATGGCTGGCGTTGCGCGAGCAAATCGATGCCGGCACCGGCACCGGACCGTTGCCGCTTTCCGGCGTCGAACTCAACGTCGGCGTACTCGACGTGTTCGGCCGGCGCCTGAACGACCTCCGCGTCGGGGCGAGTCGCGGCGGCAGCGATTGGCAACTGGACTTGCGCGGCCGCGAACTGGAAGGCAATGCCCGCTGGGAGCCGGCTGCGCCGGCGCACCCGAATGGCCGCATCGTCGCGCGCCTGCAGCGCCTGACGCCTCCGGCCACCGTCCCGACTCCTGCCGCACCCACGGCGCCGTCCCCATCCGAAGTCAACGCATGGCCGGAGATCGATCTGTCAGCCGAGACCTTGCGACTGAAGGAGCGCGATCTCGGCCGGCTCGAACTGAGTGCGCAGCCGCGCGGCAGCGACTGGCGGATCGATACCCTGCGCCTGGTCAACGATGATGGACGGCTCGATGCCAACGGCTGGTGGCGCGGTGGTCGTGCCGAGCAGACGACGCTCGATACCGATCTCGACGTGCATGATGCGGGTCGCTACCTGGCGCGCTTCGCACTGCCCGACGCGGTCCATGGCGGTGCGACCAGGATACGCGGGCAGGTTTCATGGGCGGGCGGGCCGCAGGATTTCGATTACCCGACGCTCAACGGCAAGCTCCGCGTCGAGACAGGCCGCGGCCAGTTCACCAAGCTCGACCCCGGCCTCGGAAAGCTTCTCGGCGTGCTCTCCCTGCAGGCCCTCAAGCGCCGGCTGACCTTCGATTTCCAGGATCTGTTCGCCGAAGGGTTCGCCTTCGACGAAATCACCGGCGACGTTCGGATACAGAACGGCGTATTGAAAAGCGACAATCTCAAACTGGTCGGGCCGTCGGCTCGCGTGGCGATCCAGGGGGAAGCTGACATCGCGCGGGAGACGCAACACCTGAACGTGCGCGTGCAGCCAACCTTGTCCGCAGGCGTGTCGGTCGGCGCCGCGGCGCTGCTGCTCGCCAATCCTGTCATCGGCGCTGCGGTCGCTGCCGGGTCGCTGCTCGCACAGAAAGCGATGCAGGATCCTATCGAACAGATGTTCTCCTACGGCTACGCGGTCACCGGCAGCTGGTCCGATCCTGTCGTCGAGCGGGCGGGCCGGTTCCCGGCGCCGGCTGCCGCTGCGGCCACCAAGCCGGAGACGACGCGGGAATGAGCTCGATCGGCAGCCAGACGCCAACGCGCGTCGCCGCGGTACAAACCATCTCGGGCGGCGACGTGAGCGCGAATCTCGCGGCGATCGAGCCGCTGATCATCGCCGCGAAGGAGGGGGGAGCCGTGCTGGTCGTCCTTCCCGAATACTTCGGGATCTTCGGCGCGCGCAGCACGGACAAGGTCGATGCGCGCGAAGCTGACGGGCACGGACCGCAGCAGGATTTCCTGGCACGAGTCTCTCGCGAGCAGCGGGTGTGGCTGATCGGCGGAACCGTGCCCATCGCCACGGCCGACCCGGCGCGGGTGCGAAGCGCCTCGCTGGTGTTCGATCCCCAGGGGCGACGCGTCGCGCGCTACGACAAGATCCACCTGTTCGCGTTCAGCCAGGGCGACGAGCGCTACGACGAGTCCAGGACGATCGAGCCCGGCGACGCGCCGGTGAGCTTCGCTGCGCCTTTCGGGCGGGTCGGCCTGTCGGTGTGCTATGACCTGCGTTTTCCGGAGCTCTATCGCAGCTATCGCGACGCGGCGTTGATCGTCGTGCCGTCGGCGTTTACTGCCGTGACCGGTGCGGCGCACTGGCACGTGCTGCTCAAGGCGCGCGCGATCGAGAACCAGTGCTATGTACTCGCGGCGGCGCAGGGGGGCACCCACGCCGGCGGCCGGCGCACCTACGGGCACAGCGTGCTGATCGACCCGTGGGGCAGCGTCGTCGCCGAGTTGGCCGAAGGGGCTGGCCTAGTCGTTGGAGAGATCGACCACTCGAGGATTGCGCAGGTACGCCGCGACTTGCCTGCCGCCGCGCATCGGCGTCTCACCTGACGAGTCGCCGCCCCGTGCTCAGGCCGGCGCGCCCTTGAGCAGGACCACCACGGCGCCACCGCCGCCGCCATGGCGCGGTGCTTCGCAATAGGCGAGCACCTCGTCCCACTGCGACAGCCAGCGCCGGACTTTATTCTTCAGCACCGGCTCGCGATTCGGCGACGACAGGCCTTTGCCGTGGATAACGCGCACGCAACGCAAGCCACGACTGCGTGCCGTGAAAAGAAAGTCGGCAAGGGCGTCGTGCGCCTGCTCAGTGGTCATCCGGTGCAGATCGAGCTCAGCTTGTATCGACCAGTGGCCTCGCCGCAGCCGGACCAGGACGTCGCTGCCCAGACCTGTCCGGAGGAATGTCTGGAGCGCCTCGTGCTCCTGGCCGGCTTCCCAGGAGGAGGGCGTCGGCTCGGTGCCGAATTTGCTCTCGGCCAGCGCGTCGGCTTCGTCGGCAAGGCGCTTGACCGGCGTCGGCGCGGGTCGTGCCTTGTCGATGTGCGCCCGGTTGCGCGGCCGTAACGGTGACACATCGGCAAACGCCTGGCCGAGATCGACGTCGCCGGCATCCTGTGCGCTCCGCCCGGGCGCGTGCTTGCGAGCACCGTTCGTAACGCGACGGATCGCCAAGGGCGTGTCCTTGGTGCCGAATCGGCCAAGCAAGGTCTTGAGATCGGACAGCTTCGCCATCGCGTCGTGATCCTGGTTGTAGCGGTCGCACTGCGCTGCGGCAACGGTCGCCAGTCGAAGGCAGCCGCCACCCCGCGGCGCGACAGACCGCGCTACCCGACCGAGACGGCGGCTGCCTCCCGGACGGGCAGGGGATCGTCGAGATACGCCTCCGCGTCCAGTGCTGCCATGCACCCGGTGCCGGCGCTGGTGACCGCCTGACGGTAGACGTGGTCGGCGACGTCACCCGCCGCAAAAACGCCTGAAATGCTGGTCGCCGTTGCATTGCCCGCGCTGCCGCCCTTGACGGTGATATAACCGTCGACCATCTCCAGCTGGCCCTTGAACAGTTGCGTGTTCGGCGTGTGTCCGATGGCGATGAAGACGCCGTGCACCGCGAGCTCGCGCGTCGCACCCGAGCTCACGTGCTTGAGTCGAACCCCTTTGACACCCGACTTGTCCCCGGTCACTTCGTCGAGCGTGTGATCCCACAGCACCTGCACGTTGCCCCCATTCGCCGCCCGTGCCATGAGCCTGTCGACCAGTATCGCTTCGGCGCGAAACTTGTTGCGGCGATGAACCACCGTCACCTGGCGCGCGATATTCGACAGGTACAGCGCTTCCTCGACCGCGGTGTTGCCGCCGCCGACGACGACCACGTCCTGCTCCTTGTAGAAGAATCCGTCGCAGGTCGCGCACGCCGAAACGCCTTTGCCCATGAACGCCTGCTCGGAGGCAAGCCCGAGGTAGCGCGCCGATGCGCCGGTGGCGATGATCAGCGCATCGCAGGTATATTCGCCGATGTCGCCAACGAGGTGCATAGGCCTCTCGCGCAGCATCGCCGTATGGATGTGGTCGAATATGATCTCGGTGTCGAAGCGCTCGGCGTGTCTCTGGAAGCGGGCCATCAGGTCCGGCCCTTGAACGCCCTCAGCGTCGGCCGGCCAGTTGTCGACGTCGGTCGTCATCATCAGCTGACCGCCCTGCGCCAAGCCGGTGATCAGCGCCGGTTTCAGGTTGGCGCGCGCGGCGTATACTGCGGCGGTGAATCCGGCCGGGCCGGAGCCGAGAATCAGCAGGCGATGGTGTTTGGCTGACATGATGCGATGTCGTTGGTATGACGCGGGCGTGGAACGCTTCCGCCCGATTCTAACCGATGTTGGGGTGGCCTCTTGGCACGCAAGCGGCTCGCCTCCCGGCGTCGGCCGGTGCATAATGTGTTGCGAGAAATACGCAATACAAGTCAATGATTTTCAACAATAAAACTAGGCGGCAGCGACGGCATCCGGCAGCGCCGGAGGCCCGTCTTTCGCCCCGGCTCGCGGCGCTGGTCCGCGAATCGTGGTGGTTGCTTGTCGTCGCCGTTTTCGCCTATCTGGCGCTGATCCTCGCGAGCTATCAACGGACCGACCCAGGGTGGTCGTTCTCCGGCACGGGCACCGAGATCCACAATAAAGGTGGCGCAGTCGGCGCGTGGCTCGCCGACCTACTGCTTTATCTGTTCGGTCTTTCGGCCTGGTGGTGCGTTTTCGCCGGCATCGTCCTGGTGGTCACCGGGTATCGGCATCTGACGCGTACGGTCGATGCCGCGGATCGGCATCACCCGTGGCTCGCGGTGCCGGGATTCGTCCTGGTCCTGCTCGCCAGTTCCGCGCTCGAGGCGCTGCGACTGTACCGATTGCCCGCCTTGCTGCCGCACACGCCCGGCGGGGCGGTCGGACAAACGATCGGGTCGGGCCTTTCCCGCGCCCTCGGCTTCAACGGGGGCACACTGCTGCTGATCGCGCTTCTCGCCGTAGGCTGGTCGCTGTTCACGGGCATGTCGTGGCTGCGGTTGATGGAGCGCCTCGGCGCGGGCATCGAGCGCCTTGTCGCGTGGCTGCGCGGGCGGCGCGATGCACGGCGTGATCGTGAGATCGGTGCCGCGGCGTTCGAAGTGCGCGAGCAGTTCGTCGAGGCGGCGCGCGAGACCATCGAGGATCGCGAACCGGTCGTTGTCGTGCCGGCGATGGTCGACGTGCCGAAATCGGAACGCGTGGTCAAGGAAAAGCAGAAGCCGCTGTTCCAGGATATGCCGGACTCGCCGCTGCCGCCGCTGGCGCTGCTCGAAGACGCGCCTTCGACACAGGAGCAGGTCAGTACCGAGACGCTCGAATTCACCTCGCGCCTGATCGAGCGCAAGCTCGCCGATTTCGGCGTCTCGGTCAAGGTGCTCGCGGCGTATCCGGGGCCGGTCATCACGCGCTTCGAGATCGAGCCCGCGATCGGTGTGAAGGGCGCGCAGATCGTCAACCTGATGAAGGATCTGGCGCGCGCGCTGTCGGTGGTCAGCATACGGGTGGTCGAAACGATCCCGGGCAAGTCGTTCATGGGTCTGGAATTGCCGAACGCCAAGCGACAGATCGTCAGGCTGATCGAGCTCTTATCGTCGACGGCGTACAACGATACGGCGAGCCCGCTCTCGCTCGCACTGGGCAAGGACATCGCCGGCAAGCCGGTGATCGTCGACTTGGCGCGCATGCCCCATCTGCTGGTCGCCGGCACGACCGGGTCCGGCAAGTCCGTGGCGGTGAACGCGATGATCCTGTCGCTGCTGTACAAGGCGGAGCCGCGGCAGGTCAGGCTCATCCTGATCGATCCGAAGATGCTGGAGCTTTCGGTCTACGAAGGCATACCGCACCTGCTCGCGCCGGTCGTCACCGACATGAAACTCGCCGCCAACGCGCTGCACTGGTGCGTCGGCGAGATGGAACGCCGCTATCGGCTAATGTCCACCCTCGGTGTGCGCAACCTTGCCGGCTACAACGCGCGGGTCAACGAGGCCAGGAGGGCCGGCAAGCCATTGCCCAATCCGTTCACGCTGACGCCCGACAACCCCGAGCCGATCGAGGAAATGCCGTTGATCGTCGTGGTCATCGACGAGCTGGCCGACCTGATGATGGTCACCGGCAAGAAGATCGAGGAATTGATCGCGCGTATCGCGCAGAAAGCCCGCGCGTCGGGCATTCACCTGATCCTCGCGACGCAGCGGCCCTCGGTCGATGTCATCACGGGGCTGATCAAGGCCAACATTCCGTCGCGCATCGCATTCCAGGTGGCAAGCAAAGTCGACTCGCGCACGATCCTCGACCAGATGGGTGCGGAAACGCTGCTGGGCCAGGGCGACATGCTGTATCTGCCGCCGGGCACCGGCCATCCGCTGCGCGTGCACGGGGCGTTCGTTGCGGATACCGAGGTGCACCGGGTCGTCGAGCATTTGAAAGCGCAAGGCGGTCCGCAGTATCTCGACGGCATTCTCGACTCCGGTGTCAGCGGCGATGGAGACGAATCGGTCAGCCTCGATGCAGGCGATGCCGAAGCGGATCCAATGTACGACCAGGCGGTTGCGGTGGTGCTGAAAACGCGCCGGCCGTCGATCTCGCTGGTACAGCGCCATTTGCGCATCGGCTATAACCGAGCGGCGCGCCTGATCGAGCAGATGGAGCGCGCGGGGTTGGTGTCGGCAATGCAGACCAATGGCAACCGCGATGTGCTGGTGCCCGCGGGCAAGGGTGAGAGCGCATGAGCTACCGCAACTGGCAATGCGTCGTGGCCGCGGCGGCGGCTTGGATGTTTGCGAGCGTCGCGAACGCATCGGGCCTCGATCAGCTCCAGGCCTTTCTGGGAGGCGCAAAAACGGGCAAGACGACTTTCCGGCAGGTCGTCACCGGCAAGTCGGGGCGCGTGCCGCAGGAATCGAGCGGGACGTTCGCCTTCGCGCGGCCCGGCAAGTTTCGCTGGTCCTACGACAAGCCGCACCCGCAGATCATCGTGGGCGACGGAGAAAAGCTCTGGATCTACGACCCTGATCTCAACCAGGTGGTGGTCCGCAAGCTCGACCGCGCCTTGGGCGCCACGCCCGCCGCGTTACTGTCCGGGGACGACGCGCTGGGGAAGAATTTCGAGTTGAGCGATGGCGGAAAGAACGGTGACGTCGAATTCGTCGACGCGCATCCTCGCGCCGCAGACAGCGGTTTCACCACCGTCCGGATCGGCCTGAAAGACAACCTTCCCCGCACGATGGAGCTGCACGACAGCTTCGGCCAGGTGACGCAGCTTACGTTCGGTTCCTTCGAGCGCAACGCGTCGGTCGACCCCGGTTTATTCCGCTTCACGCCGCCAGCGGGCGCCGATGTCGTTGGCGAATGACCTTTTCGCCGTCGCCAATCCGGCGACACCGCTCGCCGAGCGGCTGCGGCCCAAAACTATCGGCGCGGTGATGGGCCAGCGGCACCTGCTCGGACCGGGCAAGCCGCTGGCGGTAGCCTTCGCGTCGGGCAAACCCCATTCGATGATCCTGTGGGGGCCGCCGGGCGTCGGCAAGACGTCGCTGGCGCGTCTGATGGCCGACGCATTCAACGCAGATTTCATCGCCCTGTCGGCGGTGCTGTCGGGCGTCAAGGATATTCGCGACGCGATCGCGCAGGCGGAAGCGACGCTGGCGCAATCGGGGCGGCACACGATCCTGTTCGTCGACGAAGTGCATCGCTTCAACAAGTCGCAGCAGGATGCGTTCCTTCCGTTCGTCGAAAAAGGACTGGTTACGTTCATCGGCGCGACGACCGAAAATCCCTCGTTCGAGGTCAACAGCGCGTTGCTGAGCCGCGCCACCGTCTACGTGCTTGAGGCACTGTCGGCAGACGAGCTCTCGGCGCTGCTCGATCGCGCATTGCCCGCGGCGATGCCGGGGCTCGCGATGGAACCTTCAGCGCGCGATGCGGTGATCGCGTATGCCGACGGAGACGCGAGGCGCCTCCTGAATCTGGTCGAGCAGCTCGCGGTGGCCTCGCAGGAAGCCGGCAAGCGGGAGATCGACGCGGCGTTCGTCGAAACGGCGGTCACGCGAAGCCTGCGTCGCTTCGACAAGGGTGGTGAAGCGTTCTACGATCAGATTTCGGCGCTGCACAAGGCCGTGCGCGGTTCGGATCCGGACGCCGCGCTCTACTGGTTCTGTCGCATGCTCGACGGCGGCGCCGACCCGTTGTACGCGGGGCGACGGATGATACGCATGGCCAGCGAGGACATCGGCCTCGCCGACCCGCGCGCGCTGCAGCTTGCGCTCGATGCGGTGGCAACGTACGAACGTCTCGGCACGCCCGAAGGCGAGCTCGCGCTGGCGGAAGCAGTGATCTACCTCGCTTGCGCGGCCAAGAGCAACGCGGTGTACGTCGCCTATGGTGCTGCGCGCGCGTTCATTGCCGAGGACGGGTCCCGCCCCGTGCCATTGCATTTGCGCAATGCGCCGACCAAGCTGATGAAGAATCTCGGCTACGGGAAGGATTATCGCTACGCGCACGACGAAGACGATG
Organism: Casimicrobiaceae bacterium; assembly: GCA_036493675.1. Classification (GTDB taxonomy): domain Bacteria; phylum Pseudomonadota; class Gammaproteobacteria; order Burkholderiales; family Casimicrobiaceae; genus PALSA-1003. The sequence continues at coordinate 48,511 of DASXPJ010000055.1, forward strand.
CTTACGCCGCCGGCGAAAGCTATTTGCCCGAAGGCATGGCGTCGCCGAACTGGTATCGCCCGACTGGGCGGGGCCTCGAAGCAAAGATCGCCGAAAAGCTCGCCGAGTTGAAGAACCGCGACGCCAAAGCTCGCTCGGGAGGTGACACCGAGCCCTGAGCCCGGTGGTCTTGTCGCGCGTTTCCCTCTGGTAAAATCCGCGCATGATCGATATCCAGCTGCTGCGCAACGACCTCGATGACGTCGTTGCTCGGCTGAAGACGCGTGGGTATCGACTCGACGCGAGCGCCTTCGTCGCTCTCGAGGCCGAACGCAAGCATATCCAGGTACGAACCCAGGAGCTTCAGGCAAGGCGCAACAGTGCCTCCAAGCAGATCGGCGCAGCGAAAAGCAAGGGCGAGGACGCTTCCGCGTCGCTGCGCGAGGTCGCCGGCATCGGCGACGAGTTGACCGCGCTGGAGGGCAACCTCGAAGGCGTGCAGCAGCGCGTGCGCGAGTGGCTCCTGACGATGCCCAACCTCCCTCATGCGAGCGTGCCGGTCGGCGCATCGCAGGCCGACAACGCCGAAGTCCGCCGTTGGGGTAGCCCCAGAGCCTTTGATTTTGCGGTTCGCGATCATGTCGACGTCGGAACTGCCCTTGGCGGCCTTGACTTCGAGGTGTCGGCGCGGATCGCAGGTGCCCGTTTCTACACGTTGCGCGGCGCGGTCGCGCGACTGCATCGAGCGCTGGCGCAGCTGATGTTGGATGTGCACACCGGCGAACACGGCTACGTCGAATGCTACGTGCCGTACCTGGTGAACGCCGAATCGCTGGTCGGCACCGGTCAACTGCCGAAATTCGAGGAAGATCTCTTCTGGGCCGCCAAAGGGGGCGCAGCCGACGAGGGACGCTGGTATCTCATCCCGACCGCCGAAGTGCCGCTGACCAATTTCGTGCGCGACCAGATCGTCGCGGCCGCGGTGCTTCCGATCCGATTGACGGCCCACTCGCCTTGCTTCCGCTCCGAGGCCGGAAGCTACGGCAAGGACACGCGCGGCATGATCCGTGTCCACCAGTTCGACAAGGTCGAGATGGTGCAGATCGCGCATCCAGATCGGTCGTACGACGCACTCGAGGAGATGACGCGCCACGCCGAAGCCATTCTGCAGAGGCTGGAATTGCCCTATCGCGTCGTCACGCTCTGCACCGGCGACATGGGTTTCGCCGCGGCAAAAACGTACGATCTGGAAGTGTGGCTGCCGGGGCAGGGCAAGTATCGGGAAATCTCGTCGTGCTCCAATTGCGAGTCGTTCCAGGCGCGTCGCTTGCAGGCGCGATTTCGTAATGCGCAGGGCAAGCCCGAGCTCGTGCACACGCTGAACGGCTCGGGGCTTGCTGTCGGCCGGACCCTGGTTGCCGTCCTCGAAAATTACCAGCGCGCCGACGGCGGCGTCGACATTCCCGCGGCGCTCCGGCCGTACATGGGCGGCGCAACCGCGATCGCCGCGGCGCGCTGATTATTTGGCGGCGTTGACGGGCGCCGCCATCGGCTGCGCGGCGTTTTCATCGACGACACCCGAGAACATGCGCAGGCGCGGCTGCAGCGGCGGCTGCTGGGCAAGCAAGATGTCGTAATAAGCCCGCACACGATCGACGAACGTGACCGGCATCGAACCGCGTGCGTAGCCGTACTTCGCCGTTTCGTAATACTCGGGCAGCGCGAGCAGCGGCAGCGTCTTTTTCAGCGCCGACCACGTGTCCGGGTCGAGCTTCTGCTTTTGCGCGAGGATGCGTGCATCCTCCAGGTGCGCGATACCGATGTTGTAGGCGCCCAGCGCAAGCCAGGTGAGATCGGGCTCGGCGATGCGCTGCGGCAACCGATCCTTGAGGTCACGCAGATAGCGCGCTGCGGCAAGCACGCTCGCGGCAGGGTCGAGCCGATCGATGCCGCCGAGCCGCTGTGCGGTTTCCTCGGTCAGCTGCATCAGGCCGCGAACGCCCGTTTCGCTGGTCGCCTGCGCGTCCCATTGCGATTCCTGATAGGCGATCGCGGCGAGCAGACGCCATTCGATGCCGGTCGCCTGCTGCGCGCGCTGGAACGTTGCGCGGAGCTGCGGCAGCACCGTCTTGATGCGATCCTGAAACACGCCCGCGTCGATTCGCGGCACCGTGCCGTAGGAAAAATACCGTTCGATCAGCCGCCGCAGGCGCCCATCGCGACGCACCTGTGCGAAAAACGCATTGACGCGATCTCGCAGATGTTGTTCATCCGGCGGAAACGCCCACACCAGTTGCTGCTTCCCGGCGACCGCGAACGCCTTGTCGAAATTCAGATACACGTGCCGCGCGGCTTCGGCATCGTTCGACGCGACGATTGCATAACTAAGGGTCCCGTCGGAGACCTGGCTGATCATCGCCTCGGTCGACGGCAAGGTGGTCATCTGCCATCGGACCTCCGGGTGATCGGCTTGTACCTTGGTCAGCGCGGACGCGAGACCGCCGCCTTCGAGAACGCCGACGCTTTCGCCAGCGAGGTCCCGCCACGATTCCGGCCTGAAGCCGTCGATGTTGTAGATGAGCACCGGTTCGGCCGCGTAGTAGCCCGACGAATAAAGCACGCCGTTGGGCGACGGCTTCGCCGGCGAGGGAAGATACAGATTGCCGGCGCCGAGGCGCAGGCCGACGGCTCCGTCGCCGAGCTTGGCCACCGGGTCGCCGGTAGGCATTATCTTGAGCGTCACCCCCTCGTGGATGGCGAACATCTGCGCAAGATCATAGTCGATGCCCGCGCCTTGATCGTCCGTTCCGACGAACCATGTCGACGGGCCGGTGCGAAGAAGCACGGTTAATTCGTTGGTCGCGGGAGGTGGCGGTGGCGGTGACGGACCGCAGGCAGCCAATGTCATGGCGGCTACGATGGAGCTCCACAGCAGACGTCGGGTGCGCAATAGAGCTCCGATGCGTGATGCGCTTGTTTGCATTATAGACGGCGCGCCGATAGCGACATCGCTGCGCGGGCGGATGCGCGCCGCATTGCTTGCTGGGTCGGCACGGTTCGTTGATAATGACGGGCGGCAGCGACGATCCATGGCGGGCCGCCCCGCATTGCATGGTGGTGAACCTGGTCAGGTCCGGAAGGAAGCAGCCATAGCTATTCTCTGCAAGTGCCGGGGGTACGGCTCGCCACCCCTTCTTTCGCGTCAGTTCGGCTTCATGCTGCGTTACCCGCCCGCCGCAGGCGCTTATGTACATCATTGGTACACGGCGCGCCTGCGTCGGTCGAGCGCCTTGCCTGAAACCGAACGCGACGCGAAATGGCCTCACTGTTCGCTGCAAAGCGAACGCGAAGCGAAATTGCGCAAAGCTTTGTTTAACCGCTAAACGTTGACCCCAATGAGCTACCAAGCGCTCGCCCGCAAGTGGCGGCCGAAGAAGTTTGCCGATTTGGTCGGGCAGGACCATGTCGTGCGGGCCCTGACCAATGCCTTGGAGCGCGGTCGGCTGCATCATGCCTATCTGCTCACGGGCACGCGGGGCGTCGGCAAGACGACGATAGCGAGACTGCTCGCCAAGAGCCTCAATTGCGCGACCGGAGTCACGGCGACGCCGTGCGGCGTTTGCCCCGCTTGCCTCGATATCGACGCGGGCCGGTTTGTCGACCTGCTCGAGCTCGATGCCGCATCGAACACGGGCATCGACAATATGCGCGAGATTCTCGACAACGCGCGATATGCTCCGACGGTCGGCAGGTACAAGGTGTATCTGATCGACGAAGTCCACATGCTGTCGAAGGCGGCGTTCAACTCGATGCTGAAAACGCTCGAGGAGCCTCCCGAGCACGTCAAGTTCATCCTCGCGACGACCGATCCGCAGAAGATCCCTGTCACCGTCCTTTCGCGTTGTCTGCAGTTCAACCTCAAGGCGCTGCCCGCTGCGCAGATCGCGGCGCGGCTTGCCCATATTCTTCGCGAGGAAGGCATTGCCTACGACGATCCCGCGCTGGCATTGATCGCTCATGGGGCGCGGGGCTCGATGCGAGATGCGCTGTCGGTCCTCGATCAGGCGATTGCCTACGGCGCCGGAGAAGTGCGCGAACCCGTGGTGCGCACGATGCTGGGCGCGGTCGACACCGAGTACACCTATCGCATCGTGGACGCTCTACTGGCTGGAGACGGTAAGGCGCTGCTGACCGAAGCCGCAACGCTGACCGAGCGCAGCCTGTCGTTGCCGGCTGCACTGGACGAGCTGGCGAGTCTTTTTCACCGCATCGCGGTTGCACAGACCGTTGCCGGCTCCGCCGACGCTTTGCCCAACGCGGCGCGAATCGGCGGCTACGCGCAGGCGTTCACGCCCGAGACCGTGCAACTGGCCTATCAGATCTGCGTGCAAGGACGCGCCGATCTGGCGCTGGCCCCCGACGAGGCCACGGGATTCGCGATGACGCTCCTCCGCCTGCTCGCGTTCGAGCCGGGTGCGGCGCCCCCTGCGCAGGGAGGGTCGGCCGAACGTGCGACCGTGCGCGAAAGCACGAACAAGAGCACGCAGGCGGCGACCCATTCGGCGCCTCGACCGGTTGCTGCGTCGACCGAATCCCGCGTGGTGGAGGCGGCACCGATCCAGATCGCCGACTGGCCGGCTTTCGTCGCCGGGCTGAAGCTGTCCGGCATCGCGCTGCAACTCGCCGCACAGACCGAGCTCAAGGCCATCGCCGGCAACGAGATCGTGCTCGCTGTCCCCGAGGCGGCGCGCCACCTGACCGACAAGGCCTATACCGACAAGCTCAAGGCTGCGCTGGACCAGGCATTTGGCCGCCGCGTCCGTGTCCGGTTCGACGTTGATGCCGCCGCGGCGGCGACGCTTGCCGCGCAGGAAAAGCGCGAGCGCGTCGAAACGAGAGCCAAGACCGAAGCCGCATTTCGCGACGATCCTTTCGTGCAGGACGTGCTGTCGCGATTCGACGCGACGATCAAACCGGAATCGATCAAACCCAATTCGTAGGCAGGACCACGACCATGATGAAGAACCAGCTCGCCGGCCTGATGAAGCAGGCGCAGGCCGTCCAGGAAAACATGAAGAAGGCGCAGGAAGCAATCGCCGCGATGGAGATCGAGGGCCAGTCGGGCGCGGGCCTGGTCAAGGTGCTGATGACCGGGCGGCACGACGTCAAGCGTGTGACGATCGACCCCTCGCTGCTGGGCGAAGACAAGGATATGCTCGAGGATATGGTCGCGGCGGCGATCAACGATGCGGTGCGCAGGATCGACGCGGCGTCGCAGGAGAAGATGGCGGGATTGTCGGCCGGGTTCGGGCTGCCGCCGGGCCTGAAGCTGCCGTTCTGATCGGTCGCGACCCATTTGCCGCATGGAGCCGTTGAGCAGCCTGGAGGAGCTTACCCAGGCATTGCGTTGCCTGCCGGGCGTCGGACCGAAAGCGGCGCAGCGCATGGCGCTGCATCTGCTCCAGCACGACCGCGAGGGCGGGCGGCGGCTCGCCACGGCGTTGGAGGCGGCCACGCGCACGATCCGGCACTGCGAGCGCTGCAACACCTTCACCGAGGACGAGCTCTGCGCGCTCTGCCGCTCGTCCAAACGCGATGCGGCGCTGCTCTGCGTGGTCGAGACCCCCGCCGACCTGATGATGATCGAGCACACGCAGGCCTACGCCGGCCTCTATTTCGTGCTGATGGGGCGCCTTTCGCCGCTGGATGGCATCGGGCCGAAGGAAATCCGCCTCGACCGGCTGCTCAAGCGCGCGGCCGACGGCGCCGTTCGCGAAGTCGTGCTCGCCACCAATTTCACCAACGAAGGCGAGGCGACCGCGCACTACATCGGCGAGTTGCTCATGGCGCGCGGTCTGAAAGTCACGCGCCTGGCGCGCGGGGTCCCGGTCGGCGGCGAGCTGGAATACGTCGACAGCGGGACCTTGGCGCAGGCGCTGCGCGAGCGGCGCTCACTCGCTCCGTAACGTCGGCGTACGTCCCGAAAGCCGTTCGGTCCCGAACTCGGCGAGCGCTTACGTGGACGCTTGCTCGGTGTGCCTATTTCGTTCCCTGGTACAGCACGCTCGGCAGCCAGAGGATGATCTGCGGAAAAATAATGCACAACGCGTTCCCGAGCGCTTGCAGGCAGATGAAAGGCGCAGCCGCCTTGAAGATCATCGCCATCGAGATTTCCTTGGGCGCCACGCTTTTCAGATAGAACAGCGAATAGCCGAACGGCGGACTCAGGAACGCCATCTGCATGTTGACCATGAAAATGACGCCGTACCACAGCGAGATGTCATCCGGCTTGACGCCCGCGAATCCGGCGACGCCGGTGAACGTCAGCGCCGTCAGGATCGGCAGGAAGATCGGCACCGTCAGCAGCAGGATGCCGACCCAGTCGATGAACATGCCGAGAATGAACAGGATCACCATCATCAGCAGCAGGATCCCGTACGGCGGCAGCCCGGTGCTCAAGATCAAGTCGGCCACAAAGGTCTGGCCGCCCTTGATGATGAAGAATCCGACGAACATCGTCGCGCCGAAAAAGATCCACATGACCATCGCCGTCGCTTTGAGCGTCGACATCGCCGCCTCGTAGAGCGCGGTCCACGTCAACCGGCGATGCAATGCGCAGACGGCGAGTGCGCCGAAGGTTCCGATTCCGGCGGCTTCGACCGGGGTGGCAATGCCGACGAAGATCACGCCGAGCACCAGGATGATCAGCAGCACCGGAGTGATCGTGTTGCGCAACAGGCGCAGTTTCTCGCGCATGTTGACCCGCTCCTCGACCGGCAGTGCCGGGCCCAGCGACGGATTGATGTAGCAGCGGATCGTCACATAGGCAATGTAGAGGCTCGAAAGCATCAGCCCCGGAAACACCGAGCCGATCAGAAGCTCCCCAAGCGATTGCTGCGCGACGACCGCGTAGACGATGGCCATCACCGACGGCGGGATCAGAATGCCCAGCGTTCCGCCGGCCAACAATGCGCCACATGCGAGCTTGGGCTCGTAGTTGCGCCGGAGCATTGCGGGCAGGGCGATCATGCCCATCGTCACTTCGGTGGCACCGACGACGCCGACCATCGCCGCCAGCAGCGTGCAGGCGATGACCGTGGCCGAGGCGAGACCGCCCTTGAGGGCGCCGAGCCATTTGTAGATGACGTCGAAGAGCTCCTCGATGATGCCCGCTTTTTCCAGCACCGACGCCATGAAAATGAACAACGGTACGGCGGAAAGCTGGTAGTCGGTCATGAACGGGAAGATGCGCGACGGCATCATGTTCAATACGGCGCTGTTGCCGAATACGAACAGGAAGATCGTCGCGAGGCTGCCGGTGCAAAACGCCATCGGCAGGCCGAGCGCAAGGAGCAGCCCGAGGCCGCCGAACAGCAGCAAGGAGAGCCAGGCGATGCCGATATCGAGACCCATGCCTCAGGCTCCCTTGCGCATGACGAGCAGAACGTCTTTGATCAGCTTGGCGATTCCCTGCAGGAGCAGCAGACCCGCACCGATGGGGAGCGCAAGCTTGACGGGCCAGTACTGAATGCCCCATTCGGTGAACGAGTGCTCGTCAAAACTGACGGAATCGGCCGCGAAGCGATAACCGGTCACGACCATGGTGCCGACGAAGATGAAAAAGAATACCGAGGTGACGATATCGGCGATCGCCTTGCCGCGCGGCGAGAACTTGGCATAAAACACGTCGACCCGGACGTGCTGATCCTCGCGGTACGCGTAAGCGCCTGACAGTACGTACTGCATGCCGAACATCAGGAACATGCTTTCGTGCACCCAGTTCGTCGGCGAATTGAAGATGAAGCGCGCGACGACCTCGTAGTAGTAGACGAAGACCGCAATCAGCGCCCACCACGCGACATATTGGCCGGCCTTGACGTTGATCCATTCGATCGCGTCGGTGACGCGCGTATGCAAGTGCAGCGTCGGGTCCTCGCCGACCCCGGCTTCGTGCACCACCGAGGTATCCACCTCCAGGATCGGCGCGGGCGGCGCGCGCGCCGCCTCGAGCTCCCGCCGCCTGCGCACGAGGGTGGGCATCAGCACGGCATCGATCAGCAGCAGCGCTGCCATCGCGATGGCGGCCCACCGTGCCATCGCGTGCCAATGGTCGGTCACGGCCTTCGCGACTGCGTAGTCGGCCTCGCGCGGCTTGATGTCGGCCTGCGCGCGCGCGTATGCGGCCGCCTCGTCGGCCGTGGGCGGTTGCGAGCGTGGCTTGGCGTATTCGGCCGCGTTTTGCGCCTGCTCGAGCGCGGCGAAAGTTCGCGAGGTGTCGTCATGGACCTCGCGAATCTGGGTGTTGCAATAGAGGATGGCGAGAAAGACCGGGATGAACACGAATCCCAGCACGCTGCGCAGATAGAAGCGGTGGATGCCCATGAACCCCGAGCAGAGCCAGAACAGATAGGCAATGAACAGCGATGGCCCCGACGGCAACGGATGGCGCATCTGGCGTCGCACCAGATAGAGCGCGATCAGCGGGAAAATGACGACCCCGGCCCAATAGAGCCAGTGCGGCATGATGAACGTCAGTGATGGCATAGCAGGCGCATCCATCGCCTGCGGCGGCCGGGGTCGGCCGCCGCGGGACAATCAGTGCTCGAGGACCCGGCCGGAGACAACCGGGCTAGACGTCGACCTTGAGGCCCTTGTACATGTCGGGCGTCACGTAGCCACAGGTGTGCGACTCCATGACGTCGAGCTGCAGCTTGAAGATTTTCGCCGCATCCTTGTCCTTGTTCGCCCACTTAAACCATATCGGGACCGCAAGGCGCTGCCACTTGGGCAAGTCCTCGGCCGGCATGCGGTTGATCTGCGTTCCCGCCTTTTCGAATTTGCCCCAGGCCTCCATGTCGGCTTTCTGGATCGCCGCATGATGAACGTTCGAGTAGACCTGCACTTCCTCGTCGACCCACGCCTTCATCTTGGGCGACAGCTTGTTCCAGACGTCCATGCGAACCACGAGGTCCATCAGGTCGACCGGCTGGTAGATCGATTCGAGCCCCGGAGGACCGGTCCAGATGTACTTGGAAACCTGCTGGAAGCCCAAGTCCCAGTTCACCGCCGGCCCGGTGTAGTCGGCCGCGTCGACCGTACCTTTTTCCAGTGCGGAAAACACTTCGCCGCCGGGCAGCAACGTCGTCTTGGCTCCCGCCGCGGCGAAGCCCTCCGCGATCATGCCGCCGGGCACGCGCAGCTTCAGATCCTTGAAGTCCTCGATCGTGCGGATCGGCTTCTTCGAGTGGATGATGTTCGGACCGTGGTGAATCCGGTTGACGTAGTAGAGATTCTGCTTGGCGAAGACCTCGCGGATTGCCTGCAGTCCGCCGTGGCTGTAATAGAAAATGTCCCATTCGTGCGGGTAGCGCAACCCCATCAGGTAGGACGACATAAAAGCCGTCGAGGGGAGTTTGCCGGCCCAGTACAGCGTGAACGAATTCATCGCCTCGAGCACGCCGTTCTTGACGCCGTCGAGCAGCTCGAAATCGCCGACGACTTCCTTGGCCGCGAAGCCCTTGAATTCGAGCTCGCCACCGGTTTTTTCCTTGATTGAGCTGGCCCAGGTCTTGAACGTCTGCAATCCCACGCCAGCGGGCCAGGACGTCTGCACTTTCCAGGTCGTGGTTTCGGCGGCCGCTGCATTGCGGATGAAAGGCGCCGCCAACGTGGCGCCGCCGGCGGCCGCGATACCCGCGGCCTTGAGCAGGCGCCGGCGCGCCGGCTGGATGACTTCGGTGACGGCCGGGCTGTCTTTGCGATCGCTCATTGCTGCTCCTCCTAGCTGGTAAAGGAACTTTCCGCATCGGCCTCTTTCGGACCGGAGTGGAATCTTGCACTTCAATCCGGGCATAGAGCAAGCAAAATCCCGCACCTCCCCAGCCGAATGTCGATGGCGCCGGGGGCCGGCGCGGCCGAGGTCACCCGCCTAAGTCGCGACCGTTGCACGCCGCCGGTACGCCGGAGTACCCTCGACTCGGGGCCGGACGCGCGCATCCGGGGCCGAAGGAGACCGCCATGCTGGTCAGTGAAATTCTGCGGATCAAGGGGAACGCGCTGTTCACGACAGCGCCCGATGGCTCGGTGTTCGACGCCATCAAGGTCATGGCGCAGCACGACATCGGATCGCTGGTCGTGATGGACCATGGCCGGATGGTCGGCATGTTGACCTTTGCCGAAGTGCTGCAGGCGCTCTCGAAGCGCCAAGGGCAGCTCGGCGATCTCAAGGTCAGCGACATCCAGGTGCGCGATCCGCTGACGGCGACGACCGGCCTGGACGTGACAGAGCTGCGCCGCGTGATGCTCGAGCGTCACGCGCGCTATGTGCCCGTGATCGACGGCCCGACGCTGCTGGGCGTGGTGTCGTTTCACGACGTGGCGAAAGCGGTCTACGAGGAGCAGACCTTCGAAAATCGCATGCTCAAGAGCTACATCAAGAACTGGCCCGACGCCGACGAGCAATAAGCCTTTTGCGCCCCGGCGCCCCGAGCCGCAGGCCCTCAGTCGTTGCCCAGCAGGAACATCGCGGGACTGCGGGCGAAATTCGATCGCGGCTCCGACCGCCACTGCGCGATGCTGCGGCTGACGATCCGTTCGGTCGATAGCGTTAGATCGGCGGCGACACAGAATCGCGTCTGCGGCCGGCAGGCGGCCAGCACGGCGTTCACCATTGCTTCATTTCGGTAGGGTGTCTCGATAAAAAGCTGCGTGGCGCCGCTCCGTGCGATCGCCGCATCCAACGCCCGCAGCGCTGCCAGACGCGGCTCGGCACCAACCGGCAGATAGCCGTGAAAGACGAAGTTCTGACCGTTGAACCCCGACGCCATCAGCGCCAGCAGGATGGCCGAAGGCCCGACCAGCGGGACCACGCGCACGCCAAGACGGTGCGCGGCGGCAACGACCAGCGCGCCGGGATCGGCGACGCCTGGGCAGCCGGCATCGGAGACCAGCGCGGCGTCTTCACCTCCAAGGATGGGCCCAAGCAGCGTCGCCACGTGCTGCGGCGGTGTGTGCTCGTTCAGTTCGGCGAACGCCATCTCCTGCAGCGCATGCTCGGGCGAGAGCGATTTGACAAACACACGGGCCGCTTTCGGCGTCTCGGCGATGAAGTGGCGGAGTCCGCGCGCGATCGCAATGGTGCGCGCCGGCAGGACCGCCTCCGGTTCGACCGCGCCCAGCAGGTTGGGCAAAAGATACAGCGTACCGGGCCGGTCGCGCTTCGGGCTCACAGCGGGTGCAAGCCTTCGGCCATCAGCATGTCGGTCAGCCGGATCAACGGCAGGCCGATCAGCGCCGTGGGATCGTCGCTGGCGATGCGCGTGAAAAGGGCAATGCCGAGCGCTTCGACCTTCACCGAGCCGGCGCAATCGTAGGGTTGCTCGCGCGCGAGATAGGCTTCGAGCGCGGTATCGTCGAGCTGACGGAACGTGCTGGCCACGTCGACCAGCGCCCGCCGACACCGGCCGCTGCGCGCATCGAGCAGGGCCAGGCCCGTGTGGAAAACGATCGTCCGCCCGCGCATCGCCCGGAGCTGAGCCAGCGCATCCGCCGGATCGCGCGGCTTGCCGATCGCTGTGCCTTCGAAGTCGGCGACCTGATCCGATCCCACGATCAGCGCATCGGGGTGCGTCGACGCGGCTGCGCGCGCTTTTTCTTCCGCCAGACGGACGGCCGTATCGGCGGGCGCCTCGGCGGGCCGAGGCGCTTCGTCGACTGCCGGCACCGCGATCGAGAACGGCAACCCGAGCCTCGCCAGCAAGTCTTTGCGATACGGCGAGGCCGAGGCAAGGACCAGCGCCCGCGCCGTGCGCTGCGAAGTTGTTGTTTTCATGGTTTTCTTTGACACTCGACGGCAAGACGGCTATTATGCAACGTTTGTCTGCCTGTCGCGGCCGGGCCTGCCACCCCGTCGCCATTCTTGGTCATGAGTCGATGGACTGGGCGTTTCCTTGGACCGGAGGCCAATCAGATGTCGACTCGAACGAAGGACGACCGCGCGCATGGCCGCTTCGATGCCTTCGAGCTGTCCGCCGAAGGCGCGGAACTGGCCGGCGAAATGGACGCGCGCGATCTGTCCCGCGTATCCGACCAATTGGCGGAGGGCTCCGATGCCGTGCCGGTCGCGTGGCGAATCAGCGGTGGCCGTGACGGGCTTGGACGGCCATCGTTGACGGTGGGGATCGACGGCACGGTGCCGCTTGTCTGCCAGCGCTGCCTCCAGCCCTTTGGGGCGCGGGTGACGCAGCAGACGGACCTGCTGCTGGCGCGCGACGAAGCCGAATTGGCGCGACTCGACGCCGACGAAACCGAAGTCGTGCTGGCGAAGGCGGCGCTCGATCCGCGGAGCCTGGTCGAGGACGAATTGCTGTTGTCGTTGCCTCTCTCGCCGAGGCACGGCGAGGACGAGTGCCCGGCGGCGGGTCGCCCGATGAAGGACGACGCCCGGTCGCCATTCGCCGGACTGGCGAGGCTCAAGGCGCGCAATCCGGATTGAGGTCCATAGCGGGCGGTTGGCCTGCAGTTTTCAGGGACGCGGGAACCGCGGTCCCGTGTCGATCGTATTTTGAGGAGTCACAATGGCTGTCCAGCAGAACAAGAAGTCGGCGTCCAAGCGCGGCATGCACCGCGCCCACGATTTTCTGCCCAATCCACCGCTCGCGGTCGAACCGGTGAGCGGCGAGGTTCACCTTCGCCATCACATCAGCCCGAGCGGCTACTATCGCGGCAAGAAAGTGGTCAAGACCAAAGCCGACGAGTAACCGGGTCGTAGCCAACTCGCCAGGGTCCGGCACCCCCATGAGCGGCAGCACGACCCGGGCCAACCGGCGCCGAATAAGGGCGACCGGCGGTCGGCGATGAAACGCGCGACACATCCGCGCGAGTCCGACGGCGCCGACACGGCGTCCGGGGCGGTCACCGTCGCCATCGATACGATGGGCGGCGACCACGGACCGCCGGTCACGGTCGCCGCTGCACTCGCCTTTCTGGCGGAGACGCCACGAGCGAAGGTGATTCTGGTGGGACGCGAGGCCGAGGTGCGGCAGGCGCTGGGAGGGATCCGCACGAGGGCAGCAGACCGGGTCACCGTGCGGGCGGCAACCGAAGTCGTCGAAATGAATGAGCCGCCGGCCGACGCCCTGCGCCGAAAAAAGGACTCGTCGATGCGCGTGGCGGTCAACCTGGTCAAGGATGGCGTCGCGCAGGCCTGCGTCTCTGCCGGCAACACCGGCGCGCTGATGGCGATCTCGCGTTTTGTGCTCAAGACCTTGCCCGGCATCGACCGTCCCGCCATCGCATCCCAGCTTCCGACGCGCACCGGTGTCACCACCGCGCTCGATCTCGGCGCCAACGTCAACTGCACGGCCGAGCAGCTCGTGCAATTCGCGGTCATGGGCAGCGCGCTGGTCGCCGCCGTCGACGGCATCGAGCGTCCGACCGTCGGCCTGCTCAACATCGGCGAAGAGGACATCAAGGGCAACGACGTGGTCAAGCAGGCTGCCGAGCTCTTGAGGGCCTCGGACCTCAACTACTACGGCAATGTCGAAGGCAACGACATCTACAAGGGAACGGTCGATGTCATCGTGTGCGACGGCTTTGTCGGGAACGTCGCACTGAAAACCTCGGAAGGCCTGGCGCTGATGCTTTCGGACTTCCTGCGCGAGGAATTCACGCGCAACCCGCTGCGCAAGATGTTGGCCGTGGGCGCGCTGCCGGTGATCAGGGCATTCAAGCGACGCGTGGACCCGCGACGTTACAACGGCGCGACGCTGATCGGCCTTCGCGGCATCGTCGTCAAGAGCCACGGCTCGGCCGACATACTCGCCTTCAAGCATGCGCTTCGCCAGGCGTACGCCGAGGCCGCGCAAGGCGTGCTCGAGCGCATCGCGCAGAGGCTCAGCGCGATGCCGGTTCCGGCCCATGTCGCGGGCGGCAACGGCGGATCGATCGTCGATGCATAGTCGGATCGCCGGGACCGGCGGCTATCTGCCGGCGGAGCTGCTGACCAACGCCGATCTCGCGCGGCGAATCGACACCGACGACGAATGGGTGCGCAGCCGCACGGGCATTCGCGAGCGGCACATCGCCGCGACCGACGAACAGACGAGCGATCTGGCTCTCGCCGCGGCGCAGCGTGCGATGGACGCGGCAAAACTCGCGCCCGGCGACATCGATATGATCATCGTCGCGACGACGACGCCGGACATGGTATTCCCGTCGACGGCTTGCATATTGCAGCACAAGCTGGGAGTGAAAAACGGTCCGGCCTTCGACGTGCAGGCCGTCTGCAGCGGCTTCGTCTATGCGCTGGCGATCGCCGATCGCATGGTGGCGAGCGGTGCGGCGCAGAACGCGCTGGTCGTGGGCGCCGAAATCTACTCGCGCATTCTCGACTGGAGCGACCGCGGCACCTGCGTCTTGTTCGGCGATGGCGCCGGTGCCGTCGTGCTGATGCCGTCGGAGCGGCCGGGCATCCTGTCGGCGCACCTGCACGCCGACGGCAGCTATCGCGACATCCTGTCGGTGCCCGGTACGGTCGCCAACGGGGCCGTCAGCGGCAGGCCGTTGCTCAAGATGGATGGGCATACGGTCTTCAAGTTCGCGGTGAAAGTGCTGGCCGAGACCGCCCACGAAGCGCTGGCGGCAACCGGGATGCCCGCCACCGCGGTGGATTGGGTGATTCCGCACCAGGCCAATATCCGTATCATGGAAGCGACGATGAAAAAACTCGGCCTGCCCCTCGAGCGCATGATCTCGACCGTCGGCGAGCACGCCAATACGTCGGCGGCCTCGATTCCACTGGCGCTCGACGTGGCCGTGCGCGACGGGCGCATCCGCCCCGGTCAGCACGTCATGCTGCTCGGCGTCGGCGGCGGCTTTACCTGGGGCTCGATTCTGTTGCGATGGCTCTGATGCGCAGCCACTTTCTTCTGCAGGCATCACCACCGGCCCGACGATGAAATTCGCAATGGTCTTTCCCGGACAGGGATCGCAGTCGGTCGGAATGATGGCCGGCTACGAAGCCCATCCTGCCGTGCGGCGGACGTTCGTCGAAGCGGGTGAGGCACTCGGGCAAGATCTGTGGACGTTGGCCATCGACGGGCCACCGGAGGAGATCAACCGCACAGTGAATACGCAGCCGCTGATGTTGACGGCAGACATCGCGGTGTATCGGGCGTGGCGGGACGCGGGGGGGCCCGAGCCGGCGCTTGCTGCCGGACACAGCCTCGGCGAATACGCGGCGTTGGTGGCATCCGGAGCGCTCACCTTCGGCGATGCGCTGCCGCTGGTGCGATTCCGCGCGCAGGCAATGCAGGAAGCGGTGCCTGCCGGTACCGGCGCGATGGCCGCCGTCATGGGTCTGGACGACCAGGCGCTGGCCGCTGTCTGCGCCGAGGCAGCGCAAGGCCAAGTCGTCGAGCCGGTGAATTTCAACGCCCCGGCGCAGATCGTCATCGCAGGAAACCGGGAAGCGGTCGAGCGCGCGATTGCGCTCGCCAAGACCCGAGGCGCCAAGCGCGGTCTGCTGCTTCCGGTCAGCGCGCCATTCCACAGCTCGCTGCTGAAGCCGGCCGCCGAGCGCCTGGCGGTGTATCTGGCCGGGGTCGGCATGCGCGCGCCGTCGTTATCGATCCTGCATAACGTCGATGTCGAGCGCGCCGGCGCGCCTGCTGCAATCCGCGATGCGCTGGCGCGCCAGGCGGCAAGCCCCGTGCGCTGGGCCGATACGATGCGCGCCTTCGCCTCCGGCGGTGTCACTCACATCGTCGAATGCGGACCCGGAACCGTGCTGGCGGGACTGGCCCGCCGCACGGTTCCCGAGCTCGCCGTGCATTCCAGCAACGACGGCGACGCGCTCGCGGCGGCGCTGGCCGCGATTACCCTGGGATAGGCCGATGGCGCTCGGAGACAGCGTAGCCCTGGTGACCGGCGCAAGCCGAGGGATCGGCAAGGCGATCGCGCAATCGCTGGCACGGGACGGTGCGACGGTGATCGGCACGGCGACGACCGACGGCGGCGCCGCGGCGATCGATGCCTACCTGGCCGAGGCGGGCAACAAGGGCGCCGGCATGCGGCTCGACGTCAACGATGCGACCGGACCCGAAGCGACGATCAATGCTGTTCACCAGCGCTACGGCGATGTTTCGATACTTGTGAATAATGCCGGCATCACGCGCGACAATCTGCTGGTACGCATGAAGGATGATGATTGGGACGCGATCGTCGACACCAACCTCAAGTCGGTTTATCGGATGTCGAAGGCCGTGCTGCGCGGCATGATGAAAGCGCGCTACGGACGCATCATCAACATCGGCTCGGTCGTCGGTGTCAGCGGCAACGCGGGCCAGACCAATTACGCGGCGACGAAGGCGGCGCTGATCGGGTTCACAAAATCGCTGGCGCAGGAGGTCGGCGGCCGTAACATCACGGTCAATTGCGTTGCGCCGGGGTTCATCGACACCGACATGACACGCGCGCTGGGCGACGCGCAGCGCGAAAAGCTCGTCGAGCGCATCCCGCTGGGGCGGCTCGGGCTGCCCGAGGACGTTGCACATGCGGTGGCGTTCCTCGCCTCGCCTGCTGCGGGATATATCACCGGCGCCACGCTGCACGTCAATGGCGGGATGTATATGCAATAGGCTTTGTTCTGGTAAAATTCGCAGGTTATGCAAGTTCAGATCCCGTCAGGGGAGGAGAGGCATGGAAAACGTAGAGCAGCGAGTCAAGAAGATCGTCGCAGAACAACTCGGCGTCAACGAAGCGGAGATCAAGAATGAATCGTCGTTCGTCGACGACCTCGGGGCGGACTCGCTGGATACGGTCGAGCTGGTGATGGCGCTGGAGGAAGAGTTCGAGACCGAGATTCCCGACGAGGATGCCGAAAAAATCACCACGGTGCAGCAGGCGATCGATTACGTCGGCGCGCATCTGAAGAAGTAGCATTTCCCGCACCGGGCGGCCGAGAGCGGCATCCAGTCGTGCTCCGGCGGCCCGGCAGTCGTCCCGCGCGAGCGGAACGCGACCGCACGGCGGTCCGCCCATTCACGAGCAGCTCATGTCCAGACGCCGCGTCGTAGTTACCGGAATCGGCATCGTGTCGCCGGTCGGCACCGGTGTCGCATCCGCGTGGGAGAACATACTCGCGGGCCGGTCGGGCATCGTCTCGATCACGCGGTTCGACGCAAGCCCTTTTCCATCGCGTATCGCCGGCGAGGTGAAGGACTTCGACGTCACCAGGTATCTCTCCGGCAAGGACGCGCGTCGCTACGATCGTTTCGTGCACTACGGGCAGGTTGCCACGATGGAGGCGATCAGCGACGCGGGGCTCGATGGCTACGACCGCAATCTCGAGCGTATCGGGGTCTGCATCGGCTCGGGCATCGGCGGGCTGCCAATGATCGAGGACACCCATAGCGCTTACCTGCAGGGCGGCTTCCGCAAGATATCTCCCTTCTTCGTGCCCGGGTCGATCATCAACATGATTTCCGGGCTCGTCTCGATACAGTACGGGTATCAGGGACCGAATCTGGCCACGGTCAGCGCCTGCTCGTCGGCGAATCATAGCCTGGGTGAAGCGGCGCGCTTGATCGAGTACGGCGACGCGGACGTGATGGTAGCTGGCGGTGCCGAAGGAACGGTCAGCGCCATGGGCATCGGCGGCTTTTGCGCGGCGCGGGCCTTATCGCAGCGCAACGACGATCCCGCTACCGCGAGCCGGCCGTGGGACGTCGATCGCGATGGCTTCGTTCTGGGCGAAGGCGCCGGCGTTCTGGTGCTCGAAGAGTTCGAGCATGCGAAAGCGCGCGGCGCCAGAATTTATTGCGAACTGGCGGGCTACGGCATGTCTGCCGATGCGCACCATATTACGGCGCCGTCCGAGGACGGCAGCGGCGCCTCGCGCAGCATGGTCAACGCGCTCGGGAACGCGAAACTGAACGTCGGCGATATCGACTATATCAACGCCCACGGCACGTCGACGCAGCTCGGCGACGTGGCCGAATGCATTGCGGTGAAGCATTGCTTCGGTGAGCACGCTGCGCGTCTGGCAATATCGTCGACCAAATCGATGACCGGACACCTGCTCGGGGCGGCCGGCGGTGTCGAAGCGGTGTTTACCGTGCTTGCGCTGCGCGATCAGGTCGCTCCGCCGACGGCGAATCTTTTTCACCGCGACCCGCGCTGCGATCTTGATTTCGTTCCGAACGAGGCCCGGAAGATGAAGATCCGAGCCGCGCTTTCGAATTCCTTCGGATTCGGCGGCACGAACGCGACGCTCGCTTTCCGGCTCCTGTGAGCGGCGGACGCGTACACCGCGGGTGTCGCAGATCCATGGCTCGTCGAGCGATATGGCGCTGATCGTACAGAAGTACGGTGGCACGTCCGTTGGCAACGTCGAGCGGATTCGCAATGTCGCCAGGCGGGTCGCGCATTTCCATCGCGCGGGGCACCGGTTGGTGATCGTACCGTCGGCCATGAGCGGAGAAACCAACCGTCTGCTCGCGCTGGCGCGCGAGCTCGCGCCGAATCCCGACCCGCGGGAGCTGGACGTCGTCGCCGCGACCGGCGAGCAGGTGACGATCGGTCTGTTGGCGATCGCCTTGCACCAGCTTGGGCTGAAAGCCAAGAGCTACACCGGCGCCCAGGTACGCGTGCTGACCGACAGCGCGTTCACCAAGGCCCGCATCCTGAAAATCGATGAAGAGCGGATACGGCGCGACCTCGCCGAAGACACGGTGGTGATCGTCGCCGGGTTCCAGGGCGTGGACGGCGATGGCAACATCACGACGCTGGGTCGTGGCGGCTCCGACACCTCGGGCGTGGCGCTGGCGGCGGCGCTGGCCGCCGACGAATGCCAGATCTATACCGACGTCGATGGCGTGTACACGACTGATCCGCGCATCGTGCCCGAGGCGCGCCGGCTCGATCGCGTGACGTTCGAAGAGATGCTCGAAATGGCGAGTCTCGGCTCGAAGGTTTTGCAGCTTCGATCGGTCGAATTCGCCGGGAAGTACAAGGTCAAGCTGCGGGTGCTGTCCTCGTTCGAGGAGCCCGACAGCGATTCGTCAGGGACGCTGATCACGTTTGAGGAAGACGACACTATGGAGCAGGCCATCATTTCCGGCATCGCATTCAACCGAGACGAGGCCAAGATCTCATTGATGGGAGTCGAGGACCGGCCCGGCATCGCTTACGCGATCCTCGGACCGATCGCGGCGGCCAACGTCGACGTCGACATGATCGTGCAGAACATTGGCGCCTCCGGGCACACGGACTTCTCGTTCACCGTCAATCGCGGCGAATATCAGAAGGCGCTCGACGTGCTGACGCGCGAGAAGGGAAGCTCGTTCACGGTGCGCGAAATCATCGGCGACAATCGTATTTGCAAGGTATCGCTGGTAGGCATCGGCATGCGGTCGCACGTCGGAATCGCGGCGAAGATGTTCAAGACGCTGGCCGACGAGCAGATCAACATCCAGATGATCTCGACCTCGGAGATCAAGACCTCGGTGGTCATCGACGAGAAATACCTCGAGTTGGCGGTGCGGGTGCTGCACCGGGCTTTCGAGTTGGACCAGCCGCCTGCGTTGGCCGAAGCCCGATAACCCACGGATTCGGCAGTAGAATTGTTTGACCCTGCGCGCGAGGCACGGGTAAAATCAAAAGTTACCCGGAGAGATGGCCGAGTGGTCGAAGGCACTCCCCTGCTAAGGGAGCATATGGGCCAAAACCTGTATCGAGGGTTCGAATCCCTCTCTCTCCGCCAGAATAGTTCTTTCCCCTGAAGCACTTAGCTCGGCCACATGCGTTTCTGTGGCCCGAGTGTGGCCCCAAACCGCATTTAGCTTGTCGCGTTCGCGCGATTTATCCGCACCGTCGATCCATCTCGCGTAGACCTTGAACAGCATTTGCGGGTTGACGTGGCCCATCTGCCGCGCGACCCACGACGGATTCGCCCCGGCCATCAGCGCGAGCGTGGCGAACGTATGGCGGGTCTGGTAGGTCTCGCGATAGCGAAGGCCAAGGCGACGCAAGGAACGGCCCCAGAATTGATGCTGGCGCTTCTCGTCCGGCCACGCTTTGCCGGTCACCGGGTTGGCAAAGATCGCGCCGCCGGCGAGTTGTGTGTGCCGGCGCTGCGCCTCGAATGCGGCCCATGCTCGCTCGTTGAGCTCGACGTCGCGCACCAAGTAGGTTTTGGTGGTCGGCTTCGCCACGCCGCGCACGATCGCGCGCTGCACGCGCACCTCCTCGCGCAGGAAATCCACATCGGGCCAGGTGAGCGCGATCTGTTCTGACGGCCGGAAGCCGCCAAAGAACGCCGCGGCGAAATAGTTGGCCACCTGGTCGGGCTCGCGATCGGCCATATCGGCCAGGATCGCGTCGACCTCCTCGAGCGAAAACGGATCGGGCGGCCGCTTCTGCACTGGCGCATTCTCGATCGAGGCGGCTGGATTCTCGGCGATCGCGCGATCGCGCTTGGCGAACTCGAGCACGCCACGCAGCGGGATAAGGTTGTTGTTGAGCGTCTTGCCGCCGATCGCCAGCGTGGCGATGATCGCCATCAGGTCGCTGTAGCGGATCCCGGCCACCGGTTTGCTCTTGAGCACGGGCAGCCAGACGCGATCGAGGATCTTCTCGTAATCGTGGCGCGTTGACGGCGCTTTCTGCGCCTTCGCCAGCAGACAGAGCTTGGCA